>NZ_KZ454936.1:1806863-1807634 GCF_002797315.1 Bacillus sp. FJAT-44742 | reverse complement strand
AGTAAATGAGGCGGGGATATGGAAGGGAAGTTTATGCCCTTACCCGGGGAGGTCTGATGGGAACGCCGCACACATGCGGTAACCGATTCTCAAAGAATCGCTGAACCATCAGAAGTCAGCCGAAGCCATAGTACCTTACCTTCCGGAAGGTAAGGGAAGGGCTGAATCATAAAATGAGTACCATTTCCCTGGCGTACGCGTCATCCGATGACACAGAATAGACCAACTACCTACGAAAGAGAAGTGAAGTCTTCGAGGGCGCAGGTAGGGTGGAGGATGGTCGCCACACAAAAGAACGAAATGGTCACGTGGAGGGTGAGCAACATGTTGGAACACATTCTACACCGAAACAATCTGAATGCCGCCTACTACAAGGTGACAAAGAATAAAGGAAGTCACGGCGTTGATGGAGTCCCCACTTCCGAACTGAAAGCTCAGATTTCGGAAGAATGGGACACCATCCACGACCAACTTCTGAAGGGTACGTACCAACCGTCTCCCGTCCGTCGAATCGAAATCCCGAAAACGAACGGAGGCAAACGGAAGTTAGGTATCCCTACGGTGATGGATCGTACGATCCAACAAGCGCTCAACCTCTATCTTCAATCGATGTATGACCCTAAGTTTTCTCCGCAAAGCTATGGGTTCCGACCAGGAAAGCGAGCACATGATGCGGTGAGACAGGCGAAAGCCTATATCAATGAGGGGTACACCTGGGTGATAGACATCGACCTCGAGAAATTCTTCGACCGGGTTAACCATGACCGGTTA
>NZ_KZ454936.1:371132-1806853 GCF_002797315.1 Bacillus sp. FJAT-44742 | reverse complement strand
GTAACCGATTCTCAAAGAATCGCTGAACCATCAGAAGTCAGCCGAAGCCATAGTACCTTACCTTCCGGAAGGTAAGGGAAGGGCTGAATCATAAAATGAGTACCATTTCCCTGGCGTACGCGTCATCCGCTGACACAGAATAGACCAACTACCTACGAAAGAGAAGTGAAGTCTTCGAGGGCGCAGGTAGGGTGGAGGATGGTCGCCACACAAAAGAACGAAATGGTCACGTGGAGGGTGAGCAACATGTTGGAACACATTCTACACCGAAACAATCTGAATGCCGCCTACTACAAGGTGACAAAGAATAAAGGAAGTCACGGCGTTGATGGAGTTCCCACTTCCGAACTGAAAGCTCAGATTTCGGAAGAATGGGACACCATCCACGACCAACTTCTGAAGGGTACGTACCAACCGTCTCCCGTCCGTCGAATCGAAATCCCGAAAACGAACGGAGGCAAACGGAAGTTAGGTATCCCTACGGTGATGGATCGTACGATCCAACAAGCGCTCAACCTCTATCTTCAATCGATGTATGACCCTAAGTTTTCTCCGCAAAGCTATGGGTTCCGACCAGGAAAGCGAGCACATGATGCGGTGAGACAGGCGAAAGCCTATATCAATGAGGGGTACACCTGGGTGATAGACATCGACCTCGAGAAATTCTTCGACCAGGTTAACCATGACCGGTTGATGCGAACGCTAAGCTTCCGCATTAAAGACCCCCGGGTGCTTCGTCTTATCCGAAAATACCTCCAAGCAGGCATTATGGAAGGTGGGCTCACGACCCCAAACCGAAAAGGAACACCACAGGGAAGTCCATTAAGCCCACTCCTTTCTAATATTGTGCTCGATGAACTGGATAAAGAATTGGAATCCAGAGGGCTTCGCTTCGTTCGGTTTGCCGATGACTGCCAAATATATGCAGGTTCTAAACGAGCCGCCGAGCGAATCCTCAGGAATATGACAACTTTCATCGAAAAGACGTTAAAACTCAAGGTAAACCGAGAGAAAAGTGCGGTGAGCCGCCCGTGGAAACGTAAGTTTCTCGGATTCAGCTTTACACCTTCGGTGAAAGGTAAGGCTAGAGTGCGTGTCCATAATGATTCGGTTCATAAGGCTAAGGAACGTCTGCGTCAACTGACAAGTCGAAAATGGAGTACCGATATGAAATACCGAATTGAGAAAATCAATACATTTCTTACAGGATGGTATAACTACTTTCAGTTGGCAGAAACGCCATCCATTTTCAAAAGACTGATGGAATGGTTGAGAAGAAGACTCCGAATGATTCGATGGAAGGAATGGAAGCTGCCCAAAACAAAGGTGAAGAATCTGATGGCACTGGGAGTGACAAAGGCGAAAGCCTTGGAATGGGGAAACACAAGAAAAGGCTACTGGCGTATAGCCAGCAGCCCTATTCTCCATCGCACACTCAATGACCATTATTGGCAGCGTATGGGTTTGAAATCATTGAATTAACGTTAGAATTTTATGAAACCGCCGTATACGGAACCGTACGCACGGTGGTGTGAGAGGACGGAGGTTAGTCACCTCCTCCTACTCGATTAGCTGAGTTTTGTCCCAGCATCTTTTTTTATCAGAAACTAGAACAGGTGACTGTAGGGCTGTAGATCCACTTTCTTTTCTTTAAGCTTAGCACGGAGAAATTTATGGTCTCGTTTAGGAGTGGCTATAATGTAGCCGCGAATAATTAAATCTTCATCAATGGTGTCAACTTGTTCTTTAAGTGCAAGCTCACCGATTTTCCCGGCAATTTTTTCCCTGGCTACATCTCTAAACAATTCAGGGACGGGAGAGACCAGTTCTTCTAATAGCATTTTTTTATCTTCCGGCCACAGATGGCGGGTTTGCTCGATATAATAATCCTGCCAGTCCAAGATTGATTTTCCATCTTCTTTAGGGAAACGTTTCAGAAACTTTCTGAACATAAAGTATCCCCCGATAAACATCATTACCGTCAAGAATATAGACCACAATACGATGAACCACATGAATAGATCCGTAGGCATTTTCTTCACCTCTGTCTTAATTGGTCCTTCATTATTTTATCACAGAAAAATAAAAAGATGGAATTATATTTATGAGGATTTTTTTATCTGTTATAGTGGTAAAGGAAGTGAGGTGGAAAAGTCTATGTTGTTGTATTTAACAAGCTATATTTTGCATTGGGTGATTTCAATTTTCTTCTTCTTGCTCATACCATTGCCTTTTTTGTATAAGGGAGTAGATGGATCCTACAGACTACCCCTTTTTAAAATTTACCGGGGTATTATCCATGGGGCTCATGCCGGAATAATCATTGCTTTCATTACCGGAATCATTCTTACAGATAACTGGTTATCTTTATGGACGGTGGTGGTATTGGTAAACTGGGTCGCTATCAGTGCCTTTCTAGGACTGACTTCTAAACAAATCAGGTTATTACTGTCAGCAGAAAAGGAAAACAAAGAAAATAAAGAAGCAGGAGATAAGCTGTTTCAATTCAGTTTGCTGTTATCCATCCTTATAATTTTCCTGTTTTTTATTAAGTTTTCAAATCTCCTTGGTGCATAATAGGAAAGGTGGTATCAACGTGCCTTATTATTTTGCGTATGGCTCCTGTATGAATGTAAATGATATTAAAAGAACGGTAGATGGGAAACGTCTTGGACCAGCGCTTCTCCATGATTATACGTTCGGCTTTCGCGCTTTTTCCCATAAACGCGAAGGGGGAGTGGCAGATATTATATTTGAAGAAGGAAAAACCGTAGAAGGCGCCCTTTTTGAAGTGCCTGGGTTTGAAGAGCTTGATATTAGAGAAGGATACCCCCTCGTATACGATCGTATACCTGTGCATGTAAAAAGGCTCGAATCAAATGAATGGGTAAAAGCTGAAACCTATACGATAAAAGATAAAGCTGAAACAGATATACCTCCGTCGAAATATTACGCTGGGCTAATTGAAGAAGGGGCTGAGATATTATCCCTTGAATACCAGGATCAACTTAGAAAAATGATCAGGGAATTGTGGCGCAAAGGGAAATAACACCAGGATAAAAGGGAGTGAATATTCATTGAGTTCACGGGATGTAAATGATTATATCCAGGAAGGTATTCATGGGAGCAGAAGAGTAAATCCAGACGAACAACGGAGATTTTTAGGTACATTCCGGGAAAGAGTACTTATTGCTTTAACAAAAGAACAGGTAATGAAAAAAGGAACGTATCCAGAAGTTGAAGAAATGATAAAGAAATACCCGGACGCTCATTTACTTGTCAATGGCTTGATTGGGCACAAGGCTGTGAGTGAATATACAAGGCTTGCCAGTGAGAATGGAATTCATGCCCAAAGAGTCACAGACCATGATTCCAACACTGATATCGGTCTTCTTTTGGCGAGTGACATAGCTGTTGATAATGAAGAAATCTTCATTGAAGATGAAAAGTCCGAAGAACAAGAAACAGATAAAAAGCCTTCCTTTTTCCAACGCTTATTTGGCCGGTGATATAACAATAGATCCTTACAATGTAAGGGTCTTTTTATTTTATATTCACAACCTCCTTGGAAGGATTTATCCCCTCCGGAAATCATTAAAAGTCGTAAAATGCTGTAACTGAGACATGATAAGAAACGACAGTCACTTTCCTCGTGCAAGTGAATCAATAACTTAAAGGGGAAATTTATCATTCAAGGGGGTGAAAACAGTGGAAAGAAAAAAGCTTCAGCAGATTTATTATGAATTGAAAGAAGAAGAAAAAGAGCTAAAGGCCAGATTAAACAAGTACCACTTTGGCAATGAATTGGAGCTTGTCCATGAATCAATGGATGAATTGTCTAGTTATGATAATCATCCAGGAGATTTAGGAACAGAATTATATGAAAGAGAAAAAGATATTGCATTAAATGAACATGCTGAACAAGAATTAAAGGATGTTCAAAGGGCCTTAAAAGCATTAGAAGAAGATACGTTTGGACGGTGTGAGGTGTGCGGAGGGCCTATTTCAGATGAACGATTGGAAGCTCTTCCTACGACAACTACTTGTATCAAGCATGCCCCTCATGAAATATATACAAATAATGAACGCCCTGTAGAAGAAGATATAATAAAGCCTGCATTCGGGCAATTTGAATATGATGAAAACGAAAGTGAAACCTTTTTTGATGCTGAAGATGCCTGGCAAGAAGTAGAACGATATGGTTCTTCTGAATCGCCATCTGATTTTTATGAAACGGCAAAGAGTTATAACGAAATGTATGTGGAATCTGATGAAAACGTAGGGTACGTGGAAGAGGTAGAAGGTTTTTTGCAGGCAGGCCTTGACGGACGTTTTACCGGAGTCGGCACTGCGCATGAAAAATATGAAAGGTATCTTGACACAAACGAGACCGATTCAGTGCTTGGGTATGATGAAGAATAAGGGCCGCCCCTGCGGCCTTTTTAAGTGGGCTTAATAATAGGAGTGAAAGAGTCATCGCGTGTATCAATGTACACCATGCCAGAAGAATCAACTTGAGCCACAAACACGTCTCTCATGTTTTTGATCCCATGCTCTTTTAATATATTATCGGCCCACTTTTTATCTTTTCCCATTGCTTCTAAGCTGTAGGGGAGAAGCTTGCCATTCAAAATAAAGGTCTGCGGCATTCCCTTTGACAATTTTGTTACTTTCATGTCTTCCCGGTTCACGAAGTGGGATTGAGGCTTTTTCAGGACACTTATTGTCCCATCGGTTTCCATCATCGCCCCCTCGATTTCATGTAAATAAAAATCTCCTCTTTTACGCAAGTTCGCTAATAAGTCATCTACCGTACGCATATGAAAGCTCTTAATGGCAAGGATGTCAGAAATAAGAGCCAACAGAGAAAAAAGGACAACCCCGGCAATACCGATTAGTAGTGGAATCTGTTGCGTAAATGTGACAGTAGCAACCATCGACCCGATGGTAATAGCGGCCACAAAGTCAAAGAAGGTCATTTGAGCGATGAACTTCTTATTAAGGATACGGGCGATTACATATAAAATAATAAAAAGAACAAAGGATTTTACTATGACGTGTTCCAGAAGCATAGCAGGAAATCACCTCTTTTACATAGAAGTAGTATTCCGAAGAGTTACCAACTTGAACGTTTTTTAGCATACCCAATAAAGACCCATACATTCTTACTCAAAATAGAAGGATCGAGTTTGTGGAATAGTGTGAAATTTTTTCAAGGTCTTTGTAAAGATGTCTAATTGTGATACAATATTAGAATTCATGTTTACTGAATGGCTTGCCGGTGAAAACTCATACTAAAAGGATAAAAGAAAAAATGCTTTTATCAAAAAGTGAGATGGAGTGAACCGGCGTGTCGCAGGAAAACAAAATTGCAAGTTACGTAGGAAGATTAATCCGTGATCATTTTGGTAAAGGTCCAAAGGCAATTTATGTGACTTTTTCCCATCCTTATTTCACTATTTATGTGGAAGATTTTTTAGGGCCTATGGAAAAAGTATTGCTTGGTGAAAACGATGAAATGTCTGTTCAACACCTGAGAGAACGGGTGGTGGCCACATTAATTCCAGAAATTAAAACCTATGTTTACGCAGTCACAGACTTGGAAATAAAAGAATTTTACTATGATTGGAATTTGGCCAATAAGACCGGAATCTTTATGGGGATTACTTCCGAAAAAGATGAAGATGCCTATCTTGTAGGCGAGTATAAAGAAAAAGAAGCAATTGAACAGGAAATGATTTCTGTAAGCATAGAAGCACAAAAAGCACCAGAAAAAATTCACTCTAATAAAGTAAACGATCTAACATTCATGATTGTCAGGGAAGGGATACTTGTTCCTATAGAAAAAGAATTAATCAGCTTAGGAAAAGAAGAAAATTTAAAAGTGGCCAAGCGGAAATTAGAAAAGAGAAAGCTAAATCAGGGAAGACGTTTCGAGCTGCTTTTAAATACGAAGCTTAAAGATATCTTTGTAGATTGGGATTTTAATCTCGATAGAAGTATTGTCACCCTTATTTTAGATCCCGTACATTTGAATAAAAACAGGCGGAAATGAGCTAGACAAAAAGCTAGACGTAAAGCCGAAAAGAAGTATTCTTCTTTTCGGCTTTTTTATATGGCTGCAAGGTTATGTAAACTAAGCAAGATGGAGATGGATGGAAGAGAGGTGTTTAGAATGGCCAACTTTAAAAAAGCACAAAGTTTTTACTGTTACTCATGTTTTAAGGATTTTGAACAGGGGGAACTTGTTTATTTTTATCAAACTAGAAAACACTATTATTGTCACGATTGTGCCGATGACCAAAAAGACAGAAATCTAGAAACCCATATTTACCAGGATTTAAAGAAGGAAATGTAAAATCCCTTACTTCTTGGCGATAAAACATCTCTGTCCCTTTTTTACATCAGGGACAGAGCGATCCGTGTATTAAATTTTTCTTTTTTCTTCTTTTGGTTTACCTACAGGAGTAAGAACATCCTTTCGTTTCCCGCAAAGCTCACACTCATACTTGCCGCTCTCTTTTTGATTGACGACCGTACCAGGATCGTTGTCTGGTTTTGTCACAAATTCGTTCCATTCTATAAATTCATACTTGTGAAAGCCTAAGCGGCAACGCAATGGCTTACTCATTGGTACTCCCTCCTTAATTTACCGTTACCCGTTTTGTAAACATTTTACTCCTGTTCATAATTTCTTTTGATAAATTTATAATTTTTCTACAATTTTCTACCTTTTTCAGGTAAAATAGACGAAAAAGGAGGCTGGATAAAAAATGTATGGCGAAAGATTGCAGAAATTACGGATTGAATACGGCTTAACGAAAAAAGAGGTAGCTGAAGGATTGGGTCTTACCCCCGAGGAGTACCAGGAAGTAGAGCAAAATGAGAGGTCCTTAAGCCTGGATAAGATAGAATTTTTAGCGTCCTATTTTGAAACTTCGACTCGGTACATATTAGGAACGTCCCAAAAGAAACAAGTAAGCAAAGTAATAGATCTGGGACTCGTGCTTATGAATAGAGAAGAAAGTGAACATGTGCGGGCAATCAAAAGGCATATGGGTCTTGTTAAACCGTAACCTAATTATAGAAAGAGGGCACTCAACCGTTGATTATACAGAAAATTGGATACAGTAAGCGAGTGGACATTCCTGTAAGTACAGGTGGTTCGTTTTTGAAAACGCCCTTAAGCGGGCGTTTTTTTGTTTTCTTCTTAAAATGTAACTGAATGCTCTTCGAAATTACTGAAATGTAGAATATTCAAAAAATATTCTTCGAGGTTTACAACGTGGTGCGGGAAGGTAATTGACTAGAAAGTTTACATTTAATTAGGGAGGTCAGACAATGAAAACGTTTAAAGTAAGGTTTTATTTTGATAATGATAATTATAAGACATTAAAAATAAAAGGAGAATCTCAACAGGAACTCTTGGATCAAATAACAAACAGGGATGAACAGTGGCTCATACATGAAGGAAGTACTTCTGCCATTAACCTTTATCTCGTAACAAAAATAGCTTTCTTAGAAGAAACCTCTGAAGAAAGTTCAGGCTCTGAGGAAAAAGAAGACAACAATAAGAAGTCGAAAAAGAAAAAAAAGGATTCACTAAAAAAGCATAGGTATGAAGCTTCAAAGCCTAAGAAAAATGAACTGGTTTCTGAAGACACTTCAGAAAAGGATTCTGGTGAAGAGAGGGAAGAGGAAAGAAGTTCTTCAGAGGAAAATGTAGAAGAAGAACCGTCTGAGAAGTCCAAAGAGGGTGAGAACACAGGCGGCAACAAAGAGGCCAAAGAAGAGTCTGAGGAGTCCAAAGGAGACGAGGACACCGGCGACAGTGAAGAGGAAGAAGAAGGGTCTGAGGAGTCCGAAGGAGACGAGGACGCAGACGACAACGAAGAGGACGAAGAAGAGTTTGAGGAGTCCGAAAGTGACGGGGACACCGACGACAGTGAAGAGGAAGAAGAGTCTGAGGAGTCCGAAGGAGACGGGGACACCGACGACAGTGAAGAGGAAGAAGAAGAGTCTGAGGAGTCCGAAAGTGACGGGGACACCGGCGACAGTGAAGAGGAAGAAGAGTCTGAGGATTCCGAAGGAGACGGGGATACCGACGACAGTGAAGAGGAAGAAGAAGAGTCTGAGGAGTCCGAAAGTGACGGGGACACCGACGACAGTGAAGAGGAAGAAGAAGAGTCTGAGGAGTCCGAAAGTGACGGGGACACCGACGACAGTGAAGAGGAAGAAGAGTCTGAGGAGTCCGAAGGAGACGGGGACACCGACGACAGTGAAGAGGACGAAGAAGAGTCTGAGGAGTCCGAAAGTGACGGGGACACCGACGACAGTGAAGAGGAAGAAGAGTCTGAGGAGTCCGATGCGTCCGAGGACGCAGACGACAGTGAAGAGGAAGAAGAAGAGTCTGAGGGGGCTGAAGAGGCCAAGGACACCGACGACAGCGAAGAGGCTGAAGAACAGTCTGAGGAGTCTAACGAGTCCGAGGACACCGATGACAGTGAAGAGGAAGAAGAGTCTGAGGAGTCCGAAGGAGACGAGGACACCGGCGACAATGAAGAGGAAGAAGGAGAGTCTGAGGAATCCCAGCAGGAGAAAAACAAAGATAATAAGGAAGAAGAAAAAGGGAAAAAGAGCTCCAAGAAGTCTAAAGGAAAAACTAAAAATGAAAAAGTAGAAGAAATCTTGGAAAATGGGGAGAAACCTAAAGGAAAGAAAAGCAGCAAGAAAAAATCCTCAACGTCCTCTTCTAAAGACAAAGAAGATAAATCCCAGAAAAATAAAAAGAAAAACAAGCAAAGTGAAGAATAATAAAACAATAAACAACCCAGTCAAGTGGCTGGGTTGTTTTCAATATGATTATGAGAATTGGGTAAGGAAAGCTTGAAGTCTTGATCTATCGACTTCTTCTCGAAGTGCCTCATGATGAGCTTCCTCAGTAGACAAGGTTGCGTAGGCAGGAATAGGCTGGCTTCTTTCTGTTTTTTCAATGCTGGAAATAGAGTCAGCATGTTCTTCAGCCCATGATTGAAGCTGGCGGAGGTTTTCCCATCGTTTTCCCTGGAACTCATCATCCTTAGGAAAATATACTAGTGGTTTGTTTATCCAATTCAGACGAATAGAAGAGGAATGATATAACCCGGTGACCGCTGAAAGCTCAATTTCATAGATGTTTCCTGAATGGAAAACTATACGGTCTCCTTTGCAAAGAATCGGAATCGGTAGATTCATCAGATCTTTCCCCTTTCATGTAACGGTTTGTACTGACGGTCAATTGTTCCGTCCTCTTTTGTTTTATCCTACCATGGGAAATACAGGGGAAAAAGGGCCATTCGACTTCTTTTGCACTTGTAGTCGGAAAGAGGACATGATTTTATGTCATCTGATATAATTCTGTCCCTATATACAAAGAAAATGAAATTTCTTAATAAAGACAGCTCTTTACTCGTCTTATCGAAACTAAGTGCTTTCAGTAAACTAGAAAAGATAGTCGGCTTTTAATAGGGAAGGCAGAAATGAGGGTATAAAGTATGAGAACTTACATAGCAAAAAAGGATCATTCTATAGAAACAAGTTATTGATTTAAAACTGAGGGTATACATGCTACAAAAAATAATAGTTGAAAGGTTACCTACTACTTAATTGATAACGAGGGAAAAGCCTATGAGAAAAGAAGTAAAGATAACAAGTATTATTCTCTCTGGAGCCATAATGGCAGGAGGCATTTTTGCGATGCTTCCCATAGAGAATGATCAGTTTCAACGTGAATTTTTACAGTCCTCAACTGCCGAAACTTTTGATCGTGAAAAAGAAAAGGAAATTAAGCACAAGAGAGAAAAAGCAGTGTATGGTCATGTTCACATTTATTATCCTCAAAAAGAGGAGGAAATCCTTTCTCTAACTAAGGATGCCTTTAAACAGGCGATGAGAAAAAATGAACAACTTCTAGGAAGCTATAATAAAAGACAGGTAGATGCTGTAGTATTAGGTGCTCAAGAAGAACTCACAGAACTGGCTGGTGTAACAGATGCAGATGGGTACTACAAAGACGATGAAAAGTTCATAGGATTCCTGCTGCATGATAAAGAAGCCATCCTTGCAGGAGAAAAAATGATTGTATTTGAACTCCAATCTACTATTATGCATGAATACACTCACTATGCCTTCAGACAAAGAATCAAGGATGCAGGAATAGACCAAAGTGAGATTCCTATATGGTTTGAAGAAGGGTTAAGCGAATATGTGGGAAATGATAGTGAAGTTGAATCGAAAACGAAAATCCTTCCTTTTAGTCAGATAAAGGATAAAAAAACATGGGACGAAGCGAAAAAAATAGAAAATGGAGATATTTATGGGCAAAGCTTTCTTGCGATTGATTATCTTATCGAGAAATACGGTATAAGAATTATACAAGATATTATAAAAGAAACAAAAAAATCCGGAAGTTTTAATATAGGCTTTTATTCAGCCACAGGAATTGAGGTAGAAGAATTACACATTATTTTAATAGAGGAATTGGCAGCCTAAGAACTGGCAGGTAATAAAACAAAGCGGTTATGGCATCTTTTCTATTGGAAATCAGTTTTATAGGGCGTACTTTTTTCTATGAATCATTTATAATAGAATGTCATGCAATAATAAATTTTATGTATTCGATGACACTTTACTAGTAAAACGAATTGGAAAAGGAGGCATTTTTATGAAAAAACATAATTTTGTAATCATGCGATACAGCTTATTAACTAAAGAAGGGGTAGAATGGCAAATCGGAAGGCAGGAGTTCGATAACTATAAAGAGCAACTCTTTAATGCTAATCGTTTAGCCCAACATGAATTTCTGTTTGAAAATGTAACTCTCCCATCATTGGTTAACCAAACAATAGAACCGACAGCAGATAATTTTACTCTCTTAGTTTTGACTTCTGAGCTTTTACCAGAAAAAAACCTTAAGAAATTAGAAGATTTACTACGTCCATATCCCTGGGCTAAGGTTATTTCTCTTCCTCCGTATGACACTGTTGATAATATTATCCTTGACTGTTTTACAGAAGAGCTTAAAAGGTTTAATCATGACCTGACATATAGTACGACCCGTTTAGATGATGATGATGGCTTATCTGTTCATTTCATAGAACGTTTAAATCAATACGTTGATCCACAGTTTGAAGGATATTGTGTTACATTTCCTAATGGTTTTTCAGCGTTGTATGATGATCGACTACAAAAATACATATCCATCCATAAGCATTATGCCCCTAAAATAGCTTTAGGTCTTTCTTATATCAATACATACGATCCTGCTACAAAGAACACAGGCAATGAGATACCAACAATTTATCACAACGGGGTCCATTCCAAAGTTGATTTTGTCAGCCCGACGATCATCGATTCCAAATATCCAACTTTTCTAAGGACCGTTCATTCTGCCAGCGATAGTAACAATGCTAATCAAGTAAAAAAAATTAAGTCCATGCCAGTGTCGAAAACTGAAGACATAGTAGAAGTGTTTCCACTACACGCAGGGTTGTTTACTTCGTCAGAAACTCTCTCTACCTACTCAAGTACACCGACGAAAGTAAGCAAAAAAGAAAATGAGCTGAAACCCACACAAAGACTGGAAAATGAAATGAAAAACATGAAAAATGAAATTAGTCTGCTGTATAAAGAAAATGAAAATCTAAAAGATGAAGTGAAAGAGTTAGTGAAACAAAAAGAACTGTTTAAGGATAAGTATATGAATATACAAGAAAGCCGGATCTGGCGTTATACAAAACCTATAAGAGAAGCAGGAATAACAGTCAAGCGGCTCATACGTAATAAATAATTATATTCATAAATCTGTACATAGAAAATGCCTCCATCAGACAAGGGATTGAGAATGTTTTGTCTTTTTCTGTGCAGATAACACAATGGGAAAAAAACTTCATTCTGTCTTTATGCATAGAACAAAGGCTTTTCTTAGGAACATACGCTCTTATGTAACACTTTCATTCCTCTTTTGGATCTTTAAAAAAGATCTGGTATGCAATTAAAGATATCATCGTTAATAAAATGACCCCCATGGTCAATAAATCAGTTCCAGTCGCTTTAAAGATAGACCAGTTCATAGCATGCAATAACATCATGTGATCACTCTCCCTAATAAGTTTGGCCTGGATAACCAGACGAAGAAAAAGGTCCAAATCATTTGTTCCTCTACTTGAGATTGTTTCTGTGAGTGATAGAGTTGTGCTTATAACTATGAAAGAGCAGGAAGAGATATGCTGACAAATAATAGTTTTGAGTCTTGCGGAAATTTATTGTGCAACGATCAACAAGCATACTGTTCACCAAGGTTGTATTTGTTTCTTTCAAAAAACAGAGAAGGGAGCTTGAAAAAAGGTCCCTCGGAAAAATAGAGAAACTAAGCTAGAATAAAAGCGATAGCTTCATATTAATTCTTTAAACAAAACGGTTAGAAAAAAAGTAAAGTGACTGCTTTCCAAAAAAATTTACTTTTTGTTGATGGATCAAAGTAATAAATGAGAAATATTATCATAAACCACTAAACAGAGGATTGATAAATAGTTGTAAGCAGTGCAGAGTAGTTTTTAAGGAACTACTAACAAATGGGGTGAGAATAGTGAATAATGATTTTGCGGTTGAGGCAAAAGGACTTGTAAAAGTATTTGGCAAGCAAAGGGCTGTGGACGGAGTGGATCTGGCTATTCCAAAAGGAATGGTTTATGGGTTTTTGGGACCAAACGGAGCAGGGAAGACAACAACCATTCGTATGCTTGCCACGTTAATGCAGCCTGACGGAGGAGAAGCTCACATTTTTGGGCATAACGTTGTGTCCGATGCAGCAAAGGTACGCGAGCGAATTAGTTTAACTGGACAATATGCATCCATAGACGAGGACTTGACCGGGGTGGAAAACCTCGTTATCCTTTCTAAGCTTGCGGGTTATTCGAGGAAGGAAGCAAAATCCCGAGCAAATGAACTTCTTATCGCTTTTGGACTTGAAGACGCTGCGAAAAAGCAGGTAAAAAATTATTCTGGTGGAATGCGGCGGCGAATTGATATTGCAGCAAGTCTCATTGTTACCCCGGATCTTTTATTTTTAGATGAGCCGACTACGGGTCTTGATCCGAGAAGTCGTAACCAGGTTTGGGAAATCGTCCGCACCCTGGTAAATGCAGGTACTACTGTTTTATTAACCACTCAGTATTTAGAAGAAGCAGACCAACTGGCGGATCGTATTGCCGTGATCAATCAAGGGAAAATAATTGCAGAAGGCACAAGCAGTGAATTAAAAGCATCCGTTGGAGCCGGAACGCTTCATGTTCACCTTGAACAATCGGAAGATAAGCAGAAAGCCATCGAAATTCTTCAAGATAAGCTTCAAACTACGATACATTCTTCTTCTGAAGGGGGCAATTTGTCTGCTCAGGTGAGCGATGCATCACTTGTTGCCATATCCCTGGGTGAGTTAGTGAATGAAAACATCCAGGTAAGTGACTTTTCATTAGGGAAACCAAGTCTCGATGAGGTATTTCTTACGTTAACAGGGGAAAACGCGGAAGTGAAAGAGGAGGAAGAAAATGAACCAGCCAAATGAGATTAGAGAAGCAGAATTACAAAAGGCCATTACTTCGCGAAATCGGCCTGAACGCCCTACAGCACTCTCTTCCTCTTTAACCTTTTCATCAAGGGCCCTCCTAAGAATAAAGCATGTGCCCGAGCAATTGTTTGATGTTACAGTATTTCCTGTGATTTTTCTCCTTATGTTTACATACCTATTTGGGGGAGCCATTGCTGGATCTACCAGTGAATACCTCCAATTTCTCTTGCCAGGTATTCTCGTTATGACGGTAGCTCAAATTACAATGTACACAGGTATCGATTTAAATAATGATATTCGTAAAGGTATTTTTGACCGTTTCAGGACACTGCCCATTTGGTTGCCATCTGCGCTGGTTGGCGCGCTTCTGGTAGATATGATTCGGTATTCTGGGGCTTCTGCCATTATGTTAGGCCTTGGCTTTATTCTTGGCTTCCGGCCGGAAGGTGGATTCATCGGAGTTTTAGGAGCGGTTGGCATGATCCTTATTTTCTGCTTCTGTTTATCGTGGGTGTGGACGACACTGGGTATCATCATGCGTTCAGAAAAATCCCTCATGATGGTTAGTTTTATGTTTCTTTTTCCACTGACGTTTGTAAGTAATGTCTTTGTTGATCCGGAAACGTTACCTTCCTGGCTTGAAAGCTTTGTGGATGTGAACCCCATTTCCTTACTTGTAGATGCAGTACGAGGGTTTATGCACGGAAATGTGACTGGAGAAGCAATCGCATGGGTGTTTTTTGCCTCGGCTATTTTTCTTGTGATCTTTGCTCCCCTGACGATGTATTTATACCGAAATAAAAAGTAATAGGGCTAAGATGAAGAGGAGGAGTGAAAAAGGCATTTTCAATGCTTAACATCAAGTTGCTTTTGAAGTAATGAGCCACTTATGAAGAAACAACGTTGAGGCGTATTGATCATTTGATTAATATGCCTTCTTTAATAACATACTGAATATAGTTAGGGCTGGGAAATGTAAAAAGTTTACCTCACACTAAGGCCGTTTCCCACTCGCTAAGCATAGTAAGATAGTAAGGGAAATAAACTCAGCAGCTAAGTATAGCAAGGAAGAAGAGCTTTACACTATTCAGCTTTTAGGTAACCAATTTGGCCAGAGCTCCTTCTCTCATTGATACAACCATTAATATGTATCTCCATTCCTAATCGGAATGGAACTCCTCTTGAAAGTTTTCAAGAGGGATTTTTTTCTTCATAGGGATTTATTTTTTTATTTGTGAGAAAATTTTATTACTATTAAGTATACGTGGTGAGAGAGGAGTATTTTGAATGAACGAAGAAGTGAAAAATAAGTTAAAAAAGATCTTACCAACAAATAAACTGCACTTTGAATTATCTGATCGTTACTGTTATAGCTTTGATGCTTCTTTTGGTGAATATCTACCTGAAGGAGTAGCCCAACCGTCAAGTGCACAGGAAATCAGCGAGATAGTAAAGCTTGCCAATCAATACGTATTCCCTCTTTATCCAAGAGGATCTGCCACCTCTTTAAGTGGAGGGCCGCTGCCAGTAGAAGGCGGTTTGGTTCTTGATATGTCTCAGATGCGCGACAAACTGATTATTGATAAGGAAAATATGATTGCTATTACATCTCCAGGTGTACTTACTTCTGACATTCATAATGAAGCTGAGAAAGCCGGGCTTTTTTATCCGCCAGACCCAAGCAGTGCTCATGTTTCTACCATAGCGGGAAACATACTTGAAAATTCGAGCGGTCCGAAAGGACTAAAGTACGGAACAACAAAGGAATATGTTATCGGTATGGAAGTGGTCACGCCTACGGGTGAAATTGTCAGAGTGGGAGGGAAAACAGTAAAGAACGTTACAGGGTTTGATCTAACGCGCTTAATTACCGGCTCCGAAGGCCTCCTTGGAATCGTTACAGAAGCAACCCTCCGGCTGATTCCAAAACCAAAAGACAGAAAAACAATGATGGCCACCTTTCACAATCCAGTTGATTGTGGGAGGGCTATTACGAAAATTCTTTCTCAGGGAATTCTTCCCGCAGCAATGGAATTGATGGACAATGCTTGTATCCGCGCTGTGGAACATTTTGAACCGAGCGGACTTCCTGTTAACGCCGGAGCTTTGTTGATACTTGAAGTTGACGGACATCCTCTGGCCCTTCAGGAGGAAATAGAGCAGAGTCGTGAAATCTGTGAAGAAATTGGAGCACTAACAATTAAAGTAGCGGAGAGTGAAAAGGAAAGAAACGATATATGGACAGCGAGAAAAAAAGTATCTCCGGCAATCACTCAACTCGGTCCAACTAAAATATCGGAAGATGCAACAGTTCCTCGAAGCAAAATTCCTGAAATGATGGAGAAGCTTAATGACATTCGCGATCGCTACCATTTAAATCTAGTAGTATTTGGACATGCAGGAGATGGCAACCTTCACCCAAATATTATTACAGACAAAACCAACATAGAAGAGATGAAGCGGGTAGAAGATGCTGTGGGTGATATCTTTCAGGCGGCACTGGATCTAGGGGGAACCTTGTCAGGGGAACATGGAATCGGAACATTAAAAGCTCCTTATTTGGAACGGGAATACGGAAAAGAAGGGGTTGCACTCTTAAAATCTATTAAACATGCATGGGATCCTAATAATGTTTTAAATCCTGGTAAAATGTTTGCAAAAGAAGGACAAATCAAGGTGGTGCTTACATAAATGGCTGCAACACAGGAAGAAACAAAGAAATGGGAAAAAGAACAAAAGGTACACTCACACCAGCTCTATGATTTAGCATACCGTGCGACTAACCAGTGTATTCAATGCGGTTATTGCCTGCCTTCTTGTCCTACCTACATGTCCATGGGGAAAGAATCAGCATCTCCCCGAGGGAGAATTAACCTGGTGAAAATGGCGGCTGAGGGAAAGATTGATCTATCACAAGATTTATCTGAACCGATTGATTTATGTCTTGGCTGCAGAGCCTGTGAAACAGCTTGCCCTGTAAACGTACCTTATGGTCATATACTTGAGTCAGCCAAAGATACGATTAAGGAGTATGAAGAAGATACAAAGCAAACAACAAAGGCAGAAGGTTTGAAAGGAATTCTACTGCGACAGGTATTTACACGGCCAGGACTTATACGGGCTGGGGGGAATGCAACGTGGCTTTACCAAAGGTCTGGTCTAAGCAATCTTGTTGGGAAGACAAATCTACTTTCAAAAATATCAGAACCAATCGGTGAAATTGAAAAAATATTGCCTTCAGTGGAAGGGCCAGGAAAAAGGGTGAAAAGAGGCAAGGTACTAGAACCCTATATGGAAAAGAAAGCAACAGTTGCTTTTTTTACCGGCTGCGTTTCGGAGGCAGTTTTAAACAGAACGAACCGCTTAACTATTGAATTATTAAGGCACATTGGCTGTGAGGTTCATATTTCAAATAAGCAAAATTGCTGTGGAGCGCTTCACGCTCACCAGGGTTACAGTTCGATTTCTAAAGATCTTGCAAAAGAAAATATTAAAGCGTTTGAAGAAACAGAAGCTGATTATATTATTAATAACGCGGGAGGCTGTGGGGCTATCCTCCGGGAGTATGACCATTTATTAAAGGATGATCCTGATTGGAAGAAAAGGGCTTCACGGTTTTCCACTGCATCAAAAGATGTGTCTGAGATTTTTGTAGAGCTTGGCCCACTTCCTTTTAAAAAGGAGTGGAAAGGGAGAATCACCTATCAGCCATCCTGTCACTTAACGAATGTCCAAAAAGTGACGGGGGCTCCTGAGGAATTATTAGCTTCGATTCCTGGAGCAGAATATATTGAGATGGAAAAAAGTAACGAGTGCTGTGCTTCTGGGGGAATTTACAATCTTATACATTACGAGGAGTCCATGAAAATACTGGATAAAAAAATGGGATATGCGAAGGAAACAACAGCCACTACTATTGCCTCTAGTAACCCAGGTTGTTTGTTGCAAATGAGGCTGGGAATCAAAAGGGCAGGTTTAGAAGGGAAAGTCCAAGGAGTTCATGTAGTAGATATTTTAGCTGAATCATGCGGTATTGAATAATCAATAATAGTAAGCTCGGTCTATAGTTGCCGAGCTTTTTATGCATATGTAATATTAACAATAATTTGTCCGATAGATTTCTTTTTATTTACTTGGAATGTAGGGATTTTAGTAAAAATAGGAGGAGGGTTTAAAAAACCGCAGTGCAATCTCTACATGCGGTTTTTTTATATGCTTTTTTTCACTTCATTATTTTTATTTCTTATTACATTTTGAGTGTCTTCGCAAAAATTTCCATATGGAGCAACACAGAAGGGGAGCTAAGGGATAAAGATGACTGGTTCTTTTACCAGTTATTAATGCAGTTCCTTCAAATCACTATTTTGTAAGGGGAATAGATTGCTATGAATGTGTTTGTTAAAGGCAGCACTTGTTATTTTATTTTCACACAATTATAATTACTTTTATATGTTCCGTATTGTGGATCTTAAGTTCCGTAAATCGGAATTTAAGAAAGCTGAAAAGGAGGGGAAATATATGCAAGCTTCATCAAGTTCAGAAGTAAAGGTGTATCCACTAAATGAAACGGCAGTCACTGTCTCCTTTGGGGATTCTTTTTGTCCAGCCATTCACAAGAAGGTAAGACTATTATCTCTTTCACTTGAAAAACAGCCCCTGCCAGAAATGGTAGAGTACATACCTTCTTATACAGGAGTAACTATTTTTTATAACCCTATGCAGGTTGAAACAACACGAGGTAATAAACCTGTATTTGAATTAGTAAAAGAAAAGGTAGAAAAGCTCCTCTCTGCTATTGATCAAGAGACAGAGGATAAACCACGCACAATTGAAATACCTGTTTATTATGGAGGGGAGACTGGCCCGGATTTAGGAAATGTGGCCACTCATAATGGGCTTACTCCTCAGGAAGTCATAGAGATACATTCCAGTGAAAATTATTTAGTTTATATGATTGGGTTTGCCCCGGGCTTTCCATATTTAGGTGGGATGTCGGAGAAAATTTCCACACCCCGGTTAGACAATCCGCGGACATGTGTGCCGAGTGGATCGGTAGGAATTGCAGGTGCACAAACCGGCGTCTATTCCTTATCAACCCCGGGGGGGTGGCAGATTATAGGCCGAACACCCTTATCGTTGTTTGATACAGCAGGTGATCCCCTTACTTTATTAGAGTCTGGTGATATTGTCCGTTTTAAGCCTATATCAAAGGCAGAATATCAGGTTTATGAGGAGGTTGGAAAATGAGTATTAACATTCTTCAGCCGGGCCTCCTGACAACCGTTCAGGACCTTGGAAGACATGGCTATCAAAGACAAGGTTTTATAGTGAGTGGTGGAATGGATCCATATTCTCTTAGGCTCGCTAATATGCTTGTGGGTAATCGAGAAGATGAAGCAGTATTAGAAATGACGTTGAAGGGACCGGTGTTAGAGTTCCAAAATGACGCGGTGATAGCCATAGTTGGTGGGAATTTCACTCCTTCTATTGAGGGAAGGTCTCTTCCCCTTGGAAAACCTGTTTTAGTAAAGAAAAATAATGTTGTAAAGATGGGAAGCTGCAGTGAGGGTTGCCGTGCATACGTAGCATGTGCTGGAGGAATCAACGTTCCGGAGGTTATGAATAGTAAAAGTACATATTTACGGGCTGAAATAGGTGGTTTTCATGGACGACCCTTGCAAGCAGGGGACATTTTAAAGGCGGGGAAAACAGATGAAAAGAACGGCCGCGTCTTTTCTTACCTGGCATCAGGGCAGAGTGAGCGCTTTATTAGCACTACCTGGAGTATTAATAGAAAGCCTTTTATACCGGTAAAAGAAAAAGGTCCTATTCGAGTCATAAAGGGTACGCATTTTCACCTTTTTACCAACAATGCTAAAAGAAAGTTCTTTCAAAAAGAATTTAAAATCAACCCTCAATCTGATCGAATGGGTTACAGGCTTAGGGGGCCGCTCTTACAAAAAGATGAAAATAAAGACATTCTTTCAGAAGCTGTAGCTCTTGGGACTGTTCAGGTGCCATCAGATGGCAACCCAGTGATCCTGATGGCTGATCGCCAGACAACAGGCGGGTATCCAAGGATCGCACAAGTAATACTGACTGATATTCCAAGACTAGCACAGCTGAAACCGGGGGATTCTCTTCATTTTGAAGAAGTGACTATCCAGGAAGCAGAAGAGCTTCTTCTCAAAAAAGAACAGGATATGAAAGAAGTACAGACTGGATTAACCATTAAGTTTGATAATTCATAACTAAATTGATATGGAGAGATGTAAAATGTTTACTGTTGAAGATTTAAAAACCATGATTAAAGAATTGGAAGAGTCACCAATAGAGAATTTTCAATTTGAAAATAGTGAAGTGAAACTTAGCATAAACAAAGGGAATAAGGAACGGGATTCTGTCACTGTAAAAGAGTCAAACAATAATAGTGAAAAAAATGAATTAGAACAAGGCAGTCACCCTTCTAAAGATCCGGAAAATACTAAAAATGATAATACTGAAGAAACAGTAAAAGAGAAAACTATCGTGTCCCCTATGGTAGGAAAATTTTATTCTTCACCGGACCCTGACACGGCTTCCTATGTGAACAGTGGAGATCAAGTTACTCCAGAATCGGTTGTTTGCGTTGTAGAAGCGATGAAGCTATTTAATGAAGTAGAAGCGGGGATAGAGGGCGAGATTGAAGAGGTTCTTGTAAGTGATGGGGACATTGTAGAGTACGGCCAGCCTTTATTTAAGGTGAAGTAGGTCCAAGCACTGTAACTAAGAAGCAGAAAAAGGGGGATTATATGTTTAAGAAAATACTAGTTGCTAATCGAGGAGAAATTGCAATTCGCATCATCAGGGCCTGCAAGGAAATGAACATCCAGAGTGTAGCTGTTTATTCTGAAACAGATAAGGATGCACTCCATGTGAAAACAGCAGATGAAGCCTATTGCATTGGACCCGCACAAGCTTCTGAAAGTTATTTGCATATGGAAAATATCATAAGTGCCGCATTATTATCCAATGCCGATGCTATTCACCCGGGATATGGATTTCTGTCAGAACAGCCCAAGTTCGTAGAGCTATGTGAAGCTGTGAACCTTACCTTTATCGGACCTTCCTCAGAAGCGATACGCAAAATGGGCGAAAAAGCCGAAGCCAGAAAGACAATGAAAAGTGCAGGCGTGCCTACGGTACCAGGAACAGAAGGGGTGATCGAAGAGCTTGAAGAGGTCCGAACCATAGCTGAAAAAATCGGCTACCCTGTTATAGCCAAGGCAAGTGCAGGCGGCGGGGGAAAAGGGATGCGAAAAGCAGATAATAAAGAAAGCCTCGAAAAAGCTGTACGGCAAGCACAAAATGAAGCAAAATCTATATTTGGTGATGGAGGAGTCTACGTAGAAAAATTTATTGAAGAACCAAGGCACATTGAGGTACAGCTATTAGCTGACCGGCACGGAAATGTCGTTCACTTGGGTGAGAGAGACTGCTCCATACAAAGACGCCACCAAAAACTTATTGAGGAGGCACCTTCACCGGCTTTGAACCTTGAACTAAGGGAAAAGATGGGGGAAGCATCTATTAAGGCTGCTAAAGCAGTGAATTATTGCGGGGCAGGCACTGTGGAATTTCTGTTAGACAAGCATAATCGGTTCTATTTTATGGAAATGAATACAAGAATTCAGGTTGAACATCCTGTAACAGAGATGGTTACAAGGGTAGATATTGTGAAGGAGCAGATTTCTGTGGCCGCAGGTGAACCCCTTTCTTTTACCCAGGAAGAAGTTATTCTAGACGGACATTCGATTGAATGTAGAATCAATGCTGAAGATCCGGAAAAGAATTTCAGACCTTCCCCTGGAGAGATCACTGAATTTGCTCCTCCGCAAGGATTTGGTATGAGGATAGATACGGCTGTCTACAAGGGATACGAGATCACGCCTTTTTATGATTCAATGGTTGCTAAGCTGATTGTGTGGGGTAAAACGAGAGAAGAAGCGATCAGCCGGATGAAGCGAGGGCTTACAGACTTGAAAATAGGTAATATCCAAACGACCATTCCTTTACACTTACAGATAATAGAAAATTCTCAATTTCAAACCGGTGCCTTTGACACAAGCTTCATGGAACATTTCTTAGATCAAGGGAGCTCTGTTAAAAAGTAAAAGACTGCCAACCAAGGTTTTTAGAAATAGTGTTCCCTGCTTCCTTTGCTTTGTTTATATAAAAAGGGAATTGATCTTTTTGAAAACGGGTTTCAGGCCCAGCTATACTTACCCCACCTACTATTGAATTCTTGTAGTCAAAAATGGGTGCCGCAACTGAAACGGTATCGTTTTCTAACTCAGAGAAGCTAATAGTATAGCCATCGATACGAGAGCGGTGCAATGATTGGAGCAATTTTTCTTTGCTGGTGATCGTTCCTGAGGCAAAAGGAATCAAATTTGCTTTCTCAATATAAGCTTGTTGCTCAGTTTCTTCTGTATAGGCCAGGATGATTCTAGGGCAAGCTCCGGCATACAGAGGAGATCGTCTTCCAATCTTAGTGTAAAGGCGAACAGGGTGACTTGCTTCAAGTTTTTCTACATAGATGGCTTCCAACTGGTCTTTTACGACCAGATTGATGGCTTCCCCGGTTTCACGATTGACTTTTTGCATAACAGGTAAGGCCGCTTTACGTATATCCAGACGTTCGGACACAAGCTGGCCAAACTCAAGAAAAAGCATGCCAAGAGAGTACCTTCCGTCCTTTTCCTTTTGTAGAAAGCCCATTTCTAGCAGGGCTCCGACCATGCGGTGGGCAGAGGTTTTAGGAATACCGGAAAGCTTTACCATCTCCTGCAACGTTAATTCTTCATGTTGCCGAAAGAGAGTAAGCAGTGCCATTGACTTTGTGACAGTTTTGTTTTGATTTTGCATGATAACTCCTCCAAGCTTGGTATGTATTTAGGTTCAGTTCTTTAGCTTGAGGGCGTTTTCTTAAATCTAAGAAAAAGCAAGCTGTTACCCTTAGTATACAAAACAACTCTATTTTCGTCTAAACCACTTAAAAACGTTTTTTGGTGGATACGTTTAATCGATTATAGTAGTAAGGAAGGAGAAATAAAATGGCGAATACTCCGCTTACGGAGAAAGGATTAACTCCAAAAGAAAGAATTAGGGCTTTAACGGGGGCAGCATTTTTGATGGCTACTTCTGCTATTGGACCCGGCTTCTTAACTCAAACAGCTGTGTTTACAGAACAGCTTTTAGCAAGTTTTGCTTTTGTAATCTTAGTGTCTATTATCCTCGATATCGGCGCTCAAATGAATATATGGAGGATTATTGCTGTCACAAAAATGAGAGGGCAGGAAATTGCGAATGCTGTCTTACCTGGATTAGGTTATGTCGTTGCATTTTTTATTGTTTTGGGAGGTCTTGCCTTTAACATTGGAAATGTAGCAGGGGGAGGGCTGGGAGTGAACGCTCTTCTTGGTTTGGATACAAGAGTTGGAGCTATAATGACCGGTGTGATATGTATTGCTATTTTCCTCTTAAAAGAAGCAAACGCGGCAATGGATCAAATTGTACGTTATTTAGGTGCACTGATGATACTTTTTACTGCTTATATTATGTTTGGGAGCAACCCGCCATATGGGGAGGCGGCCTTACGTTCGGTGGCCCCTCTGGAGGTAGACTTTCTTGCTATTGTTACCATCGTGGGTGGGACAGTAGGAGGATATATAACGTTTGCCGGAGGACATAGGTTATTAGATGCGGGGATCACTGGCAAGGAAAATTTAAAGTATGTGACAAACACGGCGATCTCCGGCATTATTGTTGCTTCTATCATGAGAACTATTCTATTTTTGGCAGTTCTTGGAGTTGTGTCTGCTGGATTTGCTTTAAATCAGGATAATCCAACAGCTTCTGTTTTCCAAATTGCAGCGGGTGAAATCGGCTTCCGTATATTTGGATTAGTGCTGTTTGCAGCCGGAATTACCTCGGTCATAGGAGCGGCTTATACATCTGTTTCCTTCTTAACTACTTTTCATGAGAGCATTGAAAAATATAAAAACTATTGGACTGTGGGCTTTATTGTATTTTCAACAGGAGTCTTTGCCATGATCGGTCAGCCTGTAATGCTTCTTGTTCTGGCAGGGGCGTTCAATGGATTAATCCTTCCCCTTACCTTAGGGTGTATCCTTTTGGCAGCCCACCGCTCAACCATTGTTGGGAGCTATAAGCATCCAGTCTGGATGACCGTTTTTGGAGGTATTATTGTTGTATTAACTGCTTATTTAGGGGTGCGTACTCTCCTGCAAACATTCCCACAATTATTTTCATAATGAATTTTTAAAACCCAATTGTCTGGTATGACAATTGGGTTTATTGTACGTGGAAGAAAATCATTAAGTATGAGGCTCATTATTTTCCGCTTTAAATACTCCTTACATTAAACCCAGATTACAAATTTTATATCTATAAAGTTTGGTATAATTCCATTAGTCTAGATTAAGTGGGGCATTTTGCCTCAGGAGGAGATAAGTGGTGTGCGTGAAGGAACTATATGATAAAGTGAGTATCCCTCTTTTTATCACTACTTTAGAGGGAGCCATAAAGTTTGTTAACGAAAAAGGGAAAAACGCTTTTCAGACCGAGGATTTTGGAAGAAATATCTTTTCTTATATACCTAACAAACAAGTCAAAAGGATAAAAATGTTCCTTGATACCTTATATAAAAAAGAGAGTTTTGGGAATCAAATATCTCTCGAGGTAGAGGCTTTATTCGCAGACCGAAGTCTAAATGGAGAAGTAAGCCTGTTAGATTCGACTCATTTGTTGTTTCAGTTTCCAAGGTTTAACGATCAAGTCTCTTCACCCCAGGAAACTTATAAAGCAATTATTCATATGATAGCAAAGAATGCACCACTTTCCGACATTATAGCGTCAGTGCGAAGCTCTATTGAAAGCTATATAGGTCTGGAAGGTTCTTCTATTTATGTGATAGAGCATGAGAGGAGGGCTCCTCTTTCAGCCAGTAACGATATATTTCCTGCTATTGAACAAGATCATGATGTTTCTGGCCCGGATCTTAAGTCTTCTTATGTCGTCCCTCTGCATATAAACGGGGATTTGGCTGGTGAATTAATATGCGTTCTTCCTTCATATATTTCATTTTCAAACGATAAAAAAGATTTTCTAACAACATGCGCTGACTTGCTTAGTTTTGCTCTGGACAAAAAGAGCCGAGAAAAACAAGTAGAAGCCAGATTCCTCCCTGAACATGCTGGCGATGCTGGATGCGTCCTGGATGCAAAAGGAACAATTCAGTATGCTACACCTTCCAATACTTCCATATTAGGTTATGAAGTCGAGGAAGTAGAAGGCACGAGTACATTTGATTTGCTGCATCCAGATGATGTGTCGTTTGCCATGCAGGTGTTTGAAGAAGCGGTTCTCACAAAAAAAGAACAGAAGGTAGAACTTAGGTATCGTAGAAAGGATAACCGTTACATTGATCTTGCCTTAACAATAAAATCTGTAGTTGAGGATCGGAACCAGGTTTCCAGAATGGTAGTGACAGGACGAGACATTACAGAAAAAAAGCAAGCGAGAAGAAGGTTGGAGGAAATTGAGCAGCGGTATAAGTCTCTTTTTGAACATAGCCCTTACCATGTCTTTTCTCTAGATTTAAAAGGAAGGGTTGTTTCAATGAATACACCATCGGACACCTTCCTTGGTTATCGAAAAGAGGAGTTGATCGGCCCTTATTCTCCTTGGATTCATCCCGATTATCTAGCTCACACCAATAAGCATTTTACACTTGCAGCTAATGGCACTCCACAGGCCTATGAAACAGTATGTCTAAATACAAAAGGAGAGGAAGTGTATTTCAAGGTAACGAATATTCCGGTAAAAGTAGAGGAGAGAGTAGTGTCAGTTTATGGGATGTTGGAAGACATCACAGAAAAGAAGAAAGCTCAAAAGAAGATCGAAGACAGGGAGGAAAAACTTTCTTCGTTACTGAATGCCATGCCTGAATTTGTGCTTTTTAAAAACAAAAGAGACAAACTGATCGAAATGAATGACTCGGCAAGAGTACTGTTTGGAATGAAAAGGGAAAAGGAGTCAGAATTAGTAAGCAGAAAACCTATGTATAACTTATCTCTCATCTCCTCCTCTAAAGATGAAGTCGCCTGGAAGCAAAAAGGAATTCTTCAATATGAACAAAATGTCAATCACCCTAACGGAGAAGTGAGAACTTTTGAAATAGTAAAAGCCCCGCAATTTAGTAATCTTGGAGACCGAAAGTATTTGGTAACCATTGGACGGGATATTACAAGACGTCAAGAAATGGAAGCAGAGCTCCAAGAAACAAAAGAGCAGCTGTGGGCGTTATTTACTCATAGTGCCGATGCGATATCCATTCTTACGCTTGAGGGAGACTTGTTAAAAGCAAACCCGGCGTTTTACAGCCTGTACGGATTCTGTGACAAGGATAAGATTAATGTTTTTGATGATTTGGCACCAGGAGAATTATATCAGGAGACAAAACAGGCATTACAAAAGGTGAAAAATGGAGAAGAGGTTATAGACTATCAAACTCTGAGAAGAAGAAAAGACGGAGATGTATTTGATGTAAGTATCACATTTTCTCCCATCCAGAATAAAGATGGCCAGGTAACAGGGATATCAGCGATTTCTCGAGATATACATGAAAGAAAGAAAACGGAACAATTACTAAGAAGGTCGGAAAAACTGTCCGCGCTTGGTCAGCTAGCTGCAGCGGTGGCCCATGAAGTGAGAAATCCTATAACAACAGTGAAAGGGTTTACACAGCTTTTACAGGGGAAAGTAGAGTTTGAATATACGGATCTCATGCTTTCAGAACTAGACAGGGTAGAAATCATTATAAATGAATTTCTAACATTAGCTAAACCACAAGCTGTTCATTTTAAAGAAGAAGACGTGGCTGATGTTATTCATAACATTCTTGCTTTGGTCAAAACACAAGCAGCCATGCACAGCATAGAAATTCAAACCTATTTTCAACCGGATGTATTACCGATTTTTTGTGATTCAAACCAAATTAAACAAGTATTTCTGAATATATTAAAAAACGCTATTGAAGCGATGCCGAACGGTGGATTGTTGAAAATTGAAGCTAGAGAGTTCTCCTCGTATGTTGAAATTGAAATAGAAGATGATGGGATTGGAATCTCACCGGAGCGCATGAGAAAACTTGGTGAGCCATTTTACTCTAATAAAGAAAAAGGAACGGGACTGGGGTTAATGGTATGTTACAAAATCATTGAAGAGCATCATGGGGAGATTTACTTTGCTAGTGAAGAAGGAAAAGGAACAACTGTAACAATAAGATTGCCAAGAGAAAAATGAAATTCCTATGTTTACAGGCAAGGAAACCGTTCTGGTTGGTCTTCGGCTAGAATTCAAAAAAGTTCCGATGAAGAATGAACTCTCTTTGGAGTTGTAAAATGATGAAGAGAGCAGACTCATACTTGTTATCCTTTCTTACTCTTTGATTAAATAAATATATATGAGCAATAGGAGGAATTGATCTCGAAGTAAAAAACTGCAATTTTTGTTTTATGAATCTTTGGTGTATCAGTAGCTGCTGTAAGAAGGAGCCGGGTGTGTAGTACAATAGGAATACCCAAAAAAAATGGATAATTATCCTCTTATGTTCATACTCATCTCCTTGTATTATTGGACCCAAGTATTAATGTAGAATTGATTATAGTGGCGATTGTGTCCCTTCTGAACCACCGTAGGGACCTTTCCTTATCAATCGAAAAAAACAACCACCAGAATCATCCGATGGCTGCAAAAGGAGGTTCTCCGAACAATAAATAAGAAGTGATACTCAGCATCAGCAAATGACTCATTAAGGACTTATCATTTGCTTAAAGAACTTTTTCCTTTTTTGCAAAGAGTTAAAACCAAATGGTTACAAAACAGGATAAAACTCCTAGAGATAGAATTTTTTAGAATTTTCAATACATATGATCTATTCTCTGTTGCAAGTTAAATAAGGAAACAGTAATTTGATAGAATACACCCCTACATTAACGTAAAGGAAGTGAAGTCGTGAAACCAAAAGTCATTGTCTATAACCGTATTCCCGAAGATTTGATGGAAAAGCTAAGCTCTTTCTGCGATACATATCAATGTTCTCCAGAGAGCAAAGAGTTTTTTCACCACCTGCCTAGTGCAAAGGGTATGATAGGTTCAGGATACAATATTGATAAAAAATTACTAGATAAGGCTCCTGAATTAAAAATTGTTTCCAATGTATCTGTTGGATACAATAACTTGAATATCGAGGAATTAACAAAAAGAGGAATTATGGCGACGAATACACCAGATGTTTTAACTGAAACCACTGCTGACACAATTTTTGGTTTACTTCTTGCTACCGCTAGAAGAATGCCTGAACTTGATCGTTACGTAAAAGCTGGAAAGTGGGAGGCTTCTATTACAGAAGAATTATTTGGTAATGACGTTCATCATAAAACATTAGGAATGATAGGAATGGGCAGGATTGGCGCTGCAGTAGCAGAGCGAGCTCATTTTGGCTTTAAAATGAACATTCTTTATCATAATCGTACAAGAAAGCCAAGCATGGAAAATAGGCTGGATGCCTCCTATGTTTCCCTGGATCATCTGTTACAGAACTCTGATTTCGTTTGTGTAATGGTTCCACTGACTCCTGAAACTGCTAATCTAATCGGGGAAAGAGAATTTAAACTCATGAAAAAAAGTGCAATCTTTATTAATGGCTCTCGAGGAAAGGTAGTTAAGGAAGAGGATCTAATAAAAGCCCTCGGGGATAAGGAAATATTGGCTGCTGGCTTAGATGTATATAGGGAAGAGCCGATTGACACAGAGAGTCCTTTGTTACGAATGGATCACTGTGTTACGTTGCCGCATATTGGTTCAGCGACAGCAGAAACCAGGTACAAAATGGCTGAGCTTGCGGTGGAAAATTTAATTCAAGGGTTACAAGGGAACAAGCCGCCTAGTTTAATTAATGATGTTATTGTCTAATAAAGTTTTACCCTAGAATTTTAATGACAAGCGGTGTTAGGTAATGGGGGCCTATGCTCAAAAAATTAAGGTTCTCAAGGGTTCCGTAATTGTATAAATTAGTCTGAACAAGAGAAAACTCATAGCTATGCAACGCCACGGAGGATAAAAGCCCGGGAGGTTACTGTAAAAGTACCTCCTTGGCTTTTTTCATTTTGTGAATTATTAGAAGGTAATTCATTTGCTTTATTATATAGCTTGATTACTGCATTGGCTTTAGGTTGAAGAATTGAAGACTTTATCGCCGCTCTGATTTCAAAACGAGTATCAACACTATTTCAGAAGGCATGTGGACTGTTTTCTTTACTATGACACGTTCATTTATCGCTGTAGCTATAAGATATTACTATTCAGGCGTGAAAATGGTCGAATGGAAAATACTACCTGGCTTTGGGAGTAGGGTTTTTTACAGACATTTGCTGCAATCACGTATGTACTCGGTGTTAATATGGGACTGTTGTCAATTGTGGCTCATGCGGGAGCACACTCTCCATTTTCCTTTGTGCTAGATTGCTCATTAAAGAAAGTTTATGTAGAACCCAAAATCGCAACGTTTTCCAGCTAGTGAGGGGTAACAATTTTAGTTTTTAACACGTAAGTTTTTCATTCCATAAAACCAATAATTTTCCCTCATTAGAGGGATGTGAGTGTTTATCAAGGCATCAGAAAAAAGGCCTGTATCTGATAGTCTTATAAGGAAAGCATAGTTGTTGTTGGTGAAATCCAATACCTTACCAACTGAAAAAAAGTTTTAATATCTGTTTACACTCCAGGCATAAGTATATATAATAAATTACAAATCGTAATGATTACGCTTTTAATCGTGTTATACAAAGAGTTGCCCCTGCGACACGCCAAAAGAATGAATGCAAATTAGGGAAAAGGAGGTTATTGGAAAATTGCTTGTTTACTTATCGCCTTGAAAACAATAGTCTGGGCTGTAAATCGTAATTATTACACTTTGAAAAGGAGTCAATTATGAAAAAATCATTAATCAAATGGTCAAGTATTGCAGCAATGAGTACTTTATTAGTGGCTTGCCAAGAGGCTGAAACCAGTCAGGAGGCTGCTGAAGAAGAGGAAGAACAGGCAGAAGAAAGTGAATTGGAAGAAAACGAAGAGGAAGAAGTACATAGTAATGAAGACGAAGAACACAACCATGAAGAAAGCAGTCATGACCACGACCATGATGAAGAAGGTCACGACCATGACCATGCCCATACCCATGATGAAGACAGTCAGAGAATATATGATGGATATTTTGAGGACGAGGAGGTTGAAGATCGAGATTTATCCGATTGGGAAGGTGAATGGCAGTCTGTTTACCCATACTTGCAAGATGGAGAATTAGATGAAGTGTTTGAACATAAGGCTGAAGAGAATGAGGAGATGACAGAGGAGGAATATAAGGAATACTATGAGGAAGGTTACGAGACTGATGTTCATCATATCGTGATTGAAGATAATACTGTTACTTTCTTTGAGGACGAAGAAGAGTATTCCGGTGAATATACCTATGATGGATATGAGATTCTTACTTATGAAGCTGGTAACCGGGGAGTAAGGTTCATATTTGAACTAACAGAGGAAAATGAAGCCATGCCTCAGTTCATTCAGTTTAGTGACCATAACATCTTTCCTACGGACTCTGACCATTTCCATTTATATTGGGGAGATGATCGGGAAGAGCTACTAGACAATGTAACAAACTGGCCTACTTACTATCCTTCTGAGTTAGATAGTAAGGATATTGTTCATGAAATGATCGCTCATTAATAATTAGGAAGGAGAGTACATTTATGTATGTGCACTCCTTCCTTTTATTGTGATCCCGTTCAGTCTTCAATCAGCCATTGATCCATTTTCGATCGTTAGTAAAAGATACGGTCAACCATTTTTTATATTGTAAATCGTTAGTACGGTTATTAATTTCCTCTCGAATTAAATCCTGTTCTGCGACAGTTTTTACTTTGGATTGCTCATTTAGAATAAAATCAACTTCGATGAAAAGTTTACTTCCTACCTTTGACATTCGAAGCACGGAATCTTCTATTTGATAGTGAGCCTGGATGGAATGGATCACAGCTTTACATTTCTTTTCAATCAATTGGTCCGGTGCCATTTCTAGTACTTCTTTTAAAGCTTTTGTGATTTCTACCACTGGCACCTTCAAGAAGTAACCAGCAGAAATGAGTACCATAAGCGGATCAATATAAGGAGTTAAAAACGTAAATTGAGTGTAAGACAGAAGTGCAGCAATGAAAAACCCAATTAGAACAGCTGCACTGAGTATCGTGTCCATTCTCCATTGATTAGCTTCTGCTTGAATAAACCCTGATCCTTGCTTTTGTTTTTTGAGATACACAAAAATACCACAACATGCTATCGTGGATAAAACAGAATAAAGAAGAGCAAACCCCACGTTGGTTTCTCGACCACCTGAAAGCAGGGCATCCACTGCTGTTATTAATGCAACTAAACAAAGGAACAACATGACTGCGTATTTAATAATAATGACCAGAGGTTCAAGCATCTCCTTACCGAATGGAAACTTTTTCGTATCTCGCTTCTGAATAAAGTGTGCTGCAAATAATGACAAGAGACTCAGCATCACACTAATTAGAGAATATAGTCCGTCGAACATGATCATTTGTGAAGAAATCAGGTACCCTAAAACGATGCCAGTCACAGCAAACATGACCGCACCATAAACTGAAACTTTTAACAACTTCTTTTCCAATGCATAATAGGTATGCATCTTAACACCTCATCTAGGCTTTGTTTGATGATGGACAATCAGTCAATGCACTTCTGATAAACAGTAATACTTGGTTTTTACTTTTTTCCTTGCTCGTTTCACTTTGATTTGTTAAATAAAATGTCTCCGCTGAATTTTCTATTAAATTAATAATCATTTTAGCTAACGCATTTGAGTCAAAATTTGTGTGAATGAAACCATTTTCATTTGCTTGATAAATTCTTTTCTCAAGCCAGCTATAATAAGGCTGGTATATCTCTTCCCAACGTTCAAACGAATGGTAATAAGCAAGTCCGGAGTAACAAAATAAAATGAGTTCACGATACTCCTTCGTTATATCAAATGTAACTTCAACGATCATTTCAAGCGTATGAAAAATGGTTTCTTCTGCTTGGAAATTTTGTTTTATTTTCGAGAAAAGAGCTTGTAAAATCGTCTCGGCAATAGCCGGAACAACTGCGCTTTTAGAGTCAAAGTATAAATAAAATGTCCCTTGGGCAACACCTGCTTCTTTAACGATTTGAGATACTGATGCTTTCTCAAACCCTTTTTCTTTCATCACAGTAAGTGCTGCATTTACTAATAACTCATATTTACTATCTCGGTTCATTCTCAATCCTCCAAAGAGATATAGCTTGTAGTGACTGACTGTCAGTCATTATTGTATCATGCATGACAGATGTTGGCTACTTTCGTGTGCTTTTGGTTTTCAGATAATATAACTTGAATGAAAGCCATGTTGCTCATACTTCCATAAGGATAAAAATAAATAAAGCTAAAAATGTATGACGCCGAACATACTGGCAGTTACAAATATATGGTGTTATTGTCATGTAAACGAAGGGGGATAATAGTTGAATATGACATAAAGGGCATTGTTTATTATAAATAAAAGAAATAATCATACTTATAAAAGACAGAGAAGTTATAGTAAAGTAAATATCAGAGTTTAATCATGTAAGAAAGGGGATTTTAATTGGAGTACATATTTAGCCTTGCTCGTTGGATCCACATTTTTTCCGGGTTTGTAGCGCTGCTGATTTTTTGGCTTCCGCTAGTAACACGAAAAGGTGGAAAATTACATAGAGGAAGCGGGTTGCTTTTTGTTATTTCTATGGCAATTGTTTCGATAACAGCATTTTATATGGGAATTTACCTAATTTATTTCGATGCTGGCACTTCCATAGGTGACATACCGTTCTCATGGTTTCTAATTTTTATCTCAATTCTTAGTGGGGCAACCACATGGTATGGTGTCCGTGTCCTTCGGTTTAAAGGGAGAAGAATTTCACACCGCAATCCCGTTGATTTGTTGTTTCCGGTTTTGCTGATCACTTCAAGTATAGGTATCATGATATACGGTTGGGTGGTTGGTTTTCCATTACTTCAATACTTTCCGATTGTTGGTCTGTTCTTAGGCGGTACACAACTTAAATACTGGATTTCTATACCAAAAACAAGTTCTCACTGGGTTGTTGAACACATCATCGGGATGCTTTCCTCCTGTATAGCGGCAATCACGGCATTCACAGTGTTTGGTGCTCCAAGATTGCTGCAAGTCGAATCAGTTAACCTGCTCATGTGGTTTCTTCCGACTCTTGTTTTTGTTCCGCTCATTATAGTTTTAACGATTTATTATGGAAAAAAGTTTACTGGTGTGCACAAGGTCTAAACATAATCGCCTTTAGTAAACTATCGAGTAGTAAGAGTTGAAGATCCAGAATGCTGCAAATGCAGCTGATTTTAATGCTCGATAACTAGGAAATAATGGTAAGCTAAAGGGAGGTTTATTATTTCCGTTCACAAAAAGGGGGGTTCATTTGAGCAGCTTCACGAAGGAATTTATAGAGATTGATGGTCATAAAAATGCGCTTTAGAACGGATGGAAATTAACGGTCCCAAGGACGAGGACGTACGTTCTTCTGCTATGAGGCGATTGAGTGTAGAACGAGAGCCTTTATACCCTTGATGACGACATTCTTTTTCAATATCATCTCCTGCTGCGTAGGCCTTTGAACCATCTCGAGTGACCAGCTCAATATAAGGATATTGTTGTAGCCATGTCTTTACATCTTCTTGTGTTCGTCTTACAAACAAATCAATAGGACAACATTTCTCTAAATCAATCACAAGGGTGCCATAGGTAGAGCGTTTACGAATGGCGAACAGGAGGGATGAGCTCAAAACCATTTAATAGTGAGAATGATCAAGTATACCTTTTTTCCACTCATAGGCAAATCGGTAACGCGCCGCGAATAGCGACTGTGTTTTCGATGGGAACACTTGTGACAGGAAGGGTAATGTGCTGATGTCGATAAAACTTTCGTAACAACTTCTATCTCACGAGATTGTTCGGTCACAACACTTGCAGCCTATCATCTAAGTCAACAAAGTTGGTCACAGGTGTTTCGCTCCTTTTTTAGAAGATATTCCTAAATACTATCAATGGATAAACTCACCAAGTACCGGGTAATCATGAATTCTATTTAAATCATTCCTTCTTCCCCCTAAAGTGCTCAGTTAGTTGACAACCACACTCTTTACTAATACGTTCTTTTACTTCCTGAAAAGTTCCTGAACCCCTGTTCACATCTCATTTTAACAGAAGAAAGGTGCCTGATTCACCATGCGCATTATCCTACTTAAAGTTTATTAGGTTTTTTGACGAAAACATGGTATGCTCTATCTAACCATTTTAATACCTGTTTCATGTTGTTTCTGTGGCTGGCTAAAATGCCTAATCCATTAATTACGAAAATATAGACTTTCTCTTAACATTGGTCTATTTTTAAGTTTTGATTAGGATCGGGCATTAATAGTCAGCTTTTTTGATACATATTCCTTAACTATAGATTCAGCTTGCAGCGAACAGTCACAATAAGAAAACAAAAAAGGACTCTATAAAAGAGTCCTTTAATAATTATGCCTTGTTTACGTTAGTAGCTTGAGGTCCACGTTGACCTTGCTCAACGTCAAAAGTAACTGTTTGACCTTCATCTAAAGTTTTAAACCCTTCACCTTGAATAGCTGAGAAATGTACGAATACATCGTCTCCACCTTCAACCTCGATGAATCCGAATCCCTTATCTGCGTTAAACCATTTTACTGTACCTTGTTGCATGTTTGTTTCCTCCTGTGTGGATCTTTTCCACTATTTAATACTATTATTGCTCAGTTTTCAAAGGAGAAAAGCTTATATACTAATTCTTTTCTTAGCTTATATACTAATTCTTTCCTTAAAGACACGAACAAAAATAATTCTTTTATATAATAACAATTAAAATTCATAAAGTCAAATTTTTTAATCATAGCCTCCTCTTGAAGACTTTCAAGGGGAAAACACCTTTTTTATTTTGAGGTATTCACCCAATAGGCCGATTCTTGGCTGGGATGGAGGGGAGACAAAAAACCTTCTTGAATTCAAGAAGGTTTTTCTTAGAGGGTTTAGATAAAAAATGAAAAGCCTTTGCAGGTCATCAATAAGGGAGAATATAAAATATATTCTCTAATATTATAATACACTTCATTTATAAATGGGAATGGTTCTCATTTGTCATTTTACTTTGTAGGTATTCCCATTATGATCAACTTATTATCCATTCATTATTACCTAATTTTATTGGAAGACGGCTCTAACTTGTACATTCTCCACTTGTTTGCGTGGGATGCCTCCACCATCTGCTAAGGGATCAAGTTGGTAACTCCAAGAATATGTCACATGCCACTCTTGAATATTCATCCTTTGAGCGTGTAAAGCATCAGCTACCCTTGAAGCTATAGAAAGAAGAGTTAACTTATTATCTATTATCAAATTCGCTTGTTGTAGAAACGGGAATACGAGCCACACGTTTTTTCTACACCCCCACCCCCTTGCTTGCGCTGATCGTTTTGCCGATTGAACAGACATAAAAACCCTCCTTGAAAATGTTTCACTAACGCCCCTATTTATGACTTTCTAGTGGTATATAGCGAAAAATAAAAAGAGCCTCTAAAAAACCACAAAAGTATTATCACGGTTTGCAAATTCTTGAAAGAAATTTAGATATTTAGAACTTGCTCTTCCTACTCTAACCATTTTCTTATTAAACAAGTCTGTTTGAACACTTGAAACCCTTGTTCCCACTGGATTTTTGGTTTGTTCACTTAGAGTGTACTCTGAGTTAACACGGGTATAAAAAAGAAGAGAATAATAAATGGTCACAAATGTTTAAAGACGCTGACCTACTAAAAGAAAAGTTATAAAGCTCATGCCTTAAAAACAGATCTGATATAATACCTAAAAAGGACGAGTGGTATGTATGTTTTTTATGTCCCCATACCGCTACATGCTGGAATTACATGGAGAAGAGCGAAGCCAACGCACCATCTCAAAACAAAGGTAGGAGGAGTTTAAGTGACATTGCAACAATTGAGATATGTGATTGAAGTGGCGAAGCAACGATCGATTAGTAAAGCTGCGCATCGATTGTTTATTAGTCAGCCGAGTCTGTCGAATTCGATTAAAGAATTGGAGAATGAACTGGGGATTGCGATTTTTTCTCGTACGAATAAGGGGATTGTTATTACGTCAGAGGGTTCGGAGTTTTTAGGTTACGCCAGGCAGGTGATTGAACAGACAGACTTGCTTGAAAACCGCTATGCCAATGCGACTCAATCCCCGCAGCAGCATTTCTCTGTATCTGCCCAGCACTATGCCTTTGCGGTCAGTGCGTTTGTGAAGCTGTTGAAAAATTATAATCGGGATGAATATGAGTTTACGTTACGAGAGACGAGGACGTATGAAATCATTGATGACGTAAAAAACCTTCGCAGTGAAATTGGGATTTTGTATGTAAATGATTTTAACCAACAGGTCATTCGGAAGTTTCTGAGAGAAGGAAATTTAACGTTTCATGAGCTATTTCAGGCCAAGCCGCATGTGTTCATCAGTTCAACTAATCCACTTGCGTCTCAGAAGTTTGTTACCTTAGCTGATTTGGATCCTTATCCGTATTTGTCATTTGAACAAGGGGACTATAATTCGTTTCATTTCTCCGAAGAGATATTAAGCACCATCTCAAGGCGCAAAAATATTCGTGTCAGTGACCGGGCCACGTTGTTTAACCTGCTGATAGGATTGAATGGATACACGATTTCCACAGGGGTAATCAGTTATGACATCAACGACGATGATATTGTGGCGGTGCCGCTTAAGGTGGATGAGAGCATTACAGTCGGGTATATTCAACATAAGAATGTGGCAAACAGCCCGCTGGCAACGATTTATATCAATTTCTTAAAGGAAACGATTGCCGAAGAACTACCTTTGCTATAGGTTAAAGCTATGACAAAGCATAGAATTTACGTGTTATGCTATACCATTATTCAATGCTACACTGACCCTACAATACTAAAGGAGAGGGTTAACAGTGGGGAAAAGAAGTTTAGAACAAAGATTAAACGAAGGCACAGTCGTTGTAGGCGAAGGATATTTATTTGAAATGGAGCGCAGAGGTTATTTACAGGCAGGATCGTTTGTACCAGAAGTAGCGCTGGAGCACCCGGAGGTTTTAAAGCAAGTATATCGAGATTACATGAATGCCGGTTCAGATGTGGTTTTAGCTTTCACCTATAATGCCCACCGTGAAAAAATGAGAATTATAGGTAAAGAACATTTACACGAGCCGTTAAACCGGAGTGCGATTCGTTTGGCGAAGGAAGTGGCGAAGGAACATCCTACAGAAGAAGCGTTAGTTGCAGGCAACATTTCGAATACGAATATTTTTGATTCGAAAGATGCTGATTCTGCGGAAGAAGTAAGAAGTATATTTGCAGAAATGGCCACGTGGTGTAAAGAAGAAGGCGTCGATTTTATAAATGCGGAAACTTTTTATTACCATGAAGAGGCTGTTATTGCGCTAGAGGAAATTCAAAAACAAGGTCTGCCGGCAGTAGTTACATTAGGACTGATGGGTGAAAATATACTGCGGGATGGTTATACCGTTGAAGAATCCTGTAAAATTCTTTCTGAGAAAGGTGCGTTAGTGGTTGGGATGAACTGTTTCCGCGGACCAAATACGATGCAGCCATACCTGAAGGGAATTAGAAATGAGGTAGAAGGATATGTCGGTGGATTGCCCATTCCATATCGCACGACAGAAGAACACCCTACGTTCTTCAACTTGCCCGATGGAGGATGCAGTTGTTCTTTGCCGACCGAAACCACGTTCCCGACATCCTTAGACCCTCTTTATCACAATCGATACGAATTAGCGGAATGGGCGAAAGAAGCAAAAGATATTGGTATTAATTATATTGGTCTTTGTTGCGGGGCCTCACCTGCGATGATAAGAGCAATAGCAGAAGCGATAGGATACGAAACCATTAATTCCAAATATTCACCGGATATGGAGAAACATTTCTTATTCGGGAAAGATAAAACGCTAAAGGATCATAATCTAAACTACAGTAAAAAAGCATAAGTCATAAGGTGATCATTGAAAGAGGGTAAGCAGGAAAGCGATAATAAATATGGCTTTACTCGGGCGCTTCTTATTTGAACAAAATGGATGCATTCTTCATTAACTGAAGCTGCATCCATTTTTAAGACTGGTAAGGTCTCCGCAAAAGCTGGTACAAAAGATTGCATACGTGGCAAAAAACGCCCGCCGTACTCACAATAGGATATGAAAAATTCTAAAAAGATCATTAAGGCTTTACGAAAAGAGGGTTTTGACGTGGATTATGAAGATTTCTGGGATTGATAAAAATCGATTTTCTGTGAGCTTTATATTCAAACTTTTCGGTAGTTTCAAAGGGATGCAAGTCATAAAAAAGAAAAACGCCCCAAAGGCGTTCAGGCTGTTGAGAAAGTCTCAAAAGCATTCCGTTGTTTTTCCTTTAAAATGCTCCGTTCTAATTCACTAAATCCACTCATGACTATTAGAAAGAATTTACCGGTAGGGGTCTTGTATCAATTCCCATATCCATGATGACAAGGTGAACGTTCTTTTCCTGCAGGTATTCCACTAAGTTCAATTGCAACTAATAATGAAGGTTATAAATACTGACCACGTTATCGTTTTTTTATAAAAGGATCGTAGAGGACAGCAATGCAATGGTTATGGATGTTGGAATCAAAGACAGTGCACTTATTGAAAGTGCTTTGAAACGGGCATATGCTACTGGACAGGATCTATACCCTATTACAATAGATAAATGCACATATTTCACTTCTTTCCTGGCGTCCATGGTGTACGTCTAGGGAACAATCTAGGTATGTTCCTTTTATACTCCCTGTAATCCTCTCCAAACTGTTTTTGAAGTTTAGGCTCTTCCCCTACAATAAATAAGTATAATTTACGATAGTAAAAAAGAGAAACCATAAAAATAAAGCAACGGAACCAAAAATAATTACTTCACCGAGTAATATGAATACCACTCCGCTTATCATAGGATTCCGAGTATATTGATACGCCCCGCTTACAACTAGTTTTCTTGGGGGATCCCATGGGGCTAATGTGCCTTTCCCTTTTGTTGCAAACTGAAAAATCGTTAAGGTGACGAGTAACAGCCCTAAAATCATAATTATTGTACCTATCAATACAACTAATATAGTAATAGGAGGTTTTATCCCCAACCGACAGAATTATGAAAGAAATATAATATTAGTGCAGGGATGATAACTGTAACATTAAGAGGTAAAAGTAATATTGACACGAAATGAGAAAGTACTGAAGATTGTTGGTTGGTTGCCACCATACACATTCCCGAAACCAACTTCCTGTAATGTTCTAGTCTCTCTTTTTTCTTTTATAATAATGAAATTACTATTATTGAAGATAACCGCCAAGGATTGGGGAAGGATTATATAGGCACAACCATTTAAGAATATAGAAGAATAGTTTTCATTGAAGTAACGGGTTAGCGTTAGTTCAAAAAGAGCAACCTCAGTGGTATTATGCTCTTTTTTTGTGTATTCCAGTGCAAGATTAATCTTAGTACCCATCAATATTACTTGACACGATTCCCATGAGAAGGTCTCACATTAAGGCATTAAAAAAGTTTGCAGGTTACGTAACGTCATCCTTTATTGTCTAAATAAGGGAGGGATATAAAATGAAAAATCATGATTGTTTCTTTGGGACATCACCGTGGAATTGGAAAATTGTAATAAAATTACTTATATTGGTACTAGTGCTGGTTCCTATTTTTATAGAATCTTTATTAAAGGGGTATCTAACAGAAGTATTACAAAATGATTTATATTCAGGAATATTGACAGGTTTTGTCATGGCTATCACCTTCATGTTCGGACTTTATTTTTTGGCCATAAAGCCAGAAAATCTTAGCTGGCAGGAAGTCGGATTGAGAGGATTTTCTCCAAGGTATTGGAAACCTATTGTTACATGGACATTCGCAATTATCGCAATAGCCTTAGTAATGATTATGGTTATAGAGCTATTCCTAGGTATTGGTTCGGAAAATAGTAAGACAGAAAGCCTACAGTCGAGAATGACACCTCTTAACTTCTTGATTGGGTTTGTATCAGCAGCCATTATTTCCCCTATATATGAAGAAATATTTTACCGAGGATTCCTTTACCGTTTCTTACGCAGCAAATACGGAGTACCTGTTAGCATGTTGGCTAGTTCATTTATTTTTATGACTGTACACATTCCAACTTACAATACCCTCTTATTAAATTTTGTATCCGGACTTATATTTGCCTGGACGTATGAAAAAACAGGGTCCATTGTTCCAGCAATGATTATACATGGGACAACGAATGGAATATTCATCATCCTAGTTGCCCTTGGGTGAAGGCATAAGCCTCTTCGAGAAAATCGATGATTTCCTGGTTGATCGGATACAGATTTAGTTGATTTGATAATTCTTGAGAACGGCGTACTCTCCAAAACTTATCCATTAGGTCTTGGTCCCCCTGAAAAGTCTCCTCTGAGAGAATCTCAATATCTTCTATAATAAGCTTAGCATGCGCTGAATCTGGGGAGATATTGTCTTGTATGCATACCTCAATTCGTCTAACAAGATTAATCCACCTTTTAATAGAGGGGGTATCCATCTCTAATTTGGGCAGACTTTCACGTAGTTTTTCTTGCTCGTCAGCAGAAAAAAATGAGCTCCAACTTCTTTTTTGTTTTGGAGGGACTACTAGGGAGATGAGATCTTCCCAATTAATCGTCCCCTCTATACTAAGAATGTTCAGTAATGAATTTGTATGTGCAATTGATTTTTGTATGTTAGATACTTGCTCTTCCAAATAGGATTTATGCACCATTAGAATACTCTCTGTGGATTGATCTTTGATTATCCTATTTATTTCTTCGAGTGGAAGCGCAAGAGATTTAAGCAACAGGACCTTTTGTAGAATTAGGCAGTCTTCCTCTGAATAGAACCGTTTGCCTCCCTCACCTAATTTAGAAGGACATACCAGGCCAATTTGATCATAATATCGAATGGTTCTAATGGATACATTGAAACGCTTTGCCAATTCCCCGCTTGTTATATACATAGTTCCTCCCTATACAAATATAAAGTGTCCCCCGATAGTAACTCCAGTTAAAGATTATCACTCTTCTTTATGTTTCTCTACTTTCTTCCAAAGTCCTATTCAAATATGTAGGGTAGTTATTGTTTATACTTTAAGTTTATCATCGTAGATTTCGATAGACGTCGGTATTGAAAGATGAGAGAGTATGATTTCCTGACTCTCTTTTTTTTAATTACATTCATCAACTCCACGCAAGGCACCATTGAAGTTTATTTCTTCATATCAATTCAGTAAGACAAACATCTTATCAAATTAGTTAGTAAGTAAAAGGGATACAGGTCAGGGTATTAAAACGATGAAAGAACTGACAAAGAATCGAGATACTGGGAAGGTTGCTAAAAAGAAAAAACTCTATTGACATATCAACAATGCAGGGATAAACTTTTGAAAGTAATTTATTTTAGTTTAGGAGGATTATTAAAAAATGTTACCTAGAATTTGGTTCCGTGCTTTGAACAAGTAATTTCATACGTTCAAAGGCTCTGCTTGTGTATGCAGAGTAAACGGGATCAGTCTATCCTTTTTTAATAATCTTCATTTTGCATAGGGATATGTTATATGCAGAAAGGCGGACCGTTCTGCCTTTCTTTTTTATGCTAAAGTATATTTTAATGAAGGCAGGCGGCCATATTTATTTCCTTCTTATCCTAAAAAGATAGGTTTATTGGGCCAGGCGATTATACGACTGTCCACATTTGTAGATGCTCTATTCGTTTACTCTAAATCACAGGCAGCTGGCCTGTGATTTTTTATTTGGAAAAACGGGTGGTAACGAATGATGGAACAATTATGTATAGAATTATTAAAAATTGAAGCATCGTATTTAGATAAGGTGACCCTGGATATAAATCATTTATCAGTGCACCAGTTTGATGAGCCGGAAGACCGGATGTTTGTTGAGCGTGTCGCTGACGTTGTTTATGGTATCGAAGAGCAACAGTTAAAAATAGAAGGCAGAGGTGTTCATAATGAATAAAATAAAAGAAATTACAGAGAGTGCAAAGAGAAACGGAATTATCATTGAGGAAGATTCCGTTAAAATCAACGAGTCCGGCCTGGACTTTCAAGTCGTTCATGCAACTGACCAGAAAGGTGACCGATGGATACTCAGATTACCAAGAAGAGATGATTCAATGGCAAAAACAGAAGTGGAAAAACAAGTGCTGGATATTGTGAGTCGCATTGTTTCATTTGAAGTTCCTGTATGGTCTGTGTATACGGAGGCAATGATTGCATATAAACAATTATCAGGTATCCCAGCAGGGACAGTTGATCCGAAAATACAAAACTATGTGTGGGAGTTCGATGAACACAATGTTCCGGAAAACTACATTAACTCGCTTGGGAGGGTGTTAGCTGAACTGCACCAGGTTCCAACAGAGTCCATCCACGTCCAGGGATTGACGGTACAATCTGTGGATGAAGCGAGGGATGCCATGATAAAACGAATGATGAAAGTGAAAGAAAAGTATGGCGTTTGCGATGAGTTATGGAAAAGGTGGCAGGCATGGGTGACCAATGATAAGATGTGGCCGCAGCAAACTGGGCTTCTTCATGGTGATGTGCATGCTGGTCATACTTTGATCAATGAGCAAGCAGCAGTGACTGGGTTGATTGATTGGACAGAAGCGGCGATTACAGATGTGTCCAAAGATTTTGTCGGTCCTTATATGACGCACGGAGAACAAGCGTTACAACAAATCATAGAGGCTTATAAAAAAGCAGGCGGAATCACATGGCCGCTCATGAAAGAGCATATCATTGAGTACGAGGCAACTTCAGCAATCGATCTGGCTGAGTTTGCCGAATCCTCTGGTTCAAAAGAGTATGAACAGATGGCTAAAGAAAGTTTAGGTGTCAATAAAAAGTAAAAATGGTGAATGAATCAGAGTATTTTAAAATGAGTTGCAGGTAAATGCTTAACAGCGGATTTCTCAGTGAAAAGGTTGTAAGGAAATAGGCGATGAATACTTCAAAAAACACCTTTAGAACTGATTATTTTCTCTCTCAAAAATCTTTGAAACCAAATTGAGCAAATAGAAAAGCGAATAGATAAAGGTATGGAGCAATAAATATGTCTTCATACCTTTATTTATGCTCTGTTACGCTTCTTCACTAGAATAATCAACACTTATCTTGGAATAGACTTTTTTATTATAGGACAGAGCACTTCTGAAGCTTATAACCTGTTTCCTAAAGATAAAGTTATGACACGAAAGGTACTTTCTACCTTATATCTCGTGTAGATGTAAGGGTCATTATTGTACGAAAAAAAGGCAACAATTTAAAAGGCATTTACAAAATATCATTTAACTCCGTATCTGAATATATGGAGACTAACACCACGGCTTTTTTATCTCCAACATTTTTTACAAAGTGGGGAACACTTGCATTCCAACTGAATGAATCTCCCGCTTCTGCAATGACAGTATCTTCCCCTTGTTCAGCGAGGATTTTTCCTTCTAATACAAAATGGCATTCTTCCCCTTCATGGGCATGAGGTTCTCCTATCGTCGCTCCTGGTGGTAGTTCAACTATCAACATTTTCAGGCCTCCTTTTGAGGATAAATGCTCAACGTTTAATCCATTAAAAGTTGATTTGGTTCTTGAATTTTTACGAACTACACGCATGTGCTGTTCTTTCTCCAATAGGAGGTAAGGCATAGGCACTCCAAGATAGGTGGAAATCATACTTAATGTACTAATTGAAGGGGAGGTATTATTGTTTTCAACATTACTAATGAATCCTTTTGAAAGGCCGGTCCCTTCGCTCATTTGCGCGATGGTCATTTTTTTTCTATTACGGATTGCACGAATTTTAGTTCCAATTTCCAGCGTAATCACCTCTAATGTTTACTTATAAAAAACTTATTTACATAATAACAAACAAATCTATAGACAATCTACTGGTTTGATTGTTATCTTATAAATAAAAATTATTCATAATAAGAAACAAATGGTTCTGCTTCTTGCTGTTTATGCATTTTTCTTGAGAATATTTTCTTCGAGAAGAGCTGAAAAGAAAGTAAATCACAATTAGTGAGGAGGAATAGAACATGCTACCATCATTATTTGTTGCACACGGAGCGCCTATTTTAGCCATTGAGGATAATGATTACACCCAATTTTTAGAGCAAATAGGAAGAAAATACCCCAAGCCAAAAGCAATAGTGGTGTTTTCAGCACACTGGGAATCACGTACTCAAAAAGTAAGCAAGGTAGATGAATTTGAAACCATTTATGATTTCGGTGCTTTTCCTGAGGAGCTGTATCGGATCAAGTATCCGGCTAGAGGAGATCATTCCATTACAAAGGAAATAGAAAAGTGCTTTTTGTCACGGAATATTCCTTATGAGCTAGATACAAAACGTGGGTTGGATCATGGAGCTTGGGTCATTCTTAAAATAATGTATCCAAATGCCGATATCCCGGTGATTTCAATGTCTGTAGACACAAACCTTACACCTATGGAACAGTATGAAATCGGAAAGTCTCTATTAGATATAAGGAAACAGGATGTTTTGATCGTTGCAAGTGGGGGATTGGTTCATAATTTAGGAGCAGTAAGAATGGGGAGTGATGATGGAACAATAGATCAATGGGCGTGCGAATTTGATACATGGTTAGAACATCAAATAACGACCTGGGAGGTAGAGACTCTTTTCAACTATCATTTATTAGCTCCATATGCTGAACTTGCCGTACCACCTTATGGCAGGGAACACTTTATTCCATTATTTTATGCCATGGGTGCAGCAGACGATGAACAGAGTGCAACATTATTACATCGAAGCTACCGGTACGGAAACCTTAGTCATACTGTTTGGCAATTTGGTGATAAAAAGTGAGTTTATTTTACTTGTCTGGAGAGGAGTGGATAGATTTTTATGTTACTATCTTTAATTCGTGATATTTGAATATTACATTTGATCCCAAAGGAGGTGACATAATCAAGTAAAAAAAGGAACGGATATATATCCATCCTATTACAGCTCTAGTAGGATATACAAGAAAAGTAAGATATCCTATGTGTGGGTATTTCGGTGGGTTAATAAAACAGGAACCTTTCATTTTTTAGAAAAGAGGAGTAGTAAATAGTTACTTTTTTAAAGAAACTTACAAAAATAAAGTTAAATATCTTGAAATAAAGATATTCAAAATGATACTATTCGAAATAGAGATATGTAAAAAAATATTTTTTAAAAAGGAGAAAAGCAATGTCAAATAAACATGAAATTGGGAGTCTACTGCTACGAGTAACGTTAGGAATTATTTTTTTAGCCCATGGTCTTGATAAATTTCAAGGTGGGATTGAAAATACAGCTGGTTGGTTTGATAGCATTGGCATTCCAGGATTTTTAGCGTACGTGGTCGCTCTCGTGGAGCTTGTTGGAGGAATTGCTTTAATTCTAGGCTTTGGCACTCGAATCGCGTCTCTTTTATTAGGTCTTATCATGATAGGAGCCATTGTGACCGTTCAACTGCCAGCCGGCTTTTTGGGTGGATATGCTTATGACCTTGTATTACTTATTATTGCGGTTCATCTTTTCTTAAATGGAAGTAAATTATTGTCTTTAAACAAAGTCCTATTTAGAGGGAAAGAGGACAAAAGCACGGTAGCGAAATCAGCTTAATTATCTTGGAATCAAGATAATTAAAATGCAGAGGATGGTCATTCTTTATTAAGACTCCAGAATTCTGAAAGATAAGGAAGGACATGCAAAAGAGAGGGGAGGGTATCCCCCTTTTTGTTGTGTTCTTATGCTATGGCCAATCCCAGGGGAGAAGTAGTCTGTGTACCCAACTGGAACGTCACTAGCGTTTACATTTAAAGAAGAACCGAGAGCAGCAGATGCAATCGGTTAATAAGAATTTATTATCAAATCGAACTGTACAACCGACTAGTCGTGTTTTTGCAAACGGACATTTAAGATCTCTTTCTCCCACAACTAATTCTTAGGGGGGAAGAAAAATTAATTCTCAGAAATTTGTGCTAAAATTAAGAGAACCCTAGTGACTGCCTAGGGTTTTCTTTATTACCACTACCTGAAACATAATAATACTTGTCAGATCAAATTAGGAAGATTTACTTTGAAGGTGACATACTTAATTGTTTCTTTCATAATAATTAATGGTCTTTTAATAGGGTGCAGTGATCAAAGGTCGGTAGAGTTTGTAGGAGAAGGGAACAACTTGGAGGGAAAATACACTGCTCACATTCAGGGAGAAAATCAAGAAGATATTGATTACATAATAAGATATATTGGTTCTAATTCTCCTCCAGATACTATTAATTACAAAATTGATAGTTTAGAAGTAACTGGTGCTACTTTAAACGAAAATGCCTATGTGGAGCATACTAACAATCGTTGTAGTGGGTGTGCTATTACCAATGAGAATAATGAATTAGAAGTAACCATTAAGTGGGAAGAAGAATCAGAGTCTTTTTATCTAACAAGTAATTAATAAACTTATTTGTCAAATTAAATGTTTAAAGTTAAGAGGTTATACACATGGAAACATCTAAACCAAAGTTATGGAGTAAAGATTTTATCCTCATGTCATTGATCACTTTTTTCATTGCACTCACTTATTTTTTAACAATAACAACCATAGCTGGGTACGCAATGGAGGGTTTTAATGCCACTGAAGGAATAGCTGGACTTGCCGCAAGTGTTTTTGTTATTGGCGTTCTTACTTTTCGTATCCTGACAGGAAAATACATTGACATCATCGGCAGGAAGAAGCTGCTTTTTATCGCATTAATTTTAGCTTTTTTTTGTACACTCCTTTATTTTCTAGCGGGGCACTTAAATCTTTTATTATTCATTCGCTTTCTGCATGGTGCAGTCGTTGGCATCGTGCTGACCGTGATGCAAATCGCGGTAATCGATATCATCCCTGTTAAACGCCAAGGGGAGGGAATTAGTTATTACACTCTAAGTTTTATTCTAGCAACAGCTATTGGACCTTTTCTGGGCCTTCTAATGATTCAGTTAGCAAGTATTAACATGATTTTTATCACTTGTACGATTTTGACGGGGATTGGTATTTTGTTAACTTTGTTTATCACATTACCTAAAGTAGTGATCAAAAAAGAACAACTCGAAGAATTAAAAGGGTTTCATTTTAGTCAGTTCTTTGAAAAAAAAGCAATTTCTATGTCCTTAATTATGACTGTTTTAGCTTTATGTTTCTCTGGTATTATTACATTCCTTGCTTCTTATTCAATGGAAATTAATTTAACCTATGTTGCGAGCTTCTTTTTTGTTATCTATTCTGTCTGTATCTTCATTTCCAGACCAATCACTGGCAGAATACTTGATACAAAAGGAGATAATATTGTAATGTACCCAGCGTTTATTCTTTTTGCGGCTAGCTTTATGGTTCTCGGTCAAGCAAATCAAGGTTTTACTTTAATACTAGCCAGTATATTAGCGGGGCTCGGATATGGAAACCTTCAATCTTCTATTCAAGCGATCGCAGTTAAAAAAGCCCCGCCGCACCGAGCGGGACTTGCAGCTTCCACTTACTTTATCTTTAATGACATAGGAATAGGAATTGGACCGTTTATTCTTGGCTTTTTTATTCCACTTATCGGGTACCAAAACTTGTATTTCTCATTATCCATAACAGTTATTGTTTGTGCGTTTGCCTATTATGTTATCCACGGAAAACAACATGCAGTAAAACTAAAAGAGCCTCATACCTCTCACCATACTGGAGCATAAATAGATTGTTTGAACCGTTCTTTCCTTCCAACTTTCTCAAATTGAAAACAAAAAAACACATACATCCTACTCAGTGAGCAGAATGTATGTGTTTTTTTTATATGACTCCTTGAGTAATCATAGCATCAGCAACTTTTTTAAACCCTGCTATGTTTGCTCCAACAACCAGGTTGCCGGCGTCACCATATTGTTCAGATGCTTCCATTGAAGTACTGTAAATATCTTTCATAATCTCTTTCAACTTAGCGTCTACTTCTTCAAATGTCCAGGAAATCCGGCCGCTGTTTTGAGCCATCTCTAATGCAGAAACGGCTACACCTCCGGCATTAACTGCTTTTGCTGGGCCAAATAATACATCATTATTTAGAAATACATCAACCGCTTCAAGGGTAGACGGCATATTTGCTCCTTCACCGACGGCAATTACCCCGTTACTAACCAGAATTTTAGCTGAGGTATCATCTATTTCATTTTGGGTCGCACATGGCAAAGCAATATCACATGGGATCGTCCAAACGCCGTTACAGCCTTCATAAAATTCAGCTTGAGGGTTTTCGTTCAAGTATTCATTGATTCTTTTGCTTTCTTGTTCTTTCAGTCTTTTAACGAGATCAAGGTTTATACCGTTTTTGTCATAAATATAACCGCTTGAATCACTGCACGCTACTACTTTTGCTCCTAATTCTTGAGCTTTTTCCATTGCATAAATAGAAACATTTCCTGATCCGGATACAACTACGGTTTTGTCTTTTAGAGAAAGTCCTTTATCTTTTAGCATTTCATCTACAAAGTAAACCGTTCCGTACCCTGTTGCCTCTTTTCTAGCTAAGCTTCCACCATATTCAAAGCCTTTACCAGTTAGGACACCTGCCTCGTATGCACCACGAAGCTTCTTATACTGACCAAACATATAGCCGATTTCACGAGCACCTACGCCAATATCTCCGGCAGGAACATCGGTGTCTGGTCCAATATGCTTGGATAATTCAGTCATGAAGCTTTGAGTAAAACGCATGATTTCTGTATCGGATTTTCCCTTAGGGTCAAAATCCGATCCACCCTTTCCTCCACCAATGGGCTGTCCAGTCAGGGAGTTCTTAAAGATTTGCTCAAACCCAAGGAATTTAATAATACTTGCAGAGACGGAAGGGTGAAAGCGGAGTCCGCCTTTATACGGTCCGAGCGCACTGTTAAACTGGACACGAAACCCACGATTAACCTTTACGTTACCCTCATCATCCATCCATGGAACACTAAAAGTAATCAATCTTTCGGGTTCAATCATCCGCTCAAGCACATTGTTTTTCCGGTAGATAGGATTCTCTGCTAAAAAAGGAACGAGAGAGTCAAAAATTTCTTTCACGGCCTGGTGAAATTCTTGCTCATTTGGATTCCGTCTTCTCATTATTTCAAAAACATCATCTACATACTGCTTTGTGATTTCTAACTCATCTTGTTTTACTGCTTGAAAAGTAGTCAATCGTAACGCCCCTTTGAATACATAAATATTTTAGTAAGATTTTCTAACGTGCAATTTGGTGATGCCTTATATTAACTGTAAGAAAATTTAACAATCCTATTTTTAATCTTATGTTTAAAAAGATAAGGGAACAATATAAAAATTAGATTAATTATATGCCGAAAATGCATGAATGGTTAGCTGAATTGCAATAAGTCATGCAGACCCATCCAAAACTTACACTGTGTGCACCTTAGAAACAGTTTTTATAGGCATTCTAACCCCATCTTAAGGCTTTTATTGAATTTCCTAAACGCGCTAAACATGATCACCTTCAAGAAATAAAAGGAAATTAAAGAAGAGATTAACTTGGGTAAGAGGAGGGGGAATGGAGATATCCTTCCTTTTTGCGGTAGAGACATCTAATAAATCGTCAGAAAAATTTAAAAGCATTCAGAAAAATATTCACAACTGGTTGTTTGGAAGAATTTCTTACATACACCTTGGAATATTTGGAGTTAGCGCAAAAATGTGCTTTGAGGGAGAGTCTTTAATACTGTCTTCTTTTTGAGGACCTTGTTACATATTCTTTTTCTGATGTTAATTTTTAAATGCTTTGTATCCAGATTACCGTAGCTTAATTCCCATGGTGGGTTTTCCTTCTCAATGTGGTTGTAAGTTCTCTCGTATTTATTCCTATTTCGGTTCTTTATAATAACCTTATTAAAGGAAGAACATACTCTAAACAGTGGAAATAACTTAAATATTAAAAAAATTTGCGGGCATATCATATTCTATTCGTATCATATTTACATTCCTTTCAGCTATGTAAAATCTTACGCTGCCTAAATGGCGAGTTTAATATAAAAAGTAAAAATAGGTCAATTTATTCTTCCCGTTCTAACCTTTACCATGAGTAAAGTAAGTTGAAAAAAAGCTTTTTTTATTAATTTTTATTGCTAATCAATTTCTTAGAAAACCTAGAAAAGGATAGGGAGTAGACGTTCTCTCATAGTTGATTAAAGGTGAAACGTGTTTGCTTATTATCATATTTAATTCTCCAGTGAAACGTAAGGGTAGAAATAACCGTATGTATGTCAGTCCCCGATTTCCTTAATAAGGTCGATCCCCCTAGCTATTACTTATCATCCTGGTTTTGTTATTTTGTTATGACACTGTTTAAGGAAAAAAAGTGTGGTGGTGCAATCATATTTTCTTCTATTAAATGAAAAGAATTATACCGTATAGAAATTGTTTTTCAAGAAGGGGGAGTAGAATAATAATTTACCCAAGGTAGAAAAAATACTTTTTCTTTCTTCACCTAAGTGTTATGGTGTTTATATAAACATATACAAATGGGAGCAGGTGTACTAAGTAAGTGATACTAGTTGGGATAATGGAAGATGCTCATTCCTGGATTCCTTTTTCTTGCTCTTTGAAGAAGTAAGAAAGGAAAAAATGCACCTGGGGAAATATGTGACTAAGGAAGTGGATGAAACATGACACTTGAAATAAGAGGTATTAAGAAAAAGTTTGATAATACTTACGCTGTTAACGATATTTCTCTTACAGTTGGAAAGGGAGAGATGTTTGGAATGCTTGGCGCAAATGGGGCAGGAAAAACAACCACCTTTCGAATGATCCTCGGGCTCCTTGACCCTACTGAAGGAGACGTTACCTGGGAAGGAAAGCGAATAACCTACAAAAGAACCCATTTAGTAGGGTACTTGCCGGAGGAACGTGGTCTCTTTCCAAAACTGACAGTAAAAGAACAATTGTTATATTTAATGAGCTTAAAAGGAATGAAAAAGAAAGAAATCATAAAAGAACTGCGTCTTTGGCTTGAACGTTTTCAAGTTCAGGAATATGAAAATAGAAAAATAGAAGAATTGTCAAAAGGCAACCAACAGAAAATACAGTTCATATCTGCCGTGTTACATAAACCAGAACTGCTTATTTTGGACGAACCATTTAGTGGCCTTGACCCTGTTAATTCGGAAATGCTGAAAGAAGCGGTACTCGACCTTCACGGTGAGGGCACGACAATTGTTTTTTCTAGTCATCAAATGAGCAATGTAGAAGAACTTTGCGAAGATCTTATTATGCTAAAACGAGGGAAGCCTGTTTTACAAGGAAGATTAAAAGATATAAAACGATCCTTTGGTTTGAAAAGTATAAGTATTCATGCTGACTATGACTTAGGTTTTTTGAAGTCACTGCCAGGAATCTTATCGGTAAAGAAAACAACAGACGGAGCTAAAGTAAAAGTAGCAAACGAGGAAGTTGAAAAAGATGTGTTTCGTGTGATATTTGAGAAGGGTTTTGTACGGAAGTTTGAAATAGAAGAACCATCATTGCATGACATTTTCATCTCTAAAGTAGGAGGTGATAAAGATGAATAACTTTTGGGTCACAATTAAACATACGGCAAGAAATAGGCTTAAATCAAAAGCTTTTGTTTGGTCGACAATCCTCATTTCACTGATTGTAATAGGTTTAATGAATGTTGAAAACCTTGTAACTGCCTTTGGTGGAGATGCGGAAACAGATACCTCTACTGTGGCAGTGATAAGCGAAACTGAGAACGAAGAGGTAGCTGAATTGCTCACGTCTTTAGATAGTGGAGAGTTAACTTATTTGAATTATGCGGACGAAGATACAGATTCGGCCATACAGGCGGCAGAAAATGATGAGATTGATTATGTCTTAGAATTATCAGGGGCCATTCAACAGCTAGAAGCAGAGTTTTTTAGAACTGGATCTGATTTTATGTTAGGTCAACAGGTTCAAATGGATGTTCAACGAGTAAAAGAAACGGTTGTAACAAATGAATTAGGGTTAGATGAAGAAGAACTTTCCATGATTTACAATCCCATTTCTTTTCAAGAATCCTCGTTAGGTGAAAATGATGCGGTACAAACAGAGGAAACCCATATGCAATCCTATTGGATGGTTTATGGCCTTGTTTTTGTTATTTATATGATTATCATCTTATTTGGTTCAATCATTGCTACAGAGGTAGCCACCGAGAAGTCTTCGAGGGTGATGGAACTCATTGTATCTAGTGTGAACCCAGTTACACAAATGTTTGGCAAAATAATCGGGATCGGAATCGCAGGATTTGTTAATATCCTGACTATAGTTATGGCTGCATTTATTGGGTATCTCATTAGTGGGGCAACGTTTTTGGAAATGCTTGGAGGGGAAGAGATTCAATTTTCCTTAGTAGGATTTGCCGTTTTACTTATCGTTTTAGGATATTTATTATACGGAGGCATTGCTGCGATGCTTGGTGCGTTAGTCAGTCGGGCTGAAGAGGTAAACCAGGCTTTACAACCGTTAATCTATCTGGCTATGATCTCATTTTTCCTTGCTATATTTGGCCTGAACGTTCCGGATGCCCTATTTGTAACAATCTTATCCTATATTCCTTTTTTCACTCCGCAATTATTATTCCTGAGAATGGGAATGACAACTATCCCAGTATGGGAAATTATTGTTATTTTTATGATATTAGTTATTAGTGTCATTTTAGTCAACCTGCTAGCTGCGAGAATTTATAAGGGTGGAGTACTAATGTACGGGAAATTTTCCTTTAAAGGAGGCATGAAGCAAGCTCTCCGCTTAGGGAGAAAAGAAAGGTAATGAATTTAGAGGTTTTCTTTATGAAAGTATAATGATGGATTAGATTACCCTGGTCTAAAATCGAAACTTATTTGTTTTGGAACAATTTTCACATTGCCTGATAAATACTTACATTCTATCAAAGGGACAAATGAAGTGGTCTTTCCCACTACACTAAATAATTTTGGTAGGAATATGTATTCGCTTGTTCTTTAATGTTCCCATATTAAAATAGGGTATTGATTATAAGAGTGTCAACAGACAAGATCTATGTATTTCACAGGAGGGGATTCATACCCCCTCCATTATTATAACTGTTAGTATAAGAAATCAGAGGATGTTTAAAAACACATGTTTTTTTTATGTGTTTTTTTGGATGATTCTTATATATCAATAAATTTATCTCCTCATAGTCCTTTCTGTATTGCCTGTTTAAAAAAAACCTTCGATAATATTATTCTTCTAAATATAGTGTGGAACACCTTCCTTCTTCATCCCAATGGCACAAGAAGCGTACAGTAATTCAAAAAAAGTTACTACAAATGTCCTTAACTCTTTTTATCTTTTTAAGATTCAATATTAAATTGGTAGTTGGAAACAAAGGAGTGAAAGAAATAGTACGTGTTGTACCTGTGAGGTGCTGAATTGTAAATTTCCGTTTTGGTCCTACCAATACACTTCTTATCCAAAGAATGCTCGGCTATGTTTTCTTTGCTTAATAACCTATTACTACAGTGTAGGAAGCTATAAAACCTAAGCTTCACCAAGCTCCTATCTTTCAAACATTACATTTGTAACTACTCATTATAATCGCCTTTCTTTAAGATAAAAATATCAATCATATACTATCTGGGAGGGTAAGTTGATGGGAATCGTCAATATGGAAAACATAGTGAAGCGGTATGGTTCACATTTAGCGTTGGATTATGTGGACCTTGAAATTGCTGAAGGTGAGATTTTAGGGTTGTTGGGCCCTAATGGAGCTGGAAAAACCACGTTGATACATGCCCTGGCTGGAATTATAAAGATAGATTCTGGTGACATTCGCGTGTTCAACAAGGAACAGAAGGCTAATTTACTCGATATCAAGCGTGAAATTGGACTGGTAACACAGGAGATATCCGTATTTACCGATTTAACGGCACAGGAAAACCTGGAGTTTTTCGGTGGAATTTACGGTTTGAAAGGACAGGAATTAAAAAAACGTGTGGAAGAAACGCTTAAATTTGTTGGGCTTATAGACCATGCCAATAAGCTTCCGGATAAATTTTCCGGCGGTATGAAGCGAAGGCTCAACATTGCCTGTGCTCTTGTTCACGAGCCGAAATTTCTGATTATGGATGAACTGACTGTAGGGATAGATCCACAATCTCGAAACCATATCCTCGAGACTATCCGTGAATTGAACCATCGGGGGACAACCATCCTTTATACTACCCATTATATGGAGGAAATTCAGAATCTTGCCTCACGGGTCGTGATCATGGACCAGGGTCATATTATTACCCAGGGTACAATCGATGAGCTGGTTGAAAAAATTCACCATGAAGAAAAAATCAAACTTCAGGTAGCTGAGCCAGATGATGAGCTTTTAGAAAAGCTGCGAAAACTCGATGGGGTGAAACAAGTATCGAAAACAGGGAAGGAGATTCAGATCATCTCCCAGGCAGGGGCCGGGACCCTCGATAGAGCGCTTACTGTTGCAAAAAAGTTTGGCGGAATCCATTCTGTAACAGCGGATAAGCCTACACTCGAAGATGTATTTTTAACTTTAACAGGAAAGCAGCTCCGGGACGGAGGGAATGAAAAGTGATTATCTTAAGATCCAGCTATTTTATGTTCCGCAGGATGTTAAGGAACTATGTTGGTTTTGCTATTTTACTATTAACTCCTATCGCGCTAATAACATTGCTCGGCTTTTTAGCTGACGATGCGGTGAATGAGCAGCTTGGAATATTAGTAAAGGCAGAAGTTGCCTTTACGATTATATTTGCCTTCCAGCTATTTGGCGGTTTTTATACGATGGAATATATAAAAGAGGATCTCCTGTCCTCATCAAGATGGAGAATGTATTCTTTGCCAATTGAAATACAGTGGCATGCAGTATCCATCTTGTTGACGAGTACAATTTTTAATATCCTTCAAGGTTACGTCATTATTTTGTACACCCAGTTTATGTACAGTATTGATTGGGGCAATCATTTCTTTATCTTATTAACATTGACAGCGGTTGCACTTTTCTCCCAACTTGTCTTTTTGAACCTTGTATTAGGCATTAAGAAATACAAAACGGCGGATAGATTAGGGACAACATACGGTATTGCTGTTTTGGTGGTGGCAGGGGTATGGTTCCCATTGCCAGATAACCTGGTATTCAACTTTCTGTCTACCTATGGCAACCCCCTTTCCCTTGGAGAAAACATGGCGTATGCCAGCATGGCAGGAGGAAACCTGGAAAAAGGAATCATTAGCATTGGAATCTTGCTTGTTTCTTCTATCATTCTCTTGATTACATCTTCTTATCTAGGAAAACGGAGGCTTTTATGACTATCTTTACCTTTGTTTTTAAACGTTTTTTCCGCAAGAGATCAAATTTGCTTTTCCTGCTTATCCTGCCGGTTGGAGTGATGTTTCTTCCTGAGGGGGAATGGCCTCCCATTCCACTTGGCTTTCAATACTATGGCATTTTGCTTATGTTTATTGCTGCTAAACTTGCTGGTATCATCATGCAAGACCGTTACGACAAAGCATTGCTTCGCCTAAGTATTGCACCGATAACTCATTTTCAATACTTGCTGCAAAACCTGTTAGCTTATTTTCTCATTCTGACCTTGGTAAACATTGCTGCTGTTTTAACAGGTGTGATTGTGCATGGGAATAATATTCCATCACCAGTCCTTCTGTTTATAATCTACTCATTTTTTACACTGACAGCTTTAGGGTTTGCTTTAGCATGGATTTCACTTTTCCATAACAAGGAAACTGCATTTGCTGTGGTTAGTGGTGTGATTGTCCTTATGGCCATGACTGGGGGAGTCATGTGGCCGGTGGAACTAATGCCTGAAGTTCTCCAGCGCGTGGTCATGGTGATTCCAACATACTGGTTAGCGGAAGCGATGCGGGTGGTTTCCTTTGATGTGCCAGTGGAAGAACTGGCTGTGCCTTTAGTAATGATGCTGTTGTTCAGTGCAGCATTTTTGCTTTTAGGAAGCAGAAGAAGGATTTCCTGAGACATTTGGTATAATAGATGGCAGAAACTAGAGGAAAGTGTGTGCGAGAATGATGGATCTTAAGGAGAAATGGACTTCAGGAGCAGTTGTACTTATTTGCCGAAGCCTGGGGTTACTACTGCTTTTCCTGCTATGGCTCAGAAGTGATGGCAGTGAAGCTGGTATAATCCTTCTAGTGTTTCTTGCAGTCATGTCCATAGCCCGCTGGAGGTTCAATGTGCCAGAATCGGCGGTCCTCGTTGACCAGGCAGCCTGCTTCGTTGCATTTATCTTTTGGCCTCCGGCTGTTTTCTTACTGGCTCTGCCGCTGTTCGAAGCTTTTTTAGCCAGATGTTTATGGTGTAGTATTCCCGTAATTATATTCGTCTTTGTTTTTCCAGAAGCAGTGACTTTATCATTGATTACTGTATTCATTCAAGCAGGGGTGACTGGGGCTATTATCGGCGGCTGGAGGGAAGAGACAAAGAAATACCAGCGGGAAGCAGACCGGCAGCGAAAGGATCGGTACGAACTGGAGAACTTAAAAGAAGAGCTTCTTGCAGCGAATGTACAAGGAGTGCGGATGGCAGAGCTTAGTGAACGGAATCGAATTGCCCAGCAGCTTCACGATGAGGTTGGTCATGAACTCACCGCATCAGTTTTGGCTTTGCAGGCTTTTGAACAGCTCTGGAAAGAAGGGGACCCCGCCTCAGAGGAAATGTTCGCCCAGGCGCAGCAACGAATCAATAACAGTGCCTTCCATCTGAGGGAAACAGTACATAACATGAAGCCTGTCAAAGAACTAGGTATAGATGGGTTGGAGGAGATCTGCCGCCGGTTTGAGTTATGTGCTGTCCGTTTGCACGTTTATGGGGATACTTCCACTGTGCCTTCACATTTATGGACTGTTCTTTACCCGTGCTTAAAGGAGGGGCTGACCAATATTTTCCGCCATGCGGTTAACCCAACGAAGGTCGAGGTGACGTTGGACATCAGCCCATACATCGTGAGGATGTCCGTCTATAATGATGGGGTGGTAGATGGAAAGGGGAAAAGGTTTGACGGAGTCGGCCTGAGAAACCTCCGCCAAAGAGCAAAAGCTGTTGGCGGCAGTATCACTACAGATGCCGGCGATGGATTCCGGTTGATATGTGTACTTCCTTTAGATAGAAAATAGACGGAGGAGGACCAGGACTTGAAAATAATAATTGCAGATGACGATCCGCTTGTGTGCAAGAGCTTGAAGGTGCTTCTTTCTCGCGAAAAAGATATGGTGGTTCATGGTACTGCAGGCAACGGTGCTGAAGCGATCAGCTTATGCCGTGAGGACCTGCCCGATATTGTGCTGATGGATATCCAGATGCCAGTTATGGACGGCATTCAAGCCACCCGGCAGATAAAGGAAAATTGGCCGCAAGTTCGTGTCATGATGCTGACAACCTTTAAAGATGAAAAAAATATCGGGCTCGCCATTTCTGCTGGAGCAGAGGGGTATGTGATCAAATCAACCTCTGTATCAAGCATGGCACAGCAGCTTCGCGCCCTAATGTCCGGTTCCACAATTTTAGGTGCGGATGTGCTGAAACAGCTCACCCAACCGGCAGAAAGAGAAGGGTTGGAGCAGTTGACTCCACGTGAAAAGGACATTGTTGTACTGGTTGCCCAGGGCCTCGCCAACAAGGAAATAGCGGAACAGCTGTTTATTGGGGAAGGGACAGTCAGAAACACTTTGTCGATAATACTGGAAAAGTTAGAGCTCCGCGATCGGACCCAGCTGGCGATTTACTATTGGAAAAAGACATAGGTGGGAAGGGAGCAAAGGAGAAAGCAGAAATCAGATACTGGAGATTGCCCAGCTGGTTCCTCAGGTGAGAGCTGATAATACGTATGAAGGATGGTAATAATAAGCTGCTACATCGGATGTGTTAATTTAAAAGAGCTAGAGTTAAGAAAGACAGCATACCTTTTTTGAAAAGGAAACATTGTATTAAGTGGAATATCGTTTAATTATGGGGGACAAATGAAAAAAATAATAAAAATCAGCAGCTTTATCATCATATTATCGATTGCTGTCAGTTATTTAATAAATGAATTATCTCAATCAAGATCGTTCCAATTCTTTGGTGGTTTAGTTACTAGTGTAGAAACAGACGAGAAAGTCGTAGCCTTAACTTTTGATGATGGGCCTGGGGTAAATACTCATGAAATCTTAGATATACTAGGAAAGCATAATGTTAAAGGTACTTTCTACTTAACTGGTTATGAAATTGAAAAATATTTTGAAGATGCGAGTAAAATCGTGCAAGAAGGACATGAAATTGGAAATCACTCTTATTCCCATCAAAGAATGGTTTTTAAATCTCCATCATTTATTAAAGCTGAAATAGATAAAACGGATGAGCTAATACGACAAATCGGTTATGAGGGAGAAATCACTTTCCGTCCACCTTTTGGGAGAAGGTTAGTTTTGTTGCCGTATTATCTATCCAAGCAAGATAGAAATACGATTTATATGAATATCGAGCCTGATTCTTATCCCGAAATTGCTAATGATGCAAATAAAATTGTAAACCATGTTGGAGAGAATATAGAACCTGGCTCAATCATTCTATTGCATGTCATGTATGAAAGTAGAAGAGAATCTCTCAATTCAGTAGAAGGTATTATTACTTCGTTAAGAGAGGAAGGGTATAAATTTGTAACAATCTCGGAACTGTTAAAATATGAAGTTCAAGAATGATATTGTAAAAATCCTCAATGGATGCGTTCCTCTCATGAGCAGGAACGTTTTTCTTTTTCTAAATGAACAAATACAATATGCAAGATTAAAATATAGGCACTCTACAACAAAATGGGAGTTGAAAGTGACTCCTAACTAGATTACTTATCCTATTTTAACGCCTCATTTTGAAACATTAGATTGGCAGTGAAATCAAGTTGCCTCCCCGTATTAAGATAATAAAAGAGAGGAAGCATTAGCTCTCCTCTCTCTTTTTTAGTGTCTAATTAAGAAACAGAAAATCCTTTCTGCTCTTTCACTCCATCTTTCTCTTTATTAAATTCATCAAGTATGGCGCGCACTTCATCAGTGGAGTTCGTCTCCATCAACCGATTTCTCAACTCACTCGCACCTCTGAAACCACGAACATAAATCTTGAAGAAGCGGCGGAGTGGTTTGAAAATCCGTGGTTCGAGTTCTTCGGAATATTTATCATGAAGATCGAGCTGCAGTCTCAATAGATCGAGTAGTTCGTCACTGGAATGCTCTCTTTTTTCTGTTTCAAAGGCAAATGGATTGTGGAAGATGCCCCGTCCGATCATAACGCCATCGACGCCGTATTTTTCTACAAGTTCTAATCCTTTTTGTCGGTCAGGAATATCTCCGTTGATCGTTAGTAACGTATCCGGCGCTACTTTATCACGAAGTTGCTTGATCTCGGGAATCAACTCCCAATGGGCATCAACATTACTCATTTCCTTTTTCGTACGGAGGTGGATGGACAGATTGGTAATGTCCTGCTCCAAGATATGCTTCAGCCAGTCGTGCCATTCATCAACTTCCGTATATCCAAGACGGGTCTTTACACTGACGGGTAGGCCGCCTGCTTTTGCAGCTTGGATGATTTCTGCTGCCAGCTCTGGGCGTCGGATCAGTCCACATCCTTTCCCTTTCGTTGCGACGTTTTGCGCCGGACACCCCATATTGATATCTACGCCACGAAAGTTCATTTCAGCCATTTTGATACTCATTTCTCGGAACTTTTCAGGCTTGTCTCCCCAAATATGAGCAACAATTGGCTGTTCGTCTTCTGTGAACGTCAGACGCCCTCGCACACTGTCAATTCCATCCGGGTGGCAGAAGCTTTCTGTGTTTGTAAACTCTGTAAAAAACACGTCAGGTCTAGCGGCTTCACTGACAACATGACGGAACACGACGTTCGTCACCGCTTCCATCGGTGCCAATACAAAAAATGGACGAGGCAACTCATGCCAAAAATTTTCTTTTATCATCTATCTGAACCCTTTCTCAAAGGAAACTGTGTTCCTGAAAATAAAAGTTGGAAATATTGAGCTTATTCATTATTAATGACAGTCCTTCACTGTATATATACTTTAATAGCATTAATCAAAAAGTTCAAGTGTATAACTCATCCATAACTTTATTAAAGTGCTACCCCTCTAAGATCGCTCCACAGTACAACGATAGTAGGCAAGATAAAAGATTTTCAACAATCGGGCGGAAATATGGAATGAAGAGTAAATAAAGTAGCGAACTCTTGGTTTTAAAAGGGATCGGTTTACACCGACGAAAAAAATATAAAAGATGATTCATGAGCTTTTAAAAACAAATTTACCCCATAGTAAATAAGGAAATGAAATATCTTCTCATGTCCCTGAATACCTTTAAAAGAATTCATGTACAATGAGGTGATTTGATGAATTCCTTTCCTGTTCCTCCTATAGTGGTCACCGTATCGTGGAACTTTCCCTTGTCTGTGGTTTATTTTCCTCAATTGTTTGGCGTCCCTTCATTCTTTACCCAACAAACAATGAACCGAAAGATTACGAGCAAAGTAGCAGAGCTTCTTCAAAGCTTCGCTGAACTAGGTTACCTTCATTGGGGAAAAACATCGGTAAATGGCTACTTTGAAATAAAAAATGTGCAAAGAAATGTTTTGAGTCTTACTCTTGGTAGTGAAGCCATGATGCCTGGTATGGCACATCCTGCAAGTGCATTTTCTTCTCTCACCTTTGATTTACAGACAGGAGAAGAATACGAACTGAAGGATCTGTTTTTACCAGGGAGTCCGTACACTGAACGACTGTCCTTGTTAGTTAATGAGCAGATAGAAGAGCTTCAAATACCGGTCTTTGAAACTCCTGTAACAGTGAGTGAAAACCAGGACTTTTATATCGCTGATAAATCCCTTGTCATCTTTTTTCAGAGGTATTCAATCAGCCCTGGTTATGCAGGCTATCCAATGTTTCCCATTCCTATTTACAAGCTTGACGATATCATAAATAAAGAAGGTCCTTTAGCAAGGATGAGAGGATAGAAGCAAAAGTATTGAGACGAAAGTTTGTGGAAATAATACATTAGTAATACTAGATAATAGTAATTAGCAATGGCTGCTTTCGTTCGTGGAAGCAGCTAGTTTAGTAGACAAAAGGGGTTGCGAAGTGACGTTTTTATGCCTGGGTGGAAAAGCGTAAGTAAAAACATCATTTAAATCGTGAGTGATGTAAAAGTTGTTAGGTCATGTTTATTGCTCTTTTACTTTTTATATAAAAGTGTAAAATGTTATTTGACATGGTTCTGCAAATTTTATCACGTTGAAAGAATTATTTTAAAGACAATCAAAAATTCATGTATGCCCTATTGGTTTTCGTTCTTCACAGTTTTTTCATACTTTTAATTTATTAATAGTATGAGAAGGTTTTGTTTTATTGAGCTTTATAGAAAAAATTCTCACGCCTGTAAAACAATTATCTGTATAGGGTCCATCATATTTACTTTTATCTCAAAACAAAAAAGAGAAGGAGACATCACGCGCATGTTAGCAAGAATTCTAGTCGGAATCTTATTTTTAATCACACTATCAACTTCTTTATCATTTCAATCCTTCGCTCAGGAAGATCTTACGCTTCACAGTGAAGCTGCTCTGTTAATGGATGGTAAAACAGGCCAGGTATTATACGAAGAGCAAGGACATAATCAAATGTATCCTGCTTCTATTACAAAAATAGTTACGGGAATCATGGCACTGGAAATGGCAGACCCCGAAGAAACGGTTACCATTAGTAAGGAATCCACTGAGGTGGAAGGAACAAGTGTTTATCTTCTAGAAGACGAGGAAGTTTCCTTGCAGCGATTGGTTCAAGGGTTAATGATTAATTCAGGTAACGACGCGGGTCATGCAATTGCAGAACATATTGCAGACAGTGAAGAAGAATTTTCAAAGAAAATGAATGAGTTTGTAAGGAAAAAGACAAATGTTGAAAACACTAACTTTACAAATCCCCACGGACTTTTTAATGAAAACCATTATACGACAGCCTATGATATGGCTGAAATCACAAGGTATGCTTTACGAAATGATGACTTTCGAGATATAGTTTCCACGAAAGAAATGGAATGGAACGGTGAAGGGTGGGAAACAGACATTTACAACCATAATCGCATGCTTTGGCGTTACGAGGGAGCGTTTGGCGTGAAGAATGGTTTTGTCCAAATGTCAGGGTTTACACTCGTAACAGCTGCCGAAAGAGACGGACATGAACTGATTGCTGTAGTGTTAAAGAGTGGAACGGCTGAGCAAAGTTATCAGGACACAGAAAAGTTATTAGATTATGGGTATGAGGCATATGACCAAGAAACACTACCTAAAGGAAAAGAGTTCTCCTCAGAGGAAGGTTCAACCTTTTATGTACCTCATGAAATAAAATTTTCCTTAGAAAAAGGAGCAGAACCAGAGTTCAATGTAGAGGATGAAGAGAAGGGGCTTCTGAAAATAAAAGAAGATAAAGATGAGATTCATGAAGTGTATTTGCCAAAGAAGAATAAAGAGTCTCTAAAAAAAGAAAAAGAGGGACTGGAGACTGAATCGGCTGAGAGAGAACTAAAATACAGTGACTGGGCAAAGTGGCCCAGTTCCAGCAAAGCAAGGGTAGGCTTAATGAGACCATAAGGACCTGATAAAAATTAAATCAACTATAAAAACACCTCCTCAATTTTTATGAGGAGGTGTTTTTATTACTGTGCTTGACTAAAAGGAAAGAAGGTGAGAACAAGTTTTGACAGAAACAAACACTCTATGAAAGAAGCCTAGAGAAAAAGGGATCAAACTCTGTTAAAAATTAGTTCCAATTGATGCTAATGGCCAATTTTATTTTTATCTTTATACACGCGGAAATGGACTGAATACACACCCTCTTCATCTTCTACTTTGTTAATATTTAACATTGTCACTCTATCCGTGTTTTCGCTTCTTTTCGTTTCTTCGATAAACTGGTCTATTGCTTTGCCATAATCTTCGTCATTCACTTTGATTACGTTTGTTTGATCTTGAAAACTCATAAACCTCATTTTTCTACCTCCTTTTTGGGAAGCTGTATTTGCATAAGTGACCTTTTTTCATATTTTATAATAGATTGGCAGAAAAATACATATTAAGCGCTTACATTATTTTAAAAAGAACTTTTTTCCTACATTATCTGTAGAGAACTAGAATATTGGAACCATTAGGTCTTGACCTAAGAAGATATTCTTTGGTTCGCTTTTCCAGGACTCACCACGTTGCGTATTCCCAGTTTGTCCATGTCTGTCCTTTTGCTAACGCTCCATGATACATGATAAAATTAAAATATAATAACCGATATATATTGAGTGATATTGATACTCTTTAAATAGGAGAGATGTACTGCCATGCCACCCAAGACGAAATTTACGAAGGAACAAATTAGTAATGCAGCATTTGAAATTGCAAAAAGTGAAGGAATTGACAGCATCACAATCCGGAAAGTAGCGGATCGTTTAGGGAGTTCCATTGCACCAATTTATGTGAATTTTAATGATGTTGATGAGCTTAAACAGGCCGTAGCAAATAAAGTTGTTCAACTGAGCCAACACATGATATATGAAGAAAATTCAGGGAATACCTTTCGGGATATAGGGGTTGCCAGTCTTCGTTTTGCTCAGGAATATCCAGTTCTGATCAGAGATTTTGTGATGAAACCAAACGATTATTTTCAGGATCATGAGAAAGAAATGGGTAGTGACCTTGTAGAACATATGAAAAAGGATGCAACGCTTGAAGGTTTTACAGATGATGAACTGATGACGATTTTATTTAAGATGAGGGCCTTTCAAATGGGACTTACGATCATGGTAGCCAATGGGCTGCTCCCAAAGGAATTTGATTTGGACAAAATGATTGCGATTTCAGACGATGTTGCTGAAGATGTGATGATTGCGACTCGAATGCGAAAGGAAAAAGAATAATTTGGAATTGTTAACTCGAACCAAGTGAAATATCAACTTCGCTCGGTTCGTTTTTTTTACGGTAAAGGTAAATTTATTACATGTATCAAACATTTGAAATGCTTTAAGAGGGTGACCAAAAAGTTATATCTTGGGTACCCTCTTTTTTGCTTTACGCAACGAATTTTTCATCTAACTCCCAGTTTTTTCTTTTACTATAACACCATTAAATGAAAACGGGTTTTCTAAAAGAAAAAGTTCTTAAAATGGTTTACAAAAACATAATTCGGCATATAAAATAATATATGATATATAACAATTGTTATTTATAAAAAAGAAGCGGGGAAGAGAGCCAACGAAGCCATAGATATAAAGGAAGGAAAAGGAGAGTAGACAATTGAAAATGATTCAAAGGTTGAAAAAGTCGCCTGTTACTTTGTTATTTTTTACGTTATCGTCGTTGATCTTCCTTGTTGCCCGTTTAAGTGACCCAGAACATATACGGTTTTTAGCATTAAACAATGAGGAGTTACCAGAAAGATGGTACACAATTCTTACCCATGGCATTGTACATGTAGAACCTTATCATTTTTTATTAAATATGGCAGTGTTGCTGTTAGTAGGGCCGTGGGTAGAACAATTACTAGGGAAGAACAGGTATTTTATATTGATTGTTTTATGTATTTTGGCAGGCGGATTATCCATTGTGTTATGGAGAGAAGCTGGTATTGGGTTTAGTGGGGCAGGATTTGGACTGCTATTCTATTATTATTTAGCATTCCCGAGGGATAAAGAGTTATTTTTTCAACTGCCGAATGTTGTATTGCCTATTATTTTATTTGGAGTTTCTGTTATAGCTATTGTCTTTGGTTTGTTTGGTTCTGTGGGTCATATCCCTCATTTAGCAGGTGGAATGGCAGGGGCAATATGCTTGTTCTTATTTAGGAGTAAACATGGCGATTGCCTGCATAAGAAAGAAAACAAGTAAAGCTATATTCGAGGAGGAATATAAAAATGAAAAACAAGACGGTAATCATTACTGGGGCGAATTCGGGAATTGGGAAGGAAGCCGCGTTACGATTTGCTAAAGAGGATTACAAGGTTATTATGGGTTGTCGGAACTTGGAAACTAGTAGAAAAGTGCAAAAAGAAATCATAGAAGCAACTGCCAATAATCACGTGGAACTGATGGAACTCGATACATCCTCATTCGAATCCATTCGTAAGTTTTGTTCAGCCTTTCAAAATCGCTATGAACAGCTGGACATTCTTATTCATAACGCAGCTTATTTTAACCACGGAGAACCATACCGAGAGAGTGCTGAGGGTATTGAGCTCACATTTGCCACCAATGTTTTTGGACCGTTTCTTATGACACACTTATTATTGGATCAATTGAGAAAGTCTGAAGATCCGAGAATCCTTCATGCAGGAAGCAATATCATTAAGCATTTCTTTGACACAAAACGTAAGATTGATTATTTGGACGGTAAGCACGAAGAAATCATTAAATCATTCAGTGTGTATAAAATGTATGCCGAATCGAAAATGGCACTCACTTTATTAACGTTTAAAATGGCTGAGAAGTTTGAACAAGACGGGATCAAAGTCAATGCCATACAAATCAATGGCGCGAAAATGTCTAAGGCAACGATTCAAAAATTCAAGCCTAAGTACAAAGTGATCGCCAGGGTTCAAAATTTATTTATCCCACCAGCTTCCTACATGGCTGATAAATATTTCAAGATTTGTACAGAGGAAGACTTTAAACATACAACCGGGAAACTATTCAACGATAAACTGGAAATCATGCAACCGTCACCGAAAGAATTTCCGGGTTTCATCAAGCAAATGAAACAAATTATTGGTACCAGTGTTTACCCTGCTTATGAAGAGAACACAAATGTTAGCCAGGAACTATGGGCCCTATGTATAGACAGTAGCCGCTCAAGAATCGGTTAATACTAGACTCAAGGTGATGGGTGTAGAACTTAAGTATTGATATGAAAGAACACAATCTTTACTTAAGGAAATTTCCAATTCGAAGGTAGTATAAAAGTATTATTAATAGGCGATCCCTACACGTGATTTTATATAATCGCTTGTTTGAAGCTGGCTGAATGTAAATTCTGCGGTATCCGGTACGGATATTTTAACTCCATCTTCCGGCAAAAAATTTCGCTCTATACGATATTTGCCTATTTTTTCGCCATCTGGCAAGTAGGTAGGGCAGACAATCGTCCAATCAAGGGTTGATTGTTTGAGCATATCGTAAACTTTATGATGTTCTTTCGCTGCACGGGTTAACTTACGCTTTGATTCATTTGATTGATAGCGCAGGGAAGTTGGCGTGGTTCTACTTTGCAGGATACCTGCAGTTCCTATAGTTATTATTCGTTTTGTACCTTCTTTTTCCATTGCTTCGATAATAAGTCGCATACTTTCTAATAGAGTGGTGGTGCCATCAGTGTTTAATGCGCTTATAACCACATCACTTTCATGCATTGTCTGTGCGATATCTTCTTTATTTAAAACATTCCCTTGAATAACGGTTAAATTTTCATTATTTATTTGAATTTTTTCTGGAGTACGGACTAATACAGTAACATGATGTCTGGCGTCCAGAGCGTGAGTAACTAAATGACTTCCCACTCGTCCAGTTGCCCCTAAAAGTAAAATATTCATGAGAATGAGCCTCCTTTTGCAAATACTAATAGTTTACTATAAAAGCTATACAATTGTCTTATTCAACGCTGTTTATGTTTAATAAGAAAGGTGAAAACAACAGAGTCATTACTGTACAGTAGATTGATGCTGTTGATAAATTCGCTATACTAAACCAATTTTAAAGAAAATAGCAAATAAGTAAAAAGGTAACCATATCGCGTATACATTAGTTACCTTTTTTTATTGGTATTTATTCTCTAATGAAACTTAATAAATTGTTAAAATAGTTATATGTTATATTCAGTAAAGGTTTATTTTATTAAGTAAATTGGGTGTCAGTGAACATTGTTGGAAACTTGTTTTAATAATAATTCTAAAGGAGAAGTAGTAATGGGAAATTTAAAACGTTTTGGGGTCTCCATGGAAGAAGGCCTATTGAATAAATTTGACCAGTTAATAGAAGAAAAAGGCTATGAAAACCGTTCTGAAGCTGTGAGGGATCTAGTAAGGAACACTATAGTACAAGAAAGTACTGAAAAAGACGAGGAGTTTATCGCAGGGAGTATACTTATCTTCTATAATCATCGGCAGCAGGATTTGATGCAAGAGTTAACAAAAATACAGCATAATCTGCATCATGAAATCCTTGCAACAACACATTTTCATTTAGATGCTGACAATTGCCTGGAAATTATAGTAGTGAAGGGGGCAGCGCAGAAAATACGTGCTATCAGTAATCAGCTAATCAGTATAAAGGGAGTCAATTATGGGAAGTTCACAGCTGCGCCATTGAATTCGTTTGAAGAAAAATAGAAATTGTGTCACAATTTAATCAATTCGTGTTACAGTGGTAATATAAAAAAGTTATATAGTTTGAGAGGAATAGATACTAAATGAAAAAAACTGTTACATCCTTCCCTATTATTCTATTAACCACTGTTACAATAACCGGTTGTTCGTTATCGGCAAATACAGATACCTCAGAGGAAACAAAGGATAGTCTAACGATGTCCTGGCCACAGGATATAGGTGAGTTAGATCCTCACAGCTACGCTCCTAATGAAATGTTTGCTCAAAACCTAGTGTACGATTCATTAGTTTTATATGACAAAGACGGAGAGATTCAACCGCATTTAGCAAAAGAGTGGGAAGTAGCCGACGATGGAAAAGAATATATTTTTACTCTTCGGGATGATGTTGTCTTTTCCGATAATACGGTGTTTAATGCAGAAATTGTAAAAAAGAATTTCGATCATGTTTTAGCAGAAAAAGAAGATCATAGTTGGCTTGAATTAGTGAATCAAATTGAAGATACAAAAGTCATAGATGAAAGAACCTTTTCGATTTCATTAAAGAACCCTTATTATCCTTTACTGCAGGAATTAGCACTAGTAAGACCTTTTCGGTTTCTAGGAGCCTCTGGCTTTAATGAAAATGGCGCTGGGATAGATGAGCCCATTGGCACTGGTGCCTGGGTATTAAAGGAATACCGTCAAAACGATAGAGCGGTATTTGAGAGAAATGAAAATTATTGGGGCGAAAAGCCGGACTTTGAGGAGTTAATAGTAAAAGTTATTCCAGATAATGAGACCAGGGTTATCGAATTTGAAAATGAGAGCATAGATCTTATTTATGGAAATGGACTAATTAGCTTGGACGCTTATGAATACATAAAAGATAGTGATACATACGAAACGGGCCTAAGTGATCCTATGGGCACGAGAACTCTTGCTATTAATTCAGACCGCGGGCCTACAAAGGATATAGAGGTCAGGCAGGCTCTTAATCATGCTTTGGATAAAAGCATGGTGATCGAGGGAATTTTGCATGGAACGGAAAAGAAAGCTGATACTCTTTTTGCACCCAATGTACCATATAGTGATCTAGATTTACCGCCTTATGAATACGATTCAGGGAAAGCAGAGGCCTTATTAGAGGAAGCAGGCTGGCAGCAATCAGATGAGTCAGATTATCGAATGAAAGATGAAGAAGAATTGGTGCTTGAGCTTTCCTTTGATTACAACAACCATCTTCAAAAAGCAATTGCAGAATTTATGCAGGGTGAGTTTCGTGAAATGGGGATCAATTTAATCTTACTCGGAGAAGAAGAGCAATCCTATTTGAACCGCCAAAAAACTGGAGATTTTCATTTGATATTTAATAATACATGGGGGGCCCCATATGATCCCCATTCTTTTGTATCTTCCATGCGCACTCCATCTCATGCGGATTATGCTGCCCAGGCTGGTTTGCCAATGAAAGAAGAAATTGATGAAAAAATCAGTGAAGTGTTAACTACCCTTGAAGAAGGACCCCGCCAGGAATTATATGAAGATATATTAAGTACTCTTCATGAACAAGCTGTTTATTTGCCTATAAGCTATACAACCAATATAGCGGCTTACCACCCTCATGTTCAGGGGGTCGACTATTCTCCGGTAGAATATGAATTTAAGTTGGAAGAAATTGAGTTAAAATAGGATGTTTATTTTTGTAATCAGACGTTTAGTAATTATGATACCTGTGTTGGCTGGTGTTTCTCTTATCACATTTTTTCTTTTGCAGCTTGTCCCAGGAAACCCTGCGGAGACATACCTTCGATTATCTAATATACCTCCTACAGATGAGGCGATCGCTAGAGTACAGAGAGAACTTGGTCTCGACCGTCCTCTGGCAGTACAATATATACATTGGCTCGGCCAGGCCTTGCAATTGAATTTTGGCTATTCCTTTGTCACGCAGCGCCCAGTGCTTGAAGAAGTACTATATTATTTTCCTGCGACTATTGTACTGACTTTTGCTTCAGTAGTTATGACGGTAGTCTTCAGTATCCCAGTTGGAATCTTATCTGCTATATTCAGAAATCGTTTGATAGATAAGGTCATGAGGTTCAGTGCTATTGCGGGTAATTCCATGCCTTCCTTTTGGCTGGGTTTTTTGCTGATGTACTTTTTTTCTTTAAAGTTAAACCTTTTCCCTGCATCTGGCACAGGCTCTTTGGCACACATTTTTTTACCGACCATGACCCTGGCGATACCATATATAGCGATTTACAGCCGTCTTCTCCGGACAAGCTTTTTAGAAAGCAAGGATCAGCCATTTGTTATTTATTCAAAAGCACGAGGAATAAAGCCGCATGTGATTTATGGGAAACATATTCTAAGACATGCTCTCCTGCCATGTGTGACCATTTTTGGCATCAGTATAGGGTACATGTTAAGTGGAACGATTATCGTTGAAAGTGTCTTTTCATGGCCGGGAATTGGCCGTTACTTTGTATCTGCGATCTTGAACCGGGATTATCCTGTCATCCAATTTAGTGTCATGTTTATGGCAATCACATTTATGCTTATAAATTTGTTGGTTGATATCATCTATGCTTATTTGGAGCCGCGCATACGATGGAACTCAGAGGTGGGACATCATGATTAAGATAATGAGAAAAAGCACACTTCCGCCAGGACCTTTATTGGCTCTAACCTGTGTGATGATCTTATGTATGGCAGCTATACTTGCTCCCTTTATTGCTCCACATGATCCCACAGTAAATCATATGAATTTGAGATTGCAGCCACCCTCTGCAGAATTTTGGCTTGGAACGGATCATTTAGGCAGAGACATATTTTCTCGGTTGTTATATGGAGCTCGCATTTCTTTAGGCAGTGCGCTTATCGTCGTGGCCGTTTCCATGCTGATCAGCATAGTTGTGGGAATTATTTCAGGCTACAGCGGAGGTGTGATCGATTCACTATTTATGAGAGCATGTGATGTTCTAATTTCCTTTCCTGGTTTAATACTTGTATTTGCATTAATCGCCATTCTTGGTGCAGGGTTGCTGAATTTGCTTGTAGCTATGATATTAGTATTTTGGATTAGTGATGCCCGGCTGATAAGGGGGATGGCACTTAGTCTGAAAAAAAGAAATTATGTGATTGCTGCAAAGTTATCCGGGACACCTGCTCCGATCATTGTATGCCGTCATATTTTACCTAATGTATTACCTCAAGTTATTATCTTAGCAACACTAAATATCGGAAGTGTGATCCTTCATATTGCTGCCTTCTCCTTTCTAGGGTTGGGCATTCAACCGCCGGCTCCAGAATGGGGCACGATGCTAAATGACAGCCGCCCTTTCCTCCGCAGTAACCCTGAACTAATGATAGGTCCTGGATTAATGATATTTATAGTTGTTCTTTCCTTTAATATATTGGGAGACCATTACCGTGATCGGAAAGATTTTAGCTTAAAGGAGTTATAACATGGCTCAGACTTCAGCTCTATCAGTGAAACACCTTAAGGTAACGATCCCGGAGAAGAATGCTTCTTTTCTTCACGGAGTTACTTTTGAGATCAAGAAAGGAAGAGTACTTGGCTTAGTAGGGGAAAGCGGATCTGGCAAAACTTTAACCAGCCTGGCCATACTCGGACTGTTGCCCCCAAGTCTTCATGCACAGGGAAGCATAAGGTATGCAGGCAAAAATCTTTTAACGATCTCTCAAAAAGAATGGCAATCCATCCACGGCCAGGAGATTGCTTCTATCTTTCAGAATCCAATGTCTGCTTTTGACCCTATTTTCACCATTGGTTCTCAAATGGTTGAAACCATCCAATCTCATCAAAGAATATCAAAAAGTCTAGCGCAGGAAAAAGCGATAAAAGCCTTACAAACATTTCAACTGAGAGATGCCGAGGCCATTTTTCATCAATTTCCTTTTCAACTGAGTGGTGGAATGCTCCAAAGAGTGATGATAGCGTTAATCTTTGTATTAAAACCTTCCTTTTTAGTAGCAGATGAGCCTACTACGGCGTTAGATTCTGTCAATCAGAAAATAGTCCTTGATGAATTGGAGAAATTATCCCTGGAAACAGGGATGGGTATGCTCCTTGTCACTCATGATTTAAGTGTCCTATATAGAATGGCCCACGAGGTCATTGTCCTAGAAAATGGAAGGATAGTTGAACATGCTTCTACTCAAGAATTATTCTTCAGGCCACAACACCCGTATACCCAGAAACTACTATCGTCAAGTAGAAGAATTAGAGGTGAGTTCAGGTGATGCTCATGAGAATGGAGGCGGTGACAAAGAGCTTTAAAAAACAGGGGAGAATAGTACAAAATGTTCAAGCGATGTCAAATGTCTCTCTTAATATCAGACAAGCTCATTGTCTTGCATTAATTGGGGAGAGCGGGTCCGGTAAAAGTACAACAGGAAGAGTTTTGTGTGGGATAGAGGAGCCTGATTCTGGTAGGATCTTTTACTTAGGCAAAGATGTGAAAGCTTTTCGCAGCAAGGAACGAAAAATGTTAAGAATGAACCTTCAGTATGTGTTTCAAGATCCCCTTAGTGCTTTAAATCCAAAACTGACTATAAGAGAAAGCTTACAAGAACCTTTACGGAATCAGCGAGGTGACCAATCAGAACGAGAAGAAATTATTCAAACTGTATTAAAAAATGTAGGATTGGACAAGCATCATTTAAACAAATACCCTTCACAATTAAGTGGCGGCCAGCTGCAAAGAGTGAATATTGCTCGTTCGATCTCTACAAAACCAAGCATGATTGTACTTGATGAGGTAGTGAGTAATTTAGATGTACCCACCCAGTTGCAAATACTGGATCTTCTTGTGGAATTAAAACATTCCTACCATATGTCATACCTTTTTATATCTCACGATCTTCAAGTGGTTAGATATATTGCAGATTCTGTCGCCGTAATGGATAACGGTAGAATTGTGGAAAATATCGATAATATTAATAACCTTTATCAGCTTGACCATCCAGCTTCCCTTCGGCTCATAGATGCTGTACACGAGATACCCGAAGGAACAGTGAAAACGGATAAGGCTGCGATACGATAGCAAAGGTTTGCCTTACTTCCTTAGTGACTGGGGGAATTCGCTACAGCAAAGGGCTGTCCCATAAATCCTTAAAATTAACTCTTCATTGGTGTCACCTTTTGTGATGCCAGTATTATGTCTGAAAAAATGGGAAGAGACAATTGTTCCGTTATGAGAACTGACTGTGGTCGTTTGGTTGTTACTCATAAAAGTCGTCACTTTCTAGATTCTCGTCAATACTTCGGGAATTTTGTTCACTAAACAAAGTTCAACCTAAAAAATTCGATTCCTTAACGTTTGAGGAATCGAATTTTTTGGGTTTTATTGTTCAAAGGCTCTCGCTTGTTAAATCATATTAGTAGTGTTGTAGGTCACTTGTAAATTGTCATTTTAAAATCAAGATTTAGTAATGAATTTTCATGTACAAATTTTTCCTCACTATACAAGAATATTCGCTCTTATGTTTTTGTTTTGATTTTAATGTACGTACAGACAGTAGCCGCTTAAAATCTGGTTAATACTAGACTCAAGGTGATAGATGTTGCACGTAAGTATTAATATATCTTTTCCTAAAGCAATTTGAAAAACTTATGGTATCAATACATCGGCCGTTTTGAAAAACATTCCATTGTTTAAGACTTATGCGAATCTCTTACATTCAGGAAAAGGGTGATGTCCAAATGGACTACAAGGGTGTAGAAAAAGAATTTTTAATGACGCAGGTAAATGTATTCGTCCAGGCTTCTTCAAAAGAATCTCTGGTAACTTAATAAGCCCGAGCAAAGCAAGGTACTGCTCAGATGATCGTTATCTAAGGTGAGAAATTCAATAAAAGGTAAACAGCAATAACAATTGGTCAGGTAGTTCTAATTCCGTTAATAACAGTGTCTATGGCATTTTTATAAAGAAGCTCTTTAGATTCTTGAGTGTTGAACGCTAATAATGCTGTATCGTATAATCCGGAAATGAGGGCTAATAGAATGACACTTATCTCTTCAACATTTAGGTCCTTATTAAACTCTTTTTTATGAATACCCTCTTGTATTATCTCCGAAACGATCTCAAATTCAGGCTTGAACAGTTCTACGACAAAAGATTTTTCTTTCTTTGTTGATATCATATACTCCGATAATGTTGTGATTAAAGGATTATGAATCTCTAAACTGCATAAACGTGCCCACAAGTATAATTTATCAGTAGCCCACTCTTCTTTTACCATCAGTATTTCCCACTCGTTAATAAATTTGTTTAATGCTTGTTCTATACAGAATAAATAAAGCTCTTCCTTATTTTTAAAGTGGTAATAAATAGTTCCTTTGCTTAATTGTGTTTCAGTTTTTATATCCGACATAGATGTCGCTGCGAAGCCTTTTAATTCAAACAATTTAGTTGCTTTATCCTCAATTAACTTTTTGGTATCTTCACTATTAATTCCAGATGGCCTACTCATAAATCCTCCCACTTACTTAGTAAATTTATTATAAAAAATGTAGCTGTAAATAACATATAAAAGTAATTTTATACGACTTTGAATTTATATCAAGCACCATTCTATAAATTAATTGACCGATCGTCCGAATAAATGGTAGTATATTTTCCATAAGCTTATTAATTGTTTTTTACCCCTGGTTATAAAAAAGGAGTGTTTCATGTGAAAGAAAAAGTAATTATCATTGGGGCTGGTGTTGGTGGTCTTGCCACTGCTCTATTTTTAAAAAAGGCTGGAATAGAAAGTAGTGTATTTGAAGGTGCTTCAGTTGAAAGAGAAAGCGGGGCAGGATTTGTACTCACACCAAATGGCCTGAATGTCCTGGAAACACTGGGTATAAATAAAATTGCAGACCATAGTTTTCCCTTGGAATCTGAGACCACATACACCAGTAACTATAAAGAACTGTCCAGCATGACATTTGCGGGAAATGATTTTTTTAGTAAAACATTTATTACGATTAGTAGACATAGCCTAATGAAACTACTTTTAGAAAAAGCTGAGGAATATAATATACCCGTACACTACAATAAAAAGCTGGTTAATTTTGAACAAAACTCTGAAAGTATTACAGCTTTCTTCTCTGATGATTCAAAGGAAAAGGGAGAGATCTTGGTCGGGGCAGATGGCATTCATTCAAGAACAAGAGAAATAATATATCCTCATATTAAACCTATTTATTCTGGTTACTATGGTATTCACGGGCTGGTATCTTCTTCGAATGTAAAGCAAACAATTGATACTAATGCAAGTGTCTATGGTGATTTTGATAATTATTTAGGTACTTTTGTAAGTAAATGTTCTCCAACTTCAGAAGCAGATATATTATGGCAATTTGTGGGGAAAGAAGAAAGAAAAATTCCTGCAACGAAATTAGAGTTGGCAGACAATCAGTTTATAAAGGATTGGTTATCAGAAAAAATTAGTGGGTGGGATAATCCATTTAGTGAACTTCTGAACAATACAGAAAGCATTACCTCTAGAAATATCTTTGAGTTGGAAGAACTGCCTCATTGGTATCATGGGCGAGTCACTTTTGTAGGGGATGCCCTACATGCCACCAATCCAATGCTGGGAATTGGTGCATCATGGGCTTTAGAAGATGGGATGTATTTAGCAAAAATGTTAAAGGAGCATGGATATAGAGATGCCTTTTATTATTTTGAGAATGACCGTAAACCAATAATTGAACCTGTAAGAAAGGGAGCCACTAAGGTACTTGATAAAATATTTGAACTAAGAAACATGACGAACACCATTTATGATAATCGTATTGATTGGTAAAAAATAAAAGTAAACAGCTGTAAAAGAGTATGTACATTCCTGTACATACTCTTTTGTTGTTATATAGACATCCTGTCCTTAGACAGAGAGTTTTCTTCGTAGGATGTAGGACCATCATAATAGTTTTAGAAAAGATATCGTTTCCCAATAGAGGTTGTTTAAGGGGATGAAAATCTTAAAAATTGGGTTCGGTCGAAGATGCTGCACAAGTGTTTGATTTGGTACCGAACTGGCTCCAAGCAAAAAAGGAATTCTATTGGAGGCTATTTGCTTATGTATCTTAAAGCCTTATTTCTTCTTTTTCTGTATAGACATATTTTTTCAGCCTTAATATCTTCCGTTACAAGAGACCGTTGCAAACTAAATAATATTAAAGCCTGCTCATCATTTAAACCGAACTGCTCTAGTATATTCATGGTAACCCCCTAAAGAAATTTAAAGTTTTAGACAATAATAGATTGTATAACTATTCTAATTTGAGTCAACTAATTAACTATTACAAAAGTCCGAAGTGAAAGTTGAGTTATTGAAAGAGCTATAAAGAATTATATAGAATAATTTAGACCTAATAAATTTATGAACTCAGGTTGACCTCGATATGTTACATCACCATTAACATCTACCCATGCCTGAACAATCCCAAGTTTATTCAGAGCTTTTTCTATTCTTGAAACCTGAAGTCTAAATCGTTTTATATCGGGATTGGCAATTATAAATATTGGATCTATTCTTTCTTTATGGCTTTGCATGAATCTCATTATCTGGTTAACTTGTTCTGGAAGATGAATGCTTATTTGATCAGTTTTGTATACTTTATTTGTTCCAATATGAGCAAGAGCTTGATTCCCACGTGATTCAATGTGAAATATTAGTTCTCCCTTTGCTGCTCTCAGATCAATTGCGCTTTGGTGGTTACCGAATGTTGTTTCAAACCCTTTTCTCTCTAAGTCTGCAGCAACAGCTGTAGTAATTTTGTTTTGGTCTGCAATAAACGGGTCTGGGACCTGTAATGAACTATTAACCACTGACATGTGATTCCTCCTTAGTTATTGAATACTCTCTAATTTCAAGGAATTTAAATACATTTCTGCAATGCGTTCTTGTTGAACAACTGCTAACTTAACTTCCCTCTGTAATTTCTCTGTTAGTTCTTCCTGTAATTCGTTGATGGCGTTTAGGTAATCTTTTTCTAGCTGGCCCATAATGAATAAATAAGCAAGACTCTTATTAGAGTTAATTATGCATTTTTCTAAATCCCTAATGGGTCTTTTATCCGTAACAATCCCTCTATAGTTTTTACATTGTACTGGAATACCTTCTAGTAATATCTCATTTGATAGTGGATCTGTAGTTTGAATCAGTAAATCCCAACCTTTACCTGAATCCCGTACTGCAGCGGCCATTCCAGGAATACTCTTTATTAAATCCTCAACGAAGTACTCGAAAGCTTTCCCAGGCCATTTTTTCGATATCATATCTATAGTAGTTTCAATAATAGCGGTTTTCGTATCAGAGATTGCTATTTCATTTGTTAACTTTTCTTTGTAGTCATTTTTCTCCCATAAGTGTTCCTCTATTAATTCTTCAATATTTTTTATAGCCTCCTTAGGGTAAATCTGATAATACTGTCCACGTTTCGTTATTGCATGTCTCAATGATTTGGTTACGTACTTTGATTCAATAGAGATAAAGTCTTTTGTGATAGGCTTGCAATGGATAATATGATTAAAATCCTCTTTTTCCTCAGTAGCATAATCGTAACCATCTGTTACTTCAGCAATAAGTAATTTTCTTAAAGGTTGCTCAAACTGAATAAGTAATACATCACCTTTTTTAATTCGATTTACAAGGAACTGTGTATATCGCCATGTCACCTTTTCTTGATTACTCATTTGATTTTTACTTTTATTTTTTAATATGTTTAGATATGATCCAGGTGGACTCCAACCGAAGTGAAGCCTACCATCTAGAAACTCCTTATACATCCACTCTTGATCACGATTGTTAATAGCTACTAACTTATAAAATCGTGTCATTTCATCTACCTCCTTTTTTCTGTTTAATTGGAATGTAATATCCACATTGTTTCGTGCAAACCCATGTTGGAAATGCATCAATTATGGTTTTACCATCTGGCCCAAACTCAATGGTTTCCCATGCATCCTCATATTAGAACCACAAGACCAAGACTTACGGCAGAGATTAGTATCCAAATTCGCACTCCTTTCGTTTCATATAATATACGTATCGTGCTTTTCATCACCAAGGTTGTGTCATATTTTCATACCTTACTATCATTAATTAATTTATGTAAGTGTTATCAAAATTAGCTGTTTAATAATATGATATGATACAAAGTAAAAAAAAACAATATTTTCCATATCCTTACACTCTTGTATGTGTTGATGATCAATTCAGGTATTTAAAATAGGGACAGTGTTCCATGGTAAGTGAAAGAAATTTACAAGAGTGGTCTTATAAAGAGACTGTTGGGAAAATTATTGAGCTTTATAAACAAAAAGCAATGGGGAAAATCCTAAAAGTGATCGTGAAAAAAGAGTCAAGGCTAGTTTTGAAAAGTTAGTGAAACGTAACGGTAAAGCTATGGAGGGAATTAGTAAGAGAGGAAAATATACCTTGCTAAAAAAGATGTAGAAAATACTCCAGGACACGTTAATCAAAGGTTATGTAGGCACATACATAGAGAAAAGGAGAAATCGTTTCTCTGACGGTCATAAATGCACATTCAATGCAGCAGGTACGGTTATGATTAAATAGCTTTGGGTGAAGAGATTGAAGAATGGAGGACTCCACCATCGCTGACGACAAAACAAGACCTTCTTTTAAAGAGGCTGTCATTTGGATAGAGCAACATGCATATAAAAGAGAAGAATAGCTCCCTTTTCTGTAATGGAATTGGGGGCTTTTGTTGTACGACTGGTCTATATTTAGGAGTAGGTTAGGTTATAATTTGCCAGGTTTTGCATAATGGAGTGTGGGTAAGAGAGTAGTAATGAAAGGAGTGAAAGGATGAAACTGCGACTTTGGCAAAAAATTGCGCTTGCAGTTATCGTCTTAGCTGTAGTTCTAAGCTTTGTAGGGATATTGAATGTTCCTAGTAATATAATAGCCTGGAGCGCCGTAGTTTTTACCTTTATTCTATTCATCGCTGAGATTCTCAAAAAGAAACAGAAGGAAAAAAAGGAAGAAACAAATAATCCTATGAAAACAGATAACTAACTCAGTAATAAGGTGCCAGGGGTATATTCCTTGCCCTTTTCTACGTTTAAAGGTGAATAACACCACCTCTTTCCATAAAAAATTTCTCTAGTGTCGGGAATGGAGGAAGTACGTATCGACCATGCATAATCAAATGGTTACGTTTGTCCTCTTGTATGATAAGAGGAGGCGTTGGCATGAGCGGTTTCAAAACATATTCAGAAGTGATGGAAGTAAAAATTGCGTTTACCGGTAAAGGTCATAGACGGTTTCTCTCTGTAAAAAAAATTTGAATTTATACCTGTATAGACAGCATCCCCACCCAAGGTGCTGTTTTTTATTTGAAAATCCCCTTACAAAAGGAAAAAATATCCAAAAAATATACTTTTTCGAAATGAAAGGGTTGTATTAAGTACATAGTAAAATCCCAATGGGTCAGAGACGCACCCTCTGTCAAAACGCTATCATTTAAGCTGAGTTCGATAAATAAAAAACCATAAAAAAATAACAGTCGAGAATGCACTGAAAGCGACTATAAAGAAACAAACAGTGAAAAGGTACTCCACAACACGTTTGATGAATCATCCAAGAGTAACACAGACAAAATGACAACACCATGTAAGCCTATGATTCAACACAGCAACATGAATTGCGTTCATCACAAGGCTTGAAGCGCAGCTCAGCCTTGTTGAACACCCAAAACCTAAGATAGTCCAAAGCTACTGTGTTTACACATAAGCCAATGAAACAAAGTGCAGAGAAGTATATTAGGAGTATTTCCAGAAGCTAATAAGAAGAAAACCAAAGGGGTAAACAATGGTTGCAGGACAGTAGAGGGAGGTTAATGCTCAGGAATACAAGTTGAGGCTAAAGAAGAAGCTCTCTATGTTACTAGTATCCATTAAACGGTCATAGGATTAGAGTATAGATTTAGCGGCTACCATACTGTAAAATACAGGACAATATATTAATATCTGGGAGGGAAGTAACATGAAAATCCAAAGTTATGAATATCTTGATGATAATCTTAGAGTTAACATCGCAGAATTTGACGATGATATATTTGAGGTAGCTGTTGAACGGAGGGAAAACCCTATCCAGGACCCTGCAAAATGGGAAACAGATAAAAGTTTTTTCAGAGCTACAACTGTTACAGGGGCATGGAGAGTAAAAGAGTTAGTGAAATATAAAATCAAGTCAAAATATAAGCAACAACACCAGTCATAGGGAAGCCACTTCAATTAAAATAGAGCATTGTGACAACATAAGAATAAGAACAAATGCACTATTAGTGGAGGGTGGATAGAGGATGAATTATTCAGAAGAAGATTAAGAGACCTTTGATTCATTTATTGTAATTGGCTAAGTAGTTAAAAATCTTGAAAGGGATGTAAAATCCTACATAAAGCGCCTTAAAAAAAACACCCTTATACCTATCTGCTCGATGAAGCTAGCCTATTGGCAAGTTCAGAACTTATGGAAAGACACTACTATAAAATTTGTTTTCCTCCAGCCTTGACTTGGGGCCCCTGCCCCCTTTGGAAACCTGAGGTCAGGAAGCAACTTTTCCTTCCTTTTTACGCGCTGAACACGCTAGAGGATACCAAAGGGGGCTTACCCAATAAGGGGACGCTTGGTTTTGGTTTCATGTGCGTTAAGTGGGATGGAGCCTGTTTTAAGATCTACTTTTTTCTTCTTATTTGGACCAATTCAGAAGATCTAACCATTGTATCCAGTTATACAATTGTGAAGAGTGCGTTTTAAATTTACTTGATACTTGTGATCTTTTGTACATACGCTTGACTGGTTTTTTAGACATAATAAAACCTCCTACTTTTATTTTGGTAGAAGGCTAAAGGCGATATAACCATGAAGGTTTTGTGAATAGGTCTGCCTAGGTTATAAGCAAAAACCCTCATGAAACCTTGGCAAAGGTATAGTATGTGTAAGTCATAAACCTATGTGTTGGCGGGACTGTGTGGGAATCGAACCCACCGGAGACTGCACGAGCCTCCCTGAAGGTTTTGAAGACCTCGGCGTGCACCAGCATCACAACCAGCCCCGTAAAGACCTTTCGGCCACAGATATTTATTTTATTATGTTGGCCTAAAAAAATCAAGGGGAATGTGTGTTACAGCCTCTATTTCCCTAAGAAGGTTAGGAGATAAAGCAACTGCTGAGTCGTACGGCGTATCCTTACATAACATACATAAAGATACTAAAATAGATAAAGGGCGGGGTGTCTGTAAGGAGGAATCCAATGAAAGTCATTATATGTTCTTCCTATGAAATGGTAAGTCTCAAGGCTTCCCAAATAGTAAGCAGCCATGTAAGGGAAAAACCAGATTCTGTTTTTGGACTGGCAACCGGTGGGACTCCTCTTCGCATGTATGAACTTTTGGCTGAAGATCACCGTCTTAATGGAACATCTTATCAAAAAGCTGTCAGCTTTAATCTGGATGAATATGTAGGATTGAATCGGTCACATCCTAACAGCTATTATTATTATATGCAAAATCATTTTTTTGGTAAGGTAGATCTCTTACCAGCTAATCGTTATGTACCTGATGGGTTGGCCAGTGACTTACAAGAGGAATGTGAACAATATGAAAAACAGATAAAGGATGAAGGAGGGATTGACCTCCAAATTTTAGGACTTGGAGAAAATGGGCATATTGGGTTTAATGAGCCAGGAACCTCCTTTAAAAAAGGGACGCATGTCACAACGCTCACCAATAATACAAGAAAAGCGAATGCCCGCTTTTTTAAGAATCAACGAGAAGTTCCTCATTATGCTATTACGATGGGACTCAACACAATTACACAGGCAAAAAAAATTGTCCTTTTAGCTGCTGGAAGGAAGAAAGCAAAAGCTGTGAAAAGAATGATTACTGGCCCAGTGACCGAGTCTTTCCCGGCTTCTATTTTACAGACCCATTCAGATGTAACCATCCTGATAGATAAAGAAGCTTCTTTTGAAAATAGAAAAGAGGAAAAATGATTTCCACTATGGAATTTGTTATACGAAAGTCCAATACATCATTACGGATGATGTCTTAGACCTTAACTATGAACAGGGGTGTACAAGTAATGACCATGAGATTAAATCCATACCTCGTCATGGACGGGACGGGTAAAGAAGCGATTGAATTTTATGAACATGCTTTAGGTGCAAAAGTTATCGGAGTGCAAACGTTTGGCGAGATGCCAGAAAGCCCGGAGTTTTCACTTCCTGAAGAAGCAAAGGACCGGATAGCACACGGCTTGTTAAAAGTAGGAGAGACAGATTTGATGCTTTCTGATACTTTTCCGGGCCAGCCCCACCAGGCAGGGAATCAAGTGACAATTTGTATTGTTCTTTCCGATAAGAAAAGGACAAATGAAGTGTTTGAGGCTTTAAGCGCAGATGGAAAAGTGACCATGCCTTTACAGGAAACCTTTTGGAGTCCGGCTTACGGAATTGTTACTGATAAATTTGGAGTTACTTTTCAGATTACGACAGAGTAAAAACGGTGAATCATCATTATCAAGGACTGGGCGGAACACTCCTTATAGGAGTGTTTTTTCTTGTTTGAAGATAACTGATTGCCCAAAAGTGCACACTTTTTTTTATTGAAAACAAGATAGAGAGTCTCGTGCTTACATAATTATTTTTGTTGGCTGCTCAAATATAGTAAGATGTACGTAAGTAAAGACGTTAGCAAAGAGGTGGGGAAACCCGTGAAACATACATACACCATTGGAATGGCAGGTCATATTGACCACGGAAAAACAACACTTACAAAAGCATTAACAGACATAGATACTGACAGGCTGCAGGAAGAAAAGGAAAGAAATATTTCGATTGAACCAGGATTTGCTCCCCTTTCCATACATGAAGAGATGGATATTTCAATTATTGATGTTCCGGGACACGAACGATTTATCCGCCAGATGATTGCCGGGGTGGCTGGAATTGACGGAGTAATCCTAGTAGTTGCGGCAGACGAAGGAGTGATGCCCCAAACGAGGGAGCACTTAGAAATCCTCTCGTTTCTTGGAATTACTCATTCATTAATTGCAGTTACCAAAGTAGACCGTGTAGAAGAAGAGCTATTGGAACTTGTGGAGGAAGATATCAGAGAAGAAGTTCAAGGTACTCCATTTGAGCAAGCTGACCTGGTGTTTGTTGATAGTTTGTCTGGAAAAGGTTTGGATCATCTCAAGAGCAGGATTCAGGAAATGATGAAAGGAGTCCCTGGCCGAGACCCTAAGGGAGCCTTTCGCCTGCCTATTGACCAGGTATTTACCGTTCATGGCCAGGGAACGGTCATAAGAGGGACAGTATACGAAGGAAAAATTGCCGAAGGAGAAACAGTAAACCTTCTGCCAGCGCAAAAAACGGTTAGAGCAAGACAGCTCCAAGTACATAAGCAGCCTGTAAGGGAAGGAATAGCGGGTCAAAGACTTGCTATTAACCTTGGAGGGATTGACAAGGAAGAAGTGGAAAGAGGAGATGTCCTTGTATCAGCAGACCATTATGTGTCTGCTGATACAATTGATGTGGAACTTACCACAGTGGATGCGATCAAATTCCCTCTAAAACAACGGGGCTATATTAAGCTTCATTTAGGGACAGCGGAAGTTTACGGGAAAATTGTATTCTTTGACCGGAATGTTCTTGAAGCAGGGAAAAAGCGGGTTCTTTGTCAGGTAAGGCTTGATGAACCTGTGGTCACAAAGAGAGGAGATCGTTTTATCTTGCGAAGGCCTACTCCTGTTGAAACGATAGGCGGGGGAATGGTGATTAATACGGATACCCAAAAGTATAAGTTTGGGCAAGAGACAATAGACAAGCTTGAAAAGGATCTCGAAGGGACGCCGGAAGACCGGATAAAGGATGTTCTCCTTGAGTATAAATGGCTGAGAAAGGATGAAATAGTGAAACATTCAGGCCTTACAGCCGATGAGGCAGAAGAAACGCTTTCTCTCATGCTGGATAGAGAAACAGTCATTGAAGTAAAGAATCAGATGTTTACGTTACCGGATTTATTTGACAACTTTATGGATCGTTTAAGGGAAAGCTTAGAAACATTTCATACTGCCTATCCATTAAGAGCAGGTAAAAATAAAAGTGAAATTCTTCAGGAGAATAAAGGATCTTATCCAAAAGGGTTGTTAGAGCATTTCCTTGATAGTGGGATTCAAAAAGAATTAATTAAAAGGAATAACCAATATATTGCTCTAAAGAATTTCACTCCACATTTCCCTAAAGGCTGGGAGTCTCGAATGGAGAACGTAGTCACAGCTCTGCAAAGGGAAGGATTACTTGTTTCGCCTTTTGAAGAGACAGCCAGGGAACAATCTTTGCCAGACGATTTAATGAAAGAGCTTCGCCAGTACCTTTTAGAAAATGGAAAAGCAATTCCTATGGATGACAAGCATATTTGGGACCAAAAGGCTGTGTCAGAAGCTAAAAGGAAGTTACATGACGGAACAAATGAGGTATTTACTTTGCAAGAGGCAAAAGAAGTTCTTGGTGTGACCCGGAAGTATTTAGTTCCTTTTTTAGAATGGCTTGATAATGAAAAATGGACAGCAAGAAAGGATAAGGAACGAACATGGCTAAAATGAAGGCAACTAAGGATAAGAAAGAATTAAAGGTTGTCTTTCTTACTCCTTACCTTTATTCAATCAGAGGAAATGCCACGACAGCAAAACGCTTGACCCAGGCTCTTTCCCGGGAAGGGGTAAGCGTAAAAGTGGCTTCTTATGAAGAGGAAAGTTATGAAAAAATTAAGGAATTAATAGCAGAAAGCGACATCGTGCATGCTCTTCATGTGAGAAGGTTTGTAGAATGGCTCAGTGAAACAGGCATCAAGATTACCCAGCCCCTTTTACTAACCTCGGGAGGGACTGACGTGAATGTAGACTTCAAAGATCCTGATAAACTGAAAGAAATGAAAGACATTATACTTCAAAGCAGCGGAATTACTGTATTTACTCAGGACGGAAAAGAGAAAGTTCTTCGATCCTTTCCTGAAAGCAAAGGGAAAGTGCATATCATTCCTCAAGGGATACACCTGGAAGATAACAAGGAGATGGATATGCAGCTTCCTGCCGGCTGCCCAAAGATACTCCTTCCTGCAGGACTGCGTCCAGTAAAGGATGTATTGTATCTTGGAGAGGCGCTTGTCTCTTTACGAAAGGTATTTCCTGATTTGCAATTTGCCATCATTGGTGCAGACCTCGATGAAAAAACCTTTCAAGAAGTAAAGAAATGGGATCTCCAATATAAATGGTTTCATTACTGGGAACCTATACCCTTGGATAGAATGTCTACCCTTTATGAGTGGGCGGATATCGTCGTTAATACATCGAGTTCAGAAGGGCAGCCGATGGCTGTCTTAGAGGCAATGGCGTGGGGAACCCCGGTGCTTGCACGAAATATTCCAGGAAACAAAAGCGTCATTTTTCATGGCTCTAATGGTTATTTGTTTAATAATGCCGAAGAGTTTATGGAGCAATGTAAAACCTTGATGGCTTCTACTGAGCTGCAACATAAATTCATTTCTGGTGGAAAGAAAACAACATCCAAGCATCATGACCCGTCCGAAGAGGCAAAAGCTTACCTGTATTTGTACAAAGAAAGCATAAGTAAGAATGAAGAAAACAAGGGCTGAACTTTGAGAGAAGGCCCTACACTTCCTTTTTTAAAAGGGAGTAGCCCCTCTCTAGTCCTTTCTTTTTTGAGTGAAGGTAGTGAAAAGAAGATCGCAGAGCCTCTTGTGGGCGGTGATCTTCTTTTACTGTTTTTACATAGGAAGCATTTTTTTCGCCAGCTTTGTAAATGCCTCGCTTTCATGAAGATTTTCACCGTGTTGAAGGTAAGAGGCATAAAAGGTTCTGCTCGAGGGGAGAAATCCGTAGCGCCCAACATTTCTTTTCTTTTCATGCTGCAGTGCAAGATCAGACACAAATCCATATCCAATGCCTGCTTCAACCAGTGAAAGCATGGACTCTGTCGTAGGTGAAATAGCTGCGGTTTCAAGCTCAGCCATCGACCCGCCCCATTCATTTAATCCTCTTTCTGCCGCGATAAATGTGCCTGACCCTTCCTTTCGTTTAATAAAAGGAAGATGCTGGAGTTCCTCCATTGAAGTTATCTTTTTTTTATCAGGATTAGAAGGTCCAATAATTGCAAGCCTGTCTTCGATAAGAGGGACGACCATAAGCTCAGGATGAGTATGGAAGGCCCCGGTGAGCGCCATATCTAAATCTCCTTTCTTTAAGGAAGCAGAGATGGTTTCTGAATCATCAACCTGCAAAGAAAGGCGAATGTCAGGATAGGCTTTTATAAAAATGCTGCACAACTTTGGCAGAAAGTAGGTTCCGGGTGTGGTGCTTGCACCTATGCGGAACGTTTTTTTCCAGCTTTCCCCTCTTTGAGAGCATCTTTCCTTTAAATCCTCCCACTCTGTCAGCCATTCACTAGCTTTTTCATACACCCATTTTCCTTCCTCGGTCAATGTGAAATGATCCCGGTCAATTAAAGAGACACCAAGTTTTTGTTCCAGAGCCTTTAAATGCTTGGTCACAGCAGACTGAGATATGTGAAGTGTATCAGCTGCTTTGGAAAAGCTTTCTTGATCAGCAAGAACAACAAAGGTTGAAAGCCATTTTTCGTTCATGTATGTCCACCGCCTTTGGTATGCATATAACTTTACAATTATCTTAAACAATGGTAGCTTAATAACGCAATCGTATTCCGTTATGGAATGAATATTTGTACGTTTTGGAAATGATAAGAAAATTGTGAAAGGATGAATGTTCTCCTATGAAAAAGTTTACTATGTTGTGTACAGGTATTATTCTTGCAGGCACCCTCGCAGCCTGTGGAGAGGAAGATGGACAGGAGGAAGTGGATGAAGGGACAGAGGTAGAAGAAACAGAAGAGGAAGCCGGGGAAGAAGAAGCAGAAGAGCCTGGGGAAGACGAAATGGCCGGTGAGGGCGACGATGATGTATTAGAAGTCGCAGTGATCCCTGCTCAGTCAATAGGTGAAATGCAGGACGGTCTTGATCGTCTGGAAGAAACATTGTCAGAAAGCCTGGACAGAGAAGTAGAGGTAGAGCATTACCCTAACTATAACGCTGTGGTTGAAGCCATTAACTACAGTCATATTGACCTTGCTTATTTAGGGCCACTTACTTATTTAATTGCTCACGAAGAAAGCGGAGCCCAGGCTATTTTAACTCAGGAAATTGACGGGGCTCCGTATTACTATTCATATATTATTACCCATGAGGAAGCGCCGTGGGACGACCTTGATGAGCTTCTTGAAGACAGGGAGGAAATTGACTTTGCATTCGCCAGTATTTCCTCAACGTCAGGCTCTTTGATCCCTGGACTTGAGCTGAACCAGCGGGGAGTATTTGAAGATGAAAATAATCATGAATTTGCCAGCGTTCGGTACACCGGCTCTCATGACATTACTTCACAAGTGGTTCAAAACCAGGAAGTTGATGCCGGGGCTGTAGATAGTGCTATTTATAATGCACTGGTAGAAGAAGGAGCAGTCGACGATGACCAGATTAAAGTTATCTGGGAGTCAGAGCAGCTCTATCAATACCCATGGGTTGTCCCTCACGATATGGAAGAGGACGAAATTGAAGCGATTCAAGAGGCGTTTATTGCCATAGAAGACGAAGGAATTTTAAATATCTTTGGCGGGGCTTCAGCATTTGTGGAAGCGGATGACAGCCAGTATGAAGACGTCCTTGAGGCAGCAAGAGAATTTGATATGCTCGATCCTGAGGTTCTGGATTAATCACGCTTTGTTTTAGCCGGTCATCGGTTGACGTATTTCAGCCAGACCGGCTTTTTTCATAATGAACATCTACCTGTCGAAAACTGAGGCTTTCCGACTTTGTCTGTCAGCCTGGTTTTGGAAACACTGGGGAAAGGGTTGAAAACATGATTTGGTTCCACAAAAGATACCTCCTTTATGGAGTTATCTTACTAGCGATCACCTGGTGGAGCATGAGGGAAACGGGCTTTGAGCTTGAAAGATTTGCTCAGTTTACAGATGCTTTTACTTTCATACAAAACCGTTTTTTGCCACCGGAATGGTCTCTGCTTCCTTTGCTGCTCAGGGAATCCCTGGTGACATTGGCAGTGGCTTTCCTTGGTACTTTTTTTGCGCTTATTATTGCTCTGCCACTCAGCTTTGCGTCTGCTTCCAACACAAGCAGAAGCAGAACGGCTTATACGTTCAACCGCTTTTCTTTATCCGGCCTGCGGTCCATCCCTGAGATTGTCTTTGGTCTGGTTTTTGTGGTGGTTATCGGTTTAGGCCCCTTTGCAGCTGTTCTTGCTATTTTACTTCATAATATTGGAGTCCTTGGAAAGCTGATATCCGAGTTGATTGAAGCTTCTGATCCAGGCCCCCATGAAGCAATGAAGTCAGTAGGAGCTCAAAGGCGGATTGCAAGTCTGTTTGCTATCGTCCCGCAAATTTGGCCGAATATTTTATCTCATTATTTTTATCGGTTCGAAGTCGCTATTAGAACCTCTTTAATCCTTGGATTCATTGGCGGGGGCGGGATTGGCCAGCAGCTCTTTAATCAATTTCAAAGCTTTAATTATACAGCGATGGCAGTGAGCATTTTACTTATTATGCTTCTTGTCATAATGGTAGATATGTTTGGCTCATATGTAAGGAAACGAGTGATCTAAGGAAGGAGGGAAAGGTTTGATTATATTAGAAAATGTAACGGTAAAATATCCAGGAGCCGCTGATCCGGCTATTGATAATTTGTCTTTATCATTTCAAAAAGGAGAATTTATTGGTGTGCTTGGAAGGAGCGGGGCTGGAAAATCAACCTTTATCCGGACCATAAACGCCCTCCAGGAGGTAAGTTCAGGAGAAATTTTTGTTGATGACTATTCTGTTCACTCCTTATCAGATGAGGATAAGCGAAGGCTTAGGACAAAGGCCGGCATGATCTTTCAGCATTTCCACCTCATCCCCAGGATGACTGTGCTTCAAAATGTGCTGACCGGGCGGTTTGGCCAAAAGAAATGGTATGAGAATCTACTGGGCTTATATTCGGAGGAGGAAAAGAACGAAGGGAAGAGTGTCATTGAACAAGTTGGCCTGGAGAAAATGGCAGGAAGAAGAGTTGAGGCTCTCAGCGGTGGACAAAAACAGCGAGTGGGAATTGCTCGCGCCCTTATGCAGCAACCTGATATTTTTCTTGGAGATGAGCCAGTAGCAAGCCTTGATCCAAGTACGGCTAAGTCGATCTTTGGGATTCTTCGTTCCGTTCATGACGAAAAAAACCTGGTAACGATCATCAATATCCATGATGTTGAGATTGCCAAGAAGTTTTCAACGAGAATCATTGGCTTAAAAGAAGGAAAGCTTGCTTTTGATGGACGCCCTGAGGAGCTTGATGACAAGGCATATAATAGGATTTACGATGAATAAACCCCTTGGGCTTTTCCAAGGGGTTTATTATACGCTATTTTACTTCAATCGGTCGTTCTGTTCTTTCTGTCACATGGCCGATGATGGCTGCTTCATGAATTCCTTTTGTATGAAGGGCCTCGACATATTGGTCAGCTTCTTCTTCAGGCAATGCTACAAGGAGACCACCTGACGTGATGGCATCACACAATAAAAGCTGCTGAGCTTTACTTAGTCGGTCATCAAAGGAAATGATAGATTCAAGCCAGCTGGCATTGGCCTTTGAGCCACCGGGGATTATTCCCTCCTCGGCAAGCTGCAAGGCTCCTTCAAGGACAGGAATCCGGTCATATTCAAATGAAAAGGTAACATCGCTGGAGCCTGCCATTTCATATCCATGACCGAGTAATCCAAAGCCTGTTACATCTGTTACAGCACTTGGATGGAAAGAATCCAGAGCTTCAGCTGCCTTATTGTTAAGTGCAGCCATTGTCCGGGTAACGGCTTCTTCTTGTTCTTTTGTGACAACCTCACGTTTGATGCCAGTTGTAAGGACGCCAACCCCGATCGGTTTTGTTAAGACAAGAACATCGCCAGGTTTAGCTCCCTGGTTTCTAAATATCTTGTCAGGGTGGACAATTCCAGTTGCAGCCAGTCCGAATTTGGGTTCACTGTCATCAATAGAATGGCCGCCTACAATGGTTGCTCCTGATTCTGCTACTTTATCAGAAGCTCCTTTCATAATCCCTGCTAAAACTTCGTCAGGGAGAGACTTGATTGGAAAACCTACGATATTTAAGACCGTCTTTGGTTTTCCTCCCATCGCATAAATATCGCTTAATGCATTTGCAGCAGCGATTTGGCCAAACATATATGGATCATCCACGATCGGAGTGAAGTAGTCAACGCTTTGCACAAGAGCAAGGTCGTCGGTCAAACGATATACGCCCCCGTCATCAGAGGTGTTCGTACCGACTAACAAATTTGGATCAGCTTCTCGTTCTGGTAAGTGACGCAAAACTTGCGCCAGGTCTTCTGGACCAATTTTGCATCCTCAGCCAGCTTTTGAGGAAAGACTAGTTAGCCTGATTTTATCTTCTTTGCTCATATTAGGACACCTCCTGTAAATTCCTTTTTTGCTGCTTACACTAGTATAAGGGTATCATTTGCATAGTGACAAACAATATCCTAAAATAAAGTTCAGAAATCAATTATAAAGGAGAAGATTTTATTATGAAAGTAACCGTGGAATTTTGCATGCAGTGAAACTTTGCTCCAAAAGCCGTGAGTTTCGCGGACAAACTACTAGATAAATATCGAGGCGCAGTCAGCGCTGTGGAATTAATAACGAGTTCAGGCGGGGCCTTTGAAGTCACAGTTGATGGCGAAAAGGTATACTCAAAGCTTGAACAGGGCAGCTTCCCAGATGAAGATCAATTGATTGAAGAAATTGCAAAATTTAAAGTATAGGTAAACAGGCGGGCCGGTTATTTCTTGGAAAACGGCCCGTGTTTTTATCTCATGGGAGCTGGGATGAAGAGGCGTCCTCGATTAGAAAGGTGAGAAATAATATGAAAGAAGCTGTAAGAATGCTCCCCCCAATTCATGAGCTTCAGGTTGAGCCTGAATATACAGCCCTGGCCTTTCAGGAGAATGGAGTATCATCTGAGAAGTTGACAGAGTGGCTTCGTGAAGAAGTAATGAAGCTGCGAGGTGACCTTCTCCAAGGTCAGGCACCAGTTCCCGTATCTGCTGCTTCCTTTAAGAACCATGTATTGAATGCATTAAAAAAAAGAGTGCAAGCCTTTGAATCCTACACACTTACACGTGTCATTAATGCCACCGGGACGATTCTGCACACCAATCTAGGGCGGGCGCGCTTGAGTGACGAAGCGATTAAACAGGTGATTATGACTTCCTCAAATTATTCCAACCTCGAATATAATATTGGGGAGGGCAAACGGGGATCCAGACATGATTTGATCGAAGATTTACTTACCGAGGTAACCGGGGCAGAAGCTGCTATGGTTGTTAATAACAATGCTGCGGCTGTTTTTTTCGTCCTTCATGCTCTGGCAAAAAATAAGGAAGTGATAGTTTCCAGGGGCCAGCTTGTAGAGATCGGCGGATCCTTCCGTGTTTCATCAATAATGGAGGAAAGTGGTGCACACTTAGTCGAGGTAGGCACAACGAACAAGACTCATTTATATGATTATGAAAATGCGCTGAATAATGATACGGGCATGATAATGAAGGTGCATACGAGTAATTTTAAAACGATTGGTTTTACAGCCGAAGTGGGTCTTGAAGAGCTTATTACGTTAAAAGATAAAAAACAAGACAGCCAGTTTATAATATATGAAGACCTGGGAAGCGGAGCGTTGTATGATTTTTCTTCTCATGGAATTGGAGACGAGCCTACTGTAAGAGAGGTTATTGAAAAAGGAGCCGATTTAGTTACATTTTCAGGAGATAAGCTGCTTGGCGGTCCTCAAGCTGGAATTATAGCCGGCAAGAAGGAAACCATCCAAAAGCTCAAGAAAAATCAACTGGCCCGAGTACTTAGGGTTGATAAAATGACCCTGGCCGCCTTGGAAGCCACGTTGAAAGCATACGTAAAAGGAATTGAGGGGGTACATACTCTTCCTGTCGGTAAAATGGTCCTAGAGAGCAAGGAGGAAGTAAAGAACCGGGCAGAGGTCTTTTTAAAGGGCTTGGACGCTACTTCCTGGAGGGCATCTCTTATTGAAGAAACCTCACAAATAGGTGGAGGAACGATGCCGGATGTTTCATTATCCACGTTTGCAGTGAAAGTGGAGCTTGAGGCTGAAATAGTTGAAAAAGTACTAAAATTATTGAGAAACGGTGATGAACCTCCAGTTGTGGCCCGTGCGAAAGGAAACAGTGTTATTTTGGACTTTCGTACCGTTACCTGGGAAGAAACTGAGGTGCTCGTTCATCGTTTTGTCGCTCTTGACCAACATTTTCATTCCTCATAGCGGCTGTCGTCAAAGGCTTTTTATAGAAAGAAAAACGAGCTGGCATGAACGCTTTCAGCTCGTTTTTCTTTTCTTTTTCTTTTTGAAGAAGTGGACTTATTTATCCTCTGCCTCCATGTGCCTGATTGACGTGATTGCGCTGTTTTACTTTTTTTGAACCTGGCATAGGTTCTTGCATTCCTTCTGAGTCTGTATTTTTAGGTGAATTTCTTCTCTGGTCTTTATACGTGTTTTTTTCCGTCATCCTGTACCCTCCTTTCGTACGTAGGATAAACAGAGGGGAGAAAAACATACAGAAAAAAGAAATCTTACAAAAGGACATATCACAAGAGGGTGAAATAAAAGAACTAGCACGGCTGCATGTTGCAGTCAACAACCTTTTTCCTCGTACATATTACAGAAAGATGAAAATATTTTCACTAAGCCATTTATATTTTTAAAAAGTTTTGCTATTCTTGAATAGGGAAGATTTGCGACTACAAGTATCAAAGCGTTTTCAATAGTTTTGAGCAATATCTTCGACATTTTCCCAAATGTGTTATATGATAGTTTTAAAAAGGAGGGAATACATAATGAGTAAAAACAATGATGTTTTTAACTCCCGCAAGTCCTTTTCTGTCAATGGAAAGACTTACAACTATTATGACATTAAAGCGCTTGAGGAAGCAGGAGTAGGTAAAGTATCTAATCTTCCATACTCCGTGAAAGTATTACTGGAATCTGTACTAAGACAGTACGATGATAAAGTAATCAAGAAAGAGCATATTGAAAGTCTGGCAAAATGGAGCGCCGACAATAGTGGTGCCGAGGATGTACCTTTTAAGCCCTCACGTGTTATCTTGCAGGACTTTACAGGGGTGCCGGCTGTTGTAGACTTAGCTTCTCTTCGTAAGGCTATGGCTGACATTGGCGGTGATCCTCAGTCTATTAATCCTGCTATTCCGGTAGATTTAGTCGTAGACCATTCTGTTCAAGTGGATAAGTTTGGACAAAGCGACTCTTTAGAGCAAAATATGAACCTTGAATTTGAAAGAAATGAGGAGCGTTACAAGCTTCTAAGCTGGGCAACAAAAGCATTTGATAACTATAGTGCAGTGCCGCCGGCGACTGGTATTGTCCATCAGGTGAACCTTGAGTATCTTGCTTCCGTAGTACATGCTGTAGAAGGTGAAGACGGCAGCTATGAAGCATACCCGGATACACTGGTAGGAACAGATTCCCATACAACAATGATAAACGGCCTTGGTGTCCTAGGCTGGGGTGTGGGCGGAATTGAGGCAGAAGCTGGAATGCTTCAGCAGCCTTCTTATTTCCCAGCTCCGGAAGTTATTGGTGTGCGCTTAAGCGGCTCCATTCCTGAGGGAGCAACAGCTACTGATGTCGCCCTTAAGGTAACACAAGTACTTCGTGAGCAAAACGTTGTTGGTAAGTTTGTTGAATTCTTCGGTGAAGGACTTGCAGATCTTCCTCTCGCTGACCGAGCTACGATTTCCAACATGGCTCCTGAATATGGAGCAACTTGCGGGTTTTTCCCAGTAGACCAAGAAGCTTTGAATTACCTTCGCCTGACTGGCCGCAGTGAAGAGCATATTGAAGTGGTTTCTACTTATTGTAAGGAAAACGGCCTTTACTATACTCCAGGTACAGAAGAGCCGACATTTACTAAAGTAGTAGAAATTCCGTTAAATGAAATTGAACCAAGTCTTTCCGGGCCAAAGCGTCCTCAGGACCTTATCACTCTTAAAGATATGCGTGAGCAGTTTGTGAAAGCATTGTCTGCTCCAGCAGGAAACCAAGGGTTTGGACTTGCTCCGGAGGATATTGATAAGGAAGTAGAAATCGATCATCCAAGTGGAAAGAAATCCACGATGAAAACAGGTGCGGTTACAATCGCAGCGATTACGAGCTGTACAAACACCTCTAACCCTTCTGTTATGCTTGGAGCCGGACTCCTTGCTAAAAAAGCTGTAGAGAAAGGTCTTGAGGTTCCAGGCTATGTGAAGACCTCTCTTGCACCAGGATCAAAAGTAGTTACAAGATATTTGGAAGATTCCGGTCTGCTTCCATATTTGGACAAGCTTGGATTCAACCTTGTGGGCTACGGCTGTACAACTTGTATCGGAAACAGCGGACCGCTTCCAGTGGAAGTGGAGGAAGCAATTGCTGATAATGATATGCTTGTAAGCTCTGTTCTTAGCGGAAACAGAAACTTTGAAGGACGCATTCACCCCCTTGTAAAAGCCAACTACCTTGCTTCACCGCCGCTTGTAGTAGCTTACGCTCTTGCAGGTAATGTGAACTTTGATATTCAAAAGGACTCCTTTGGAAAAGACAAAGACGGCAACGATGTATATTTTAAAGATTTATGGCCGTCCGCCGGGGAAGTCAAAGAATTTATCGCTCAAAGTGTTTCCCCTGAAATCTTTAAGTCAGAATATGAGTCTGTATTCGATAACAATGAACGCTGGAACGAGCTTCAATCCGATGAAAATGACGCATTATATGATTGGGATGAAGAGTCCACGTACATTCAAAACCCGCCGTTCTTTGAAGATCTTTCTGAGAACCCAGAGGATATTAAAGAGCTTAATGAACTGCGCGCGATCGGTAAGTTTGGTGACTCCGTTACTACGGACCACATTTCTCCTGCCGGTTCAATTGCAAAGGACAGCCCAGCAGGTAAATACTTGATGAGCAAAGGCTTAAAGCCTGCGCAATTTAACTCCTATGGTTCCCGTCGTGGTAATCATGAAGTTATGATGCGTGGTACGTTTGCAAATATCCGCATTAAGAACCAGCTAGCACCTGGCACAGAGGGCGGTTACACTACGTACTGGCCAACTGGTGAGGTAATGGCTATTTATGATGCAGCTATGAAGTACAAAGAGAATGAGACTGGTCTCTTAGTAATGGCTGGAAAAGACTACGGTATGGGAAGCTCTCGTGACTGGGCAGCCAAAGGTACAAACCTTCTAGGCATCAAGACAGTTATCGCCGAAAGCTTTGAGCGTATCCACCGCAGTAACCTTGTTCTTATGGGTGTTCTTCCTCTTCAATTTAAAGAAGGCGAGAACGCTGAGAAGTTAGGACTGACTGGTAAGGAAACCTTTGATGTGAAGGTGGATAATACCGTTCAGCCTCGTGATCATGTAACCGTGATTGCTACAGATGAAGATGGAAAGACTACTGAGTTTGAAGTACTTGTACGTTTCGATAGTGACGTTGAAATCGACTACTATCGTCATGGCGGTATTCTTCAAATGGTTCTTCGCAGCAGATTGGCTGCTGCAAAGAGCAGCTAATAAGGTAAAAAGGCTGACCTGCCGGGTCAGCCTTTTTTATGATCATTAATGACAATCACACGAATATACAGGGGGCAACGCAGGCATAGGTACAAGACGAAGATAATAAAAGGGCGTCTCCCTTAAGAAACAAATAGTCATCGTCCCCTTAAAAATTTCCCAGTAGTTGTCCGAAATATATCGGCTGTTTGTTCTATAGTCTAAAAGGTATGGTGCATTACATACAGAGCCATTTATACCTCCTGTATAACGGATGCGTATTAGTGGCTATTAAGCAGCGAACTAGATCTCTATTTTATTGTTTTTATGAATATTTTCCGTTCCTGCGTTCACAGCAGTCTTGTAATACCAGCATTTATGCTCAATGAGTGCCATCGTCTTCTTTAAATCTTCTATTTGTGACTCTACCTTGGCCTTTCGTTCTAGGAACAAGTCATACCTTTGCTGCAATGTGGCATCCCCGTCAGCACACCAATCAATAAAGTTTTTAATTTCCTTAATGGGCATCCCGGTGGATTTTAGACATTCTATTATGTTCAAAGCATCGATGTCAGATTTTTTAAACAATCTTGTTCCATTGGGCGATCGTTCCACAAAAGGTAATAACCCCTCCTTGTCGTAATAACGTAAGGTATATGCTGTAAGGTTCAGCTCTTTAGCAACTTCGCTTATAGAATATGTCTTCATCACTTATCTCCTTTTTTAGGATCGTATAGATTTGTTAGATTTAGAGTTAACTCTATGTTTTAAGGTGAATGTATCACTGTTTATAGTAAGTGTCAAAGTCCTCGTATATAGAGACATGGAGAGTGTGTTACAACTCATATAAAGAATCCGGTTACAACTTCTTTTATTTATTGAAACTGGATGAAAGGCGTAAATTTCAAAGGAATGTAATACCTTGACTTAGAGTGAACTATAAGGATTACCATTGTGATAGAAGAGAAGAAGCAGGATGGAAATGAATCAAAGGTTAGTTCAAAACCCTGAGTTCTTTCCTTCATCCTGTACAAGTGTATTCTCTGAAGAAAAGTTATAAATACAGGAGGTTTTACCTTTGATCACTGCTAAAGCACGAGCCGTTGATGGACCAAACAAACCCTTTCGAGCTACTGAAATTAAACGACGTGACCTTGATGGGCAAGATGTTTTGATTGAAATAAAATATTCAGGAATATGCCACTCTGACATTCATACTGCTCACGGTGAATGGGGAGGTGTGAACTATCCTCTTGTACCAGGGCATGAAATTGCAGGCATTGTGACGGATGTAGGAGACGAAGTGACGAAGTACAAGGTTGGTGACCGGGTAGGGGTTGGATGTATGGTCGACTCTTGTGGAGAATGTGAGAACTGCCAAAAAGGAGAAGAGCAATATTGTCTCAAAGGAAATGTACCTACCTATGCTGGTGTGGACAAATACGGGGAGTCGACTCAAGGTGGCTATTCCACCCACATTGTTGTAACTGAGGATTTTGTACTTCGTATTCCTGAGGGGATCGAATTAGATGCTGCCGCACCATTACTTTGTGCAGGAATTACAACTTACTCTCCGTTAAACCATTGGGGAGCTGGGCCAGATAAAAAAGTCGCGATAGTAGGCATGGGCGGTCTTGGTCATATGGCTGTTAAAATTGCACACGCCCTGGGTGCAGAGGTTACCGTTCTCTCACAAACATTAAAGAAAAAAGATGATGGGTTGCAATTTGGGGCAGACCACTACTATGCCACTAGCGATCCTGAAATCTTTAATAAGCTTGCTGGAACGTTTGATCTTATAATTAATACTGTTAGTGCAAAAGTGGACATGAATGCTTACCTCTCGTTGTTAACATTAGATGGAACCCTGGTAAACGTGGGAGCCCCTTCAGAGCCACTGCCCATAAATGTATTCTCTCTCATTGGTCATCGTCGTTCATTTGCGGGATCTATGATAGGAGGTATCCGTGAAACACAGGAAATGCTAGATTTCTGTGCAGAACACCATATTTTTCCGAAAATTGAAGTGATATCTGCAGACCAAATTGACGAAGCATATAAACGAGTATTAGGATCGGATGTAAAGTATCGATTCGTAATTGACATTAGTACCATGTGAGGGATGGTAAAGAATAGCTCTGCTTCAACACTTTATATACCAATCATCCTTTGCAAATACTAATAGGAATGTAAATAGCCGCTCCCCCTTCATGCCAATAAGATGCCCACAAGGTAAGCTGTCCCTGGTTATAAATCAATTTACTTGGATAATTCCATTTTAACGGCAGGATAGCAAATCCTGTCGTTTTTTATAGCTTAAGTAAGTTTTGCTTTAGGTGTACATCTGAACGTACGTTATTGTAAAGAACCCGGTAAGATTTAGAAGTTTATTAATATTTAAATAAGAACCTCTTTTTGGTGTAAATATCTACTAGAATAAGCAATAGGAAAGAGGATGTAGGTGCGCTTTTTTTACCATTGACATTACTCAGTACTAACCACTGAAATGCTTGTTACCATACCAGCTTCTTTATGACCAGGAAGCGAACATATAGCTTGATAAATTCCAGGCTCCGTAAAAATAACGGACTGGCTATTAGTGGTCCTGGGAGATGTATGAATATGAGCCCCTGCCTCTTTAATTACAAAGTCATGCTCCTGAGAACCCGAGTTCGTTAACGTAAAAGTAATCTCTTCATTTAATGGTACACGAATATCCTTTGGATGAAAATTATATTCCGTGGCATGAAGCATAATATTGTTGTGTGAAGCATGACCTTGGGTAGAATCATCTATTATGCTGATGTTAGCCGGAAAGGAATAAGTATGAAAACTGATAATGAAAAGGAAAACAACAAAAAAATAAGCCAGTGGTTGAAACAAAACATTTTTTTTCATTTTTACTTTATTTATCTCATGAATTTGCAACAGGTACACAAGAAAGAAAATAGCTACAGTTAAAAGAGTCATGACCCGCAGCAACTGAATAAATGTTTCAGGAGCACTCATAACACCGAGCATCGTACCCATCATTCCACCCATTATTCCAGCCATAAGCCCCTCTAAAGAGGCTGCCAGAGAGAATGGGTAGCCTGATATAACTCCAATGACTAATCCTATAAGCATACTGATAACCGTCATTTCAAAAAAGGCAGTGGGATATAAAATAGATGTTATTGTCCCTGTACTTAAACCAACAATCATTCCTAATGTCATGGCAATTACCATGCCTGCCATATTGCTTATTACGCTTTTAAATAAATAGGAAAAGATTAATAACCAACTTAACAACAAGGTGATAATAATTACAAGGGCGATAAGATGCAGCACATTATTTTCTCCTCTCCATGCTTAACTCCTTTTCATTTTATTAAGAGAGAAATATTAATATGTACAAGTATTTCCTTTGGCCTTTAAGAATAGGAGGATTTGTTCTTTAGGTGGTAGAGTGATAGACAGTATGTTGTTTAGGGGGTGAACTTACTCACTCTATGTTTTCTTTTCTATGTATTTTAACCAAGCAATGTTAAAAGTTTTTCTCGGGAAAGGAGAGTTGTTAGAGTTTGTTGTTCCCTATAATTTTTTATCCTTTTCGTATTGTTTACGCCATCCGTATTTGGTTACACCTTTTGGTTTATACATTGATAAAATCATATTAAGAAGCAGTACAACTAGAGCTCCTACTGAATGGAGGAGACCATGGGCTCCCTTTAGCTCATCAAGGCTAGTACTTGGTTCTCTTGCTAATTCTGCTACTAAACTGATAGTCTGCGTGTATTGGAATAGGATAAAGATAGCTATTATAGTCAGCAAAAATTTTGCCAGGATCCAATAGTGACGAAATAATCCCCATGTGGTACTCAGTGACATAAATAGCCCGGTAAGCAGGGAGGCCAACGCTAAGGGAACAACAGCATAATAGGTGATTGGTTCCATGGAGATAAGAGCTGCACGTATTATATGAGCATCCCGGCTAGTTAAAGTTGTAATGACTAAAGCTAGATAGGCGAATACTGCTCCTATCCATCCGATCGAAACTGTAACGTGAACGGTTAATGCAAACTTACGAAATTGTGTATTCGCTTTCTTTCCTCTATTCTTAATGCCCAAAATGCATCCCAGGTCCATGGTTTCCTCCGGTAATGATTATAATAATTATTACCAACAAGAGTATTACGATCAGGGAAAGGCCTGAAACTTTTACCCACCGTGGTGTGCTTGGTGGACGCGGCTGTTTATTAGAATTATTGTTTAACTGTGGTGTTTTACTCAAATGAAGATAACCTCCTTTTTAAATTTATTACACAATCTCAGTATAACAAGAATTTATGTAGAGAGAGTGAAGACAGACCACTTCTTTTTAAGTAACCGCTTTGTAAATTCTTTACTGTTTTTAAAACTTGAGTACGTACAAAATAAGGCAATAGAATCTCTACTAACTTGCAAAATGAAAATACATAAGCAATTTTACGTCTATTTGATATGGAGCGGCGTACAAAATACCCAATTTAGCAAAGTCAGACAACAGGTATGCCTAGCTTCCTTTCTTTTATAAATCAAGATCGCAGAGGATTCTATCAAAGAGAACGATCCTTTTGTATTTTAGATACAGTACTGTGTGTCAACCCTTAGAATATTATGTTCGGCCATATTGTAAAACACAATGGCATCTATTATTGTGGTTTAAGGATAAAAAGGTATTGAAAATAGAAAGGTTATCAGTGAAACATTATAAAAGGAGGTTTCATATGATTAAAAAATGGTGGTTTTGGTTGTTAGTTGTTTTGTTTATTGTGATTAATATATCCATCACTAACATGTCTAACGACAGTGATGCTAAATATCAAAATGATCGTCCTCACCCTTTATATAGCGACATACCAACTCATTAATATAATAAGTCTAAAATGAGCATTAAAAAACCCTATTGATAATTGTCGACAGGGTTTTTTAATGCTCATTTTTATTTTAATCAAACTTTCATCACAATTAATGTTTATCCTTATATATGGCCAACCAATGAAATGGAAATCTCACAATTAAGTAGAGAAAAGATCAACTCTTTACAATGAAAATTTACTATTTGGAGGTGTACGGAATAAAAAGTGAATTGGCGGTACCTAAGGGAGCCCTTAAATCATAAATATTTATTGGGACAAACAGTGGAGGTATACAACACAATAACTCAAGAGGATAGGGTCACTTTTAACACTCAGTATTCATAGAAGAAGGAGGTTAATTGTATGAAGAAAAAGCGAAGATTGATTATTAGGTCTACAGTCTTAGGGGTAATTGCCCTAGCTCTTGGTTATACATTTTATAGTAATTTTTTTAATGACGAGGAAACTCAAGTTCAGGTGGGAGATGAGGCTCCTAATTTTGTGTTGGAAGACTTAGAAGGAAATAGAGTTGAATTAGAAGAGTATAAGGGACAAGGAGTCTTCTTAAACTTTTGGGGAACTTTTTGTCCACCTTGTGAGAGAGAGATGCCTTATATGGAGAACCAATATCAAATTTATCAGGATCAGGATGTTGAGATCTTAGCTGTCAACGTTGGGGAAACAGACCTTGCTGTGTCCAGGTTTGTGGATCGCCATGAATTGACCTTTCCTATTCCCATGGATAAAGGGTCGGATGTAGTTGATCGATATGGAGTCCGACCACTGCCAACTACCTTTCTTATCGACTCAGAAGGCATAGTCACAAAAGTAATCACAGGGGGCATGACGGAAGAACATATCTCAGACTATATGGAAAGCATCACCCCTTAATAGAAAGGAGAAGAATAATGAGTAAGATTACTTGCAGTTGCGGGCAAGTAAATCCCGAGGGAACAGACATATGTCAAGCATGCGGAAAGCCCCTCACAGAAAATGTAAAGAATAAACAGTCTATATTAGATATGAGGTACGAGGGTGCTGCCAGGCGCTCACAAACCTATAACAAATCACTTATAGATAAAATTTGGAACTTCTTTTCTTCTGTTAAAGTAGGGGTTGGAATTATTGTTATTTTATTGGTTTCTTCTTCGTTAGGGACCCTTTTCCCTCAAGAATTATACATCCCAAGAACTGGAGATCCGGGACAGTACTATTACGAAGAATACGGAGTGGCCGGTAAAGTTTTTTATGACTTAGGATTTCACAACCTATACAGCTCTTGGTGGTATATGCTTCTAGTGGCTGCCTTAGGAGTTTCATTACTTATTGCAAGCATAGACCGCGTTGTGCCACTTTATCGCTCTCTCAAAAATCAGAAGGTGACAAGACACTCTTCTTTTTTAAAAAGACAACGCTTTTTTAGCCGTACATATGCAAATACTGCAGAAGTAGATAACATTCTGTCAAATTCGATGTCTGCGTTACAAGCAAAAAAATATAAGGTTCGACAAGAAAATGGTAACCTCTTTGCTGAAAAAGGACGGTTTTCAAGGTGGGGTCCCTATGTTAATCATTTAGGGCTTATTATATTTTTAATTGGTGTCATGTTTCGATTTTTTCCAGGCATGTATGTCGATGAAGTTCTGTGGCTCCGTGAGGGGGATAAAGCAGTGATCCCTGGAACAAATGGAGAGTATTATTTGGAAAACGAAGAATTTAAAGTAGAACTTTACGATCAAGAAGATGAGCTGTTTGGAGAAGCCATTGCTCGTGCTGGCGGTATGGTAGTTGAAAACTATCAAACAAACGCAACATTGTATAAGAGTATGGCTGGAGAGGTTGTTGGTCAGAATACACTCGAAGAAAAGTTCAGTGGTGAAATTCGAGTCAATGAACCTATGAAGTTTTCCACTTTTGGTCTTTACCAAGTTGATTACAAATTAAACGAGTTTAGTACCATCACTTTTGCTCTTGAAGATAGTGAAACAGAAGAAGTGCTCGGGGAATTTACTGTCGATCTCTTCGATCCAAAAAATATGTATGAGGTAGGAGACGGGAACCGTGTCGAGTTACGAGAGTATTATCCTAACTATTTCTTAGATGATGATGGTTTACCTAGTACAGAATCAAGTATCCCTGATAATCCGGCCTTTATTTTTGACTTTTTCACACCAGATACACCTGAAGGAGAATCCAGCTTTCTTGGGATAGGAAGGAATGTGGAACCTATGGGTGAGGAGGACAACCAATATCAAATCCGCTTTGCAGATATTGACACTCACAATGTAACGGGTTTAACAGTGAGAAAAGATCAAACACTAGGGCTTATTAGTGTTGGAGGGGTGATCTTTATGATCGGCCTGGTGCAAGGAAGTTATTGGAACCATAGGAGAATTTGGATTCAGAATGTTAACGGAGAGGTGTGGATGTCGGCTCACACAAATAAAAATATATATGGCATTAAAAAAGATCTTGAATCTATCTCAACTACAACCGGTTTAATACCACCAATAGACCAAAAAGAAAAAGAGGGAAAGGAGAGATAGAATGGCTTCCATAAGTAGTGCTCTTTTGCTGGCAGCCTTTTTTATCTATTTAATAGCTACCGTATTTTTTTCATTAGCTGTCACAGGAGAACATAAACAAAAAGAAGCGAAAAAGAACAAGAAATGGGACAACGTTGGTTTTGCTCTTGCTACACTAGGATTGGTTTTGCAACTCGGTTATTTCATAACAAGATGGATAGCTGCTGGCCATGCCCCCATTAGTAATATGTTTGAATATACCGTATTTTTAGGAATGACGATCTCTTTTGGTTTTTTAATTCTTCATTTAATTTATAAAAAGAGTGTGCTTGGTTTATTTACAATGCCTCTTGTTACAATCATTATTGCTTACGCTTCTGTATTCCCAACAGAAATATCGCCCTTGATTCCGGCTTTACAAACCTATTGGCTTCAAATCCATGTTTCGACTACAGCGATCGGTCAAGGGATTTTAGCCATCGGCTTTGTCGCTGGTCTTGTTTACTTAATCCGTGTCGTGGATCAAAGTAAAAGAAGCAAACAAACCTTTTGGCTTGAAGCAATTATGTTTACAATGGTTAGCGCGGTTGGCATAGCGTTTACACTTTTCCTTTTTAGTTTGCTAAATTATGAAGTTACATTTAACTGGGTTAACGAGTTGGAAACGGAATCTCAGATTGATTACCAACTTCCAGCAATTGTAGGTCCTCATGAGGGAGAATTTGCTTCCTCGAGTAATGGGAATTTTGGACCTCTTTTTGAAACTCCTTCCTGGATGAATGGAGTGGAGTCCCCAAGAAAGTTTAATACATTCTTATGGTCCCTTGTCTCAGGAATTATATTATATAGTGGGCTAAGGGTGTCATTACGAAAAAGAATTAGCGGAGCAATCCAACCATTGCTAAGTAAGACCAACCCTCAATTGTTTGATGAAGTGAGTTACCGATCTGTGGTCATAGGATTTCCAATCTTTACATTAGGGGGACTTATTTTTGCTATGATTTGGGCACAAATAGCCTGGACAAGGTTTTGGGGATGGGATCCTAAGGAGGTTTGGGCCTTAATTACTTTCTTATTTTATGCTGCGTACTTACATTTACGTTTATCACGAGGATGGCATGGAGAAAAGTCTGCCTGGCTTATGGTTATTGGGTTTGCGATCATCATGTTTAACCTTTTATTTATCAATTTAGTCGTAGCCGGTTTGCATTCTTATGCTTAATAGTTAAGGAGGAAAATAATGGGAGATGTCACCATTTTACTAGCCTTTGGGGCGGGCGTGTTATCCTTTGTTTCCCCGTGTAACTTGCCTTTATATCCTGCTTTTATTTCTTATATCACGGGAGTATCGGTAGATGAATTAAAGAGGGAAGACAAGAAATTGCCACCTTCAGCGATTATTCATACGATCTTTTTCTTGCTAGGGTTTTCAATTATTTTCGTAGTACTTGGAATGTCTACGAGTTTCATAGGTTCCTTGTTTATGCAATACAATGATTTTATTAGGCAAATGGGTGCTATATTTATCATTTTGTTTGGTTTAGTTATCCTTGGCATTTTCCAACCAAGCTTCTTGATGAAAAACAAACAGTTGAAGTTTAAAAAGAAGCCATCTGGCTATGTCGGGACTAGCTTTATTGGAATGGGTTTTGCTGCTGGTTGGACACCATGTATTGGACCTATCCTTGCTGGGGTTATGGCATTGAGCCTAACAAATCCAGGGTCTGGGATGATGTATATGGCGATTTACAGTCTCGGTTTTTCTATTCCATTCTTATTGATGACATTCTTTATTGGAAAATTAAACATCATTAGGAAATATAGTTACCAAATCACTAAGATAGGTGGATCTGTTATGGTGATAATGGGGGTGTTTTTGTTTTTCGATTGGATGACACAAATTACTTCTTTTCTAGTTAATCATGTATTTGGTGGATTTACAGGATTTTAAAAGAGGTTATACTATATGAACAAATAAACTGTATCAGTTAACAGTACCCAAGAATAGAAAAAAGAAGACTGCATGAGAGATAGGAGGATACATTTTATGATAAAGATAAAGTACGGTCTATTCGCATTAGGGATATCTTCATTAGTGTTGGCTGCTTGTGGTGATTCGGATAGTCCCGGTATAGGAGTAGATTCTTTTACCCATGTCCACGGTCTTTCATATGGAGCCGATGCTCCTTATGATTTATACATGAGCACACACCATGGACTTACTAAAAATGATGAGGAGAGAAATTGGGAGTGGGTTGGTGAACCAGAAGAACGACATGATTTGATGGGCTTTGCCATTTCAAATGAGGGGACAATGATTTCAAGTGGTCACCCCAATGCACAATCAGATTTAGAGAATCCCTTAGGGCTCATGATTAGTGAAGACGATGGGGAAACGTGGGACCCAATTGCCTTACATGGAGAAGTCGATTTTCACTTATTAGAGGTAAATGCCAATGACCCAAGCATCATTTATGGGATTGATAGCCATCAAGAAGGGCTCTTTAAATCAACGGACGGAGGTTACAATTGGGACCGTGTAGAAGCAAGCGGATTTCCTGACAGTGGATCCATTGCTTCCATTGTTTCCGATCCAGGGGATCCTGAATCTTTACTCGCAGGAACGGAACACGGGATCTTACAGTCAGATGACGGGGGAGAAACATGGGAAGAAAAAGATAATACCAGAGTAATGTATAGTGCTACGGGTGCAGGAGAAGCTGGACATATTGTTGGCTATGTGGTGGATCACCAATCGGCAGTCCTTGCAAAAAGTGATGATTTTGGAGAAACATGGGAATCACTTCACTTATCCCTTGAAGAAGATGTAGGAACTCATGTAGCTGTCCACCCTTCCGAGGAAGGGGTGTACGCTGTGGGTACTTTCCATGAAAATTTATATGAAACGAGAGATGGAGGGGAAACGTGGGAGTTGCTTGCTGAAGAAGGAGTACCCGGGGGGCAAGGGAATTAGTTTTTAATAGCTCTGTTTTTCTTCAGTACCCCCAGGTTTCTCATCTCTTCTACTAATTCCTTTTTAGGGGTCAAGAAAAGGAATAGGGGAATGCTTCATATTAAGGAAGTTAACTTTCTCTAAAGGAAGTTAGCTCTGTGAATTTAGCATAGTTAGATAAAGAATTTGCTTAACTTATGTATTTGTTAGTTAGTGGAGGTAAGGCTCGATGGGGAATAGGAAAATCCTGATTGTTGATGATGAGTGGTCCATGCGTAACCTGCTAAAAATCTATTTACACAAAGAAGGGTTTGATTATAGTGAGGCAGCTAATGGAAAAGAGGCCTTACAAACGATAGGATCTTACTCTTTTGAAGTGATAGTGCTGGACCTAATGATGCCCGACATGGATGGGATAGAAGTTTGTAGAAAGATCCGAGACCAAAGTGACGTTCCTATTTTAATGCTAACAGCACGAAAAGAGACGAAAGACAAAGTGGAGGGTTTAAATATGGGGGCAGATGACTACTTAACAAAACCCTTTGAACCAGAAGAACTTGTAGCTAGAATAAATTCTTTAATAAGAAGAAAAAGTACAAGTTTCCTCCCAACAGTGAAAGAAAAGGTCCTCAAGATTGACGGTTTAACCATTGATCATGTCAGCAGGAAAGTTATAGTACACCAATCAGTCATAGAAGTTACCCCTAAGGAATTTGATTTGCTTCACTTATTGGCCAACCATCCTGAAAGAGTTTACACTCGTGAAAACATTTTAGATATTATTTGGGAAGGGGATTTTATTGGATATGAACGCACGGTAGATACCCACGTAAAAAGCATTCGGTCCAAGTTACGAAAAGCTGGATTACCGTTTAATCCAATTGAAACGGTATGGGGTGTAGGTTATAAGTTCAATCCGGGACATAAACAATGAAGTGGAATAGGATCAGTGTAAAGCTGGGCGCTATTATAATTACCCTTTTCCTTTTGGTTTTACTGCCATTAGGTTTTGTCATTAACCAAATCCTCTCAGGTTTTTTCCATCAACAATTGGAAGAGGAGACCAGTCAATTATCTTCTCATTACGCCAGTTTAATTGAAAATAATCAGGATGATATGATTGTCCCAATGATTCAAAGAATGGCTGAACTCTCTCAAATTCCTATGTATATTACCAACTCTGAGGGAGAAGTAATAGCTCTTGCCCACCTTGCTGGGGTAGAGGAAGGACAGTTAATTACTCAGGATGAAATGACGGAACTTTTAACAGGTCGTACAGTAGAAAGTCTTTATGAAGACCCGGAAGGACAGTCCTATTATGCGATAGGCACACCGTTTTTCTCCGAGAACTCCTTTGAAGGAAGTGTATTCGTCTTATCTACTATGGAAGGGTTGGAGCAATCCCTCCTTCAAGTAAGAAACTTGTTACTGCTATCTGGGGCAGGAGCCTTTTTTTTAGCACTAGGATTTACCATTGTAGTATCGAAAAAATTATCTACACCCTTATTGCAAATGGAAAAAGCAACACGCAAAATTGCGAAGGGAGAATGGGAAACGACAGTACCCCAGAATTCAGGAGATGAAATTGGTTCGTTAGCTAATGCGATTAATGACCTTGCTAGCGATTTGAAAAGATATAGAGATACCAGAAGAGAGTTTTTTGCAAATATATCTCATGAGTTAAAAACCCCTATTACCTATTTAAATGGGTACTCCAAAGTGTTAAAGGAAGGGCTATATCAAACAGAGATGGAAAAAAATGAATATTTAGATATTATCCAGGGTGAATCCCAAAGGTTGTCGCAACTTATTAATGATATATCGGATCTTTCACAAGCAGAAGAAGGAAAGATAAGTTTGGAGCTCGAATGGGTGGATTTATCTGAAGTTCTTGAAGGGGTTATAAGAAAGACAGCTCTCAAAGCTAAGGAGAAAGGTTTGGATATTCATTTGAAAATTGATAATCACCTTCCTTTAATATATGGGGATGGTTTACGTTTGGAACAGATCTTTCTAAACTTAGTTGAGAATGCAATTCGCTATACAGACAAGGGTTTTATTTCTCTTAGCACTCTAAAATCTGACAAACAAAATGTGATCATTCAGGTAGAAGACTCAGGAAAAGGAATATCCAAAAAAGACCTCCCCTATATCTTTGATCGCTTCTATCGTGTGGAAAAATCTAGGGCGCGCCAATATGGAGGAACTGGGTTAGGGTTAGCTATTGTTAAAAACCTAGTTGAACTTCATAATGGAAATATTGAGGTATCGAGTCAATTGGGAAAAGGAACAGTAATTATAGTAGCTTTCCCTATTAATAGGAGGGAGAAAAGGGATGAGGGGTTTTGATTGGTTTGTAGCTGCGGTGTTAGTTGTGATTGGTCTATCATGCTTAACCATGTCGGCCACATGGATGTTCAGTCCTGATTCCTTACAATATTATGCAGCAACTCTTTTTCATATCTGTTTGTGGGTAATGACACCCTTAGCCGTACTTCTTCTTGTGTATATAACACTTAGAATGTATATAAAAACAAAAGGGAAAAGCATTAAGAATAGAGATTGAAAACATTAAGGATAGGATTGAAAAGACATTTAATTTAATAGTAAAGGGGGGAACTTCCCATATCGGAAGTTCCTTTTTTACGGTGGCTTTTCCTACATTTAGCCTCTTTGCAAACAAGGGCTAAACCCTTTTCTAAAACAGCCTGAACACCTTTCCCTCGTTAATTTTTTGTGTGAATAAGCACATTTTCTTCCTAAGTACATACTTCTTTCACAAACTTTTGTTAAAGTAATTCCGTTATTAAATTGTTAGAGCGAAAGGACTGTGTTGATAGATAACTTGTAAGGTCGGTATTTTACACTCCAAGAGTTTAAAAGAGAAAACAAATGTAATAAGGGAGAGTGAAGTGTGAGAGAACTTAACACAGAAGAAAAACAGTATGATATTAACATTCTTTTTGTTCTATTTTTATTTGCTGTAATTAGTTGTTTATACATTCTTTACGCCCAGCAGATGCCTCAATACAATGAAAATTTTGCTGTCAGACAATTGATTTTTTACTTTGTTGCCTTTGGCGTGGTTTTTGCAGTCATTCATTTTGATTTTGAATACTATGCTAACTTGTCTTGGGTGCTTTATGGGTTTGGTCTGTTTATGCTGCTAGCCCTTGAATTCGCCCCACAATCAATTGCCCCTACTATTGCAGGGGCGGTACGATGGTTTCGAGTTCCTATCATTGGTTCTTTTCAACCCTCTGAACTGGTCAAAATATTCATAATCATTACTTTAAGTACTGTGATTTATAAACATAACCTTCAAAAAACCGCGGCTAATCTTAAAGTCGACTTGTGGCTCCTATGTAAGATGGCATTCGTTGTTCTCCCACCTGTACTTCTACTACAGAGACAACCAGATATGGGAATGGTTATGATGACAGGGGCTATTTTTCTCTCCTTAGTTATTGTATCTGGAATTTCCTATAAGTTAGTATCCTTGATTATTGGAGGACCAGTATTACTATTTACTGGCTTTATTATTGCTTTTTTCCGGTTCCCAAGTTTTGTTGAACAATACTTTTTCAACTTTATATCTGATTATCAAGTGAGGAGGTTTTACGGCTGGCTAAACCCGGCAGAATTCTCAGATGAAGGGTATCAAACAGTTCAGGCAATGACGGCAATTGGGGCAGGACGGTTATATGGAAATCCAGAGGCAGATGTTTATCTTCCTGAAGCCCATACCGATTTCATTTTTGCGGTGATAGGAATGGAACATGGATTTTTAGGAGCTGCTCTAGTTATCACTCTTTACTTTGTTTTACTGTATCAAATTTTGATGACGGCCCTTCGCTGCCATAATAGTTTTGGCACCTACTTATGTGCAGGGGTGATTGGTATGCTTTCGTTTCAAGTGTTCCAGAATGTTGGAATGAACCTTGGGATTTTGCCAGTAACCGGATTTACACTGCCTTTACTAAGCTACGGAGGAAGTTCTCTTATTGCTACAATGTTTGCTATTGGTATTGTCCTAAGTGTAAGCTATCACTCAAAAAAATATATGTTTGAAAGTCAGGAATGATAAAAGTAAATTACATCGTTTGCATAATCATTAGCAACCATTTTGGATCAGAATATTAGTTATGGTGGTATGATAAGTGGCTCAAGCAACAGAATAGCCAACATGATGGAAGCTATAAAAGCTTTATTGAATCCTAGCCTGAAAAAGAGAGTTTTCCATAATAAACGGTAAGTGACAAGGGACTGCAAATAACTTGTCCTAGCGAAAAGTCTGGAAACCAATAAAGGAAACTCAATATTTTCCGTTTAGTAGGAGTTTCTGCAAGGAAATAGAGCAATAGTGAATTCTACAAAAAGGAGAGGATCGGATTGATACATGAACAACGTCAACAAATGCTTCAAACGTTAAATGAATGCATTCAGGAATGCGAACACTGTTATCATGCTTGTTTACAAGAAGAACATATAAATATGTTGGCAGACTGTATTCAATTGGATAGAGAGTGTGCTGACATATGTGCGCTAACCGCAAAAGCATTATCTCGTGAATCTTATTTTACTAAGGATTATCTTGAACTATGTGCAAAAATTTGTGAAGAATGCGGGAAAGAGTGTGAAAAACACGATCAGCATGAGCATTGCAAAAGATGTGCTGAAGCTTGCTTTAAGTGCGCGGATGCATGTCGAAAGGCTATTGCATAAAAAGAATCTCATTATTGGCTCCGAGGTTTTTGCTACCTTCGGAGCTTTTTTGAGGTTTGTCTCGAAGCGAGCTGAAAGCATACCAAATTGAAAAAATAGTTATTTCGCAAAGTAAAGACTAAGCAATTAACATAGAGTAAATAGTATATTCGCTTTCTTTTTTAGCTACCTAGTAAAACCTATATCTTTAACCATAGCAAATGGGAGTGATAATCAGTTTAGCTTTATTTTTTGTCGTCCAATTGTAGCTCAGTTTTTTATTTAAAAACCATTTAAAAAAGCCTACACAAAAGTGTAGGCTTGGCCTGGTCTCAAAGGTGTTTCTATTAGTGTCCTCCATGGCCATTGAGACCTTCAAGTTCTAATTTCTGATCAATAATTCCTTGTGTTTCAAAAGATATATCATCGAACGTTCCTAAAATGAAGCCGTGGTTATAAGGACCTTCCATCGGGTTGTTTTCAAATATCGGTTTAAGTGCAGAAAAATATTCGTACACTTCGTCGGTTAATTCTCCTTCTTCCAGCCAAATCATTGGTGCATGTTTACCAAGATGCGCAAATGGGGCACCGGCTATAGCTAAATAAGGGGTATCAGTAGAGATGAAAGATAGACCATGACCCGGTTCATTAATTCCCCAACCGAAATCATTATCATCATCTCTAAATTGTGCAAAGGCAACTGAAAGTTCTGCAGGAGATTCACCTTCTATTCGTTCTACTTCCCCGTACTCGTTTAGTTCCTCTTCCACATTAGCACTGATTGCACTTTCACTGCCTAAAAGGTAGATATTAGCGTTTCCTTCTCGTATCTCTAAGGCTTCTGAAGTAGCCTCTGGTATTTCGTCGCTATCTACGTATAAAAGACTTTCATCCATGTGGGCAATCCAGTTTCCTGCCACTGTGGTTAACTCTCGGCTTTCATCTTCCATGGAGCCAACTATTACGTTTTCTGGAGCTTCTCCAATAATTGAAGCATACGCTTCGTCTATTTCATAAGCAAAGGACGCTGGGTCATCTTCTTGTATTTGTTCTACGTTATACTCATCAAGTTCCTCAATGACTGAATCACTTACACTTCCCATGACTATAACTTCAACGCCTTCATCATTTCCTTTTGGTTGTAAACGACTAATTTCTTGGGATACAACCTCGGGAATATTATCAGATTCTATAAAAAGCGCAGGGCCATCATTAGGATGGTGGACCAAATTTAGACTTGCTAAAGAAACTTGCCAATTATCTTCTGGTACAAGAATGACTGTACCTGGTTGATTTTCCTCATAAACTGCAGGCCATACTGTTTGAGATACTTGAACAGCAAACTCGATCGTGTCATTGTTATCAATTCGAGTAATGTTTTTTGTCTGATTGTCGATTAAACCTTGTGTGGCATTTTCATTAAGGGATTCAGGAGGAGTGGCCGCTTTTTCTCTTATTTCTTCTTCACTGCCACCCTCCATGTTATGATCCATATCCCCATGATCCATATCCCCATGATCCATATCCCCATGATCCATATCTTCATGGTCCATGTCCCCATGGTCCATGCCTTCCTCCATATCTTCACTCTCTTCTTCTACGTTCTCATTCGTAGTATCCTCTTCAATCACCTCAGGTTCTTCCTCGTTATTACAGGCAGCTATGATAGCAAGAAGTCCTGCCGTACTAAGTACCTTAAAAACTTTCTTTTTCATTATAATCCTCCTTATTTATGATCTATGTATAGTAACAAAGGACATTATAGCAAGTAAATTTGAAAAAACTATGGAGATAGTTTGAGCTTCAACAAAGAAGTTGATTTCTAGTTTTCTTTGTAAGAGGCGAAAGCTATTAGTTGGCTAAAAGTAAATTCACCGGTACAATCACTACATATAATGGTAAGTGCTTCTTTCCTTCTTTTTTTCTTTTATAGATATCTCAAAATCCACTTTTGTAGTGTATCATTTTAATTTTCTAAGTTGCAATTCGTAATACTGCTATTGCAAGCATGGTTAGAAGCAGCACATTCTATTTTTTCCTTGTGTGCGTTTCTTGCAGTGAAAGTGGTCTTGTTTTGGTTTATTTCTTTGGCTCTACTTCTTTTCTTCTGTTTTTTGATAATAATCATCTAAGTAGCTTCTGTTGGCGAATCCATTTTTTCGGCGGTACCATATAAGGAATAAAGAACTGAAAATAAGGATTAAAGATATAACCTGAGCAGTGCGAAGTACGTCAAATATCATTAAACTGTCTGTGCGTAACCCTTCAATGAAAAAACGTCCTACAGAATACAAAATGAGATAGGTGAAAAACAGTTCACCTTGTCTAAGGTTCACTCCCCGAAGCCAAAGCAAAATAGCCAAGACAGCAAAATTCCAAAGTGATTCATATAAAAAGGTTGGTTGATAATATGTTCCATTAATGTACATTTGATTAATAATAAATTCTGGAATCATAAGTGTTTCCAAAAACTCTCTTGAAACGGGACCTCCGTGAGCTTCTTGATTCATAAAGTTACCCCAACGGCCGACAGCTTGTCCCAATATAATGCCGGGTGCTACTAGATCTGTCAGCTTCCAGAAGGAAATGCCCCGTTTCTTAGAAAAGACAAATATAGTCACAAAGGCACCTAAAAGCCCTCCATGAATTGCAAGACCTCCTTCCCAAATAGCAAATACTCTTGCGGGATCATATATATATGTTTCCCATTCAAAGACCACATAGTATATTCGGGCGGACACAATGGCAATAGGGAAGGCCCACATTAAAAGGTCTGCAAATATCTCTTTCGATAATCCTCTTTTTTCAAACTCTCTAGAGACAAGAAGATACCCAAGGAATGCACCGAAACCGATAAGCAATCCATACCAATAGATTGTAAAAGGCCCTAGTTCAAAAGCGACACGATCATAGGGCTGTATTGCTAATAACATGTATTACACCTCCTTTTTTCTTTTTATGTTTTTCATAATGAACAGGTAAAATTGTTCCCTAAAAAAGACGGAACGGGTTAACAGAAAAATCCCTCATTCGCTTAAGCATATAAGAAAAATGTGATGGTTTCTTGAAGCCACAAAGTTTTATTAGAAGCAGAAGAACCGCAAAGTGGGGGAAGTCAGTTTGCGGATGGAGAGAATATTTCTATCTTTAATATTTAGTACATAGTATTTTTCTAACCACGGCTGTTTTGGGTTTTTGTCTGTTTGGGTATAGGGATAGGCTTGCCTATTAAAAACTGGGTGATTTGAAAAGGGGAGGCCAGTTTTGCAACCGTATAAGAACAAAACATACTAAACGCAACAGCAAAGATAAAATAGACCAGTGGATTTAAAAAATCGATAGGTGGTAAATAAAAAAGAAAAAAGGTGTGTAGTAAATAAATATTAAAAGAGTACTTGCTTATTAAGAGAATAAAGTGGGGAACTTTCTTTACATATAAGGAAAAGAATATGATAGCTCCAATTACACTAGAAGTATAAAAGAGATTATCGATTCTCTTAGAGGAAACGACAGGTAAGATATCACTTCTCACTAACACAAACATAATTATCAAATTAATCATAGGAAAAAGAATAATTATTTTTTTATATTTGATTACTAGTTCTTTTAGAGACTCATAATTTTTTCCACAATAGTAACCCAATACAAAGTAAAAGATCCATCCGACAAATGGCAACCAATGCCCCCTCTGCCAAATGTAATCACCTAAAGGTATAGCTAAAGGTTCAGTAAAGTTAAAAAATGATAAATAAACAACATTGATGATGAGGGAGACAAGAATCACTTTAACTGGTGACCAATTTTTCAAAAATTTATGTAGGAAAACATGTAAGATGTAAAACTGAAAAATAATTAAAATAAAGTAACCCGTATAACCCCCTAGGAAAACATTAAACAATGACTCGCGTATAAATCCACTCAGACTATCCGTGGTTATAAAGGCAAAGACTAGCCCCATAAAAACAAAGGGAAATAACAAATATTTTACACGCTTTAAAAAAAAGCCGTGAGGCACCTTATTTGGGTAAGAGCGTGCTAGGAGTAATTCAGATATAAAGACGAAGGCCGGGGTACCAAAAAAAGCAGCAAAGCGTACAGCAATTAAGAAATATTCTTCAAACTGAGCCACAGTGTGTTCATAATTGGTTAAAGTAATATTTACAGAGTGAATGACAACTACGGCCAAACAGGCAATCGCTCTCACCCAATATATTTCGTTTATGATTTTTTTTTCCAAGATCAACACCTCTCTACAAGGACAGACACGCACCTGAGGTGCTTTTTTATGCAGTATGCCCTTGTCCACACCTATTACATTCCTATAAGTTCTGTAAGGTTAAAAGTATAAATCTTAAATATGCAGAAAGTATGAAGTTATCAATGTTATTAAAGTGAATTCGTGTTTAAAAGAAATAAAGAAATTTTTTTACAAAAGGCTTAGGACCAGTCAGTTTATATTATTAACTTGTTTTTTAAATGAAGTACTTCATTATTTCTTCAAAGAGCTATGAAATACTAGTAAAAAAGCAGAAGGAGGAATGAGGGTGAAACTTTGTCGAAAACATATTGTATATGGGGTAATTACAATACTTATATCATATTTATTCTTTTTGACTAGGTCAGAGTGGGATCCAATGCACGCTTGGAATAGGGCTTTTGCTAATGTTTCTCTCTTGTATCTTTTTATTATTATGTTTCTTGGGCCTTTCTCTAAGATTAAAAAAGGGGTTGGGAAGTGGCTGCCTGCGAGAAGGGAACTTGGGATTTGGGGAGGAATTGCTGCACTCATTCATATTTTTATTATTTTTGATGGTTGGATTGAGTGGGAGTTCTCACGCTTGTTTGTCGTATTTAGTCCTGTTGAGGGAAGCTTCTTTCTTCATCCTGGATTTGCCATAGGAAACATTATAGGAATAGTTGCTACGATCTATTTAATCTTTCTCTTGCTGACCTCAAATAATAAAAGTATGCGTTTCTTGGGTCAAAAAACATGGAAGCACGTACAACAAAAAGCAGGCATATATTATATGTTGGTTGTGTTACATACTACATACTTCATTTTTTTACACATGCCTCAAAATCCTAATTGGATCCAAGGGCCGTTTTTGATTTCTATTTTGGTTATTATTTTAGTACAGGGTCTGGCTTTTTGTAAGGAAAGCAAGAAGTCACGTTCCAAGATGAATACAAAATAAAAGGAAAATGTTGGAGAACGTGTCTTTACGAGTGATCCCTTTAACCTCCAAGAAGGGAACATGCAAAGAAAATAAACAAAGGTATTTGGTTACAGAGAATTTCAGACAGGAGAGTCTCCATTCATTTCTGTAATTAAGGATATTGTTTTTTCACATTCCTAAAGATTACACTGTAGCTTTTGTCAATAGAATACTGGCTTTTGTAACTGCTAGACTAAGTTGAACAGTTACTGCTTGATTGATTTGAGCGCTTTTCCCCTACTTAACACCTCTTGTCATGTACACTATAAAGAAAATGTGTGACTGGCGGAGGGGAATGAAGGTGGAGAAATTGGAAAAGCATGTTTATGTTCATCAGCTAAGAAAAGAAGGGTTTTCTGTGGCAGCGATTGCTAGAAAGTGTAACTTATCAAGGACTACTGTTTATGCTTACTTGAAGAGGGATTTTGAGGATGCAAGCGAATGGGTGTACCAACTAAAAACCAGGAAGCGGAAGCTGGATCCTTATCAAAATCATTTACTCCAGTGGTTAAAGGAACACCCTGACCTTTCGGCTTCTCAGATTTCAGATTGGTTAGAAGAACGTTGTTCTTTTAAAGATGTGGGGGCAAGCACTGTTCGAGCTTATGTTAAAGAACTAAGAAAAACATATTGTATTCCTAAAGTAAAAGAAGTCCGAACCTTTGAAGCCATCGAAGAACTCCCAAAAGGCAAACAAATGCAGGTTGATTTTGGAGAAAAGAAAGTTTTTACTTATGAAGGCAAAACTAAAAAGCTATACGTTATTGCCTTTGTCCTCTCGCATTCTCGCTTTAAATACGCAGAATGGCAGGATCATCCGTTTACGACTCAGGATGTGTTACGAAGTCACGAGAATGCCTTTCAGTATTATGGAGGGATCACAGAAGAAATTGTTTATGACCAAGATAAATTAATGACCGTCAGTGAAAATGGAGGTGATTTTATTCTGACAGAAGACTTTCAGGCTTATAAGCAACAAAGAGGATTTCGGATTTACTTATGCAGGAGAGCAGATCCTGAATCAAAAGGGAAAGTAGAAAACACAGTAAAATTCGTAAAACACAACTTTGCGAAACATCGAGTATTTTATGACATAGAAACATGGAATGAGCAATGCCTTGCCTGGTTAGAACGCAAGGGAAACTTCCAAGTACACAATACAATAAAAAAGAGACCAGTCGAAGTGTTCGCCCTGGAAAAGCCACACTTACGAAAAGTCTCTTACCTACTCTCTTTCGAGAGTCACCGTGGGTTAAGTATATCAAGAACCGTTCATAAGGACAACATCATAAAATATCATTCGAATCGCTACTCCGTCCCGTTAGGGACTTACCAAGCAAACGGAGAGAATACGGTGTACGTGCGCATAGAAGAAGGACACCTTATTATTGAAAAAACTCCACAAGGAAAGCAGATTGCGATTCATCCTCTGGCTGTTGGAAAAGGCCAGCTTATCAAGAACACTCACCATTCCCGAGACCGATCAAAAGGTATACCTGCTTATATGGAAACAGTAAAAGGCTCCTTTGATCAGAAAGAGGATATCCAACGGTTTCTTGAAGAGATCCATCAACGTTACCCAAGGTACATAAGAGACCAATTGAAGATTCTCCAACGTGCCGTGAAGCAGTACCCTTCTTTCGCTCAACAAGCGATTGAAATATGCATAAAAGAAAATTTGTGGAGTGCCAACTCGTTTGAAGATGTAACCAGATATCTAGCAAGGAACCAACAATTTGATCGGTCCCTTCTCCCAGAAAACCTTCCTTCCATTCCTTATTCAAAAGCGTGGGAGGAAACAGCAGAAGTGAGAAACTTGGAAAGCTACCTGAAGATTTTGGGAGGGGCCTAACATGAGTCTTTCTACGGAAAGTTTACAACGACAATTTCATCAACTTAGGATGGCAGAAACATCTAAAAGGCTGCCTCTCTTTCTGAGAGAAGCTGAAGCCCAATCCTGGACCTATCAAGAGTTTCTTCATGAACTCCTTACTTATGAAGAGAAGCGTAGAGAGGAAAAAATGATTGAAAAACATTTGAAATGGGCAAGGTTTCCGTATCAAAAGACCTTGGAAGAGTTTGACCTTGCGGAGCAGCCGTCTCTCAGTCAAAGACAGCTAAAGCAGCTCAAAGAGCTGTCTTGGCTGGAACAGACGTTTAATTTAATCTTTCTGGGGCCACCTGGCATTGGAAAGACGCATCTAGCTATTGGTTTGGGGTTGGAAGCCATTCATAAGGGATTTCGAGTTTCTTTTATTTCGATGGGAGAACTTGTACCCCTCTTAAAAACAGAGGAATACGTTCGGAAATCTCAGTTATCTATGAAACGTATTCGACAGGCTGACTTGGTTATCATCGACGACTTAATGTATATGGCTATGGATCAACAAGAAGCTAATTTATTTTTTCACTTAATCAATCATCTATATGAAAGAAGTTCAGTCATCTTAACTTCGAACAAAGGGCCCGAGGAATGGGGAGAATTGATCGGAGATCAAGGTATCACCACGGCCATCTTGGATCGCCTTCTCCATCGCTCGGAAGTCGTTCACTTGAATGGCGGCAGTCATCGAATTAAGTATCGTAAATCTTTGTTTCAAGCGAAAAGTGCTCAAACATAACGAGCAAAAAATGTTCATTTCCACTTGACGGTTACAGCTTTTCATGAAACGTATTGGAACTATATACACTAATTGTTAATGTATTTTAATGATATGTAGTGGAAGTGAAATCTTTTATTGGAGCTTGATAGGTGTTGGAAGAATTGGTTCCAGTCACTCCTCTTATCCAGGGAAACGGTGATACTCTTTTTTCTTTGAATAAGGGAAAAGGAGTTAATTACATTCTATATCTTCATTTATTACTTGGTATCCTATCTCATCGACTTTTTTAATGACGTTTGTTTCGAAGCCACTATCCTTTAGTTTTGTTCGGATGTTTCTTATATAAGAATCTATATTTATACTCTCACTTTCACCAGACAACTCAAGTTGAGCAAGCAGTTCTTTCGTATATACTTGCCCTGGGTATTGAGACATTCTCTTAAAAACAACAAACTCTTTATTCGTTAGAGGAATTTGTTGGTTTTGATAGGTCACGTGCTGTTTTTCTATGCTTATTTTTAATCCATCGGGGAATAGGATGACATCCTCCCTGACAGAAGTCCTTCTGCGGAGTACAGACAGAATGCATTTTTGTAAATCTTTCGGTTCAAAAGGTTTCACTACGTAATCGTCTGCTCCAAGGTTGATGCCTTCTACAATCCTTTCTTTGTCTCCTAGCGCAGAAATCAGGATCACGGGTACTTGATTCTTTTCCTTTTTCCTTAATTGATGAAGGATCTCTAATCCACTCATACCTGGCATCATGATATCTAGTAGAATTAAGTCGTGCTTTGTTTCTGTTACCATTTTCATAGCTTTTTTACCTGAAGAAGCGGTATCTATAGTAAATTTACTTGTAGGTTTAATACAAATACGTAAGAGTTTTCTCATTTCACTTTCGTCATCAATAATTAAAACTTTTTTCTTTGTCATATCATCACCTCATGACTGCTTTCCTAGTAAAAAGTACTGGTATTGTCTATGATGTGTTTTTCCTTTAGCTTTACAGAAGGTGCATTTATTTACATTATAAAAAGCTTTTATGAAGAAATTATGTATTCCTGATTCATTAGTTATTTTATCTAGAAAAGAATCTGATTACTATAGAAATAGGATGGAACAACTACGGCCACAATATAATCTAGTGTGGCTAACACTTAGTACAAATACCAAACAGTATACTTATAGTGGTATATAAATCCAAAAGGTGAAAATAAAAAGAGATCCCAGGTCTACTCAGGGATCTCTTTTGCTATTACCTGGGTGTTACGTAGTAATAAGTACCTTATGGTGAGATTATTGTGAGTATTTCTTATCAGGGGCCTTTTATAATAGGATTCTATTTTAAATTTAGAAAGTTTTATATCAAGCTTCTACAAATTATACTTGTGTTACCTCCAAGATGTTACTTTTTGTTACAAGTATTACTCTTTGTGCCCTCTGTATAAATTATTTAACTACATAATCTTTTCACATTTCCATGTCACAATAACAACTCATGGAGGAGGGTAAATATGGAAAAAAACAAAAAGTATATTCTTTTTTTCTCTACTGTTTTGTTAGTAACAGCTTGTTCAAACGAGAGTGTAAATGAAGAAATAAACGAGACTGGGGTTGTCACTGGAGAGGGGATAGCAATTGAGAATTCAGATAGTGATACTTCGACTAGTGAAAACGATAAGGAAAAAACCACCATACATATAACAGCGTCTGAGGAAGAGTGGTTTCTAAGTGAAGACTTTTCTTTTGACGCCTGGGTTTATAACAACACTTTGCCTGGTGAAGAAATAAGGGTCCAAGAAGGGGAAGAGGTAGAGATAAAACTGACAAATGATTTACCTGTTCCTACTGCACTCCATATGCACGGCATTCCGTTGGATCATGAGATGGATGGGGTTCCAGGGATTACTAAAAATGTGGTAATGCCCGGCGATTCCTTTACCTACGAATTTACCGCGAATACTCCTGGAACGTATTGGTACCATTCTCATCAAGACGGAGCCACCCAAGTAGAAAAAGGGTTATATGGTCCCCTTGTTATTGAAAAAGAGAACGATCAAAAGTATGACATCGACGAGGTATTAGTCTTAGATGATTACTCTTCTATGATGGAAGGCATGGAGGATCATGGCAATATGGAAGGCATGATGGATCATGGGTCGCACGGCGCGGTAGAAGAGATGACGCATGATGAAATGATGGTACATATGTACGATACCATGCTTATTAATGGTAAAGCTTCTCCTGAAATTGAAAGAGTAGAAGTGCAAGAAGGAGATGCAGTGAAGCTGCGTTTTGTAAATGCGGGTTTGTTTACACAAGTTATTCAAATCCCTGATCATAATTTTAAAGTGACCCATTATGATGGACAAAAAGTCAATGAACCTGAGACTCTTTCTAATACCTCAGTAACCTTAGGCGCTGCTGAACGAGTAGATATTGAAATAGAAGCTAACAACCCGGGAGCTTACGGAGTCGAAATATTTGCTGATACAAATAAAGATAACTTACACACAGTTCTACCATTTGTATATGAGGAGTATACAGGGGAAGAGCTTGCTCCAAAAGAGGTTGAAGCTGAATTTGATATTTTATCATATGGAAAACCAGCTGAATCTCTCAACCTAGAAGATGTAACCAAAGAATTTGATATGGTCCTAGACTCAGAAGATGGGAGGGGAATTTTTACAATCAATAATAAAAAAATGGATACGAAAACAGCCGAAGGGCATGAAGTATATGAAGTTGAAGAAGGTGATTTTATAAAAATGACCATTGCAAACGAAACAGAAGTGGATCATCCGATGCACTTGCACGGTCATTTCTTCCAAGTTATTTCTAGAAATGGTGAAGAGGTTTCCGGTTCTCCTATCATAATGGACACGTTAAACGTTCGAGAAGGGGAAGAGTATGAAATCATCTTTGAGGCTGATAATCCAGGAAATTGGCTGTTCCATTGCCATGAGTTCCATCATGCAAGGAATGGAATGGTTAGTGAAATTAAGTACGATGGGTTTGAACCCTCCTTTACTCCAGACCCTAATGCTCCAAATAAACCGGAATAAAAGACGTCTTATAACCTTCCACTATGTGCACAGGCAGGTTGATCCTATTTTGGCCTGCCTTTGCAACCAAGGTGAATTTACAGGACGGATGGGTATAGAAAGTGCCGATTATCTTGTCGAACAAGGTTTTCAAGATGTATTTAATTTTGGTGGAGGAATGGAAGAGTGGAATGGTCCCCTTAACTAAAGATAAGAGGTAAGGATAAAGGAACTGTTGAGTATTTTTCTCAACAGTTATTTTAGTTAAACTCTTTGAATGAAGGACGTTTTCTGACAAAGGTCAAAGAATTTTTACAAGAAAACTAATAAATCATCAATCTTCATCATATCTTCATATTTTATAGGTAAAGTAACATGGTGCTTTCTCTGAACTTAAATGATGTTGTATTTCTTACCTACCAAATAAAAGGGAGAGAAGTTATGTTTTTACTACCTAAAATCTTAGTTACAGCTATCATTGTTTATTTGTTATTTTACCATTCACCGCTTTCCTCCTCTGCCCAAGAGCGCCTGGACCTTTATAGTGAATCTGTTCTTTTAATGGATGGAAAAACTGGGGAAATAATATATGAAAAACAAGGCGAAAAACAGATGTACCCGGCATCCATCACAAAGATTGTTACTGGCATTCTTGCATTAGAAATGGGAAAGCCAGAAGAACAAGTAATAATTAGTGAAGAAACGACAACAATAGAAGGCACAAGGGTATATCTTCTAGAGGATGAAGTCGTCTCATTAGAACGATTAGTCCAAGGACTCATGATTAGTTCCGGGAACGACGCGGGTCATGCGATTGCTGAGCACCTGGCTGGAAGTGAAGAAGACTTTTCTGAGAAAATGAATGAATTTATAAGAAAACGTTTATATCTACAGAACACCAATTTCACCAACCCTCACGGACTATTTAATGAAAATCATTACACTACAGCCTATGACATGGCTGAGATTACGAGGTATGCTTTATCTAATGAGGATTTCCGGGAAATTGTAGCAACAAAAGAAATGGAATGGAATGGCAAGGGCTGGGAAACAACCATTTTTAATCACAATCGGATGCTTTGGAACTATGATGGTGCATTTGGGGTTAAAAATGGTTTTGTCCAAAGGTCTGGGTTTACCTTAGTAACCGCAGCCGAAAGAAATAACCGTGAACTTATTGTTGTTGTGTTAAATGCCGGAACTGCCGATCAGAGTTATCAGGACACCACAAGGTTATTAGACTATGGGTTTGAAAATTATGCCCAAGAAGAAATGAAGGAAAAAGAGTCTTTCTTAAACACAAACCCATCCCCTTATTACCCAAATGAATTAATAGAACCTTTGGAAAAATTCAGGATCTTGAAACTGGAAGTTATAGAAACCAGAGAAGAAAGAATGGAATAAAAGTCCAAATTATTCTTCTGGACTTTTATTTATTCTTGAGATACATAACTGGGGTATAGTAAGATCTATATAGTGGTATGTTATTCGGTCATATAACGGATCACATATTGTATAACTAGTTTTGAAAGAATGTTTATCAAGAAGGGCGTGAAATAGATGGAAGACCTCTCTAACCCATCTCCTAAAAGGGTAGTCCAGCCAAATAAACAACAATTATTGAATCGACTGAAACGAATTGAGGGTCAAGTTCGTGGAGTTCATAAGATGGTTGAAGAAGATCGTTACTGTGTTGATATATTAAACCAAATTGCAGCTATAAATTCTGCTGTAAATAAAGTATCACTAGCTCTTTTAGAAGACCATACTACCCATTGTGTCTCTAAAGCGGTAAAAGAAAATAGCGGTGATGAGGTAATAAGCGAGTTAATGGATGTTTTTCAACGATTAGTTAAGTAGTGAATACGACTGGAAAAGGAGGTGCATGTAATGCTAACGGAAACGTTTCATGTTAAAGGAATGACTTGCGGTCATTGTGTCTCCTCTGTGGAAAACAGTGTTGGAGATCTAGATGGTGTGGAAGAGGTAAAAGTTGAACTTGACAAAGGTGTAGTAGTGGTTTCTTTTAATTCTACCCAACTAAAACGGAAACAAATTAAAGAAATGATTGAGGATCTAGGTTACAGCGTCGATTCCTGATTATCCCCGCCTTGGCCTTCTCTTTACTAAAGAGAAGGTTTTTTTACTTCTATTATAATATCAGTACATATATAATATTATGTCACCCTTTACATACCATACAGGGGTATTGTATTATTAAAATAATTACGATTGCCTTCATTATTTTCCTTCCTTTAGTGAGAATAGTCACTAGGGCTCTTAAACATTTTAGATAAAATGAAAAAAACGCTAAAGGACGTGGTTATAAATGATGAATGAATTTGGTTGGAGCATGATGGGTTGGGGAATGATATTTTTCGTTTTCGTTTGTTTATTTTTCATTGGGCTTGTTATTTATTTTGCCGTGAAATTAGCGACAAAAAAACGTTAAAAGTATCTCAATATATTTGAACTTCCTTTACGTCTAGGAAAGGAGAGGAAATTATGACTGTCAGGACGTTTTCAATTCAGGGAATGAGTTGTGCTTCTTGTGTGAATCGAATAGAAAAAGAGATATCCAAACTCAAAGGAGTACATTCAGTAAGTGTGAACTTGGCGTTAAACCAAGCACAAGTGAAAGGGGATGAAAAGGAAGTATCCGCCCCTCAGATTGTTGAAGCCATTGATAAAGCTGGGTATAGTGCAAGACAAATAGAAGAGGAGCAAACTCGCCGGAAACTTACCTTTTCAATCGAAGGGATGAGTTGTGCTTCTTGTGTCAACAGAATCGAAAAAGCTGTTTTAAAAGTGGAAGGTATGCACGAAGTAAATGTAAACTTAGCTTCAAATCAAGCTCAAGTGACCGGAGAAAAAGGAGTGCTTTCTGTTGAAAGTGTAATAGAGGCAATTGATAAGACTGGATATAAAGCTACTTTAATCGAAGAAAAAGAAAATAGAGAGTTTAGAGATGAAAATGAAGAAGAAACAAAGAAATTGTTTAAAGACTTTACAATTGCAGCTATCCTTACCTCAATTGTTTTAATCGGAAGCATTCCACATATGATGCACGAATGGGGTAATTGGGTACCTGCTGCTATTGCAAGTCCGTTTTTTTTATTGTTATTAACCACCTATATCCAGCTAGTACCCGGGTGGAGATTCTATAAGAACAGTTATAAAGTGCTGAAAAATAAATCAGCTGACATGAATGTACTTGTGGCTATGGGAACAACGGCCGCTTGGTTTTATAGCGGGGCGATGACTTTGTTTCCAAGTCAGCTGACGGAAATGGGGTTTCCTTACCAACTCTACTATGATGTAACGACTGTTATTACTACACTTATTCTGTTAGGTCGTTACTTTGAAGCAAAAGCAAAAGGGCAAACATCTACAGCAATAAAAAAATTAATGAGTTTGCAAGCAAAGACAGCAAGAATAGTTCGAAACGGGGAAGAACTTGAGCTGCCAGTAGAAGAGGTTCAAATTAATGATCATGTCCTTGTACGACCGGGTGAGCGTATTCCAGTAGATGGAACGATTCTTCAAGGAAGATCTGCAGTGGATGAGTCGATGTTAACCGGTGAATCACTGCCAATAGAGAAAACTGAGGGAGATAAAGTGATTGGGGCTACTATTAACAAATCCGGAAGCTTTACCTTCCGTGCAACAAAAGTGGGGCAAGAAACTGCCTTAGCCCAAATTGTGAGAATGGTCAGTGAGGCCCAGGGGTCCAAAGCACCTATCCAACGGGTAGTGGATGTCATTTCAGCTTATTTTGTTCCAGCGGTTGTCATTTTTGCTGTTCTTTCATTTATTACTTGGTATTTTATCGGTCCAGAACCATCCCTTATTTTCGCCCTGACAACATTTATTGCGATACTCATTATTGCATGCCCTTGTGCTCTTGGCTTGGCTACACCCACAGCGATTATGGTGGGTACGGAAAAGGGGGCAGAAAATGGAATATTAATTAAAGATGCCACTAGCCTGGAACGTGCTCATAAAGTAGAAACTGTGATCTTAGATAAAACAGGTACCATTACAGAAGGTAAGCCTAAACTAACTGATGTGCTTCCTACTCCTAACGGTTTTTCTGAAAATGAATTATTGCAAATCGCTGCTTCTGTGGAGACTAGTTCCGAACATCCATTAGGGGAGGCAATCGTTGAAGGAGCGCAGACAAGGGGTATAGAGGTTCAAAAACCTGAATCCTTTGAAGCCATTGTAGGCCAAGGTTTAAAAGCAGAGATGGAAGGAAAAGACGTATTGATTGGCAACGTAAAATTAATGAGGCAGTATAACATTGAGTTAAAGGCATTTGAGGAAAAAGCCACACAGTTGGCTGACAAAGGGAAAACCCCTATGTATGTGTCAGTGAACGGAGAGTTTGCAGGGGTGATTGCTGTTGCAGATACCCTGAAGAAAGATACTATCCCTGGGATAAAACGACTTAAGTCCATGGGAATTGATGTGATTATGTTAACAGGAGATCATGAGCGTACGGCAAAAGCCATTGCCAAGGAAGCTGGAATTGATCACTTTATTGCTGAAGTATTGCCAGAGCACAAAGCAGAGGAAGTTAAAAAGTTGCAAGACCAAGGAAAGTTGGTTGCTATGGTTGGTGATGGGATTAATGATGCCCCAGCTTTAGCACAAGCGGATGTTGGTATTGCTATCGGTACTGGTACAGACGTGGCTATGGAAACCGCCAATATCACACTGATGCGTGGAGATATAACAAGTATCGCAACGGCTTTGCGTTTATCCAAGTCAACAATGAAAATGATTTGGCAAAACCTTACCTGGGCGTTTGGCTATAACGTGGTGTTAATTCCAGTAGCGGCAGGTCTTTTCTATCCCTTCTTTGGAATTTTGTTAAACCCAATGCTGGCAGGAGCGGCTATGGCATTTAGTTCAGTGTCAGTGGTTCTAAATACTTTACGATTAAGAAAGTTCAAAACAGCGGTATGAAAACAGCTATCTCCTTTTTTTCGCTCGTATGGTGAGATGTTGGATTAAGTACCGCGTGAGGAACTGGTTAAGATTCAAATAGGCCAAACTTAAAAGGCTGAAGGACAACAAATTTCCTAAGAGGACCTAAAAAATAAAAATGGAATGAAATTTAATGATAGTAAAATAACCTCACGAGTTTGTAAAGTGGGGTTATTTGTGTGCAATTTCTTTTCGTGTCCTACATAAAGCATCCAAACAGCAACCAAAGGTCTTTTTATGTAATGGCTCTTAGTACTTCCCAGTCATCAGAAAGTTTCTCGTCAGGGAATTATTAACCTTACCTTGTATAACTTAAATTTCACGTACCGTAGTATAAAATTTAATAACGTAAAGAAAAATCGTACACAATAAAACTAGAAAAAGAAAGGTGGAGGATGTATGAAAGAGAAGAAACAGACAAAAAAGAAAGAAAAGCAGCATGTTTCTCCCGGCCAGGAGGCTGAAGAAAGAAAGCATATGTCATATGCTGAAATTGAACAAGATAAAATGGATAGTTCTAAAAAATGGTAAGAAATTGAGGTGAGAATCCTGGAATTCTGGACAGGTTCAGAAGCACTTCCAATCACAGGATTTCTAATTAGGGCTAGTATCGTCTACATTTATATCTTTCTCATGGTAAAGATACTAGGTCAGCGATCGATGGGCTCTATTGATCCTTTAGATTTTATATTTGGTGTCGTGATCGGTGATATTGTCGGGGAGCCTTTATCAAGCGGTGATCTTCCGTTGGGTGGTCCATTAGCATCAGCAGGGTTAATAGCAGCCCTTCACTTTACCCTTACCTTTACGGCATTAAAAACACCGCGCTTCAGAAGAGTAATTGAAGACGAGCCTCTCATTGTCATAGAAAAAGGAAAAATTTTGCATGACCAATTAAAAAAAGCAAAAGTCACAATAGAATCCCTATTAATGGACTTACGGCTGAGGGATGCATCAGATTTAAATGAAGTGGATTATGCCATTCTTGAGGCAAACGGCCAAATAAGTGTAATTAAAAAGAGTGCCAATCAGGCTCTTACCCCAACAGACATGAACATGGACCCTAAAGATAAAGGTTATCCTAAGGTCATTATTGAGGACGGGAAAATTATTCATGCCAATCTTAAGGAATTAGGATCCATAGATTGGCTGAAAGAAGAACTGTTAAAACGTGGGCATAGAAATCCCCATGAAATCTTTTTACTGACCATCGATGAAACCTCTGGCTGGTATATCAGCCCTAAACAACAGGTATAAGATGAATCTTTTTTTTCCATAATGGAGAAAAAGGAGTGAAGAATATTGAGAAAAATTAAGCGTTTAACCTTTGAAGAATTAGTGAAGGTAAATAAAGTGGAAATCATGAAGGACAAAAAGATGCTTGAAGAACTTGAGGAAAGATGGGAAAATCGCAGAGCAGTCAGATAATATTATCATCGTACCAGCAGGAGCCTGTTGCTCTTTCTGGTTTTTTTATTTAGAGAATGGATTATGTATTTGCATAATCTTTCGTATTACATAACGCGACGAATTAACCGAATTAAATGATTTTCTTAGTCTCTAAATACTTAAAAAGCAGAGGAAAGGATTATGGTATTGTCTTGCAGGGTAAAGGTGTGTCGAACAGGCACTATAAAAATCCATTGTCACTGATTATAGATCATTTCATAATAAACATGCACCTATTAATTGAATAACAGGGGGAGTGATACATATTCTCCAGACGGAAATAAGCGATAAAAAAATAAGGTCTGTCCTAACCCCGTTGCTTTGGGCTGTATTTATTATTTATATGGCAGTTCTTTTCTATGTCACGTTGTTAGCGTGGAATTACGGAGCTTCCTTTGGGCCACAGGGTCCAGGCGGGAGAAATTACAATCTCGTTCCCTTTCGCAGCATTTATAGAATTGCTGTCTTCAGCCCGGGGTTAGCAGACCCCCTCCGCATATTAGCAGGGAATATTGTGCTTTTTATTCCTTTTGGTTTCATTTTAGGTTTGTTAAGCAGAAAAAAAAGCAGAGCAGTCTTGACCATTACTTTTGCCGCTATGCTTGTTTCTACTTTTATTGAAGTTAACCAGTTTATTTTTACGCACAGAGTGGCCAATATTGACGATGTCATATTAAATACCCTCGGAGCATTAATAGGAGTCATTGCTGCCATTTTCATTGGCTTTCTACTCAGGCGAGTGATATGGATTTCCGTGAAAAACCGTCAGTAAAAGGCGGTTTTTTTGAGGGAACGGGCCCTGCTCTTTCGAATGCCGAAAAAATGATACAATAAAAAGTGGAATACATAGCACTATAGAGAGAAGAGGATCGAACAATGAAAGAACGTCCAAAGTGGCTGGTTTATGTCATGCTTGTTTTTGCAACGTCAATGTGGGGGAGCGGCTTTATTGCCGGGAAAATAGCTGTGGAAGATTTTGGACCTTTTACTGTGGCGTTTCTCCGTTTTTTCTTTGCCGCGATCTTATTGTTTCCTCTCATGTGGAAAATGGAACCAAAGCGTCCTGCGGTTACTCGAAGAGACTGGCTGTTCTTTGCTCTTCTTGGTTTAACAGGAATCTTCATCTACAATGTCTGCTTTTTTCTTGCAAGCATGTATGCCCCTGTGGTAAAAAGTTCATTGTTTATTGCTACCAACCCTATTTTGATTTTACTATTATCGATTCTTTTCTTGAAAGAGAGAGTTACTCGTTTTCAAATCACAGGAATGATTTTGGCACTTAGCGGTGCAGCAACAATTATAAGTGAAGGAAACATGGGAGCCATTTTGACTGGCGGCTTAGAAGCGATTGATATTATTTTGTTTGTAGCAGTGATAACATGGGCATTGTACAGCGTGCTTGGAAAAGTGGTGTTAAAGAAGTTCAGTCCTGTAGTTTCGACTACTTATGCTGTCATGTTCGGAACAATCTTTCTTTTGCCTTTCTCCTTTTATGAGGCTTCTCCTCTCAGCTGGGTGGAAGCCTCACCTTCTTCCTGGCTGGCCATCTTACATATGAGTGTTTTTGTGACAGTGATCAGTTTTGTTATGTACTATGATGGGATCCAACAAATCGGAGCTTCAAAGGCAGCATTATTTATAAATGTAATGCCTGTTTCAGCAGTAGTGATGGCGGTAATATTTTTAAATGAATCCTTTGGCATGATACATTTAGCAGGAGCACTTCTTGTTTTTTCTGGAGTAACTTTAGGGACAAAAGTGATAGGGCCTCAGGAAAAGCCCGTTCCTTTCTTTCGGAAAAAGGCAGGATGAGGCTCAGACGATACCTTGCAGGCTGTAATAGAACGTGATCCAGGTAAAGATAGGTGATTGTATGACTCAACAAGAAAAAAATGAAATCATAGATGAAATAAAGGCGTGGGAAAAAGATCTAAGTCTTTTTTCAATGGAGAAAGCCAGGAAATATATTGATATTTTGTCGGGTGGAGAAAATGATGTGGAATCATTTATAGGCGTCTTATACGCTTTCATGTCATATACCCGTTTTAAGCAAGTAAGAAAAATAGATCCCCTTATTCGTGACTGGATGGATAAAGGTGAGAAGCGCAATGAGAACTATCCTTTATTTCTTATAATCAAAGGACAGGATATTCTTTGGAGAGCAGAGCAGACCCTCTTTCCTAACAACCTTCCTTCGATAAGAGAGACAGATCAGAGTTCTGCAAGAAAAAAAACAGCTGAACAGCTATACACCGCTTCCTCTTCCCAGATAGAGGAAATGAAGGCTCAAAGCGAGGCTCTCAAGAGAGCAAAGGTCATGTTTGAGAAAGCGGACATGGAGCAAGAAGCAGATTTTGCAGAAGAAGCGTATCAAATACTGATCAAAGGCTTAGAGCATCTCCGTCTGTTACAGGAATCATCACGGCTCTATCAGGAAACGGCGACCGGCACCTTTTATTCCCCTGAACATGTGAAAGAAATGAAAGATGCGTTGCAGGAGATTAATCATATTTCCAGGGAATGGCAGTTTCATTTTGAAGGGTTCAAAGACACAAAAGAAGATGACAGTCCCCTGCAGGAATTAGATCAGTTAATTGGCCTGCAGGAGGTAAAGGACCGGGTTCATCAGTTGTATTATTATCTCCAATACCAGAAAAGGAGAAAAGAAGAAGGTTTTGTCCTTCAGGATGAATTAAGCTTAAACATGATTTTAACCGGGAATCCTGGCACTGGAAAAACCATGCTTGCCCGCTTGCTCGCCAAAATTTATCATGATGTCGGACTGTTGCCCCGTGAAGAGGTATTAGAAGCGGACCGCTCACATTTAGTTGGCTCTTATGTAGGTCAGACTGAAGAAAAGACTCTTAATTTAATCAAAGAAGCAGTAGGAGGAGTTCTTTTTATAGATGAAGCCTACAGCTTGAAAAGAGAAGGAATGACTGGCAACGATTATGGACAAACCGCTGTTGACACTTTGGTGTCTGCCATTACAAGCAGTGAGTATGCAGGGACGTTTTCTCTTATTCTGGCTGGATATCCTGAAGAAATGAGACAGTTTCTACGTGCTAACCCGGGGCTTCGCAGCCGTTTTCCGGAAAGTAACCACATTCATATTTCTGACTATTCTCTCAAGGAATTGCTTGATATAGGTGATAAGGTTGCGTTAGCAAATGATTATACGATATCTGCTGATGGGAAAAGAACGCTGGAAGAGCGGATTGCAGCTGAGCAGGTAGATGAGTCGTTTGGAAATGCTCGTACAGTCAAGAACATCATCCTTGATGCTATTTTTCAAAAAGGAGCAAAGGCAGGAAAAAAAGAGTCACCTTCCCTGGATGATTATGCCGTGTTAACAAGTGAGGATTTGAAAGATAAGAAAAAGGAACAAGAAAAAGAACGGCAAGCAGGTATAGAGGAGCTAAACGAGCTTGTCGGACTGGATAAAGTAAAAAAAGAAATGAAAAAGCTGGCTTCCTTTGTGCAGGTGCAGCAAGAAAGAAGACAGGCAGGCCTTCCTTCTGCTCCTCTTTCTCTTCACACGATTTTTAATGGAAGACCAGGTACGGGAAAAACAAGTACAGCTGCCATTTACGCAAAGATTTTAAAGGAACTGGGCTTTTTAAAAAGAGGGCATCTCGTTGTCTGCGGACGGAGTGACCTTGTAGCAGGATATGTCGGCCAGACGGCATTAAAAACAAAACAGAAAATCCGTGAATCCCTGGGAGGAGTACTCTTTATAGATGAGGCCTATTCATTACTGCCAAAAGGAGCTGGGGATTTTAGCAGAGAGGCAATTGACACGCTTGTTGAAGAAATGACAAAGCATGAAGAAAATCTGGTGGTCATTTTATCCGGTTACCCAGAACCAATGGAGAATTTACTTGAAAGTAATCCAGGACTGCGCTCCCGTTTTAAAAAGTCTTTTACGTTTCCCGATTATTCAGGCGAAGAGCTGGCTGAAATTACAAAGAAAAAAGCTGGTGAGTATGGATACCGCTTTACCCCGGAAGCGTGGGAGACTTTACTTGAACATCTGGCAGAAAGAACGGTCCCGGGGAATGGCCGGCTGGCACAAGATCTTGCAGAAGAAATGTTTCAGCAGCAAGCGGTCAGGCTGTTGAACCATAATGAGGGTGGGGACTATTCACTTTTGGAAAAAGAGGATGTGACAGAGGCTTTGCACATTAAGTTATAAAAGGAGCTGGAACAATGAAAGCAGCAGCAAACATTGAAGTCAGATATGCAGAAACCGATCAAATGGGAATCGTCCACCACTCTAATTATCTTGTATGGTGTGAGCTTGCACGCACAAAATTGATCAATGAACTTGGCTTTAATTACAAAGAGCTTGAAGAGCAAGGCATACTATCCCCAGTGACAAATGTAAACCTTGATTATAAGGCTCCGTCAACATATGGGGATGTCATCACCGCTGAAACATGGATAGAAGCTTATGATGGTCTGCGGGTGACATACGGTTATAACATAATCAACCAAAAAGGTATTCTCTGTGTTAAGGGAACCACCACTCACGTGTGTATTCGCAAAAATACATTCCGGCCCATCTCTATAAAGAAGCATCTTCCTGACTGGCACGAGAAATATGAAAGGGTTAAGAAACAAGTGAAAGAAAATGTATAACAACCTTCTTCTCATTCCACACTAATGTGGACAAATGAGAAGGAGGAAATGAAATGGCTAAACCTGATGACCGTTCAGATAACGTTGAAAAACTGGAAAAAATGAAGGATAACACCCTTAAGAATATGGAAGCCGCCGAGGAAACGATGAATAACCTTGATTTGAAGGAATCAGACAAAAAAGCAATTGAAGCAAAGAATGCAAGAAGGCAGGAAAGCCTGGGAAATATATATGAAGAAATCGCAGACGAAGAAAGAGATGCGAAACGACGGTAGCAGGAAGGGGCAGCTCCTTAGTAGAGCTGCCTTTTTTTCTTTTATTATAAAAAGAAACATCTGATATCCCTCAACGCCACCCTTACATACCTTTATGAATCCAAAGAAACATTTTCTTCCGTTATAACAGACAAAAATGCCTTCGTATGATATAAAAAAGAGACAGGGAAATTGGAAAAGGAGCTAAATTATGGCCTTTGGAATCAGGCGAGAAGAACTCAATGAATGGAAACGAAAAGCTTCAAATGGAGAAATCGCGTTTATCACTCATTTTTGGTATGATCCAAGATTTCCGGATTGTGATACAGTCACAAAAGTAGGCTGTTCAAATCTGAAAGCACTGATCAGCTGGGGAAAGCAATACGGCCTGAAGGAAGAGTGGATTCATCTTCGAAAGCCATACCCCCATTTTGACCTGTTAGGGGAAAAACAAACCGAAATTTTACAGAAAGAAGGAAAACAGTCCCAATTATTAAAGCTGAAAAAAAGAAACCATGTCCCTTAATGCTTTGGTTTAGTATACTGGGATGTAGGATAAATAATTAGTAAATGATGGTCATTGGAGTGATTAAATTGTCTATTTCACAGCAGCAGATTGTAGAAGCTTTGGAAGTGAAGCCCGATATTGATCCTGTTGAGGAAATTAATAAGAGAAAAGATTTTTTAAAAGCATACGCAAAAAAAGCCCACGTATCTGGATATGTATTGGGGATATCCGGGGGGCAGGATTCTACATTAGCCGGTAAAATAGCACAAATGGCTATTGAGGAATTAAATGAAGAAGAGGACAAAGAATATTCTTTTATTGCCGTTCGTCTGCCATATGGCGAACAGTTCGATGAAGATGATGCACAACAGGCACTAAATTTCATCAGCCCATCAAAGACAATTACTATAAACATTCAACAAGCAGTGGATGCGGCAGAAAATGCTTTTGAACAAGCAGTGGGCCATAAGATGAGTGATTTTAACAAAGGGAATACAAAGGCAAGGGAAAGAATGAAAGCCCAATACGATTTGGCAGCAGAGTTTGGCTGCTTAGTTATCGGGACAGACCATGCAGCTGAAGCTGTTACTGGATTTTATACTAAGTATGGTGACGGGGCTTGTGACGTCGCACCGTTATTTGGTCTGAACAAAAGGCAGGGAAAAGAGCTTTTACGTAAGCTCGATGCTCCGGCACACTTATACGAGAAGGTGCCTACTGCTGATCTAGAAAGCGATAAACCAGGTATTTCAGATGAAGAAGCTCTGGGAGTCACCTATGACGATATTGATAATTTCCTGGAAGGCAAAACGGTAAATGAAGCAGTGAAAGTAAACCTCATTACCAGGTATACTCAAACAGAGCATAAAAGGCAGCTGCCGGTTACCATTCAAGATGATTGGTGGAACGAAGGGAAATAAGCGTGCTATTTGTTTTATTAGAACAAGGTGGCCGTAACGGTCGCCTCCTTTGATGTGAGGTGGAAAACAGAGAACAAGCGCCTATGTGATATAAAATGATGCTAAGCTTTGTTCTATGGAAAAGCAAAGTCTCATATCTTTTCTGTTGAGAAGGGCACCAGGTTTGAACATGTTGGAACAGATTAGGTAGAATGGAGAGAGTGATTTAGCATGACGGTGAAGTATGGGGTATTACTTGGACTTGTTTTATTGCTCGGTTTTTTCTCAGGAGTCTTATTTCAGTCACAGACAACAAGCGGATTAACGGATAACCCCTATGCACAGATTGTGGAGGGGTCTGAACACCTGCTGGAAAAAGGTGAAACGGCAAGAATAGGCGGAATGGATGTGACCGTCCACGAAGCATATGAGACCGAAGAGGAAGGGGAAACCTTTTTGGTTGTTGATGTCTCCTTCTTTAATGCCACGGAAGAAGTAAAAGAAATATCTTTATTCAACACATTGGTCGTAAACGATGAAGGATATACGTATGAGTACCATGACAACTATGACGATAAAAGGCTCATTGGAGGTCAACTCCGGCCTGAAGGGCAAAGAAGAGGGACGTTGGCTTTTAAAGTAGAACCATCTTCCTATTACGAGTTTACCTATACAGACCATATGAGAAAAGGGCAAGTAGCTTGGGCAGTGAAAACTGCTTCGTAAACAAAGCGGAGGTGGACTAGCAATTGATGCAGGCAGACTTACATATGCACTCTACGGCTTCAGATGGGGGCTATTCACCAGCTAAGCTGATGGAAAAGTGCAAAGAGGCAGGAATACACATCGTAGCATTGACAGACCATGATACCACAAATGGGGTAAAAGAAGCGCAGGCGGCAGGGGAACAGCTGGGTCTGACTGTGATTCCCGGCATTGAGCTTTCCACGAAGTGGAAAGGGAAAAGCGTTCACATGCTAGGCTACGGGGTGAATATTGAAGATGCAGCATTTCAAGAAGTGCTGGAAGGACAACGACAAATGAGAAACAAGCGTATGGAAGTTATGCTTGAACGTTTACAGGGTGCTGGAGTTACTTTGCAGGAAGAAGATGTTCTCCGTTATGTGGACGGGGGCAGTGTAGGCCGCCCGCACGTAGCAAAAGCACTGATTGATAGAGGGTACGTGAAAGAAGTCTCAGAGGCATTTGATAAATATTTAGGAGAAGGAAAGCCGGCTTATGTATCGAAGGCAAAAGAATTCACTCCTGAAGAAGCCATATCACTTATTCATCAAGCCGGAGGACTTGCAGTCGTTGCTCATCCTGGGTATTACGGTCTTGATGAAGACATTGAAAAATGGGTGCATCAGAGCGGGCTTGACGGGGTGGAAATTGAACACAGAGATCACGACCCTGAAGAAAGAAAACACTACGAAAAACTGACTTCCAAACTGGAGAAAGAAACAAAGAAGACTCTGCTTCGAACAGGAGGATCAGATTTTCACCATGAAGAATACGGAAGGAAAAAAGAACCTCTCGGTGTAACCACCATTTCTGGCGAAAGAGCTGAAATATTACTTCATGCTATAGAAAAAAGGCATTCCTCTCAAACATCCGGCTGATCCCGGATGTTTCTTTTATAAAAGCCTTGTGAAAGGGCCTCTTATTATAGAGTTATCCTTAGTCAAATAGACTGATTTACTAAAAGAACCCAAGGGAAGCCAATATACCCCCTTTTGGGACCGTGGCCAGGGTGGGGAGCAGGTGTTGCAGCTTTTCTCCAAAAAGAAGAATAGATAAGACAATAGATAGATACGTTATAAAATAGTATAATGAGTCCTGTAAGAGATTTGCGAAAAATTCGGTTTTATGATAATTTTAACAATTACAGAATAACTTTATGAAAGTATGATAGATCAGTTGGAATGGGTAGATACCAATCAAGCTGATCTGTAGAGAAGCAGCTTTTCATTTGACTGGTGAGCTTTCTGGTTTTACCTATTCACCATATGATATAACTTCTGAAAACGAATCGTTCAGGGAGCACTATGAAAGACATAAACAATAAAGATAGCTGAGTATTGAGAGAAAGTAGGAGAGAATTATGCCTATTAAGGTACCCGATCATTTACCCGCAAAGGATATATTATCGAAAGAAAATATATTTATAATGAATGAAAGCAGGGCTTATACTCAGGATATTCGCCCACTTAAAATACTGATTTTAAACTTAATGCCAATAAAAGAAACGACAGAAACACAATTGCTCAGGCTTTTGGGGAATACCCCTCTTCAATTGGATGTTTCATTGCTTCATCCTCATACACACAGATCCAAAAATACACCAATTGAGCATCTCGCCTCTTTTTATAAAACCTTTGATGAAATCCGTGAAAGAAAATTTGACGGAATGATTATAACCGGAGCGCCTATAGAGAAGCTCCCTTTTGAAGATGTTACTTATTGGGAAGAGTTAAAGAGCATCTTAGAATGGAGCAAGTCAAATGTCACTTCCACCCTTCATATTTGCTGGGGGGCGCAGGCAGGCATGTATTATCATTATGGGGTTCCTAAACATGAACTTCCTGTTAAGCAGTTTGGTATTTATGAACATTTTGTTGAAAAGCCGAATGAAAGCTTAATGAGAGGATTTGATGATGTTTTCTATGTCCCTCATTCCAGATATACTGGTACTAGACGTGAAGATGTAGACAAGGTTCCTGAGCTTCAGGTGCTGTCTGAATCTCCTGAAGCCGGCGTTTATATCGTGGCTTCAAAAGACGGGAAACAGATTTTTGTGACAGGCCACAGTGAATATGATACCTGTACACTTCAGGATGAATATGAACGGGATTACAACCGGGGAGTTAAGACAGCGGAGCCAGAGAATTATTACCCGGAAAACAACAGGAAGGCAAGGCCTCAGCTTAGATGGAGAGCCCATTCTAATCTTTTGTTTTCAAATTGGCTCAACTATTACGTATACCAGCAGACACCATACGACCTTCGTTCGTATTAAGACGGTGACAAGACAGTATCAGTCCCCTCCACACAATTAGATTTTTATTACGCAGCCATTGGCTGGTTTGAGTTTCGGATTGAACGAGACTTAAACCAGCCTATTTACTTTTACTTGCTCTTTAATTGATTTGGATGCTTTTTGCGCTTCAACTCTCAGTAGGCAGAAGGGAGGTTCCTCCTCCTGGATCTCTTGATCATTACCTCAAAGAAAGAAAGAAGTGGTCCATTGCTGCGTGATCCGTCCCTATTGATTTATTTCTTGGCCTTTGGACAGTGGGTCTGCATCCCAAACATGAAATTGGTTTTTATTACAGCCGCACTTTTTGAATCGTGGAAAAGAAAAAAAAATACATGGAAACATTGCTTGTGTAAATCATATAAAGGAGATGACAGTGGACGAAGAAAAGGAAGGGTGCTATGGAGGGCAAGTATATAAAAGTGAACAATGTATCTGTATATGTTGAAGAATACATGCCAAAAAGCTATGGAAGAGATACTCCTGACGTATGTTTAATCCACGGCCTCGTGTCTTCCGTTCACAGCTTTAAGCCTGTTATCCCGAAGCTTGCTGAATTTGCACGTGTGATTGCACTGGATCTTCCCGGCTTTGGCAAAAGTGAAAAAGGAACCGGGTACCTTTATTCATATGAAAATTATGCAGCTACCATCGCTGAATTAATGGAAATCCTCTCTGTGAAAAAAATAACAGCGGTGGGACACTCGATGGGAGGACAAATCTGCCTCTACCTGGCTAAGTATTATCCAGACCTTATTTCGGAGCTGGTGCTTATGGCTCCTTCCAGTTATGTAGGACGGTCTTCAATTAGGCTGCGCCTGGCTACTTATCTGCCTCTTGCCCCCTTATGCGCCCGCTTTCTTATTAACCGTTCAGATTTACGAAATATTTTTAAAAGTGTAGTGTATGATGAAAAGCATGCGGACGATGAAAGCTATCAAATATATGTGACCCCTTTTAAGGACAAGGCCTTCTACCAGTCCCTCATTGGTTTAATACGCCATCGTGAAGGGGATTTGAAAGATGAAGACCTTTACGGTATTGCTCATCACACTCTGCTTCTATGGGGGGAGAATGATCAAGTAGTTCCTTTATCTATAGGTGAACGTCTATCTACCCAACTGTCTCAGGCAAGTTTTATTACTTATCCCAAAACAGGACATCTCCTCCCAAAAGAGCAGCCAGAAAAAACTCTGACTGAGATGATAAATTTTTTAGAAGAGAGAGGACGTTTTCAGAGGTTGCCTAAGAAAGAAATCTAGAATACGATGAGAGGAGAGGTGAGAAAGATGAACATTGATGCAAAAAAATTATCCAGGAAAGAAAATTATAAGCTGTTAATCTCCAGTATTCTCCCGCGGCCTATAGCATTTATTACAACCGAGGGAAAGGATGGGACCATTAATGCCGCTCCTTTCAGCTTTTTTAATGTTATTACAGCGGAACCTCCATTAGTCGGTGTGTCAGTTGGACGAAAACCTGATGGTGCATTTAAAGATACTGCGAGAAACATTCTTGAAGCAAATAATCAGTTTGTCATCCATGTGGTAGATGAAACCTTAATCGAACAAGTTAACCAAAGTGCAGCCAATTATCCAGCACATGTCAGCGAGGTAGAAGAAACAGGATTGACATTAATAAAAAGCGAAAAAGTAACGGTTCCTGTGATTAAAGAAGCAAAAGTGGCGTTGGAATGTACCCTCCATCAACATATGGAGCTCGGAGGAAAACAAGATGACCCCCGTTGTGATTTTATTATTGGAGAAGTGGTTTCCTACCGGGTAAGTGATTCTCTCTATAAAGAAGGACATATTCAAACGGAATTGCTGGCTCCTGTCAGCAGGCTTGGTGGGGTGGACTATGGACTGCTTGGAGAGATTATATCCAAGCCGCGGCCAACCTAATAAAAGCGGGCTCATCTTCTATTGAGCCGGCTTTTTGTATGAGAAAGGTTTACATAGAATGCTCCTGATTTTTTATAATAAGATGAGCCATGATATAATAAACATGGAGAGATGTGGTAACGGATAGAAAAGGTGATAAAAAATGGATGCATTAGATATCGTTTTACATAAAGACAAGGCTCTTCCTTATTTTCAGCCTGTGATAGGAGCCGATAAACAGGATGTCATTGGTTATGAAGTAGTCGGCAGGTTCAAAAATGAAGAAGAAATCATCAGTTTAGGCTCTTTTTTCCAAGATCAGTCGGTTCCTGAAGAGTATAGGCTGGACATGGATGAATATATTCAGGATCAGGCCATTCAGAAATATATTGACGAGGAGCAGGATGGGAATCTTTTTTTAAATGTGGATGCCAACCTGTTAGTGGGAGATGGGGCCGACAAATTTATTTCCAGGCTTAGAGCACGAGAGGAAAATGAGGATTTTGATATGACCAGGGTTGTCCTCATCATTACTGAACATGACTTTCATGGTGAGGTGTCTCATCTTAAATATTTTATTCAATATGTGCAAAGTGTCGGAATAAAAGTGGCGATTGATGATGTGGAAAAAAGCGGCACCCACCTGGACCGCATTGCTTATTTGCGTCCGAATATTATTAAGGTGAATATGGACCTCATTGATGATGGATCCTTTCCTGATGTCTACCGGGAAGTTCTTCACTCGTTATCCATGCTTTCAAGAAAGATAGGTGCTGCTCTCTTGTTTAAGAGAATCAGCACATTTAACCAGTTAAACTATGCCTGGCGTCACGGGGCTCGTTATTATCAAGGTTCATATTTGGAAAAAGACCTTTCTGACTTCGTTGATCCATTTAAATATAAAGAAAGCCTTAAAAAGGATTTCCACCACTTTCTTGATTTTGAAAGAAAAAAAATTAAGGCTCAGCTTACTTTGAGTGAAAAATTAAACATACGTCTTCAAGAAGCACTGCATGATCTTAAAGATCAAAAGGATTATGATCATCTTGCCCAAGTCGTAGCAAAGCGACTTGATGATCTTTGTTTTCGGGTATATATATGTAATGAAGATGGATTTCAGCAATCTGGAAATGCTGTGAAAGTAGAAGGAACATGGGAGTATCATCCGGAAGATAAATCAAAAAACTGGAGCTGGCGCCCTTACTTTCTGGAAAATATTATTCGTATGAATTATGAAGGGAGAGGCTTTTTGTCTGATTTGTATACAGACATCCATAAGGATGAACTAATCAGAACATATTCTTCTCCAATTAATGAGCAGATGTATGTCTTCATTGACATCCCTTATTCCTACTTATTTGAACAAGACTTTTTATTGTAAGATTGCACCCACCCCCTTAATGGGGGTCTTTATTTTCTACAGCGTTTTTGGCCACAGATTGAAAAGGAGAGAAAAACTATGCGCAGGCAGACACTTCCCCTTATGGGCTACTTGTTTTTTGCTTACTCAGCCCTAACCGTCTTGGTCAGTTATCTTCCTGTATACTTTCAAAATGAAGGCTGGTCACAAAGTCAAATCGGCTGGTTGATTGCTATCGGGCCCCTGGCAGCTGTGTTTGCCCAGCCTTTCTGGGGGTACATGAGCGACAAGTGGAAAACGATCAAGAAAATACTTATAATCTGCCTTAGTTCAGGGGCCGTAGTCAGCGTCTTCTTTTTTCAGATAACTGAATTCTATGCTCTGTTCATTTTTGGCTTTATGCTCTTTATTTTTGTTGCGCCAACTACGGCTCTTGGAGACAGCTTGACTCAGAAAACAGCCATGCAGCAGGGCTTGAGCTTCGGGCGAATACGTATGTGGGGTTCTCTTGGATTCGCCATTACCTCACTGGTCAGTGGTTTCTTTTTAGAGCGTGTGGGGGTCTCTTATTTATACGTTCCCTTTTTGCTTTTTACTCTTCTTGCCCTCTCAATGGCATGGCTGGTCACAGATGCTAAGCCTGCGAATAAACCGGTTACTATCGTTCATGCTCTTCAGTTTGGAGTGAAACCAAGAGTACTGTTTTTTCTGGGAATGATTTTTTTTATTTCGGTAGGACACCGGGCAAATGACAGTTTTTTAGGGTTGTTTATCGTAGAACTTGGCGGAGCGGAGTCTTTGATTGGAATGGCGTGGTTTGTGGGGGTTGTTTCTGAAGCAGTCGTCTTTTTTCTTTCTTACTTATGGTTCCGCAGATTTCACCCGCTCTTTTTTATTTTAATTGCTGGTTTGCTGTATGCCTTTCGCTGGTTTATGATGGCAGGAATAGATGATCCAAGTCATGTTCTTTGGCTTCAGGTTCTTCACGGTATTACTTTTGGAGGGATGTATTTTTCAGCTCTTCAGTATATCTCTAAGCTAGTGCCGGAAGAACTACAGGCTACAGGGCATTTACTTTTTATTACTACATTTTTTGGATTGTCAGGTGTTATAGGATCGCTAGGCGGGGGATGGATGATGGAACATTACGGAGGAGAAGGACTGTATACTCTCCTTGGCGTTTTTGCGGTTACCGGCGTCCTCTTCCTTTTCCTTTATTCGTTGCGTCTTAAAATTGCATTAAGAGAAACCTAGAGTATAAAGTGGACTGACAATTTTTTATTCGTTACACTTAAATAAGGAACCCTAGACCGATATTGCAGGTGATAGGAAATGAGAACATGGAAGTCTGCTCTGTTGTCAAAACAGGAAGTTCAAACTTTGCTGAAGCAAAAAAGCTTTAACAAGCAAATGCTCCAGGAAATAGGGGAGGAACTTGCTGAACAATGGAAAGCCGTCGGGGATACTGAAAACTCCAAAAAAGCAGAACGACTCCTTTTAAAGATGAAGGAGAATAAATGGAAAGTAGCCTTTTGTGGGCACTTTTCTGCAGGAAAGTCGACAATGATTAATCATCTTCTAGGAAAAGATCTTCTGCCTTCACATCCTATCCCGACAAGTGCAAATATTGTTGAAATTAAAAAAGGGGATTATGAGGCAAGGGTTACATTTAAAGAAAAATCTCCTGTCTTGTTAGAAGACCCAACTGATCTTCAGGCCATAAAGGAGTATTGCAAAGATGGTGATGAGGTTACGGAAGTCTCTATTGCTACTCCGACAACCAGCATTCCTGAAAATGTCATCATTATGGATACACCAGGAATTGATTCCACAGATAAAGCTCATCGCCTGGCAGCGGAAGCAAAGCTTGATGAAGCAGATTTAATCCTGTATTTGATGGATTATCACCATGTTGAATCGGCAGAGAATATGGCATTTATCAAAGAGTTGAATGAACGGTATATGTACCCTGTAGCAGTGATTAGTCAAATCGACAAACATAATGAAGCAGAACTTTCTTTTAAATCCTTTAAAAAAAAGGTCGCAAGTACGTTAGCAAGACAATCACTTGTCACAAGTGGCACGTTTTTTTTATCTTCCTTTTCACCTGAGCTGGAAATAAATGAATGGAAGCTTTTACAGGAAGAGCTGTCATCCAGAGTGGAAAATAAGGAAAAAGATATTACTCAAACGGCAGCTTTAGGCTTTTATCGATTATTAGAAAAACATATAGCCTGGGAACAATCCAAAGCAGAAGAAAAGGAAGGGTTGACCTTTACATGGGAAAAAGGCGTTTCTTCCTATTCGCTTAATATAGAGCTTGAAAAAATGGAGGAAAAAATGAAAGCTCTTCCTTTATTGGAGGACGAAATGGAAAGGGAGCTGTTAAGGGCCTTTGACCATATTTTTTCTAATGCAAAGCTGACTCCCTATCACACTCGGAATGCTGCGCGAAGCTATCTTGAATCACGACAGGGAAGCTTTAAAGTGCGAGGCCTTTTTTCAAGGAGAAAGACAAAAAGTGAACAAAAGGAACGTCTGGAGGCTTTGACTCATTCCTTACAGGAAAATGTAAGGGCTTATATTGAGATCCATCTTAAGCAAAAATTACAGGACCTTCTTCGTGTGTACAGGATAGACGATATTGACATTGAACAGGAGATCCAAAACATTGATGTTCCAATAACCTCTGAAGTCATTCGCAAAGCAGAACGAAAAGGTGCTTTATTTACTCAGGATTATGTGCTGACCTACTGCAGATTGTTAGTATCAGAAGTCCGTTTACTATTTAAAGAAGCTCTTCACCCGGTCATTGGGAGAATGAAGCAGAACCTTGAAGAGCAAAAGAAAAAAGAACAGGAGTCATTAAAGCGACAAATAGTGGTTACAGAAGAAAAGCGGAGAATGGCAGCGAAAGCAGAAGAATATCAAACAGCTTGGAGGAAGAGGATTACAAGCTACATTGACCGTGTATCAGATATTATTGAGGAAGCCACTGAAGAAGAGAAACCATCTGAGTCAGCATTTAAAATAAATGCAAAAGAAAAAAGAAAAGGTTTTTCCGTCAATATAGGGAGCATGGCAGAGCATGATGGTTCACGCTCTCGTCTTTCTGAGACATCTGGTAATCTCGGTGAACAAGTCCGATGGATAGAAGAAGGAGCAGGCATAATATCTGCCTTTGAAGGCCTGACATTGATAAGAAAAAGACTTCTAGAACGCCTTGAAAGGCTTAAAGAGGATTTATTTCAAGTGGCACTGTTTGGGGCCTTCAGTGCTGGAAAATCGTCCTTTGCCAATACCCTTCTTGGCGGTGAGTATCTCCCGGTGTCGCCTAATCCAACCACAGCCAGCATAAACCATATCAGGTCTCCTGATGATAAAAATAAAAATGGCACAGTACTCATTATGTATAAATCAGAAAAAGATTTGCTAAACGATCTTAATGATATTCTAGTATTTAGTGAAACTGCCGTGAGTTCCATTTCTGAGTTTCTGTCTTTGTGGCAAAAACGAGATATGATGCTGCAGAGAGGGAAGCAGCAGGCGGAGATAGAGAAAGATGAGCGCAACGAGAAAGAGGAAGAGAAATGGGAAGATCCTTTTACCTATTTAGACGGTGACTGGTTCGAGCAGCTTTCCCTCTTTGCTCAAAGCTATGAAACCTATAAAGAAAATTTGGGCAAGGAGAAAAAAACAGACCTTGGCACATTTCAAAAAGCAGCGGCTCAGGAAGAACACGCCATGTATATAGCCGAAACCTATTTCTATCTTTCATGCCCTCTCACAAACAGCGGGGTGACTCTAACTGATACACCAGGAGCAAGCTCTGTTTATCAAAGGCATACGGCTACGGCTTTTGAATATATGAAAAATGCAGACGCTCTGTTATTTTTAACCTACTATAATCATGCTTTTTCAAAAGCTGATGAGGAGTTTCTTATTCAATTAGGAAGAATAAAGGAATTTTTCCGTTACGACAAAATGTTCTTTATCGTGAATGCAAGTGATCTTGCCTCAAGTGAAGAAGAACTTACGTCTGTATTAAAGCATGTAGAAGATGAGCTCATAACTTTTGGAATTCGACGCCCGAGAATACTGCCGGTTTCAAGTAAAAGCGGGCTGTTGGGAGTCAAAGCAAAGTCAGGGGAGTTAAGTTCAGCCGAGGAAAAATGGCTTAATGCTCATTATCCTTCTGTTGCTAAAGAGCAACTTCTTCACTATGCCGGCATAGAAGACTTTTGGCATCAATTCCACGGGTTCAGGCATCAGGTCATGAATGAAACTCTTATCAAAGAATGCTGGGATGATATAAAGTTTGCCAAAGAGAGCCTTTTACGTCTTAGAGGAGAAGCTTTTGAAACAATAAAGCAAAAGAAAGAAACCCTGCTCACTTACCAGAAGAAATCAGAGGAAACAATAGAGAAAATAAGAAACATGGAGACCGATGTATATGAAAAGCAACTTGCTCAAGAAATAGAGGAACTTTTGTTTTATGTGAAACAGAGGGTGTTTTATCGGTACTTTGATGAATTTAAAAAAACATTTACACCTCTTCAGTTTTCTGACGAAGAAGATTTTAAAAGACGACTCAGGCAGCTGGTCAACGAGTTCTTACGTTTCTTTTCACATGATTTAACACAAGAAATCAGGGCAACGTACATCCGCCTGGAACGCTTTCTAAATGAACAAATAAAAAAAGCCGAAGCCCATATTGAGAAAATAGGTGAAAGAATTGAGCCGATGCTTTCAGGTGGGGACACAAAGGCAGAGATCCCTACTTATCCTGTAGCAAAGGGACTTACGGTAGATGGAAAAACAGTACTCTCCCTTTATGAAGGATATACGAGCTCCTACGAGTTTTTTATTGAAAAAGGAAATGTGGAATTTAAAGACAAGCTTGAAATTGCTCTTCGTCCGTGGGTCGATGACTTCATTGAAGACTGGAAAAAGACAATGATCAAAGAGCTCCTTCCTTTTTTACAAGGGAAAATCCAGGGTATCAAAGATGAAAAAATAAAGGAATTAGATTTCATGGCTAACGATAAAGTGAAACAGCTGGACAAGCCTGTTCAGACAATAAACATAGAGGACGCCATTGAGAAGCTTACTGTCATCCAAAATAGAGAATTGGATGCGGGTGTTGTTAGTGATGGCAGATTGTGATACGGTGAAAGAAGTAGATGGAAACCCTTGCTAACGGAAATCTGCTTTATAAGGATATGGTTACTTGAATAAGAGACTAAATGTTTTTTTAGATGATGTACGTCAATGTCCAGAGGAGCATGTGTTAGCGAAAACGGCGGATGACTGTATTGAGCTTATAAGGGAAGGAAATCCAATCACTCACCTTTCACTTGACCATGACTTGGGAAGTAAGGAGAAAAACGGATTCGCAGTAGTAATGCATATGATTGAACAAGGTGTGTATGCACAACGAATTACGATTCATTCAGCTAACGCGAGTGAAGGAAAAAAAATGTACAAGCGACTTTTGGAGGCCCAGAGTGACGGCAATATGCCCCGTGAGATAAAAGTGGTTCACAGGCCTTTACCGTTATAGATTATATTTTTAAAGTGAGTTGCTTATAGAGCAATTCACTTTTTTAATAAGAAAAAGATAGCAGAGCAATCGTTTTTTACGGAAAAGCAAAGGGTATGATAAAAAGCATTGCTGTAATAATAGAAAGGTGAGGTGAAAGCATGCGTATTACAGATAGAGGACAAAAAGCGGTCTTTGAGAGCATTGTCACTACGCAAGCTTCTATTTATCTTACGGGAAAAGAAACTCATGGCTGACAAGGCACAATTGAGTACGAACTTGTCCTGGAAGGTCAAGAGCAGAACAATGAGGAAGCAGAGTCTATCAATATCACCATTGATGAGAGATTTGCAAATAGGGTAGGACCTGATCCTGTTCTCGATAAGCATCCTTCCTTAGGATGGATGTTGAAAAACAAAAATGAAACCGTTGCGTATGGTATTCCATTGACAAAAAATAAAGAAAGCAAGGAATAAATCCTTGCTTTCTTTTCTATTATCGTTATACATAGGATAGCATTATAACGGTTATGATCTTTTAATAAATAACTCGGACATTTGTCTGACAAGAGGCTGTACCTGGTGAACAGTCTGCATTACTGTATTCATTGTAGTCATTGTTTTTTGCAGGTCAAGGTTTCCTTGATCATTTACAAACCCGTTCATCACCGCAGATAATGGAGAGTTTCTTCTATGACCTCCATGATGCGGAGCTCCTCCCGGGTAAGGATAGGGCTGTTGCATTGCATATGGATGATACTGCCCTCTTGGCGTATGAGGGGAGGAATAAGGATGGTGAGGTTGAACAGGGAATGGTGGTTCTGCATAAGGAAGTTTACGATTCATTTTTTTCACTCCTCTGAACTTGATGGCTGCCAATATCACTGGCGTCTGTTTTAGTTTATGTTTGTAACCTTCTAGTAGGGTGGGCATATACCCGATACTTTTGGATAAAGGAGGAGATGTCTTGTTCATCTCTGATACTCACAGTGATCCCCTATGGAAAATGTGGAAAACGAAAGATCGTAACTTTTCCAAAAGTCCTGCTTTGTCCGTTTCAGCTGAACGTCTTGTACAAGGAGGCGTGAACGCCCAGGTGTTCGCACTGTTTGTGCCTGTTGCACCTGCCGAGCATAGCCGTTTTTCTATTCTGCTTGCACAGATGGATTTGTTTTATGAAGAAGTGATTACTCACCCGTGCATCATATGGGAGCCAGGACAGCCGTTACATGAGAGAAAAGGAAAAACTCAGGTAATTCTTGCCCTTGAAGGAGCAGGTTATATAGGAGAAGATCCTGTATTATGGAGGCTGCTTAAACGTTGGGGGGTGGAGATGGCAAGCCTGACCTGGAACGAAGCAAATGAACTAGGGGACGGTGTCCTTGAAGAAAGAGGAGCCGGATTAAGCTCAAAAGGAAAACAAGTCGTAACGTTACACAAGGAGCTCGGGATCGTAACGGATATTTCCCACCTGAATGAACATGGTTTTTGGGATGTGGTTGAGCACGGAGGTACCCTGATTGCAAGTCATTCTAATTCCTCGTTTGTCTGTGCACATAAACGTAATTTAACAGATCAGCAGATCCGGGCACTGATTCAGAAAAACAGTTTTATCGGACTTACTTTTTATCCTCCGTTTATTACAGAAAAGAAAATAGCTTTAGTGGATGACTTGGCAAGCCATATTGATCACATTGGCAGCTTAGGGGGGATTGAGCGCGTTGGCTTCGGATCAGATTTTGATGGAATTGACCAGACGATTCAAGGCCTGTCATCCCCTGCTGATTATGATGCGTTGATAAATTGGCTTCTTAAGCGTTATGATGAAAATATTGTAAGAGGAATAGCCGGGGAAAATTTTGCCCGTTTTTGGAGAGACACCCGGAGGTTTTTTTAGTTTTCAAAATGGAAATATTAATCTACAATAGGGTAGTGAAAAGAGGTGAGATGAATGGAAATTACTAATGAAGCTAAATCATTTATCCAAGATGTAATGAAAGAACATTCTATGTCTAACATTCGTGTTGTATTTGCCGGAATGGGCTGAGGAGGTCCAAAATTTGGGCTGGCTCTGGATGAGCCACAGGACTCGGATGTTGTGAAGGAGATTAACGGATTAAACGTAGCCATTGAAGAGCAGATTGTCTCTCACGTGGATACGGTGACATTGGATGTAGAGGCTGATATGTCAGGAAATAAGTCACTGACTATGAAAAATAGTGCTGGCTCTGACTGTTGTTAGTCTTTAAGAAGGAAGCCTGGTTTCTTTTATAAGAAGCCAGGCTTTTTATATTGCAATAGAGGAAATTTTTGAATAATTAATGGTGAAAAGAGGTAAGGGAAAGTAAGGAACTATACGTATAAATTAGAAAGGGGGAGTACTGATGAGTCGTAAATCGAAAGAGCTGAAAATCTTTCTTTTTGATGAAATGGTGCAAAAAGATAATCGCCTCGCAAGCGCTTTAGAAGAAGAAGGTAAAAAAGAGGGATTTAAACAAGAGGATATAAGGGAGGTACTCAATGATCTCGAGCAAAAAGGAAGTATTACCTTTGCCGAGCAAGAAAACCCCCTGCATCCTGACAAGCATCCAGAGGATGTTATTGTCATTCAGGACGATAACGTTTTCAGGGATTTCCTGCGTTAAAATCAGGGATAACAAAGGTTCAGGACGGTCTTTAACAGGAGGTATAAGCCATGGATGTTCAGAAGGAACAATATTTGCGGGAAGCGTACAAGCTGTATAAAGAAGGAAAGAACAAAAAAGGAACGTTGCAGGCAAACTCAATGACAATGGAAGACAAAAGGGACTTCCATTTTGAAAAAGGCTATATTGAAGAGCTTGAAAGGGAAGGTCTGCTACGTATTGAAACAAATAAAGACGACCGGATAGAATATACCATTACGGAAAAGGGGTACCAATTTGTGAATGAAAACCTGTTACAATAGCTGAAACATAAAAGAGGATCATACCAAAATAACACGTTCTTTTTAGTGGGAGATATAGAAAAAATAACGTAATAAAAAGGTAACCGAATTAACTGTGAATTGGTTACCTTTTTTTATCAAAATAACAACACATAAATGATAATTGGTGGGTGAAATCTATGGAAATCCGCTTACTAAATAGCAGGATGACAAAAATTAATTCGAATCTGATCTTTATTTGCTAATAACCTCTGAGTTAAAAGGGGGGAATGGAGGGATCGATTTGCACTGAAAACCAAAAAAAAATTTATACATTCTTACCCTTTATTCTCTATGGTAATTGCCTCTATACATAAGCAAGCCTTTCTTTCAAAGCACCATCTTTGTTTTTATAAAATTCGAAAAGTATCATAGGAGAAAAGGGGGCTATAGCATGAGGTTCTAATATTCTTTTGTTGTTCCTTGTTATTTTTTTGATGGCTGGTTGTACAAGGGAAGAACAATCCCAAGAAAATTTCATCAATAGTTTTAGAGCAGAGGAAGCAGGAACTTATCATGTGTATCTTTTTCATGATGATGGGGTAGAATCAGAGAATTTAATAGCAGAGTTTAACGTGAGATTTAGTATTCAGGAGCATACACAAGTAAGAGAAGCAGGAACCGTAGATTCTACGTTAAACGATATAAATTATGAAGAGTTTTTGGATAAAGAACTCCCACAAATAACTGTATTTGACGATTCGGACTTGTTGTTTATTGATAACAACGTGGATAGTTTTATTGAGTTTTTAAATGAAAACTGACCAACGTTTTATTTAGTAATAGGGACCCTTTATGGAGATATTTCAAAAAAACTGTATACCAAAAAAGGAATGAGATGATTTTTCCTTGAAGCCAACCCCACAAAATATAAGAAAGTGGGGTTGTTTTAGGAGACAGGTTAATTAAAGGTGAAAAAATATATGAAGAATTCAAATATTGGACCAGTGTATCTCCATTCTATCGAGAGACAAATGGATTTCCGGTCACCCAAAATCTCCAGGGATAGTCCTTCGCTTCTCCAGAGTTATCAATTCCGATTCTTGGCCCCTGAGAAATGTTTTCCTCGTTTCGCCCCTCAGCAATATAAAGGGGCGGCTGATGAAAGGGGTGACCGTAATCGTCCTTAATAATGCCGAAAGCCTTTGTCAATTTTCCAGGGCCATTTGTCAGATCCTTTTCCTTTTTATCACCTCGACGTTCATACATTAATTCTATCCCAAGGAATGGTTCTACTGCCCGTATCAGTACAGCTTCTGGTTTACCGGGCTCACCACTTACAACGTTCACTAAACAGTGAGTGTGCATCACATACGTGTACACATAGCCAGGAGGACCAAACATGACCTCTGTACGTTTTGTCCTTCTATTATTAAAGCTGTGTGCCGCCCGGTCTTCAGGACCCATATACGCTTCGGTTTCTACGATATAACCGGCTGTAACGCCTTCTTTTGTTTCTTTTATAAGAATGTGCCCTAAAAGCGATTTGGCAAGTGTGAGGGTGGATTTTTGATAAAAGTCCACTGGCAAGGGGGAAAACAGCATCAAGCATCTTCCTTCTCTATTGGTGTTTATTTTGGTTCTAAGTCAAATGTTGGGGTGGGAGCTTTTTGCTCCTGCCCCTTTATCCTACTTGAATGGTCTTTCCTTTTACCTGATGATGTAATAGGACTCTCATACGCAGACGGTCGTAACGCTTAAAACCAAACGCATTTCGTTTGATTACCTTGGTTTGGTTGTTTAATCCTTCGATTGGCCCGTTGGTATACCCAAACGTAAAACTGTTTAGGATTTCCATTTGCCAATTTTGGAGGGTTTGAACCACCTTTATAAATTCTTTCATGCCAGAAGCCTTTACCTCACGGTAAAAAGCATAGAGTCCTTCTTTTATGATCCTCCCATTGGAAGAACCAACAGCTTTCGCTTGATCAAACCAGCCCCGAAACATTTCTTTCAGCCGGTAGGCGCTCCGTAACTCCTCGGATAAACCCAAGTATCTCTCCAAATACCAGTGCTGCTTCTCGCTCAGAGCTTCGTACCGTTTGTTAAACACGTGTTTCATTCGTTTACATTTCTTTCGATCATACTCATGAAAGTCTTTCTGCACTCTTCTTCTCACACGATCCAAAGCCCAAAAGACATACCGGCAAAAGTGAAAACGGTCCGCGATGATCACAGGGTTTCCTAAGGCTTTCTGTACGGCAGATTTGAAGGGATAACTCATATCCATCACCACCATTTCCACCTTGTTTCCTTTTTGGCGTAAATACTGTTTCACCGTCTCCACCTTACGGTCAGGAAGAATATCCAAAGGTTCAGCGGTCTTCCCATTGGCAATGATGACCTGAAACTTCCCTTGATCGGTATCTCCTTTATATTCATCGATCGCAATGACTTCAGGAAGTTCTGTGACTTCTCGAAACATGGGAGAAGAAATGGCATCAAATCGCCTCATGGCAGTAGAAGCAGACGTTCGAAACTGTTGCGCTGTATCCTTGAAGTTTTTCCCCTGAATGATGCGCAGCCCAAACGCTTGATTCCATTCCACGCTGTGACGCTGATATCGTTGGACAAAGCGAGTGGACTCGGCAAACCGTTTCCCGCAGGAACAGGCGTAACGACGCTTTCGATAAAATACATACGTGTTTCTCTCAAACATCTTCAAGTGCTGTACTTTTTGAGTGCGGTAATCATGAACACGTTTCGTCCGCTTTCCACAATCGGGGCAGCGTTGGGCTTTTCGTTCCATCTCCACGTGGAGATGGAACGAATCCCCTATCGTTTCTGTTTTCTTTATGATCATTTCTTCAAACCCGGGAATATTCATGATAAAATGCATGTACACGCAACTCCTATCCTTATTCTTGTTTCTCGACAATTCAAGTGTAAAGGATATCGGAGCTTGCGTGTTTTTTAATAGCTAATTTTTCTAAAACCCCAACAAATAGTGTAGAGCCTTTATTTTATCAGGGTAACATAGGGTGGATACAAAACAAGAAACGGAACCTTTTTGGTTCCGCCTGTTTATTAGTGCTATTCATTTTCTTCAAGGTCGCCTGGTATATCTTCTTCCTCATCGGCGGGCGGCTGGTCACCACATGCCCCTAAAAATACGAGCATTGAGGATATTGACAATAGCATTCCAAGTTTTTTCATCTTTATACCTCCCTTATTTCCCGTCTTTATACATATCTCTTCATCTTCTCTTTCTTTTCCTTTTTCCTCGCTTCATTAAACTAATAAAACATCACACAAAACAAGGAATTAATCGAATGGTGGAGAATAGTTAAAAAAGATACTGTATTTGCGGAGGCAGAAAAAATGACGAAGAAATCAAATGAACCAATGATTGAACTAAAAAATATCACGGTCAAAATTCAAGGAAAAACGCTTCTGGAACAATTTGACTGGACCATTTCCAAAGGAGAGCACTGGGGTCTACTCGGTCTTAATGGCTCAGGGAAAACTACTATTTTAAAACTTATTACTGGCTTTCTTTGGCCGACCAAAGGGAACGTTACAGTTTTGGGAAATAAATTTGGACAAGTCAATGTACAAGAAGTAAGAAAGAAAATTGGCTGGGTCAGTGATGCACTTGATGACCGGTACCGGGCAAAGCCGGGAGATACGGCATTAGAAATTGCAGCAAGCGGAAAGTATGGTTCCATTGGTATTTATTCACCCTTATCCCGCCAGGAATATCTCAATGCTAAAGAAGCCCTTTCTCTTTTTGGAATGGAGGCAGCAGAGGAAAAAGTTTTTTACCAGCTCTCCCAGGGAGAAAAGAGAAGGGTGATGCTGGCAAGAGCCTGGCTGGCAGAACCAGATCTTCTTTTACTGGATGAACCATGCAGCGGGCTTGATGTTAAAGCGAGAGAGGATTTACTTTCCCGGCTTGAGTCCCTGTCAAAGGCACCGAACAGTCCTGCAGTGATTTATGTGACTCACCATGTGGAAGAGATTCTGCCTTTTGTCACTCACATGCAGCTCATCAAGAATGGAAGGTCAGCAGGAAACGGGCGAAAAGAGGAAGTGATCACCTCTTCTAACCTGACCAACACGTTTGATGTTCCTTGTGAAATAGAATGGAAGGACAAGAGACCGTGGCTAAGTATTGCGTCTTTGAAGTGATGAAAGGATCCTTACAAAGGAATCCTTTTCCCTTCAAAAAAATTTCACGTACCGTGTTTTAAAAATCAAAAAATAGTAAAAATATAAAGTAAGGAAAAGGAAGGTGATGGAGTTGAATAAGAAAACTTTTAGAATTCTTCGTTGGGCAGCAGGAACTGGGGCTGTTCTATGGGCTTTAGTGGTTATATTCACTGATGGAGCAACAGAAATTCCAGGTGTGTTTGGAATACTGTTCGGTGCTTTTTTACTGTTTTTAGGACTTGAATATAAAGAGGACGATGAAAGGCGCAGAGGATTTTCCTATATGTGCATTTTTGCTGCCCTTATTTCCTTTTTCTTTGCTCTAAATCGTTTTTTTGGGGTGCTTCCATAAGCATTAGGGGGTTTTGAAAATTTTACATGATTCCTTTCACTTTTTCTCATAAATGCTCTGTACCTTGATATAGAGAGAATCACAGAGGTCTAACTATGAAATAATTCCTTTGTTACGCGTATGTTACAACTTCATCACAATTGAGAAAAACATAGAAGAAGTTGAATATGTTACAATACGAAACAGCACACGAAAAGAAAGGGGAATCCTTTTGAGCAAAAAATGGATTTTAGCGACTGCAATGACAATCTCTGTAACAGTTATGGCTGCTTGTGGAGATGATGATACTGATTCACCTGAAGTAACAGATGAAGAGTTAGAGCAAGAAGAACAACAGGAGGCCCCTGAGGGTGAAGAAATGGAGCTTGAAGATGAAGAAGCTATGGAGCTTCCGGATGAGCCTGACATGGATGACTTTCCAGATCCTGTGGCCGAAGTAAATGGAGAACCGATCTCAAGTGAACAATTTGGCGAGATTTATTCATTCACCCTTCAAACTGCTGCGATGCAGGGCATAGATCCTGAAGATGAAGAAAGTGAACAAATGCTTATTGATCAAACATTAGAACAATTAATTGGCTTAGAACTGCTTACTCAAGCTGCTGAAGAGCAAGGCTATGAAGTAACAGATGAAGAAGTGGACGAGCAGCTTCAGCAGGAAAGAGAACAGGCTGGACTGGATGATGAGGAAGAGTATATTGCATTCCTTGAAGAACAAGGTCTTGATGAAGAAGAACTCAGACAAGACATTAGTGAGCAGCTGAAAATAGATCGTTTCATTGAAGAAGAAACTGAGCAGGAAGATGTTTCCGATGAGGAAGTAGAAGAGGTTTATGAACAGGTTGCTGAAATGCAGGGAGACGATGCTCCAGAACTTGATGAAATTCGAGAAGACCTTGAAGACCAAATCAGGCAGCAAAATGAATCCGAACAAGTACAAGGGCTAGTCAACAGCCTGCGCGAAGAAAGCGATGTAGAAGTTCATATATAGTATCAGGTAAGAGCAGGAAAAGCCTGCTCTTTTTTTATGTAATTTTTAAATAGGAAGCCGATATTACTCATAGAAGCTTTTTCTGCTTGTCTGAAGAAGAGCTAAGGATACATTTAACATGAAAAGGATGAGTGAGGGTATGAAAGAAACAAGCCAATCAAATATACTCCTTGAAAGTGGAACAAATGAATTGGAAATAGTCATGTATAAGGTAGGAGGGGAAACATTTGGAATAAATGTATTAAAAGTTAGAGAAATTATCCAGCCACTTCCTGTCACAAAAACCCCCCAGCATCATCAGTACGTGGAAGGAGTGTTCCGTTTAAGGCAGGAGGTTATTCCTGTTGTTAATTTAGCGAAGGTTCTGGGGTACCCTCCTTCACCGGAGCCTAACCAAGACAAGTTTATTATTGGGGAACTTAATAAAGTAAAGGTGGCTTTCCATGTCCAGAGTGTATCGCGAATACATCGTATTTCCTGGGAGCAAATAGAAAAACCTAGTGAACTTTCTCAAGGATCTCACATTCAAACGATAGGCGTAATTAAATTGGAAGATGAGATTGCTTTGTTACTGGACTATGAAAGGATTCTAATGGAAATCTCCCCTCAGGTAGGTATACATATGGATCAATTAAAGGCTCTGGAACCCAGAGATCGCTCCAGCAAAAAAATAGCGATAGCTGAGGATTCGCCTATTTTGCGTAAGATGCTTGAGGATACATTACAAGAAGCCGGATACACGCAATTAAGCTTTTTTGAGAATGGCCAGGACGCATGGGAATTTCTCGATTCGGGCAGCCATTGTGATTTATTGATTACTGATCTGGAGATGCCAAAAATGGACGGGCACCATTTAACATACAAAATTAGAAGGGACCAGAAGCTTAGTGATTTGCCTGTCATTATCTTTAGTTCTTTGATTACCGAGGATTTGTTTCATAAAGGAGAAAAAGTAGGAGCGAGTGCTCAAATCAGCAAACCTGAAATTGTTGAATTGGTAGAAACAATAGATCAACATATCGAGTAATTCCATGGAAGCCTGGCGATTTATTTGTCAGGCTTTAATAGGTTTCACTAAAAAAAACTAGTGGAAAGAGTAAAAAAGATATCAAACTTCATACAGTAGGTGAAGAAACTATGGATTTGTCACCAGATGTAGTGGGTTTTAGCTTTTTACTCCTCGGGATCTTGTTGATCCTTGGAAAGCTCATAAGAGTGTATGTCACCCCCTTGCAAAAAATTTTTTTACCAAGCTCAATTATTGCAGGCTTGCTTGCTCTTTTTCTTGGCCCCGAAGTGATTGGACTGCTTGTTCCAGGTGAAGTGAACCTCGTGTATGAGGGAGGTCTTTTTCCTGAACCAATTCTTGAAGTCTGGGGAGTTCTCCCCGAACTGCTTATTAATGTTATTTTCGCTTCATTATTTCTAGGGAAAACCATTCCTCATGTAAAGGAAGTGTGGAATGTAGCCGGTCCGCAAATAACCTTCGCCCATTTTCTGTCCTGGGGTCAATATGTTGTTGGAATTTCGCTGGTACTATTCTTTTTGACACCTGTTTTTGGTATGAATCCTTTAGCTGGTGCTTTGCTTGAAATTAGCTTTGTTGGCGGTCATGGGACTGCAGCAGGTTTATCGGGAACTTTTGAAGCCGTTGGTTTTGAAGAAGGGACTGATTTAGCAGTTGGTTTTGCGACAGTTGGAGTACTATCAGGTGTTATTATTGGAATGGTGCTTGTTAACTGGGCAGCAAGAAAAGGAAGAACTGAAATAATTGATAACCCGGAGAACTTTTCCGAAGAAAAGAAAGTGGGCCTTATCAAAGCAGAGAACCAGGAATCAGCAGGTAAGAAAACGACTCGGCCTGAATTTATTGAACCATTAACAGCTCATTTTGCTTATATAGGACTTGCCATACTTATTGGTTTTTTATTGCTGGAAGGTCTGATTTTATTAGAAGGATTTACATGGGGGCCCGCCACTGGAGTAGAACTGATGAGTTATTTGCCGCTCTTCCCTTTGGCAATGATAGGTGCTGTAGTGGTACAGTTATTTATGGACAAATTTATTAAGCACAGAACCATAGACGGGGAAATGATTTCCAGGATTCAAGGGTTTGCTCTTGATTTACTCATTGTTTCCGCTCTTGCTACTCTTTCTGTTTCAGTTATTGGTGAATACCTTGTCCCATTTATCATTATGTCTGTTGCAGCAATTTTGTGGAATGTATTAGCTTTACTATTTATTGCTCCTCGCATTATGCCAGACTATTGGTTTGAGAGAGCTATCGGAGATTTTGCCCAAGCTATGGGGATGTCGGCTGCAGGGCTGTTAATGATTAACATTACAGACCCAGAAGAAAAAAGCCCGGCTCTAAAAGGCTTTGGCTATAAACAACTATTTCTGGACATTATTGTTGGAGGAGGACTCTTTACTGCTTCATCAGTACCGCTCATTATCTTGTTTGGTCCAGAAACCGTATTAATTATCGCAGCCGTTTTAATGGTTGCCTGGCTGTTAGTGGGTCTGCTTTACTTTGGAAAGAAAAAATCAACCGAAGAATAATAAGTCATCCGTTATACGGGTGGCTTTTTTTATGTATTATTACACGTTGTGAATGACAAACAATGTGTTAAGTAACAGAATGAGTAAACAAAAAATAATACAGCTATTTTGTTATATAAAATCTAAAAAAACTGTTGACTGTATTATAACAACGTCATATAATAAAATTAACCAAAAAAACAGAAAATTAATTAAAAGGGAGAGAGACAAAATGAAAACAACAGAAAAGAAGACAAACGAGAGAAGATTTACTCCTGTGAAAGAAGAGAAGACTGTGCTTGAAATGATTAACGATTACCATATGATCAATAGATAATAACAAGACAAAAGGCTTGGTTATCCCCGCCTTTTAGAATGGAAGAGAAAGAAACCTGCGCTTATGAAGTGCAGGTTTCTTTTTGATAGGCAGCTCTATTGGATAAGAGACTAGAAAGCATTAGAATAAAACAAATATTTCAAATAAAATGAAAAATAAGGAAAGGAAAGAAGGAATTAGGGTATCTTAAATCGAATTGGTAAGGTGAGAGTTTCACTTTTTGTCTTCAGAGGGATCTTGGATGAAAGCTTAGATAGCAAGTATAGAAGAAAAAGGGGGTACCTGCATGGTACAGGGACATATTGAAGGAATTGTTCAAGGCAAACATGCTGTTTTGGTCATTGGAGAAAAAGAAATTATTGCACCTGTTGATGAACTGCCTGAAGATATTTATGTAGGTAAGACCGTGTATGGTAAATGTAACCGATTGGGAGAAATAATAGCTTTCACCGATTCAGAAGATGAGGCAGCAATGAAAGAAAATTGGGTAAACCGCACGTTTTCCCAATTGAAAACCCTTGTTGGAAAATGACTTAATTATTTTTCTATAAATATGTTATCTGAGAAAATTCCTGGATGAATCCAGGAATTTTTTTATGGGGATGTTATGGCTTTTAATTTGTATATTTCTTTCTGACAGGTAGTGGCTAAGGGGAATTAACAGCCTGTATGATGTTAATAGTAGTCAGAAAAAAAGAAAAGCATTAAGATAGGAATTAGCAGGAATAAGGGAGTGTAGAGATTATGGATCTAAATCAAAGAATAAATGATCTCAAAGACAAAATATCAGGTACAGTTTTTCAAAAGGAAAACGAAAAAATGATGAAACTGGAACAAGAAAATAAAAAACAAGCACAAAATATTGAAAATTTGCAAGGTGAAATCTCTCGTATAAAAGATTTTGTACCAGAATTAATATCCACTGCCAAGGAAGGATTCGATTTCTTTTGTATAAAGGAGATAAACATAGAAGGAAAGCACAGGGAATTTGTAGCGGTTTTCACAAAAGACGACAACCTGTATTTAAAATCATACGCGGGTAGGGATAGAAATTTTATATTCGAAGTAAAAGGTAATCACCTCGTACCTTTACAAAAATATTTGATTGAAAATATAAAAAGAACCACCCAGGACCCTGGATATGAAGAGATGGTGCTTCAAGTGCTAGAAGAAAAGGCAACTGAATGGGAGGTATTAGAGATCGAAGGAGAAATTTCTTTTGCCGGGGATTCCTCCAACGGTAAATTGCAAGAAGTCTACCAGAAAAAGGGTTATGAAGTTTATTTCAATGAAGAAAAAACAGAAGCTTTTATTCAAAAACATTTGCAAGGAAACCAAGAATAGATGGATATAAAACTGACAATAAGAGAAGGTGCTTTTATGAGCACCTTCTCTTATCCATGTATCTTTAAGTATTACTATGCTACATCTTCTTGAGTGACCCAAACTGAGGACTGTTCTCCTTCAGTTTGTTTGCCTTCCTTATCCTTATTTTTTAAGGCAAGAACAGCAACGGCTCCTATAATTATAGCTAGACCACCAAACAGAAATTTTTTCATTTGGCACACCTCCTTTGTAACATACATACATCATACTATTTTTGTTAAACATTTTGGGCAGAAAATTCAAAAAATATAAATTGACAAAATTTTGTAACATTAGGAAGCTGCAAGAAGAGACGTTCAGTAAGTAATTACTCATTTACCATACTTTTAAATAAACTATGATCCAGTTTTATTTCGCTTCATTATAAAACGCAGAGTGCACAAACCTTCTGCGTTTTTTATTGTGAGCAACTCGTGTAGCAAAAAAAGATTAAATTTTAAAAGAATAGTAGTAAGAATAAAAACGAGTGACAATCCTCACAAAAATCAAAACGCCAGCTGTGTTAATTTTAATATGACTTCAGAAAACTGTAGGAAATGAAAAAATAGTAGGGGAGTGTTTAAAATGAGAAAGTTTGAAGATAAAGTAGTTTTAATTACTGGTGGAGCCGACGGTATCGGAAAGGTTACTGCTGAGTATTTCTTACAAGAAGGTGCTAAAGTAGCCATCGTTGACATTAATCAAGAACTAATTGTCAGCGCAGAGAAAGAATTAAAAGAACATGGAACAGTTATTGCCATTCAGGCTGATGTGTCAAAGAAAGAGGACACAAAAAAATACGTGGAGCAAACATTGGATGAGTTTGATTCGATTGACGTATTCTTTAATAATGCAGGAATTGAAGGGAAAGTGGCACCAATTATAGCTCAAGATATTGAGGACTTTGATAAAACTATGGGTGTAAATGTACGGGGAGTTTTTCTAGGCCTCCAGTACGTATTACCAGTCATGATGAAACAAGAAAAAGGAAGTATTATAAATAATTCTTCTGTTGCAGGATTTATGGGGAGCCCAGGTGTTGCACCTTATGTAGCTTCAAAACATGCAGTGATTGGTTTAACGAAAACAGCAGCACTTGAAGCTGCCCCTCATAATATTCGTGTGAATTCTATTCATCCGTCTCCTGTAGAAACGAGAATGATGCGGTCTTTGGAAGAGGGCTTTAACCCTGGACATGCTGAAGAAGCAAAAGGTGAGCTGGCAAAGTCTATTCCTCTTGGCAGATATGGGGAATCTCACGAAATTGCTAAGCTTGTTCTCTTTCTCGCTTCAGAAGACAGTGCTTTCATAACCGGAGCCCAGTATCGAATTGATGGGGGAATGGGCGCTTCTTAAATTTGTAAGATGGAAATAGGATTAAAAACTTTGAAGAGAAGGGGCCTCCCTTCTCTTACTATAATGTGGTTGGCATAAGTAATAGCGTTGTGGTAGTTAGCCGGAGGCAGGGTGTACATAGCGAGGTGGAATTTTAAGGTGGACCTTCGCCCCTTGGAAACGAGTCTCATAGAATAACTGTGAGGAACAAGGGGAAAAATCTATAAAACAATAGGAAGATATAGGAAATTACTGTTTAATCACCATAAAAATGGTGAAATGGGTATAAAAGGAGCGAGGGAAGAGTCAAGAGAAGTTTCCCTGATATAGTAAGAAAAATAGTATACTAGAATGAAGAAACAATCCATATTTTTCATCTTAAACTTTTATGATTGTATGTCTTAAAATCTTTAGACTTGTTTTTTCACTTTACGGAGGTGAAGGTAAGTGGCAAAAGTGTTTTGGATAATAGCTCTATTTTTACTTATTCCCACGACAATTTTTGGGCAGGAAGAAACAACTCACACAGTAGCACCCGGGGATACAATGTGGAGTATCTCTCAGCAACATGATGTAACGATAGAAGATATTTTGAAGGTCAACCCAGATATCGTTGATGCAGAGGTTATCTACGTCAAACAAGTGATTCAACTTCCATATCAAGAGAGTGCAGAAGAGTCCCCTACTTATAACGACTCACCGGAAGAAGGCCAAGGAGGCTTTGTCAAAGAAGTTATTCGCTTGACTAACGAAGAGCGGGATCATCATGGACTGAATCTTTTGGAAGAATATGACAAACTATCTAAAGTGGCCCACTTAAAGTCGGAGGATATGAGGAATGAAGGCTACTTCTCTCACAATAGCCCAACCTATGGAAGCCCTTTTGACATGATGATTTCTCAAGGAATCAATTTTCAAGGAGCAGGGGAAAATTTGGCTGCAGGACAAACTTCTCCAGAACAAGTAGTAGAAGAATGGATGGCTTCTCCTGGGCACCAAGATAATATCTTGCGCTCAGATTTCACACATATTGGAGTAGGGTACGTCGAAGGAGGAGCGAACGGGTCATACTGGACCCAAATGTTTGTGGCACAGTAACGGCTCCTATTTACAAATGAAACCGACTATTGAAAAAATGAAAAAAATGTTTATACCTTAATCTATTATCTTGTTGTGGCCGGGGAGCGTAGGATATCTTCGTTATGATAATGTGAAAATTTAGGGATATAACATATATAACGGTTACCGCTTTCTGCCGCTTTGTTCCTGACGTCATTCATCAACTAACATGGTACTGACAAATAAAGGTAGGACGAAATAAACATTTCCTCCTACCTTTATTGTGTAGCCGGCATTTTTACACGTTCTAGGTTCCAAGTCCACAAAGGTGGAGGTCATTGTGATAAAGGCAAGGGTGGCGTGGGACTCAGAATCTGAGTGAACCATAAAACAGCTTTTTTCTCCGCGAACTCAAACGATTGTTCCAATAGTGTTACAACCAATACGGGTGCCAGGCACCATTATAAAAAGACGAATATTTGTAACAAAAGGAGAGCCTATGTAAAGGCTCAATCGTTTTTAGAATTTGAATCAAAAGTAACCTCTATGTTTGTCATATCTTTTCCATCAGGATCAATTAATTTGTTTTTATTCTTGGCAACTAGCTTCGCCCTGTCCCCGACAACGAGATTTCCCCCTTGAGATTTTTCAAATGCCTGCTGCTCCTCATGTACGGTGTTACCAAAGTTTATGGAGCTGTTATCAGACATATTGTTTACTCGGATATTTATCCTGCCCATTTATAACCCTCCTGCTATTCTCTTGTTATTTTATTATATGATCATTTTAATAAAAGGAGTGGTTTTCTTTCCTGGTAAAAGTGCGTAATTGATGGTAGTAAATATTGACCGCAAAGAAAGGATGAGTGAATAACAACGATTGATGATCTTAGTTTATTACCAGTAGAGGATAGAGAGCTTTTAGTTAAAATCATCGCAAAGGATGAATCTATTTTCAGCAAGTCACTTTGCTTATACAAAGGATAAAAGAAAGCATAGGATTATCCTTCAGACAAAACGGGATGGGTAAACAGTTACACCTTTACAAAATTTATTTTTGTCTTGGAGTGAGTAAGAATAAGCGGTTTAGTTCTGCAAAAGATAAAGATAAAGAGAAAGGGTGAAAAGCAGGATGGAAAACCAGGATATTATACAGTTGTTAAATGGCTCACATACAAAAGAGGAGGTTGATCAGTTTGTTATTTCAAACCAACAAGATTCAATAAAAGCTAAGGAGGCTCTTTTGTATCAAATAAACAAAATACAAAGTGAAATTGCAGATCGTGAGGCATTCCTATCAAATGACGCCTTTGTGTTATTGGATGGAGAAGAAATGCATGAGTGGCTGAGAACTAAGGATGAAGACTTGAATTTTTTAACTACGGTTTATTCCAGGTTTAAAGAACTCTAAAAGCTTTTACAGGGGCTCTATCGGTGAGCGAAGATACCAGATGATTTCGCAACAAGCTCATATTTATCGACATAAATAAGGCAATCTATGTGGCTGAGTGATCTTCCCTTCTTGAGCAAACGCGCAGCTGCAAGCAGGTATGTACCTTTGCCCCCTTTTATAAATAATGCCTTTGCTGACTGATTCATCAATTAACCAACACACCCATTTTCAGTGAATAGGTCTGCACGGGGGAGATAAACTAATTCCAAGACTAGAAGAAAAGAGGGCAGATCTATGAAAAAGAATATTATTTTTATCCTGCTTTTTTTTGTATTAACTTGTTCATGTGTTGGATTTTTAACTGGTGAAGCTTTGGCACAGGAAAATACAACCACACAAAATGAAGAAGTCCAGTGGTGGTGGAAAAAGGATAAAGCAAGCGATTCTGAGCAAGGTATCCCTGAGCTTAAAGGTGGCAGTGAAGCAGATCAGCGTGTTCAGGAGCCTTTAGGGCTTGATGAGCTGCAGGCCCGTTATCCAGATACAGTATTTTTACATGGACCAACCACGGAAAACAGAGTTGCTTTAACGTTTGATGATGGTCCGGATCCAAGGTTCACACCAGAAATTCTCGATATATTAGCTGAATATAATATACCGGCAACCTTTTTCTTAATGGGTGCAAGAGCTGAAGAATCACCTGAACTTGCAAGACGAATTACAGAAGAAGGGCATGTTGTGGGAAATCACACATTTTGGCATCCGGACCTAGTAGAAGAAGGCGATATTGAAACACTGGTTAATGAAGTGACACGGACAGAAGATACTTTGGCGGGAATTATTGACTACCGGACAACACTATTTCGTCCTCCTTATGGATTTTTATATGATGAATTAGTTGAAGAGCTGCAGGCACTGGAATACTCTGTCATTGCCTGGTCCGTTGATTCTTTAGACTGGCAGAACATCGGTCCTCAGGAAATTGCTCAGAATGTTCTTGAAGACATTCATCCTGGAGCGATTATTTTGATGCATGACGGCGCTCCGGCAGAAGAGGATAGAACAGAAACCATTGAGTCTCTTCGTGAAATCATCCCTGTATTACAAGAGCAAGGTTATGAGTTCGTTACCGTCCCGGACTTATTAAATATTCCATACCAAAGATAATCTTTGTTGTATGAAGAAGCAGAGGTTCCTCCATTGATAAAATGGAAGGTTATACTCTGCTCTTTTTATATTGTTTCCATTTTTGTTTATAACCTTTTATTCTTTTATAAATTTTAGGGTTTTTTAATAAACGAAATAGAGAAGTATTTGGTTTTAAATTCGCTTCTATAATCCATATATTCCCTTTCTTATCAACTCCTATATCTAATCCAATAGCTGAGTAGTTTTTAGTGGAATAGGAAAAAAGTTGTTCAACAGTTCTGAGAGAAACACTGTTTATTTGAGAGGTTGTTTTATTTGGTGTTTTATTCTTTATATTAGAACGCATTATTGCTTCTTTTACAGGAAGTACTTTTGTGGCAGAATTAGTAATCACGTACCCTGGGGAGGCAATTTTTGCAGCCTTACCTGTGATCGTCCAAATCGTCCACTCTGGTGTTGCACTCCGTTGCAGCATGACACGAATATCAAATGGCTGTTTGTTTATTTTAGCTAAAGGAATATATTGTTGAATTATATATTTTTCGTTACCGATTTTTTCAATTAAAACTTTATGCATTTCATGTTTAGTAGGAAGAACTGCGTAGTAATCTTCAAATTCCAGCTTGTATTTCCCCTTGGGCAGCATAGATAATTTGATGACTCCATATCCTAACCTTCCGTGAATTGGTTTTATGATTACTTTTTGGTATCTATTCAAGAAAGTGTCTACATTTTGTTTGGAAAAAAGTCTAGTTTTAGGGAGGTATGGACGCAGTTCTTTGTTCTCTTTTAATACACGATAAATGTCCCACTTACTTCTCGTAACCTTCATATGTGAGTAACCTCTCTTTCAAGAATTTATCTCTTTTTGTATGATTTCACCCGCAGAAAACATCATAAAAAAGCAACTAATAAAATTAGCAGACAGAGAAGACTCCTAACCCCATTGGGTCAGGAGTCCTGTTAATTTATCGACTATTTGGAATGCTTTCTTTTAAAAAAGTTTCTTAGATAAACTTTTTTCATGCCTCTTTTTGCATGCTTTTTCATGTTTTTACCTTTACGAAGTCCCATTTAACTCACCTCCTTTCTTGTTATCTACAAATAGTTAATGATTTTCGAGAGGGAAATGATCCGGCTAAATGTTTATTCTATAAAAATTGGTTGTTTATATTGCTATTCTTTCTTTTTTAAAAAAGGCTGCTAGGTTTGAAGAATGAGTGGTCAGAGTGCACGAAGTTAGTAAGCTGTAATAAAAGGGAGAAGGACAATTGGCTCATATCCTCTCAGCTATAAGCTTTTTACTTTTTCTTTTTCTTTTTTCCTTTGCGAAGTCCCATGAAATTCACCTCCCTTGGAAGTTCTATCATAGTAAATGAAAGGCAAACAAGATTTGAACCGGCTAAACGCTTACTTTGATAAATATAGTTATATATCCTATTTAATAGCTGACCTGTTGGAAGATTCCTGAGAACAGTGGGGAAGGAGCAAGTTGTGCCTGGGTTTTTCTGGTGGCAGGTAAGAGAAAGATAAAATGAATCAAATACCATGTTCAAATACCCTGCCTTTTCATTCTTCTTACCAATACACTAAAAAAGGATATGTAAGGAGAGCTATAGGAAAGGACGGGTAAGCATTGAAGAAAATAAGGGGGAGAAATAAATGGGAGTTGTATTTGGCTCTGAAAAAAGCAAAGCAGGTGAGACCCTATCTAGTATTTACAAAACGGTGGAACAGAAATAATTTTCAAAGCATGTTATCAAAATATAAGCAAATAGTTATAAAGCCAAATGACGGTTTGCAAGCTCGAAATATATATTTTGTTACAAAATCTAAAAAGAAGATTGTGGTCCAGGTGTACAGGAAGAAACGCTATTTTTCTACCAGTGATCTTGTTTATGAGTTCATGGGAAAAAGAATAGGCAAAAGGCCTTACATTATTCAAAAAAGGATTAACTTAGCAAAGATTCATAAAAGACCTTTTGATGTGAGGGTAATCATCCAAAGAAAAACTTTTCGTTCTCCGTGGGTAGCGACAGCTTATAAAGTAAGAGTCGCTGGTGCCGGGAGAAAAGTAACCAATGCCAGTAAAGGCGGAAGTGTTTTCACTTTTATAGAAGCTATGCAAGGGAGCAGCTTTCCTGACTATATGCATGAAGATCTTTTAAGGAAATTGAAACAAGTATCCATAAGGTCAGCTGAATCCCTGAACTCGTATTATCCTAAAAAAAGAATCTATGGCATTGATATTGGCGTTAAAGAAGATGGTTCACTCCATATTTTTGAAATTAACCGTAATCCTTCTTTCAAAGGATTTTCCCCACGTCAATCAAGAAGAATGAAAAGATTTAAACAAAAGAAATAAGTGGATAATTTATTTTAATGAAAGGAAGGGTTGGTAACTATATGGCCGTTCGTTTAAAAGGGAGAAATAAATATAAAATGTATAGAGCAATGAGAAAAAATAAAAACCTTCGCTCTTCTCTTCCTGAAACCAGAATGTTTAATTCGAAAAATTTTCAGCATATGATAAAAAAGTACAAAACTGTTGTCATTAAACCTAACAATGGAAAGCAAGGGAAAAGAATATATTTTGTGACCAACCGTAATGGAAAGTATTATGTTCATTTAAATAAAAAATATAAAGTCTTCTCAAGTAGACACTCCACGTACCGATATATCCGGAAAGCATCAAAGAAAAAAAGGTTCATCATCCAGCAGGAAATCAATCTAGCTAAAATAAAAAGACGTCGTTTTGATTTTCGAATTATTGTCCAAAGAAAAAGCAGAAAAGATCCCTGGGTCGTAAACGGAGTAATTGTCCGCCAGGCCGGACGGGGGTTTAAAGTTACCAATAGAAAAAACAATGGGAGGGCTCTGTCAGTTGATAAGGCTCTTCCTCAGATTAATTTAAAAAACAAAAGCGAAAAAATGATGGAGGTAAAACGTGTTTCTCTCAAAGCGGCTAAGACGTTAGGGACCTCCTTTCCCGGTCAAAGAATTTTTGGGGTCGATATTGGCATGGACCCGACAGGTAAGCTTTATATCTTTGAATTGAATCGCTGGCCTTTATTAGGGGGCTTTCGAAGCTTAAAAGATAAAACGCAATATAAACAGATTATGTATTTTAAAAGAGTGAGCCGGAAAAAGAAATAAGGAAAGGGAAGAAATAATTCTAAATGTAATATATCTATAAATTAAGCCCTTCCATGAAAGGAAGGGGAATTTGAACCGCTGCTGTCTTATTACAAGATGAGAGAGTGGCTCTTTTTTGTTTTAAAAAGGGTCCAGCCAAGGGTAAAGAAAATAAAACTATGAAGACATCGGGAGGTATTTATGAATACAAACAGCGAAAACCGGACACCGAACCGCCTGATCCATGAGAAATCCCCTTATTTACAACAGCATGCCTACAATCCTGTGGACTGGTATCCGTGGGGCGAGGAAGCTTTTGAAAAAGCGAAGAAAGAAAACAAGCCTGTGTTCTTAAGCATAGGATATTCCACGTGTCATTGGTGTCATGTTATGGAGCGTGAGAGTTTTGAAGATGAAGCGTTGGCAGCACTGTTAAATGATCATTTTATATCAATTAAGGTTGATCGTGAAGAACGACCTGACCTTGATTCCATATACATGAGTGTATGTCAATCCATGGCAGGACGTGGAGGCTGGCCGCTAAATGTTTTTTTAAATCCAGATCAGACACCTTTTTACGCAGGCACTTATTTCCCCAAAGAATCAAGGTACGGACGGCCGGGGTTCATTGATGTCATTACACAGCTTTCGGATATCTTCAAAAACAATCCTGGAAAAGTGAATCGAATCGGGAAACAGGCAGTAGAAGCTCTTCAAAAAAACCAGGAAATCCTTCGCAAAGCAACAGTTCCAGAAAGCGTTATTCATAATGCCTACAGGCAGCTAGAAAGCAAGTATGATCCTGTGAATGGCGGGTTTTCAGCTCCTCCTAAGTTCCCATCTCCACAGAATTTCTTATATTTACTAATGTATTATAAACAATCAGGAGAGAAAAAAGCCCTTGAAATGACAGAAAAAACTTTAGAAAACATTTACAGAGGGGGCATTCATGATCACTTAGGCGGAGGATTTTCCCGTTACTCTGTTGATGAAAAGTGGCTTGTACCACATTTTGAAAAAATGCTTTATGATAACGCTCTTCTTGCCTCTGCTTATATTGAAACATGGCAATTGAATAAACAAGACCTTTTCAAAGAAGCTGCCGAGAATATTCTTTCTTATGTCCTAAGGGACATGAAAGGAGAAGAAGGAGCCTTTCATTCGGCAGAAGATGCGGATTCTGAAGGAGTGGAAGGGAAATTTTATGTCTGGACGCCAAAGGAAGTGATAGACGTACTAGGGGTGGAAGAGGGAAAACTGTTTTGTAACGCTTATGATATAACAAAGGAAGGGAATTTTGAAGGAAAGTCAATTCCTAACAGTCGTCGGTTTGATCCTCAATATCTAGCAGATGAATATAACATCAGTAAAGAGGAAGTAAATGAAAGACTGAAAATAGCTCGAAAAACTCTCTTTGAACATCGGAACAAAAGAGTCCGGCCCCACAAAGATGATAAGATACTGACCTCCTGGAACGGTCTGATGATTGCAGCCTTGGCGAAAGCTGGACGTGCTTTTGGAGAAAGTAAATATACAAAGTCAGCTCAGGAAGCAGCTGTCTTTCTTGATGAGAATTTATTTGAATATGGTCGTCTGATGGTTCGATATAAAGACGGCGAAACAGCTAATTTTGGTTTTATCGAAGACTACGCTAATCTACTATGGGGTTATATTGAACTGTATGAATCAACCCAGCAACTCCAATGGCTGGCCAAAAGCAAACAGCTTGCGGATGACATGATTGAATTATTCTGGGATGATGAAAACGGTGGTTTCTTCTTTTATGGAAAAGATCAGGAACAGCTTCTTGTAAACCCTAAAGAAATGTATGATGGAGCAATGCCGGCAGGTGGAAGCGTAGCAGCGGTACAATTCCTCAGGCTTGCCAGACTGACCGGGGAAACAACTTACGAGAAAATCGTAAGTGAGTTTCAGGAAAGTTTCGCCCCATCCCTAGCCAGGTACCCAGCCGGTCATGCTTACTTTATGATAAGCGTTCTCCTTCCTAGGATGCCGATGAAGGAAATAGTGCTTTTTACCGGGGAGAGAAAAGAGGACTATGAGCCATTAATTAAAGAGCTGCAGCAAAATTATCATCCTGAATCTACCTTTCATATCGTTGGACAAAAAGAGCCTTTAGGAGAAGTTGTCCCCTTTATTCGGGATTTTGAACCTGACAATGAAAAGCCCACGTTGTATGTTTGTGAAGACTTTGTCTGTAAACAACCAATAACTTCTGTGGAAGAAGGAATCAAGATGATTACCAAAGATTAATGTGGTATTTCCTAAGGGGTTGGATGCGTGCCGCTCCTTAGGGCAATCCCGCTTATAGATATCAGAATATTCTGTTGTTTAGGGGAGTAGAATGAGACAGGAGGAAAAATTTTCATAGGAGGCGAAAAGGTGAAAACGATCCAGCGTGAAGATATGGTTTCTTCCCTTGAAATCTTTTGCGGTATACCCCGTGACCTGCTCATTCGGCTGAACAATCAAGAATTACTTACTCTTTATGAAGAAAGAATAGGAATAAAACAGCTTTCTCATATAGAAAAAGAGAAAGGTCCAAGAACGATAAGAATGAAGACAGCAATGAACAAAACTAGAAATCCATCATAAAAAGACGCTTGCTTAGTGGAAATGCTAAGATGGGCGGCTTTTTTTTGTTTTAGAGAATCAATATAGAAAAAGATCGGTAGATTAAGATTTTTTTCATAGAAAGTCAAACATATATTCGCTACAATAAAAGCATTAGAGGTGAGCGGTATATGAGAAAACAAACATTACGTGAATTAATCACATATATGAAACAGACAAAAGAAATTAGTGAAAACATTGCCTACTGGCATACGATTGATGAAACTCCGGCCCAAACGGAAGATTTTCCCCAAACCATTGATCCAAGGTTAAAAAAAGCGCTGGTAAACAGAGGAATTACCCAGCTATATACTCATCAAAAATCAGCTTATGACAAGGCGGTTACAGAAGGTGAAAATTTTGTGGCGGTGACTCCGACAGCTTCAGGAAAAACACTGTGCTACAATCTTCCTGTTCTTCAATCGATTCTTGACAATGAAGACAACCGGGCGTTATATATTTTTCCAACAAAAGCACTTGCCCAGGATCAAAAGAGTGAAATTAATGAGATCATTGATGAAATGGGCGTGCAAATTAAAAGCTATACCTATGATGGTGATACGGCCCCCAATATCCGCCAGATTATAAGGAAAGCCGGTCATGTCGTGATTACCAATCCTGATATGCTACATTCAGCGATGCTTCCTCATCACACAAAGTGGGTATCGTTATTTGAGAACCTCAAGTATATTGTCATCGATGAACTTCACACGTACAGAGGGGTGTTCGGAAGTCACGTAGCAAATGTCATCCGACGCTTAAAGAGAATTGCGAACTACTATGGCAGCGACCCTGTATTTATCAGTACGTCCGCAACCATTTCCAACCCAAAGGAGCTTGCTGAAACATTAACTGGAAAACCGACGGCTCTTATAAATAATAATGGAGCGCCAAGGGGGAAAAAACACTTCGTTTTTTACAATCCTCCCGTAGTCAACGAAGCTCTTAATCTTCGCAAAGGTGCTACTTCTGAGGTGAACAGGCTGGCAGCCATGTTTTTAAAAGAAAAAATTCAAACGATTGTGTTTGCCAAAAGCAGGGTCAGAGTGGAAATTATTTTAAGTCATCTCCAGGAGCTGGTGAAAAAGCAGCTGGGACCGAAAACGATCCGTGGCTACAGAGGAGGTTACCTGCCGAAACAAAGGCGGGAAATCGAACATGGTCTTCGCCAGGGAGAAATTATGGGAGTAGTGAGTACGAACGCCCTGGAACTAGGTGTCGATATTGGTCAGCTTCAAGTTTGTATCATGACTGGATACCCGGGAACCATTGCCAGTGCCTGGCAGCAGGCAGGCCGAGCAGGCAGACGGAAGGATGAATCCTTGATTCTTCTTGTGGGAAGTTCCACACCGATGGATCAGTACATTCTTCAGCATCCTGATTACTTTTTTGAAAAAAGTCCGGAGACCGCCCGCATTCACCCAGATAACCTTGTTATATTGGTAGACCACTTGAAATGCGGGGCTTTTGAGCTTCCATTTCAGGAAGGAGAAACCTTTGATGGCGTGGAAATTGAAGAGGTTCTTGAATACTTGGAAGAAGAGCAGGTCCTTCACCACCGGGGTAAGAAATGGTACTGGATGAATGACACTTTTCCGGCACACGGAATCAGTCTGCGCTCGGCTTCCCAGGAAAACGTCATTATTATTGACCAGTCTGATGTGGCAAATGTGAAAGTGATTGGGGAAATGGATCGTTTCAGCGCAATGACTCTGCTCCATGATGAAGCCATTTATCTTCATCAAGGGGTTCAATACCAAGTAGAAGAATTAGACTGGGAAGAAAAGAAAGCTTATGTTAGAGAAGTACAGGTTGAGTATTATACAGACGCAAATTTAGCTGTTGAGCTCAAGGTGCTGGAAATGGATAAAAACTCTCTCTCTCCTTCTTTTGAAAGCGGATTTGGGGATGTGATGGTGAACGCCAAAGCAACCATTTTTAAGAAAATTAAGCTTTCCACCTTTGAAAATATTGGTTCGGGCCCCATTCATCTGCCTGAGGAGGAGCTTCATACCAGTTCCTGCTGGGTAAGCTTTTCAAAAAATGTTTTGGAAAAATTTGGAAGGGAACCGTTGGAACAGGGGCTGATGGGGACAGCGAATGTATTAAGGCACGTTGCTCCTGTACATGTCATGTGCGACCAAAGTGACCTGCATGTTGTTCCTCAAATGAAAGCTACTCATTCAGAGCTTCCAACCATTTTTTTATATGATCGTTATCCTGGAGGTATCGGTTTGTCTGACCAGGTATATAAGGATTTTGACACGATTCTTCAAGAATGCAGGGTGCTGATTAAGGCCTGTCCTTGTGAAAGCGGATGCCCATCCTGTGTCGGCTCAGATTTAAACCTTGGGGAAGATTCCAAAAATTTCACTCTTCGTTTACTGAATTTACTGCTCAAGGAGGGCATCAATGGGTCTTAAAAACAAGTTGAAAAGAATGCAATCTCATCTTGGTGCCAAAGAAATAAATAGCAAAGATAAGCAGCGGACTGTTTTCCCTCCTGAAGAAACCGACAAGGAGGATAAGGAAAAAAAGGAAGTCTCTCACCGGGAAATATGGGAGAGATTTGATACGTATCCTCGTTTTTTGGATGGGGAATACATGCTGTTACGGACGGTTGTCTATCCGTTGTCTCATTTCCATGGAAAATATCAGTTTAAAGAATTGTATGATGTTTTTCAGCAGTGGAAGACGACAGCATATGAGCACCCTTTGAATCCTTCTTTTATGAATCCTGAAGAGCTTTTATTTTTTGATACGGAAACGACAGGCTTAAGCGGTGGAGCGGGAAATACTATCTTTCTTTTAGGGACAGCATGCGTCCAAAAGGACCAGGTCATAGTCAAACAGTACTTTCTCCCTGGACCGGAAGCGGAGGTTGCTTTGTACCATACGTTCCTGAGTGAAGTGTCCTCATTAGATCATCTGGTTACCTATAATGGCAAGTCCTTTGACTGGCCTCAAGTAAAAACGAGACATACATTTGTCAGAAATGAGGTTCCAAAGCTGCCTTCCTTTGGGCATTATGATCTTTTACATGGAGTGAGGAGGCTTTTTAAGCATACTCTCGAATCATGTAAGCTGTCTCAGGTTGAAAAAGAAATCCTGCAATTCAAAAGGCTGGATGATACTCCTGGATACCTTGCTCCAATGCTGTATTTTGACTATTTACAAGAAGGGCACCCAGAGATTATAAAAGGGATCCTGACTCACAATGAGTGGGATGTTTTATCTTTAATATCTCTGTATATTGATATTTCCAAGCGAATAATCAGTAAGGGATCGGATCAACGTGAGGCATTGGAAATTGGACGCTGGCATGAGAGTACAGGAAATATCGACCGCGCGATACAATGCTTCCATAAAGCAGAAACATTCAGCAGAGGCGAAAATGCTGAAGCTTTATATTACCTTGGAAAGCTTTATAAAAAGAAAAAAGACCTGGAAAACGCAGTGTATTATTTCCACAAGGTAGAGGACCGTAAAGGGCTCTTTGTCTCAGAAGCCTCTATAGAGCTTGCAAAAATTTACGAGCATAACAGAAAAGACTATGAAAAGGCTCTTTATTATACCCGCCGCTCCCTTGAATATTGGAAGGAAAGACAGCGAATTGTAAAAAGTCATAAGGCACTGGGCAATAATGAGGAATTTACGAAACGGATCAACAGGCTTGAAGGAAAAATAAAAAAGGGGTAGCAAGGAAATATTTTGGAGGCAAGTCCCTTGATATTTCCCGGGTAAGCGCAAAAAAAGTGTTATTTCCCTTTAATCATTCTTTAATTGACAAAGAAAAGTCAATTTTTAGGGAAAAACGTAGTTTTTGTCGCTGAGCGAATGAAGAAAGTGTTGAAATTAGGTGAATTCCCTAGTACAAGTTCACCGGCTCCTACATAGGTTGATAGTAACTTGATATAGGAGGTCAATTAAACATGTTTGGAAGACACCACAGACCAAGACCAAAAGTTTTGCCGACTGTTATGCATCCAACCAAGTGTCATGTAAAACATCATTGCTGTGAGTATATTGTTCCAGAAGTGCACCCAAGCCACACAAAGAATGTAACGCATCATAACTATAAGCATCTTCATTCGTTCCCGCATACTGAATCTGCGGTAGATCAAATTACTCATCAGCATTTTGTTGCCGGACCGGGTGCGCCTGGCCCTCAAGTAGCCGGCGCCCATATGCCAGGACCAGGGATGATGGGACCGCAAGTAGCTGGCGCTCACATGCCAGGACCAGGGATGATGGGACCACAGGTAGCTGGAGCCCACATGCCAGGGAAAAAAGGACCAATGGGACCACAAGTAGCTGGAGCCCATATGCCTGCACCTAAATGCCATACTAGGCCAAAGTTTTTTTAAGTCATACCAACAAGCCGGCATAATTTATTACTATGCCGGTTATGTTTCCTTTACTTTGTAGACAAGCTCAGGAGGAGAAGGATGGACGTTTTAGCTGTAAGTGGCTATAAGCCTCATGAATTAGGTATTTTTAAGCAGGATGCAAAAGAAATTCATTATATAAAAAAGACTCTTGAAGGGAAACTGATCTCTTTCATTGAGGAAGGACTGACTTGGGTAGTTATATCAGGACAGCCAGGAGTTGAGCTGTGGGCAGGAGAAGTGGTGAGTGAGCTGAAAAGGGAATACCCGCATATTAAACTGGCCATTCTGGCTCCTTTTTATAACCAGAAGCAGATATGGAATGAGAATCAGCAAGAACAGTACCAGCTTTTATTGGAAGCAGCTGACTTTGTTGATGTCATCTCTAAAAAAGAATATGAGGGTCCGGCCCAGTTAAAAGCCAAAAATGACTTTATTATTACAAAAACAGACGGCCTTTTACTCCTCTATCATGAAGAACAGCCTGGTACGCCTTCCTTTTACTTAAAGGCGGCTGAAATCAAAGCTGCCCATAAGGAGTATCCCATTTACTTTATTACGCCTGATGACCTACAGCAAACGGTTGAGGAAGAAAATGAAAGACTACGTGATTATTGGGAATAAAGATATATTGTGAAAGATAGGGAAAGAGCAAATTGACTTTTTTTCATTCTTTTGAAAAAATATAAAGTGAACGTTTTATGATTAAAACAGGGGCGGGGGAAACGATATGCAGCCAATTAAATTAAGCGCAAAAGACATTTTAGATAAAGAATTCAAAACAAGCATGAAAGGTTACAATAAAGATGAAGTTGATCAATACCTAGATACCATTATTCAAGATTATGAAGCTTTTCAAGAAAGAATTGATGAGCTTGAAAAAGAAGTAAGCAAGTATAAAAAGCAGCCTGTTTCAGAAGGGCCTGTACAACAAGCAAAACAAGAGCCAGCTCAAACTACCGGAAGCACTAATTATGATATTTTAAAACGGTTGTCAAACCTGGAGAAAGAAGTGTTTGGAAAAAAGTTATATGAATAAGCTTCTTTCTACTGCCATGGTGCAGATGAATGTGCAGCCAGGGGAAGTGGAGGAAAATGTAAGTAAATGCATTCAATTTATAGAGGAAGCAGCCTCAGCAGGGGCTGACCTCATCCTTTTTCCTGAACTCGTGTTAAGCGGGTACCATTTATCTCAAGATGAGTTTTCCAGAGCAGCTCTCCCAGAACGAATGTCTTCTGCCTTAGAAAAACTGGCAGTGAAAAGCAGGGAAGTGGACGCAGGACTCGTTATTTCTTATCCCGAGCAGCAAGAAAGCGGTTTGTACATTACGAGTTCTTTCATTGATGGGAAAACGAAGCAATTTTTCTCAAGTCAAAAGACGATGCTTTGGGGAAAGGAAAAGCACATCTTTAAAGCAGGTTTCGGGAATTTCACTCCCTTTGATACAAGGTTTGGAAAAATAGCTTTACTAATTTGTTATGACCTAGAGTTTCCCGAACCAGCAAGGGCTGCTGCTTTACAAGGAGCAGAGCTTATTATTTGCCCCTCTGTATGGAGCCAGGAAGGAAAGAACAGGTGGGAAATACAGATTCCTTGCAGGGCTCTAGATAACCTTTGCTTTGTGGCTGGAGTGAACCGGATAGGGGAAGGAGCGTGCGGTTTGTCACAAGCTGCTGCCCCTGACGGCTCCATTCTCGTCAAAGCACAAGAAACACAAGAAACGATTTTGTATGCTGATATGGATCTTTCATTAGTAAAAAAGACAAGGGCTTCTATTCCATACTTTCATGATTATCCTGATTCCTTTGCTCCGCAGGGGCTTTCAGGAAAATCCTGGCGGGAAAAGATCATTTAATGGGAATGAGAAGGATTGTAAGGAGGAAACACTTTCTTTGATCAAGCTTTTTATTGATGGTGCGAGCGCCGGTAATCCTGGCCCTGCCGGTGCAGGTGTCTTTGTTAAAAAAAACGATGGCGAGGTGGAACGCTACAGTATCCCACTAGGCCAGGCCACGAATCACGAAGCCGAGTTTTATGCCCTTATTGAAGGATTAAAGCTTTGTGTCGCTAATCAGTGGCATGTTGTTTCGTTTTCAACTGACTCAAAGCTTGTTGATGAGTCATTCGAAAAAAGATACACTAAAAAGAGCGAATACCAGGACTTACTTGAAGAAGCATTACAATTGAGCGATCAGCTGGATTTATGTTTTGTCAAATGGATACCATCGACAAAGAACAAAGCAGCCGATCAATTATCAAAAGAAGCGGTAAGCAAATCCAAGGGAAACAAATGATCGGTTTCTCTTGTTTTGTTTTTCAGGATATGTTATATTTATATCTGTCACAAAAAATGATGCTCAAAGTGTTCGGGCAATCGCTGCGTAATTTGCGCAGAGGAAAGTCCATGCTCGCACAGCCTGAGACGGCTGTAGTGTTCGTGCCTGACCAAACAATAAGTCAGGGCAGTTTGGCTGTTAGCTGAACTGACGGCGGAGAAAACACCTACGTTCATGAAAATGAATAAGGTGTGAATATCCTGAAAGTGCCACAGTGACGGAGTCTTGCCAGAAATGGGAAGAGTGGAACGAGGTAAACCCCGCGAGCGAGAAACCCAAAATTATGGTAGGGGCGCCTTCCTGCAGGAATTAAACTAAAGGGAAGGGCAAAAGGAAAAGCATTTCCTTTTGCAGATAGATGATTGCCCCCTAAGTGCAAGGTGATAAACCGCAGGAGCACAAAGGGACAAAACATGGCTTATAGAACACTTTGGGCCTCTGGCTGACCCCTTTATAGGGGTTTTTTGTGTATAGATACTTTTTCATAGTAGAACAAAGATTTTTTCTTTCAACAAAGAAGAAATCTTTTTTTTGTGGACTTTTTTTCTAACGTTTATAAGTAAGATTAAGACGGGAATTGATAGCAAAACCCTATTTCCTCTGGCGAAAGGAAAGGAGATGCTTTATGGAAAGGCTGAAAGCGTTATATATAAACACTTCTTTAAAAAAAAGTAACGAACCTTCCAATACAGAAGCGTTAATTGAAAAGTCTTCAGAATGGATGAAATTAGAAAACATTGAGACTGAAGTGGTTCGTATAGCGGATTATACTATTATAGCGGGTATAAGCGATGACATGGGGGATGGCGACGAGTGGCCTCTTCTTATGGAAAAGGTGAAGGGGGCAGACATCATTATTCTTGGGACCCCGATATGGAACGGGGAAAAGAGCAGCTTAGCATCCCTAGTCATGGAACGTTTATATGCTCAAAGCGGGGAAACAAATGAAAAAGGACAGGCGATCTATTATAATAAAGTATTTGGGTGCTTAGTAACTGGAAATGAAGACGGAGCAAAAGAAGCGGGTAAGTCCATTTTATTTGGAATGGCGAATATCGGCTTTACGATCCCTCCTAATTCCCTTGCTTATTGGGTTGGAGAAGCGGGGCCGGGACCGTCTTATATGGAAGCCGGACAAGACAGTGAATTCACGAAGAAAAACACAAAAATGATGTCGTATAACCTGATTCACTTTGCTCGTATGTTTCAACAATTCCCTATTCCCGCTGTTGGAAATACGTAAAAAAGGATGAGCAGCTGCTCATCCTTTTTAGTTAGAGGAAGGATAAATAATGGCGTAATGAATGGGCATGAAAAGCTCCAGACAACAAACTCTCTATCAGAAAAGGAAACGGAATAGGGAAGTCAGCACAAGAAGCATATAGCAAAGCCTTAATGTCATCTTAAACAGATATTCTTATTTACCCCGAAACTTCATTTAATTCCTTTTCCAAATCCCCTTTAATTTCTTTTTTAATTTCTTTTACTTTACTCTTTGACAGTTTAGCTTTCTTTCTCGCTTTATCGATACGGTCAAGTCTGTCACGAAGGCTGATGATCTTTCCAAATTCTTTTTGTATTTCCTCATATTCGTTTACTTTGTCTTCATACTCTCCATCTTTCATTTTATTAAGAAAAGTGTATAAAGAACGCAAATGCTTTGCTTGCACATATACGCCTTTAATCACTGGCAGGCCATTTTCTAAAGAAGCGTCTTCTTCTTTCGCTTTTTTATATTCTTCAAGTTTTTTGTGGAACTTATCTTCTTCCTCTTTAAGTTTCTCATTAGTATCGATTCCTCTTACATACTCAGGAAGACCTTCATTCAGAAATGTTTCCCACTGTTTCTTTAAGTCATTATTTACTGTTTTTGGAAGTTTTTTATTCAGTTTTTCTTGAGATTCATTACGCTTATTTTGCGCGAAAGAAGTTAACTCTTCATAAACCTCAGGAATGTCCTCATCACTTTCTTCCTTGTTTTCATTCATTTTTTCCAGGTCTGTAACAAAGACATCATACTTCCCTACATCTCCTAATAACTGATAAGACTTTTTAATTTGCTCAAGAAGCTCATTGTCTTCATCTACGCCTATAAATTCCAAGACTGTCTTCAAGCGTCTTCCGTCCATTCTTGCCTGAAGAATGTGTTTGCGATTTTCTTCATTTCCTATACTATCGTGACAATGATCAAAGTAATTCTCAAAGATTGGGTTAAGGTTTGTCTTCCATGCTTCTATCGCTTCCTGATTTCCCATTACCAGACATTCTTCACATAGCAGGCGCTGTTTTACTGGATAGAGGTAGGCATCGCTGCGCCCGCATATAATACATTGTTCATTGGCCTCCTGGAGAATCACTGTATCCTTGTCTGTTGAAAATGTTATTTCTACGCCTTTTTGCCACCCAATATAATCTCTTAGATCGCTTGGGAGAAGGAGACGTCCTTCATCATCAAGGGTTTTTACGTGCTTTTCTTCCGTTTCTTCTAAATTTGTTTTTATTACTGATATTCGCCTTTTATCTTCTTTTATACGAAGCGGCTGGTCATTTAGTTCTAATTCTTCTCTAATTTCTTTAGGTATGACGATTCTGCCGGAACCGTCCAACTGTCTTATTTGTTCTTTACTCACGATTAACACCCCACACGTCTTATTTAACAAGGGTTTTCCCTTTTCATAACTACTTTAATCCTTTTGCTTCAATCAGGAAGGAAAGGTTATAGAAAATCTGAGGAAGGGTATAGACCATTATTTATTAAAATAAACAAGCAAGGAGGTCTATATGAGTACGAAACAAGTATTTATGACCAGTGAAGTTAGCACCCTTATAGATAAATATACTAAAACCCGAAAAGAAACAATGAATCTTGTAAGGCCTCTTGAAATTGAAGATTTTGTTATTCAGTCCCATGAAGATGTGAGTCCCCCAAAATGGCATCTTGCCCATACGACCTGGTTTTTTGAGCAGATGATTTTAACTGCCTATAAAAGGGAGTACAAAGTCTTTTCAAAAAATTATCACCGGTTGTTTAACTCATACTATGAATCGCTCGGCACCCCATTTCCAAAACCCCAAAGGGGGCTTCTCTCAAGGCCAACCGTACAAGAAATCGTAAAATACCGAAATTATGTTGATAGAGCAATTATAGAGATGTTGACCACCGAGGAAATTTTACCAGATAAAATAAAGGAATTAATGATTATAGGGATCAATCATGAACAGCAGCACCAAGAATTACTGGTAACAGATATAAAATATAATTATTCTATTCACCCGCTGGAGTACCCATACTTACAGGAAGAGACGCAGAAGAGACCTGCATCAATTCTTCCGCCAATAAAATGGCACAGCTTTGAAGAAGGAATAAGTGAAATCGGCACGAATAACAAAGATTTTTCCTTTGATAATGAAAGGCCTGTCCATAAACATTGGCAGCATGCTTTTTCTATTGCATCCCGCCCTGTATCAAACAAAGAATTTATGGAGTTTATAGAGGACAGAGGATATGAGCGACCTGAACTCTGGCTTGCAGAAGGATGGGATCTAGTACGAACAAATGACTGGAAGGCCCCCCTTTATTGGCGAAAAGAAGAGGGATTATGGCGTACGTATACGGTCCGAGGAGTAGAGAGCGTGAACCCAAGTGAGCCTGTCGCCCATATCAGCTATTTCGAAGCAGACGCCTACGCAAGGTGGGCAGGGTACAGACTTCCGACAGAACAGGAGTGGGAATGGGCTTTCAGAAATAACGACTATGAAGGCAACTTTTTAGAATCTGGACTGCTTCACCCCTCATCTTTTGGAGAGAAGGAAAGTGGAAAAGAGTTTGGAGATGTGTGGGAATGGACAAGAAGCCCTTATACCCAGTATCCAAAAAGCAGCCCTTTGGAGGGTGCATTAGGAGAATATAATGCAAAGTTTATGAGTAATAAAATGGTGTTAAGAGGAGGCTCTTGTGCGACCCCTGCCTCCCACATTCGTTTGACATACAGAAACTTTTTCCCTCCGGAAAAAAGGTGGCAGTTCAGCGGATTCCGTCTTGCCAAAGACGGACAATAGGTCAAGTGATGTAAAAAAAGGGCTTCTTAGCAGGCCCTTTTCTTTTCTTTATGGAAGCTTAACTGCTTCAGAGTAAGATATGTACCTTGATAGATATTTACATAGGAGAGAACAATAATGAAAAATAAAATACATTGGCCTGTTTTTCTTCCCACCTCAATTATCCTTGTTTTTACTGTAATTCTTGGCGCATTGAGGCCTTCTTCCTTTTATGAATGGCAGACAATTATTGTAGATTTTGCCTTTATTCATTTTGGCTGGCTGTTTAATCTGACGGTGTTTCTATTAATATTTATTTGTTTATACCTTGGGTTTTCAAAATATGGAAATATCAGATTTGGCGGAAAAGAGGCAGACCCGTTTATTACCAAATGGCAGTGGTTTGCAATTTCTCTAACAGCTGGTATTGGGGTAGGGATTTTATTTTGGGGGCTTGCCGAGCCGATCACACATTTCAGTGACCCTCCACAAGTGCTGGGAATCGAGCCTTTCACTGAAGAAGCGGCTGTTTTTTCGATAGCTTCCAATCTTGCCCATTGGACACTAGCACCGTACTCTGTGTATGTCATAGCAGGAATTGCAGTCGCCTACAGCCATTACAATCTTAAGCTTCCTTATACAATCAGTGCCACCCTTTATCCCTTTCTAGGTAAAAAAGCCCTGGGCACAGGAGGGACGATTGTAGATATTTTGTGTATCTTTGGAATTGCAGGCGGAATGGCCGCAGTTCTTGGTGAAGGAGTTCTTCAGATAGGAAGCGGAATGGAATATATTTTTGGCATTCAGACAGGGGTATTGCTGTGGAGCATCCTGATTGTTGTCATAACAGCTGCCTATATTATTTCAAGTTATACAGGACTGAAAAAAGGGATACGGTTCCTGGCAGACCAAAATGCCAAAGTCTTTTTGTTCTTGCTCATTTTTGTTTTTGTAGCGGGACCCACGACCTTTATTCTGAATTTGGGTGTTCAGGGCACCGGAGCTTTTTTAAGCGGGCTTCCAGAACGATTTTTATGGACAAGCCCGATGGAAGGTTCAGAATGGCCGAGGTGGTGGCCGATTTTTCATTGGTCCATCTGGTTGGCTTATGCTCCAATTATCGGTATGTTTCTTGCAAGGCTTGCCTATGGAAGAACCATAAGAGAATTTGTGCTGTTTAATCTTTTGCTGCCTGCAGGATTTGGTATGCTTTGGTTTTGGGTATTTGGAGGAGCGTCCATTTTTTATGATTGGCAGGGAGAAGGACAGCTTTGGGAAATGATTTCAAATGAAGAAGGAGGGCTTGAACTATCCTTATTTGTATTCTTGGAATCCCTTCCTTTCACAGTAATCATTAGTATTCTTATGCTGGTTTCTATCTTTATTTCCTTTACAACACTTGCGGACTCTTTAACAACTACTGTTTCATCTCTTACAACCAAAGGCTATTCCATTGACCACCCTGAACCTCCTGCCACAATGAAAGTGTACTGGGGAGTCCTCCTTGGGACTTTGGCTCTTTTAACAATCACAGCAGGTACTGGCGGGGAAATCACAGGCATTGAAGCAGTAAAACAAATGGCTACAGTGGCAGGATTTCCAATACTCTTTTTTATTATCTTTCAAACAGCAGCCACATTGAAATCTGTCATAAAAGGAAATAAATGGAAATGATGTACATGTTCTTAAAAAGAAACAAAACAGTATTGCATGATCATTTTCCCTTTCCCTTTGTTTATGGTAAAGTTTGACTGGATGTGCTAAAGAGAACCATGTATAGTAAGAGTCTAGTTAATTTGAGTCGTGTAAGGAGAAATAATATGAACAAGATTACATTAGTCGCTACAGCAACAATGGGACTGGAAGCTCTGGTCGCCCAAGAAGTGAAAGACCTAGGTTATGAAAATGTTGAAGTTGAGAACGGAAAGGTGACTTTTACGGCTGATCCCCTCGCTCTATGTCGTGCAAATTTATGGCTTCGTACAGCTGATCGCGTCAAAGTCCAGCTAGCTGAGTTCAAAGCCACTTCCTTTGAAGAATTATTCCAAGGAACCAAAAGTGTGCCATGGGAACAGTTTCTTCCTGAAAATGCCGAGTTTCCCGTAATCGGTCGTTCGGTGAAATCAAAGCTCTATAGTGTTCCAGATTGTCAGTCGATCGTAAAAAAGGCAGTCGTTGAGCGCTTGAAGGAAACTTATAAAACAAGCTGGTTTAAAGAAGATGGCCCGTTTTTCCGCATTGAAGTTGCTCTTCATAAAGATACAGCTGTGCTGACAATCGACAGCTCTGGAGAGGGGCTGCACCGCCGGGGATATAGACCATTACACAGTAAAGCACCACTTAAAGAAACACTGGCTGCAGGCTTAATCAAGCTTACCCATTGGACCCCGGACAAACCTTTTGCTGATCCTTTCTGCGGGTCTGGCACTTTACCTATTGAAGCGGCACTGATCGGCCAAAATATAGCCCCTGGGTTTAACAGAGAGTTTGCCGCTGAAAGCTGGGAATGGGTTGGCAAGGAAAATTGGGAAAAAGCAAGAGAAGAAGCTGAGGATCTTGCGAATTATGACCAGCCTTTGGATATCCAGGGAAGTGACTTAGACCCTAAAATGATTGAGCTGGCAAAGGATAATACGATGGAGGCAGGTCTTCATGGATTGATTCAGTACAAGCAGATGCAGGTAAAGGATTTTACCTCAAAGAAGGAGTACGGCACGCTCATCTGTAATCCGCCGTATGGTGAACGGCTAGGGGAAAAGAAAGCGGTAGAAGAGATGTATAAGGATATGGGCAGGACTTTTTCTGCTCTTGAAACGTGGTCTATATATGTCATTACTTCCCATGAAGGCTTTGAAAATTTATACGGAAAAAATGCCACGAAGCGAAGAAAGCTTTATAACGGAAATATTAAAACCCAATACTATCAGTATTGGGGACCAAAGCCGCCAAGGCGATAACACGCATGATATGAAAAGGCTGTTGAGAATTTGCTCAACAGCCTTTTTTTGGGACAACTTCTAAAGGGATATGGCCAATAGAGTAGAACAGGGTACAAAATTATCGGCAGTCGCTTTTGAGCGGCTGCCGATAACGAGTTGGATGAAAATGATAGGTTTCCGATCGGTGTTATGTCTGCTGTCTTTTATATTTCCACATCATGTAACGGTATCTTATTGTGCATCCGATACAATAGCCCGTTAAAGCGATGCCTGCTGCCAGAAGAACCATAACAGAAAATGCGATGCTGATGGCAGGGAAACCGAGAAAATACAAAAGCAGAGATAATCCTAAGCAGATTGTGGCAATCCATTGGTTAAAACGCTGCTGCTCAGGGTCCTCCAACACATACTGGCTCGGCTTTTTCTTTAAAAAATTTCTGCCCAGCCTGATGACGGGGTTTGAATTTGCAATCAAACTAACCATTCCGTTTATGAACGGGAGAAAAAGAATCCATATTGAAAAAATAAGAGAAAGAAGAACTGTGATAACAATAAACGCTTGGTTTGTCTGCACAAGTGGTTTTGGGATACCCACAAATAATCATTCCTTTGTCATTTATCTTCTTCCATTGTACCATTTAGCATGCAACTGTTTAAGGAATTCGTTTTGATTCGTTGGAATAAATGATGAGCTCTCTGGATATGCTGTAGGTATATTCTTTTACTTGCGAAGGGGGCTTCTCATTGACTCGATCATATGACGAAAATCAATATAATGATTTAATGCAAGTGAAAATGTCGATTAAGGCAGCGGAACGTGCAGTGGGTCATGCCACCGAGAGTCTCGATGAAGATCAGCTCGAAGCTGCGTCCAATGCAGTCAGGTTTGCCAAACAACAATATCAACAAGCCTTTACTCACCAGACAGGGGTAGATTCTCATTTTCTAGAGGTTTCCGAAGAATTGCTTGAAAATATCGACCATCAGCTTAAAGAAGCGAAAAAGAAATAAAATATATTTGTTAGGCGCGGAGATGTTCTTCGCGCTTTTTTGATGAACAAGGAGACATTCGTACATTAAAGGTAAAAGGGATCTATACCGTACCATGTTTGAAGAAGAGGAAGCTTTGTCAAAGAGTATAGATACATATGTAAAATGAATCTCGTTATTTAAAGGATTTTTCTCTGAAACTACACGTTTCCGCCCCCCTCAGAGACCCGGGGGCAGAAAGAATCACCGAGGGTAAGATCCGTTTCCAGCCTCTTTATGAAAAACAACACTAGACTAACGTATCATACAGTTCACTTATTCTTAGCTTGATGATCATTCTGCAAGTAACAGGAAAGTGATGCGTTCATGGGTTTCTTCTCAAGCAAAAATAGAGGAGTAATGGAAGCGAATATCGAAAAATGATAGAAATCTGGTGTTAAAGAAAAGATTCGCTGAGAACGATTATACTACTTGGGGGAGGAATCTACTAATGAGAGAAGTAGTGATTGCAAGTGCTGCACGAACACCGATTGGCAGCTATGGGGGAAGCTTATCTTCCGTCAATGCAGTAGATTTGGGTGTGGCAGCTGCTAAGAGCGCGATTGAGAGAGCGGGAATACAACCATCAGACATTGATGAGGTTTTAGTTGGGAACATTTTATCCGCAGGTCTTGGTCAAAACGTTGCCCGTCAGGTTGGAATATATTCTGGCCTGCCTGATACTACGCCTGCTGTAACTATTAATAAATTATGCGGTTCAGGTTTGCGTACGGTAAGCATGGCTGCCCAGTTTATTTCGTTAGGGGATGCTGACGTCGTGCTTGCCGGTGGAGTAGAAAGTATGAGCAATGCTCCGTATGTCGTTCCTTCTGCCCGTTGGGGCCAGCGGATGGGGGATGCAAAAATGATAGATACCATGCTTAATGACGGGCTGATGGATAAATTTCATGGCATCCACATGGGAATTACTGCGGAAAATATTGCTGAGCAGTGGAGCTTTACCCGAGAAGAGCAGGATGAATTTGCCCTTGAGAGCCAAAGAAGGGCAGAGAGAGCTCAACAGGAAGGGTTATTTGCTGAGGAAATCACACCGGTTTCTGTTCCGCAAAGAAAAGGAGCCCCTTTGGTTATTGACAAAGATGAATTTCCTAAACCTGGTATGACGATAGAAAAGCTCGCTAAACTTAAGCCGGCCTTTAAAAAAGAAGGAACAGTGACAGCCGGAAATGCATCGGGGATTAACGACGGAGCGGCTATGCTCATTGTTATGGCAAAGGAAAAAGCCGAAGAGCTGGGAGTGGTACCGTTAGCCACAATTAAATCTTATGGAAGCGCTGCCCTGGATCCTAAAATCATGGGCTATGGTCCTGTACCTGCTTCTGAACAGGCGTTAAAGCGAGCAGGACTTAAGGTTGATGATCTGGACCTTATAGAAGCTAATGAGGCATTTGCGGCTCAGTCGCTGGCAGTGGTGAAAGATTTAGGACTGAATAAAGAGAAAGTAAATGTAAACGGTGGAGCGATCGCTCTCGGCCATCCGATTGGTGCTTCAGGTGCACGCGTGCTGACAACCTTACTATATGAAATGAAACGGCGGAACGCCAGGACAGGCTTAGCAACCCTGTGTATTGGCGGTGGCCAGGGTACATCCTTAATTGTGGAAAGAGAGGGAGAATCCTTCTAATCTTTTGATATTACTAATGAAATGAAGAGTCCCGCCTTCACATACAGAGACATAAAGAACCCTGAGTTTGGCTGCTGTGCCTTACTCAGGGTTAATTACATCTTTTATTTTTGGGTTTTCGAAATGGAAATAGTCAATGCCAGGTTCATAGGAAATGGTCATGCCATCGACATACCATTGGTCTTCTTCAGTGACAAAGAACGTAATTCCTTCCTTGGTTACCTGAAAGGATCCTGGAGATGGTATATCTTTTGCTACACCAATGGAAAATCCTCCTGAACCCACTCCTCCTACTCTTACAAACAGCCTGACAGCATCTCCCTCTTTTAATTCCATTTCTTTTTTGTAATGTTTGGCAGCTTCAGAAGAAATTGTAAAGTCCATAGAGATGCCTCCTTCTTTACGTTTATAACACGAGTCAAAGAAAACATCAAAAGATACAAATGGTTTTGCTTAACATGACATATAATATCCACTATAATAAACGTTACATTTCTATAGTCGAAACAAATGCTTTTACTACATAACAAGAAGGGGTTTTATGAATGTCTGACGTAAAACAAAGTGAACAGCAGCTTCATGAGCTGATGAGGAAAATGACAGCTTATCGTCAAGCAATTGGCTTAATGAATTGGGATGCCAGAACTGGTGCCCCTAAAAAAGGGATCAATCAAAGATCAGAGGCTCTCGGCTATTTATCTACAGAGGTATTTAAACTTACAACCTCAAATGAAATGGGCCAGCATTTAGAAGCTGTTCTAAGTGAAGAGGGCAGGTCGCAAGTCTCAGAAATTACAAGGAAATCAGCAGAGGAGCTTAAGAAAGAATATGACCGCTTTAAAAAGGTTCCAGAAGAGGAGTATAGAGAATATAACATTTTAAAATCTAAATCAGAAGCACAGTGGGAACAGGCTAAAGGAGAAGCTGATTTTGAAACCTTCCGTCCCAATCTAGAAAAGCTAGTCGAATTCAAGCGAAAGTTTGTTAATTACTGGGGCTATGAAGGTCATCCATATAATACGTTATTAGATGACTATGAACCTGGCGTAACCGTGGATATTCTGGATGATGTATTTGGTAAGGTTAGAGAGGGTCTGATCCCTTTAGTCAAGGGGGTAAAAGAGTCCGAAAACAAACCGAAAACAGGGTTTTTATTTGAGCATTTTCCAAAAGAAAAGCAGCGGGCATTCAGTCTTGAAATACTTAAAAAAATGAACTATGACTTTCAAGCAGGTCGTTTAGATGAAACAGTACATCCGTTTGCCATTGGCCTTAACACCAATGATGTCAGAGTGACAACGAAGTACGATGAAAAAGACTTCAGAACAGCTGTGTTTGGTACCATCCATGAAGGCGGCCATGCTCTTTATGAGCAAAATATATCAACTGATCTTGAAGGTACAGTCTTAAGTGACGGGACCTCTATGGGTATTCATGAATCTCAGTCTTTGTTTTACGAAAATTTTGTAGGCAGGAATTATGCTTTTTGGGAAAACAATTACGATTTGCTTAAGTCATACTCAAATGGTCAATTCGACAATGTGAGCATTGATGCTTTCTACAAAGCGATCAATGAAGCAAAGCCTTCTTTAATTCGAATTGAAGCCGATGAGATGACGTATGCTCTTCATATTATTCTTCGATATGAAATTGAAAAAGGTTTAATTACCGGAGATATTCAAGTCAAAGATCTTCCTGCCATCTGGAATGACAAAATGCAGGAGTTTCTTGGCGTGACTCCTCCCCATGACGGAGTAGGAGTCTTGCAGGACGTTCATTGGTCTTTTGGAGCGTTTGGTTATTTCCCTTCCTATGCTCTTGGTTACATTTATGCAGCCCAGCTGAAGAAGTCGTTAGATCGTGATCTTCCTGACTTTGATAACCTTCTTCGTGAAGGTGAGCTTTCTCCGATCAAAGACTGGATGACAAAGCATGTCCATCAGCATGGTTCGTTGAAGAAACCCGTAGAAATTCTAAAAGATACAACTGGAGAAGGAATTAATCCAGATCATTTATTATCTTATCTAACAGATAAATATAAAGAACTGTATAAATTCTAATGATCCAGTCCGTCATTCAGTCGGTAAGACAGCTACTACAAGTATGAAGAAGATGAAAGCATTGCAGACCAGATGTAGATGCTGAATTAGATGATACAGATCAAGAAGTAGATGATGATCTAGACATTGACCTAGATGAAGAAGAGGAAATGGAAGAAGAAGATAACTCCTAACAAGTAAGGCTGACCAATAGGGTCAGCCTTTTCATGTAGAAGGAAAAAAAGACCATTGAATTAATAAAAGCTAGAAAATAAAATATGTAAGTATAAAGATTTTTTTGTTTAGTGCTATAGTATAAAATAGATGTTAAAGGTTTGGAAAACTTTTAGTTAAAATGAATAATTGCTATGGGGGTTAGCTCTTTATGAGCATAGATGTTAAAAATTCAGTGATGACAGATATCTTGCAAATAGCAAGCGAATTAGTGGATACGAAGACCTTTTTTATAGGATCATTAGAAAGTGACTTTTCAGTTCTCCGGGTGCTTCATACAAGTACAAACCAGAGCTGCAGTATTTCTCAAGGAATGGTTCTGCCTCTTGAAAAATCCTTATGACATATTATTTCTTGTAGTGGTCGGGAACCACTTATCATAAATAATATACAAACTGACGAGCGGGCAGCCCATGTTAAAGAAGACCTAGAAAGCATTTCGCTGGCTTCTTATTTAGGGGTTCCGATTATTTTGGAGAATGGTGAGCTGTTTGGCACGCTCTGTGCAAGTGACACGGAACCATATGATTTTACAGAAAAAGAAATTGAGAGTGTAAAAAGGCTTGCTAACGTATTATCCTCGGTGATCTCTCAAGAGCAGCAGGTTACTCTGCCAGTTATTGAGGACAAAATGAAGCTTTTAGACAAGCAGGCGATGGTTGGGAAGTTGGCAGCAGGTCTGGCTCATGAAATTCGTAACCCTATGCAGACAATTAAAGGATTTATTGAGCTGTTGTTTGCCGACAACAAGGAAATGGCTCATTATCATGAAATAGTAATTGAGGAGCTTAACCGCTTGAACAAGCTGGTCAGTGACTTTTTGCTTACAACACAGCCTAGTGCACCGAAAAAAGAAAAAATCTCTCCTTATGAATTGCTGCGGCAGACAATGTATTTCATGGAAAGTGAATTCCACCTGCACAATATTGAATTTAACTTACTGGCAGGAACTGAATCACCCTCCATATATTTAGACCCATCTCAAATGAAACAGGTTTTTCTTAATATTTTTAAGAACGCCATTGAAGCAATCGATGAGAATGGAAAAGTAGATATAGAACTTACTGCCGATAACAACTGGGTTACCGTCTTTGTAAAAGATAACGGCAGGGGAATCCCCCTTTCTTTGGTAAATAAAATTGGTGATCCATTTTTCTCTACAAAAGAGGAAGGGACAGGTCTTGGTTTATCGATATGTAAAACCATTATTAAAGAACACCAGGGTTGTCTGGATATTGAAAATCACCCGGAAGGCGGTACGCTGGTATCCGTTCGATTGCCAATCAATGCAGGCAAGTTTTAAGATAATTAATGAAGGATCTTGGACCAATCCTGCTAATAGAGAAGGGACTTGCCATCATAGGTGAGTGCCTTTTCTTATTTTCAGGTGAGTACTCCTTATTACTTTTTAAATAGTTGCTATTATAAAATAAATAATATCGCTCAATCAAGGTTATATGCAGGAGTCCATTTCCTAATCGAAAATGAAGAAGGTCTCCGGTAGGCAGGCCAATCGGGAATCATGTTATAAAGGTAATATAATATGTTGCAGGCAAGTATTAAATCTTTGCGTAAGGAAGTTAGTTTATGAAACCTTATCCATTTTCACGCTGAGATAAAAGTAGGTTTTAAGGGACTACAGAATTTCGTGGAGGTTTTATCATATTATCGTGACAAAAATAGAATAGTTTTCATATAAAGATAATACACACCGTGCCTATCCAAAAGGGGTGATTTCAAAAGTAAGAGTTTTGAGGCAGCCCCTTTATGTATTACTCGGATTTTTCTACATGTAATCTAAATTGGACTATTACCCTGATGGGTCTTCAGCCTTACTTTACTATCAGGTCTTGTTTTAACAATCATCTAATTTTGTTAGGTTGTGTTTCATTTCATCGTTTATGTTATTATTTCCAAAATTTCACATACCGTAATATATATATTCAAAACTTGATTAATTAATAAATAAAAAGGGAAAACAGACAAAGAGTACTTATTGGAAATATTAAGAAGGAGGAATATATTAATGGCTTATGAGCAACCAACAAAAGAAGAAATTAAAGAAATTTTCGATCATGCTAAACGCATAGCGGTTGTAGGATTATCCGAGAAACCTGAAAAAACTTCTTATGAAGTAAGTAAAGTCATGCAGGAAGAAGGATATGAGATTATACCCGTGAACCCTAACGCAGAAGAAGTTCTAGGTGTGAAGGCAGTCAATTCTTTAGAAGATATCGATGGTCATATCGATATTGTTAATGTATTTAGACGTAGTGAACACTTACCTGAAGTAGCCAGAGAAGCAGCAAGCATAGATGCAGACGTATTTTGGGCACAGCTTGGTTTGGAAAACGATGAAGCCTACCAAATAGCAAAAGAAGCAGGTATGAAAGTAGTCATGGATCGCTGCATTAAAGTAGAGCATGCCATTACACGATAAAAAAGCTAAGGCTTCTCTTTAAGTACCGGTGTTCAAGGGAAAAAAGAGAAGTCTATTTAAGTATGTTGATTTGCTGTTCTTCCTCTAAATCCAAAAAGCCTCGTTGAAGTTGTTTCGGCTTATGCTTTGCATTCTGCTGATGCCCTGCAGGAAAATGTTCTGACGGTGTATCCCGCTTTGAAAGCCCTGGGTTACAACACCTTTAGCAAAAGGGCCCGGCATGTACTCCCTTGGGTTCCGTCCGTATGAGCCGGCTAATTGTTTGTCAATATAATAAGGTACTCCTAATGTAATTGCGCCAGGGCCACGGTCATCTTCCGGAAAAATTCTTTCAGCCGCTGCACTCATCACATGAAAGTCTTCCTGACGTTTAAATAACATTCTTGCTTCTGTATAGTCATTGGCCGGAGCGTGATCATGCGCTTGATCATCATTGGTTTGTGTATCAGTTTCCTGGGCTGTATCCTGCATGCCCCAAAACTGGCCTCCCAGCAAACCGCCTAAAAGTGCCCCCCCCCCACTACACTGCTGGCAACCAAGCTTTCATTTTATAATGAAATCACGCATGGTCATTCATCGTGCTTTCATCGTCCATTTGAATCCCTCCCTAATTATTATAAAATCACCACTTTAGTAATCTTTTGCCGAAATACATGTAAAATGGTAAAAGAGATCCTATACCTAGTACCCAAGTAAGTGGAGTTTTCACAAGTAATATTTCATATTTTTTATAAAGAATTATGGAAATCGGGGAAAATGGTATAAAATAAGGAATATTGTATAGTTACTTACGTAAAGAGATAGAAACGTATGTTCTCTTGTGATATGTTATAGTGAGAGATGGAAAGTGTTTCATGCAGAAAGGGGATTAAACAATTGGCACCGAAACAAGCTTTTGATTATAACGATGATGCCATACAAGTACTAGAAGGGTTGGAAGCTGTTAGAAAAAGACCTGGAATGTATATAGGAAGTACTGACAGCCGGGGGCTTCACCATCTGGTTTTCGAAATTGTTGATAACGCTGTCGATGAAGCTCTTGGGGGCTTTGGCGATCAAATAGAAGTAATTATAAATAAAGATAACAGCATTACTGTCCGGGATGAGGGCCGGGGGATGCCGACAGGAATGCATAAAATGGGTAAACCAACGCCTGAAGTCATCTTTACGGTGCTCCATGCCGGCGGAAAGTTTGGCCAGGGAGGCTATGCGACTTCCGGCGGGCTTCATGGGGTTGGAGCTTCTGTTGTTAATGCTCTTTCAGAATGGTTGACCGTCACAATTCATCGGGACGGCACCATATTTAAGCAGGAATTTGCGAATGGCGGGAAAGCGGTCACAACCTTAGAAAAGACAGGCAAAACAAAAAAGACTGGAACGGTTATTCAATTTAAGCCTGATCCTGTTATGTTTGGAACCACTACGTTTAACTATGAGGTGCTGGCAGAAAGACTTCGTGAAGCTGCCTTTTTATTAAATGGAGTAACCATACAGCTTGTTGATAAAAGAGAAGGAAAAGAACAATCGGATTCTTTTTCTTATGATACAGGGATTCAAGCTTTTGTGGATTATTTAAATGAGGACAAGGAATCACTGCATCCTGTTGTGTTTTTTGATGGGGCCAATCAAGACATTGATATAGAATTTGCATTTCAGTTTAACGATGGATATACCGAAAACATTCTTTCCTTTGTAAATAATGTTCGAACAAAGGATGGAGGCACACATGAGTCTGGCGCCAAAACAGCTATGACAAGAGCTATTAACGAATATGGGCGGAAAATGAATTTCCTGAAAGAAAAAGATAAGAATCTTGATGGGTCTGATATCCGGGAAGGATTTACTGCCGTGATATCTATCCGTGTACCTGAAGAAAAGCTCCAGTTTGAAGGACAGACAAAAGGAAAGTTAGGTACTCCGGAAGCACGATCTGCAGTAGATGCGATTGTTTCCGAAAAGTTAACTTACTTTTTTGAAGAAAACCCTGAAACAAGCTCGATGCTAATCAAGAAAGCTATTAAAGCCGCTCAAGCTCGGGAAGCTGCCAAAAAGGCAAGAGAAGAAGCCAGGAGCGGAAAGAAAAGCAGAAAGAAAGATGTGCTCTTAAGCGGAAAGCTCACCCCAGCACAATCAAAGAATGCAGCTAAGAATGAACTGTATCTGGTAGAGGGGGATTCTGCCGGAGGCTCAGCGAAGCAAGGCAGAGACCGGAAATTCCAGGCAGTCCTGCCGCTAAGGGGGAAAGTGATCAATACAGAGAAGGCAAAGCTTGAGGACATAATGAAAAATGAAGAGATCCGTACCATTATTTATGCAATCGGTGCAGGGGTAGGGACAGAATTTGCTATAGAAGACAGCAATTATGAAAAAGTTGTTATCATGACTGACGCCGACACTGACGGAGCTCATATCCAAGTACTCCTTCTAACATTCTTCTATCGGTATATGACTCCACTCGTTGAGGCTGGAAAAGTTTACATTGCACTGCCTCCTTTATATAAAGTAAGCAAAGGGACGGGAAAAAAGGAAAAAGTTGAATATGCCTGGGATGAAGACGGTCTTCAAAGTGCGATAAAAAAGATTGGCAGAGGTTATACGATCCAGCGTTATAAGGGGCTTGGCGAAATGGACGCAACACAGCTTTGGGAAACTACGATGAACCCAGAGTCACGAACCCTTATTCGAGTGACAGTAGATGACCTTGCCAGAGCAGATAAACGGGTATCCACCTTGATGGGAGATAAAGTAGAACCACGAAGAAAGTGGATTGAATCCCATGTAGAATTTGGTATGGAAGAGGATGACAGCATCTTAGAAAATGAGAACTTATTTGTCGTAGAGGAGGAGTAACCTTGGGAGAAACAGAAAAATATTTAGACCTTCCACTAGAAGATGTGCTAGGAGACCGCTTTGGACGTTACAGCAAATATATTATCCAAGAACGAGCTCTTCCCGACGCCAGAGACGGGCTTAAGCCCGTTCAGCGCCGGATATTATATGCCATGCTTAAAGATGGCAATACGTCGGATAAGCCTTTCAGAAAAGCAGCAAAAACCGTAGGGAACGTAATCGGGAACTATCATCCTCATGGTGATAGTTCTGTTTATGAGGCTATGGTAAGAATGAGCCAAGAGTGGAAAGTGCGTAATCTTTTAATTGAAATGCATGGGAATAATGGTTCCATTGATGGTGATCCACCGGCAGCTATGCGTTATACGGAAGCCAGATTATCTTCTATTGCCAAGGAGCTTTTGCAGGATATCGAGAAAGAGACTGTAGAATTCATTCCAAATTTCGATGACACACAGGAAGAGCCGGTAGTCCTACCAGCTATGTATCCTAATTTGCTTGTAAATGGCTCAACGGGAATCTCGTCTGGGTATGCCACAGACATTCCACCACATAATCTAAACGAAGTTATAGATGCTGCAATCATGCAGATCGATGATCCGGATTGCACAGTGCAAGACTTAATGACTGTTTTACGTGGGCCTGATTTTCCTACTGGAGGTATTGTGCAAGGGGTAGATGGAATTAGAAAAGCCTACGAAACAGGTAAAGGGAAAGTGGTTGTCCGGGCTAAAACAGATATTGAGGATATTCGCGGCGGAAAGCAGCAAATTGTCATTACCGAAGTTCCTTATGAGGTCGTGAAAGCAAATCTTGTAAAGAAAATGGATGAGCTTCGATTTGATAAGAAAGTGGAAGGAATAGCTGAAGTCCGTGATGATACCGACCGGACAGGACTTCGAATTGTTATTGAAGTGAAAAAAGAAGCAGACGCTGAGGGTATTTTAAACTACTTGTACAAAAACACTGATCTACAGGTTACTTATAATTTTAATATGGTCGCTATTCATAACAGGACACCTCAGCTTCTTGGCCTTAAACAGCTACTTCACTCTTATATCACTCATCAAAAAGAAGTAGTTACAAACAGATCCAGACATGATCTGCGGAAAGCAAAAGAAAGACAGCATATCGTAGAAGGATTAAAGAAAGCTATTTCCATTCTCGATGAAGTAATCGAAACCATCCGAAGCTCTAAGGATAAAAAAGACGCAAAAAACAACCTTATCAGCCGCTTTGAATTTTCAGAACCACAAGCAGAAGCAATTGTGACGCTCCAGCTTTATCGTTTAACGAACACGGATATTACAACCTTAGAAAGCGAATCAAATGAGCTTGCTAAAGAAATTGAAAAGCTCGAAAAGATTCTATCCAGTGAAAAGAATCTTTTTGCTGTCATAAAGAAAGATTTAAAGAAGATCAAAAAGACCTATGGAGACGAACGGAGAACGGTCATAGAAGAGAAAATCCAGGAGTTAAAAATCGACTTAGAAGTTATGGTCCCTTCAGAAGATGTCATCGTCTCAGTAACAAAGGAAGGGTACGTAAAGCGCACAAGTCTCAGATCCTATTCTTCCTCTAAAAATGAACGCCCTGGAATGAAGGAAACAGACGATCTTATTTACTTTAATGAATTAAACACTACAGACACCCTTTTACTATTTACAAAGAAGGGGCATTATTTGTATATGCCGATTCATGAATTACCTGATATTCGCTGGAAAGATAACGGCCAGCATGTCGGCAATATTGTCCAGCTTGACCGGGAAGATGAATTGCTTAAAGCAATAGCTGTGAAAGAATTTACAGAAGACAGCAATTTATTATTCTTTACAAAAAACGGAATGGCCAAGAAAACAAGCCTGCAGGCATATCAGGCCCAGAGATACTCCAAGGCCCTTGTTGCAGTTAAGGTGAAAGAAAATGATGAAGTCGTGAACGTAGAAATGACCAATGGAAACGAAGAAGTCTTTATAGGAACAAAACTTGGTTACGGACTTCGTTTCCATGAATCAGAAATTAGTTTAGTTGGACAGCGTGCTGCCGGGGTCAAAGGAATAAACCTGAAAGATGGAGATGAAGTAATTAACGGATTAACATTTGATCCGTCAAAAAAGGAACAGGCAGTAATTGGACTTATTACGCAAAGAGGGTCCATGAAGAAGATGCCTATCCAGGAGTTCGAAACCTCTACGCGGGCAAAACGGGGCCTTGTCATGTTACGAGAGTTAAAATCTAAGCCCCATCAAGTGGTAGGATTAGAAAAGTTTGAAACAAACGATGTAATTGCAGTGCAAACTGAAAATGAAGAAGTTACACATATAGAAACCAGCATTTTAAGAAACACTGACAGGTACAGCAACGGCTCTTATGTCGTGGATACAAAAAAGAACGGAGACGTTCATGAAGCCTGGAAATATACTAGCCACTTAAAGACAGAAGAACAAGAGTAATACAGCAATGCCTGGCAATCTTAAATGAGAAAGAAGATCGCTCAAGAAGCGGTCTTTTTTCATTCTACCCAACATTATAGAATTTACCATAATATAATTATGTTAACTTATACAAGGATGGTACATATATGAGATTAGGAACACACTTAATAGGAGCGACAGCAGCTGCCTCTGCCTATTATACAATCAGTCCATTATCTTTTACTGATATTGCAACAGCAGGTGGTGTTTATTTGGCTAGCAGCATTGCAGGAGGATTATTACCTGATATATGCAGTCCGAGGTCCTGGATAGGGAGAAGGCTGCCCCTGATTGCCACCATTATTAGCAAAACGTTTGGACACCGGACATTTACACACAGCTTTCTGTTTTTATTTATTATTTATTTCTTTACTCAGTCAATAGAAGGGGAGTGGGGGATTGCAGTTCAAACAGGTCTGTTAGTTGGGATAGCAAGTCATTTGCTTCTTGATATGATGACTTCTCGAGGAGTTCATTTATTTTTTCCAATTAAATTTCCAGTTCGTTTTCCTTTTTTTACTAAAACAGGCTCAACGCTAGGGGAAGGGAGTATTGCTGTACTTCTTACTCTTTGGGTGGTTTATTTTGCTGTTACTTATTTGTAATGTTCAAGTTAGTTTTAACCTTCTACCAACGGGGTAAATCTATTTCTGAAACGAATTAACTTCAAGGAGGCGATTTATTTGAGTACACACACATTGCTACGCACAGACGAAGAAGTTATGGAAAAAGTAGAATCATTAAAAAGCCAGGGAATAAATGAAAACAATATCTATGTTCTTTCCCATGATAAACAGCATACTAATCAGCTTGCAGATGAAACGGATGCAAATACAGTTGGCACTACGGAGACTGGATTAGATACTACTGTGAAAAACCTTTTTAGAAAAAAAGGTGATGAACTGAGAGCAAAAATGCAAGAAATGGGCATTGATGAAACAGAAGCAAATGAACTCGAGGAAGAACTTGATGAAGGTAAAATACTGGTTGTTGTAAAAGATGAAGGACCAGATGCAAACCTTTAAGTGTGAATTTCTTTAACAAACTACATTTGTATTGAACAAAAACCTGGATAGTCGGCGTTATAAAAGCGTCGGTTATTCAGGTTTTTTATATTAATGATAAAGGAGTAAATTTTGGGAAAAGTATTATTGTAAAACAAACTTGTGAGGTAAAAGTTAAATACGGGGGTGGAGATTTGAAGATACAAGGTAACATAATTGCAGGTGAGTTTGATGAAAAAATGAATGAATTTACGTTGCAAGAGATCAAATATTTTGCAACCCAATCAACACTTAGGATAAATCAATTTAATACACTTTATGAGTATTTGTGTAAACACCAAAATGAAAGTGACAGACAAGTTTTAACACTATATGACCAAATGCCAGTATATTTAACAAAAAAGGAAATAAGGCAATTAATAGAAGACTTAAGGACAATAAAACCATTATACAATTAAGTAATTACAAAAAATACTTTTCAACTAACGCTCTTCAATTGTTGAAAACTCGAAATGGAGTTAAATTTGAGGCCCTCAGTAATATGGACCTCATCTTTTACCCTTATCCCTTTACCGTAACGTTTATTTTGCATAGATTGTTATACCTCTTACTTCTTATAATACACGATTCAATTTAACTTAGAGAATACCTGTTGTTGTTTCATTTTCTCTTATAAAATATACCGATTCTTTCATATTGCATGGGAGGTGATTTAGGTTTAGCTGCGAGACATTAAAGGAATTATCATTAATGCTATTAAAAAACATATGTTAGATTAGGACTGTAAAGAGGATAGTTTGGTCCTTAAATTCACGTTCTGAAGATCACGTTGGGTTTCTAATAGCGTATACTTATCTTATGGAGGCACACTATGAGATTTGCAGGTGTAGGCTTAGTTATGCTAGCCGCTATTTGCTGGGGCATTAGTGGAGGAATTGCAGATATCCTAATGACCAAGGGCTGGGATCCTATTGTGATATCCCTTTACCGAGGGGCTGTTGGTTTTATATGTTTTTTTGTGTGGTTTCTCTTTCGCTTTAAACGAAATTGGATCTACTCTACTCGTTTTTACATATGGTCCCTATTGGCAGGTATTGGTGTTGCTGGAAATTTTACTTTTTATGCTCTCAGTATCCAAGCCTCAAGCATTGCTGTTGCCGTTACCTTAATGTATACCGCACCTGTTTTTGTCCTTTTAATCTCCTTTTTATTACGAATAGAACGTTCATCTTGGTTTAAATGGGGATGCATTTTCGGGATACTTCTGGGGATTATCCTGCTTACAGGCGCCTACAACACTGACTCAATTTCAGTAAGTTTTTTAGGAGTGGCAGCTGGGCTTGCTGCTGGCCTTTCTTATGCATTGTTTATATTCGGGTTTAAAAATGCTTCTTCTATCGGAAAGCCGCAGACCACCTTAACCATTGCCTTTTTTTCGTTTTGTCTCCTCCTTTTTCTTTTTGCGGACAATGAGGAAGCAGCTAGTGTGATGACATCAAGTGATATAGGATGGTTTCTTCTATTAGGGATCGTAGGGGCTGGAATTTCATTTATATTCTATGTGATTGGTATACGGTGGACTGCTCCCACAACTGCTTCGATGGTCGCCATGGTAGAGCCGGTGACAGCTTCATTATTTGGCTTTCTACTTCTTGGAGATCATTTGACTACCATTCAACTTGTTGGAATGGTGGTCATCCTAGGTACAGTCACCGTGCTTAGTGTGAAGCAGTCCAAATAAGAAAGTTGCTATCCAGCAATTAACTTAATATACAGGCACTAAAATAAAAATGAAGAGACTTATGAGACAGCCTCTTCCTTTTTATTTTGGACTATTTATTGTTTGTAAGATAAAACACTTTTCAGATACTCATGGAATTCTGTAGGAATTATTTATTATCGATTTCTTTTGCGGATGTACAGATTTTGCGCCCTTTTGGAGGCCTTCTTTATTGCTATCTTAAGGGTATGGGTAGTGCAAAACTTTATTTTAACTTATGATAAAATATGTTGTCAATAATAAATTTGAGATTTTTTCAAGAAAATGTTATAATAGTTTTGTTATTGTTTTTTCAATCGTATTCTGAATTTCGCTGTATTTTTCTGCAAATAAAATTATGGATACGTGTCTACAAGGAGGACTTGAATAATGAATCTAATCAATAAGAAAGTTACCCACAAGCATTTTGGTATGGGTAGTATCGTTAAACATAATGACACTATTATAGAAATAGATTTCGCATCGGAAAATAAAAAGTTCGTTTTCCCTGATGTATTTGGCAAGCACCTAAAACTGCATGATAAAACTGATGCTGATTCACTAGAAAATATTATACAAAAAAAGGAAAACGAACGAAAGAAGGAAGAATGGAAGAAGGAAGAGGAAAGAAAATTACAACGAAAAAATCAAGAACTGCGCTTGGAACATAATAAACTTATGAAAAATCATAAACTTCATTCCGAATCACAAATGGTTTTTTGGTGTGATACAGAAGAACAGAAAAGTTCTTTGTCAGAGTGGAAGGTTTTTGCAGGCGAAGTAAAAAGCGGTAATAACAAAGGGAACCCAAACAAACCTATCCGCTTGCACCAAAATAGCGCTGTCCTGTTAACAGCAGTAGATTCCAGTGAAAAAGACAGACGTATTTTAGGTGTTTATATGGTGAATGAAGATTTTATTGGTAAGCTCTGTGAAGATGGATATATTCCTGCTCATTCAAAATACAAACTCCTACTTACAGAACAAGAATCGGAGCAAATGTATTTCTGGAAATATTATGTAAATGAAAAATCCCCCCATAAAATGACATGGAAGACAGGTAAATACCGTTATTTTGAAAATACTTTGATGGCACAAATTTTGCTTGATATAGTTGCGTTAAAAGATAACTCAAAAGACCGAGAGCTGGCACAACAATTCTTTGAACATTTTTGTAAAATGAATCAGTTAACAGAACAAGATTTACCAAAGCCAAATGGTGCATTAATGCGTATATAGACACAAGCCCAAAGATAATAAGAATGGCAGGGGGCTGACACATTTTCCTACTATTCACCAATGCAAACAGTGCCCTGACACTGTTTGCTAATAAATCACTAACCAGTTTTGTAAATAAGAGAACTGAACTGTTTGATATATCCCCTTTAGTTAGACATGAAAAAAAGAGAGCATGATATTATGTTCTTAATCGTCTACCTGGAGGGGATTTTTCTGTGGAAAAAATAAACCTTTAAAGTATATACAAAGGGTTTAATGCGTGAAGTGGTACGTTTGAAGATGGAAGAGGGATGGCCTTACAGATGACTCCGTGAACGTTTTGAAAGTTAGAGTGACCCCCAGATTCTGAGTGGGTAAAGAAAGTTCAGAATGAGTAATCCTTTTATGATAAGCGAGGTCAATGGAACAAGAAGAAATTTAAAACCATGTAAGAGAGTTAAATAGGAATGTTTCTTATATGCGCAACAATAAGAGGGGATGCAAAGATAGGATTTAAAGAGTAATAGCAAGAATTAAAACAATTGTATTATAAGATTTATTGAGATCAAGTTAGCAGAATAACAAAGAGCTGTTTTAGCTGAGGCTCCATTTAGAAAAAGTCAACGATACTTTAAAGGCCTGCAACTAAATTCACGATAATAACAAAAAAGTTAAAACCTCAAGATAAAACGGTGAAAAATCTTTAAAAAATAAAAAATCGTTACTTAAACAAGGAAAATTTTATTTAAAAAGTAGCTTTACTAAAACAAATTTTTAAATTCTGTCTCATTATCTTAAGATTACTACTTTTTTGAGACAAGAAAATAAACTTCAATTTAACTTCCTATAATATATATTATGTAAACAAGATAAAATTTAATTTAACTATCGGTTACCTTCCACCTTGGCATCCCTTCATTATGATTGAATTGCAACATTTCTTCTACTGGCGATGTAGAACCATCCCTGTCAGTTATATATCAAGGTGTCTTTGTTATTGTAAGCCCAAATCACTCCATCACATATTCACATATTTCCTTATGGGTTAACTACCGTGAATGGTTATTTTCAAATTCAAATCCCAGAATGACTTTCTCATAATTTAAGTTAGGATAATTCTTGGTAAACATCAGTCTTTGATCCGTCTTTGCTGCCGGATTTTCTGCAGCACTGCCTAATAGCCTAATAAATATCGCTTTGTTTTTTCCATTTAATAGCTCAGCAAGTTCGTATTTTTGGCCCTATAACCAGGAAAAAGAAGCAAATTTTCTTTTCATCATCCTCCTCTTTTCAATGGCTTATCTTACTAATATAATAACTTTGCAAAAGATAAAGAAAAAAAAGGAGTCCATAGCATGGATTCCCTTTTTATTATACCCCTATTTTCCAGAATGTTCGCTGAAGCTGCATGCAGAGGGATCATATGCTCTTTAATGAGTGGCCACCTGACTCGCGTACTTTCATCATATTTCTATAGTGCATAAAATGAAGTGATTTTTTAGCTGCTCTTTTTTTGATTTCCCACCGAATAAAGGATTGCAAGGTGGCTTAAAAACTGATGGATACTCTCTTCGTCGATTTTTCTGTCTTCAATTATCTTTTTAATATCTTCTAGCTCTTCTGGAGAACTGTCTAAAATTTCATTAATTATAAATTGGCTGTCCATCAAATGAATGGTGTTTTTCACAGTGAAGCAATATCTTTTATTCTCTTTTACATGCAACTCAAAGAAATTTTTTAAATGCAATCGGTTATCCATTTAATACCAAACCACTTTCTTTTTTTATTAAAAGTAGTGCGCGTTACTTCCTTGTTTTCTATTTGTATTTCTGCCCATCTGTATTTATGAACGCAGTCACATGCTATTTGGGATTTTATAGTGATTCTCTTTTGCGTTCCTACTATTATTTCGGCTTCATGACTTGAACACTACTGTTATTTCGAATTTTAATCGTAATCATTACGATATTTATTCCTATTATATCGTAATGATTACGTTTTGTAAATTCGTCCTCTCCTACTTAGTAATAGCAAGGATCATAATCCTTAAAAGTTTGGACTATCATTTTCTTTTATACCGACTACCCACCGATTATGACAGCTACTTTGCACTTTGTTAGGGTATTACCATTGTTTTCACATTGCCCTTACTATTTCTATAACTAAAAAAGTTCACCACGTATGGATGAACTCTTCGTTTATTGATTATATGCTTTTAGAAAAAGGTTTATGCCTTACCATTTACTACGTACTACGAAGCATTTATTTAAGACTTCGATTTGTTTTAGAAATATTGAATGAACTCTCTTTTTGAGGAGTCGTGGGCTCAATGTCATTCCCTAGTGAATTTACTAAGAGGAAGTGTGAATTTTTGAATAAGTTTTACAAAGAATGTGAGGGGTATAGAAAAGAAATTGATACTGATTTCTGCTCACTTATCCTTTTAAGTCCGAATAATTCCTTCTTCTTTTCTCCTTCTTTCAAGTAGAAAGAAAGACTCCATACAATAGGTCATACAGTTAATCACTTCACCATATCATAAGGATGATATTTTCTATAAATGTTTACAGATCTTCTTGTTCCCTTCCCTCTCCTCTGCTCTAAAAATACCTCCTGGAGTCATTTAATAACTGTTTATTTCCTACCTGTGTAATTTTTAAGTATTTTTAAAGCGTATTGTTTTTAATTAAAGAAATAATTTATTATAATTATAATGTAATAATGAATATTACTTCCGTAATATAGTTTCATAAATAGGAAGATTGTTCATTTTGTAAATTCAAAATAGAGAGGGGAAACGTTTATAATGAAAGACAATGAAAACATCGAAAAATGTCCGTTTTCACATGGAAGTTCTACGAGAAATTCCTCCAGCGGAACGACGAACAAAGACTGGTGGCCAAATCAGCTGAATTTAAACATTCTTCATCAGCATGATACGAAGACAAACCCACTGGGAGAAGATTTTGATTATGCAGAGGAGTTTAAAAAGCTGGACTATCAAGCTCTGAAAAAGGATCTTCTAAATCTCATGACAGACAGTCAAGATTGGTGGCCTGCCGACTATGGTCATTACGGCCCATTCTTCATCCGTATGTCATGGCACTCAGCCGGTACTTACCGCATGGGAGATGGCCGCGGAGGCGGCGGCAGCGGTTCTCAGCGTTTTGCTCCTCTTAACAGCTGGCCGGATAACGGTAACCTTGATAAGGCCCGTCGACTGCTGTGGCCTATAAAACAGAAATATGGCAACAAGATCTCTTGGGCTGATCTTCTTGTTTTAGCTGGGAATGTAGCAATTGAATCCATGGGTGGCAAGACTATTGGCTTTGGAGCCGGTCGAGAAGACATCTGGCACCCGGAAGAGGATGTCAACTGGGGCCCTGAAACAGAATGGCTTGGGGATAACCGTTATTCTGGCGATCGAGAGCTTGAGAATCCTCTGGCTGCCGTACAAATGGGCTTAATCTATGTAAATCCTGAAGGTCCAAACGGGGAACCGGATCCTGTCAGAAGTGCACAGGACATTCGTGAAACATTTGGACGGATGGGAATGAATGATGAAGAAACTGTGGCCCTTACAGCCGGTGGTCATACGTTTGGGAAGGCGCACGGTGCAGGAAACGCTGACCTTGTAGGTGCAGAACCAGAGGGATCTCTTATTGAAGAGCAAGGCTTTGGCTGGAAGAGCACACATGGCACTGGTCATGGCCCTTATACCATCACAAGCGGAATCGAAGGGGCATGGACACCAACCCCGACAACATGGGATAACAGCTATTTTGATCTCTTATTCGGATATGAATGGGAGCTGACAAAGAGTCCGGCAGGTGCTCATCAGTGGAAGCCTGTTGACCAGGATGAGGAACATATGGCTCCAGATGCAGCAGATTCTTCCAAACGTGTCCCTACTATGATGACCACAGCGGATATGGCCATGCGAATGGATCCAGATTATGAAAAGATTTCCCGCCGTTTCCATGAAAATCCGGATGAGTTTGCTGATGCATTCGCGCGTGCATGGTTCAAGCTTCTTCACCGTGACATGGGTCCTCGTGACCGTTATCTTGGCCCGGAAGTTCCAGATGAAGAATTTATCTGGCAGGACCCTGTTCCAGCTGTAGACTACAAGTTAACAGAGGCAGAAATTGAAGAACTCAAAAAGAAAATCCTTGAAACTGACCTTACAGTGAGCGAACTTGTCACTACAGCTTGGGCTTCAGCAAGTACCTTCCGCGGGTCTGATATGCGTGGTGGTGCGAATGGAGCACGTATTCGCCTTTCCCCTCAAAAGGACTGGGAAGTTAATGAACCTGAAAAGCTTTCTAAAGTGCTGAACGTGTTAGAAGGCCTGCAAAGCCAGCTTGATAAGAATGTCAGCCTCGCCGATTTGATTGTATTAGGCGGAACGGCGGCAGTGGAAAAAGCGGCAAGGGATGCAGGAGTTGACGTGATCGTTCCGTTTACACCAGGACGAGGCGATGCTACCCAAGAGCAGACAGATGTAGAGAACTTTGAAGTGCTAGAGCCTTTCGCGGATGGATTCAGAAACTACCAGAAGAAAGAGTATAGTGTCAGCCCAGAAGAACTCTTAGTAGACAAGGCACAGCTGTTAGACTTGTCAGCTCCAGAAATGACGGTCCTTGTCGGCGGGATGCGTGTGTTAGGAACTAATTACGGCGGCACAAAGCATGGCGTCTTTACCGACCGTGTCGGAACACTTACGAATGACTTCTTTGTGAACCTTCTGGACATGGGAATTGAGTGGAAGCCTGTAGACAGCCTCATTTATGAAGGCCGTGACCGCAAAACAGGTGAGGTTGTTCGGACTGCTTCAAGAGTGGACCTCGCATTTGGTTCCAACTCTATTCTGCGTGCCGTTGCAGAAGTATATGCGCAAGACGACAACAAAGAGAAGTTTGTGAAGGACTTTATCGATGTCTGGGTTAAGATGATGAATGCCGATCGTTTTGACCTTAACTAGAATGCTAGAATGATTGCTGACTATTAATAGATTGTACTCCCCCCTCTTACATACGAACCGCTCATGTAAGAGGGGTTTTTTCAATTCCTCCGCTCTCTACTTTTCCTGACAAGTGATAGACCGCCTAAAATACAACAACCCTACCTGGTCTACCTCTATCGTTTTATTATTTTCTATACACTCATTCTTTGTTTGTAGATAACCGCTGTAACTGAAAAGAGGAGTAACAAAAAATAGTGACAAGAATGAAATCGACAAGATTCCTATTATAATAAATCACTTTCTCATACTCTGTCTCATTTTACCGCCCTTTTCTTCTATTATTCTTTAACCATCATTTGAAATCATTCGTGTTACTTACCTTACCTGCAGCTTTTATATTCCTCGACCAAAGTTTATTAAATAAACATATTCAAGGACTTATGATGGACTTTTGTCTGAGTATATAATTGAATTATTTTCTTAAAGGAGGTACAAAATGCCAACTTGTCAACACTGTTACACAAAGTGGGCATGGAAAGAAACGTTAAAAGGAAATTTTTCCTTACATACTGCACTGATTTGTCCTTACTGTAATGCAAAACAGTATCCTACAGCTAAGACAAAAAAATTGTCGTTTGTCATGTCACTTTTCACCCTCTCGCCCATGGTTTTGAATATGGTTTTTTCTTTAGGGTACATAACGATTCTCCTCATGTTTTTAATTGGTGTGTCTATGATTCTGATATCGCCCTTCCTTACTAAGGTATCAAACATGGAAGAATCAATAATTTGAAAAATAAATTGAAGTTTTAAAAGGTGAGCATTCTTCGACATCTGATGCTATTTTATTTCAGCTGAAGATATGTATGTTACACTCATAGCAAATGCATGCTGGAGGGTACATAAATGAAAATTTTCATTACTATTCTATTAATTTTAGCTATTATTATGGTTTTAGTTGGAGTTAGAAAGAAAGACCGTAAGATAATAACGATTTCCTCTATATCTACTATCGGACTTCTTGTGTTGTATATGTTTTTATTTCAATTATAATTTTTGTATTGATTTATAAAAGTAAAAGAGTACGAGCCTTAGAACTTTTAGTTCTAAGGCTTGTTTTTAAAAAGTACATAGAGTAGCAGGTATTTCCTTTGCATAATGATTTGGTGACACTCTGTCGATAACTTATTTATCTGAAAAAAGAAATTTGAAACGGTTCCTTGTGTTTTATAATACAAAGAACCTGAGTGTTTCCACATATAGAAAGAATGTTTCTAAGTCGTTCCAGCAAAAAGTTCTGATCATACCATTTTGCCCCTCTGAACAATCACTTAATATTTGTTCAGCTATAGCTGACACAACAGCACTTTTGGAATCAAAGTGTAAATTCTCTGAGCACGATCCTGCTTCATTAACGATTTAAGCAACAGATGCCATTTTAGTCCCCTTTTGATTACTTTACAAGCTGCTTCAATTATTAAGTCATACTTGTTCCCCCTAATAATATCCCCCAAAAAATAACTGACGGTGATTCATTCTACAGGAAGCTTTATTTTCTCTACACCGTTACAGATTTATTGTTAAAGCTTAAGGCAACCAATATATCCTTCCTGATTAAAAATTCAAAGAAGTCTTTTAAGATTTACATAAGGATACTTAGATAGTTATTAGCAAACAACATCCTCTCTACCATTTGGCGGTATTGTTCTTTTAAATAAAAATCACTTAAAGTACTTATTTTTTTCACCAAATTTGCTTGTTTATTTCTCTTTAGTTTATTCCTTCTGCGAATCTACCTATGTATAGCGTGAATGGTACTTTTCACCCCGTCTTAACAACTGATTGTCTTGACCCTAATATTTCTAGGTGTGTAACTATTACTTTTCAGCCCATAAGTAGTCTTTTAGGTAAAGGAACAATCCCCTGTAACTGCTAGACTAAGTTGAACAGTTACTGCTTGATTGATTTGAGCGCTTTTCCCCTACTTAACACCTCTTGTCATGTACACTATAAAGAAAATGTGTGACTGGCGGAGGGGAATGAAGGTGGAGAAATTGGAAAAGCATGTTTATGTTCATCAGCTAAGAAAAGAAGGGTTTTCTGTGGCAGCGATTGCTAGAAAGTGTAACTTATCAAGGACTACTGTTTATGCTTACTTGAAGAGGGATTTTGAGGATGCAAGCGAATGGGTGTACCAACTAAAAACCAGGAAGCGGAAGCTGGATCCTTATCAAAATCATTTACTCCAGTGGTTAAAGGAACACCCTGACCTTTCGGCTTCTCAGATTTCAGATTGGTTAGAAGAACGTTGTTCTTTTAAAGATGTGGGGGCAAGCACTGTTCGAGCTTATGTTAAAGAACTAAGAAAAACATATTGTATTCCTAAAGTAAAAGAAGTCCGAACCTTTGAAGCCATCGAAGAACTCCCAAAAGGCAAACAAATGCAGGTTGATTTTGGAGAAAAGAAAGTTTTTACTTATGAAGGCAAAACTAAAAAGCTATACGTTATTGCCTTTGTCCTCTCGCATTCTCGCTTTAAATACGCAGAATGGCAGGATCATCCGTTTACGACTCAGGATGTGTTACGAAGTCACGAGAATGCCTTTCAGTATTATGGAGGGATCACAGAAGAAATTGTTTATGACCAAGATAAATTAATGACCGTCAGTGAAAATGGAGGTGATTTTATTCTGACAGAAGACTTTCAGGCTTATAAGCAACAAAGAGGATTTCGGATTTACTTATGCAGGAGAGCAGATCCTGAATCAAAAGGGAAAGTAGAAAACACAGTAAAATTCGTAAAACACAACTTTGCGAAACATCGAGTATTTTATGACATAGAAACATGGAATGAGCAATGCCTTGCCTGGTTAGAACGCAAGGGAAACTTCCAAGTACACAATACAATAAAAAAGAGACCAGTCGAAGTGTTCGCCCTGGAAAAGCCACACTTACGAAAAGTCTCTTACCTACTCTCTTTCGAGAGTCACCGTGGGTTAAGTATATCAAGAACCGTTCATAAGGACAACATCATAAAATATCATTCGAATCGCTACTCCGTCCCGTTAGGGACTTACCAAGCAAACGGAGAGAATACGGTGTACGTGCGCATAGAAGAAGGACACCTTATTATTGAAAAAACTCCACAAGGAAAGCAGATTGCGATTCATCCTCTGGCTGTTGGAAAAGGCCAGCTTATCAAGAACACTCACCATTCCCGAGACCGATCAAAAGGTATACCTGCTTATATGGAAACAGTAAAAGGCTCCTTTGATCAGAAAGAGGATATCCAACGGTTTCTTGAAGAGATCCATCAACGTTACCCAAGGTACATAAGAGACCAATTGAAGATTCTCCAACGTGCCGTGAAGCAGTACCCTTCTTTCGCTCAACAAGCGATTGAAATATGCATAAAAGAAAATTTGTGGAGTGCCAACTCGTTTGAAGATGTAACCAGATATCTAGCAAGGAACCAACAATTTGATCGGTCCCTTCTCCCAGAAAACCTTCCTTCCATTCCTTATTCAAAAGCGTGGGAGGAAACAGCAGAAGTGAGAAACTTGGAAAGCTACCTGAAGATTTTGGGAGGGGCCTAACATGAGTCTTTCTACGGAAAGTTTACAACGACAATTTCATCAACTTAGGATGGCAGAAACATCTAAAAGGCTGCCTCTCTTTCTGAGAGAAGCTGAAGCCCAATCCTGGACCTATCAAGAGTTTCTTCATGAACTCCTTACTTATGAAGAGAAGCGTAGAGAGGAAAAAATGATTGAAAAACATTTGAAATGGGCAAGGTTTCCGTATCAAAAGACCTTGGAAGAGTTTGACCTTGCGGAGCAGCCGTCTCTCAGTCAAAGACAGCTAAAGCAGCTCAAAGAGCTGTCTTGGCTGGAACAGACGTTTAATTTAATCTTTCTGGGGCCACCTGGCATTGGAAAGACGCATCTAGCTATTGGTTTGGGGTTGGAAGCCATTCATAAGGGATTTCGAGTTTCTTTTATTTCGATGGGAGAACTTGTACCCCTCTTAAAAACAGAGGAATACGTTCGGAAATCTCAGTTATCTATGAAACGTATTCGACAGGCTGACTTGGTTATCATCGACGACTTAATGTATATGGCTATGGATCAACAAGAAGCTAATTTATTTTTTCACTTAATCAATCATCTATATGAAAGAAGTTCAGTCATCTTAACTTCGAACAAAGGGCCCGAGGAATGGGGAGAATTGATCGGAGATCAAGGTATCACCACGGCCATCTTGGATCGCCTTCTCCATCGCTCGGAAGTCGTTCACTTGAATGGCGGCAGTCATCGAATTAAGTATCGTAAATCTTTGTTTCAAGCGAAAAGTGCTCAAACATAACGAGCAAAAAATGTTCATTTCCACTTGACGGTTACATCCCCATACAGTTTGACGAATATGATGGTTATTGTTAACACACTACCACAACGGTTAAGGAGGCTAAACAATGGGTGTAACAACATTGTGTGTAGTAACTGTACAGATTACTGCAATAGATGGGGTGGTATTACCGGAACCAATCACGGTTTTTGCAAACCTTACTTTCCCTTCAGAAAATGGAATTGTTACTATTGATGTACTAGGAGTAAGTGTAGAAGTACCATGTCCAACTATTGACTTTGAAACAACAATAGACGTAGCGGGCCTTGGTGAGGTAACTCTTTTAATTCAAGCTCAACACGTCTAATATTTCTCAGTACTAACATGAGTTGCTAGGCGGAATGATAACCATTCTTTAATGCAGCTCATGTTTACATAGTTCTTAATTTTCTGAACTATACAAACGTTGATGTAGGGAGGGTTCCTTATTATGAAAAAAAATCCATTAATAGGAATACTAGTGCACAAACCTAAAGGACTAAAATATTTTGACTTGGTTTCCTCTTTACAAGCTGATATTTTGGTGTTTAATGCGAAAGGGATTGATTGGAAAAATAAAAGGATTCAAGGGTATGCGTGGCAGAATAATCAGTGGGAGAAGGTAATAAGTCCGCCACCCCAGGTTATATACAATCGAAGTTATATCTCGCATAAAGGACTTTCAAATAGATTAGAGAAACTCGTTGGAAAGGGAAAAGTATTTAATTGCATGACTAGATTTGACAAATGGACAATTAATGATATCTTACAGAAGACAATAATGAGTCACTTCGTTCCAGATACTTTTCTTTTTAAATCCCATACATTTTTAAAGTTGTTATCCAGTTATCGCAAGCTAGTGCTTAAGCCATCTAAAGGAACTCTAGGGAAACAGGTATATTTGGCAGAACAAACCCCTGAAAATGAATACCGGCTTTACTCTAATATATTTACGGAAAAAGCAATATCAACTAACGAATTGAGAGGTAACATGCCTACGTTAGGAAATGAATGTAGCAAAATACCAATACTGAATGCTTTAATTAATGAGAAGGCAAACAATCCTGCAAAAATTAATACATCCAATAAAGATGAGTTCCTTTTAAAAATCGGGCAATTTGCTCAAAGCGAAAGGTTCTTAGTTCAAGAATATATTCCCTTTGAAAAGGTCGAGGAAAAAATATATGATATACGAATTTATGTACAAAAAAATGAGCGTGGATTGTGGGATACTACTGCTATGCTTAGTAGAATAGGAAGTCCAACCTCCTTTATTACGAATCATAGTACCGAAATAAAAAGTGTAAAGGAGATTCTAACTCACAGTTCCCACCTTTCTGATAAAGATATAAGCCTAATGAAAGGAATTTCTTTGTTATCTGCACGAACTATTGAAAGGAAGTTAGGTCACTTGGGCGAAATATGCGTAGATTTTGGTATAGATCAAACTGGAAGACCATGGATTATTGAAATAAATGGAAAACCCCAGAAACATATAATTAAGAGAATTAATGATATAGAGGTGACAAAAAGCCTTTATCAAATGCCAATTAAATATGCAAAATTTCTGGTTAAAAACAAACATTCTCATAAATTCTCAGGAAAAAATGCTACCTTAATTAACTTTCAGGACACCCACTTTAACAGGTTATATTTTTATGTTATATCTTATTTAAAAGATGAACGTTACCTTGCAGAATCGAATCAAAATAAATACAAACCAAAAGATAATAATAATTCTATTTCCTCAAAACCTAAATCTACTTCTCATCAATCACTCATTTTAATCAATTCAGCTCCAATAGAACAGTTACAGAAAATCCCAAATATAGGTCCAAAAAGAGCAAAAGAAATAGTTTTACTGAGAACTAACAAGCCATTTACTTCTTATGAGTGCCTATTAAGAATTAAAGGAATTGGGGAAACAAGAGCCTATGCGATAAAAACGGCTCAACTTGTTTCTTTTGACTAAAGTGATAACTTTCTACTATCTATTTAAGTGAAATTTAGCCCCCAGATCCTCTTTCAAGCTTAAGGTAATAAAGTGCAGTTGAGAATGTCTCAGAAAACTTAATAGTGAACTATTTTGGATGACCTAGCTCTATTCCCAAAATGTATAGTTTGAAGAAGACGAAACTTATAAGTTTTCTTTGTATTTTAGCAATAAAAGTTCTTTCCAGTACTTCGGGTACAGTTCTTATATATGGATGTGAAGCCTAAGAATTTCCTGTAACCTTTTCACAATTGCTATTTTGCAATTCCGCCCATTCCTATCCCTTTTTAACCCTGCAAGATGGCAAATCAAGCTGTGTAAATTTACTTCTCAAATTTCATGTTAGCACGGACAACATTCAGACCCTTAGCGAGCCCCGGAAACCTCTGGCAGCATAGTAGGATTCAGCTCCATTGTGGTACACAAAAACATGATCGTAGCGGCGGTCACAAAAGATGGCACCGCCAAGTTTTCTTATACTAGCAGGCGTTTGCACCCAGCTGGAAGTTTTCATATCGAAATTTCCAAGTTTCTGCAAATCCCGGTATTGTTCTTCTGTTAAAAGTTCAATGCCCATGGAAGTTGCCATATCAATAGCATTATTTTCTGGTTTGTGTTTTTTTCTTGATTCCAGCGCTTCCTGGTCATAACAAACACTTCTGCGACCTTTAGGACTTTCTGTTGTACAATCATAAAATATGAATTCGCCTGTTTTTTTATCCTGACCTACTACATCCGGTTCACCGCTAGTTCTTTCCATTTCATTGAGTGACCATAGTTTTTCAGGGTTTTCTTCTAGTCTGGCTTGAACTTTTGTCCATTCAAGACTTTTATGCCTGTTCATATTTTTTTCAAAACGGTCTTTCAAAGTGCTAAGTAGTTCTTCGCGTTGTTCCAGTGACAGTTCCCTCTTTTTCTTTGTCATAGTAAGTCCTCCTTGTTTGTGCGCCTTCTATTATAAGAAATAATCTGGAACTAGTGGAAACAAGTATTAATCTGCACTAGCATTTAAGAAAGAAACGACTCTTCCTTTCAGCAATCAAACTCTCTACTGTTATTAGGAATAAAATACAACCGTTTCTGGTATAAAACGTACGTTCTGCTATACCTCAGGGTTATTAACTGGCCATCTCTTTATTCTTCAACACAAAGCTGGCCGCAGCTAACAACGCAATAACCGACACTAATGTTACAACTAAGACGAGAGCGAAGCTTGTATCTAATCGGCCTTCCATTGCCATCGTTCCTACAAGATCCAATGCCATTGCCGGGCTCCATGTCATCCATTGTTCAAGAACACTTGTAGTGATTGAAAGCCCGATGACCGAAGTTAGAGTCGCAAATGCGACAAGACCAGAAATCTTGGAGAGGGCATTAAAAAATACGGTCAGCGTAATAATAAAAGTAAACCAGAGCCCGTATAGGAGGAAGCTGTTTAACATGACCCCAAACGAAAGGGATCCAAACAAGAGGTTAGTATAATACCAACTGGCCAAATACCCCAAAAATAATGATAACCACCCCAGCACTATCATTCCTGCCCATTTCGCTGTTACATAAGATGCATGCGGAACAGGCCTGACTAGAATGAGTCCAGCAACTCCACTACGTCTTTCTGATGAAATCAATCCCATGGAAGCGAATACAATTACCAGGATGCCCAACATATTGAACTGCGATGTAGTCATCATCAGGACTTCGCCTGGGGAAGGCATAGGCATTTCAAAAACCGCTCCTTCAGGCAATCCACCTACACTTTCCATTATAACCGGCATGTAGTATGTAGATAATGGTTCTGTCAGACCTAATATAATAAAAACAAGCGGCATCCATATCCATTTGAAATTTCTCCACATTTCCAGACATTCTTTTTTCCAGAGCTGGATCCACTGGTTCATTGATTCACCACCTCCATGAACAGGTCTTCTAAAGTAGTCCGGGCAACTTCAATTTGGTCAAAGAATCTAAGGAGCCAAGGTTTTCCTGGTTCAAAACTTTCTGTATGCCTGAAACGGTTCCACATCTGTATGGTGCGCCCGACAAACTGATAACCACCGGGTCCCTCCATTCCGTAAACGCACATGTATGCTCCGCCAATTCCAACAGCATTTTCAGGTGTCCAGGTTCGTGCGGGATTATATTTTGTCGTCACCAAGCGATGACGCGGATCAATTGGTGTGGCTACGGGGGCACCAAGATATACATCCCCTAGGCCAAGGACAAGATAGTTTGCATCAAAAACAATATTCTTCTTACAAGTTACTTCTTCTCGTTGGGAAACCGATTTCTTATTCAATTAAAATGATAGATTTATTCTAGTAATACTTGTTCGGTAGGAAGAAAACAGGGTAATGTCAACTTTTTTAATCTCATTTCTTTTAGGCTCTGTTAGCTCTTCCTTTCTTGTTTACTTACCAGTGCCCCTATATCCATCTCCTAGTATCATAGCTTCGCTTGTTATTCGAGATCATTGTCTCAACCAGCCTCAAACATGTTTCTATGAGTAGGAGGTGGACAGTTTACTTGACAGTATCCTTTGTCCCCGTTCGCTCTATGTAAATTCATGTTAACATTAATTCCCTTTTTAAGGACACCGAACGAAAAAGCAGTCGTATAATTATACGTTTAACATCTTCCTGTCATAGGAATGGGATTATATAGTCTTTTAAAAGGAGGAGATTACTTTGAAGAAAACTTCGGTAGTACTCGTCCCTATTTTTGCAGCTGGTGCGGTGTTTGGAGCAAGTGGTTTGACCGCAGGAGCTACAACGACTTCATCTACAACAGTAGAGCCCGGTGATACTTTTTGGAGCATCGCTCAGGAGTATAATATGACAAATCAAGAAGTTATGGACTTGAACCAGGGACTTGATCCGTACTATCTTCTTCCTGGCATGGAAGTTATGCTTGAGACTGATGATGGATCAGGTGATTTTGACGGAGCAGAAACTCACACTGTTGAAAAAGGTGAAACATTCTACAGCATTGCCCAGCAATATGATGGAGTTACTGCAGACGAATTAAACAATATTAACCATGGTCTTGACCCTGATGCAATTCCAGTTGGAACTGAAATCTTACTGGAAAGAGTTGAGGACCCAGGTTATGTAGACGGTCCATTCACTCACAGAATTGATGAAGGTGAAACATTCTACAGCATTGCCCAGCAGTATGAAGGTGTGACAGTTGATGACCTTAAGGAAGAAAACCCTTATTCCGACCCTAATAAACTGACGATCGGAGCCACTATTGGCATTCCGGAGTAAAGATAAACAGCTTTAAAAATACCTCCGTTTTCTTACGGAGGTTATTTTTTATTTAATGGCTCTACACTATTTGTTGGGTTTTAGAAAAATTAGCTATAAAAAACACGCAATCTCCGATATCCTTTACACTTGAATTGTCGAAAAACAAGGTAAGGATAGGAGTTGCGTGTACATGTTTTATCATGGAATATTCCGGGGTTTGTAGTGAATTAAATATAAACCAGCCAAGTTATGGATGATTTGCATCTGCCTTTTGGATAAAACACACCCACCTTTGTTCTCAATTAACTCCTAAATAAACTATTGCCTCTTTTACTGTAGCCATTGTAGGAATGTCAGTTAAATTAATGTTTAACTTTGTTGCCTCTATAGCTAATTGAGGCCTTAAACCAGTTATAATAGACTGTACTCCAAGGAGAGATAAGACTTGTTTAATTTTAAAAAGATAATTAATCACGATATCATCCAACTCGTACACCCCAGAGAAATCCATAATTACATAATTGAGTTTTTGAGCCTGTACTTTCTCCGGTATAATTTCTAAGATCATCCTTGCCTTCTCCAAACCTATCTTACCTACTAATGGAAGAACGGCTACATCGCTCATTATAGGCACTATGGTTGCGGATAATTCATTTATTTCCTTCATCATTTCGTCCTGCTTTTTTTCGCTTTCTTTTCGGGTCGTAATATCCCGTATATATGTCTGAATTGCTTTATTGTTGTTCCCCAACATAACTGGATGACAATATAATTCAACCATTACAGTTGTTTTGTCCATTCTATATATAGTTTCTTCAATAACGGCTGCAGGAGCTTGGTAAGCAGATTGAATTCTTTGCTTAATCGCAACCTTCGAGGATTCTTGAAAGATATCTAGTGGACTTGCTCCGATAACACTTTGTTTATCGGTTCTAAAAAAATCCTCAGCAGCCCTGTTTATATAAAGAATTTTATAGTCTGTATGAATAATAATCGGATCAAGGGAATATTCGATTACTTCACGATAGTCTATATCTGAGATACTATCACACATTTTTTCACCCCTATATTAATAAGATACGCCTCTTAGCATAACACAATACGGGATGAACCCTCGCTCCCCATTATTTACAATGTCTATAATCCGCTTCACGATGACCCCCTACATGGTATTGGCTCCGAGGTATTGCCCGATATTAATAAACAGTTTAGTCTATTGGAGGAGCACCACGAAAATATTTACATTGTGGATGCATATAAAGCATTTTGCAAAAATCAAGCAGACTATATTATCGAGGGAGATATTCATCCAACAACGGAAGGACAGAGAATTCTTGCCGACGTTGGAATTGAGGTCCTAAAGCCTTATTTTGAAAACTAATAAAAGCTGAGTCCATGAGACTCAGCTTTTGCTTTTAATTGCATCTTCTATAATGGCCATGACTCTTTTTTTATAGCATTATATAAAAATAATTAGCCTTTAGGACCGACTGGTTTTTATGACTGCTAAATATAGATAATGATTATTTTTATTTTTAAACTAGAATGGTGTCCTTCTTCAACAATACGCCCCGTTTTTGAAACACTATATGCCGTGTTAGTTCCTTTTTAAGTTTTCTCTCACTCCCATTTCTGGCATAAAGAAGCATGGATTACTCTTTAAAATCTCTAAGGTCCAGACGGTAGACATCATCACCTCTATCATTTGAAATGACAAAGTGATTCTCTTTAGCATAGTCTCTTAAGGCTTCAAGTTCTGTCTTCTCGGGAGAGCCTGAAAGCTGAGAAGTCCTGTTCTCTGTTCCCAGTATGTATTGCTGTATGTAAACAAGGTTTCCGTTTTCTCTAATCGGACCTTTTACAGGGATAAAGAAGCCCTGCTCTATTTGTTCTTCGTCGTTAAATATGTTGTGACCCACGTTCCCGCGAACAAAGGTGTAAAGGGACTCCAGGGGGAGTATTCTAGGCGTGTATTGATTTTCAAGTAAAGATTTGGAGCCTTCCTGAAGGTAGATTCGGTATTCAAGCTTGGATAGTGTAACCTGTGTATCGGGCTGGCCATGATATAAAGACATCTTATGGTCTTTTGATATGATGTTTACTTCTACTTCTTTCACGGTAATGTCGTTGGTAAGTGGATTGAGGGAACAAGCAGTGACTAAAAGAGATAATGACGCAGCCAGCGATAAGATGATATAGGTGCCGCGCAATTAAAAAGACCCCCTTTCTAAAAACATATTTTGTAAAACATGGTGTTACATTATCATATTTTTTGGAATTATTTAATCATTCATATATTATTAACCATTCATACATTATTTTCTTCAATATAAAAAGGATTACTGCTTTGTGTCCATTAATCCTTTATTGAATATAGTATTTTTCTGTATAGACCTTTACTCTAACCCTTGAAGAAGAATTCCTCACTTGTTTCATTGAAAATCAGGCTTCAAGAACCTTTATCAAATGGAAATGTAACTTCCAGCAGGTTTCCTTCCAGCTCCTTAGTTGAGGGTAGCTCTTATTGTTATTTATTCTTCTGCATACGCTTCGTTCCAAGTAATATAAGCAGAATAAAGCTTGCTCCCAAAATTATAAACATTATTAAAAAGCTTGCTCCTGCTCCATACGTAATTGTATCTTGAAACGTCATAATCGGCGGTGCACCATATTCTGTTGGCATGATCAAGAAACGAGATATTTCTAAGTATCCTAAATGAAAGCCTATGGATGCCCACAAACTATCTGTCCAGATTCGCATTAGCGCTAAAGCTATGCCGAAAAAGAACAGTAAAATCATAGAGGGAATGATAAAGATGTTTTCAAGTGGTACCATTCCAACGATTACTTGTAATACTGAAAACCCAATGGAAACCCCCACAAATAAAAGTGTCTGTATGAACACAGAAAACCAGACGGTGAAACGGTGACGTAGCACATCGAAGACAAATCCGCGCAAGGCGAGTTCCTCAGACAAAGCTTCGTAAAAAAACGCAATCAACATATTAAAAAGGAATGCACCGATCCAATACTGGGATGCGTGCCATTGATCAATGGTAAGCCAACCTAATGAGCTGGAAATGAATAACCCAACGAAGAAGAGTCCGATCACAAGAAAGAAGCCCGTAAAAAAGTGATGTGCTCTTTTTAAAGAATAGACGGGTCTTGTCGGCTTGCCCGTGACCCTATATAGTCTCTGATAAACATATAAAATGGATGGCACAACGATGAGACTCATCACGACTGCTTGAACAATGAATCTACCATCTCTAGTCATTAATAACTGATCTTCGACAATACTCCCAGCAAATGTAGCCACAAATAATCCGAGAGTGACTATTCCCCAACCACAAGTAACATAGAAAACATATTCTTCAACTTAGGTTCCTCCCCCTTCCTGCCTCCTTCTCATTAGAATGCTTACAATAATCCCTTCATAGGATTAAACAGATGTAAATGCCCCCTGCTTAGAACGCTTTTCTCTGGTAAATAATAGTGGTAATTCCCCACGAAACAGCATAGAAGAACAACACAATCACCGTCGCTCCTGTATAGATAAAAGGGATGGATAAACTGGAAATAAAATCAGTAATTGCTGTTAAATTCTCTGCTAAAAATATGAAAATAGGTGGTCCAATACCTGCTAGTAGAAGAAAGGTAATGAGAACCACATAAGATATATAGCCAGGCTTAAATATATAAAACAGAGGAAAGGTGAATGCAGCAAACAGCAGGAATAAACCACTGGCAATGGCAATATGTGTTGCCGAAAACATAGTATTCGAAACAAATAATGCCAGACTAGTCACTACGATAGCTAAAATCATATAAACAATAGCACCAATATAGCGTGATGCGATAATTTCCTTACGTGTATAAGGCAAGGAGTTTAATAAGATGTTCGTCTGCGCTTTCTCATCGTAAGCAAATGAATTAAACGGAATAAAAACACTGGCAACGAGAAAAATCAAAGCAGGATGAGAATCCATAATAATAAAAAAAGAGATGAAAGGAATATAGATCCATAGTTGCCGTTTTTGTAATATGACATCACGCCTGATTAAATTAAACATTTTGTTTGCCTCCTTTCATGTAATACATAATATCTTCCAATGATGCTTGTTCAATGACAACAGAGTCTCTGAACGTATTTTTCACTGCTTGAATATTGTCTGTTAATGCCTCAAAGCCTGTTGGGGCACGATGAACATGAATGAAATCCGATTCCGTATCTCTATCCAAGAGATCAATGCCTCCTTTCACCAGCGCATAGTTTTCAGCTACATCGTGAATGGAGTGATTAAACATTAATTCCCCTTTATTAATAAAAGCAATATAATCAGCGATACGATTTAAATCTGTCGTAATATGTGTGGAGAAAAAAATTGTTCGGTTCCCATCAATCATTAATTCTTGCAATAAATCCAGCAGTTCCCTTCTGAAAATAGGATCCAGTCCTGCTGTCGGTTCATCCATTATGATGAGCTCTGCGTGATGCGACAGGGCAATAGCTAATGAAGCCTTCATTTGCATGCCTTTTGAGAATGTTTTGATCGCTTTATTAAGAGGTAAATCGAATTGTTTCACATATTGATTAAAAAGATGATCATCCCATTGTTTGTAGGCTGGTCCAACAATTTGCTTAATATCTTTTAGATTCAGCCCTTCAAAAAATACATTGCCATCATAAACAAAACCAATGCGTTCCTTGATCGCCTTTTCATGTGTCTTATAGTCCAAACCAAAAACCCTCACTTCCCCGGCATCTGGCTTTAATAAATTCATCATCATTTTTATCGTTGTTGATTTTCCCGAACCATTTTCACCAATAAATCCTGTAACAAAACCTTTCTTTACTTGCAAATCAATATTTTTCACGGAAAACCCATTCAAATCTTTTGTAACTCTTTCTAATTCAACTACATATTCCATTTAATTCACTCCTCGTATAACAAGTCCAGTAACTGGTGCAGCTCATCTAGAGACAATCCAATTTCCCTGCTGTTCGTTATGACTGCAGTCAGCTGCTCCTCAATTACTTTGAGCTTCTTTTCTCTTATAATCTCTAAATTTTGCTCTGCCACGAATGATCCTTTGCCGACAATGGAGTAGATAAATCCTTCCTTCTCCAATTCCTCATAAGCGCGTTTCGTTGTAATAACGCTAATTTGCAAATCCTTTGCGAGTTGTCTCATGGAAGGTATGGCTTCTCCCTCCTGTATTTCACCTGATAAGATAGAAGATTTAATTTGATTCGTAATTTGTTCATATATCGGCTCCTTTGAACTGTTGGAGATTATAATTTGCATGTCGCTCCCTCTTTTTTAATAGAATAAGTGTATCTAGTGTTTATATGTCATATATACAATATGTACATTATATACACGCTTAATAAATTGTGCAACAATTTGTTGGATACGAAAAAAAACTACACCTATTATTCTGATCAATAAGGATTGGTACAATTACCATTAAATTAAAATTTAAAAAGACAAAAACACATGATTGAAAAAGGTTCTAATCATGCTTTAATCGTATAAAAGGGAAATAATCCATAAACTCTGTTATTGCATGAAACCATTAGTGAAGCTTTTCGTATCAACTTAATAGTTAACGTACATTCTCAGCTTTAGTGCTTGCTACCTACTGTCATTCATCGTTTCCACCATAGAGAAGGGTCTGCTTTAACTCTCTTACTTTAAAGGTCTTAGTTCCCTGACTGAAGAAGATGAGCTCAAAAGTAAAGGAATATAGAAGTATTGGTAAAGCTGGCGTGAATGATAGTGATAGAATATTAACAATACAAGGAAACCTTGGGATGTATTACTAACAGGAAGAACTAACGTCCCAAATAAAATTACAACATCATATAAACGAGGAATTTTTATGACAAAAATGATTACTTTGTGGTGTGTAGCACTGTTTGGTATTTGCTTGCGATGGGCTTTCATAGGCGAATTTGATCCCAACCAATTATTGTTCTCTTTTCTCTTTCTGTTTTTTTCTCCCATTGTTTTGTGGATTAGTATACAGCAAAGGAAAAAAGACTCGGCTTATACTCCTGTTCATTCTTCCAGGCAATGGTCTACTTCTATGAGGGATAAGTGGCTAACTGGAGAAAAGAAGATATATAAAGAAGAGTCATTAGTGGCTTCTTATAACCGGGTGTACACCAAAACCTATCATAAGATTATAGCTGATTTGATGCGTACTCCAGGGCTTTGGTTTTTGAGGTTGAAGTTTAATTTTATAAACGGTGGCAGCTCTTTTTTGGTTACAAGTGAAACCAAAGAGAGAGGTAATGAACACTATACCATATGGGAGAGAAATACAAAGATAGCCAAGATTTATACTGACCTTCGAGCAAAAAATATAGCTACGTTACGAGAACTGACTCGGCTCACAATCGGTGAGCATGCTTACGAATTCCGTGCCAGGAGTATTCGATCAACAATTGAAGTAGTAAAAGATGGTGACCTTATTGGGGAAGTTTACAGAGGGTCTTATGGGGAGCGTTACTTAAGGGTGGAGCCTGGACAAGTAAACGAGGAAACAGAACCCCTTTTGATCATCGGATGGATTGTGTTTACTTACCGGTTTGATAAATAATTCGCTTTTCTAGTTCATCCTTCCTCAACTAGTTAAACCTTCACCTTTCACATCCTTTTGCTAGAGGATAAAAAGCGAGTATTTTAAGATGGTTTGCCATGTCTGCTGTATGACTCATTGCAAAATAGTATGTTATGTTTTGAGATAGATGACTAGTTGGCAAGCAACCGAAGGCTTTCTTAGAGTCTTGCTAAATAAACAATTCATAATTTCTACTTGTCAGCTTCCTGTTCTTTTTTCACCCGGCGTTTATTCATCCAAGGAATAATAAAGCACCAGGAAATAAAACCACCTATTGATAGACCTATGACGTATCCCCATCTTATTTCCTCATATACAAAGTAACCAAAGAGGATTGCAATGCCAGCAAACATGGCCGCAGAAATCAGACCGTTTTTGAAGTTTTCACCCATTATATCTCCCCATCCTATTAAGATAGTCTGTTAAAGTAATCTCAATCATTTCACGTTAATATGAAAGGGAAAATAAAAATGTGGCCATTTATCGGGACCACTTAAGCCCTATTTGTTCTGCTGGTACACTGTTCTTACTCATCGTTTCGCTTCTTCCTCAATATTAGTAAACTTCCAGGTGCACAGGTACCGTATACAATTGGTTTTGCCATGCTTGAATTAATAAAAGCTGAATTGATAAGCGGGAAAAATGATTCGGCTAAAAGAGTGATCGCAGTTAGTCAAAATAGATTCTAGTTTCCTAATCAAGCGAGCACCAGTCTTATAAAAAATGGCCTTTCCCATGGTGTTCATCCTGATTCATTTATTAGAAAACGTCAGGCGGATTTCTTATTTTTAATGTGGTAAATACCAAATAACAGCACAGCCAATGGACCAGTAAGTGTGGACAGGTACAGCCTGCCGCCGAATAAATAGGGCAGTCCCAAGGCGAGAAGAAGAGCAAAGAGAGGATAGACAATGATATACATAAGGACGTCTTTATTCATCATTATCTTTTCCCCCATGATTTTTAACTTTTATACGAAACCGAATAATAACTGATAAAATAAAGAGAATGATAAGAACCCAGTAATACCATTCCATCGAAACACTCCTTGGTTAATGACTTTTATAAAAGTCATTGCCCTGTAAATCCACCTGCTAAACTCCTATCATTTTTTGCATTTTCAAGGTTAACTAACTCATGGCTTCTACGAAAATATAAGGGGGACTTCTACACTTGCTCTTTTAAATTCTCAATATAGTTTTTTGCTTCTATTAGTGATAATCCTAGATGATCTCTCGCCCTCTTTACTGCTAATACGTCATTTCCCTCTTTAATAAGGTCACGTAAATAGTTATTTATCGGGTCTTCTACATTAGAATGTTCTGCTAGTTTCTCTAATGTGTATTTCATACCCTTTAACCGTGTTTCTAAAGTAATTACTTTTAGTAATAAAAACAGTACCAAAAGAAAAGTTAACGTAATAAGTATTTGATCCATATTTTTCGCCTCTCAGTCTAATAACAAGGGTGATGGTTGTTTTCATTTAATTGTTACGTGAAGCAACAAAGTAATGTAGATAAAACTGAACTGCTTTAGATTAAGTATTTTGATTAGAAGATCTTGTCTGTAAAGATGCTAATAACATTAAAGAAAAATGTTGAATGCATAAAGGAATTTCAGACAGACTATATATATTCGAGGATTTTTAAAAACGTACTGTCTTTATGCAGTAGCATTGCATATATAATAATACACACCGTGTCCATAGAAAAGAGCCCTCCTAGGAGGGTTCTCTTTTTTCGTTCCTTCAAACAATTAAAAGTGGTGCTAAAGTATTTCCGCTAGCCTTACTCTGTTTCAAAGCCAGGCTGCACAATAACAAATCCTTCTCCTTCAAACTTCATTTGAATTGATTCACCACTTCCTCTCCCGAGAAAGGTACGATAGTTGATGTCAGTGTGAAATTCCGGTTCCAGTTCTCCCGACCAGGCCACCGTGGCAGTTGGATCAGTATACACGGGGTTTCCTTGGCTAACAGGAAGTGTCAGCGGTTCAAAGTATGTGGTAATCGCTGCTTTTCCTTCTCCTTGCAGGGTAATATTAAATAATCCACCAGACATCATGCCGGCTACTTTACGCATCAGCTGTATATCCCAATTTACCGTTGGTTCAAAGGCCAAAAGATCATTACCATTCACGGTAAGTTGACGGTTTCCCAATTCCAGAATTGTGATTCGTTTTCCCTGGTCTGCTAAAAATAACCGGCCTCGACCGGTTGCCTTCATCAATTCTCCGCCTTCATTGGTAAATGTCTTTTTGAACATGCGCTCTACTCCGTGTTCTAACGCTCGCTCCCGTTCAAATTTAATGTTTCCTGTATAAGAAATCATTGCGCCCATTTTTGCCCATATTTCTCCCGTTAAATCTACTTCAAGAATACGCTCCGACTGCAGTCCGAATGCTTCATCCGGCGTATCCTTTCTCTTTGTCTTTTCCACGAATTCATGTATGGAGTAACTATTCAAGGTACCAGCCTCCTGTAATAGAAATAATCTTTAGTGTTCTCTTTTATGAGAGATAATGAGGATAGTATAATATTTTTCAATTTTCAGACGCCTGTACTATCACCTACTCATTTTTATTTTTACGTGAGAGACCCCCTTAGGGTTTCGCTGTTCTGCGATGTTTATATAGTCAAAAGACAATTCCTTAGAACAAGTTTGAATCATTTTTATCTACTAAAAGTTAGTGAAAATATTAGCCAGTGGACAGAATTATTCCTGAATTTGTTTTATAATTCTTGCTGGGTTTCCTCCTGCGAGGACATTATCGGGTAAATCTTTTGTAACGATAGAGCCAGAAGCAATGACAACATTATTACCTACTGTAACGCCTGGATTAATAACGGCTTTTCCGCCAATCCACACATTGTCTCCTATAGTTACCGGCCTCCCATATTCCACCCTGGATATTCTTTCACTGGCGGGTAATGGATGAGTAGCAGTATATATATGAACTCCTGGAGCAATAAAGCAATGATCACCAATTCGAATTTCGCACACATCTAGAAATACACAATCAAAATTAGCAAAGAAGTTTTCACCTGCGTGTATGTTATACCCGTAATCACACCGGAACGTTGGCTCTATGTATAAACTATCTCCCACGGAACCGAGCAGCTCTTTTAATAATTCGGTTCTTTTCTCCACTTCTGTTTCGTCAGATTCATTGAATAACCTTGTTAGTCTTCTAGCATTTGTTCTTTCTGCTAGTAATTCCTGATCCAATGGATTGTAGGATTCACCAGATATCATTTTTTCTTTTTCACTTTTCATTAGGCATTCTCCTTTTTATCAATGTTCTTTCTACATATCTTAAAACGACACCCGAAAAATGTGAAACCTTACATAAGCTCCATTACCCAGGTTGGTGTTACAAATAAGAGGCTGGGACAAAACAGTCTCTGAAAAGTAATAAAAGGTGTCAGTTATCGATTTTCGATAGCTGGCACCTTTTTGTTGATCAGAAATGGGATGATGGGGCTTACGGGCGGTGTGCTTTCTCAAGTTCACCGCCATTCGGGTGAAACGCAAATTAGCCTTCAGAAATCCGAAGGTTGGCTCAACATCGATCTTACGCTTCCCGTGGATCTAGCCGGTTTCTTCGTCTGAAAGCATTTCTTGAATAATGGCTTTTTGATTTTCCCACTCTCATTATAATAAAAACTTTATCAGAAGGTATCCTTTTTGTGTACATATACGTTGATTGTTCAAACATCACGAAACGCCTGCGGGAAAAGCAAGAGCTGAAGATCCCCCGGGGCGGTTTCACCCGGCTAGCTGAAGCCTTGCACGCGGCATAGAAGACACCGTGAAACCGAATGAAATGAAGCTGAACGGATGTCGCACTTGTGAATACAGGGCTAAGACCGTATGAACCATATTTAATTATTTCCACTGTCTACTTTACAGGGGGCTGTTCAGACCGGTGAAGGCCCTTCTATTTAGCTGAGTTTTGTCCAAGCCTCATTAACTAACTGATTTAGGTGCTTTATTTGAGTGAATATCTGTTTTGTCTGGACCTTTTCTAAATGTTTCTATCTTCTGACTTGCTGCAGCAGTCAGCCTGTAGATAGCCGGAATCAGGATAAGTGTAAGCAATGTAGAAAAGAGCAGCCCTGAGATAATAACCGTTGCGAGTGGTGATTGGTAATTACCTGCAGTTCCTGAAGCGAATGCAAGTGGAAGCATTCCTCCTACAGTAGTCAGAGTTGTCATTAAAATGGGACGCAGTCTATTTCTTCCTGCTTCTATTAGTGAATCCTCCACGGAGTAACCTTCTCTTTGTAACTGATTTGTCCTGTCAACAAACAGAATGGCGTTATTTAATACAATACCAATTAACATAAGCAGCCCCATCCCTGATAAGACACTTAATTCGTGGCCGGATAGCAATAAACCAATAATAACACCGATAATAGTCATTGGAATAACAGTCATGATAATTAATGGATGAATTAAGTGATTAAATTGGACTGCCATTACCAGATAAACAAGAAAAATTGATATGCCTAATATGACGAGCATTTCCTGAATTAATTCCTGCTACTGCTCCAGATTGCTAATGGAAGTTTTTACCGCTGTTTCAATTTCAGGGTAGAGATCATTTTTTACCTCTTCCTCAAAAAATACATATAAGCTGCTATTTCCTATGTAGGAAGTGGAAGAAAATTCTCTTACTCCATCTATAGAAGCGATCTGCTCTTCAAGGGGCACAGTAATGGTACGCTCTACCTCTGCAGCAGACATGTCACCCGCGTTGATGTCTACGTAAGCTCCCCCTAGATTAATAGGAGGGAACAGCTCTTTATCCAGGTTATATATGGCGTACAGGCCTATGAAGATAATTAAAGTAGACAATAATCCCACCAGAATTTTTTTCTTTACAATAAACCCCAATAATTTCATTCGCCCCACTCCTCTGATTCTTATGAACTACAACTTCAGAATTGCGACCAATAATTATTATACACATCTCTTTTAAAACAAGAAGTGAAATTCTGAAAATTAATTCAATCTTTATATACTGCTGTATTCTTCATCATTTCTACATGAAAGCTATCCTAGGAGTCAAAGTGAGTGAGAAGTTTTAACTATTTCTTTGTTGGTAATATAATGATGTGGGTAAAAATATATTTCGTGAAAGGAGATACGTTAATGAATGACTCCATACCAGAGAAAATAGGATTTGGGACTGCTCCATTAGGCAATATGTTTCGTGATATTCCAGATGAAGAAGCCAGAGCAACTGTAGACGCTGCCTGGGAGCATGGAATTCGTTATTTTGACACAGCCCCTTTCTATGGGGCAGGGCTTGCAGAGATTCGTCTCGGTGAAGCATTGGCGGACCGTCCACGTGAGGATTATTTTTTGAGTACGAAAGTAGGCCGCTTAATCAAGGATGAAGAAGATAAGCCGGCAGAAGGTGACTTGTTTGAATACGGACGACAAAATAAAGTAGTCAATGATTATAGTGGGGATGCTGCTCTTCGTTCCATTGAGCAAAGCCTGGAGAGGTTAAAAACGGATCACTTAGATTTTGTTTTTGTACACGATATAGCCCAGGATTTCCATGGTGACGAATGGCTGGCGAAGTTTGAGGAAGCTCGTACAGGTGCCTTTCGTGAGCTGACGCGCTTACGCGAAGAAGGAGTGATCAAGTCCTGGGGAATCGGAGTCAACCGAGTAGAGCCAATTGAGATCGCTTTAGAGTTAGAAGAAGCAAAACCCGATTTATGCCTAATGGCGGGACGTTATACACTGCTGGATCATGAGCGTGCTCTGCAGCGTGTTCTGCCCGAGGCGGTAAAACAGGGTGTTGGTATTATTGCTGGCGGGCCATACAATTCTGGTGTTTTAGCTGGCGGCTCTCATTTTGAGTACCAAAAAGCCTCTCCTGAGATGTTTGAAAAAGTGGAAAAAATTAATAAAATAGCTGAGAATCATGGAATTATAGCAAAAGCTGCAGCTCTTCAATTTACGTTAGCACATCCTGCAATTACTGCTGCAATTCCTGGAGGCAGTCGTCCTGAGCGAATAAAAGAAGACCAGGATGCTTTAAACACTGCTATTCCAGCTGCTTTCTGGCAAGAGCTTCGTGAGCAAAAAGTTATATCCCCGGAAGCTCCTATCCCTGTTAGAAAGTAGTTTCTAGATTACTACTTGGCCACTCTGTTTCAACTTCTTATCTATTTACGAAGACGTCATTTCATAATGGCGTCTTTTATTTTTGTACTGACCTTTCCAGGCGCTGGCTCTATCCGTTATAGTCAATCATTTCTTTCATCTTTGCGGCATCTAAATGATTAATTTCTCTATAATCGCTCTCTCCCATTTTGATTATTGCGCCTTCATCGTTAAACCAAATCTTGGATCTTATCAGGATTGTTGAAGACTGGGGATTTTTTAACCAAACGTGAACATCAGCTGGAGTCTGTCCATCCCTTTCATATTCTATCTGATTGCTGTGCATATAAATCTGCTGGAGATTATCCACAGCCCAACGGTCTTCGAGATCGTTAGTAACTGATGTGAATGTCAAATGGTTGTTTTGTTCATTCTTTTCATAGCCCGCCACAATTTCTCTAGAAGGTTCTTCATAAATAAACTTTCCCGTTATTAATCCACAAACAAAGAATGTGCCTGAAATTAGTAATGCAATGATAACCTTTCGCGTTTCCATACATACTCCCTTACATGTAAGAAATAGTGTCTCTCAAGTATAAACCTTAAGATTCCTATCCTCTACATTTTCCAAAGCATTACTTCTTTACATGAGCACCAAGAAACGTTAGTGTAATATAGGGTTTTTTTGTTTTTTTGAAAGGCTCTGTTAAAGGCGGAGGTTGATTTTTTAATATGTTATTTAACATTTGTACCTTTAGATGCAAGCGAGTGCCTTTTTACGAAAATCAAAAAACAAAATGGGAAAAAGCTTGAAAAGAACTATTTATTTATCATGACAAGTGGTCATAAAAATTAGGAGGCCTGGATTTTGAAGAGTTTATCTTACAAAGAAATATTTTTTACTGGCTTAGTGCTTTTTGCTTTGTTTTTTGGAGCTGGAAATTTAATATTCCCGCCTTTCTTAGGACAGGAAGCGGGTGACAATTATTGGACAGCCATACTGGGATTTGTAGTAACGGGAGTGGGACTGCCTTTGTTAGGAATCGTTGCCATCGCCTTAACAGGAAGCAGCTTTGAAAAAGTTGCTAACAAAGTCACACCCCTTTTTGCCATCATCTTTACTCTTGTCTTGTACTTAGCAATAGGTCCTTTTTTTGGCATTCCGCGGGCAGTCAACGTTTCGTATGAAATGGGTGCAGTTCCTTTTCTTCCAGCCCTGGAAAGCTATTCAACGCTTTACTTATTTCTTTATTCTCTTGTATTCTTTTTAATTGTTTACTGGTTAAGCTTAAACCCTTCAAAACTAGTCAAGAGAATTGGCGTGGTCATTACCCCATTACTATTGTTTTCAATTGTATTACTAGTAATTGGCAATGTAATGACAACAGCCGGGGGTGTTGATCTCTTACCGACTGATGAATACCTGCACTCCCCTTTCTCTCGAGGAATGATCGAAGGCTATCTTACAATGGATACTATAGCCGCACTAGCGTTTGGTTTGCTCATTGTAAATATGATTAGAGAAAAAGGAATAGAGAACAGGAAAAGTATAGTGAACGCCACTGTCTTAGCAGGCATAATTGCGGGTATTGGATTAGGTGCAGTCTACATAGCTATTGGATGGCTTGGTGTCCAAAGCGGTGCTGTGCAAACCTTTGAAAATGGTACACAGATTTTAAATTATACAGCAAATCAAACGTTTGGCTATATAGGCGTGGCGCTTTTGGGTTTCATTGTTACTCTGGCCTGTTTGACGACTTGTGTTGGGCTGGTAACAGCTTCCGCACAATACCTTGCAAGAGTCTTGCCTTCTCTCTCTTACGGGATACTTGTCCTGCTGATTACGATTGTGAGTTTTGCCGTAGCAAATTTAGGGCTGAATGCCATTATCTCCATTTCAGTTCCTGTTCTGGTCGCTATTTATCCACTGGCCATCATACTCATTTTTCTTACCTTGGCCAGTGTGAAAATCAACCTCCGACAAGGGCATTACGTTGGAGCAGTAGTAGGTACTGGGATAATTAGTTTATATGACGGCCTTAGATCTGCAGAGATCGAAGTTGGAGCACTTGATACCCTTTTTGGACACCTTCCATTTTTTGATTTGAATTTGGGCTGGATCCTTCCAGCTTTGATAGGTATGGCTATAGGACATTTTTTCGGAAAAAAATAAACAATCAATCGAAAGAAGCTCGTTTACTGAGCTTCTTTCATTTATATCTCCCACACTCTTATTCATTATTCATAAATGTCGTCGGCATGGCTGTACCGTAATTTCTCTGAATTAATTTTATCTTCTTTATTTACGGTGCTTTGCCTCATAGCAAACTTGTCTCTTTCCCCTCCATCAGAAAGTTCCTCTGAAAATTCAGCATCCTCTGAACTCTGATTTATCTCCTCCCTCAAGCTTTGTGTTTCTTCTTTAACAGTTGGATATTCACTTAAATAAGAATTTTCACCGGGGTCGAAGGTTTCTGCTTGTAAACGTAACTCCTCTTTCTCTTCTTCATTCATTTCATCATCTGCTCCTCTTCTTTTTGTAATACGTAAAATTCAACAAGATACTTTTTTATTATGTGTGTATTACTTCTTTTTTCATCTAACATAAATTACCTTTAAGGTAAATTGCTCAAACAAATGAAAAGTCATTCCTTTGAAAAGCCGTGAGTAGTAAGGAGGAATTCAATCGGTGTTTTAGCATTTTTACAAAAGTATAATTTCTTAGACGCATAGCATGGTTTGTTATAGCTTCCCGCACAAAAAAAAGACCAAATCACAATGGATCTGGTCTTTTATATGTTATTGATTGCTTCGTGCCTGAAGCTCTGCGAGAATAGCCGGGTATTCTTTATCTACTTTAAACAGCCAAAGAAGAATGACAAGAATGACACCTAAAGCCAGAGGTATATGGAGGTTAAGAGCCAAGATCATTTGGAGTGCAACAGCCGATTGATCCGGGGCACCGCCGATATACCCGCCGTATCCTAACAGCCATCCAATTAGGGCTAACCCGACTCCAGTACCCACTTTAATGCCAAAGCTGGCACCACTGTTCACTAATCCTTCGGTTCTCAGACCTGATTTTAATTCGCCGTACTCAATCGTATCATTAATCATCGCAAATACTAATGCAATGGACGGCATAATTCCAAATCCGACTAAAACGTGACCTGTTAGAAACACGACAAGGCTCGAAGGGTCTATGAACTTAATGAGCTGCCCTGCAATAAAGACCATCGCTCCAACGATTGCAACGTTTCGTTTTCCATATTTTTTTACAAAAGGCCCAATGAAAAAAACACCAAGAAGCATTGGAACAGCCGAGGCAAGTCCAATCACTGGAAAGAGATTTACGTTGCCGATAACGTATTGGGCATAATACATGGCTGCCCCCTGTGTTAACCCAATAGCCGCATAAAAAGTGACACAATAAGCAGTAATAATAAACCAGTACTTGTTCTTTAAAAGTGCTGCCAACCCATCTTTTAAAGGAACCTTTTTTATTTCAGTCTGATGAGCTGCTACTGCGGCTCTTTCTTTTACTGCAAAAAAGGTAATGTACATAAAGATGACCGTAACCACCCCATAAATCACGGCAAGAGAAGTCCAGCCTATGGCAGCCGCTAACGGTTGGCTTAAAGTAACAACGAGTAGATTTCCACTTAAAATAAAAATAGCAGCGTAAATATTGGCCATTGAACGACTATGCTGATGCTGAGTCATTATTCCAAGCAATGTTTTATATGAAATTGAGACAGCCGTATAAATTAGAACGAAAAGGAAATAAGTAACATAGGCATAAAATATCTGTGCACCGGCGCTTGTGTCAGGTACAGAAAATAGTAATACTGTACAGATGCCAAGAGGCACGGACAGCCAGAGAATCCATGGGCGGGCCTTACCGTATTTGGTCTTTGTCCTGTCAACAACAGAGCCCATTCCAATATCCGTGATTCCGTCAAACAGCCGTGCAACCAGCATAAGGGTTCCTACCACTGCTGCGGAAATCCCTGCTACATCAGTGTAATAATACGTCAGGAACGAACCCATGAAACTCCATACAGCAAAAATGCCAAAGCTGCCTGCTCCGTAGGCCCACATTTCTCTCTTCGGGGGCCTTTCCACCTCGGTTAGTTTCGTATCTTTAAGCTTATCATCAAGCTTATTTAATAGCATGCTCTTTCCCCTTTTCTTTTCATAAAGTCCTTGCATCACGTAAGTGACTCTACCTGTTGAAGAACATATATATAAATTTTCCAAAAGTTTTGCTGCGCAGGTAAACAAGCTAGAAAAGAGGTTTTATTACTGCATAGTTTGAGATCCTTACTCAATCAAACACCGATGATAACGCTTTCAAATATTTAAAGAAGAAACCATTTATATAAACTACATTCGTTCAATGATGCATGCGATACCTTGTCCTCCGCCAATACATGCGGTAATTAGAGCTTTTTTTCCTCCTGAACGGTGTAGTTCATGGACAGCTTTTGTGATGAGAATCCCTCCGGTAGCACCTAATGGATGCCCATGAGCGATCGCTCCCCCATTTACATTTAATTTCTCCGGGTCTATGTTAAGCTCGCGGTTACAGGCAATCACTTGGGAGGCAAAAGCTTCATTTAACTCTACCAGATCTATTTCCTCTAAAGTTAATCCAGAAAGATCCATGACTTTCTTAGTTGCAGGTACGGGGCCAATTCCCATGATGTTAGGGTCCACACCTGCTACAGCTGATTCTTTAATAACTGCCAGAGGTTTAACACCCAATTCTTCTGCTTTTCTTCTCGACATGACAACGATAGCCGATGCCGCATCATTTAGACCGGAACTATTTCCTGCAGTCACGCTTCCTTCAGGTAAAAAGGCCGGAGACAGTTTTGCCAGTCCTTGCATTGAAACGTTTGGACGAGGATGCTCATCTTTTCCAAAAATAATAGGCTCTCCTTTTCGTACAGGAACGGAAATAGGGACAATTTGTTCGTCAAAGCGTCCTTCTTCCATGGCTTTCGCCATTCGTTGTTGACTGCGAAGCGCATATTCATCCTGCTCTTCTCTGCTCACTTCGTATTTTTTTACCAGGTTTTCTGCAGTGATACCCATGGGAGGGTCACCTATTTCGTCAGGAGACAGCTGTGATTTTCTAAATTTTGGAGGCACTGGGCTAAAAGGACGTTCCGGTCGTTCCATTAGATAGGGTGCACGGCTCATGCTTTCTGTTCCCCCTGCCACATATACCTCTCCTGCTCCCGCTTGTATTGCTTGGGCGGCAAGCATAACAGCGTTAATGCCTGAACCACATTGACGATCTACGGTAAGACCCGGTATATTTACGGATAATCCTGTCTCTAATGCAGTAAGTCGAGCAATATTCCCTCCGCCGCTTAGCACGTTTCCAAATATGACGTCATCTATCATCTCAGGTTGAAGATTTGCTCGTTGAACTGCATTTTTAATTACCTCAGCCCCGTAGACATGAGCCGGTACAGACGCTAATGCCCCTCCTGCTTTTCCTATAGGTGTCCGTACGGCAGATACAATAACAGCCTCATTCGTCATCTATATTCACTCCTTGTCTTCATCATATAATGTAAATGTAACGTTACCCTTGATCACTTCTTTGTTATTCTGATTCACTGCCTCTACCTTAAAATGCAAGGTGTGCTGGTCTCTTTCTAGTAGGGTGGCTCTTAAAGTAATAACATCCTTAAGAAAAACCATTCCGGCAAATCTGATTTTGTAATCTTGAATGAAGCCATTTTCATAATAAGGGGTAAAAAGTTTAGCAAGGTTCCCCATTGTCCACATACCGTGAGCGATGACACCAGGCAGCCCAGCATTGACCGCTTCTTCATCAATCGTATGAATCGGGTTAAAATCACCTGATGCTCCTGCATATTTAATTAAATCAATCCTGGAAACAGGTGCTAAAGTCTCTTCTAAGACACTATTTTTCTGGATGTCCCCAATCGCCTTCATACTTTCATCGCCTTTCGAACAGTTTCCGTAATAATAGCAGTCATCTCTTCAGTAAAAATAAGAGTACCGTTTGGATCTTCCCCGTATCTTTTAATGACTAGAAACCCCATGAGGCCGTTTTTTCCATCTTTCTCATAGTAGTTATTCACTTCAAAATAACAGTACAGCTCTTCTCCTATGCAAAGAGGTCTCTCATAATGGTAATTTTGTTCCCCGTGGATGAGACCCTTTTTTGGAAGATCAAGTCCGTTTATTTCCCCGTAATCAAACACTCTTGGAAAAGTAGGAGGTGCAATATTACATTGATATCTGGATTTTCCCCCTGTTTCCTCATCAATGTAAATTGGGTGTGGATCATCAATAGCTTCTGCAAATCTCTTAACCATGCCTCTTTCCACTATATTTTTTACCTTGGACGATTTTTTGCCTATTACACTCTTATACATAGAATTCCTCCTGCGCAAAATTTATCATAACTAGGCTTTTGGGCCGCCTGCTACATATATAACCTGGCCATTGACAAAGGAAGATTTCTCGTCGGCAAAAAAAGCTACAGCATTAGCGATATCTTCTGGCTGTCCACTTCTTTTCACAGGTATTTCATTTGCTCTTGCTTCAATAAATTGTTCAAATGGTATACCTACACGCTCAGCTGTTGCTTTCGTCATTTCAGTTTCAATAAACCCTGGGGCCACTGCATTGCAAGTAATGCCGAATTTTCCTAATTCCAAAGCGAGAGTTTTCGTAAATCCTTGAAGTCCCGCCTTCACTGTTGAGTAATTCGCTTGTCCCCTGTTTCCTAAAGCTGATGTGGAAGAAATGTTTATTATTCGACCAAACTTCTGGTCAACCATGTATTTTTGAACTGACCGGGCAGCATTAAAAGATCCTTTTAAATGGACATCAATGACCTGTTCCCAATCATCTTCAGACATTTTAAACAGCAAATTGTCCCTTATAATACCTGCATTGTTTACAAGAATATCAAGGGAACCAAAGGCTTCTACAGCTTCATCCACAGCTGATTGTACATCCTGGCTGCTTACTACATTGGCTTGCATTGTAATTACTTTAAGATCAGAATTTTCGAAATATTTTTTCGCTTCGTTAAGCGCCTCTTCATTCACATCAAGAAGTGCTATATTTGCCCCTTCCTCGGCAAGTTGTTTAGCAATAGCTTTCCCTATTCCTCTGCTCCCTCCAGTGATCAAAGCAGTTCTTCCTTCAAATCTCTTGCTCATAATAACTCCCCCGTCTTTTAAATATATTGCCCTACCTTTACGTGTCCTTTTAATAGATTTCTAGAAAGAATCAAACGCTGTATCTCATCTGTCCCATCGTATATTCTCCAAAGCCTTGCTTCCCTGTACCAGCGCTCAATTGGCAGTTCTCTTGTATAACCCATTCCTCCATGAATCTGAAGAACACGGTCTACTACATTGTTCCCCATGTTTGCCCCGTACAGCTTAGCCATAGATGCTAAATGGCGATTATCTTCTCCTTGATCCATTGTAAAAGCTGCATTTAACACCAGCCATCTTGCTGCCTCGATTTCAACAGCTGAATCAGCAATCTGCCATTGAATAGCCTGTCTGTCTGCGATCGGCCGGCCAAACGTTTCTCTTTCGTTTGCATAATCAATTGCCATTTGCAGCAACCTTTCAGCGGCCCCAACAGCCCGGGCGCCAACAATCCAGCGCGCGAAACCAATCCATTCTAACCCCAGATTATACCCTCCGTGCAGTTCTCCTAAGATATTTTCTTCAGGTACTCTTACGTTATCAAACACTAATCCAGCAGGTCCCCATTCTCCCATGGTGTCTATATACTCAGAGATCCAGCCCATTTCCCGATCCACAATAAAACAAGTTACCCCTTCTCTTCCTGTTGTTCTGTGCTTTTCTTTATCTGTAATGGCAATAACCATAACAAAATCCGCTTCGTTTCCTCCGGTGATAAATGTTTTTTCCCCATTGAGGACCCATTCATCGCCGTCCTTTACAGCGGTCATTTTTATGTTTCTTGTATCAGACCCCGCCCCTGGTTCTGTAATGGCAAAACAGGATTTTTTCTCTCCGTTTATCGTTGGGAGGAGATATTTTTCTTTTTGTTCTTCATTTCCGTAGTACAGGATGTTATCGGCAGACCCGCCAAATCTAAAAGGCACAAAGGTTTTAGAAACTTCCATGGACACAATGGCCTGCATCATCTGCCCAAGCTCGGCACCGCCATACTCAGCTGGAGTGTTGATTCCCCAAAATCCTGCTTCTTTCGCCTTTAACTGCAGCTCTGTTTGTTTTTCTTCAGGGAGACTAGGTTTTCCTTCTCTCTCATTTCGCAGGACTTCATTTTCTAGTGGAATTAATTCTTTTTCCACGAACTTCCTGATCGTTTCCTGGACCATCTTTTGTTCGTCATTTAGTCTTAAGTGCACGGGAATCACTCCTTATACATTGATAAATATTTTCCGCCACAAACTATTTTGCAGGTTAACTGGGAGCTAATCGCGGTACCTACTTAATAAGCAAGATTTGTGCCAACGTACAGGGGTCATTAAAAAGCAGCTGAAATGCTTGTTAATTACGCTAATTCGGCTGAAGATCATTCCTTATCAACTATAAGCATTCATGCCATAATTCATTTATGAATCAAACAACGCTACTAGAGCGCATTTCTTTGATTTAAAAATGAATCAGTTAATTCAACAATGAATTAATTGGTTTATATTTTGAAACCTGAAGAGTACGAAAGAAGAAACAAAATAAAAAGGTTGCAGAACAAACAGAGAGGGAAAGAATCAAAGGGGAGGGATTTATTATGAAGAGAATCTTCATCCGTTTGCTTATGCCCGTTCTAAAAAGCATATTGGAAATATACGGAAAAGAACTGATTACCTTTATAATGACAAAGTTAAAGCATAAATTTGAAGATAAAAAAGAAGCCGACAAAGGAAGATTAACGGCGGAGACAAATCAGTTATATAAAGAGGCAAGTTTCACTCAAAATGACCAGGAAAAAGAAGAATTAATCCAAAGAGCGAAAGAACTGGAAAAGGAGATTGAAATTCTTCAAAGGAGAGAACAGGAATATAAAAAGATTATTGAGGATGTGGAAGCAAAATCCTTCTCTCATGTAGAAAATGTGAGCAGACAACTTAAGGCTAAAGATATAGTTGTCATTGATGAACAAGAGGACGGAAAAGTTAAATTAAATGAAAACAAGAAATCCATTAAAAAATTAATAAGCCGTGATTAACAACTGAATCCTTTTGGCACCTTACTATGAGAGTCCTTTATTCGTTTGAATAGGCTCTCTTTTTTGTAATTGATTTATAAAAATACCTCCTCTCTTGTCTTGGCTGATGCTCCATCGGAGCCTTATACCCTTCTCCTAACGAGATCAAAGGTAATAATCCCTCTCTTCTTAACAAATACTAGGGAACAAATGATGTTGGAGGTGCCACTCTTGAGCGATTGGAATAAACAAGCCAGCAGAAATAACAATATTCAGCCTGATTTACATTTTAAAAATAAGGACCTTACAGAAAAGAAAGTTCAGTTAAGTGTACAAGAAGAAATAGGGATGGAATCGATAGGTCAAGAAGAAAAGGACGTCAAACCACAAGGAGGGCAGTAACCGATCTCTTTTATATGTCCTCTTTTGTAAAGAAACAATGTAGGAAGATGGGAGATAAAGATGTCATCCACAGGACAATTTCGTATTGAAAAAGATACATTAGGAGAAGTAAAAGTACCTGCTTATGCTTATTATGGTTCTCAAACACAAAGGGCAGCTGATAATTTCCAAATAAGCGGGATCACGCTTCCTCGTTCTTTTATTCGAGCTCAAGGTATTATTAAAGCGAGTGCCGCCGCAGCAAATATGAAGCTTGGCGAGTTGCCTGATAACATAGGTAGAGTTATTGTTCAGGCGGCAGAAGAAGTGATTGAAGGAAAATGGGATCATCAATTTATTGTGGATGTTTACCAGGCTGGAGCCGGAACGTCACAAAACATGAATGTGAACGAGATTATTGGAAATAGAGCAACTGAACTGTTAGGGAGTTCATTAGATCCTTCATCTAACGATTTTCGGGTTCATCCTCATAACCACGTTAATATGTCTCAATCCACTAATGATACCTTCCCCTCTGCCTTGCACATAGCGACCGTTGAAAATATAAGCGAGCAGCTTCTCCCGGCCATTGAACGGTTAGTAAAGGGACTTAGCGTGAAGTCTGAGGAATTTAATTCAATAATAAAGTCTGGTCGTACTCACTTGCATGATGCCGTACCAATGAAACTTGGACAGGAATTTGCTGGTTATACGGATACAATCCGGTTTGTGTATGAAAATATAAAAGCGTCCTTAGACCCTTTCTATGAAATTGGCTTAGGTGGAAATGCGATAGGAACGGTTATTAATACACATCAAGATTATCCTCAAACTGTTATCCATGAAATAAATAGTCGGATTAACTATCCGTTTCGACAGCCTGTTGAAATGTTTAGTTTCATGCAAAACAGAAATGCTGCCCTGCGAATGATGGCCGTTTTAAAAGAACTTGCCGTCCATTTAATCAAAATCACAAGTGACTTACGCCTTCTAAGCTCTGGACCGAGAACTGGATTAGCTGAAATCAGTCTTCCCCCCGTTCAGCCTGGTTCAACCATAATGCCCGGAAAAGTAAACCCGGCGATTCTGGAAATGGTTCATATGATATGCTGCCGCATAATTGGAAATGAAGCTGCTATGGCTGCGGCAGGGACAGCCGGACAATTAGAGATCAATGTCATGATGCCTTTTATGGCTTATTCCCTTCTTGAATCCATTGAACTGCTTTCAAATGGGATTCATACACTGGTTTCTAAATGTGTATATGGTATTGAAGCAAAGGAAGAAAATTGCCGAAACTGGATGATGTCGAGTCTTTCTTTTGTAACCGGGTTGAGTCCTAGTATGGGGTATGATATGGCTTCACAAATTGGCATGCAGGCAGATGAGCAGAACAAGACGATTAAGGAAGTGTTAGAGGAATTGGGGTTGTATTCACAGGAAGCAGCAGAGGCGTTAGATCCGAAAAAATTTGTTTAATTTAGGTATCCTTCAACATTATACAGAAACAAAGGGAGCTGCAACAAAGGACGTACTCCCTTTTTCATCGTATGATTTGTCTTTAACTTACTTCATGCTTTTTGATCTTCCAATTCAGTATCAATATTCGGAAGCTTCATATGGTCTGCTATCATTTTTGCCGCAGGAGGCAGATCATCAATGCTTTCCCATGTAGAAGGATTCCATAAGCCCGAACGCTTAAATGCTTTGGCACAATGAATAAAACATTCTTCTACTTCGACGTTGATGCCTAACAAGGGCTTTTTTCCTTTGACAGCCATTTCCTCAAGAATGTCCTGGTCAGTTATAAGTGTGGCCCGGCCATGTACTCTAAGGGTTTCTCCTAATCCGGGAATAAAAAAGAGCAGGCCTACCTGTGGTTGTGCAAGAATATTTCTGAGTGTATCCACTCTTCTGTTGCCGGGCCTTTCGGGGATGACCACATTTTTTTCATCACGGATGAAAACAAAGCCGGGCCCGTCACCACGAGGAGAGATATCAGAAAAACCAAAGTTATCCGAGGAAGAAATAACTAGAAAGGGAGATTTTGAAATAAAGTGCGTGCAGTGAGCATCTAAGGAGGTAATAACTTTTTTTTCCACCGCCTCGTGAGGAACACCGATAATCGAGCTGAGTTCTTCTTCGGTTTCTACAATATTCATGAATTCTTTCGATTGGGCCAATGGATTTCACCCCTAGATAAGCTTTTAAAATATCATAACATGATCTTGTTATTAAATTATTACAATATTCTTATATCATACAAAAAGTTTGGTAGATTTCTTTACAAATTGGGAAAATATATACCATTTTGTTTTATTTTCTTTCATTTCAGGAAGTTGATAGGTGATTTATCTATGCATTTGTTTTTATTTCTTGTATAGTATCTTAAGTAGACCAATCGTTATAATGGAGGCTCTCATCAATGAGTACAAAAGAAACTCCCAAATGTAGGATTCTAAATACAGCAGCCCGGCTTTTTCGGCAGCAGGGCTACCACGCGACAGGCTTAAATCAAATTATTAAAGAAAGCGGCGCTCCGAAAGGCTCTCTTTATCATTATTTCCCCAATGGTAAAGAAGAACTGGCAGTGGAAGCAGTCCGTATTACTAAAGACAAAGCAAGCGCTGCTGTAAAAGAAACTCTTCACTCTCATCCAGATGCGGCAGTTGCTATTCAAGCATTTTTTATAGGGTTTAAAGAATATATAATGAACCGCAAAGAAAATGAAGAAGAGCCCCTTCCTATTGGATTGCTTGCTCTTGAAACGTCCCAAATGAGCGAGCCTTTACGTGTCATTTGCCAGCAAACGTATGAAGAATGGCAGGAAATCTTTAAAATGAAGTTGATCTCTGCAGGGATGGACCATAAAGATGCGTCAGATAAGAGTTTACTGATCATTATGATGCTCGAAGGAGCCGTTACCCTTTCAGCAGCTAAGGATTCTTCGCTTCCTTTTGAGGTGATTGCTGAGCAAATTCCAAGCTTATTGCATAACGTTGATTCTATATAATAAATCACACTCAGTGTTTAATTATATAGACTGGTCTAACTAGATTGGAGGTAATAACATGGAGGCTGGTTCTTTGACAGCTAAGAAAGAAGTGGGGGCCCCGCAAGACATAAAAAAAGCACCCATCATGCTTTCCTTAATTATTGGCGGATTCTTCGCCATTTTAAATGAAACATTACTAAATGTTGCACTGACAGATTTAATATCGGAATTTGGTGTGACAGCTAACACTATTCAATGGTTAACCACAGGGTTTATGCTTGTGGTAGGCATATTAGTCCCCATTACGGCTTTATTAAGCGGCTGGTTTACAACAAGACAAATATTTTTGGGAGCTATGAGTCTATTTACTATAGGAACTGTAATATGCGGATTTGCCCCCTCCTTTGAGATTCTTCTCGTTGGCAGACTTATTCAGGCAAGTGGGACAGGCCTCCTTCTTCCTGTAATGATGAATACGATTCTATTAATCTTCCCTCCTGAAAAAAGAGGCGGAGCAATGGGGATGGTTGGCCTTGTTATTATGTTTGCCCCGGCGATCGGTCCTACTTTGTCAGGCGTTATTGTTGAGGCGTTTAACTGGCGATGGCTGTTTTTTATCGTTATCCCTTTCGCTTTGTTTTCACTGGCCTTTGCTGCTTTGTTCTTAAAGAATGTTTCTATTCTAACGAGGCCGAAGGTAGATCCACTATCAATTATTCTATCCACCCTTGGGTTTGGAGGGATTGTTTTTGGTTTCAGCAGTGCAGGTGAAGGTCACGCCGGTCTGGCCAGCCCGCAGGTCTACCTATCGATCATCATAGGATTCGTGTCACTTGCTGTATTTGTTATTAGACAGCTGAAATTAAAAGAACCCATGCTTAATGTCCGTGCTTTCAAATCACCTATGTTTTCATTGACAACTGTTTTATTAATCATTGTCATGATGTCCATGTTTTCTACTATGATCATTCTGCCAATGTTTTTACAAAGCGGACTTTTATTAAGTGCATTTGTAGCAGGGTTAGCCCTTCTTCCAGGAGGAGTGTTAAATGGATTAATGTCACCGGTCGCTGGACGGTTGTTCGACAAATACGGCCCAAGAATTCTTTTAATTCCTGGGACAGCTCTCTTGATGATTGTTGTATGGCAATTTACTACCGTAACCACATCGACCAGCCTGACAACTTTTATCATCTTGCATTCTCTCTTAATGATCGCTGTTTCAATGATTATGATGCCTGGGCAAACAAACGGATTGAACCAGCTGCCAAGAGAATATTATCCTCACGGAACAGCAATCTTAAACACTTTGACCCAAGTCGGAGGGGCTGTTGGAATTGCTTTATTTATTAGTATTATGAGTGCCGGGACCCTGAATTATATGGAAAATCCTGTGCAAGGTGGAGGGAGCCTGGAAGCGGAAGCCATGACAGCAGGAGTTCAACTGGCATTTACTGTCGCGCTCTTATTTGCCATTGTTGGGTTTATTCTTTCTTTATTTATTAAAAGAACGAATCCTCCTGAAGAAGAGGTATCGATAAACGAGTTAAGTAATAGCTAGCAAAAAGAGGGTGAACCAAAATGAGAATTTTGGTTTCACCCTCTTTTTATGTACTTTTTTATAATACTTGGCTAATAGATCCTTTTGAATAGGTATATAATTAAACAAGCCTTATAGAATGCACTCACCTTTTATTTTTAAGAAAGACACTTAATAATGCAAAAAAAGTTAGAATTAAAATACCAATAAGGGTAGTGTTAGACCAAGCTATTCGAGGATCTAACAACTGAAATACAAATGTAAATATAGGAACAAAGGCGATTGAGACCATAACAAAAAAAGTATCGCAATGTTTGATGCCAACCTGAAGCATGTATAACGGCAAAAGAACCCCTAAAACACTTACAATAATTATCCATAACAAGTGATTTGACAAGTGAGCACCTAAATCACCTTCTAGAATTGATAAAACTAAGGATGCTACTATAATAAAGTAAAATCTGTGGGCTAGAATGTAAGAAGAACCCCACCCTTTTACACTAAGTTTTTTTGAATAATCAGCAGCTAGTACCGCCCCAAACCCACAAAGTAAAGAAGCAGCTACTCCAAAAATAAATTCTGAAGAAGGTACAAAATTTAACCCTGATCTCCCCGTGAAGGTTGCCCATACAAGCAAAAGACTCCCTGCCAGGGTTCCCCACGCTACAGTTGAATCTAAACGAAGAGTTTTCACTTTAGGTGTTGCTGCCTTGGCCAAAACTAAGGCAAACATTGGCCCCACACCCATTTCTATAGCACTAACAATTGCTGGTTCTACATACTTAAGAGCATAAAAAAAACTCATAAATGCAAGCGCGGTACTTAAGTTCAAATAAATAAAGTTTTTCTTACATTGACTATCTAATTTTTTTACCTTTCCACCCTTCTTTTTGGAAATGACAATAAAAAAAACAGCAGTAATAAGAAAACTAATAAAAGTAAAAGTAAATGGGCTAATGGTTTGAACTTGGTTGGCATAAAAAACTTGGTTTATTGATGTTAGTACCGCTGACCCTATTAAAAATAGAGTGCCTATTAAGTAAGTGTTATGCATGTTTCTCTTACTAGCTATACTATACATATGCGAATCCTTCCAATGACTTTTTTAAAAAATTAGTATCCCGTTAAATGAAAATAAATCAAAAGCAGAGTTGATCTCTGCTTTTGATTTTCTCGTTTCTACTCTTTTGCCTTATATTTTACTAAATATGGAGTGTGCAGTGAGTCAGTAAACCCGATGAAGATAGCTACAATAATTGTAATAAGGACATTTTCAAATGGAGACAAAAACAAACCAAAAATTAAAAGAGGTCCTACTGTTAAAGCTACTACTATTAACCTTGAAAAGAATGTTATCTTAGACTTTTTTCCGCATTCATTACATTAAATTGTACTAAACATCCAATTCCCTATTAAGGTTTTACTCCACTTAAACGAAGCATTACAATGAGCGCATTTTAACACTTTTAACACTTTCTAATTATTTAGTAACGGATAATTCAGAAAAAACATATTATCAAATTCTTCCTTAGCATAACTCCCCGTTAGCTTAAGTACAATTAAGACTCTTTGTTTAACAGGGTCTTTTTCAAATCACATCACTGCTTTGGTGACTCTAACCTTTTCACTCTTCCTCTACTATGGATTCTCCTTCAGATTGATCCTGATCGAGCCATTTCCATTTTTCTTGAAGTCTTAATTTGCCGTTTTCTATTTCCATGGGAGTTGAAACACATTCTCCGCTGCGAAGTTTATTGGATTCATTTATATGGCTATATCTAAATAACAAAGTGCCATCTTCTTTAACAACTCCTATTAATCGTCCTTCTTGGATTTCTCCCCCGCTATACTCCGCTGTAAGTATATTATTTTTCTGATGGTAGCTGAAACGAGTTAGCGAAGAAACCTCTCCATTTTCCGTATTCGAAACAGATACAAACGTTCGTCCATTATAATTTATCAATTCCTTCACTCCTTTTGGTATTGATTAGTAAAAAGTAACATATTTTTGTTCAGGTTTGCATGTAATACAGGGAAAATTTTAATACTCAACAGGTTAGAACTTGTCTTAAAAGATAAGTTTCATATTCAATGAACGGAACAAATAGGTTAAAAGTGGGTTATCTAACGGGAGGGGGGAAGGGATGAAATACTGTAGTCATTGCGGAGATGAGGCAGGAAATAATACTTTTTGCCCTTCTTGCGGGAAAGAAATTTCGAGAGAAAATAAAGAAAAAAGAACGAAAAATGGAAACAGAACAAAATCACTAACGTTTTATGTACTACTTACAGCATTGGTTACAATAGTCGGAGGTCTTATAAGTATGCACTTTATGCTTCAGACAAGTAAAGAAGAAGTTGTCAGGACTTTCCTTAGTGGTTTGCAGGAACAGGAACCGAGTGATGTATTAAATATGTAAAGGCAAAAGATAGAAGAATGATGATTGATGAAGATAGTATCAAGCCCTTATTCTCACTTTTGCAGGAACACCCATCAGCCTATGAAAAAATAGAAAAGGAAATGACACAGCAACTGGCGGAAAATGTAAAGGGTGAGAACTTTCTTTTTTCACTTGAGGAAGAAGACAAAGGTTTGTTCTCCAAGGTCTATATTATTCATCCGAAGTCGTTTTTTATAAAAGCCACAATAGAAGGAGAAAAGACCAGCCTTTTATTGAATGACAAAGAAATCAATGGCCCTGTCTCAACTTCTGCTAAAAAAGAATTTGGCCCTTTTCTGCCAGGATTGTATGTACTAGAAGCAATTAATGAGGAAGAATTTGTTACTGTCCATGACTCACAGCATATTGAGCTTTTTTCTGATGAAGGGGAAAAAACAATTGAACTAGATGTTACCGGAAATTTTATTGAAGTCACTAGTAATCAGAAAAACGTGAAACTATTTGCAAACGGTAAAGATACCGGCGTGGTTATAAATGGCACCTCCAAGTTTGGACCAGTGCCTGGAGATGGATCTCTTGAAATTTACGGTCAAAAAGAAATTTCTGGTCGGATCGTCACTAGTGACCCTATAGTCATTAATAAAGAAACTAGTGCTTCCTTATTCATTGAGGAGATAGAAGAACAACCAACCGAAAAAGAGGTCGTAACTATAGAAAAACCAGTATATCTTTCGAGCAATGACTTTATTTTTCCTGACAGCCATTTCCGGCTAATATCATCTTCAGAATTACGTGGGTTAACAAAAGATCAATTACGAATCGCCCGTAATGAAATCTATGCACGAAACGGGTATGTTTTCAATTCAAATGACTTAAGGCAGTACTTTTCTTCAAAAAGCTGGTATGTACCAAACCGATTTTACGACGGAAGTTTAAACTCTACAGAGAAGCAAAATGTTCATTTAATTAAATCATTGGAATAGTTTACAGGTAAAAAATTAGATTAGGTGATAAAAAAAGCTTAAAGCTTTCTCGTAATACCTACTAAAACGGCAACTTTCGCACGAGATCGTCTGGCGAAAGCTGCCGTATTTCTCTCACCCAGTTTTTAATGAAGTATCTGCACTATTTTGCCACTCTTTTTAGGCACCCGATTCTCCCTGCTCTTCCAATATTTGAAGAGTTGTATAAATCAAAGCGGATAAACCAGTCAGCAGTACATCTTCATCATAGTCAAAGGAAGGATGATGATGACCTGCTGCAAGGGGTGTTCCATATATCATGTAGGTTGCTTTTCCTCCTGATTCCTGAACTCTTTTTATCATATGAGTAGCATCCTCAGAGGCACCAGCTGAGATTTGTTTCATTGGTTTCTCTAACCATTTCGATTGGTCTGCAGCCTTTTCAATAAAAGAAATAAAGTCGTTATCACATTCAGCAGAGATTCCTTCTCCAACAATGGAAATGGCTGAATCTACCCCGTAAAGGGAGGCGGAAGCTTTTACAATACGCTCTGCTTCCTCGTACATATAGCTGTTTAACACGTTGGTTTCCCCTCTTGTTTCCCCAGTTAACACAGCCCTGTCGGGTATAATGTTTCTTCCAGTGCCAGCATGTAAAGTTCCTACGTTTAAACGAGTTGTTCCCTCGGAATGACGAGAGATGGCATGTAGGTGCTGGGCACAGGCAGCAGCGGCCAGAAGGGCATTTCTTCCTTCCTCTGGTTTTGCCCCGGCATGAGAAGCAGTTCCAGAAAACGAAACGTCAAACTTCGTAGTCGCCAGAAAATCAGTTGTTGTAGATGCAAGCTGGCCGATCGTAAGGTCTTTTATCCCAATATGTCCGGAGATAAACCAATCCACATGATCGAGCCATCCTTTTTCAACCATTGCTTTCGCTCCGCGGCTTCCTTCCTCCGCGGGCTGAAACAATAATGTAAAACTGCCTCTTAATATATCCAAATGTGTTGATAAGAAATGGGCATAGGCTAGTCCGATAGACGTGTGGCCATCGTGGGCACAGGCATGCATTTTTCCCCTTTCCTTTGAACTAAACCCCTTTTCATATGGAACATGAGAAGCCTGCTCAGCTTCAAAGACGGGGAGAGCATCAATATCAAAACGAAAAGCAAAATGAGGACCAGGTTTTCCACTTTCAATTTTTGCTACAACCCCAGTATGGCCCCCTTTTACCTTCTCAAGAAACTCATCACTTATTCCGTAAGCGCCAGCCCTTTCATCTGCCGTGATGAGCTCTTCTTCATTGGGAACTCCCATTCTTGCTTCTGAAAGAAGCGCATCCTTTCCGATAAATAAACGAAAGCCCAGTGGTTCCAGATTCTTTGCAATTTCATATGTTGTTATGTACTCTGTCCACCCTGTTTCCGGATGCTGATGAAACCTTCTTCGCCATTTAATCATGGAAGGATGAATATCATTAATCCATTCGTCTATATTACTTCTTCCTATGCTTTCCATATGTAACCCCCCCTTTACTTATCCTTATATCTATTGAAATTCCAGATTCTGCATAAAATATGGTCGGAATTCAGCGTATGGTCCCAACCTCTTAAAACAGCACCATTGAAAGCTTTAAGTAATGAATAAACTTAACGGATGAACATAGCAGCAATAAATGACACCACCCCTATTGTTACATGAGTCATCATATGGGCAGTTATTGCGGTCTCTAGTCCTTTTTTCCAAAAAAGCCAGCCAAAAACCAAGCCCCCTGCTCCATTTAACAACATCATTCTCAGAAATACAACCGCAGTCATTTCCTGAGCAACCGCCAAAGTAGCTCCGTAATGACCGATAGCAAATACGAAAGAAGAAATAATGATTGCACTCCAATAGATTACAGTAGGTGGTCCTTCTTTTTTTCGGGCGGCTATTTTCCATAAAAGAAACACAAGGAGAGTCATCAGTCCCCAACGCATCATTATTTCTTCAACAATACCACCATATAAGATACCAGAAAGAGTATGTAACAAACCCGGGAATTCAAACGTGGGTTGTAAGGACTGAGGCAGCCAGGGCTTGAACAATAAATCACCTAGCATCAGAATTCCACCAACTGCAGCTCCGCTGCTAATGCCTATTGTCAGCGTTGGTTTAAACGAATGCCAAAAAGGAATAGAGTACACGTCCCTGTTGTATATAAACGAAGTAAGTCCGGACCTTTCTGCAAGGAAATGGCCTATGCATATGGCAATAAGAGTCAGAATCCAAGGGTTAATCAGGCTTAAAAAAGCAACAACTTCAATAGGAATTCCACCCAGATCAATTCCTAATCCTTGAAGCTGTTGTTCTATTAACGTAAGAGTTACAGGGTAGAGGCTTAAGCAGCCTATAGTTCCTAACATTAAAAAAATAAAAAAAGACCTCCACGGTTTTCTTTTTTTCACATAGATGGCCCCCTTTTGTGGTATAGTTTAGTGTCCTTTTTAAACTACGATAGAGTTCTCCGCGATGTTTCAAGTTTCTTCAATTTCTTTCTCTTTCATTCTTATGCAGTAAACACATAAACATTAATTAGAAGAAAAAAACCTTCTCACAACATTGTGTTAATGAGAAGGTGAACCACTTTTTTAAAGAATTCCTAAGGTAAATAAAGCAACGATGACAAGGATTAAAAATATTACACATCCGCACCCTCTAAAAATCCCGCGAACTAATTTTGGAGCGACAGCTGCTATGACGATAATAATTAAAATTAAAACAAGTAATTCCATCATATCACTCTTTTCAAACTTTCTTTTATACTCTTAAAATCTCTCCATTTATTATATCAGTCAAAGAGGAAACCTCAACTTCCTTCTCCCCCTCTCAATAAACCTTCTTTTTACTAGAGGTTAAAAGATATTGTTCAGGAGAGGAAACTTGTTATAATGGGGACAACTCATAGCAAAAAGGAGTCCCTTATGAATCAAAAAAACATGGAAGAAAAAATTATAAGCAATTTTCAACAGGATGAGAATATAATGGTTCTCGTGTTTGCTCAGTGGTGTATTAATAATGATCTTGATCCAGCACAGCTTTACAAACAGGCTTATCCTGATCAAGGAGAAAACCCGGCATTACTCAATGGTATTTCATTAACAGTGCCAAAGGAAGAGGCGGGTGAAATTCCGGATGACACTGTGTTAGGGGTGCTCTCTCTCTTTGGCAACGATGACCTCGCTTTTATCGTAAGTGAAGAAATCAAAAAAAGAAAATAATCGTTGATTGTTCAAAAATCACGAGACGCCTGCGGGAAAAGCCAGCGCTGAAGATCCATCGGGTTGATCTTCCCCGGTTAGCTGAAACCTTGTGCCTTTTAGGTGCGTACTTTTACCAATCAACCAATAGAATACTAAGACCCCAAAAAGAGCTCTCACCTGATGGCGAGGGCTCTTCTCTTTAGCCGGTTTAACTTGCTTTTTTAAAATTAGCCTTATCTCGAGTGGAATCTGCCTGCTTTCCTCTTCTCATGCTTAGTTTCTTCGTTATAAATTTCTCTCCCTCTACTACAAGAAACACACCAGCACCTATTAAGCAGGGGATCACCCAGAAAGATATACCGATGGGAACAGTTCCGAAAACAGTATTCATAAAGGGAACATATAAAATAGCTATTTGCAGCATGACTAGAATACCAGAAACAAGGAAGGCAGCCTTATTGGCAAAGAAGTCTTTGCTTAAGGCAAAATCCCTCTCACTTCTGCAGTTAAATAAATGGAACAACTGAAGGATTACTATAGTATGCAAAGTTACACTGTTTACAAATTGCTGAGAGTAGCCGTTTTCCATGAGATATGAATTATATACTAATGTGGATCCTCCTATGAGCAAGGCTACAAATATGATACGGAAAATATAATACTGACTGAGAAGCGGAGTATTCAGTTCTCTTGGCGGTCTGCGCATGGCTCCTCTTTCAACCTTTTCGAAAGCCAGGGCTAAAGAAACCGTTACTGCGATAACCATATTTACCCACAAAATCTGCACAGGGGTTAAAGGCATCGTCGTTCCAAATAAGATACTTGCTATAATGAGAAAAGCTTGGGCTCCGTTTGTCGGCAGTATAAAAAGAATGGTCTTTTTTAAATTATCATACACTCTTCTTCCTTCTTCGACTGCATCAATAATAGTCTTGAAATTATCATCCACCAGCACCATTTCCGAAGCATCCTTTGCTACTTCCGTTCCTTTGATCCCCATTGCCACTCCAATATCTGCACTTTTTAAAGCCGGAGCGTCATTGACTCCATCACCCGTCATTGCACAAATCTGTCCTTTTTCCTGAAGAGCTTTAACAAGTCGCAACTTGTTTTCTGGACTCGTACGGGCAAAAATATCATACGTCAAGACAGCGTCAGCAAGCTCTTCATCAGGTAAACTGTCTATCTCCTTTCCTTCAAGGGCATGCTCTCCATCACCAAGGCCCATTTGCATGCCAATCGCCATGGCAGTATCTTTATGGTCGCCTGTGATCATTTTAACTGTTATGCCTGCTTTCTTACATTCTGTTATGGCCTCGATGGCCTCTTCTCTTGGCGGATCTATAATACCGGCAAGACCCAGCATAACGATGCCTTCTTCTATATCTTCATGAGTGATGACTTTAGTATCTTTCGGGACTCTTTTTACAGCAGCACCGATGACTCGCTGTCCAAGCTTTGCTCTTTCTTTCACTTTGTTCTCCCAAAATAAGCGGTTAAATGTACTGCTTTTCTTTTCAGCCATACCAAAAAGACGGTCGGGAGCCCCTTTGATGAAAATAAATTTCTCTCCTTGATCCTCCGCCAGAACAGCCATGTATTTGTACTCTGAATCAAATGGGATTTTTGATAGAACGGGTAGTTTGTATATGGTGTCTTCAGCTTTTTCGGAAACTGTAAGTAAGCATCCTTCAGTAGGATCACCGTTTATCACCCACTGGTCGTATTCGTCTTGAGATAAGCTTGCTTCATTACATGTTGTAACACATGTTAGAAACGAATACAGTTCCCGGGTAGTATGGGGGTGATCAGCCGAACCCCAGGCACATGTTATTTCCCCTTTTGGAGAGTACCCAACTCCGCTTACTTCATAGTCGTTTCGGCTGGTTACAATGCTTGTAACTGTCATTTCGTTTTTAGTCAAAGTCCCTGTTTTATCTGAACAGATCACAGAAACTGCACCTAGTGTCTCTACGGAAGGGAGATTTCTTACAATCGCTTTGCGTCCTGCCATGTTTTGGACACCAATCGATAAGATAATTGAAATGATGGCAGGAAGGCCTTCTGGAATCGCAGCTACAGCCAGGCCGATAATCGCAAGAAGGAGCTCTCCAGCACCGTAGTCTCTAAACAAGAGACCAAACAGGTAGATGAATACTGATAATCCAGCAATGACATAGGCCACCCCTTTGCCAAATCTTGCAGTTTGCTGAAGAAGAGGTGTCTGGGTCGTTTCCACCTCAGTGAGAGATTTATTGATTTTCCCTAATTCAGTATCTTTACCTGTTGCTGTCACAATTCCTGTTCCCGTTCCTGAAGCAACAGATGTACCGGAAAAGGCCATGTTTGCCCTGTCTCCGAGAACGGTATCCTCGGCCAGTGTTTCAGGAGACTTTTCTACAGCTGTTGACTCCCCTGTTAGAGGAGATTCTTCAATGTTTAAATTCTCACAGGAGACTAATCGAAGGTCTGCTGGAATCTTGTCGCCGGTTTGGAGTTTTACCATATCTCCAGGAATTAGATCCTTTGAATCTATTTCCAAAGTCTTTCTTTCTCTAATTACGTTTGCCTTTAGTGAGAGCATGTTTCGAATTCCTTGAAGGGCTTTTTCGGCTCTACTCTCCTGAAAGTAGCCGATACAGGCGTTAATAACTGCCACCATAACAATTACAGCTGTATCAATGTAATGACCAAGAACAAGCGTTACGACTGCAGCAGCTAATAAAATATAAATTAATATGTCATTAAATTGTTTGGCAACCTTTTTAAACAAAGACTCCTGTTCCCCAGCTGGAAGTTCATTGCTCCCATACCTCTCTTTTCTGACTTCAACTTCTGCTTTGGAAAGACCTTCAGTAATGTCTGTCTCAAGCTCCTGAAGTACCCGGTTTATATGTTTAGCATGCCATCTTTGAGTTCTGTTTTGCTCCTCCATATTCCCACCCCTTTTCGTTACATTGTCTGTGTCTGGATATGGGTCCTCACTGCTTATTGTATAGCAGTGAAAAATTATTCTCTGTGACGTCCATCACTCTGAATGCAAATCAAATGAAAATCTAAGGAGGAAATAATGGAAGAGTCTTATTAAAATTTTTACCTTACTAAGGTTACTTCACGAGAGTCCAGAATAGGGGTGAAGAATACTGGGTATATAAATGAAAGGATTAAAGAGGAGGTGATTAAATGAAACAAATGACCATTCAAATAAACAAAAGGTCAAGTGAAGAAACCATAGAAAAGTTCCAAAAAGAAATGCTGGCGCTGGAAGGTGTGGATAGAACCCTGGTTGAAGTTGAAGAGGGAGAGATTAGAATCGAATATGACGAAGGAAAAGCTGATCCAGCTGAACTCCTAAGACGGATCCAACAATATGACCATGACGTTTTATAAAAGGGATATAACATATAACAAAGAAAGCAGCTAACTATTAAAATATATAAAGCTGCTTTCTCTGTGTTCAGATACAAGGGGCACTACTGGCCCTTAATATAAATTTTACTAATTTCCATTAAATACTACAATGCAAGAAGGAATTTTACAAACCCAGGAAGTATTACATAAGTAAGACTGACATTGATAGAGGAGGAACATACATGCATACTCAGTTTTATATCCCTCAAGTTCTTATAACAAACCATAAAGAAGTACGGGGTCAGGGAGATTCTTATAAAGTAATTGAGGAAGGCTACGGCATTTATCCAATGGATGAAGAGATTCAAGTGAAAAAATCAGAGGATGGCAGGCCTTATGCTATTGGGAAAATTAATAAGCTAGAATGGGAGAATAACCAAACCATTCTAACCTTTTCGTTAGTTAAGCTGCTTGGCGTCAACTAAAAAGAAGCGAGTGGCCACTCGCTTCTTTTCTTATCTGTTATCTTTTGCTTTCCCTACGTTTTCCTGGAATTCGCCTTTGACTTTGTCTTTTTTTCCGTCTCTTTGCATATCTTTATCGTCGGTGGCATTTCCCACCTGGTCTTTAATTTCGCCCTTCGCTTTGCTTACCCCGCTCTTGAACTTATCTGAAGCACTATTATTAGCCATAATATAAATACCTCCTTTTTCTCTTCCATTACCTCTTTGAGCTTGTTTGAAACCTTAATTCTGCCTTCTTTTTTTCAAAAAAAAGAGCCCTATTCAGGACCCTGGGAAGAGAAACGTTAGATTTTTAATAAAGGTATTTTCAAACCTAATTCTCCCAGTACTTGGGAAGCTTTTTCATTAGGAGGATTCCAGACAGATGTGTCAATCGGAGCCTCTATCGGCACATCAGTACGTATTTCGGCCAGCTCTCTTGATAAATATAACATTTGTCTGTCACTTTCTATCTTTCTTTTTATGCCTGGGGGAAGCTCATCTAATTTATCTATTAGTTGATCAATAGATTCATATTCTTTCAAAAGCTTTAAGGCTGTTTTTTCCCCTATTCCTTTTACACCCGGATAGTTGTCACTTGAATCCCCCATCAAACCTTTCATTTCAACAATCTGTCCTGGAGTACAACCTTTCACTTCTTCTAGAGTATCTAAATCAAATAGCTGGTAATTTCCTCTGCCTTTTTTCATAATAACTACGTGGATATTTTCATCTACAAGCTGAAGCATATCTTGATCCCCGGTAAGGATTGAAACTTTGCGCTCAGGTGCGAGCTGGCTGGCAAGAGTTCCTATACAATCATCTGCCTCATAGTCCTCCACTCCAATATTAGGAACTTCAAAACCTTCCATAACTTGCTTTGCCATGTCAAATTGGGGCAGCAGTTCTACTGGAGGCTCGGCTCGATTGGCTTTGTATTCAGGAAACAGCCTTGTACGAAACGTCTGGCTTCCCATATCCCAGCAGCAAATAATATGAGTGGGCAGAAAAGTATCCACTGCATGTAAAAAGTATTTTGTAAATCCGTTAACCCCATTTGTTGGCTGCCCTTTATGATTATACATATAATTTCCGTAAACTGAAGTTGCAAAAAAACCTCTAAACAGCAAAGCCATGCCATCTACAAGTAGTACATGATCTTGTTTCATTATTCCACCATCCTTCTTCCTTTCGTATCATAACGCGTTTCAAGAAAAGAAGAAAGTAGTTTATAAAGGATGGAGAATCAAACTTACTACTCCTGGAAAATCTTTATTCTCAGTTCCTGAATTTGCAAATTCTTACCTCATCATCGCTTCATAAATGATCCTATTGATACCTTTCTTCTTTAAAGGGATTGGCCGTCATTGAATACCCAAGCTCTTCCCAAAATCCTTCCTCGTCTTCTTTCATAAATCGAATGCCAGACACCCATTTTGATCCCTTCCATAAATAGAACGTTTCAGGTGGAATAAAACGAAGGGGGTATCCATGCTTTGGACTTATATCCTGCCACTCTCCTCCTTCATCTTTCCAGCGGTATACAAACAGGGCATCATCTCCTAATAGGTCCTTTAATGGCAGGTTAGCTGAATAGCCAAAACGATCGCCATTGTAATACCCATAAATCTTAACAAATTCCACACCTTCATGAGGCGTAACTAATTCAAGAAAATTCCGTAGGGGAATCCCCTCAAAAGCAGTATTAAATTTTGACCAGGTTGTCACACAATGCAAATCGATCGTTGATGTCACGCTGGGCAGCTTCATAACCTCCTGAAATGAAAGAGAAACGTTCTCTTTCACTTCACCGAACAATTCAAAACTCCACTCGTTTTCATTAAAGGTATAGACATCCCCCTGGTGTAATATAGGCCAATTTTTCGTTTCAAACTGCCCTGGAGGCAAAGGTTTCTCCATTTTTACTCCTCCTTTATTTTTTAAAAACAGTGCTTTTTAGTTATTTTTATCGTACCTGTCAATATGAATGAGCGCAAGGCGTGTAAGGAAAGCTAAAAGTGAGATTGAAAACATACAAATCGTTTTACTTTTGATCATCAAATTTTGTTGATAAAATGTCCTCTAGGATGAAGTAATTCTTATCCTTACATTGAACAGAAAGTAGTTGAAATTTATGACAAATATAGGATCTATCCCTTTTTCCGTACTTGATCTTTCTCCCATTATTGAAGGGGAAACAGCGGCAGAGTCGTTTAAAAAAACAGTAGATCTGGCACAGTATGCTGAAAATTGGGGATACCAAAGATATTGGATGGCTGAACATCATAATATGCCCTTTATCGGTAGTTCTGCTACATCTGTACTTATCGGACATGTAGCAGCAGCGACCTCAACCATTCGTGTAGGTTCTGGTGGAATTATGCTTCCAAATCATGCCCCTCTTGTGATTGCTGAACAGTTTGGTACTCTTGAATCCCTGCATCCCGGACGAATTGATCTGGGACTTGGCCGCGCACCGGGTACAGATGGACTAACCGCCCAGGCTTTACGACGTAACCTTCGAAGCAGCGGACATGATTTTCCGGAACAGCTTGAGGAGTTGAGAGCATATTTTGCTGCTTCTCCATCCCAAAAAGCACCAGTTCGCGCGATCCCTGGTCAAGGGCTTGATATTCCGATCTGGCTGCTTGGGTCCAGCGGATTTAGTGCTCAGCTTGCAGGACAACTGGGTCTCCCTTTTTCCTTTGCCAGCCATTTTTCGCCGGCCAATACGATTCCTGCTCTTCGGATGTATCATCAAAGCTTCCAGCCATCAGAGGTTCTCGATGAACCGTATGCGATGGTTGCGCTGAACATTGTTGCTGCGGAGACGGATGCAGAAGCAGAATATTTAGGAACAACGTTGCAGCAGCAATTTTTAAATCTGGTCAGAAATACTGAACAGCCTCTTCAGCCACCTGTTGAAAACATGGATGAGATTTGGACAGAGCAGGAAAAGAATGCATTAGAGCAGCAATTAGGGAGCTCAATTTTTGGCAGTCCTGAGACGGTTAAAGAACAGCTTCAGAGGTTCCTGAATGACACGCAGGCAAATGAGGTTATGGTAAACACCCAAATTTATGACCATAAAGCAAGGCTTCGATCTTATGAAATCTTAGCTGAAATCATGAAGCAAAAATAAAATACATCATAGAATAGAAAAAGGGAGACCATGATGTGGCCTCCTTTTTCTTATTGCTTAACCTGTTCTCTTAATTTGAATTTCTGTAATTTTCCGCTCGCATTTCGAGGTAGCTCATTAACAAACTCGTAGCGGCGAGGGCGTTTATAGTTGGCCAGCCTGTTACTTTCTTTGCAAAATTGATCTAGTTCATCCTCCTGTAAGGATTCTTCTTTTTTCACAATCAGGGCAACAACTCTCTCTCCCCATTTTTCATCGGGCTCCCCAATAACTGCTACATCCAGGACACCTGGATGTTCATATAAAGCATCCTCCACTTCTCTAGAATAGATGTTTTCTCCCCCGCTGATAATCATATCCTTAACTCTGTCACTTACATAAAGGTAGCCGTCTTTATCAAGGTAACCTATATCTCCTGAATGGTACCATCCTTTGTACAAGGCTTCCTCAGTAGCTTCAGGACGGTTATAATACTCCACCATCATGCTGGGACCTTTGACTATAATTTCTCCTAATTCTCCTGGTTCGAGAATGTCATCTGGCTCAGACGGTCCGTTTTCTCTGGTCCTCACCACTCTTATATCATGGTTGATCAGCGCTTTGCCTGCAGATCCTGCTTTTGAAAGCTGTTCGTATTCAAATAGACAGGTGATTGCAGGTCCCATTTCTGTCATGCCATAGGCTTGGATAAGGTCAGTCTTAAACTGCTCAGCCACTTTTTTGACAAGAGCAGGTGCCATGGGAGCTCCTCCGTATAAGCCTTGCCTTAAGGAAGACAGGGTCCGGTTAACCAAGTTTTCTTGGAGAAGCATGTTCCACATTGTAGGGGCAGCAAACATGGTCGTGATCTCTTCCTCTTCTGTTACGTCCAGTACCTTTTTTGGGTCAAAATGATGAAGAAGGATATTGGTACATCCAAGGTGCAGCCGCGGGAAAAAAGCACAGTGCAATTCAGCGCAATGAAACAACGGAGCAACGGTCAAGCCTTTATCCTCTGGTGTAAGACGCAAGGATGCAAGCATTACCAGACTTTGATCCATCATGTCCCGGTGACGGTGTACAACCCCCTTTGGTTGACCCGTCGTTCCGCTTGTATACATCAGTGCATACGTGTCATCTTCTGACAGGAAAACAGAAGGTCGACGATCATTTTCTTGTTCGAGCTTTTTATAGTAGGAGGACGCAAACTCAGGAACTTCTTTTTCAATGGACCAAAATGAAACAGAAGGAAATACCTTGGCAAGCGGCATAACCTGTTCTTCAACTGCCTTTTCAAATAGAAATACTTTAGGAGAGGCATCCTTAATAATAAACTCCACTTCTTTTGTCATCAGGCGAAAGTTAATAGGATTAAAGATAGCTCCTATTTTGGTGCAGGCAAACAATGCAGTGACAAACTCGCTGGTGTTAAACATAAAAACAGACACTCGGTCCCCTTTTTTAACTCCTGCAGATAGAAAAGCGTTTGCAAGACGATTCACATCATGATCCCATTCTCTAAATGTCCAGCGTTTATTTAACCGAACATCATAAAGTCCTTCTTTTTCAGGGTTTTTCAGCACCGCTTGCTCGAACATGTCTCTTAACGTCACAGTCATCAAGGTCCCTCCTCTTTCTCGTTTTTTATGCTTGGTAATGCTCCTGAAGCTCATCCCGGAGAGCTCGTTTTAAAAATTTCCCAACGGAAGTTTTAGGAATTTCCTTTAAAAAGACAATATCTTCAGGAAGCCACCATTTCGCGAATTGAGGTTTTAGAAAATCAAATAATTCTTCTTTAGAGACACTACTATTAGAAGGGTCATGTAACACCACACATGCAAGCGGCCGTTCCTGCCATTCAGGATGAGGTACTGCAATAACAGCAGATTCAAATACTTCTTCGTGAGCCATAAGAGCATTCTCCAAATCTACCGAAGAGATCCATTCCCCTCCACTTTTGATTAAATCCTTTGTTCGGTCTACCAGTTTTATATTGCCTTCTTCATCAAGAGTGGCCACATCCCCTGTATAAAGCCAGCCGTCCTTAAAGGCCTCTTTGCTTCTTTCATCATAGTAATACTCATCAGCAATCCATGGACCTCTAATTCTAAGCTCTCCCATTTCTTCGCCGTTTTTTTCTACCTCTCCATTCACACCGACGACGGATATCTCAAGACCTGGAACCACCAGTCCTTGTTTCGACCGAATCTCCATCTTTTCGTCCGATGTCAGGCTGTCCTGATAGCTTTTAAGAGTGGAAACACTTACAAGCGGGCTCGTTTCAGTCATGCCATAAGCATGTAAGAAAGGAACGTTATATTTACGTTCAAACGCTTCGATCATGGACGGAGGAGCAGCTGAGCCTCCGCATAACACTGCCCGTAAAGAACTAGTATCGTAGTTTCCTGTCTCCATTTCTTTTAAAAGTCCCAGCCAGATGGTAGGAACTCCCGCAGTAATCGTAACCTTTTCGTCCTGAATAAGTTCTGCGAGCAGCTTAGGGGTAAACTGTGGTCCTGGAAGGACTTGGGAGGTACCGTACCAAACAGCTGCAAACGGAAGTCCCCACGCGTTTGCATGAAACATCGGGACCACTGGCAGCATACGGTCCCCCTCGGAAAGAGCAGCTGTATCTGCCAGCCCTAAAGCAAAGCTGTGGAGAACAATGCCCCGGTGACTGTACATCACACCTTTAGGCTTTCCGGTGGTAGCAGAGGTATAGCAAAGCCCGGCGTTGGCGTTTTCATCTATATCTTTTCTGAATTGAAAGGAGGGATCAGCTTCTTCAAGGATCTGTTCATAAGAGTAAGCATTCGGTAATGACGTCTCAGGCAGGACATTATCACTCATCACAATAAAAGCCTGAACACTGCTTAATTCATCTTTCACTTTTTCAATCAAAGGCAGCAGAGTTTCATCAATAAGAAGCACTTTATCTTTGGCATGATCTACAATGTAGATGATATGTTCGGGTGAAAGACGAATGTTAATGGTATGAAGAACTGCACCTAATCCCGGAATCGCAAAGTAGGCCTCCAGGTGGCGGTGATCATTCCAGCCAAACGTAGCTACACGGTCTCCTTTTTCAACCCCAAGCTTTTGAAGAGCATGGGATAATCTCCTTGTGCGCTCTCCTATTTGAGCGTAAGTGAAACGTTGTATACCGGAGCTGGTCCTTGAAACGACTTCCTTTTTCGGAAAATAGGTTTCTGCTCTTTCTATCATATTAGGAATGAGCAAAGGTACATTCATCATAAGAATCCCTCCATTTATTTAATAGACTTTTATTACTTTGGCTGCATCCGAATTGCTCCATCCAGGCGAATCGTTTCTCCGTTCAGCATGGGATTTTCGATAATCTGGTTTGCAAGCATTGCATACTCTAGCGGCTGCCCCAGCCTTTTCGGAAAAGGAGTCATTTTTCCGAGCGCTTCTTTTGCATCATCTGGCAGGGATTCAAACATAGGGGTTTCAAAGAGCCCTGGAGCAATGGTCATAACGCGTATACCATAACGGGCAAGTTCCCGGGCAACAGGAAGAGTCATGCTGGCCACTCCCCCTTTGGAAGCACTGTAAGCAGCCTGACCTATTTGACCTTCAAAGGCAGCGACGGAAGCCGTGTTAATAATTACTCCTCTTTCACCCTGTGAATCTTCTTTGTTTTCTTTCATTCTCTCTGAGACCAGTCGAATCATATTGAACGTTCCAATTAAATTAATCTGTATGACTTTAGAAAACAAGTCAAAGGAATGAGCGCCTTTTCTGGATAGTACTTTTTCAGCAACACCGATGCCGGCACAATTTACAAGAATGTGCAAACTGCCAAATGTCTTTTCTGCCTCATCTAATCCTTCTGTAATTTCTTTTTCTGACGTTACGTCACCCTTGTAAAAAAGAACGCGTTTTCCTAATTCTTCCGCTAAGTGTTTCCCGCGTTCTTCATTATGGTCGATTATGACAGCGTTAGCTCCCTGGGATACCAGTCTTCGTACAGTCGCTTCTCCTAGTCCGGAAGCACCACCGGTAACAAGTACAGTAGCATCATTAATATTCATTCCTTCTCTCCTTCCTCTTTAGCTTTCTATTCTTTCAATAATAGTGGCATTGGCCATTCCAAACCCTTCACAGATGGCCTGGAGGCCATATCGCTTTTCTGTTCTCTCAAGTTCATGGATTAGAGTTGTCATCACCCTGGCACCGCTTGCCCCCAAAGGATGCCCCAGAGCGATCGCCCCACCATTTACGTTAAGTTTGGTTAGATCTGCGTTTAATTCCTTTTGCCAATACAATGGGACAGGAGCAAATGCTTCATTCACTTCGTAAAGGTCCATCTGTTCAAGAGTCAGCCCTGCTTTCTTAAGCACCTTTTGAGTGGCGGCAACAGGACCGGTCAACATCAACGTAGGATCAGAGCCGACAACGCTTCTGGCAGTGATTTTAAAGCGAGGCGTAAGCCCAAGACTTTCCGCCTTGTCTTTTGACATGATAAGAAGGGCAGCAGCTCCATCACTGATTTGGCTGGAATTACCCGGGGTAATCACGCCCCCTTCTTGGAAGGCAGGATTCAAGGAAGCCAACTTTTCTAAAGTCGTTCCTTTTCTTGGACCTTCATCTTCTGTCACAGAGATGATGTCCCCGTCTTCATTTTCTGCGTCTACAGCCATAACTTCACGAGAGAAACGACCTTCTTCCTGGGCAGTGACAGCTCTTTGGTGGCTGGAAAGAGAAAATTCATCCAAGGCTTCTCTTGAAAGGTTCCATTTTCTCGCAATTCGCTCAGCAGACAATCCTTGATTAATGATTTCATACTGTTCAGTTAATTTTTGGCTGTAAGATGCTCCCTGAACATTTGAAAACATGGGAACCCTGGACATACTTTCCACTCCACAGGCAATAACAACATCCATATCTCCGCTCACAACGGCCTGAGCGGCAAAATGAACAGCCTGCTGACTAGAGCCGCATTGCCTGTCGATTGTAACGCCTGGGACTTCTTTAGGAAAACCTGCAATTAAGGCCGCTGCTCTTGCAATATCCGGTGCTTGCTCGCCAACTTGGGAAACACACCCTGCAATCACATCTTCTACTTCCTCTGCTGGGACCCCAGCTCGTGTAACGACCTCATTTAATACTTCTGCTAATAGATCATCCGGACGAACTTTGCTTAATTTACCGTTTCTGCGTCCCATTGGTGTCCGGACTGCTTCAATTATGACTGCTTCTTTCATCATATGGTTCCTCCTATTAGTGATTAGATTGTAAGCGCTTAACTTTTTCTTCAGGCCATCCTAGCAGTGAGGTTAATACTTCTTCTGTGTGTTCACCTAGGGAAGGAGGCTGCATGGTTTTTTTCTGGGAAAACGCCGTGGAAGTTGCAACCTGTTTCAGGCCGCCTCCGAGCTCATAGAACATTCCCCGCTCCTGGGTGACAGGATGGGCTTCTGTTTCAGATAATCGCAGAACCGGTGCCATGCAGCAATCCACTCGTTTGGAAAATTCAGACCACTCACGAAAGGTTCTGCTTTTAAACAAGGATTTCATCTTCTCAAATACATCGCTTCCATCCTTTGAAGGAGAAAATTGCTTAGAGATCCACTCTTTCTTACCTGTCTGAGTACAAAAGTTCCTCCAAAAAGATTGTTCTAATGCAGCAAGAGTGATAAACCTCTCGTCCAATGTTTCGTAAATTCCATAACAAACCACCCCTCCATTCAGCTCGTTAATTCCATATTCTCTCCCTGTTTCCTGGTGGATAAGTGAATGAACACCAAGCATGGAATGAAGGCTGTCCGTTAAAGCTAAATCTATATGAGTTCCTTCCCCAGTTTCTTTTTGGTGCAAAAGAGACGCAAGAATTTCTTCACAGGCACCAAAGCTTCCGATATAATCCGCAAATTGAATGGAGGGATGAGCCGGTTTTCCTTCTACTGTCGTTAATTGGGCAAGCATGCCCGTTAATGCCATGTAATTTAAATCATGGCTTCCAAATCCGTTTAAGGCTATCGTGTCTTGCCCGTATCCTGAAATCGAGCAGTAGACAAGTCCACGGTTCCATTCTTTACTCTGCTCATAGCTTAAGCCTAGACGCTCCATTACTCCCGGCCGAAAGCTTTCTATTAAAACATCTGAGATTTGTATTAACTCCTTGACCGCTTCTCGTCCTTCTTCAGATTTCAAGTCCAGAGCTACACTTTTTTTGTTACGGTTCACTGCGAGAAAGACTACGCCGGTTCCTTCTCTTTGTATACCCATGTGCCTTGAAGGATCGCCTTGAACTGGCTCAATGGAGATAACCTCCGCTCCCCTGTCAGCCAGGCGCATGGAAGCAAAAGGGCCTGGCAGGTACATTGAAAAATCAAGAACGCGAACGCCCTTTAGAAGATTATTCATTCTCACAGCCCCATTTTTTTAGCAATAATGGTTTTCATAATTTCATTTGTTCCTGCATAAATTGCAGCTACTGGAATATCCCGGAACCTTCTTGCAACCTCGTATTCTTCCATATAGCCGTATCCTCCGTGAAGCTGAACGCATTCAGCTGAGACTTTTTTTGCTAGTTCTGTCGTCCACCACTTCGCCATAGAGACTTCTTTTACGATGTCTTCACCATTGATATGCCGCATTATCAGCTGATCAAGATAGGTACGGCCGATTTCAACCTCTGTCTGCAGTTCCACAAGCTTAAACTGTGTGTTCTGAAAAGAAGAAATGGCTTTTCCGAATGCCTTGCGTTCTTTTACGTAATCAAGAGTCAACTCCATTATTCTTTCAGCTCCTGCAATGGCACAAATAGCAACAATCAGCCTTTCCTGCTGCAGCTGTTCCATTAAATAATAGAATCCTTTTCCCTCTTCCCCTAAAAGGTTGGAAACAGGAACCTTGGCATCTTCAAAGAATAACTCGGCTGTGTCCTGGCTGTGAAGCCCTACCTTATCAAGCTTCTTTCCCCGGGTAAAACCAGGTGTATCTTTTTCTACGACGAGGAGGCTGATCCCTTTGTGGGGCGGATTGGCTTTCGGATCAGTTTTACAGACAATAACGATCAGGTCGCTGTGTATTCCATTTGTAATAAATGTTTTTGCCCCATTAACGATATAATGGTCCCCCTCACGCACGGCCGTTGTTTTAATGGCGGATAGATCCGAGCCCGCTCCTGGTTCAGACATGGCAATCGCTGTAATGGTCTGACCCGTGATACATCCAGGAAGCCACTTTTGCTTCTGTTCTGTGGTTCCATAATGTAGAAAATAAGGAATGACAATATCGTTATGTAGGCCTATTCCAATTAAACTCGATCCAATTCTTTCAAGCTCTTCATTAATAATCACTGAATAGCTAAAATCAGCTTCTGTGCCTCCGAATTCTTCAGGAACACAAGGGCAGAGAAAACCTTGCTGTCCCATTTTCTCCCAAAATGACCGTGGTATCAGTCGATCTTTTTCCCATTTCTCATAATGGGGAGCGGCTTCTTTTTCGAGAAATTTTCGAAGAGAATACCGAAAGACCTGGTGCTCTTCCTGCAGGTACAATGGAGCTGACATATCTTCCCCTCCTTCTAGTGAATGAATAATCAGTCATTTTCATTGATGGACATATAGGAAATCGACATTTTTCATTTCTGCCTACTTTACTTATTTTTCATATACCAGGAAAATTCCTGCTCCATTTATAAAATAATTTCCAGGATTATGTCCAAATCTTCTAATCTATACACTCTTGTCCAGTCATGATGCCTGTTGTTTCATATTTTAGTAGTGAAGGATCTTCCTTCCACTTTGTTTTAAGGAGGTGAAATTATGTCAGGTTTCGCTCATCCAAGACACCATGACGGAAGAGGTTTTGCCTTAATCGTGGTGTTGTTTATCCTGTTAGTTATCGTAGGTACCTCCTTCAAAGGCTGGTAAGTCATAAAAAGGCAGCTGTCACGCTGCCTTTTCACCATAGTAGTTTATTGCTCTATTTCAGGTATATATCTCTATCCTGGAAAATAAAATAAGAAAAGAGCACAGGAGGTATTTTATGGATGTTTTTTTCCTCTCTATGATTTGCTGCCTTTCCTCTTTTTTTATCATATCGGCTTTGACCAAGCTAAGCAGTCTTCGTCACTTTATTACATTGAACGTAAATGTAGATTATATCCCGACCAAGTATCGCTCATTTTTTCTAACTTTATTGCCTTTTCTTGAATTATCAGGGGCTCTGCTGCTAGTGAATCGACAGACATTTTTCCTGGGCTGGATTCTTGTTACTGTTTTATTACTTATTTTTTTCTTTCATACCATTGTTATTGTTCTATCCAGAAAGAGTGCAGCTTGCGGGTGCTATGGAAAATACATAAAGAGTCGCATTGATCGCTTTACCTTGCTTAAAACTTCTTTTCTCCTTTTTTTAAGTGGACTTATTCTTCCATTAGTACTCTTAGAGGACACTTTTTTGGCCTTTACCCCCGCTTCACTAATAATGGGCTTTTCTCTTACCTTGATTTTGCTAGTATCTCAGATTGCCTGGACCTCTCATCAAGAAACCATGATGCTGATAAAAAAAGAAAAAAATTAATAAAGGATGGGTGGTATGGAACAATTTCTTCTCTATTCTCATATTCTCTTATGGTTGATCCAGGTGCTGGTTCTTTTTTTAATTTTTCTTCTTTACCGTCAATTTGGAGAAGTATATGTAAGGCCTGCTTCGTCCGTATCAAAGGATGGCTTGCAAATTGGAGAAAGGCTACCTGCAGTTGAATCTGTGGAATCTTTGCACGCCCAAAATAAGCCAATCATCATTCATCCGGCGGAGGAAAAACCAACCTTGATTTTGTTTGCCTCACAAAGCTGTAAAGCATGTACCGATCTGATTCCTCACTGGAATATGATGAGAAGTAAGCATGAGACAAATGTTAATTTTATTACTGTTTTTTTAGGAAAGAAAGAAAAAGAGGCAGCTGCCCAAGAGTGGGATGGCGACCTTCTGTTTGATCCTGCTGCCGAACTTTTTTCTGCTTGTCATGTCAAAGTTACTCCCTTCGCCTTTATGACAGACGAAAAGAGAATGATTATAGATAAGGGATTGTGTAATAATGAAAAACATTTGACGAAGTTACTATCCTCCTTGGAAAAGTGAGCGTGAAAAATATATGGTTTACCTTTCGGTTCTATCGAGAAGAATTGGGGAATATGTAATGCGGAAAACGGAGAATCAAAACGGGCTTTCAGCTATTTTCAATAGTTTAATAAGAAAATCAAGACATCCTTTTACTAAAAGAGGTTCCGAAAATAATTGGTGCGAGGTGTGGTACCAGCTTAGAGATTGTTATTTTCCTTTTGGGCAAGGCCTTTGCAAGCACTGCGATGTCTCTTCTCCCTGTCCCAAAGATTATCAAATATCATACGCCTATGGATACACAACTACAGGCTGTTGGTGTGTAGCGCTGCCTCATGTTTCAAAAGTCTGCTGTGACTGTACCCCTCTCGGGAACAACCCGTATAGGAGGCATGTTAATGATTGTCAGTGTCAGCACACTTTGTGACCAGCGGGAGGGATTTGAAGGTGATAGATCAACTATCGAGTGGCCAACTAGATCAATGGCTGCTTATTATTTTGGCGCTATCAGCCGGGGTATCCACTATCTGCACCTACTGAGGGATTAACGTTACCCTTGCGGTGACCCCCCTCGGTGAGGAGAGGAAGTGGAAAGAAAGCTGGAAACGTTTTGTGTTGTACTTTTTCTCAGCAGTCATTGGAGGAGCAGTTACCGGATTTTTTCTCACGTTCATGATTTATACACTGACCTTTTGGTTAAGCATAGAGAACAATATCCTGGTTCTATTCATTCTTTGTATTACTTTTTTCCTTTATGAATGTAAGCTGAATACTTTGCGACTGCCTAGCGTCAAATGGCAGGTGCCATCCTCTTGGCTCCAAGGTTCGAGAAACCTTAATATGATCGTGTGGGGCCTTATTTTAGGGAGCGGGATGTTTACCTATATCCCCTTTACCACCTTTTACTATCTGCATTTGTTTACAGGGTTTCTTTTTGAACCTTTGTATGGATTTCTGGCAGGCTCTCTTTATGGTGCAGGAAGAACTGCCGCAACGTTTGGAATAAATGCATTCAGGTGCACCACTATGAAACATAGTAATAAAATTGTCCGTGTCATGTGGGGAAGTAATAGTATATTTCGGATCCTTACCTTGCTTTTTTATATTTTCTTCCTTCTTATTTTTTATTTCAAGTTAGATTTTTAATTTGGATGGGTAGACGGCAGTTAAAATAAGTTCATACCAGGTTGGTCTTACTTTCAACGTTACTTTTCATTTGCTGGTTTTAATTAACGTTTCTGAAAAAATTAATAATAGCTCGGGGTGCTAGTAAGAAAAGGTCAGCTGTCCAGCCAAGGATCGTAGGAATACTCCAGTCATCTTTTCTTGTTTTTTTCATATAAATCGCCCTCTTTTTATTCTCTATTACATACGTATACGTAGAATCACAAAAACGGTTTCAAACATTACCGAAAAAAGGAAGACCCCCGCCTTACACATGGTGAGGGTCATAATGAGTGAATAACCATTGCCTGATAACAGCTTTTGCTTCAGGGTGAAGGGGTTTATTCATGCTTTCTTTCATAAGTTTTTTGACCTGAAGAATAGATTTTCTTTTCTTTGTTCCTTTAACCCATGCTCCATGTCTTTAATAATATGGTATTCAGCTTCCCCCTGAACTAAAGTCTCTAGTTCCTTCAGCACCCCAATATTCACGTGGCTGTCTTTGTCACCATTCATTGCAAGTACCGGGCAGCTAACAGTGCGTAACCCTGATCTTGTGTCATAGGCAGTGTGCTCTCTCAACCATTTAGCGGGCTGTTTAAAGAAAAAGAGAGAGCGAATAACGTCCTTATCCTCTGAAGCCATTCGTGCAGTCAGCTTGTCAACTTTTCTCTCGCTCTTTTCATCAATCTTAAGCTTACGGTTCAGCCATCCTATCAAGCCTGGCTTCTCCATTAATTCCTTATATGCACGCTGTCTTTGACCTTTCAAGGCCTGATCAAGATTATCCACGCTACCAGACAACAACATCAGTCCCCCAAGGTCTCGTCTTTCTGATAATGCAGTTCCAATAATCGTACCCTCGCTGTGTCCTGCTACTATGATTTGTTCTTTTATCACGTTTGGGTGTGATGATAAGAAAGTAAACACTGATTGTGCATCATCAACCAAATCATAAAAACCAGTTGAATAATAATCCCCTTTGCTCTCTCCCACTCCTCGTTTATCATATCTGAACGTTATAAATCCCAAACTGGTAATGTAATGAGCCAGTTCTCTATATACGTCAAAGGTAAATTTTCTGTTCACATTGCCGTTTCTGTCAATTGGTCCGCTTCCTGGGATAATCATAACAGCTGGTGCCTTCTCATTTGTTTTAAGCTTTGCAGGGATAGCCAGTGTACCTTTTATGTTTGAATTTTCCCCAATGGCAATTTCTTTTTCAATCCACTGTTCCATTCCTTTCTCCCTCTTTCTTTCAGTTTACTTACCATGACAACTGCAGGGCTTAAGAGCTGTATTTTTTTCGTTGTTATTAAAGCTTTGACACTGTAAGGATCTTTTCCTCTTCTAAGCCTTACTTCCGTTATTGTTTTCCCAAAGCTATAAGCAGCAAGTAATTTCTTTGCCAGACCGCTTATGTAAGCAAAGTAATAGGTAACAAACTATACATTTTGTTACATTAAGGCAGGCACTCACTAATTTGCCTGTCTGCCTTTATAAATATGGTTTTCCGCTGTCTTGTATGCTACTCTTGATGTAACATACTGAATTCACGTTACATTAGAAGTTACATATTGAGAGGTGAGCAGTTTGAAAAAAAAAGAGGTTGCACCAGATGTGTTTTTAACAGAAGAAGAAGTGAAAAAGCTTCAGGAGACATTTGGCAGCCGGCTCTTGCAGCAGAAAGTCTCGTTATTAAGCAGGCAAAAACAAACGGGGGATAAAAGAAAAGAAATGAGCGACTACCATTCCTTGCGGACCCAAGGAATGCAAAAGGTACAGCCCATCAGGGAGCTTGAAGCTATTGATCGAATGAAAAGAGCATTGAAAAGAGACAGTTTACGAAATTACTTTATGTTTGTGCTGGGTTTAAATACAGGAATGAGAATTAGTGACATCCTCCCCCTTCAAGTAAAAGATGTCCGGAACAAAACCCATATAAGAGTGAAGGAAACAAAAACGAGGAAGTCAGGCACTTTTCGGATTAACCGGGAACTGTGGCAGGATATTGCGGATTACACAGAGGACATGCAAGACGAAGAATATCTTTTTCCTTCAAGAAAAACCAACCTGCCCCTTACTAGAGTCCAGGCTTACAGAATTTTGCGGAAAGCGGCTGATAAAGCAGGGATTGAACAAATTGGCACCCATTCCATGAGAAAAACACTTGGCTACCATTTTTATAATCAAACGAAGGATGTCGCTGTCCTTCAGGAAATATTTAATCATTCTACCCCTGCCATTACAAAAGATTATATTGGAATCACTCAAAAAGAAATTGATGACAAGATGGATAATTTTTACTTATAATTCCCTAAATAAAATGAACCGTGTAATGCCCCTTGAAATATGAGATAATTTGCGAAAAATGCCCCTGAGGAACATCCTTATATTACCAATCCCAGGAGAGGCTTGTTTTTTCCCTGTTCAGCCATTAGCTTGCTGGTCTTCGTATAATAACGTGATCTTTCGAACGATTTCAGAAGCAGCATCTGGTTTTTTTAACAACTGTGCTCTTTTTTGCAATCGGTCATAAAAGGACTGGTCATATAATACTTTTTCTAAATTTGCAGGAAGCTCATGAGAATGTTTGACAAAAAGAGCTGCTCCTTCCTGAGCAAGATAGCGAGCATTATGCTCTTCATGCCCTGGAACAGGATTATAGATAATAATAGGTGTTTCACAAGCGAGTGATTCAGCCATCGTTAATCCGCCTGCTTTAGAAAGGATACAATCACTGGCCCGTAAATAGATGAGAAACTCTTGGGTAAACCCAACGACTTTGATGGAATGCTTCGATTGAAGCCTGAGGATTTTTTCTTCTGCTTTCTTGTTGTGCCCCATCATACAAATTATCTCGACTGGTTTTTCAAGGTTGTCAAGAGACCGAATGATATTCACATAATTAGCATAGCCCAATCCTCCTCCTGCAATGAGGAGGATATTTTTATCAGTTTGATCAAGACCAAGCTGAAAGCGGGCATAGGTTTTGGACAAAGAAATAACGTCATCTTTAATAATTGGGATGCCCGTGTGATAAAATTGTTCAGCAGATACTTTATGTTTTTCAGCAAATGTTTCAATATGAGGGGATGCTGTAAAATACCCGTCAATTTCATTTCTTACATACGCTGGATGAAGGACAAAATCAGTAATAATAGTATAAAAAGGCTGCTTTAATTTCTTTATTCTTTTTACTTTGGACAAAAATGCTGTTACAAACGGGTGAGTTGAAATGATAAAATTACAGCGGTAACTTTTGATCAAACTGAACAGCTTGTCAGAAAAAAGCGTGGCCACCCGGTCTAATAATAAAAATATAGGATTTTTTTCAGCATAAAAGTACGCTTTCCGCCACAAGAGTGGCCCCGTCTTTATAAGCTGAAAATAACTCTTTACCATGCATTTATGAAGAAGAGGACTAATTTCTTGAAAGGTATCTATTACTATTGGGTAAATCCCCTGATTATTAAATTCATGTTGAATTGCTTTAGCTGCCTGATTGTGCCCATGGCCAATCGAAGCAGAAAAAATTAATGGCTGGCCCATTGATATGTACCCTCTCTTTCTTCAATGCCTTTCTTCCTTCTTACAACTATCATTCCTCATTGCCACGGTTTCATACAGAGGTGCCTGGCACCCCTTTGCTATTGTAATAATTTATCCTTATTTACCAGTATCTCCAGCCTTTTTTATGTTACAGACACTCAAGGTGCCAGGCACCACAAAAAAGAGCCCCTAGTTTAGGGACTCGATATCAACGCTTATGATGTTTTTAATTTTTTTAAGGTGGTGATAGACGTCTGTCGTGTACCTTTTTTCATGAACTAATAAAAGTAAATCCAATTGTTTGTTATCAGAATCTCGAAGATCTCTTACTCGAACCTTTCTTGGCTTCATTGAATTATTTTTCATTTCCTTTAAAATATCTGTCATCACGTCTTCGTTATCGACTATAATTTTACACTTTAATTCTTTTTCCCGCAGTGATGCTGGGCCAAGGATTTTAAAAAGGTGTGGTAAAAATTCGACCCCTACCATGATAAGGGCAAGTGCCATAAATGCCTCTGCAATAAACCCTGCTCCGATAGCAATCCCAAGACCTACAGAGGCCCACATAATTGCTGCCGTGGTAATGCCGGAAACCACATCATTGTTTCGGACTAGAATGACGCCTGCCCCAATAAACCCTATACCTGAGATAAGCTGAGCGGCCAAACGTAAAGGATCCATTAAGGTGCTTGTGGTCATTTCCGAATAAATCTGGGCAGAATAAATACTTACAATTGTTACTACACAGCTTGTTACACAAAGCACAATGGTTGTTTTAATCGAAGCATTTTTTCTTTTGAGTGAACGCTCTAATCCAATAATGGCACCGAAGATAAAGGCAACCATGAGCCTGATATAAACGTCACCAGGCTCTAAGAACGTTTGAAATGCCAGATACATACACATCATTCCTCAACAATAGGATCATCGAAGGTGTTTATCCATTATCATACCATAAGCTTTGCTTTCGACGAGTAAAAAAGAGACAGACATTAGGTCCGTCTCTTCCAGTTATTCACTGAATGCAGCCGCTTCCTGGTCTTTACGAGTTAAAATGTTGTAAAAAGCAATAAAACTGGAAATGTTATGCTGCGTGTAATCAATACGCAAATCAAAGCGATTTAAGCTGCGCTGTATTGCTCCCCAGCAAAGATTTTTGTTCTCATAATACAAGGTTGACTCTGGCCGAAGCTGCATTTGAAGCTGAAACCCAATCCCCTTCCTGATAGCTTCTTTTACCCGGTCAGCCAATTCATGATGATGATAATCTTTTGCTAATTTGTATACAGCACACAGTCCCTCACTTCTGCAAGCGACAGGTGTAGATTCAGGCGGAGTCCTTGGCACTGCGTAACCTCCAAGCCAATCCGGCTCATCGGCGTGATCTACAAACTGGGTTTTCATTATTGCTTCTGCTACAAGAAACGAATGATCCTTATATAACTCTTTTGATCTTTCACGGTAAAGTTCATTTAACCCATACAACAGCCAGTGATCGTGGGCAATGGAATCTTCATTTTCATTTTTGTCCCTTATGTTTATCAGGTAGTGAGCAGCATTTTCTGCCACATCAAGCCATTTTTCATTTTTATCTATCTGATAAAGACGCACTAACGCTAATATTGATTCGCCGGGATAAAAGTGGGAAACAAAATCTGACACTTCCCCTGATCTGTATTTTTGTTTATGAATAGTAAAGCGACCCTCTTCATTCTGAATTTCATTTATCCAGGCTGCGAGATCCTGCATAATGGAAAGGTACTGAGTATCCTTTGTTAACGTTGTATATTTAGCCAGGGCTATAATCGCAAGGGCATTGCCCCCTAGCTTCATCGCATTTTTTTCCACGACAACTTTTACAGTTTCTCCGTTGATTTTATGGTTTCTTACCTGTTCTAATAAATAATCCATGGCACGTAACGCTTCTTGATAAACTTGTTCATCCTTAGTGTGTTCATATGTTTCATACATGGAGTACACTGTACCGGCATGCCGTAAAATATTATATCGTTTTTCTTGCTGGTTTTCTTGAGGCAGGTAGGAATAAGTAAAGCTGCCATTTTGATTAACCACTTCTTTAAAGTAATAATTATTTGTCCATTCAATCGCTTCTTGAACCTCTTCGCTAGTAACGCTCTTGTACATTGGATGCCCTCGAAACAGTTCTTTTACTTCATCTCCATCTGTATAGAACGATTGAGTTTGAAATTTATAGGCCTTTATTTCTTTATCGCTTTTCAACAGCTTGACTTTCTCCTGATTTGTAAGTAGAAAATGTTTTCCAAAGGCCGCCAAAACATTATCAGGGTTAATCTTTTTATCCTTTATCATTTGGTAGGCAGTTACTTCTTCTGGCAGAAATGCTAATTCTAAGTCCTCTCCAAAAGCAATACCATCTAGCCCCCGCTTATACCCTACCTTATCCTTCTTTATATGTATGAATGGCTGTTCCTTTTTCATAGGACGAACAGATGCCACAATATCAAGTTTGACTGCCTGAGGTTGAAAGTGAGGAGAGTCCATATTTTTAAAAAAGGAAAGCATTGCTCCTTCAATAGCCGAAGAAAGTGAAGTGTGGGTTCCTCTTGTTACGTATGCTTTTCCCCTGTGATCTGTAACAGATAAAAAAACAAGCTGTTTTTGTGCCTTGGTTCCTTTTTCTGGTACGGATAATTGTGGTAAAGCTGGTGACTTTCTTTTAGTGATTGAGTGATATACTTCTTTTAACACTTCATCCATGTTTATTACTCCTTCCAATCCATTTCTTTTACATTGTCTCTTCCCTTTCCTGCTGAAAGTAAATCATATGGATAAGAAAGACAAGCAAAAAAAGAAACCCTGGAATACCAGGATTTCAATTTCTTTATTGTTGAATAAATAATTGAGTCCAATAATTTCCATCATCCTCAAAGCCGATACCAATGTGAGTCACATTTGCATCAAGAATATTTCTTCTGTGACCTTCACTTTCCATCCAGTTCCTTACTACTTGTTCTGCTGATTGCTGACCGGCTGCTATATTTTCTGAAGCACTTTGATAATTGATTCCAAAATCCTCAATCATTTCAAAAGGTGTGCCATATGTTGGGGAAGTATGGGAAAAATAATTCTGCTCAGCCATGTCTTCAGATTTTGCTTGTGCAGCGTCCATTAACTGACCATGCTGCTCAAGACTGTTTAACCCATTTTGCTCCCTTTCTTGATTTGTCAATCTGATGACTTCTTCTCTGATATTTTCTGCCTCGGGCTCCTGCTGTGCGTCTCTTTCCTCTTCCCCTTCTCTTGGCTGCAGCTCCTCGGGCCTTTGTTCCTCTTGTCCTAATTCAGTGTCAGGCTCTGGATCCTGTCCAATATTTCCGTTAGGATCTGGATCTGGCTGATTCGGGTCCAGCTCTTCATCTAAGTTTTGGTTTGGGTCGGGGATCCTTACTTCCCCTTCTCTTTGTTCAGGCAGACCAGGAAAAGGTACAGCAAACCACTCTCTTTCAATGTTCTGTGCTCTTTGCTGCTGAGTACCATGCTGTGTTCCTTGTATGGCTGGACCTTCCTGTGCACCTTCTTGTGTATCTCCCCCTCCATTACAGCCAGATAAGGTGATATTACAAAGAAGAACAAGTAAAATAAATATATATGCTTTATTTCTCATTTTGACAGCTCCTTTTTACTTTTACTCTATCCTTTGTCCGTTCTTTTAGCCTTTATAATGTTTGCCTGAATACCTAATTCCCTCCAATTTCTCATAAATGTGACAAGTATTTAGACCTTTCACATAAGATATAGTAAATCAATCAAAATAGGAATGATTTGCTAAACTTAAATACACCCTTTTGAATCAATACTACGTAGTAAGAAGGAATGTAAATAGCCCTTGCTAGCCTAAACAATAAAAATAGGCAGGTGAAAAATCATGAGACACCTCGAAGTATATGATCTGAGCTTTCAAAACTTATCTGAACGTTCAATGACATTTGAACAAGTATATCAACGAATTGAACGATTTATGCAAAAGGAACCTCGTGGAAACTACAGGCTGATGGTTGGTACAGATTCACAGGTTCATTCTCGTTCGACTCGCTTTATTACAGGAGTGGCCATTCAAAGAAAGGGAAAAGGCGTATGGGCATGCTACAGAAAAACAGTAGTACCAAGAAGAATGGATATCCTTCATCCACGAATATCCTATGAGACCTCATTAACTGAAGAAGTGGTGAGTTTGTTTACAGAGGAACGTAAAAATAATTTGATTAATATTATACTGCCCTATATTTATCATGGATCCTCCTTTAGTATCGAAGGACACATTGATATTGGGGACGGGCCGAGAAATAAAACAAGAGAATTTGTAAATGAAATGGTTTCTCGTATGGAGTCTATGGGGGTGGAACCCAAGATTAAACCTGAAGCAATAATCGCCTCAGGATATGCTAATCATTTTACACGGTAACCCTTGTTCCTGGTACTTAATGAAAGTGTACTGGCTCTTCTTTAGGCAGAACTAATTTGTTCTGCCTATTTTTTTATGTAAAAGATAGATAAACACCCACCCATAAACGGAAGGAATTCATACCGTATTATATAAAATAATTGAATACCCGTAAGGAGAAGTATATGAAAACAATTCGGATATGGGCGGCCCTGATGCTAACTTCTGTCCTTATACTAAGCGGCTGTTTTTCTTTTAGTAGCAAAGAAGAGAAAGACACGCTGAAGTTGGCTACCTTTTCTCAAGGAAGCAGTTGGTATGTGTATGGAGCAACGATGGCTGAAATATTACGTGAAGAAATGACCGATGTAAATCAGATTGATGTTCTCCCCTATGCTGGAGGTCTTGGTAACGTGCAGGTGGTTGCTGAAGGGGAAGCGGATGTAGGATTAACATTCAGTGTAAATAACCAGTGGGCTGCTGAGGGTTCTGTAGCTTATGATACTCCATATGAAAACCTGACTTTATTATTAGATGGTCTTGATCATTATTACATTGGAATTATTATTCGGGATGAATTTAAAGAGAAACATGGGATTGAGTCTATTAGCGATATTAAAGCTAAAGAAATTCCTGTTAACCTTTACACCATGAACCGTGGTAGTCAAGGAGAGTTTTTAGCAAGAGAAATTCTCACTGCCCATGATTTAGATTATGATCTTTTACGTTCGTATGGCGGTTCGGTAACAAATACTTCCTTTGATGTAGTCTCATCCTCATTTAATGACGGCCGAGCAGATATGTTCATACAAATGATGACAGTCGGCCACCCTTCTTTTACAGAAATATCTATGCAGACACCAGTCACTTTCCTTTCCATTGAAGAAGAATTTAGAGAAGGGCTTTTAGCTTCAGGAATTGATGAAGCTGTATTTCCTGCTAATGTATTTAAAGGTCAAACGAAAGAAATTGAAACAGTAGGTTTTGCAACAACCTTGATCGCAAATGAAAACCTTTCTGACGATATGGCCTATGAAATAACAAAGAGTCTAATTGAAAATAAACAAAGGCTCAGCCAAGGGCATCAGGCATTAGAAGAATTTAACCCTAAGCAAACAATAGAAAGGCTAGATGGGCAGACAATTAAAATTCATCCAGGAGCAGAGAAATATTATCGGGAAAGAAATTGGATTAAGGACTAAACAAAACGGAAAGGAAATGTGAGGGAGCGCCATGAAAAAGAAACACCTTCTGTTATCTACTTTGATTGCTATAGGATGGGTTACTTTTCACATCTATACAGCAATTAATGGCATGCTCCCTGCTATGCAGCAACGGATTATCCATCTGTCTTTTGCTTTGTCTCTTGCATATTCCCTTTTCCCTTTATCCGTAAAGAGGAGGGAACTATTTCAGCGGGTTTTAAATATACTACCTTTCATTCCGTTGATGTTGGGAGCTTATTTTCTTTTTCACATGCCACGTCTAGATTTAAGAATTCAATTTGTCGATACACTCTCCCCGATTGATTTGTTTGCTGGACTTCTCTATCTGTTATTACTGCTTGAAATATCGAGAAGAATCGTTGGGAAAATGATCACATATTTGGCATTGGTATTTATCGTTTATGCGTTGGCAGGACCACTTTTTCCCGGCCTTTTAGGACACCGGGGCTTAGATTTCCCTCATCTCATAGATTTGCTGTTTTATTCAACAGACGGGATCTTCGGAATACCCGTTGGTGTAGCTGCAGATTATGTATTTTATTTTGTTATCTTTGGAGCTTTTTTTTATGTATCTGGAGGAGGTCAGCTTTTTAATGACATTGCCTTTCGCCTGACTAATAGATCAAAGGGCGGACCAGCAAAAGCGGCAGTCATTTCCAGTAGCTTAATGGGAAGCGTTAGCGGAAGTGCTGTTGCTAACGTAGCTAGTACAGGAATTTTTACAATTCCACTGATGAAAAAAGCTGGATACTCAAAAAAAGATTCGGCCGCGATTGAATCCCTTGCTTCTACAGGCGGGCAGTTGATGCCTCCCATAATGGGTGCTGCTGTTTTCATTATGGCTGAAATGATTGGCATTCCGTATGTAGAATTAATTGTTGCTGCTATGATTCCGGCTTTTCTTTATTATGTTTCCTTACTCATTATTGTCCACCTAAAAGCATCAAAAGAACAGCACTCCATTGTCCAAGTCAAGGAAAGTATGGATAACATCATCATTCGTCTTCACTTACTGCTGCCACTTATTTTTTTAGTCACTTTAATTTTTACTGGGTATTCTCTTCATCGTGCAGCCATTTGGGCAATTGGGGCAGTTATTATACTCGGATGGGCCCGGAAACCATATCGTCTGAATAGACACACCATCATAGAAGCAATAAATAAAGGAGCTAAACAAGCAATACATGTCACGATACCATGTGCAATAGCAGGAATTATTGTAGGGGTAATCGGCTTTACTGGCCTTGGCTTGAAATTCACAAGTCTGATTACATTGTTGTCTTCAGATATTATGATCATTGCGTTAATCTTAACTGCAGGTGGCTGTATTTTACTGGGAATGGGAATGCCAACCACCTCTGCTTATATTATGGGCGCGATTTTATTAGCCCCAGCACTGCAAGCTTTTAGTATCGGTCCTCTCGCTTCTCATATGTTCGTCCTTTATTTTGCAGTGCTCTCTATGATAACTCCCCCTATCGCACTTGCCTCATACAGTGCAGCTGGCATATCAGGTTCTAAAACTGGTGAAACAGGACTTGCCGCTTTTAAGCTGAGCTTGTCTGCCTTTATTATTCCCTTTGCCTTTGTATATAATGAATCATTGTTAATGCAAGGTTCTCTTTTCGAAATTTTATGGAACATTTTATTTACAACCTTGGGGATCGCGGGTCTATCTTCTGTGGTTATTGGCTATATAAAGAAAAAATTATCCCTTCCGGAAAAGGCCGTATTATTCATTTCTTCTCTTTTGTTGATCACTCCTCACGTTATCGTAGACTTAATTGGGGCGCTCTTATATCTGAGTGTGTTATTATTTCACTTAAAGAAAAAGAAAGAAGAGAATTAACTCTCTTCTTCCTCTACATACGAAGGATTAAATAGGGGAGCGTTTAATGAAGCTTCAATTTCTTCAATGGATTGCCCTCCTGAATAGAAAGCAATCTCCTCTTCAATTTTTTTTATATCTTCTAAAACAGCAGCTGGCGCTGATTCAGAAGATGAAACCTCTATCTTTTCCTTAAGCATGTGTCTTGTTTCCATAAGAACGTAAAGCTTTTCAAGCTGGTCTATATATGTGTGCTGGTCCATCCTGCTTCAACTCCTTTGTTTTCTTTTAGCTATTCCTAGTTTCGCTAAAAGAAATTCTTCCTGGAGCAATTAAATTGAAGACGTACCACTACTTTGTTTTTTTCGAACTTGCTTACTAGCAAAGAGAAAAATTGGAAGCGGGATAAGAATCCAGCCAATGTTTTTAATTAAATCATTCGTGGCTCGCTGTTTTTCTATGATGGTAAATTCCTTTACTTGCCGCTCGTAATCAGCAGCTAAAGCTTCTTCACTTTTTTCTGAAGCTGTGCCTTCCTCAAGTTTATAAGCCTGTTCATCCTTGAATTCTTCATAGGTAAGATAGTAGCCCTGAGGAACCACGAGGTCAGCTCCATTCATAAAAGCAGCCACTGTACCTCCTATCATCATCATTAATGTAATAAACATTACAGCGTAATAATACACAGAACGAGCCATACACAGGCCTCCCTTTTACCTTTTCTTTATTTTACTCTTTTACTTTCGAAGAAAGAATAGATGATGAAAACATTCTTTTATTCATAAAAAAAAAGCCTGCCACCCTTTATACCGGAGACAAGCTTTTTTCATTTTTTTTATTTAAAACCAACTGTCGTGTTCTTCTGGATGATATCAATACGTTTCCTGTTTGAGGAAATAATATAGAATGCAGAAAGGAAAACTCCTAGTACGATAAAGGTTCCAAGATTAAAGAGTCCTTTCTCACCATACCAAACAATGGAATATCCAAGAGCCCCAGTTACTGTTACATAGTATAAGAATGGAAAGACTGTTTTTCTAATAATCATTCCTTCTTTACCAACTAAACCAACAACTGCAGAAGCTGCTACTACATTGTGTACCGCTATCATGTTTCCTGCAGCACCACCTACTGCCTGTAAAGCTACAATCCAGGAAGCAGTGACACCCATTTGTGATCCCACATCATGCTGGAACAATGAGAACATCATGTTACTTACAGTGTTACTGCCTGCAATAAATGCTCCAAGGCCGCCAATAAAGGTTGCAAACAGCGGCCAATAATCGCCGCTTATGGCAGCTACGGCGTTGGCCAGCACGATCGGCATACCATCATAGCCGGAAGTACCTCCCCCGGAATTCAAGAATACTTGAACCATCGGTACAGTAAAGATTAAGGCCACCGAAGCTGCAAGGGTAGTTTTTCCAGAAGTAGCCCATGCTCTTTTGTAAGCGCTTGTACTCATACCGTGAATAAAGAATGTAATTAGAGTAACAAGAATGAAAATTGAACCTGGTGAGAACAAAGGCTGGAAGGTAGAGGATATCTCTGAACCAAAAATGTTTTCAGGTCCCACTACCCATGCTTGAAGCCACTCTCTAAAAGGAAGAAATTCCTGTCTTGAGATAACCAGGAACAACCCTACAAGAATATAAGGAGTCCAGGCTCTAACCATGCTCATGCTTCCGCTCTTATGGGCAATATCTTTAATCTCAATTCTTCCAATCCACTCAGGATCCCACTTGGACTTCTCATCAAAATCCCATGTTTCGTCTTCTTTTGGCATTAAGAAACCTTTTTTAGCAGCTGTTATAACTATGAGTAAACCAACAAGTCCACCTATCATTGACGGGAATTCCGGCCCTAGAACATTTGCCACAATGACATACGGAATGGTCATCGCAAAGGCGGCAAACAAAGCAAACTTCCAGACCTTTATTCCTTCAGAAAAGGATTTATTTTTACCGAAAAACCTGGTCATCATAGCGATAACAAATAAAGGTATCAGCGTACCCCCTACGGCATGTAAAATAGCAGTCTGTCCTGCAATGACATGAGTTAGTGCTAAAAAGTTATCAGTAATACTGGCGTCAGCAGACAGCCCGGATTGTACACCGACAAGCATTGGTGTCCCTACCGCACCAAAGGATACTGGAGTACTTTGGATGGTCATACCAGCAACAACGGCAGCCATGGCCGGGAACCCGAGTCCCACTAGTAATGGAACAGCCACAGCGGCAGGTGTACCAAACCCGGCTGACCCCTCAATGAAAGAGCCAAAGAGCCAGGCAATGATGATGACTTGTATTCGGCGGTCAGGAGATATATCAGTAAATCCCTGCCTGATTGTTTTGATTCCTCCACTTTCCTGGAGGGTGTTGAGGAGCAAAATTGCCCCAAAAATAATGTATAATAGCGTACCTGCTGTTATAAGTCCATGTACAGATGCTGCAGCGACATTGTTAGCTGGAACCCCCCAAATAAATAATGCAAGACCAACTGCAACAAAATATGAAATAGGCATAGCTTTACTTGCAGGCCATCGAAGACCAACCAGGAATACAGCAACCACAATAATAGGCAATAATGATAAGAAAGCCAATAATCCAGTTCCCACAACGTTCTCCCCTTTCCTTTTAAAAGGTAAAAAAATGCTAAAACTTATATAAATATAACCTGTGGTGGAGAATTTTAATGGGGTACCAAATGCTTATCAAAATTCTATACCACAGTTTATAACCCCTTTTCGGCAAAGCATGTACTCGTGTTGCAAAATATGAAAGCGCTTTAATAATTATGTTTACTGAATGAATGAATGTACGTTAAGCTCCATTCTACAATTTAGATTATTCAGTAAATACAACACATAAAAGATTTATTCTCTAATCTAAGGATAGCCGACCACCTGATTATCAGGTGGTCAGCATATCATTTTTACAGTGATTGAGCTGTTTTCTTTGCTTTTACAAAGTTGTTTCTCAAAACACCTATTTCTTTTATTTCACACTCAATCTCATTGTTCTCTCCAACTAATTCAGCTCCTACCGGGCTGCCTGTTAAGATAACATCACCTTTTTTCAAGGTCATAACTGAGGATAAGTACGAAATCATTTTTTTGATAGGGACAATCATTAGTTCTGTTCCGCTGTTTTGTTTTTCTTCTCCATTAAGGCGGGCCTCCACTCTAATAGAAAGTGGATCTAGTTCAGTTTCTATGACAGGTCCTAACGGAGTGAAAGTATCAAAGGATTTGCCAATTGTCCAATGGCCTGCTTCGTGAAAATATTGAGGTGCAGTTACGTCATTTCCAACCGTATATCCAAACACGTAGTCCAGTACTTCGTCTTCAGAAACGTCCTTCGTATCTCTTCCAATGATAACAGCCAGTTCAGATTCGAACTTTACTTCTTCGATGGCATCTGGGATAACAATATCTTCTTCCGGACCAATCACAGATGAAGTAGGTTTGAAGAAGAAGACTGGAATTTCAGGTAAAGTTTCTGGAAGTTCTTCGGTCTTCGTTACAAAGTTAGCTCCAATACCAATAATCTGATTTGGCTCAAGGGGAGCAGTTAAAGTTACTTCGCTTTCTTGAAACGTTTTTCCTGTGTATTCCCAGGTTCCAAGCAAATCTCCCTTGATTTCTTTGATCCCATCTGCTGTCAATTCTCCGGTTAAAATATCTGAATTGTTTTTAAATCTAACGAATTTCATATACATTATCCTTTCTGTCAACGACTATCAATAATTATTCAGTAAGTAATGGTGATCCTGAAAAGGAAATCACCATTACTGAAAGATGCTATATATTAGCTAAGGTGCTGAGCAAGTTTGGCCTTTGCTTCAATACGTCTACGGTGCAAAATTGGCTCAGTATACCCGCTTGGCTGCTTACGTCCTTCAAATACTAGATCACAAGCCGCTTGGAATGCTACTGAATCATCATAATTAGGTGCCATCGGGCGATAAGCCGGATCTCCAGCATTTTGTTCGTCCACAACTTTCGCCATACGTTTTAGTGTTTCTAATACCTGCTCTTCTGAGCAAATTCCATGATACAGCCAGTTAGTCATATGTTGACTGGAAATTCTCAGTGTAGCACGGTCTTCCATTAGTTCTACATTATTAATGTCAGGTACTTTAGAGCAGCCAACTCCTTGTTCTACCCACCTAACGACATAACCCAAGATACCTTGAGCGTTGTTATCAAGCTCCGCTTGGATGTCCTCAGCTGACCAAGTAGGGTTTTCAGCTACAGGGACCTGAAGAATGTCGTTGCGATAATCAGTAGTATCCTTTGCAAGCTCTTTTTGTACTTCACTCACATCGATCTCATGGTAATGAAGTGAGTGCAGTGTTGCAGCAGTTGGGGAAGGAACCCAGGCAGTATTGGCGCCTGCTTTTAGCTGTCCGCCTTTTTGCTTCAACATTTCTTCCATCAAATCTGGCATTGCCCACATACCTTTTCCAATTTGGGCTCTTCCTTTTAACCCCACGTCAAGTCCCACTGCTACATTTGATTTTTCGTAACCTTGAAGCCATGCTGAAGTTTTCATTTCGCTTTTGCGAATCATCGGTCCGGCTTCCATAGAAGTATGGATTTCATCCCCTGTACGATCAAGGAATCCAGTATTAATAAAGACTACTCTTTCTTTTACTTCATTGATGCATGCTTTTAAATTTAACGTAGTGCGGCGCTCCTCATCCATGACACCAATTTTCAATGTGTTTCTTTCCAGGTCCAGAAGATCTTCGACTCTGTTAAAGAGCTTGTTGGCAAATGACACTTCTTTTGAACCGTGCATTTTTGGCTTAACAATATATACAGAGCCTTCTGTGGTGTTTTGATAAGGACCATTCTTTAATAGGTCATGCTTAGCAAGTAAGCTGGTAATAACGCTGTCAAGGATCCCTTCTGGAACTTCCTCACCGTCTTTATCAAGGATGGCATTGTTTGTCATAAGATGTCCTACGTTTCTGATAAACATAAGAGAACGTCCTGATAACGATATTTCTCCGCCGTTAAGTGCAGTATAAGTACGGTCAGGGTTTAATGTTCTTTCTACTGTCTTGCCGCCTTTGGAGAATGAAACGGAAAGGCTTCCATCCATTAAGCCGAGCCAATTCTTGTATACTAGAACCTTATCTTCAGCATCCACGGCTGTAACGGAATCTTCACAATCCATTATTGTTGACAGAGCTGACTCCATTAGTACATCCTTCACCCCGGCGTTATCCGTTTTTCCGATTGGATGGGACGGATCGATTTGGATCTCAAAGTGTAATCCATTATTTGTAAATAAGATGGCAGAAGGATCTTCTGATACTCCCTGGTAACCTAATAGTTTTCCTGCATCCTTTAGTCCCGTTTTGTTTCCTCCTGAAAGAGTAACAGATAGAGTGTTGTCATTGATCTCATATTTCTCTGCATCTTTGTGGGATCCTTCCTGCAATGGAATGGTGTTGTCCAAGAATTCTTTTGCGTATGCAATAACTTTGTCCCCGCGTGCAGGGTTGTATTCTGGGCCTTTTTCAGCGCCGCCCTCTTCACTGATTGCATCCGTTCCGTAAAGTGCATCATACAAACTTCCCCAACGGGCGTTTGCCGCATTAATAGCGTAGCGAGCATTATTCACTGGCACCACAAGCTGTGGGCCTGCTTGTTTTGTTACAGCCTCGTCTACGTTGCTGGTAGTCACTTCAAAGTCCTCAGGAACAGATTCTAAGTAACCAATTTCTTCAAGAAATGCTTTATATTTATCAAAGTCAAAGCTTCCTTTGTTTTCCTTATACCAATTATCCAATTGTTCTTGAATTTCCTCACGTTTTTCAAGTAGAGATTTGTTTTCAGGAGTAAGATCATGGATTAATTTATCAAAGTTGGCCCAGAATTGCTCTTTATCTAATCCCGTTTTTGGAAGGGCTTCTTCATTTATAAATTTGTGTAGTACATCTGCTACTTGAATGTTTCCGATTTTAACGTATTCAGACATAGTAGTGCCTCCTTAGATATAGTTACTTCGTTTCTTATTAGGAAACATTGTTTCCTATCGTTCTAATTTCCTAAATTCTAACATGAAAGCGTTTAATATTCAATAATATTCTCAAAATTTCGCTATCTCTCTTCTATGTCGTTGCTGCTTCTTTCAGTTCCTTCTTTACTTCAGCACAACGGCCAGGAGAAGGGAAAAGCTTCCCTGCATTCAATAGGTTAGATGGATTGAATACCTCTCTAACATCTGTTTGAGCTTTAATTTCTTTATCTGTGAAAATAAAACGCATTTCCTCTTTCTTTTCAATACCGACACCATGCTCGCCAGTAATTGAACCACCTACATCTGCGCAAACCTGCAGGCAGGCACTTCCCGCTGCAAGTGCTTTTTCGGTTTCTCCTGGTTTCGCAGAATCAAATAATACGAGAGGGTGGAGATTCCCATCACCTGCGTGAAAAATGTTAGCAATTCGCAAGCCATACTCGTCACTGATGTCATTAATCTGTTTTAGAACCTGAGGCAGTTTGCTCCGTGGAATTACCCCATCTTGTACGAGATAATCAGGTGAAATGGCTCCCATGGCTCCAAACCCTGTTTTCCGGTTTGCCCACCAACTGGCTCGTTCCTGATCATCTTGTGCTACTTTAACGGTTCGGACATTTCTCTTTTTACAAACATCGAGAATCTGGTCAATCTGCTCATCAATCCCTGCTGCAATTCCATCTACTTCAATGAGCAGCAGTGCTTCAATGTCTTTTGGATGTCCTACCGGAAACGCAGCTGCCTCAACTGCTTCAATAGCAATTTTATCCATCATTTCAAGGGCTGCGGGCACTATCCCTGCTGATATAATGTCAGAGACAGCCTGGCTTCCATCAGCTACATCATCAAAATAAGCAAGCACTGTTTGTTTGGCGGCAGGGTTTTTCAAAATCCTTACCGTTATTTTTGTGACTATGCCTAGAGTGCCTTCAGATCCTGTCAACAAGCCCAATAGATCATAGCCTGGAGCATCGGCAATCCCATCATTTCCAATTTCCACGATTTCGCCGTTTGGCATGACTACTTCCAAACCCAAAATATGATTTGTTGTTACCCCATACTTTAAACAGTGAGCCCCTCCTGCATTTTCAGCAACATTTCCACCAATGGTGCAGCAATATTGGCTGGATGGATCAGGAGCGTAATAATACCCCTTATCAGAAATTGAGTTAGTCAGTTTTAGATTAATATAGCCTGGCTCTACCACTGCTCTTCTATTTTCAAGGTCCACGCTTAAGAGCTTTTTCATTCTGACGAGACTGATTACCACTTCTCCATTGACTGGAATCGCGCCGCCGCTTAGTCCAGTACCTGCCCCGCGGGCCAAAAAAGGAAGGTTGTTTGCAGAGCAGTATTTTACCAGCTCTGCAACTTCCTCAGTATTTTTCGGAAAAACAACTGCTTTTGGAAGGTGTTTGTGAATGACAAATCCATCGCAGTCATAGGCAAGAAGGTCTTCTTTATGGTAAAGAATAGAGTCGGCCCCGCCTGCTATGGCTGCAAGGTTCTTAATGTGCTTGTCATTTGTTTTGATTTTTTTCTTTGTGCTAAACATTATTTCCCCTCCCTTTTTTGTCCTCTTTCTGGTAAGCCCAATCAAGGAGCTGAATGGTATGGACTATCTTTTGATTCCGTCCATACTTCTGAACCCCCATAGCCATTTGCAGCATACAGCCTGGGTTCCCCATAGAAATCATTTCTACATCATCCGGCACATTTTCCATTTTGCTTTCAAGAACAGCATCAGCCATTTCAGGATTTGTGATGTTATATACACCGGCGCTTCCGCAACAACGATCAGCATTAGGCATATGAACCATTTCAACACCTGGAATATCGATAAGAAGCTCTCTCGGTTCTTTTCTTACTCCCTGTCCGTGTGCGAGGTGACAAGCATCATGGTACGTCAGACGAGTGTTAATTTCCGCTTTTGGCTTTTCGTAACCGGTATCATAGAGGTACTTGGAAACGTCCACCACTTTAGCAGAGAATTCTTCTGCTTTTTCTTTCCACTCTGGGTCCTCATGGAAAAGCTCAGGGTATTCCTGCAGCATACAACCGCAGCCTGCAGCATTACCTACAATCGTGTCGGCATCTTTAAAGGCTTCTATATTTTGCTTAGCAAGCTTTCGGCCTGTATCACGATCACCTGCGTGAACATGAAGGGCTCCGCAGCAGGTTTGATTTTTCGGAATGGCTACATCGTTTCCGTTTCTTGTCAGAACGTTAACAGTAGAATCATTAATATCACTAAACATGACATCCATTACACACCCTGTTAAGAATGCAACTTCACCTTTTGCTTCGCCTTTTGCTTTTACAATTTCTTCATCCTTATATTTCTTTCGTACAGGCTGTTTAACGTCAGGCATAATCGCTTCCATCTGTGCAAGATGTGGCGGCATCACGTTCATGAGTCCCGTTTTTCGTACAACCTTTTGTACCCCGCTCTTTTGATAGAATTTTAACAGGCTTCCGATGGAATTCAAGCGCTCTTGATGTGGAAACAAACCTTTAAGGAATAACTTACTTACCTGGCCTTTCCAGCCAGTTAGAGGCATGGCCTGACGGATCTGACCTCTGGCTTCTTCAATGAGCCCGCCTACATCTACATCTGCCGGACAAGCAGTTGTACAGGCCCGACAGTCCAGACAGGCAAATACGGGATCGAGAAATTGTTCATTCACTTCCAGCTTTCCTTCAGCGACTGACTTAATAAGATGAACTCTGCCGCGAGGTGAATGCTGCTCTTGCCCGGTGATTTCATAGGTTGGACAAGATTCAAGACACATTCCGCAGTGCACACAATCAGCCCATTTATCTGGATCGGGCTTATCATCCCAGAGGTAGTTTCCAAGACTTTGGGAACTGCATGGCGGATCCTGAAGAACTTCTTTTTCTTTAATACTCATGTTATAAACCTCCTAGGAAACGTTTATGGTTTAACGTTTTGGCTGGATCTATTTTTGTTTTTATTCCTTCCAGAAGAAAGAAATAAGAGGGTGTGTCACCCCAGACATTCATTGTTTGACGCATTGATAAAGGAAGATATTTCACAATTGCATACCCTTTTAATTCTTTCACTGACTCTCGCAGGCTATGAATGGCTGCAAGGACGTTTTCACTTGCACCTTTTATAATTACCTCACTCAGCCCATGGCCAAGGCCGCCATGGCTGATAACTTTAACGTTAAATCCTTCCTCTAACAGCTCACATTCTCCTATTACTTTGAACACGTCCAGGTTTTTGACACCAACTTTTAAAGCAGCTTCTGTTTCATTACCTGTGATGGTCATTATTCCATTTGGAGCCAGGTTGCTGAACTTCTGCCAGAATTCCTTTGCCTCTTCTTCTTGAAGAAGTGTGAAGGATGTGTTTTCTGGCTGTAGGTTTTTAATAAAATCTTCCTGGTATTTAACCGAGCTTTCAACATCCTCAAATGCAATAGCGAGAGTATAATTTGACTTCCCGGTCATTTCCTCTGCAGCCGAAGGATTTAATAGTTGAAGGGAGACGGGTTCGATTAAAGAATCCAGAATTTTAACAGCTAACTGTTTGATATTCTCTAAAGAAGATTCTTCAAAAGATAGGAGTACCAAGCTTTCATGTTTAGGTATTGGGCGAAGCTTTAGTGTAATTTCTGATAAAACACCTAGGGTCCCCATCGAACCAATAAACAATTTATTCATATCGTACCCGGCAACATTTTTCACCACTTTGCCCCCTGTACGAATCACTTCACCGTTTGGGTAAACGACCTTTAATCCTATAACTAAATCCCTTGCCGACCCGTAGCCAAGCCTTTTGGGACCGCTTTCATTTGCAGCAATGATACCTCCAATCGTAGCAAAGTCAGAAAATGGAGGGTCTAATGCGATTTTTTGATCATGCTTTGCGAGATGTTCCTGAAGTTCTTTAAACGGAGTACCTGGTTTTACGGTAACAGTCATATCTCCGACAGTATGTTCAACGATCCCTTTGAAGTTGGTTAAAGATAGTAAGATATCTGCAGCTTCCTCTACCCCACCGTATCCTCTTTTCGTCCCCATACCGCTTATTACTGCCTTCTTGTTATTCTCATTTGCATAAGAAAGAATCTGGGAAATTTCTTCTTCTGATGTAGGATAAATGACGATATCTCCGTCATTCCCTAATAGATGATTTGGATTGCCACTTTCTTCAATTTCAGTCTCAGGAAGCAATCCCCGCAAGTCGCTTAATAAATTGGAAGTAATCATTTTCACACCTCTTTGTTTCGTAATAGGAAACCATGTTTCTTTATTTGATAAAATATATATAACAGCGCTTACACATCATGCTGTCGTTTCTTCGGAAAAAATCTCATATAGCAGGCCTTCAACATAATTTAAATGTTCCTTCATTGCTTCTTTTGCCTGTTTTGAATCACCTGTTTTAATTGCTTCAAGAATAGTTAGATGTTGATCGAGAATAATTCGTAAGTTTTCAGGATCCTGTTGAATATAATCATGAAAATCTTTCATAGCCTGTTTCGTCGTGGCTGAAATAAATTCAAGCAGCTGGATGATGATTTGGTTCTTTGTAGCTTTGGCAATTGTCAAATGGAATTTAAAATCTGCCTCCCAGCCATCTAACGGACTATCCATAAGAATCTCAATTTCCTTGATATCTTCTGGTGAGCGATGTTGCGCTGCTGTTTCAGCAATTCCAGTTTCTAAGATCTTTCTTACTTGAAATAACTCCCTTATATTCTTTGAGCTAGCAATAAGGGCGGTCTGCTTGAAGACTTTAGTAGAATCAAATTCACATATAAATGTACCTTCTCCTTGTTTAACGTACACTGCACCCTTTCCAGCTAGAGTGTTTATAGCATCCCTCACGGCCGAACGCCCTACATCAAACAACTCACATAATTCACGATTAGAAGGAAGCTTCTCACCAGGCTGCAGCTTGCCAGACGTAATCATGTCTTCAATTTGCTCCACTACGATAGCCGAGACCTTCTTCTTTGAAATCTTTTCAATGTTCACCCTTCCACCACCTCTCCGGTCAGTCATCAGATGTCTGATATATGTTAAGTATACTTTTATTAAATCATTGTTAGTTTGCCAACGCAATATATTTTTTGAAAATTTCTAATCAAGGCAAAAAATAAACAACTTTCGACAAGTTTTTAAATGCATAAAAAAAGCCAGTCTAATGAAAGACTGTGCTTTTCTGGTTATTATTCTACATAACCCAACCGGTTGGATATCTGCTTTCCTGTTTTCATAATTAATGGCTTTAACTCTTGTAAACGCTTATCAGCCATTCTTATCGAGGGTCCTGATATACTGACCGCTGCAGCAATCTTACCTCTGTTATCAAAAATGGGCGCAGCAATGCAAGTAATCCCTACTTCATTTTCTTCCTTTTCCACGGCAAACCCCTGTTTATTCACTTTATGTATTTCTTTAAGAAATTCATCAATAGATGTAATCGTGTTTTCTGTGTGAACTGCCATACCTTGTTTCGTTAATATATTTCTTACTTCACGGTCTTCCAAGTGAGAAAGAATTACTTTTCCCACGCTAGTACAATGTACAGGTGCTCTTCTCCCAACCTTTGAATGGGTACGCAAAATTTCGTTTCCTTCAAGCTTCTCGATATAGACAATTTCTCCTTGATCGTAGACAACCAAATGTACAACTTCATTGGTTATTGCCTCTACTTCTTTTAAAAATGGAGCTGCCAGTGATCGAATATCCATAGATTCTAGTAGAAGTGCACTTAATTCCAGATACTTGTATCCTAAACGGTATTTTTTCGTTACTTCATCCTGTTCAATATATCTGTGCTCAGTAAGTGTCGATAATAATTTATAAGTAGAGCTTTTGCTTATTCCAAGTCGTTCTCCAAGTTCAGTAACTCCCATTCCTTCTTTTTGCTTGCTGATTAGAGAAATAATCCGCAATGCTCTGTCTACTGATTTAACCATTAAAGGCCTCCAAATCCAAAAATAGCAATGCTTTGAATAGTATAACATAGAAGCCTTTGCAGGACCTGTATCAAGCAAAAAATAGAAGAAGCAGGGCTTAACCCTGCTTAAGTCAATTGGTACGCAAGCGATTACTGCTGTCCTTGCTTAACCCATTCTGCAACTGTAGCTGTACGTTTTGCCTGGTGTTTTACAGCATCTTTTACGTCCTCTTTCATTTCACCATTTTGGTCAACTGTTACACTTGTTCCGTAAGGATTACCGCCGGCCGCGAATGTAACCGGATCGCTGTATCCTGGCGCTGCAATGATTGCACCCCAGTGCATCATAGTTGTGTATAAGGCTTTAATAGTCGCTTCTTGCCCGCCATGTGGGTTTTGTGCAGAAGACATTCCGCTCACTACCTTGTTTACAAGCTTTCCGTTAGCCCAAAGGGGACCAGTAGAATCCAGGAATTGCTTAAGCTGAGACGGAACATTTCCAAAGCGTGTCGGCATACTGAATATAATTGCATCCGCCCATTCAAGATCTTCCAGGGAAGCTTCCGGTACATCTTTCGTTGCTTCATAATGGTCCTTCCAAGCCTGATTAGATTCAATTGCTTCCTTTGGTGCAACTTCAGATACTTTGAATAGTTTTACTTCAGCCCCTGCTTCTTTTGCACCTTCCTCTGCCCATTGTGCAAGCTTATAGTTAGTGCCTGTGGAACTGTAATAAATAACTGCAACATTTGCTTTTGCCATTTCTGAATCTCTCCTTTTTGATTTAAATAAGTCTAATATCCCCATTTTTACACCTGCCACTCAAATAATTTGAAATCTTTCCTCTCCCCTTACCTAATTTCATTGATAAGAGAAAGCAAAATGCAATAGTAATGGATGAGTGTCCGCTGTATTTTGCTTATGGGGAGAACATTTATATAATCAGCAAAAACATTTAGATATTCTTGCCGGATTATCAAAATAACTACACAGTTACATAGTTACCCTTAATTAACAAAAATAAATCCCAAATTCATTTATCTTAAATTCAAGATACAAGGGTAAAATTTTTTAAACTTCATTTTCTTATAAAACTATGAACAGTGAAACATGCCTGTTCCTTGTATCATTTAAAGGAGCAGGTGATCCAATATTTCCTGCTCTCTTTATATTTGATTTAGGGTCTTAGCGGAAGACCGACTCGTTTTAACAAGTTGATCAGCAGCTCTTTTTCCTTATGATCAAGAGTGGAAAAGATTTCTTGTATCACCTTTTTATGAGCCGGAAAAATTTTGTCCATTAACTCCTTGCCTTCGTTTGTTATCTCGGTATATGTGACTCTTCGGTCTTTTGGACAAGGTTTCCGAATAAGATAGTTTTTGGTCTCCAGCTTATCAACCACATACGTAATACTTCCACTTGATAACAAAATTTTCTCGCCAATTCGTTGAATCGGTTGGCGACCTTTGTGATAAAGAAGCTCCAGCACTCCAAACTCTGTTGGATTTAACCCGTATGTTTTTATATCTTCTTTAATCTTCTCTTCAACTGCATGCTGAGTCCTTGATAATACAATAAGTGCTTTAAGTGATGGATCTCTTTCCGGAATCTCGTTGTTAGTGTTCATAAGACCATATCCTTAAAAAATATATCTTGAAATCAAGATTAATTTTATTAAAACATTAATATGCAAAGGTGTCAACATTTATATACTATTCTTAGGTTGAGTTGTCTCATAACTCATGTTGCCTTTTTTATTCACTTCATATGAATATCCTACTGACACACTCTCATTAGAGAATGTAAATAACTTTTTTAGCAGCCGGCAAACAGTGGTTAAACATATTTATTTACTTCAAAATTTGCTTCTAAGAGAAGCCAGTTTTGAGGAAATTCCCAGCCTAACACCCAGTAATAAAACCCCCTCAGCCCAAACTCTTTCACTAAATCAAATTTAGCTTGTATGCTTCTTGCGTCTTCAAACCAGACTTCATGCAGGTTGCCTTCTTCATCATAATACGTAAAAAACGGTGACTGAGCTTCTTCATCATACTCGATAGCCGCATTGTATGTGACCGCTAGTTCTATAGCTTCCTGATGATCAATTGCAGTAGCCCTCGTAACCCCTTCTTCAAAAGGCAGTGGCCAGTCATATCCGTAAAGAGGAATTCCCATCATAATTTTATCATTGGGCATTACAGAAGCTGCATACTCAATCACCCGGCGTACTTCATTAATGGGTGCGACAGCCATAGGAGGCCCCCCCGTCCACCCCCACTCATATGTCATTAAAAAGACAAAATCGGCGATTTCACCGTGAGCCGCATAATCATGTCCTTCATAAAGAATACCTTCCATACCTGGTTCCACCTGAGGAGCCAGTGCACTAGACAGGAAAAAGCCTCGTTCGTCCATCAATACCCTTGCTTTTCTCATGAGTTCATTATATTGTTCTCTGTTTTCTTCCCCTAAGTATTCCAGGTCAAAATCCAGTCCCAGATAGCCTCTCTCCTCCATTATCGAGACAGCTTCTTCAAGCAGGCGATTCTGAAGCTCCTCATTTTGAAGGACCGCTGTAGCTACTTCCGGGCTGAATTGGCCGTCCTCAATATTTGTAATCACCATCAATGGGACGATTTGATTTTCATAAGCTGTTTGTATGATTGCTTGATCGTCTATTGGTGTAAGCGATCCATCTGCATTCAACTCATAACTGAAAATTTGTAAAAAAGATAAATATTCACCAACCTCATCAACTACTGCTGGGGAATCTTCCCCTGTAATTTGAAGATCCACGTAAGCCCCAACATCAACTGTCGGCAGCTGGCGCGAATGATCATTAATATACAGCACAGAGCCTGGCGGTACAAGATGTGGAAACTGTATATTATTTCCTCGCACTATTTCCTCAACGGGTATCCCGTATTGCTGACTAATATGCCATACGCTTTCCCCGGGCTGAACCATATGATATCTCCCCTCAACAGGAATCACAATTGCCTGGCCTACAACTAATCGATCTGGATTAGGGAGCTGATTTACTTCCACAATCGTTTCATATGGGATGTTATATGTTTGGGCTACCTGCCACAGGCTCTCTCCTGGAGAAACTACATGAATCTGCATTTGCTTGTCCCCCTTGCTCTGGTCATGTTACTTTTACCAGCCTATTCGGCAATACAAAGATTCATTCTTCTAACCTTCTCTAAAGATTGGAAAGGTTAAAATAAAAAAACGTCAGTTATGGCGGGCTGATTGTCGAGATACCCTCTGGTTTTCTAAATCAAAGGATTACTCTTTCTGTAAAAATATTTATTTGTTATTAAAGAAGATCGCAAATCCCTTACATCCAGGTGGTTTGCACCTTTTTTGCAGGGCGGTGTTTCCGAGGAAGCTGAAGCGTTGCCCGCGGCATAGAAGACACCGTTCATGCGAATGAAAAGTAGCTTGAACGGATGACGCACTTGTACCTTTAGGTAAAAGCGTCCGTCTGTACCGAATGAAAAGTGTTAATAGTATTTTTAGTGGTTTAGTTATCTTAATTATTCTTTATTTATCTTAGTAATCGAGTTAATAATTCAAAAAAAATGGCTGTTGAGAAGAGTTTCTCAACAGCCTGGCCGCAATAACTGGCAGTTTTAATTTGTTTTAGGAGTCTTTGTCCTTTAATATTTTAAATCGCTTCAGTTCATCAATTGTGTCTTTAATTTCTCTTCCGGGCAAGTTAATAAGCTTTTCTGTTCCGTCACCTTTTAACTCACCTTGAACGACAACGAGAACCCCTTCTTCTTCAAACTCTTGATGAAATTCACCAATGAGCTTGTTATACGTTCCAATAGCTTTGATCGTTTCTTTTGCCAAAATAGCAAGCACACGCTGATAAACCCTGATTAAGCTATGATAATTTTGATCTAAATCAGGGTAAATATCAAAGGCTTTTGGCTTATCCCGAAAATCTTCTACAACTTTTTCATCCCATTCAAAATCAGGTAGCAACAGGGAATCTTTAATATAAATCATTTTTGGAAGACTTTCTTCACTTTCCCCGCTAGGTTTGATTCTTCCTTTAGGAAGTCCTTTCTCTTGAATAAAGGCCTGAAGTTCAGAGAAAAAACGATAAGCAAAATGATTATCAAATTCCTTATCTCTTTGCTCATTAAATGAGATCAGCTGCGGAGCTGCATCTCCGTATTCTTCATGGATGCTCTTTTCTGCATGGTTTTCAAACATGGCTGCCGTAGAAATATAATTAACTAGCATCCTGTTAATTTCCAAAAACACCGTATCCTTATTCCAGGATGACTCTTCTTTCATCTTCTTTTCAAGATTACCAATGCTGTTTTTTAAACTGGAATAATTGCCTACAGTAATTTGAAACAAGGACTTGATCCCTTGAAACAAGGAAATTTTATCTTTACATGCATTAATAGTATGTAGTTCTTCTTCACTTAATGTTCTTTTAACTCGCAGCGTTGCTTTGTTATCTACTGCTTGCGCGAACGCAATCCAATATTTCATATTTGTCCTCCGTATAATATAGTCTCCCTTTTAGGGTAACATAGCGCGGGCTAGAATTTTACCTCTGTTTCATCTTTTCTCATTATAAATGTTTACTCTTAGGGAGTAAAACAAACAGAAATATGCCAAGCCTTTAGGTAAGACTCGGCAATGGAGAAAATGTCATACCGCCCTGAAAGCTCAAAATGCTTTCTGTGTAAATAGAAAGCTGAGGACAACCTCGGAGCAGCCCTTATAGAATTTCATATAGAGAGGTTTTCCTTTAAAATAATACAGGTGTGAGAGGATTTTTTAAAAGCAGGCTACATAACATCTCTTTTATTTATATTTTTCGTACTCCGTGGGTGAGGTGAATTCTATGACGAATTGTTAAGAAATGCATGATGGTAAGAATAACAATCCCTGTGTTCATTCCTATAATAATTCCATCCATTTGAAGATTTGGCATTGACCCGAGTACAAACATAAGAACAAAAGATACAGTCGTGGACCAGATTGAATGAAGAAAAGCATCTTTCACAAGTCCTAACCCAATGAGAAACGCTTGCATGGGAATAACAAAGAAGTGAAAAAAGAAATAGGGAACAAGCAGCTGTAAATATACTGAGGCTGGCGAGTCCTCAAAGAATAAACTGGTTAATTGATCTGAAAAAAAATAAAATAATGCCACGGACGGAACAGAATATAGAAGTGTCGCAGCAATAATCTTTCTAAGCAGATGGTTAAGCTCGTGTATTTCCCGTTTAGCATAAGCCTCTGAAACAGTCGGTATTAAGACAATTAAGAGAGAATGAGCAATAAATGCTGGAAAAAACCCTATAGTAAAAGCTACTCCCGCAAGTTTTCCATACTGCACCATTGCCATTTCTTCTACCATCCCCCCTCGAACAAGAGCAGCTTTAATGAGAAACGGCTTGATAGCAAACGACGCTGCATGAAAAATTCTAAGACCCGTAGTAGGCAGAGAAACCGATAAAAGAGTTTGTAAGACAGAACTTTTTTTCACTGGGGTCGAAGGCTTTTCATCCATGACTTTTATTTCTTTAACAAACATAATGACCAAATAAACGAGTACTACCAATTCTGTCCCTATTAAAGTGCACAAAGCAATCAAAATGGCAAGGTCAGTGTCAAAATGGAATAATTGAAAGACAGCAATTAACAAAACGAGCTGTACGGCCCGCCTTAAAAAGTTAGCAACTGCTATCTTTCCCATATGTTGGGCTCCCATAAAATAACCTCTGGCAATAGAGGACAGGGCTATAATAGGAATGAGGGTAAGCAGCAGCCAAGGAAGAAGCGGATGGTACGTGTTAAAGACGGGAATCAACGGAAAAACGATAATAGAAATCGCTAAGAATGCTACCGTAAAGGCAGCGGTAAAACGAATAGTATGCTCAAGGATGCTTTTATGATAAATTTTCTCCTTTTCTGCAATGGCCTTTGAAATGGAAACGGGAAGCTCCATGCTGGCTATCACAACAAGAAATACAATCGTGGGTAAAATAGACATATAAAGACCAAGGCCCTCTTCCCCAAGCTCCCTTGCAAGCACTACATTTATGACAAACTCCAAACACTCACTTATAAAAGCTGCTGCAATCAGCAGTAAAGAACCTTTCAAAAATGTATTCATCGTACTTCCATCCCCCCACAGTTCTTATAACTATGAAAGGAGGACAAGAAGTATTTTTATTTTATTCATTTATCGTGTTCTTTTTCTACTTTCCGTTTCTTATTCATGCTTTACATAGATCTTTCTTATGTGGTATACGTCTTCTTGTAGATAATTCGAGTGATTGGCTAAAAACAGACTGGTAAGAGGGTACTCTCACCAGTCTGCAGGCTCGTTACATTATTCTACCGACCCTCATAGTAGCGGGATAGCTCTATGATCATAGCCCCCATTCGTTCCAGATCAGGACTGAGAAGCCTGGTCATTTCATTTTCTTTCATTCCTTCTGCAGTTACTTTTCCAACAGCAACCGCAAGAACGTCCTGTTCAAAAGAATCTAATAGTTGTTCTAAGTACTCATTTTCCTTCGCATATTGAAACAACGAATGCACTTGAATGGCAGTAGTAAAGCATACGGCATCCACTTCTCTGTTTATAATTTCCAGTATTAATGTATGTACGGTATCCTCCTCTGGCGGAATGTGCTGGTATGGTAAAATTTGCAACACATCAGCGCCTTTTTCTTCTAAAAATTCAATCAATGGAGGAGCACTTATCCCGTGAAGCTGTACCATCACTTTCTTTCCCGAAAAATCTTCCTTTTTTAAGGCCTGAATTAAACCTTGAGTGGTCCCATCTTCATCAACGGCGTCGGGCTTAATACCAATTTTTTTTAAAGCTGCTACTGTTTTATAACCACGAGTCGCAATACTGGCATCCTGCAATACTTGTAAAAACTGTTCTTCAATATCCAGGTTTCTTGCTGTATCCAAAAGAGTGTTTGTGCCAATCCCTGTCGTAAATAACGCCCAATCTGCTCCTTGCTTAACAAATGTTTGTAAAGCGGGTTCTATTTGTTTATCGGCAAGAAAGACTGTTCCCTGCAGCGGCCGGACAATACATGTACCTCCCTGCTTTTCTATTAAACTGGTCATTTCCTCTGTTTTTCTGGATGCTGCCAAAGCAACACGCTTGCCTGTTAACCCTTTTCCCATCTCTGTTCACACCTTTTCTCTCTATGGTTGTACCCTTATTATACCTGACTTTTGTTTTCTTTGATGTCTATCTGTATATTCAAAGAAAAAACTGAACCTAAACGACTATTAGGTTCAGTTTTTCATGAAACATCTTTTATTGAAACATAACGGAAAACGTAAGAGCTATCATCGTAAAAATATTAGGATTTTTCTTATTTGTACTTGTCATTTAAACCCCTCCAATTGTGAAAGTGAGTATGTGTTATAAATAAGATAACACATACTCTGGTCAACAAAAGGGTTTGTGTAAGGAAACATAACATGGTTTTTATATAAATATTTAAGCTGTAAAAAAACAGTTATTCTTTTAGATAGGTAAAACCATCTTTCTGTTCGATTTTTCCTTCTTTCATTAATTTACCAAGTGATCTCTTAAATGCTGCTTTACTAAGATTAAAAAGAGAACGAATGTCTTCTGGATCGCTTTTATCCCCAAAAGGCATTTTGCCTCCCTGTTGAATTAAATAGTTCAAAATTTTTTCTGCATCCTCATCCATACTCTCGAGCCTGTGTGGCCGCAAAGATAAATTAACGGTCCCATCCTCTTTGACTGCAATCACTCTTCCTTCTACTTGCTGACCTAAACGGGGCTCTGTTTTACGTTCTGTATAATGAATAAATCCACGGTATCCATCTTCCGTAAGTACAAAAGAACCGACTTTCCCTGTCTGATATACCCAGCCCTGCAATGTTTGCTGTCTGAGATCAATAGGTGCATCCTTTCTTATTTCCTCTACCTCTTGTTCTGTAATGGGTTTCGCTGTAAGTCTTCCTTCTTTGTCATGTCCCAGGGTGACATACAGATAATCCCCGGGGGAAGGCCATACCTCTGTTAAAACAGGAAGATCATCCTCAAACACTAGAAAGTCTCTTGAAATTCCTATATCTACGAACGCTCCCAGGTTTTTTACAACCTTGACTACTTTAGCCCACCCGTATGATTGTAATGTCGCTTTTGGCAGGTACATTGTTGCTTGGGTCTTCCCTTGTTTATTTTCATAAAGAAACACTTGAGCAGTATCACCTTCCTGAAGCTCTTCCTGTGTTTCGTTCTCTTGAAGATACACTTCGTTTGAACCATTTGTCATCGTATAGCCATTAGGATGCAAAGCGGCGACTTTCATTGTTTCAATCTGGCCTGGAGTAAAATTTGGCATGCTTCTACCTCTTTCTGCAATAAAATCCATATATAAAATATATATGACTTATTATAACTAGTTGTAAGGTAGATGTAAAAAGACCCTGAAAACTTTTCAGGATCTTTTCTGGACCGTTTGTTGGAGCTCTTTTAGTTCTTCAAAGGAAAGATTGGTGTACCGTTTTATTTCATTAAGATCCAGCTTGGCGTCTTCAAACATTTTGGCAGCTGAAGCTACTGCCTGCTTCTTTTTCATTTTTTCCAGTTCCTGGTTATACATCTCAAAAAACATTTTCACCTTATCCCTCCTATGCAAGTTCATCAGTACCTGGCAGCTGAGATAATAAAACAACTATCCTTGAGTGTGTATGACTGTTTCTGCTTTAATCAAGCTTCGACAAAGTCCAGCCTTTTCCTTTTAAAAATTAGAAAAAACTAGCACTTTTAGAAAGTGCTAGTCGGTATGTTGCTATGCAGGGTGAATAAGATCTTTTAACAGGCCGTAAGATTTTATCCGTTCCTTATGGTCGTAAACAGAAGTGTTTATAATCATTTCATCAGCTTGAGTTTTATCCAGAAAATCCTGAAGCTCCGTTTTTACACGTTCCGGGCTGCCAGCAATCGTTGAACGTAACTGCTGGGAGATAGAAGCTTTTTCAAACTCAGACCACAATTCATCCATATTCTCTACTGGTGGTTTCAGCTTTGTAGGGTTTCCCTTTGTTAAGCTTAAAAAAGCCTGCTGCTGAGAGGTGGAAAGCCATTCTGCTTTCTCCTCATCTTCAGCTACGATTACATTCACTCCCACCATCGCATATGGTTCTTTAAGTTCTTCAGAAGGAACAAACGACTGACGGTATAACCGTAAGGCAGGCAGAGTATACGCAGGAGAAAAATGGCTTGCAAAAGCAAATGGGAGTCCTAGTCTTCCAGCCAATTGAGCACTGTAGCCACTTGAGCCTAACAGCCAGATAGGGATATCCAACCCTTCTCCCGGTATAGCACGTACTGGATTATACCCTTTGCCTAGAGAAGGATCAAAATAAGAACGAAGCTCTTCAAGTGCCTCCGGAAAATCTTCTCCATTACTGGAAAGGTCCCTGCGAAGAGCATGAGCAGTAACCTGGTCACTGCCCGGGGCCCTTCCCAGTCCTAAATCTATCCTCCCCGGGTACATACTTTCAAGGGTGCCAAATTGCTCAGCTATCACCAGAGGAGCGTGATTAGGCAGCATGATGCCGCCAGATCCTACACGAATATTTTTTGTGCCGCCGGCAATATAGCCTATTAAGACTGATGTTGCAGAGCTCGCTATTCCAGGCATATTATGATGTTCAGCAACCCAGTAACGGTGAAAGCCCAGCTTTTCGGTATGCCTGGCTAAGTTCAGGCTGTTTTGGACGGCTTCAGATGCATTACTTCCCTCAACAATTGGAGCAAGGTCAAGTACCGAAAATTTAATATCATTAAGACGCTTATTCTGGTTAGAATCCACTTTCATCCCCCCTTTTATTTTGACTTGCTGATTTCTGTAAGCTCAAGATGAAATATTGATACTTGCTGCTCATCCGCGAAGTCTGCCAACGTCGTAGCGTATTTGGTTATATTGCCTGTAAATTGTAAATTATCTTCAGGGACTTTTACGGTAAATGATGGACTGTACAGCAGTTTCGTCACATCATGATACTCCTCGCCGCCATGTACAGGAAATCGAAAGGATATTTTAGTTGGAGAGTATGAAGTCTCTGTTTTGTAAAATTCGGAAACGAGAAATTCCACATCATTCAACATTACTTTTCTTTCCATTTGCACACTCCATCTCTTTCTCAGTGTCAGCCAAAAAGTCCATTATTCAGCTGCGGTTATCCTTTAACATGCTCAGGCATACTCTTTCCTATTTGTTCCTTTGTCCTTTGGAGAAAGATAGTAATAAGAAACCAAACCATTGAGGCAAATAAGAACAGCTGTTAAAAGTCAAAATCATCTGGATCTGGGCCAACCCGTTCATTTTTATTAAGAGAAGAGATTTGATTCATCTCTTGGTCAGTAAGCTGAAAATCAAATACATTTGCATTCGCTTTAATTCTCTCTTCATTCACAGATTTTGGTATGGTTATTACTTTATTTTGCAGGTCCCAGCGCAATATGATTTGAGCTGGCGATTTTCCGTATTTCTTTCCTATGTCTTTTATGGTTCCATCTCGGAGGAGTTCTCCTTGTTTAAGAGGGGACCAAGCCTCCAGCTGAATGCTTTTTCCCTCACAAAAAGCAAGAAGTTCTTCCTGGGTCAGATGAGGGTGATATTCGACCTGATTTACCATAGGTTTAATTTCTGCATCTTCCAGTAAATCTTTTAAGTGATGAATATGAAAGTTACTTACTCCGATTGCACGAACACGGCCCTCTTTATATAGCTTTTCTAATGCCTTCCAGGTTTCTTTATATTTTCCCTCAACGGGCCAGTGGATGAGATATAAATCCAAATAATCTAACCCAAGTTTATTTAAGCTTGTTTGAAAAGCTTCCAGAGTAGAGTTGTATCCTTGATCTGCGTTCCAGACTTTGGAGGTGATAAATAAATCTTCTCGTGTTGCTCCTGATTCTCTGATCCCTTGTCCAACCCCATCTTCATTTCCGTAAACAGCCGCTGTATCAATGCTCTTGTAACCTGTTTGTATTGCGTTCTTTACTGAGTCGATTACTTCTTTTCCTTCTTCTACTTTGAATACTCCTAACCCAAACCAGGGCATGCGCACCCCATTATGTAATGTAACAGTATCTTGAAGACTTGACGCCATGCTGATTCCTCCTTTAGTACAAGCTTGTCTTTTATTTTCTAATAAAAGAAGGGAAAGATAAACTATTTTGCACTATAGCCTAACGGGATATGCAAATCCAGCCAGAATACTTATCAAATACTCTCTACTTGCTGATACCTGGGATAAAAAAATAAGCTCAAATCCCGAAAAAGGATCTGAGCTTATTTACATGTTATATGATGCCCTGCATGCGAAGGACCACTTCAGCAATTAAAGCAGAACCGATAAATGTACCAAGAAAAACAAATACAGCCACTACAATACTTCGCCATCCAAGACTGACAAAGTCTGTCCAATTTCTGCCAATGGAAATTCCCGCGTAGGCTAGAATTGGGGTGGTGAGGGCGAGGAGTTCCACTTGTTCAGTCCAAGCAACCACATAAGATGACCCTGGAATCCAAGGCATAGAAACGAGTACTCCTATAAGGCCTATGTAGGCAACACTAGGAAGCTGAAAGGGAAGTAATTTCTGGACAATCATTCCAGCCAGAGCGATGACAATAAGTGTAAGCATACCAGGCAATGCATCAAAGGGTAAAATGTCAAAGCCCATCCAATTTCCAAATAATGCAGAAAGACCAAAAATCCCTAACAGGAGAGACCACTCTTGAATATTACGCAGCATTATGACCTCTCTCCTTTCTTTTCTTGTTCACTTTTTCTTTTCATCATTACGTTGTACAGTTTCTCCGTTAATGGTAAACCGATGAATATGCTAATATACAGACCGGTTGATAGCGACAATAAGTTGCTGGCCCCTGCAAAAGCAGCGATGGATCCTTCGAACTCTGGAAAGGCTGCAATTAAAGAACCGCTTGCAGCAGCCATCATACTTCCACTGCCTACCCCTGATGCCATGGCAAAAGAGAGTGGGCTGAGCGGTGTTAAGGTTGCGAGGTATCCGGCGGCTAAACCGAAAAATACTGCACCAAAAACTGTTCCAAATATGTAAATAGCCATTACTCCCCGGCCTTCCGGACTATTGAATCCATATTTGTCCATAATCAAGCCAACGTTGGGTTCACGAGCAATTGAATGTGTCATCCCTATTGCTTCTCGTTTAAAACCGAGCAAAATAGCAATCGGGAGAGCTATTAAAATCGTTGCCAGATTCCCAAACTCCTGCAGTAATAACGCAGGTCCGGCTTCAATAATTTCAGGCAAAGATGGTCCGATAATCACTCCAATTTTTGCAATAAGTAATGTGACGCCCAGGACAATAAAAGGCTCAGCCCGGTCGGCTGACTTTTTCTTAATAATTGGAGTAAAGTATAAGCCCAGCCCAATCACTATGGCGTATAACATTGGCAGAAGCATGATCACTCCCGGTCCAACAGCAAACTCATGAATTCCAATACTTTCTGTCAAAATAACAATTAAAAACACGACGGCGTGAAGACGCCAATCTTTTATCAAATCTGTCTGATTCACAAACTGCACCTCCTAGAATACCTAGTTTTTCTCACACCCACACACTAGAGTAAGGCTTTAGCGATTGCCTTATAAGAGTTACTTCTCATCTCATATGTAGGAGTAATCGTAACAACCATGATTTCATCAGCCTTAACTTGTTGTTGCAATTCACTTATTTTTTTACCTGCTTCTTCCGGACTTCCAATAATTACTTTTTCATTTTCTCTCCCTTCAGATCTTTTATCTGCTCTTCCTGAAAAATACTCTTTGGCTTTCATAATCGAAGGAACCCCCTGCAGCTTTTCTCCCTTTTCCATCTTTTCCTTCCAAAGCCAATAACTTAATGCCATTTCCTCAGCTTCTTCAGTCGTTTCCCCGCATATGACAGCTACCGTTAAAATAACATAAGGTTTCGCTGTATTATTTGTTTTATATGTGTTTATACATTCATTAGCATCGGCATCACTCATAAAGTGACCAAATACATAAGGCAGTTTATGCTCTGCAGCTAACAAGGCACTTTTATTATTCGTGCCTAGAAGCCAGGGCTGAGGCTTGGAAGGAGGAACAGGTGAGGCTTTGAGACTGGAATATAGATGATCCTCGGGAAAATCGTTTCTTAAAAAATGCAGCAGTTCATCTAATAGGTCAGGAAATTTCTTTACATTATCCAAGTAATTTCCTGACAAAGCCATCGAAGCTTCAGCCGAACCCCCTGGTGCCCTCCCAATTCCTATATCTATCCTTCCAGGAAACAAGGTTTCTAACATGTGATAGGTTTCGGCAACTTTATAGGGCTTATAGTGGGGAAGTAATACTGCACCTGCTCCCAGCCTGATTTTCTTGGTAGACGCTCCTATATAACTAATCATAACCTCAGGAGAAGAGCAGGATAGTCCTTTCATATCATGATGCTCAGCAATCCAATATCTCTTGTACCCAAGCTCTTCTCCAAGAAGTGCCAGTTTTTTTGATTCTTCAAGTGCTTTTGCCTGGGAACTCCCTTCCAGCACGGGAGATTGGTCAAGTATACTTACAATCATCTCATTCACCCTTTTATATACTATACTCTTGCTGCCTTATTCACCCATTATATAAAAGACAAACAAAACCAGCACTACGATAGAGTGCTGGCACCATATTACAAGGCTTTTATTTCTTCAAACAACTCAGAGAGAGTAGAAACTACCTTAGTGTTTTCTCTAACTTCTGCCTTTCCTGTCGGATCTACTAAAATAGCTTGCATATTCATTTGCTCTGCAGGGGCAATTTCATTTAAATAATTATCCCCAATGGAGACAGCTTCCTCAGCCTTGACATGATAGCGTGAAAGGAGTTCCTGAAAGTGTTTGCTTGTGTTTTGAGGCTTTTTGGCACTGGAGATAACTTCAGGAAACACACCGTGTAACTTTAAGGTTAGAAGAAGGCGCTCTACATCGTCAGCCTGACTGTTCGTTATAAGGACAAGGTCCTTTTTTTCTCCAAGGTGCAATAGTGTTTCACGCAAGCCAGGATTATCAGCAAAGGTGAATTCGTCTGTCTGCATGTAATCTTTTGTTTTGCAGTACGAATCATAAGTGCTTCCTACACCATAATGCTTCGCTGCAGCCACCGGAAGCCACCATCCATCCCCAATTGCAATGAGGTGATCAAAGTCATAAGTAAGCGAACCACTGTAATAGCTTTGTTCGTCAAGCTCTGTGCCTTCCCAGTCAAATACTTTTACAACATTGTTGTTTTCAGGATTGACTGTAAGAATCCTGTCTCTTTTTGCATCATAAATTTTTCCCACAGCTACCGGATGATTTCCTTTTAGAATGGATTGGTAGTCATTCCAGAAGAGCTCTCTTTTTTCCGGTTTGAGCTTTTTGCTTAATTCTTCAGCATAAAATTCAAAATGGTGGGTATCTTCGTACAATGTGCCATCAAGGTCAAAGATTACCAGTTTCACTTTGCTCCAAGCAACTGTCATTTGAATGCCTCCTAGACTATACGTTTACGGATGTTTGTACTGATTAAATCAATTATAGTTACTGTAATGATGACTATATATAGGATCATCCCGACATCTTCCCAGTTCCGCTGCTGGGCTGCCAAAATGAGCGGAGCCCCGATACCGCCTGCTCCAACCAGACCGAGAATAGAGGATGCCCGTACATCAATTTCAAAACGGTAAAGCCCATATGAAGAAAATTCAGGAATAACCTGAGGAATGACCCCGTACCAAAAGACTTGAAGGGGATTAGCGCCAGTTGTGCGAAGTGTCTGGACAATCTCCATGTCGATGGTTTCAATTACTTCTGCATATAACTTACCAAGCATCCCTATACAGTTTATTGTAATAGCGAGAACACCGGCATACGGACCCATTCCCACAGCGGATACGAAAATAATCGCAAACATAATTTCCGGAAAGGCACGGATAGCATTGAGAATCCCTTTACCTATATTTGAAAAATGGCCCGATACGTTCTGTGCAGCAAGAAAACCAATCGGGATTGCCAAGATGCTTCCAATTAACGTTCCAGCAAAGGCAATGGCTACCGTTTCAATCATAAACCCTATATTGGTCGGAATATTAGCTCTTGTAGATTCATCGAAAAACGGCTGAATGAATAATCTGTTTAACATTTCAGGGGCTGACGCACCAGAACCCCGGTACGTAAGGTCCGTATATAAAAACGCTACAATATATAAAGCGACAAGAACAATTGCGATTGCAGAAAAATTCATCCAATATTTAGCGCGTTTCGGGTTTCTTAAATCATAATGTTTTGTTGATTTGGTCGCCATTATACTAACCTCTTTCTAAACACCGTACTAATTGTGTCGATAATGGTGACGCCAATGAACGTTACAAATATAATCATAGACACGTTACCAAAATTAAATACGGCAAGCTGCTGATTTAGAAGTAAGCCGATACCGCCTGCTCCTACAAAACCAAGGACAATAGATGCCCTTACATTTATTTCAAGCAAATAAAGTGTATACGAAACATACTGAGGCAGAATTTGCGGAATGGCTCCGTACCAAATGACTTGAAAGATATTGCCCCCTGTAGCCCTTACAGCATCCAAAGGTCCTTCATCAATTGATTCAATCGTTTCACTCACAAATTTCACTAAGATCCCGAGTGAGAAAAAAAATAGGGCAATCATACCTGACAAAGCACCCAACCCTACAATAGCTACAAATAAAACAGCCCATACTAAATCCGGAATCGTACGAAGTACATTTAATGCCAGGCGTGTTGCATGATAGAAGAAAAAGTTTTTATTTATATTTCCTGCTGCTATAAAGGCAATAGGTAAACAGAAAATTGCAGAAAGTGTGGTGGCTAGCAGTGCAATATTCCATGATTCCAGCAGGCCAAATAATACACTTTCAAAGTAACCCCAATTGGGCGGCCACATATCATCAATAAAGAAACTAATTGCATGAGGCAGGCCTTCAATAATTCTGTCAGGGTACGCATCAGTCTGAATTGCAGCAGCTATATATAAAGCTACAACGACAAATAAGATCATTGTTATATTTCGTTTTGAAGAGGCAGGTATGACAGGAATGCGTTTTTGATGTTGAGAATCTTTTGTCATTCTTTTTCAACCTCGCCTAATAAATCATCTTCTTTAATAGGACGACCGTATATATCTTCAAATGTCTGCTCGTTTACTTCAGAAGCCGGTCCGTCAAACACTACTTCTCCTTCCCGCAATCCAATAATCCGGTCTGCGTATTCCATGGAAAGGTCAATAGCATGAAGATTTATAACCATTGTGATGTCGTCTTCTTTGTTTATTTCACGCAAGTCTTCCATCACAGCATGAGCTGTCGGTGGATCAAGACTGGCAACAGGCTCATCTGCAAGAATAACCTTTGGCTTTTGACACAAGGAACGGGCTATACTTACTCTTTGCTGCTGACCGCCGCTTAAAGTATCTGCGCGTTGATACGCTTTATCCTGAATCCCTACCCTGTCAAGACATTGCATGGCAAACTGAAGATCCTCCTGTGAGAACATGTTAAGCATACTGCGCAGAGTACCAGTATGGCCTAATCGTCCAGACAGGACGTTTCTAAGAACACTTGAGCGCTTTACCAGGTTATAGTTTTGAAATATCATTCCAATATCACGGCGAAGCAGACGAAGACCCTTGCTGTTTACCTTAAGAGCATCCGTATTTTCTATAAATAGTTTTCCTTCTGTTGGTTTTACCATTTGATTAATACTGCGGATAAGCGTTGATTTCCCAGCACCCGACAGTCCTACAACAACAACAAACTCACCCTTAGGGATTTCTAAATTAATATTTTTTAAGCCCTTATGACCATTAGGGTACGTCAACGATACATTATCAAATTTAATCATTTCATAACTACCTCTTTTATATATAAATAGAAAAACAGAAAGAACCTTTCCCGGTTCGTAAGTTCATAGAGTAAGAAACGAACTTATGTCCTGGAATTCTCTGAACAAAGTAACAACCTGCTTGTCGTATGAAAGCAGGTTGTTCACTATGAAAATAGCATGTAAGAAAATAATTTATTCCTCTACAACATCCTCAAAACGCTCATAGGTTTCACGGACGATTTCATAGTCTTCAGAGGAAGCTTCAGTCACACCAGTCCAGTTGTATACTTCATCCATAACTTCCATCATTTCTTCGTCATCATTAAAGCTAAGGAAGACGTCTTTAATTTCTTGTGCTAGTTCCTCATCCATTTCAGAACGCACGGAAATCGTATCATTTGGGATAGGGTCAGTATATTCAATAACTGTGAGTTCATCATAGATATCTGGATTCTCGTCTGCAAAGTTATCACGAGCATCGTCAAAGGTAGTTGCAAAGTCAGCTTGTCCGTCCAGAAGTGACTGCAAAGCATTGTCATGGCCGCCAACTGTCTGCTGAACAAAGTGTTCATCAACTTCTTCAATCCCCAGATCCATCAAGTGAGATGCCGGGAATAGATACCCTGCTGTAGATGTGACATCACCAAAGGACCAAGTAAGCTCTCCTGGATCAGAATTAATAATATCATCAATATCATTAATGTCAGAATCTTCACGGACAACAAATTGCGCCAAGTAAGAATCATCGCCGTGACGGATAGCTTTCAACAGCACGTTAACCTCAGCACGTTCTTCAGCTTGTACAAATCCAAATGGAGGCAGAAAACCTATGTCAATGTTTTGGGTACGCATTCCTTCAACCAATGCAGTGTAGTTTGTCATAACTTCTGCGTCAATTTCAACTCCAAGCTCTTCGCTTAAACGCTCCTGAAGAGGCTCAACGGTAGTAGCAATTTCATCAGCATCCTGTGATGGGACAAAACCCATTGTTAATTGATCTACTTGACCATTATCACCGGCTTCCTCACCATTTCCATCTCCATTGTCACCGCCTCCACAGGCTGCCAGAAGTCCTACTGAAGAAGCCACAGTTACACCAATCATCCACTTTTTCATCTTAAACCCTCCAAAAATTTGATTTGTTTATTTCTCTACTAATGTACTTAAAAAAAATGAGCTGAATGGCCGCCTCCCTTTGTGTAATAAAGTGTCATACTATTTATGTATCTTAATTCCAATAGGGAACGTGTTAATTTTTTCACAAAAAGAAAAGTCTGAAAAATACGTTTAAAAAACGTGGATATCGGGTAACAATGTCCATTTTATTTGACAATTACGTAAAAATCAATTAATTCTTTGTAAATTTTAAGAGAATTAAAGGAATTTTGTCGCTTTATTCGTAACATTTCCAGTAATCACCTATAAATTAGTGAGGCAAAAAGTATATCTCTTTTCCCTATCATTTATTGAAAAAATTTAGTAATAATTACGATATTAACCCCCGTACCCCCATAAGCACGGTGAGACTTCAAAAAAAGCCCTCCATTATGATGACATGGAAGGCTTTTACTTTAAATTTATCTATTATCGAATTTAGTAACGGAATATTAGTGTTAGATGTAGGTTATAGACAGGGTTAGGCTGATTTTTTTTGAGCTTGTTTAAGCATACGAGCGCCTTCTTCTTGGTGACGTTCGAAAACGGCTTTTACATAATTAATGATATACTTTTTCATTCATTAACCCTTCTTTCATGTGATTATATGGATATTATGCGCTTCTTTGAGCTTAATATCAAAAATGAAAATAAACCATGAAAACGAAAACATATTCCATGAAAACGGATTACATATCATAAATACTTTTGTTTTCTTTCTTTTCCTTCTAAATACTCCTGTTTCCAAAGATTCTAACGATTATAAATGTTGTATTTACTTTTATATTTTTGATTAGTTTTAAAAAATGAGCCATCCTATATATTTTTCAAGTGACATTCTTATAGAAATAGTATGACACGTATGAAAACACAGCAGCCAAGCCAGGCTGCTGTGTGTTTTAGTTACCGGTAAACATTTGACACCATGCTCCGTGATAAAAGCCCACTCCAATGGAATCAAATTCAGGTTTTAAGATATTCTCCCGGTGACCTGGAGAGTCCATCCAATCGTTCATCACTTGTTCTGGTGTGGTTTGTCCTTTTGCTATGTTTTCTCCAGCTGTACGGTAATCCACTCCAAAGGTTTGGAGCATATCAAATGGGGATCCGTAATTAGGACTTGTATGAGAGAAGTAATTTGAATTAACCATATCTTCTGCTTTTTTATGAGCAACATCTTTTACATCTGCGCGGTGTGTCAGCGGCTGAAGTCCGTTTCTGCTTCTTTCTTGGTTCACTAATTCAACAACTTGGTCTTCGAATTGATTGTGATGTTCTGCTTCTGGTTTAAGCCTTATTACTTCACCTATGTGCATATTTTGGGGCGCTATTTCTGGATTTAACCTCATTAGCTCTCTGTAATCTACTCCGTACCGCTGAGCAATAAACCAAAAGGAATCTCCCGAGCTAACCTGGTAGTGTTCAAAAGGAGGCTCGTTATAAGTTTGCACATTTTGAGCCTCTGCTGAAATCGGAAAACAGCATAAAAAGAGCAGAACGCAGCTAACAAATCTAATAAGCATAAGTGATCTCCTTTGTCGTAAAATGTACTTTTCTATTATGTAAAGAATTTGATTTATTTATGTTGCTAATTATTACGTAAAAAAGTTATAAAATGGAATGATCTCTTTAAGCAGGTGGAACACTTTTTTAGGAGAAGAAGGTAAGAGGAAAAGGCGTAACTGTTGAAGCAATGAACCGTGTTGTAGTAGTCTTTGAAGAAACAAATGCTTGGCATCATTTAATTAGATGGGGTGAGAGTGCATGAAAGCGGTAGGATTATATAAATATTTACCAATTGACCATGAAGAAAGCCTCCTTGATATTGAGGTTGACAAACCAGTGCCCAAAGAGAGAGAAATTCTTGTAAAGGTAGAGGCAGTGTCTGTCAATCCAGTAGATACAAAAGTAAGAGCACCAAAAGAAAATATTGAAGAACAGCCACGCATTCTTGGCTGGGATGTTGCCGGGGTCGTCGATGAAGTCGGGCCTGACTGCACGTTATTTGAACCAGGAGATGAAGTGTATTATGCAGGGAGTATCGATCGACAAGGCGGGAATAGCGAGTACCACTTGGTGGATGAAAGAATTGTCGGCCACAAACCAGTCCTTCTTAGTTACTCAGAGGCAGCCGCTCTCCCGTTAACTACAATCACTGCCTGGGAAGGAATATTTGACCGACTCGGCGTTAAAATGGATCCAAGAAAAAATGCCAGCAAATCCATCCTCATCATTGGAGCGGCTGGCGGAGTCGGCTCTATTGCCGTTCAACTTGCAAAGATGGCAGGGTTAAAAGTGATCGGCACAGCTTCCAGGCCTGAGTCATCCAAGTGGGCAATGGATCGCGGAGCTGATTTTATTATTGACCACCATGAGCCATTTTTGCCTCAGCTTACAGAGTTAGGGATCCATAACGGAGTAAACTATATTTTTTGTTTACATTCGACCGATCAGCATTGGGAAAACATGGCTGATGCCATTGCTCCACAAGGCAACATCTGTTCAATTGTTGAAACCGACAAGCATCTAGACTTAACCCTTTTAAAAAATAAAAGTGTAACCTTTTCGTGGGAATTTATGTTTACTCGTCCTTTGTATAAAACAGGTGACATGATTGAACAATACAGGCTTTTAAATAAAGTGAGCAAATTCCTTGATGATAAAAAGCTCGAAACTACTGTAGATACTATTCTTTCACCGATTAATGCAAATAACCTCCAGAAAGCTCACAAGATGATCGAGTCAGGCCGGACGATCGGAAAAATAGTGATAGCAGACTTTGAATAAAACTTCTATTTGAACGGCAAGAAGGAGGAACCGCTATGAAAGCTTTTGTCCATGAAGGGGCTGCCGGGTTAGAGGGGGCAAGATATACAGAACATACGGCCCCTGTTCCCAAAAAAGGCGAAGTAAAAGTGAAACTGAAATATGCTGGTTTAAACCACCGTGATTTGTTCGTGCTTGAGCGTCATAACCAACAGGACCCTCCTCTGATTCTGGGATCAGATGGCGCTGGAGTCATTGAAGAAACAGGGCCGGAAGTTACGAGGTTTTCTGAAGGAGACTCTGTCATTATCAACCCAAGTTTAGGGTGGCTTACAAAAAGTGATGCTCCCCCTGAAGGGTATAAGGTTCTGGGATTACCGGATCACGGTACATTTGCAGAAACCATTACGATCTCTCAAGAGTATATCGAAAAAAAACCAGAGCATTTGACCTGGGAAGAAGCCGGGGTGCTGGCTTTGTCAGCTCTCACTGCATACAGGGCTCTGTTTACGAGGGCTAAGATTAAAAGAACAGATACTATTCTCCTGCCCGGTGTTGGAAGCGGAGCCGTAACATTTTTACTCTTATTTGCAAAAGCGATAGGAGCCCGGGTGATCGTTACTTCTCGCTCTGAGGAAAAAAGAAGAAAAGCATTAGAGCTTGGAGCGGATATAGCGATTGACAGCAGCGGCGACTGGGATAAAGCACTGCATGGTGAAAAAGCAGATATTGCCATTGAAACTATCGGAGCTGCTACCTTTAATAAGACACTCAGTCAAGTAAGAAAAGGAGGAACTTTGGTTACGTTTGGTGCTTCGGCAGGAGATGAAGTCACCCTTAATCTCCGCTCATTATTTTACGGCCAATTTAATCTCCTTGGAAGCACTATGGGAAGCCGAGATGAGTTAAGAGAAATGCTTTATTTTATTAATCGTTACCAAATTAAACCTGTCATTGATCAGGTCTTTCCGTTATCTCACACAGCAGAAGCTATGAGACGCCTAGAAGATGCAGAGCAGTTTGGCAAAATCCCTTTGGAAATTCAGCCCACCTGACTCCAAGCATGGGATTATGCAGAATCTCAGTTTAGCTGGCCTTTTGAAAACAAGTTTTTATCCTCTTCACTAGATTTGAAATCCCGTAATAAAAAGTGGTATCTCAAAAGTTAGACTATTGAGATACCACTTTTTTGGCTCTACACTATTTGTTGGGGTTTTAGAAAAATTAGCTATTAAAAAACACGCAAGCTCCGATATCCTTTACACTTGAATTGTCGAGAAACAAGAATAAGGATAGGAGTTGCGTGTACATGCATTTTATCATGAATATTCCCGGGTTTGAAGAAATGATCATAAAGAAAACAGAAACGATAGGGGATTCGTTCCATCTCCACGTGGAGATGGAACGAAAAGCCCAACGCTGCCCCGATTGTGGAAAGCGGACGAAACGTGTTCATGATTACCGCACTCAAAAAGTACAGCACTTGAAGATGTTTGAGAGAAACACGTATGTATTTTATCGAAAGCGTCGTTACGCCTGTTCCTGCGGGAAACGGTTTGCCGAGTCCACTCGCTTTGTCCAACGATATCAGCGTCACAGCGTGGAATGGAATCAAGCGTTTGGGCTGCGCATCATTCAGGGGAAAAACTTCAAGGATACAGCGCAACAGTTTCGAACGTCTGCTTCTACTGCCATGAGGCGATTTGATGCCATTTCTTCTCCCATGTTTCGAGAAGTCACAGAACTTCCTGAAGTCATTGCGATCGATGAATATAAAGGAGATACCGATCAAGGGAAGTTTCAGGTCATCATTGCCAATGGGAAGACCGCTGAACCTTTGGATATTCTTCCTGACCGTAAGGTGGAGACGGTGAAACAGTATTTACGCCAAAAAGGAAACAAGGTGGAAATGGTGGTGATGGATATGAGTTATCCCTTCAAATCTGCCGTACAGAAAGCCTTAGGAAACCCTGTGATCATCGCGGACCGTTTTCACTTTTGCCGGTATGTCTTTTGGGCTTTGGATCGTGTGAGAAGAAGAGTGCAGAAAGACTTTCATGAGTATGATCGAAAGAAATGTAAACGAATGAAACACGTGTTTAACAAACGGTACGAAGCTCTGAGCGAGAAGCAGCACTGGTATTTGGAGAGATACTTGGGTTTATCCGAGGAGTTACGGAGCGCCTACCGGCTGAAAGAAATGTTTCGGGGCTGGTTTGATCAAGCGAAAGCTGTTGGTTCTTCCAATGGGAGGATCATAAAAGAAGGACTCTATGCTTTTTACCGTGAGGTAAAGGCTTCTGGCATGAAAGAATTTATAAAGGTGGTTCAAACCCTCCAAAATTGGCAAACGGAAATCCTAAACAGTTTTACGTTTGGGTATACCAACGGGCCAATCGAAGGATTAAACAACCAAACCAAGGTAATCAAACGAAATGCGTTTGGTTTTAAGCGTTACGACCGTCTGCGTATGAGAGTCCTATTACATCATCAGGTAAAAGGAAAGACCATTCAAGTAGGATAAAGGGGCAGGAGCAAAAAGCTCCCACCCCAACATTTGACTTAGAACCACTTTTTTAATACTTTTTTCAGCTTTCATTATCGCTCTTTCAATGTCTTTTAATGGATTATGGACCATTTTTCCATGCCCGACCGCGAGTACAGATGGTCTATAGGCAGCAATCTTCTTGGCACTTTTGACTGCTTCTTGTTTATTCCATGTTGCCAAAGCAGGAAAGGGAAAAGAAAGGCGCAAATCGCCACTTACAGCCATCCCCCCTCTTGTCTGAAAAGGATCCCCGCCAATTAGAATATTGTCTCGTTTATCTAAAAAGGATAGAGAGCCAGGTGTGTGGCCAGGGGTAGAAATTACAGTCAAGGAGCCTACGTGATCTCCCTCTTTGAGATAGATATCAGGAACAGCTTTAACATTCTTAGGTACTCCCCCTCGAATGGGCTGGCTAGGTTCACCTGGTTCTAATTCTTTGCTGCCTTTAAGTATCTTTTCCTCTCTTTTAGCCATCATTATAGGAACGTCAGTCAAGATCTCTTTCAGCCTGTCCAATGCTCCAACATGATCCCCGTGAGCATGTGTTAAAAGAATTTGTTTAATAGGCTTTCCAATTGTTGCGGCCGATTGCATTATCTTATCTGCACTATAAGGTAATGCAGCATCAATTAAGGTCAGACCTTTTTCTTCTTCGATTAAATAGCAATTGACAGGGAATACGCGCGGCATAAAACTTAATTGATAAACGTTTTTTATTCTAGTTACTCGCAAATTTACTAGCTCCTTTTTTATTTTTATTCACTCAACTTGAATGAAATGTTGAACAGGTTCCAGGTTCCTTCCATAATTTCAGCTTCTCTCTTTTCGTTAAGGTAATGCTAATATATTCTTCTCTCTTTGAAGATTTTCCTCTTTACAGAAAAATCCCCTCTTAGGGGACTCAAGTTGCATTTTTTTCATAAATAAAAGGCTGTTGAAAGAAATTTTCAACAGCCTTACTTTATTAGTTTTACAGGGAACTTATGATTAATAGGGGTCAGAAGGATGGCTAATGTCTTCTGCCTGTTTTACTGCTTCCTCCCCATTAGTGGCACCCATTGGATTTCTGTGAGAAGAGTTTTCATCTTCCTTCTTTCTTCTAAGACCCTCTTCTACTCTTCTTCCATACTCTGGATCCGCTTTTTTGAAGTTTTCTATCATTTGATTTTGAATTTCTTCCCGGCAAGGTTTCAAAGTATCGACAAGGTTTGATATTAATTCATTTCTTTCAAAGTCACTAAGTCGTCTGTATGTCTCCCCTGCTTGACCAAAGTTATTTGTACGATCAATGGACTCTCTTTTTAATTCTCCTTCTACATAAGGAGTATGTTCTTTCCCTGCTTGGTCTGCTTCCTGCAGTCCCCCAATGATAGACGGTTCATAGTTTACATGAGGATTTTGAGCTTTGCCCTTATCCACCTTGTATTCCATCTGCCCGCCTCGCTGGTTGGTTGCTACGCCCTTTTTTGGTGAGTTAATCGGTAATTGTAGATAGTTAGATCCTACTCGGTACCGCTGTGTATCAGAATAGGAGAAGGTTCTTCCTTGCAACAGCTTATCATCGGAGAAATCTAATCCATCTACTAATACGCCAGTTCCAAAAGCAGCCTGTTCGACTTCTGCAAAATAATCTTCTGGATTCTTATTTAATACCATTTTGCCTACTGGCTGCCATGGTACCTCTTCTTTATACCATAGCTTTGTAGGATCAAGGGGATCGAAGTCCAGTTCAGGGTGATCCTCATCACTTAATATTTGCACAAACAGCTCCCATTCCGGAAAGTTTCCTTCTTCTATCGCTTCAAAAAGGTCCTGGGTCGCATGATTAAAGTTTTTTGATTGGATAGATTCAGCTTCTGCCTGTGTTAAGTTGCGAATTCCTTGCTTGGGCTCCCAGTGATATTTAACAAGAACAGCTTTTCCTTCATTATTGACCCATTTATAAGTATTTACCCCGGACCCTTGCATCTGTCTATAATTGGCTGGTATTCCCCAAGGAGAGAACAAGAAGGTAACCATATGAGTGGCTTCTGGAGATTGTGAAACAAAATCAAAAATTCTCTCACCATCTTGTATATTAGTTACAGGATCAGGCTTAAACGCATGTACCAGGTCAGGAAATTTTAGAGGGTCTCTGATGAAAAATATTTTAAGATTATTGCCGACTAAGTCCCAATTTCCGTCCTCTGTGTAAAATTTCACTGCAAAACCTCTTGGATCTCTTAATGTTTCAGGTGAATGCCCACCATGAATGACAGAGGAGAATCTAACAAATACAGGAGTTTGTTTCCCTTTCTCCTGGAAAAGCTTGGCACGTGTATATGTTGATGCTGGCTCATCACCTACGGTCCCATAAGCCTCAAAATATCCATGAGCTCCTGCACCTCTGGCATGTACAACCCTTTCAGGAATCCTTTCACGATCAAAGTGACTTATTTTTTCAAGAAAATCATAATTTTCAAGAGTCGTTGGGCCTCTATTCCCTACAGTTCTTACATTTTGATTATCTGTTACTGGGTGGCCCTGACGATTAGTCAGTGTTTCCTCTGCATTTTGATTATGCTTTTCAGGTTCCTTCAAGTAAACCCCTCCTATAGATAAACATTCACTTATAGGAACATTCTTCCAAACATAAAGGCTTTATATACAAAAAACAGGTGAGTTCATCACCTGTTTTCCAAACCTAACCTAGATAATTTGTTTGCCCTGCTGAGACAGTGAATAAAAAATAGCATGTTTTAAAGTGGAAAAACAATGCAATTTCTTTTCTTCCACGCGAAAGCCGAATTTCGTCATTTGAATACTTAATTCAGGTGACATCCCTACTAGAATACTTTCCGTGCCCAGTAAAGATGTCGTTTCGGTTAACTTATGAATAAGTGCTATAGTATATTCATTAACATCGCCATGAAGTCCGGTTAAATCCAGAATTAAATATCTGGCCTTAAATTCAGGCAGCTTGGAAAGTGTTTTTTCAAGAAGCTCATTTGAGCGGTTTTCATCATAGCTTCCTAATAGGGGAATCACCACTATGTCATCCAAAACCGGTATAAGAGGAGAGGAAATTTCTTTTACTAGATTTGATAATTCTTTTGTCCTGTCCAGAACCATTTCTTCAAGCTTGCTGATCTGAGACTGTTCTTCTTTTCTTGATAAATCATGTATGTTTTGGGAAGGAGTAATAGAAGAAGCATTGTATATGTACTCACTGTATTCATCGCCAAGGATCTGTGATTTATTTATCTTATACCAGATATTATCCTCAAAAAGACCGCTAAGGACTCCTGCCCAATGCCCTGGTAAAAATAAGCCGGGCCTGTTTTTTCCTTGCTCTTTCATTACTTTGTATTCCCAGCTGTCTTTCACTTGAATGACTGCTGTTTTATTCTCAACCGAAAATTCTTTAAATGTCACCTTTCCCCATCCGGCAGCACCGTATACTTTAGGAAGCATTTTCACTACTTCTTCAACATTTGTTTGTTTAAAAAAGTCACTGACGTTCGTCCCCATTCTGTAGCCTGTGGTTTCAAGTACAACCTCGGCTGCTTCATCCCCGGATACCTCCTGAATTGTATCCAGAAAACTTTTCATAGCTGACTCTATCCAGAACAATACCACATCATTACCAGCAAACTGAAAACGTCCTTCTTTGGTATCCCAGTTAAATTGAACGTCATTTACTGCAATGGAAGGGTTTGACGTAATGCTGCCTTTACTATCTGTCATGTCTCCAACTCCTAACGACGAAAGCATTGAATAATTACCACTATTTATAACATATTCGGGTCACTAAGGAAAGAAAAGACCCATACAGGCATTTTGCAAAGAAATTATTTTACCATAAATGTACTGCCATTTAAAACCTGAAACGTATCATCTTTTTGCACATTTCTCATTAAGGCAAATAAAGCTTCATCCTTCATTTTGGCTTCTATCATACAATCAATATTTTTGACAGATCCGTTAATTTGTCCGAGAAAAGAAAAAAATGGTTTTGAATCAATATAATCATGATGAGCCTTCGGTTGTTTCTCGGTCTTTGGGCTGGATATGTGCATTTTTACTGGCAGCGGGGAATGCTCCCACGTTTTCACTATTCTGTCCCATAGGTCCTCCCATGAACGGTCGCCATCATTTGTTAGATGATGGTGATAATCAAACACCATGGGAATGTTCAGCTTTTCGCATAAATACAACGTGTCTTCAGCGGTAAAGACTGTGTCATCGTTCTCAAGAATAATCATTTCCTGAATCTGCTTTGGAATGAAAGACCAGTTTTCAATAAATGTTTCCAATGCTTGTTGTTTGTCATTGTATCTCCCACCCACATGCAGAACACAGCGGTGCACCGGATGAATTCCCATTCCCTTCAGTAAATGTAAGTGGTACTGAAGAACACGAAGCGAGTTTACAAACACTTCTTTGTTTTCACTGTTTAAAACGACAAAGTGATCCGGGTGAAACCCCACCCGCATTTGGTGTTTCTTAATTAGCGTTTTTAGTTCTGAAAGCTTATCACGCAAAGGGGTCATATAGTCCCAATGTCCAATCTCAGGGTGATTGACTAAAGGAACAAGTCTCGAACTTAAGCGAAAAAATTGGATATCGTGGCTGATATTATGCTTTAGTATACGAATACAGCTATCTAAATTGGAAACTCCCACCCTTCCCAGTTTTCGTATGGCTGCTTCTTTGTTTTTTATTTGTTTAAATTGGGCAAACGTTACGGTTTGCGATGGAGAAGCATTCACTAATTGAGTGCTCATTGCTACATACCCAAGGCGGATGGTGGTCATAACTAATCTCCTTGCTTTTTAGCATTATCTTGCCCAGTTTTGGAGAGTTTACAATAAAAATGGGGCTGTGCTTAAAAGATAAACTTTTAAGACAACCCCACCTTCTTATTCTTATTCAGCTTTAACTTTTAAATCTACATCGATGTTTCCTCTTGTTGCCTTAGAATACGGGCAGAATTCATGAGCTTTTTCTGCTAACTCTTCAGCATCAGCTTGTGACACTCCGTTTATAGATACATTTAAAGTGACACCAATTTTAAAGCCGTCATCCTCTGGATCTTTTAATAAACTCACTTCTGCTTCTATCTTTGAATCGATTTCCTTATTTGCTTTTGAAGCAATAAGATTAAGGGCGCCATCAAAGCATGCAGCATACCCAGCTGCAAAAAGCTGCTCGGGATTCGTGCCGTCGGATGAAGACTCTTTTCCTTGAGGCATTACTAGTTTGTGATCAATCAACCCGTTTTCTGATTTGACATGTCCATTCCTTCCGCCTTCTGCCACCGCACTTGCTGTAAACATTTTTTCTGCCATGAATGTCACACTCCTTTATTATCTGTTTCCTCTTCAGTTTAGTAGTTTCTGAACTAACTTACTACTTTCCTGCTCAAGTTCCACATTCTTTCTATGTAAAAGGGAAAATGATGGCGATTTTTTCAGTATGTTGTGTAAATAAGGCAGAACCTCGTCATACCATGCAGTCTAATTTTTCCTTTGAAATAGAAAGAAAGATAAGGGCTGAAGCCAGCCCTTAATGTTCAGGAACGTTCAATGCTCCCCCATGCTTATGAGAATAGAAGGTGATGGGGGACAGAAAGTTTCTTAATAACAAAATCGAGGAAACGACTCGCTGGTTCACCATCCACTACCCTGTGATCAAATGTTAAGCTTAAAGGGAGATACTTTTGTGTAATGGGTTGATTGTCACGAAGTATTACAGCTTCCTGAATAGAGCCGACTCCGAGAATTCCGGTTTCAGGTGGGTTTAAAATAGGTGTAAAGTATTCAACACCCGATGCACCTAAATTTGTAATGGTAAAAGTAGATCCTTGAAGTTCCTGATTATCTATACTCCCACCCCTTGCTTTTTGACTGAGTTCTTTTATTTTACTTGATATTTGACCGAGTGACAGGTTACCAGCATTAGTAACAACAGGAACCATTAAGCCTGAGTCTAGAGACGTTGCGATGCCCAAATGGATGTCACTCTGAGCGTAAATTTTTCCATCAATCATTGTACTATTCATCTCTTGATGATTTTTCAAGGAGAGAACAACCGCTTTTGCAATGTAATCCGTTAATGTAAGCTTTGGCATGTCTGGTACTCTTTCTTTCTCTTCTTTCAGCTTGCTTTGCAGGTCCAGTAATGGAGTAATGTCTGCTTTTCTCATAATCGTTAGCTGAGCCGTTGATTGAAGACTTTCATGCATTCTATGTGCAATTATCTTTCTCATCCCGCTGATAGGCTTCGCCTCCACAGAAGGCTTCTTTTCTGACTCATTCCTTACCGGGTTTTCTTTTGCTGGCGCTTGCCTGTTTTTATTATGCTGCTCAAGTTCTTCAATAACTTTATTTACATCTTCTTTTGTAATCCGGCCTTGAGGCCCTGATCCTTGAACTGTTTCAATATCCACTCCTTTGGTTTTAGCCAATTTCTTTGCAGCAGGGGAAATACGTACTCGTCTGCTTGGAGAAGTAAACGCTTCCTGCTTGTCTTTTGTTTCTTTATGATCTTCCTCGGCTGGACTTTCAAGGGCCGCTCCAGCTTCTTCATACGCACCGTTTGCCTGTGTGTCTTTTTTTGTAATTTCTTCCCCTTTTGCCCCCACATACCCAATCGCTTCACCAACAGCGATAACGTCATCTTCTTTAGCGGCGAATTGGATAATTCCATCTTCCGGGGCTTCAAGCTCTTTCTCAAGCTTATCTGAACTGATGGAAACGACGGGATCTCCTTTTTTTACCTCTTCGTTTTCTTTTTTTAACCATTCAACAATTGTACCTTCAGACATACTCATCCCAAGCTTAGGCATTATTATTTCAACAGCCATATTGTCACCCCTTTTGTGGTAGGTAAGTATAGAGATAAGAGCATGCCGGCACACACTCTTATCTGAAGAAATTAACATTACAGAGCCACAACTGATTCATCATCAATCAGGTCAGCCACAACCTGAAGAACTTTTTGTGATGATGGGAGATAAATATCCTCAAGGGCAGGAGAAAATGGAACTGGACAATGTGGAGCCGTGATCATTTTGATTGGTGCATCCAAATAATCAAACCCTTTGTCAGCTACCATAGCTGAAATATCAGTAGCTACATTGCACCGAGGGTTTGCTTCATCAATAATAATCAAACGATTTGTTTTTGCCACCGACTGTAAAATAGTTTCTTCATCTAAAGGAGAAAGACTTCTAGGATCCACAACTTCCGTTTCTATTCCTTTACTTGACAGTTTTTGAGCAGCCTCTAAAGCTGTATTTACCTGTTTCCCTATAGTCACAATTGTCAAGTCTGTCCCTTCCCTTTTTATGTCAGCCTCTCCAATCGGCAACGTGAAATATTCTTCAGGAACTTCGCCTTTAACGTTATATAGAGTTTTATCCTCAAAGAAAATGACAGGGTCATCATCTTCAATAGCTGCCAGCAGGAGACCCTTTGCTTCAGCCGGAGTGGAGGGAACTACAACTTTAACTCCAGGAATTGCCGTAAACATTCCATATAAACTTTGAGAATGCTGGGCAGCTGCCCTAAACCCCGCACCGTGCATTGTACGAATCGTAAGAGGAACCTTTGCTTTCCCGCCAAACATATATCGAAGCTTTGCCCCCTGGTTCATTACTTCATCAAGGCAGCTTCCTATGAAATCATTAAACATCAGCTCAGCTACGGGACGCATCCCGGTTGCGGCACAAGTGACAGCTGCCCCTACATAACCGGCTTCTGCAATAGGAGTGTCTAAAATCCGGTCCCGTCCAAATTCCTGCACAAGACCCTTCGTGACTCCCATCACTCCTCCCCATGCTTCCTCATCCTGCAAGTGATCGACGTTTGCCCCACCTGCTACATCCTCTCCCATTAAGATAACGCTTTCATCTTTTCTCATCGCTTGCTGAAGAGCTTCATTTATGGCATCGGCAAAAGTAATAATTCTAGACATTTCCACTCACTCCTTACTTATTTATTCTTTTTAAACTGAGGGCGGCAAAAGTTTGTACATCCCGTGATGTCTTCATTTCTTCTATTAAGAAATGAATGAGATTATTTATAAGATACGTAAACATCTTTTAACAGGTCTTCTGAGTCAGGCATGGGGCTTTGTTCTGCAAAGGCTACTGCTTCTTCTACTGCCTTTCTGGCCCTTTCATCTATAGCATTGAGTTGCTTTTCATCCGCAAGCTCGCTTGAAAGCATATATTGGCGGAATTTAAGGATTGCATCTTCTTCTTTCAAATGCTTGTCTGCTTCTTCTCCTTTATACGTTTGAGCATCGCCTTCAAAGTGACCGTAGTTTCTATAGGTTTTACATTCAATGAGAGTCGGTCCTTCTCCCCTTCTTGCTCTTTCTACAGCCTTTTGGGCTGCCTTATACACAGCAACAGTATCTTTTCCATCGACAACCACTCCAGGGATGTTATATCCTGCTGCACGATCGGCGATAGATTTACAGCTGGAAGCATAATGGAATGGAGTGGCTTCTGCAAAACCATTATTCTCTGCAACAAATACTACAGGCAGATTCCAAATGGCAGCTAAATTAATCCCTTCGTGAAAGGTTCCATGATTATTGGCTCCATCCCCAAAGAAGCAGACTGCAACATCATTTGTTTTTTTCAGTTTTGCGGTAAGACCTGCTCCTGCAGCCAGTGGAAATCCTCCGCCAACAATTCCATTGGCTCCAAGCATCCCTTTCTCCACATCGGCAATATGCATAGAGCCTCCTTTCCCTTTACATAAGCCTGTGGCTTTTCCGTACAGTTCAGCCATCATACCGTTTAAGTCACAACCCTTTGCAATACAATGTCCATGCCCTCTGTGAGTACTAGTAATACTGTCACTGTCTGTTAAGTGGGAACAAACACCAACAGCTACTGCTTCTTCACCAGCATAAAGATGTACGAAACCAGGGATAATGCCCTTACCAAAAACTTCATGAACCGTATCTTCGAAATGACGGATTTCACACATCTTTTGGTACATGTTCTTGGCTTTTTCTGACGTAATTCCTTGAGTTTCAATTTTAGAAGTTTCCATCTTTGTTCCTCCTTTAAGATAAGTAAGAATTACGGCGCAGAATCTCAGCAGTCTTCTTCTGCTTTTATACATTGCAAGTTTTATGCCAAGAAGAAAACGCTTACAAAATAAGCGTTTAGAGAGCTGGCTATATTTATTGTGAGAGGGGAACTGAGACGGTTTGAGACACTGTTTCATTTTGTCTCACTTTATCTCACCTGTGTCAAAATGGCTATAATTTGTATTTTTTGATCTTCCGATAAAAAGTGCTGCGGGGGATTCCTGCCAACGATGATGCTTTCGAGACATTTCCGCCGGCTGTTGCCAAAGCTGTCTTAATCCTTTCTACCTCTACTGTTTCCCGGAACGATAATGTTTTCTCTTCTTTCTTTTCATTCTTTTTCTGAGGGAGGAGCAATGGTCGTTCCTCTCTGATGAGGGAAGAAAGCTCTAAAGGAGAGGGGACCTGACTCTTAAAATGGATTCTTATCCGTTCCAAGGTATTGTGAAGCTCTCTTATGTTCCCTGGCCAATCATGTGACTGGAAAATTTCGAGATGTTCTTCGTTCCATTGAACATTCCAGCTATGTTCCTTACAAAACGAGCTTATGAAAGCAGGAATATCCTCCTTTCTTTCCTGGAGCGAGGGTAGAGATAAAGAATAAACAAAGATACGATAGTACAAGTCACTTCTAAACCGCCCTTTTTCTATGAGGTCATGAATGTTTTCATTCGTTGCAGAAATAAGCCGAATATCAATGGGGTAGGATTCTTTGCTTGCCAGGGGAGTGACCCTTTTTTCCTGGAGAACTCTCAAGAGTGCAATTTGCATTTTGAGAGGAATTTCTCCTATTTCATCCAAAAATAGTGTTCCTTTGTTGGCTTGAAGCAGCTTCCCCTCATACCCATTACGCTTTGCTCCTGTAAAAGCACCAGCCCCGTAACCGAATAATTCACTTTCTAAGAGATCCTCTGGTAATGCACCGCAGTTAATAGGGACAAAAGGTCCATCAGATCTTTCACTGTTTTCATGAAGGGTTCTTGCTGCAAGCTCTTTCCCGGTTCCTGTTTCTCCATAAATATGAACTGGAATGTCAGTGGGGGCTGCTTTTTTTATTTGATCCAGCACATCCTTAAACACCTGGCTCTCTCCTTGAATCCCCTCAAATCGAAAAGAGGAGCGTTCACTCTTTCGTTGGTTCAAGGGTTTTTTCTTATGGATTTTGGAGACTTCAGCATAATACCCAATTTCATAAGTATTGGTTGATGCTACAATGGGATCTTTCCTTGAGAGGGTGTATCCTTCTTCTTGTAATGAGGAGATCGTCAAAGAGTGAATGGAAATTTTGTCTCTCAAAAAAGGTGATGTATAGATTATTTTATTACGGCGGTTAAAAAGGATATATGGCTTGCTCTCATCCTTACAATCAAGAGCGTAATGTAATAGCTCTATCTCCTCTTCTTTCATCTTTTTTTGCCATTGATGTTCAATAGCATAAGCTGTTGCCACCACACCTCCAAGCATATGTTCATGCTGGCAGGATGTCAGCGGGCTGGAAACATCGAGGACTCCGATTAATTTACCTTCTTCATCATGTATCGGTGCTGCCGAGCATGCCCAATTTTGGGAGGCAATTGAGAAATGTTCAGCGCCGATTATTGTGATCGGTTCATCTGTTCTTAATGTTGTACCTATTGCGTTTGTGCCCACCAAATTTTCTGTCCATTGTACACCTTCGATAAAATTAATTTCTGAGGCTTTTTGTTTAGATTGTTTATTTCCGGCTACTTTTAACACATAACCGTCCTTATCAATTAACAAGAGATTGGAGTTTGTTTTTCTGAACATCTTTTGGAGATTTTCAATAAATGGAGAAGCAATCTCAAGAAGGAGAGAGTTTTCTCTCTTTCGCAGCTCCAGCTCTTTGTCGGCGAGCACTTTGGTTCCCCTGCCGTTAAAAGGGTTCACCCCGGATTTTTTGCACATATACCAGGACTCTAAAATGCGTTTATTTATTCGCGATTCATCTAGAGCCCCCTCTTTGACAAAACGGTCCCACACTTTCTTTGTTACCTGTTCAGCTTCCATTCTGATCACCCCATGTTTGAGAATGAGCTTTTCGCTGTTTCCCCTTGTCATTGGCATTTTGGAATTTCCTTACTACTTCGTTGTTCACATTTAAATTCCTTTGTCATGTTATTGAAGGAGCTCGAGTATGATTTGAAAAACACATCTTTTTACACACCAGGGACAAGCAGTATCCTGATATAATTTTCTTATTCTTTAGAGCTTCTACTCTAGGAGGGAATAGTGTGATTATCCTTAAGTTATTAACAGGCTTCTTTTCACTCACTGCCCTATCTCTAATTTCATTTCAATCCATTGAAATCGTTCAGGCTGTCATGGACACTTTATTTCATTACCGGAAATAGCTTTAATCTATAAAAAAGGCCGCCCTTTAGTAGAGCGGCCTTTTCTTTATATTACTTCTTTACACATCAGTCATCGCTGAGAACTCATCAATCAAGCCTTTGAATGAGGTTAATGCATGCTTGATAGGCTCGGGACTGGTTAGATCGACTCCTGTCTTTTTCAATAAATCAAGAGGATCTTCAGAACTTCCACTCTTTAAAAAAGTAAGATAAGATTTCTTCATCTCTTCATTTCCAGCTAAAAGCTGATCTGCAATTAAAATAGCTGAAGCAAACCCTGTAGCATACTTGTAGACGTAAAAAGGACGATAAAAGTGAGGAATCCTGCTCCAGCCATGCTTTACTTCCTCATCAAATACAAGTTCTTCCCCGTTATATTGCCTGAATAATTTTTCATACACGTTGTTAAATGCAGTCACATTAAGCGGCTCCCCATTCTCCGCTTTATCATGAACAAGCTGTTCAAATTCAGAAAACATCACCTGTGTGAAAAAGGTTCCTCTGAACTGATCAATAAAGTGGTTTAACAAATGTTTTTTCTTCTCCCTGTCCTTTGTGTTGTTTAACAAGTAATGAATAAGGAGAATTTCATTTACTGTTGATGCCACTTCAGCTACAAAAATAGTATATCCCGCCGTAATTTGAGGCTGGTATTTTGAAGAATAGTAACTATGCATAGCATGGCCCATTTCATGAGCTAGTGTAAAAAGACTATCCAGATCATCTTGATGATTTAAGAGGACATAAGGGTGAACTCCATATAACCCAATATTATAAGCACCGGACCTCTTTCCCGGAGTTTCTCTTACATCTATATATCTGTGTTCTTTAAAATACTTTAGTAAATCAGTGTATTCACTGCCCAGCGGCGCTAAGGCGTTGACCATTGTTTCATACGCTTCCTCAAACGTAATATCCTGTTTCATGCCAGGTACTAGAGGAGCATTCAGGTCATATGCTCTCAGCTCATCAAGATTAAGAATCTTTTTTCTCACTCTCATATACTGATGAAAGGGTTCAATATTATCTTTCGTTGCTTTTATTAAGTTATCATAGACAGTTGTTGGCACTTTATCTTTAAATAACGCTTTTTCCAAAGAAGAAGGGTAGTTACGCATCGTTGAAGTCATGGCATTATTTTTAATAGCTGAAGATAGCGTGGAAGCAATCGTGTTCTGGAGCTGGATATAGGGCTCATAGTAAGCTTTGTAAGCTTCCTTTCGCACCTCTCTGTCTTCATCTTCGATTAACTGGGAGTACATCCCTCTTGTCAGTTCAACTTTTTCTCCTTCTTTGTTTGTGACTTTCCCAAATTTAATATCAGCATTGTTAATCATTCCAAAAGTCTTCCCTGGAGAACTCAGTGCTTCCCCGAGCTGAGAAAGAACTTCTTCTTTGTCCTTATTCAAGACATGCTTTTTAAATCGGTAAGAGTCATATAAGTCTTCTTCGAAATATTTCAGCCCTTTTACTTGCTTGATGTAGGAATCTAAAGTCTTTCGGTCAAGTTCCAACAAGAATGGCATGAAAAAAGATGTAGCAGACTGGAGTTTGACACTTAATTGTCTGGCTCTGTCTAACAAGGCCTGGGATTCGGCATTCCGAGTATCAATGTCAGTTAAGAGCATGGCATATACATAAACTTTGCTGAACACATAATCACACTGCTCATCTAAATGGAGAAAATCATATAAATCCTGGGCGCTGGCAATCGCTCCTTCATAAGTCTTTAATTCTTCGGCCATCTTCACAACTTTATCATAATCTTTTTCCCAATCCTGCTGACGCGGATAAATGTCTGTCAGGTCCCACGTTTCCTGTACAGGCACCTCATCTCTGCTTTTATACGTTTTCATAAGTACTCCCCCTTATAGGCAATGACCGTCTTTTATCATGTATATCATAGAATAGACCAACATTGACACTTTTTTCTATAAAATAACCAGCCTTTTCTAAGGTTGGCTGCTGCTATTCTTTCTTTTTCTCTCTTTGACCGATTACATGGTTGACGCCGAAGAGTTCCTGAACATTTACGACAAATCCGATACCGGCTCCTGATTGGTCCAGCTCTCCCTCTTTCCTGATAGCTTCTACAACTTCTTTACGAATGTTGTCAGGTACTACTGTCAGCATGATTTCTTTTTCAGGTTCTATTGATAAGCCGAACATTTTCTTGCTTTCATGAATACCGGCGCCTCGTCCGTTAAATATGGTAGAGCCTTCTGCTCCCACTTCTTTAGCTGCTTTTATAAGACGGGATGCTTTTCCTTTCGGTACGATTGTTACAATAAGTTCAAAGTTTGTGACGGCACTCATTTTTTTACCCCCTTAGGATGTTTGCTTCTTCTTCACTATTACACCAAGGATAGAAACAGACAAGATTGGCGCCAGAGCAACTAACGCAACAAGCCCAAATCCTTCCATGATAGGGTCTCTTCCTTCCAGCGTACTTGCAACGCTGACGGCCATAGCTAAAATAAAGGTTACAGTCATTGGACCAGTGGCTACCCCTCCAGAATCAAAGGCAATGGAAACAAATTTCTTATCTGCAAAAAAAGCGAGCAAAAAGGCAAGTAAATATCCTGGCAAGAGCACCCACCAGAGTGGAAAACCAATAAGAATCCGAGCCATCGCAAGGGCGACAAATACACCAACTCCTGCAGCCAGGGTAAACAATAACACTTTTCCTCGGATAGAGCCGCTTGATTCTTCTTCAACTTCATAGGTTAATACACGCACTGCTGGTTCTGCTGAGGTAGCCACAAAACCCAGCAAAAACCCTATAGGGATAAGCAGCCAGTTATAATCTGCTCCACCTACAGCTGCACCAACCTCTTCTCCAGTTGGTAAAAAACCAATATAGACTCCTTGCAAAAATAGTGAAAAACCCAAAACAGCCATCAAAATTCCCATTAAAGCCTGATAAATTTCTTTCCATTCCAGCTTTAGTGCAAAAATTTGAAAAAGGGCTAGTACAGCCAGTAATGGAGCTAATGCAGTAATAACCTCGAACACTTCATCCAGCAAGCCATCAAAAATTACTAAATTAATCATAAAACAGCACTCCCAGAATCAATACAGAGAGAATCGGTCCTATAGAAGCCATGGCTACCAGTCCAAAACTATCTGATGAAGATTCATTTTTATCTCCTTTTACCACAGCAGCAACCCCGATACTTAAAGCGAGGATAAATGGAACGGTAATAGGCCCGGTGGTCACTCCCCCGGAATCAAAAGCAATAGAAATAAACTCTTCCGGTACAAGTAATGCAAAAATGAAAACAACGCCATATGAAGGTATAAGCATATAAATCAAGGGAATTTGCAATATCTTTCTAAGAAAAGCTAAAGCCACAAAAAAGCCTACACCAAGAGCAATAGTAGCGATGAGAACACCTTCTGAAACAAATTGCTCTCCGGCATCATCTATTTGTGTAGCTAAAATACGCACATCAGGTTCTGCAACAGTTACCACAAAACCCAAGAGAAAACCTATTGCTACAACCCAGGGAAAAGAAACCTTTTCCGGTAAGTATGAGCCCACTTTCTCCCCAATAGGGATGAGTCCCAGTTTTGCCCCGGCCAAAAATAAACCAAGTCCGAATATCGTAAAAAAGGCACCAATTAGGAACTGAACGAGCTGCATTAAGTCTGTGCTTACAAATATAAGTTGTAAAAGAATGACGACAATGGTTACTGGAAGTACAGCTGTAATGACATCCTTCATTTCTTTTAATAAAGTGGTTTTCACTTTGCCACCTCGCTTCCCGTCTCATTCTTTACCACAGAATGAAATGCCATAAACCTTGTCTTCCCTCTCTCCCAAGGGAATTACACCTTTCAGGAAAAATAAATAACCCCGCTTTCGCGGAGTTGGGCAAGATTATTTAATTAATTTATTGATTGATTCCTGGGCAAGGTGCATGATCGTCATATCATCCATTGGGGGATTGTGCAGTCCTGCTCTTGTATCACGGTAATATCGCTGTAGAGGGTTTTGTTCTGACAGACTCCTTGCACCCTCTATCCGCATAGCTATATCAACCACTTCAAGTGATTGGTTTACAACGGATTGCTTTACCGCCCCTAATAATGCCTTCATGGTTTCACGCTCACTCTGATCGCTATTATCCCACTGACGGGCAACAGAGTACAAAAAATGCTGGCTCTGAACTACTTTCAGTTCCATCTCTCCAATCTTTTGTTTTATGTTAGGCAGTTCTGAAATAGTACCGGTAATACTGTTTGGTGAGTACGAAGCAGCAAATTGTACAGCATGCTCTTGTGCAGCACGGGCAATACCCAAATAACAAGCAGGAATATGAAGGAGCCATCCTTGGGCACTTTTGTTGCCAGGTTGCAGCACTTGTACGAGATCATGTTTATCTACCACGGCATCATTCAGAACAATGTCATGGCTTCCGGTAGCTCTCATACCAACAGAATCCCATGTCTCTTCTATTGTTAATCCTTTGTTCTCTCTTTTGATCAGGAAATTAGCTATTTTCTCTGTTCCTTCTATCCCGGCGCTAACAACAAAATGCGTAAGAACCGGGGAAAGGGTTGTGTAGGTTTTCCTGCCGTTAATTTTCCATTTTTCATTCATTTCCACAGCTGTCGTTTCTGGTCTTCCCCCTCGTGTTGGGCTACCCGTTGCTGGCTCGGAGGCAGCATTATTAATAAGAGCCCCGTGATGTAAAACATCATTCGCGAAATCTTGGTATGTATCTTGTTCCCAAATGTCGTTTTCTCCCAAATGTTTTGTAATTCCCATATGCCAGCCAATGGATAACGCGGTAGATCCATCAGATTTTCCAATAGTTTCCTGAGCACGGACAAGTTCATATAAACTCATTCCTTGCCCTCCATACTTCCTTGGGATGGAAAGCGCTGTGTAACCAATTTCTATGAGGTCTTTTATGTTTTGAATGGGGAAGGATTTTTCTTTATCATGCTTCCCCGCTCTTGAAGAGAAAGGATTCACTACAATTTCGAGCTTGTGAAGCCTCTCTTCTATGTTTGGTATCTGTGATAGTTTCATCCTGTCACCTCGGTTGTTCTGCTCAAATATTTAAAATCATTTTACATAGAATTATCTTCCTTCTGCAATAGAATAAGCATATGCAGTAGTGGAAAAGGCCAAATGCTTGACCTTTTCCTATGAAGTAGTGATCGGCTTGCTTGCTAAAATCCCAATTGCCTTCTCTACATCTACTACGCAGCTTAAGCCGTTTCCTTCATCACTTAAATTGCCTGCTTTCTCTGCAAGTTCTAAGGCATGATCCGTGTCTTTGTCTTCTACTACGGTGAAAATGATTTCTTTTTGAGGTTCGATGGGCATACCTAATATTTTATCCTGACTTTCTTTACTAGCACCTCGTGCCTTCGTTACCGTCCATCCTTCAATCCCGTTTTCTTTATACTTGTTAAATACTTCATCTGCGTACTCTTCACGAACGATGGTAACAACTAGTTTGAGATTTCCGTATTTTGCCATTGTACTTTTCCTCCTTCATTTAAAAAGAGTACTTCCCTATACCCATAATCTCTTTGACTTAATATCTGCTTTATAAAGAGCATGGTTTATTTTCGGTGATCATAACATGAATAAGGAAGGATTTTTATCAGGAGGATAAAGATGAATTTACTTAAAAACAACCGGGTTCGTGCTTTTTTATGGGTGATTCTTGTCTATGTAAACATCACTATACTATTTGCCTTATTATATTTAATTTTTGATATGACAAGCCTTGGATTCATTGTAGATCATTATCAGAGAACGCCTGAACATGAAGCGGTTTTGAATATATGGAAAATGATTTATTTTAGTTTTATTACAATGGCCGCTGTAGGATACGGAGATATCACACCCGTAGGTTTCTCGCAAATTGCAGCCACTCTCCAATCTTTTGTGGGATACATCCTCCCTCTTACACTTGTTGTAATATTTTCAACACAGAAAAATTCGGAGGAATTGCCTTAAACGAATAAAGGGCCACATGTTAAAAAGGAAATCGAGAAGTAGCAATTCCTATTATTATTGAGAAGAAGATAAATAAAAGGGCCCCCATTGCAAAGGGGAGGATATAAGGGTGCTTACCAAATAAAAAATCAAAAAGCTGCTGGACCACTGTTTTCATTTCCCTGCCTCCTTCTTATGTAGTATGTCCTTTTTTCCTGAAATCTTTAAATTCTCTCTGTTTTGTTTCCTATGAACTTTCTTTCTCCTATGTACTTTTACCAAATAAGTGTTATTATACAAGGAGATTAGAATTGGAGGATGTTATAACTGTGATTACTTGTAATAACGTAGGACTGCGATATGGCGATAAGAAACTCTTTGAAGAAGTTAACGTTCAATTTAACCCTGGTAATTGCTATGGGTTAATTGGTGCCAATGGTGCCGGAAAATCAACGTTCTTAAAAATCCTTTCTGGTGAAATTGAGTCCCAGACTGGTGAAGTTCATATAAAAAAAGGAAACCGGCTGGCTGTCCTTAAACAGGACCACTTTGCCTATGAAGAAGAAGAAGTATTGAATGTTGTTATCATGGGGCATGAACGTCTGTATGAAGTAATGAATGAGAAAAATGCGATTTATATGAAAGAAGATTTCTCAGATGAAGATGGGATTCGTGCTGCTGAACTAGAAGGCGAATTTGCTGAAATGGACGGTTACGAAGCCGAAACGGAAGCTGCCCAGTTATTAAGAGGACTTGGATTAGGGGAAGAATATCATTACAAAAAAATGGCTGAACTGACGGGTTCAGAAAAGGTAAAAGTCCTGCTTGCTCAAACCTTATTTGGTAAACCAGATATTCTTCTTATGGATGAGCCGACAAACCACCTTGACGTTAAGGCTATTCAGTGGCTGGAAGATTTCTTGATTAACTTCGAAAACACAGTCATTGTGGTTTCCCATGACCGCCACTTCCTTAACAAGGTTTGTACACATATTGCCGATGTGGACTACGGGAAGATTGAACTGTATGTTGGTAACTATGATTTTTGGTATGAGTCTAGTCAGCTTGCTCTTCAGATGGCTAAGGACCAAAACCGTAAAAAAGAAGAACAAATCAAACAGCTTCAAGAGTTCGTTGCACGATTTAGCGCAAATGCCTCTAAATCTAAGCAAGCAACATCCAGAAAGAAAACTCTTGAAAAAATTAACCTTGAAGATATCAAGCCTTCCTCTAGGAAGTATCCGTACGTAAACTTTAAGCCTAATCGTGAATTAGGCAATGATTTATTAACGGTAGAAGGCTTGACCAAGACGGTTGACGGTGTGAAAGTTCTTGATAATGTAAGCTTCACCCTTAATAGTAATGAAAAGGTTGCTTTAGTTGGTGATCAAGAAATTGCAAAAACAACCTTAATGAAAATTCTAATGGGAGAAATGGAGCCTGACAGTGGCTCATTTAAATGGGGTCTTACTACCTCTCAATCCTATTTCCCAAAAGACAATTCTCCATACTTTGAAGGCAAGGATCTAAATCTTGTTGATTGGCTTCGTCAATACTCTCCTGAAGATGAAACAGAAAGCTTTTTACGTGGATTCTTGGGAAGAATGCTTTTTTCAGGTGACGAGGTTCATAAGAAAGCGAGCGTCCTTTCCGGAGGGGAAAAAGTTCGCTGTATGCTTTCTAAAATGATGTTAAGCGGAGCAAATGTTCTTTTGTTGGATGAGCCGACAAACCATTTGGATCTTGAATCCATTACTTCATTAAACAATGGTCTTATTGATTTCAAAGGCTCTGTTATTTTCTCATCTCACGACCATCAATTTATTCAATCCATTGCTAACCGCATCATGGAGTTTACGCCAAATGGCTTGATTGATAAAAAAATGACGTATGATGAGTATCTTGAAAGTGAGAAGCTGGTTAAGTAATTGTACTTTCCAATTCTCATCGCAAGTGGATGCAGCTTGAAAGAATCCTGCATTAGCGAGTCGGATTGTAAGTAATCAATCCCCAAAGGAGCCACCTGTTCAATAAGAAAGAGGCCGGGACAAAACTTAGCTAATAAGAAGGGCTCTCACCATCGGGGTGAGAGCCCTTTATTGTCAGATACCGCTTTGTCCCAGCCTCTTTTTCACTATACGCCGACAGGTTCAGGTGTTTTCACATGAAGGGGTGGTGGTACGAGCCAGCCCTTTTCTTTGTTCATTCTTAAAAGTCTTCCTCCGAGGGCAGCTTTTGCTGTATGAAACTGTCCAAACATCATGCCAATGTCCTCTCGAGTGCTCTCCCCCATGATCTGACTGCATGCCATTAAGCCTGCTGTTATATCTTTTGCTAAGTTTGCAGAGATTTCGGGCTCGTTAAATTTTGCACCTACCGGAATATCTTCTACATTAGCATTAGGTGTTGTTGGCGGTGTCGGAGGCAGGCCGATTCCTTCTGCCTTCAGCATGTTTTCCAGTTGTTCTTCCTCCTGTTTTCCCTGCTTTATGCGGTCTTGAAGAAAGTCAATTAAATCGTTGTCCCCACAATGATTTATAAATGTCTCATACCTGGCCACCATACCTTTAATTCCTGCAACATACGTCCACATACTAAAAATTTCACCATAATGCATTGGCTCGTCTTTAGGATTTCCTCCGAGTATGCCCATCATGATCCCCCCTGTCTTTATTGTGAAAAGCCTGCAAAGAGCTTTCCACAAAGGTTAGTGTCTGCATGAAAGACACTATATATGGCTAGCAGATTTAGCGTAAACAGGAAACTCAGCCCTTCTCAAGTTCTGACAGTCTTTCCCTTACTTCTGCAATTGGAACAGCCAAACCAACAGAATTTCGGTCAGGGTCATCCACATGCCTTCTCGCAAAAACAACTCCGGCAACATCGCCGTTTTCATCAATTACCGGGCTTCCACTATTTCCACTGTATATAGGAGCAGATATTTGCATGACATTATCATCAGCTTCTGCAGCAAGGATTTCCCCTTCATTAGCAATTTGAGTAAAAGCCAAGGGATTGCCAATCACAATAATATCTTCCTCTTCGTGTACTGGTGTATCACGCAAGGAAAGCGAAGGGAGATCATCGTCTGCTTCTATCTGAACGAGTGCAATATCTACATTGGGATCACTGGTAAGAACTTCTCCTTCAAAAACATCTCCATTTTCTAAACTTACTCCTATGGTTTGATGATGTTCAACAACGTGATGGTTCGTGACAACCAAACCGTCTGAGGAGATCAGAAACCCGGTTCCTTGAGAACGTTCAAAAAAGCCTTCCCCATGAATAGTGACAACAGATTGTCTCCATTCCTGCACCTCTTCCTGTTGAGAGAGCTGGTAAGACGTACGAAGGAACTGAAGCGCATCTAAATTAAATGTTTGAAAAAAAGAAGCTGTTACTTGAAAAATAAGCATAGCAGCAATCAAGACAGCGATCCCTTTTATGAAGGGCTTATTGCCTTTTTTCTTTTTGGGCTTGTATTCCTTTTTCCTTTCTTCTTCGTCTGTAAAAAAGTCTTCAGGAGAAGGATCTTCGTATTTCTCATCGTATAAGTCTCCATCTAATTCTTTTTCACGCACAGTCTCACTCCCCCCTTTCTTTCAATCCCTGGAATAGCAAGCATCCAAGCTGGTGAGACTAAAATAAAAAGCTTGGATTCTGGAGGCGGTAAAATGACTTTTGATGAAATTAAACAAATTATTCTGCTGACTCAAGACGCCAAAGAAATCGGATGGGACTTTAAATCTGATGACAAGTTTCTTTCTGTCCAGGATGAAAACTATGTACAAGGAGACAAAATATTTCAGAGTACAGATGAGATTCTTGAATGGCTGGAAAATCAGCATGACAAATCCCGGTGATAAGGAGGAAAAAATGGTTCCCATTGTAAAATGTCCTAAGTGCGAAAATGAAAATCCTATAAATGAGGTTCTTACCGCGCAATCTAACCAGAATGTAATTTATCAATGTCCCCAGTGCCGCTTTGAAAAAAAGAATATACCAACCAGTAAAGGATAAAGGAGAGATCGATGTTGAAAGCCTACCGATGTCCTTCCTGCAAGGCTAAAAGCAGATTCAATGTTATTGAACAGGTTGCCAAATCAGTTAAATTTAATCCTGACACAAATCAATACCTGTTAATTGAAACCCTTGAGCCTTATCATTTACCATACAATGGACCGGAAAAACGAATTCAATGTGGCTGCTGTGGAGTGATTGAAGATGAAATACGTTTTGTGAAAGCTGCAAATTATGAATCATAGACGCTGTCCTGCTTGATAGAAGGCCTCAGCTCCTCCCTCTATCATAGCTTCCATACAATAAAGAATCCACCCGCCTTGAGGGGTGGATATCGTTTATTTTGGAGCAAGAAGTCTTCTAAAGAACCTTGAAACGTATTTTAAAACGATCCCCAACAAAATGGAGCGAAAGAAATTCCCAATTAAACGGCCCATAAGTGATCTCTCCTTCTCAAATATTTAAACTTGTCTTTATCATGTTTTGTGTTTAGCGGATAAGACTGGCAGCATGTTTTAATTGCTTTCTTAATTAACATACCAAATTTAATAGGTTTTCAAACATTTTTTTAAGGAACTGAATTAATTATTCGGCACCCCTTTTCATAAAGTAGTAAAGGTTTTGATTATAGCAGGAGGTGCACGATGTGAAAAATTGGTACGAGGAAACAACATTTGAACACCAATTCTGGCTTCAGGTACTTGGAGACCATGCCCGGTTTATTAGAGATACGTTGTCCCCAGAAGAAGAGGAAAAGGTAAAGCAAGCTCGGGAATTTGTTTCTCTATTTGACGCAATGCTTGAACGATCAAGAGAAGCACTGCTTGATGATGAGCTTATCACTCTTTCAAGAGAAGCGTTTGAAGCCTCCCAAAAAATAAGAACTTTTAAGCTTGCTATAATTAAAGAGCACTTGGTAGGCCAAATAACGATTAAGTTAACGCCTACCTTCCTAAATCACATGGTCAATGAGGTTGAGGAATATATTCGAATACTCGGTTATTTAATCCAAGGGGAAAAAGCTCCACCTGCACATGCCCTTCACCATCATTTAGTGTGGCTTCTCGATGCTGCCGGACATGCCGATGGGATAACAGGATCACTGGACATGGTAGAAAAAAAACTGAAACGCTCGTCCCAATCATTCACGAAAACCTTTGAAGAATTCTATATTAAAGCCGTTGAAATGACGGGCTATCTTCGTGCTAACGTTACACAATTTCCCGCTCTATCAAGGTTTAACCACCAAGTAGAGCTTGAAATAACATTGTTTAAAGCATTTCTTAATGAAATTGAAGAATTAGGACTGACTGATGAAATGCTTTCAACCCTTTCACCGCTGATGGCTGACCATATGGCAAGAGAAGAATGCTACTATTTAATGAAGCTGGCAGAATCAAGCAACATTTCTGCTCCTGAATGCAACCCGGCTTCTCCGAGGACAGAAGAATAGAAAAGAATGCAGGCATTAAGCAGCCTGCATTCTTTTCTGGGATCTATTAATAAGCAAATACATGTTTCCCTATACGAAACTCTGGTGTTCTGGTTTTTATCCATTCAGAAGTAGCAATATCCGGATTAAAATAATAAAGTGATCCTGCAGAAGGATCCCACCCTCTCCATGCTTCGACAACTGCACGGTATGCCGTGGCATCAGGGGTTAAATTATACTGGCCATCCTGTACAGCAGTAAAAGCATTTCTTTGAAAGATCACTCCACTTACACTAGAAGGAAATTGAGTGGAATAAAGACGATTTTTCATTACTGCTGCTACCGCTACCTGTCCTTCAAATGACTCCCCTCTTGCTTCACCATAAACAATTCTAGCCATTTTATGTACTTCCTGTATTCTATGCTTGGTTCCTGGACCGGCAATGCCATCAACGGTTAGATTAAAGTCATATTGGAAATTACGAACTGCCTCTGTCGTTAAAGGTCCAAAATAACCAGTCGCTGCCACTGGCAAATAACCAAGCTTGTGTAAGTCCTCCTGAAACACAGTGACTTCATATCCCTCACTACCTTCTTCAAGGACTGCTTGTGCTTGCCCTTTATCCGGCAGGAAGGCAAAGAAAAGAAACGTTAACAACATTGCAAATGACGTTCTTACCATCCTCTTCATTTTTCCCCTTCTTTCCTAAATAAATTGATATGATATAATTTCATAACTTTATATTGCCTCATTCTTGCCCTTTTGTCCACTATAGTGAATAATTTTTGCGTAGTTATATACGCAGAGGTCCCAATCCTCTAAAAAAGACTGTTGAGAAATTCTCAACAGCCTTCCAAAAAGAATGACAGGATTATAATTCTTTAAAATATTCTTTTTTGAAACCACCGATTTTACCTGTGTTATCAATAACAAAATAAAATTCCTCAGTTTCATTTTTTAATGAGTAAACTTTACCTGGAGTCAACACATTGTTTACTTTATATTTTTTTGCATCTGCATGAATGCACTTTAGCTCTTTGATTGTCTTTGCTTCATGCCAAGAATGATGTATCATTTAAAATCCTCCTCGTATGTATCCTACCGCCATATTACTCTCTTATAAAGCAGGAATCAACAATTCCCAAAAGAAAAGAAGCTTCACCTGGCAATTTTCAGGCCAGATAAAGCTTCTGCTTCTACCATCCCCAGTAGCCTCCTGCTCCGTATCCTCCATAACCTTTTCCTGCATAGGAAGCTCCGATAATCACAAGCAGGATGAACAAAACAACTAATAAAGCAAAGCTGCTGGAATATCCGTATCCCATTTTTTCACCTCCCCCAAAACTTTCTCAATAATGTATGTGGGAGATTAAATATTGGGTAGGCTCACAGATATTTTTTATTTTTTTAGATATCAAAACCAAGTATAAAAATTTCTTACTTACCTTTCGTCATTACTATCCCTTATAAACGGTAGTTTGTCTTTGTTATTTTTAAACCAACTCTCCGCATAGTCAACAATATCTCGCTGAAGCATCAACCTGGAAAAAGCCGATCCTACTTTTCCCTGTGTAACAAGTGCAGGATATTCTTTTTCAAAATGTTCACCAATTTCATCAAATAACTCATCGCCATATTCAATGCTTTTGTATGTTTTCCAAACTCTTTCCCCATTAATGACCATGGCACAGCCATCTTGCACGATAGGTATAAAAGGGACACGATGCTCGCTTAAATGCATGGATGTATTTGAATTATAACCAACACCTATTAATAGCACCTTGCCGTCTTGTGAATAAATTTTTTCAAGTGGAGAATTCTCGCCCATGGCAAAATCCAGAGGCTGCTCTTTAGTAACGAACTCTTTATGTTTTCCCCATGCACAAAACGATTCTAAAGGGTGGCTGCTTCTTATTACACCAGGATAAGTACGAAAATATTCCGCAACGGCCCCCATCTCCTGTGTTGGGGTGACAGCTGGATCAAAGGCAGGCATTTCCTTTTTAATAATAGACCACCATTCTTGCGGGATTTCCGGCTCACACCACTCTTCTGGATCAGACCAGTCTGGCGATTGAGCTGGCATAATAAGTGTACCTTCTTCACCGACTGTCTTAATTAAAGCCTCTATTACAGCTTGAGCTCCGCCGCATACCCACCCTAAGGTTGAAAGTGCAGAATGGACTATAACCATATCTCCCCTTTTCACACCTAGTTGCTTGAGGTCGTCTGTTAGGCTTGACACTGTTCTTGGGGAAGGTGTATTTTCAATAATTTTTTTTAAGCTCATATGGTAACCTCCATCAGCTTTTAAAATCAAGTGCTTAATTACTACTATCTTACTTAATACCAATCTATCCGGCAAAATATTTCTAACATGTTTTTGCTATTATGATTTTCAAAACCTGAATTCAGCATTATAATTTCTTTTAATTGATTATTATTTTTATAAAAATAATACGGTACGTGAAATTTTATAATAAGGTTTGAAAAAAGCTCTCTAATTGAGAGCTTCTTAAATAAACATCCCTGCAATTGAAGCGCTTAATAATGATGCCAGAGTCCCAGCAATAATCGCCCGCACTCCAAGCTGGGCAATTTCACTGCGCCTGTTAGGAGCTAATCCGCCTATTCCGCCCAACAGTATAGCCAGTGAGGCAATATTAGCGAACCCACAAAGAGCAAAAGTGATGATTGCTTCTGCTTTTTCAGAAAAGTTCTCAATCTCTGGAGCAAAATTAGCATAAGCGACAAATTCATTCAGAACAAGCTTTTGACCAATAAAGCTTCCTGCCTGCAAGGCTTCCCCCCAAGGTACACCTATCATAAACGCAACCGGCGCAAATATAAATCCGAGTATCATTTCAAGAGTCAGGTTCTCCGCCCCGAACAAGCCTCCGATAAATCCAAGGATTCCATTAGCCAGAGCAATCAATGCAATAAAGGCAAGAAGCATTGCCCCTACATTTAATGCAAGCTGAAGGCCCGTAGATGCTCCTCGGGCAGCCGCATCGATAACGTTTTGTGACTCTTTATCTTTTTCAATTTTTATCTCATCGGTGGTTTCAGAGACTTCTGTTTCAGGCATAATCATTTTTGCCATAATTAAGCCTGCGGGTGCTGCCATAAAGCTTGCCGCCAGGAGGTAGTCAAGCCTGACACCCAAAGCGTAATAACCAAATAAAACAGAGCCGGCAACAGAAGCCAGTCCTCCGGTCATGACGGTAAAGAGTTCAGATTTAGTCATTCGCGGCAAATATGGACGAACGACAAGAGGTGCTTCTGTCTGCCCCACAAAGATGTTGGCTGCAGCGGACATTGATTCTGCCTTACTGGTTCCCAATAAGAAAGAAAGGGCTCCTCCTAACAGCTTAATGAACCACTGCATGACGCCTATGTAATACAAAACTGCGATTAAAGAGGAAAAAAAGATGATAATCGGCAGAACTTGAAAGGCAAATACATGACCTACCCCTTCCACCTCAAACAATCCTCCAAATAGAAAATCAATACCTTCGTTCGTATAATCCACTATACTTGAAACAACAACCGTTAACCATTCTAGGAACTCCCGCCCTGTCTGCCATTGCAAAACGATAAATGCAAATCCTATTTGAATAGCCAGGCCGCCAAGTATTGTCCTCGGACGAATTGCACGTTTTCTTGCTGAAACGAGAAAAGCCAGGAAGAGAACAAATACAATCCCCATAAGCCCCCATAATACATTCAGCATTTTAATTCACCACTCTTTTCTTATATTTTCCTTTTTATCAACTTCTAAAAAATAAGACCTTCGTAAATTTACCAAAGCAATAGCTGGATGTAAAGGATGACACGTAGAAAAGATCCATCTTCTTGTTACCTTACCCATTTTTAGTAAAAAAAGCACATAAAAAAAGAAAAACCCTGCTTTAATCGAGGGCTTTTCCCTGTATTATATTATTCAACACTTAACCTTAAATCAGGTAAGTGGTTTAGGATAAATTGAGCTTTCACAGGATCGGATAAAAATGCAAAAGTGCGGTAATATTTAAGCCCTGTCTCAAAATGGGCCGGCATATGGTTATACGCTTCCAAAACATGGTCAAACGCATCGTAGGCAAGCATTAAAGAATACACTAAATCTGTAAATGGTACTTGATAAGAGGTTGAATCATAGTGAGGAGCAGTACAAAGCGTGATTTGTTCTACCTGTTCGTCAAAAAACAAGGCTGCTTCTTTAATATACGGACGGTACAGTGGATTGACTTCCCTGGCCTTTTCTTCAAAAAATGAATGCCATTCTCTGCAAAAACTTATAAAGTAAGGAAAATCATCTTTCTCAACCTGTAAATCAAAACCTGCTTCACGAACCCTGTCCATTGTCATCGGTTCCAAAATACCATGATGACTTCCTAAGTAAAAGAATTTGCGCTGATATGATTTCATGCTACACCCCGTCTTTCCTCTTTGTCTGATTACTTTAAGATATTGTAACATCATCTATACTGCATGCCTACACTTTTTCTAACGAATTAGAACAAGCTCCTTTATATTTTTATCACAAACTCACAATATTATTACTGTGGTGCTGCGGTGCCTGGCACCCTTACATATCTGTAACATGTGTCATATTAAATCTTTACATACTGCCTATTCTACTAACATCACCTACAAGGTGCCAGGCACCGCACTAAAGCACCGCACCACAAAGGGGGAGGGAAACATCCCCTCCCCCCTCTATCTTACGACAGCACGTTTAAAAATTCTTTTGCAGTTTGTATGCTTGATTGGGGGTTCTGCCCTGTGACAAGCTTTCCATCCACTTCCACATGATCAGTGAAGTTTTCCCCTGACGTGAAAGTAGCCCCTAGCTCTTCAAGCCGGCTTTCAAGTAGAAATGGTACCTTTTCATAAACTTTCATTTCTTTTTCTTCATCGTTTTTAAAAGATGTGACACGTTTGCCATTCACTAGAGGAGTACCATCTGATAATGTTACTCCGACTAATCCAGCAGGTCCGTGGCACACAGCACCGATCGCTTTATCTTCTTCAGCCGTTTCCTTAAGCAGTGACTGCAGAGATTCATTATCTGGAAGATCCAGCATTGTCCCGTGTCCTCCAGGAAGAAAGACCCCGTCAAAATCTTTAGCATTAAATTCACTTACAGACGGTGTGTCACTTAACAACTTCATAACTTCCCGCCATTCTTCAGGGGCATCCTCTTCCAGACTGTTGGGATCAAGAGGCACGTTCCCTCCCTCTGCACTCGCGACGGTCACCTCATGACCTGCATTCTTAAATTCTAAATAAGGCTCTGTAAATTCAGAGACCCATAATCCTGTTTTCTGATACTCATTTAATTCGTAGCTGCTAGTGGTAACCATTAAAATCTTAGCCACTGGAATCTCCCCTTCCATAACTTACTTTTGTAAAGAGTCGTAACAACTTTTCCCCCGGTCAAATTTCACTAAACCTTTTCTTGCTTCTGCCTTCCACCGCGATTTTTAAATGGCCACCAGTTATGGTTTCCAAACACATTTGCCAAAACAGGGACGAACAACGGCAGCATAATAACAGCATACATAAGCAACCCAGTCAAAACGAGGGTTCCTATTTGCATAAGTGACAATACTCCAGAAAGCATCATGGCCCCAAATGTACCCGCAAGAATAACTGCAGCAGACAAAATGACAGTGCCAATTTGCCCCATAGCATGGATCATGGCTTCTTTTACAGGCAATTTCTCTACATTTTCTGCAAATCGAGCCATTAAAAAAATAGAATAATCAACACCTAGCGCCATAAGCATAACAAAACCAAAAAATGGCACTGCCCAGCTAATTCCTAAATACCCAAGAATAGTCACAAATATAAATTCAGTTAAACACACGGATACAAGATACGTTAAAATTAAAGAGGCCAAAATATATAGCGGCATCACCAAAGAGCGAAGCAGAAACACAAGAACAAGAAAAATCCCTGAAAGCATAATCACTGCTGTTCTGACAAAATCCTCATCTGACACGTCACCTAAGTCCCGGTTCATACTTGTCAAACCGCCAATGGAATATTCGTTCCCACCCAGTTCTGTCCCTTCAAGGGCAATCCCTACTCTCTCGTTTATCACATCTACCAGGTCCATCGCTTCATTGCTATAAGGATTCATTTCAAAAACAACATTAAATATAGCAGCTTGACGGTTTGGTGTGCTAAAGGAATCCCACGCTTCTTCAAGTTCCTCATCTTCTAGTATTTCATTTGCAACGAAAACCCTTCCAACGGATTCCTCTCCTGCTCTTCAATTTCTGTTACTATAGCTTCAGCTTCTGCCATACCATCGCCAGCTTCTACAGTCCCTTCACCAAGTTCTCCTAGACCATTTGCTAGGTCACCGAAAATCTATTACGTTGTCTGAACATGTATATAATCTTTCACCTATCCTGGTAAGATATAGAAAAATATATCATCTTTTTATATGGATATTCTTTTCTTATTACCCACCTATTGGAAATTTATCGGTCTGCTGTAGGCGTAATTGAGCTTTTATGTACATCAAGAGCCTTTGCGATTTCATTAGCGATTACCTTAAAGCTGACTGAGGAAGCCAATGTGTTCAATGTTCATATGGTGTAACTTTTTCTGAGAGAGTAGTGATTTTAGCCGTTTTGCAGCAAAAATACGTTTTTCTTCGTATTGGCTGGTTAATCTTTTCATTATTTTTCCCTTCATATTGTTCTGCCTCCCTTTCAAACCCAATGGTTTATTCCCTAAACGGTTTAACAGCAAAACTTTTTGCACAAACAATCTTTCCTAGTTCTGTATAAAGTGAAAAAAAAGCAAAAAAATAAAGCGCACCCCTAAGGGTTACGCTCTTTGGCTTTTACTACAGTCCATGATTATAAGCAGGACCATCTGCGTACATCACTAATAAAATCAAGAATTTCAGAATGCTTAAACTCAACATTCTCTAATTCACGACCATATAGATACAAAACAACGGTATCTCGATCACGATTATCAATCATGCTTACACCGCTTTGGTCTGGCTGTTCCTCTACCTTAGGAAGACCAAGGCGTTCAGCTGCATAATTATGGTCAATTTTCCCTTTCGGAAGATCTAATACGACCTTAAGGTGAGTATCAGAATCATCGCAGATCATACCCCAGCGTTTTCCAAACCATGCTCGGCAGCCTGTAGTACTAATCATTGTCAGGCCAAAGGGCTTTGTAGGAATAAACTGAGTACTCGCCCAACCTCTTAATTGCATTGAGCTGCAGAGCTCTCGCGCCTTGCGTTTAACTAACGTTTCCATGCTCTCTTTCACTTGCATGAAATATCCCTCCTTAGATTAGATACTCTACATTGTACTCAGGATTCAGTCCTTGATAAGATGTAGAAAATTCAGAATAATCTTATATTATTCACTATAGCACAAGAAGATGCATAGTGTCGAGCTTCCCGCAGGAAATTCTTCTTTTTGTCACAATTCCCTATTTATTTAATAGGTCTTTTGATATAACAGGCTTTATTACACAAGTATATTGCAGCAAGGATTTTACCCTTAATACCTTCAACCTTTGCTATAATTAAAATCAAAGAGCTACTCTCCTGAGCATGTGTTAACAGGGTAACATAAAAATAGTGTAAAATAGGCAGAGACTTATTACACTTCCGTGAATTTTTTGTCTATATTTCGCTCCTTTCTGTTCACCATTCTTATCAGGCTTCTCTGCCTCATAAGTACAAGCAACTATTCCCGGTGTCTCAATATATAAACTTGTTTCACTTAACTTTCACAATTATATGAAGTAAGAATCCCCCACTTAAAAAAGTGTCCGGGCACAAGGAGGAATGATTGTGAACCGCCTTATCCATGGAAAATATGTGACGGGTACTGGAATTGATCACGAAACAAGGTGCTCCCACTACTGTTCAGAAATAGATATCATTGCCTTAAAATGCTTTAAATGCCTTCGCTATTTTTCCTGCTTTCTATGTCATCATGAACACGAAGATCATCAATTTAAAAGATGGCCAAAAGCAAAGTTTGACCATCAGTCAGTGATGTGCGGTGCTTGCGGGAGAGAGATGAGCACAAATGAGTATTTAGAGAGCGGCTCTCGATGCCCATCCTGTTATTCAGCTTTTAATCCTGGGTGTAAACGTCACGCTCACCTTTATTTCCATTTCCCAAACACTGCAAAAAAAGAATGAATGTGTTACTATATCCTTTGTATGTGATTTTTTGTGCTGCAAGATGTATACATAATTAACAATAGAGATTGGAGTTTTCATCAATGGAGCAAGAATTAGTTCAGCGCTATCCTGAAGTTGAAAAAGTCCTTGAAAAAAAAGGGGTCACCTTTCAAGAATATTCAGAACAGCTGCTAAAAAAATCCAGTATACGCTCGAAAAAAAAGCGAGCGAGGCAAAAAGCATTAAAGAAAGCTTTTTATGAGGAATTTGTCTCTACAGATAAAAGCGAACAAAACGTAAGAACGAAAGAGCCTCTGAACGTAAATGGCTTTCCCGTCACATTTCTTTTGAAAATCGGCAAGGAATTTTTTAAAGAAGAAGACGCAGTTAAATTCTATTATAACGCTGAAAAAGAACAGTATTATAAAAATAAAAACTTATTAGAAGCTGTGATTACCGAAAGAAGCGCCGAGCTTTCAGAGGAAGAGTACAGATTATTCGAAAGCAGGCTTGAAGAACAAAAATCAAAGAAAAAGAAATAAGGGCTCCCTTATCGGGCGCCCTTTTTCATTATGAATATTGTTGACCCTGCTGGCCTGACTGCTGCTGAGGAGATTGCTGCTGCTGAGACTGCTGAGAAGCCATTTGGCTTAACTGCTGCTGTGCCTGATTGATAGCTTGAGTCATTTGGCTTAATGCACGGTTAGACTCAATGTACTGCATTCCCTGATTTAAGCTTTGAATCGCTTGCTGCAGTGACTGCTGAAGCTGTTGGTCAGCCTGTTGCTGCTGTTGATTTGCTTGCTGATTAAACTGTTGAATCTGGTTTAACAGCTGGTTATACTGTTGTTCTGTTTGCTGTGCCGCTTGTTGACCCTGCATGGCAGCTTGTTGACCCTGTTGCCCTGGCTGCTGTTGCTGCCCTGGCTGCTGCTGCCCTGGCTGCTGCTGTTGGACTTGCTGTTGAATATTTCCTAACTGACTTTGAAAGGATGCTATTTCTTTTGCAACTTCCTCGTCAGCCACAGCTTTAGAAACAGCTTCCACTTGCTTTTCAGAGAATTCATCCATAGTTGGTTCCTCCTTTTAAAAATAAAATCAATGGTTCGTAAAGTATCCTCTCCTATAGAGGGCTTTTTTATGAGAAGTTTTCTTTTCTTAGAGAAATGCACTCTTTTTATAGTCATGGGTAAAGGACAAGGGAAATATGTTCCTTGTCCTCATGTAAATTATTCTTCTTCGTCTTCTTCGTCCTCATCTTCTTCTTCATCTTCCATATCTTCCATCTCATCGTCTAAATCATCATCTTCATCTTCCAGCTCGTCTAACTCCTCATCGTCAAGCTCATCATCTTCTGGTTCTTCCATGTCGTCAGCAGGTTCCTCCATCTCCTGATCCATTTCTCCCTCTTCCATTCCAGGGTCTTGCTCCATTGGTTCTTCTTCAGCAGGACCACAAGCTGTAAGTACGCTAAAGGCAAGTAACGCGGATGCACCAGCTGCTAAAATTTTTTTATCCATTTCAAATATTCCTCCTTGTTATTGCAGTTTATAATTGTAGTGTGCCAACCTTTCTATCAATTATCCGCTGAATTACAATTCCATTTATTTCAATGTAACTAAATATTAAAGTGAAAAAGTGGTAAAATTACAGATAATTAGGTAAATTAACCAAACAGTTTGTCAAAATCCATTCACATTTGCATGATGTTTGTTATAAAATTGTACATAGTTAAAAGAAACGATACCCATGAAGCAAAGAGGTGCAAAATGTTAAAGAATCCTCATATGATTACACCATACACAACTTTTACCAGGCAAGAATGGTCTCAGCTTAAAAATAATGCAACGTTACCGCTATCGGAAAGTGAAATTGAAAATATGCAAGGTCTTAATGAGGTGATGACGCCACAGGAAGTGATAGATATCTATTTACCCCTTTCCAGGCTGCTGAGCCTTCATGCCACAGCTTCTCAAGATCTTCATAAAGCCACGAACTCATTCTTACATTCTGAAGTAAAGAAAGTTCCCTTTATTATCGGAATCGCAGGAAGTGTTGCAGTTGGAAAAAGCACGATAGCCAGGGTTTTAAAAGCACTGCTTTCCCTTTGGCCAAATCACCCAACTGTCGATTTAGTAACGACAGATGGTTTTTTGTATTCAAATGCTACGTTAAAAGAAAAAGGATTAATGAACAAAAAAGGCTTTCCTGAAAGTTATAATGTTAGTGAGCTTCTTCACTTTCTTTCTACCATTAAATCAGGCATAAACGGCATCGATGCTCCTATGTACTCCCATGTCACTTATGATATCGTGCCATTTCAAAAACAAAAAATTAAACAGCCGGATATTGTGATTATTGAAGGAATCAACGTTCTACAGCCTCCAACGAAAGAAGACCCGGGAAAAGTTCATGTTTCCGATTTCTTTGATTTCTCCATTTATATAGATGCAAAAGAGGAAGATATCTTTTCTTGGTACGTAGAGCGCTTTAAGCTCTTGCGGGAAACTTCCTTTCAAAATCCAAATTCCTATTTCCATATGTACGCTGATTTAAGCGAGGATGAAGCTGTCAGAACGGCAGAGGGGATATGGAATTCTATAAATAAGCCAAACCTTAAAGAAAACATACTCCCAACTAGAAACCGTGCTGATTTAATTCTTCATAAAGGGAGTGAGCATTTAGTGACCACCTTGAAAATGAGAAAGATTTAACGAAGGACACTCTTACATTGAACTTCTAACTGTTGTCGCAGACACCTTGAGTGTAGGAGGGAGGAGTTCAAACAGAGTGTCTTTATTTTTATCCTCTTTTTTGCTGCCTGCGAATTGTCATGAAAATTATTATTTTATTTAGCCGGAAGACACAGCGATTACAGGAATATGACTAGTATTACATTTTAATTATACTTGTGTATTTTTGCCTTCTAACTGCTTAAAAAGCGCTATCATTAATAGCAAGAAATAATATGTAGAAGGTGAGATGGTTTCTTTGTCTTTCGCTTTACTCTTTCTCGCTGTACTCTGCTTATTATCTGGGTGCAGCGTAAATAATTCCCCTGCAGAAGAATTATCTCCACAAAGTAATATCCTTTTATTTTCTGATGATGAGAATATAAAAGAGGAAAATAACTATTATAATGCTTTGCTTGAAGTAAGAGCAAACTTCCCTGAAAAAAGTGATTCCATTGAAGTGATTTCAAGCAATCAGGAAAAACTCCTGAACCATTTTAACGTACAGGAGCTTCCTCAATTGATTATTATAAAAGACGAGAATAATTATAAAAGACTGACAGGCGATCATCCGAAGGAGAATATTCAGCATTTCTTACTAACCCATTTGCCTATAAAAGAAGACAAAAACTCTCATACAGATACCTACACTTTATCTTTTTCTGACTGACCTAGGAGCGTACCAGCCCCTAGGTCAGTCAGTTTTTTATATCCTCAGACTCACTTTTTTCAATCTGCGCTTTATATTTATCATCAAAAGCAATGAGTACACACCCCAGCTGCTCTTCAAGGGTTTGAATTTGCATTTTTTGATGATCATCAAGTTCCGCATAGTCAAATGACATTGTATTTCCTCCTTTTTGTATATCATCCGTTATCCCTTTTATTTATTCCCTGGCTCTGCGTACTAATACACTTTGTTTATAAAGGTACAGAGTATCGTGGACATCTTTGGATATTTTCCTGGCTATTCTAGATATTTCAGTAAAATTGATTGGATTGTACTTAAAATGAGTCTTTGTTTAAGTGTATTTATCGTTAAAAGACGCTCGCTTTGCACGTAAATTACAAGTGAGTCATCCATTGGTGGTTCACTTCATCCGCATCCAAGGGTGTTGTCTATACCACGGACAAATTCCACTTGGAAAAACCCCACATAACGGTATTCCTTGGCTCTTCCTATCGATGAAGTTGTATTGATAAGATATTTACCATTACATTTCCGATAAAAATCAACACGTACCTTTAACAGAGCCTGCAAACCTTAGCTCTGTATTTTATCTCTACAAAAACAAAAAACCCGCCGGAGACGGGTTAATTTATAAATGTTCAATTGATTGTTTGAGCTGAGATATGTGGAAATAAGTTTTCTCAATGTGTTCCTCCGTAGGAGACTCTAAAGCCTGTTCAGCAGAGTCAATCACTTTCTCTACTTGTTCTTTATGATCACTTGGGACATGGAGCAAAATATTATTTTCTAAATCGAGTTTAAGCTTTTCTATAATTTCGGTTTCATCCTCTTTTATATAGCTGCTACTGTCTTTAAGATCCTTCCAGCTGTTGTATTGACTTTGAGTATCTTTCCAGATAGAAGTTCCATCAGAACTGTTGTCAGGACTTTCGATGTTTTCCCATTGATCTTTCGCTCCTGCAATCGAGTGATTGTCTACAAAATTCATTGTTATTTGAGCAACGTTAAAGAACATAACCATAATTATGCCAACAGCCAGAGCCCCTGCACCACAACTGACAGCTAACAATTTGTTCATAATACCTCTCCTTTATGATCACTTGATTCTACGTAAAGACCGACAAATACCGAAAAAAGAAAAAAAATAAACTTTTTATGTATAGCAGAACTTTAATTACTTGAACAATGTAGCATATATGAACTTTTTATACTAGCCATTTTTCACATTGTTATCCAATCATAGAAAAATAATACACATTTTGAAGTCTGTATCTCATACATTACTATGATCAATACATTGAGGAGGACATAATCAATGAGTTATCTTTATTACTATTTCGGTAATGTCTTTACTCCCTATTATATTTACCCGACGAATCATCCACGGAGATCACTTTATGATACTCACCCAAGCTTTCCAGAATACACAGTCTTGAATCGCCAGTATCCTCCAGTGGATATTAAAGACTTTCTAAACTCTGCTCTTGAAATGGAAGCTTTATTAGACGACAGTAAAGCACTGCTCCACTCCATACAATCTTCTGAAAATTTTGCTTTTCAACTTAAAGATGCTGCACAAAAAGGGGATCAGGACACCGTTGATCAATTGATTAAAGAAACAGGAGTAAAGAGAGAGGTACAAACTCAATTCACTCCCACTAGTATTATTTTTCTCCTTTTTGACCCCTGCTGTGTGCTAAGGTTGCAACTGGGATGGTGATATTCCAAAGTACATTTATTAAAAGAGACGATTGAGGATCTCTTCTTCTACTCCTTGCGGCAGAATTTCTTCAATAAGCTGGATAGCATCTGAAAGTGATTCAATAGTGATAACCAGCTCTGTTTTTATTTCCCCTTGGGAAAGCTCAACAGCAGAAAAGGTTACATTCTCAGGTAAATCCGGAAACAATATAATTCTTTCTCTGTCACTGTCCAGATAAAAATAATCTTCCTCCATTTCTATTTGATTAAGAACAAACTGGTTCGGCAATGGAATCCTTCCCATGTATGCTTCTTCTAAAGCTAAGATGAGCTGGCCGTTTTCTATCCCCGGGATAAAGAACAATCTGTATTGAGTTGCTATAAATGGAAACAATGAGCTGTTTGCATAAACAGTTACTCTTTCTTCGTTAACTTGTATTTCTAATTCTTCGATATCCTGATCATCCTCAATACTTTCCTGTGCCGCTGCATTTATATCTTCTTCATTCACTTCAAACGCAAGCTCTATTGCTCTGTTTTCTAAATCGACGTTGACTGAATCAGGACCCTGCTGCAGAAAACCATTCTCTTCATTCGAGGAGACAGGTGGTTGTAATTGCTCCACTGGACGAATTAAAAAAAAGAAAATGAGTACTGAAACAATAATGCCACCTATAATGATAAGTAATGCTTTTGTTCCTTTCACCACAACTCCTCCTGACTCCTGGATTTATATGAGTATAACGTCTTCTATTGTATCATCTGTGCAGAAATGAAAAACCCTCCAGCTTTGTAGGGATCTTTACAATGCTGCAGGGTTGAAGTTCATAAACCATATGTCATGTAGTGAAAAACCGTTCATCTTTGTCTAAAATCAGTAATCCGTTTCCTTCCATAACCGGACTGTTTCCAAGGGAAACGGTTCGCTTAATTAATTGGGCAAAAATCTCCGCTTCTGTTAATTCTCTCCGGAATGCGTCTTCACATTGGCTGATGAGCAAGGCAGCGGCTCCTGAAACGTGAGGTGTGGCCATAGAGGTGCCTGATAACCTGGCATACGAGCTGCCTGGATACGTCGACAATACATCCACCCCTGGAGCAACCAAATCAATTTCATCATTGAAATTTGTAAAAGGAGCGAGGTTTCCTTTACTATCAACCGCTCCTACCTGGACTACTTCTTTGTAGTATCCCGGATAAGCAATTTCTGTTGTTTCTTCATTAGTGTCACCTTCATTCCCCGCTGCTGATACGACAAGAATATTATGCTCTATAGCTCTTTTAATAGCTTCATGCATGCTTGGAATGTCATCTGGACCTCCTAAGGACATAGAGATGACTCTTACTCTTTCACCATTTTCCCCTCTCCAGTCGATAGCATAATGGATGGCGTCAATAATACTTTGATAAGAACCGTATCCTTCGCCGGACAATACTTTAAGAATTAATAGCGACACTTCAGGCGCAGCTCCCACCACCCCCTGGTTATCTAAGGAGGCTGCTATTGTTCCCGCTACATGAGTTCCATGTGCTTGATTATCTGAGAAATTATCCGTACTTCCTCCATAATCCTCTGTGAAATTTTTTCCGCCAACGATCCTTCCTTTAAGGTCGGGGTGGTCTGGCTGGCAGCCGGTATCGAGCACGGCTATCACGCACCCTTTTCCCTTGTATCCTTTTTCCCACAGCTTTGGTGCCTGGATCATTTCTATCCCTTTAGGTATCTTCTCATCTGCTTTTTCCATTACCTTTTCAACACGATAAGGTATTAATCGAACTTCTTTTTTAATAACAATCTCCCCCATTCATAAATGTAGGTGATAATCTTTCCATACATAATACAGTTACAGGAAAAAACGTTATTTCCTTTTATAAAAGAAAAAATGAGTCTTTTTTAACAACCATGATGTAGAAGGTAAGGCAAAAATAAAGAGCATGAATCCGATCAATCCCCGGACTCACACTCTTATGGCGGCTGCCATTCCTTATGAGCAGCTGTCTTTTTTCATATATGCCTTCCTTAAGAAGGTATTTCTCCTTTAACACTAGCAAAGGATACTGGTTGTTTGATTTTGAGTCCTTCACAGCAGGTGCATCTTTTGAATCCATTATTTTCGCAAAGTGACTCCACCACTTCGCTGGAGTATTCCTTCACTCTTTTTTCTAACGATATTTGGAGAATTTTACATTGATCACCTATAAAAGAAGTGTGATGAACTTCTTTATGTACAGGATCAATTAAATATGCACTCATATATCCTTCCTCCTATCTATACTATTAAGCTTAGCAAGAAAATTCAACAGGAGGCGCCATAGAGGCATTTTGTTAGGAAAATGTAATATACTTCAAGAATTCGAAATAGTACAAGACTCTTTACTTATCTTCCTTCATTCGATCAAGGCCAGCTTTCATGATTGCTGCAATAAGAAATTCAAATTCTTCTTTTTCTTCTCCTGAAGAAGCATTTTGAAGTTTTCTGTTCAGATCTTGAATGGTTGCTTTCTCCCTCGGTGTTAAGTACTTTATGGAGGATCTATCCATTTACTTGTAACATCCTTTCTCTTTCTGCATTTTTAAATCAGCTGTAGCTGCCTTAGGAAAGGTAAAATAAGCGGTCAAAAAAGACAACAAAATAACAGCTGGTTTCATCTTTCTCATTGCTTGTCCCCTCCTTTTACAAGATCAATCTTGTACACTATTATGACTTCCAACAAAAAAAGAAGCAAAACTAACACTTCTTCCTTTTCCATGATATTGCAATGTTGGGTTCCCTTCAATTTGGTTACTTTTTATGTTTATTTTCAAGTAAACAGCAGAAGATATGAATTAACAAATAGTAGCAAGGGTATAGAGCATTAGCTGAAAGGAGGAATTTAAAATGAAATCAGAACAAGACAACAACATACCAAATTACTCTTCCTCTTATTGGAGAGAACACGAGGCAACAAGGGAATTCCCTTCGTTACAAGAGGATATTCAAGTAGAGACAGCTGTAATTGGCGGGGGTATGGCTGGCATTCTAACGACATACTTTTTAACGAAAGAAGGTGTGAAGGTTGCCCTGCTGGAAGGAGATGTCCTCTTAAACGGAACGACTGGACACACTACAGCCAAGGTAACCGCTCAACATAGCGTAATGTATGATAAATTAATAAAAAATGAAGGGGAGGATACAGCAAGGCTTTATTACAAAGCTCAGGTTGAGGCCATGAACACAATAAAGTCTCTTATTTCTGAACATGAGATCGATTGTGACTATAAGAATCAAGACGCGTACCTTCACGCTGGCACTGATGATGGAAAACGGCAGCTTGAAATAGAGAAAAAAGCTTACGAGCAGTTGGATATTCCAGGGGAGCTTATTTATGATTCACCTCTTCCATTTGATACGAAGGCTGTACTAAAAATGCCTGATCAAGCCCACTTCCACCCAGTGAAGTTTTTACAGACACTCATTGCTGAAATCATTAAAAACGGGGGACTCATTTGCGAAAATACGACGGCTGTCAACCTCAAAGGAAATGATGATTCTATAAAAGTAGAAACCAGAAACAATTATAGCGTTACTTGCGACAAGGCAGTCATGGCTTCTCATTTCCCTTTTGACGACACGACAGGTTTTTATTTCTCAAGGCTTCATCCGGAAAGATCTTACGCTATGGCAGTAAAGACAGAAAAAGAAGTCCCTGAAGGAATGTATTTAGGTGTAGATGAACCCGGTTTTTCCTTAAGGCACACTGAGATTAATGGAGAAAAGCTGGCTATATTTGGAGGGGAAAACCATAAAACCGGGAAAAGCGAAGATACTTTGCAACACTTTAATAACATTAAAGCGTTTGCTGACAGGCATTTTGGAGTACAGTCTGTACCCTACCGCTGGTCAGCTCAGGATTTAACTACCCTAGATGAAGTGCCTTATATCGGCCAGGCTGTTTCAGGAAAACCCAATATATTTGTCGCAACCGGCTTTAAAAAATGGGGAATGACCAACAGCATGGCTGCCGGCTTGTTATTAACAGACCTGATTACAGATAAACCAAATCGTTTTGCTGACTTGTTTGCCCCTACCCGTTCTCATTTAGAGCTGAAAGACGGAAAAAGTTTTATTAAAGAAAACGTTGATGTAGCTTCCCAATTTGTGAAATCTCATCTCGAAAGAGGAAGCATTAAACTTGATGAACTTAAAAAGGATGAAGGCGCCGTCGTTAATATAAAGGGAAAACGTACAGGAGCATACAGAAACGAAAAAGGAGAACTCCTATTAGTTGATACGACATGTACACATATGAAATGCGAGCTTGAATGGAATAATGGTGAAAGAAGCTGGGATTGTCCCTGTCACGGTTCAAGATTTTCTGTTTCCGGGGAGGTCATTGAAGGGCCGGCATCTGAACCTTTATCACGTGTTAACCTTGAATAGGAAGGAAAAACCCTTAAGGTGAAAGCCTTAAGGGTTTTTCTCTGTGCACTATACAGCTGCAGAATTTTTTTCTCAGCTAGAATGCAATCTATTATTCTTCTGTTATTATATAAGAGATAACTGTTTGGATTCTTGCTATAATGGTTAAAATAAAATATTTTTTATCATAAATGAAACAAAATAATGAGGAGTGGACAAGAAAACATGGGCAAATCATCTTCACTTTTTGAGGATTTAGATATATATCAAGTATTGAATACAGTCGGTGAAAACATTTTAATCGCTGACACTTCCTATAAACTTATCTGGATGAATGAAGCTGCCAAAGAATTAATGAGAGATATCGGTCCATTTGTTAATATAAATGACCCGGAACAATTTATAGGAATAAACATTTCCACTTTTCATGGCGAGAAACAAAGAGACATTTTAGAAAAGGGAGAGTTTCCCCACAAAGCAGGTATCTCATTATTTAATCGTTTTGAAGCAAGCATTGTGGTAGACCACTTGAAAGGACGTAATGGAGAAGTCAAAGGGTTTATCCTCACATGGAAAGATGTGACCGAATATGAACGGGAAGTGAAGGCAGGCCAGGAAATGATAGAAGAGCTGTCAGCTCCTATTATTAACACCGAGGTTGAGTCGACCCTCCTTGTTCCTCTAACCGGCACTTTATGCGAGCACAGGTTCGAGACGATGAGAGAGAAGATTCTTTTAAACTGTGTAAAACATCGCAGTCAGTTTATTATATTTGACTTTACAGGTGTAAGTAAAAACATAGACGAAAAAGTTGCATTTTATTTTTCCCATATCGCTTCAGCTCTCCGGCTTATTGGGGCAACCCCCATCTTTGCAGGATTTCCAGTCGATGTAGCCAAAGACTTTGCCAATAACGGTATTCATACAGATGTGAAGACCTTCAGCTCATACAAAAAAAGCATGGAATACATCCGTGAAAAAGAAGGGTATCAATTAGTAAAAGTGAAGAAGTAAAGGCAGCAGTCTCCTTCTGCTGCCTTTTTCGCTACTCATTATTATTGTTTTTAGATTGGCTTTGTACATTGTTACTTATAAACGTTGCGGCTCCATTTAGAAAGGTTTTGATTTGCTCTGGTGATAAATTGCTTACATTTACACCTGTCTTACTGATTGTATCCATCAAATTCAAATTCATCCCGGAGGGCAGCTTGGATAGAGATTGATTTCCTCCGTTAAAAAGGCTTGCAATCGTTAATAATTTGAGGGTCCGGTCTCTTCTGTCACCTTCCCCACTGCCTGCATTTGCTGCTTTTGTGGGGCTGACACTGCTTTCTTTTCTTGGTTGTGCCAGCTCATGGGCATTCGTTTGATTTACAATAGTCTCTTCCTTTTTTGATTTTTTGTTTTTCCCCCCTGATTTCTTCTTTTTCTTTTTTCCCCCTTTCTTTTGTTTACTTTCTTTATTTTCACTGCCAATTTGATTATTTTCTTTATTTTCACTGCTACTTGAGTTATTCAGTTCATTAAACAATGAGTAGGAAAGCCCAATAAGCTCGTTCATATCAAGGTTTTCCTTGTCTTTTACAAGATTCTCCGCTTTTTTAAGAAGTTCCTTTTCATCCATTTGCTGCCTACACTCCTTTCGTATTTCACTAAACATGTCGCTACCTATTATATGTAACTGTCCCTTTCAGGTAATAGGTCACTATCTTAGGATCTGAGAAAAATATGCCGGAAATAAAAAAACCCATAGACACTGTTTCTCTATGGGTGAGCATAAAAGAGGTTATTTCCTTGAGCTTATCAGTCACTATCCGTTATTGTTATTACTTAACAGAGCAACGATTGCATCTATAATAATTTGCTGCTGGTTCTCTGTTCCTAGCAGGACTGCTACTAGCAGTGCAAGCAATAGAAGTAATACTAATACGATGGTAACTACATTAACCATGTTAGACTCCTCCTTTCTCTAAAGCGTAGAAAGGGGCCCTCTTTCACTAGATATACTATGTAAGAAACATTAGACATGCTTTAAGCTATCATCCATTTTTATAAAAAAAGGTCTTTGCCGCTGATTTTGGTTTTCCGCTTTATTGCTTGCTAGATATTCAACTAGAATCACACCTGTCCCTGGCCTAAAAAGCAAAACAACATCCCTTCACGATGTGATGACAACGTGCAAGAATGTTGTTTGAGTGATTATATAAGAAATACAATACTGGCGGGGACGACATAGATTAGGCAGATTACTATAGTAACTGCTGCCCCTCGCCTTTTCTTTTGTTATAAGATTAGTTGCCATCTCACACCTAAAAGACACAAACGGCAAGTCCTCTACACTAATATGTCATCACCTTTAGCTTTCAAAAGCCAGGTGTTCAAAGTATTCATCTGTAACGCTAGGTAAGTTATCAGGAAGGAAGTTATCAAAATTAATCTTATTCAGGGTTTAATGGTACAGATTAATTCTCATAACTTCCCCTGGCACTGTGTTCCCGTAGTTATCGGTTTACGGTACATTCCAGCGGTAAGCAATTTCTTAACTTTCCTTGCTGTTTAGTTGCCAACAGAAAAAAAGAAGCGTCCTTTCACGTAAGTTGAATGTTACTACGTAAAGAAACGCTTCTTGGTTTGTTTTATTCGGTTACTAGTGACCTGTAGACTTTCATTTCATTTAGCCTAACGTTAAGGCGAATCGGGTCTATGCGGGAGTCTAACTTGTTGGCGGCCCCGGCAGGAATCGAACCTGCGACGCACGGTTTAGGAAACCGACGCTCTATCCTCTGAGCTACGGGGCCATTTGGCATCTTCAGAAACTATTTTACTATAATAATCTATGAAAAGGAACTCTCCTAGCCCCCTGGCTGGAAAAGAGCTTGTTCACTTCCCTTAGGAAATAATATAATAACATGTAGGACACTATTATTCTACCGTCACAATGAAGGAGAAAAGTATGAAATTTATTTATATTGGTGTAGCAACCAGCCTCCTGCTTATCATCGCTGCAGGATGCAGCCCCGAAGAAACACAGGATGAAACCAGCAATGAATTAACCATAGCCGCTGCTTCTGATTTGCACAGAGCTTTTTCAGAGGTAGGTTTGGCGTTTGAGGAAGAAACAGGTACACCTGTCACCTTTTCCTTTGGCTCGACCGGGCAGTTGGCTGACCAAATTGAAAACGGGGCTCCATTTGATGTATTTGCTGCCGCTAACATTGAATTTATCGATCGTCTCGATGATCAGAATATGCTGGTAGACGGAACGAAAGAATTATACGCCATTGGGCGTATCGGTATCGTCTATCACGAAGACAGCTCTTTCACAGCGGAAGAAATTAATCAATTAGACACCGATGACATTAGACGCCTTTCCATCGCTAATCCTGAGCATGCCCCGTATGGGCTTGCAGCAAAAGAGGCTCTCGAATCAGCTGGAATATGGGAGGAAATGGATGACAAACTGGTATATGGAAGGAACATTTCAGATGCTTTATCATTTGTTGAGTCAGGAAATGCTGAAGCAGGAATCGTTGCTCTATCTTTGGCCCCAAAAGAAGATTACGAGTTTCACTTGATAGATGAAAGTCTTCACAATCCTTTGGAACAAGCGATTGCTGTGATTGATGGAACAAATGCAGAAACAGAAGCACGGAACTTTCTGGAATTTATTAAAGGGCCCACAGGAAAACCTATCATGGAGAGCTATGGTTTTGTCGTACCTGAGGAGAATCAATAGATGGAAGAGTTGAATTTGTTTCCTTTGTTTCTTTCCCTTCGAGTGGCTTTAACAGCCACTCTTTTAGCGTTCCTCATCGGACTTCCCGTTGCCTATTACCTGCACCGTTCCCAAGGGAAGACTGCTGATTTCATTGATACACTCATTACTCTTCCTGTTGTCCTGCCACCGACTGTGTTAGGTTATTATTTGTTAGTCCTTCTCGGACGTCAGAGTCCTCTTGGAAGCTATCTGGAAGATCAGTTTAACATTACCCTGGTTTTCACTCCAACAGGCGCAGTGATCGCTGCTTTAATTGTTTCCATCCCTTTTTTTATCAAATCTGCACGGGATGCCTTCTTAAGCATTGATTCTTCCATTATCAGTGCAGCAAAAGTACTTGGCAGGTCTGACCTTAACATTTTTTTCACGATCATCCTCCCTTTGTCCTGGAGAGGAGTTGTATCAGGAATAACGCTTTCATTCGCCAGGGCTCTTGGGGACTTCGGTGCAACTTTAATGGTTGCAGGAAGCATACCAAATGAAACAATGACTATGCCTATTGCCATCTATGATGCACTTCTGGCAGGAGACAGAGAACTTGCCAACTTTCTTGTTCTTATTATGACTGTTGTTTCTGTGGCAGTCCTTTATATTATTAACCGCTTAGGAAAAAGAATGTCGATAGGAAGCAGGTAACATACATGTTAAAAGTATCGATCACAAAAGAGCTCAAAAACTTTACTTTAGAAGCTGACTTTGAAACTGGTGATCAGATCACAGCAATTATTGGCCCTTCAGGGTGCGGCAAAAGTCTGACACTGCAATGCATAGCAGGGCTTCAAAAGCCTGACAGCGGAGAGATCATTCTAAATAAGCGAACTGTTTTTCAATCAAAAAACAACATCAATTTGAAACCAAATAAGAGAAACATTGGCTACGTTTTTCAAGATTATGCTTTATTTCCCCATTTAACGATTGCACAAAACATTCAATACGGATTAAAGAGGGAAGATAAAAAAAATCGTAGAGCAAAAGCTATGAAAATGATTGACAAGCTTGAGCTTGCGGGCTATGAAAATCATTACCCCTCACAATTATCCGGAGGGCAAAAACAGAGAGTAGCACTAGGGAGAACGCTGATAACAGAACCTGATATTCTGTTATTAGACGAACCTTTTTCTGCCCTCGATCACCACGTAAAGCATTCCCTTGAGCAAGAACTTCTTCACATGATAAAAGAAAATTTTTCTGGAACTGTCTTGCTTGTCACCCATAATATGGAGGAAGCTTACCGACTATCAGATAGTGTCCTTATTTACCACGAGGGAAAAGTGATCCAGGCAGGGGAAAAGGATGACGTGCTCCGTAAGCCAAAAACGACTTCTGCCGCACGCATTATTGGCTGCAAAAATATTTTTCCTATCCATGGTTATGATCAACCTTCCCAGGAAGTAACCGTTGGAGGGGTTTCGCTGAAGACAAATGAGAAACCACCCGTCTCGTCCTTTTCTCATATTGGCATTCGTGGGGAAGATATATTATTTACACCAAGAAGTTCACAAAAGGCAATAAATCAATTTGACTTCTCTATAAAACATATCGTGGCAGGGATCTACCAGACACAGGCGGTTATTGAAATAGGAAGCATCATGCTTGAGGTTGTTATCTCAGAACAAATGGTTAATACTATAGAAGGTAAACAATACCAGGCCATTCTTCCTCCAGGAAAAATATTTTTTCTAAATGATCAATAGTAAAAAGTGCTGCCAGAGTCTGGGTTACAATTAAAAACAAAATGTAAAAACAAAAAAGGAGTCCATATGTTAACATTCGAAGAGAAAATACAATTAATTGAAAACAATTTCCCCGAGTTAACAAGACATGATGTTTCTTTGGGACGAGTAAATTATCAGTTTGAAGAGAGCATGACAGACAAAAAAAACGTCATATACCATTTGCACCCAAATGGGAACGGGTTCGTTTACGCTGGAGAGCTTGCTGATTATCCAACAGATTCAAAAGGCATGGTTAATATCCGTGAATTTTCCTCCGAGGAACTTTCTTCATTGATCAGGAAATCAATTGCCTCTCTTACTGAACCCGATGAACAAGAAGAAGAAGAAATAGCTGAAAAATGGATCAATGATGAAGGACAGGTTCTCATGCTCGTAACTGAAGGAGAGCTTTGGAATGTATATGCCGGATTGCAGCTTGATGGTACATTCACGACATACGGAGAAGCCGTAGAATATCTTGATCAGGAAGGATTCACCCCTTCGATCTAAGCATAGAAAGCACCGGAAACGGGTGCTTTTTTTCATTTTTACTCATTAAATAGGGGTAAATCACTCAGAAGAAGGTTAATATCCCACGTAGATGGGAACAAAAATAGAAGATTATTAAAAGGAGTTGATATAATGGGTCTTACTATCGGAGATAAAGCGCCGGATTTTTCCTTGCCTTCTACAGACCGGGAGGATATTGCTCTGTCGGACTTTGAAGGCAAGAAGAATATATTATTAGTCTTTTTCCCATTAGCTTTTACCCCTGGCTGAATAAAAGAACTAACCTCTTGGAAAGAGGAATATGATTTGTTTGAAGACAATGATACTGTAGTTCTTGGAATTAGCGTGGATCATATATTTGCCCAAAATGTTTTTGAAACTACCCTTGGAACCTTGCCATACCCTTTGTTATCCGACTGGCATAAAGAAACTGCCAGAAAATACAACGTTTATGATGAAAAAGACGAAATTGCGAAACGCTCCTGCTTTTTAATTAACAAAAATAGAGAGCTTGTTTATAAGAATGAACAGTTTGTGGCGGACAAAACTGAGGACTACGAGCGAGTTTATGAAGAATGTAAGAATCTTGAATAAAACAAGGCTGCCATTTGCTGGCAGCCTTTTTAAAAGAGCATTTTAAATAAAACCACTTACTTCTTGTTATCTCTTCTAGTGTTTTTCTTAAGAGATTCTGGCAACAATCTTTCCCCTTACATGCCCTTTTTTTATTTTGTATAAAGTTTCAGGTACGTCTTCAAGCAGTATTTCTTCTTCAAGCAAAGGATCAATTTTGTTTTCTTCAGCTAGCTTTCCTATTTCCCTTGCCATTTTTCCAAGGTCAGCTTTTTGGTACTCATCGTCTGTCCTGTAGACAAAGCCGAGGGCTACTTCGTGAATGGAAGGAGCTATTGATTTTGGCTGGTACTGAGTGAGATCGGGAAAGTCCACAATGGAAACCAAGTGCCCGTTAAAAGTAAGCATATCAAGCGCCTCCGTAGCTGTCTTTTCACCTACCATATCCATAATGATATCGGCTCCCCTGCCGTTTGTATATTTGTGCACTTCTTTTATTACATTTTCCCGGTTATAATCAATTACTTTATCTGCTCCAAGCTTCCTAACATGATCAACATTTCTTGGGGAGCAGGTTGTGATAATGTTAAGCCCGGCCATCTTGGCAAACTGTATTGCGAATCCTCCCACTCCGCCGGCTCCAGCTTGAATCAGAATGCTCTGCCCCTTTTGAATCGGTACTTTTCGGAACAAAGACTGATATGCGGTTAAAGCGGCTGTAGGAAGAGCCGCTGCTTCTTGCCAGGACCATCCGTCAGGCAAGGGTGCCAGCACACCAGGGTCTGCAATTGTATATTCAGCAAACCCGCCTTGGTGAACCATACTGCCATGGTAGAAGACTTTATCTCCAGGAAACCATCCGCTTACCTCAGAACCAACATCATCAATTTCCCCTGCTATATCCAGTCCCGAGATATGGGGAAACTCCCATTCAGGCAGTGGGTTTTCAATAAGCTTATAATCAACCGGGTTTAAACCAGAGAAGTGAACTTTAATCCTTACTTGCCCGGAACCTGGAACCGGCTTATCTACATCCATAATTTGTAAGTTATCAATATTCCCGCCTTCTTTTACAGCTAACGCTTTCATGAGCAGCTTCCTCCTTTCACATCTTGAATCAGTATTCCTTTTTCATCTCTTTTTAAAACAATGTAAAGATCCAGCATGACTTCCCCGAAATCGTTGACAGCAAAAGCAACGTCATTCTCTTGAAGGTTAGAGACTAGATCCATCGGATAAACACTTGATTCATTATTAGAAGGCATCCATTTTGTGTTTAGACACAAGCGAGTGTATTTTTAACAATCAACCACCAGAATTATAATATAAGTAAGGCCCTCACCGACGGTGAAGGCCCTTCTATTTAGCCGGGTTTTGTTCCAGCCTCTTTTATTATTCTACTTACACCTTTACTTCCCGGGTGCGGCGTGCCAACAAGATCAATCCTGCCACTGCACTTAAAGCAATACCCGTAAACAGGAAAAAAGGATTGGTAGTGGCCGTATCAGGAAGAGATCCTCCTTCTTCTTCACCGTGCTCTTCAAGCTGCTCATCAAGTAGTTCGTCAAATTCTACAGCACTTTCTTTTACCTCATCAGGGACAACCACAGCATCGACTCCATTAAAGTTATGAAGACTCATCACCATGGACATCTGAATGTTTATCACATCTTCTGTTCCTTCTTCAAGCCCCAGTGCTATATCCATATCCACATCCATAGACATTTCTGTAAGATAATACGTGTCTTTGTCGATTTTTAAGTCAAAGGTAAAGTCATTAAAGGAGACTTCTTCCATCATCTCATCCATCATTTCATCAAGCAGTTCCATCTCTTCTTCACTGCCCATTTGACCGTTCCCGTTCATTGTTTGCTGAGCAATGTCCCACAGTTCTTCTCCGTCTCCTTCGTATGTGAGAAGATAGTGATCATTCTCTTCGTGGAGAACCATTTCTTCCCCTAAGGCTTCAGCCTCTGCCAGTTGCTGGTCAGGACTTTGGTGGAGATCTTGTAAATCTCCAAAATCATCAGCCGGGAGTCTGACCCAGCTGCCATCAGGCTCTTCCTGATACATTCCCTCTTCGGTCCAGTAGGACTCCAGCGTTATTTCTTCTCCAAGCTCTTCTATCAAGGTTGTTTCTTTCTGCCATAAAGCAAATGGTTCTATAATAATATCCTGTTCAATATAAGAAGAAATTTCTGTCTGTTCCCCTAGAGGGTCATTCATCGTTTGATGAATATCAATTGTGGTCGAAAAACTGTTTATGTCCTTCATTGCTTCTCCTGATTGCTTAAGTACATCCGACGCGGACGACGCTCCTGCTGCTGAAGGGGCGAAAGTGAGCACTGCTGCCAAAGTGAGTGAGGTACCAGTTACCAGAAACTTTTTAGCCAAAAAAATCTCTCCCATCCGTTTAAGAAAATTATTGTAATGATCCCTTCGCTTTTGCCCCCTTTCAAGGATATAATCTATTACCTGGAAAACATTCCCTTGCTTGAAAATTTTAAAACATACATTAGCAATTTTCTAAAAATTTTAAAGGTTGATAAGCTTTTTTGTAAATTAAAGTTTGTTTTTCCACTAAAAAAACCTTCCTGAAGATACTTCAGGAAGGCAATGTTATTCATTTCTGCCATAGGAGAACCTATCTTCGATAGAGCCATCTTCTTTTTTTATGACAGCTTCTGTTCCTTTATTTTCTGCTATTTCTTTTGCACGCTTAACAGCTTCTGTTTTATCGCTGAAAACTTCGCTTGGTTTTTTTGCTCCTTTTGCCTGAACAGCCCAACCATTATCATGAGGCGTGACCAATTCTGATCTTTCCATTAACTCAGGGCGATCCTCGTATTTTTTTCCTTCTTCTGACCGTTTCTGAGTATTGCCCTCTTCCAAGAAGTCCTCGACTTCCTTTGATGATGCATTTTCATGCCATTCCTTTGCCTTTTCTGTTGCAATTGGGATGGTTCTTCCTTCACTGTATCCTTCATCAAGCATGGCATTCCCTATTTCAATTGCCTTTTTACGCACTGATTTCTCAAAATTTTTCCAGGATGAAGGATAATCATTCATATCCCAAGGCATAGGCCCCAGCCTCCTTTCCTTTACTTGCTTCTTTCATACCCTATATCCTGAGAAATAACAGATTAAACCCCTTACCCCTTACCATTGTCCTGAGTATTTTCTATTTCCCTGGTTTATCCCTTTAAGAACAGAGGGTAAAAAAGCAAGAGATCTGTAATTTGGTTCTACCTATTTTACCTTGATGAACAGGAGGGCATTTATGAGATTTCCTCACAATCGTGCTTCACTATTATCGTCACTTACCGACGCAAATTACCATACTCTTAAAGCCTCATCCAATACAGTCCATTGGGGCTATTTCGATAAGTCTCTTTCTCCGGCACTGACAGTCGATTCCGGCGACCTTGTCTATGTGGAAACCGTAACACACCATGCTGGTGATGCTCCTGATTTAATGATGGATGAAGGTACAGAAGAAATATACCATTCAATACCTGAAGAAAAACGTTCTCCAGGTCCGCACCTTTTAACAGGACCGATTTACGTAAAAGATGCTGAGCCTGGAGATATGCTTGAAGTTGAGATTCTGGATCTGGCTCCAAGAGTACCCTACGGCTCGAATGTAACAGCTCCCTGGGGATTTTTATATGATGAGTTTGATAAAAAAGAAAGAGTGACCATCTATGAAATTGATCCTAAAGGACAATGGTTAACGACAAAATTTGCCTACGACTATCCGGGCACCTATGATATAAACGGCCGAATACTCCTGCCTGACGAAGTGAATAGAGTGCCCGCACTTAGTAACGTGCAGATTCCTGCTCGTCTCCATATAGGGACAATGGGAGTGGCACCTGCTGAAGAAGGTCCGGTCAACACCATTCCACCTTATCTTCATGGAGGAAATATAGATAATTGGAGAATAGGTGCAGGCACAACCATGTATTACCCAGTATTTAATGAAGGTGCCCTTCTTTCCTTAGGTGATGCCCACTTAACACAAGGAGACTGTGAGCTAAGCGGGACTGCCGTAGAAGGATCCTTGAATTGTTTACTTCGCGTAACGGTCCGCAAGGATTTCTCCTTCTCTCTTCCACTTCTTGAAACCTCTGATTCGTGGATCATTCATGCTTTCCATGAGGATTTAGATGAGGCTGCACGCATCGGATCATTAGAAGCGATACGTTTCCTTCATGATTTTCATGGAATGACAGAAGAAGATGCTTATTCCTTTTTAAGTGTGGCAGCAGACTTTTCAGTCACTCAAGTAGTGAATGAAAACAAAGGTATTCATATAGCACTACCTAAAAAAGCATTTGGTCCCTCTAACTAGACAATAAAAACCCCCCGCCATGTTTCGGCAGGGGGTTATTTCTCCCTTTTTATGCTTTACTTGCTATTATTGTTATTGTGGTCATTCATGATATCATTCATCACCATAGCTGCCTTCAGCAATTGTCTGACATTGTTTCTTCTTCTGTTCTTTCTATCCGTTTCTGCAGGTTCAGATGTTGTGTTTGCCACACCATCCTTCTTCTTTCCTTCAGTTTTGTTCAAGGATTGTTTAGTTTTATTCTTAGCCTTCTTCTTTGAGTTGTCTTTTTCACCGGACATTGTGTTACCTTTTGGTTTATTTTTAATGAATTCACGAGAAGCTCCCTCCGAAGCCTTACCAGCTGTTTTCTTGTTGGAAAGAATGCTGCTTTGATCTTGTTTTAAGGTTTCAGGCTGCTCCTCTGTTTCCTGCGCCAGGAAAAATTCAAGTTCTGGTCCATTCCAATCAGAGTACAATTTAGGATCCAGCTCTTTAACATGATCGATAAAGTCACTTAGAAACTTCCTTTCACTAAGGTTTTCAAACAGCTCCAGAGGCTTACTTTGTTCCCGTTGAAAGGAATAAACGTGGTCAATTAACTTGAATCCATCTTTTGTGATGATTATATGGCGAAGAGGCGCATCGATTTGTTTAAACCCATTATTTTTCATCGTTACCAGCATATCAAGGAGTTTTTTTGAAATCTCTATAGAAAGGAATCGTTGTTTTTTTAGAAAGCTGTTTAAATCAGGTCCTAGCAAGTATTCCATGACTGTATAGTTTGGTTGAGTCTCAAACACTTTAGGAATAAAAGGAAGGTTTTGACTTGATAATAATACATTTTGTTCTTCTTTTGCGTGATTTAATTTCCCGTAAATTTTCACGCATTTATCTTCCGCGATTCGATAAACAGCTCCTTGGTGACCTTTACCAATAAGGGGAAGTGAAATAGCGCTGTCCACTTTCACCCCGCCGTCTGGTCCTTTTGACCCAACAACTATATCTCTGAAATCCATCTGGTTTTTGTTGAAAAAATCATCCCATTCGGTATATGTTACTGGGTCGAGTTTTTTTACGTGCATTAAGAAGGACTCTTTCAACAGAATAATTTTTAAATCTCGTAAAAGCTTCAGCGGCACAGGATGATTTCTTTTAAAGCCGTTCACATGGTCCACTACTTTCAACTCTTCGTTTTCCATAACAAAAATATGGCGAAGTGGTGCATCAATCATAGTAAACCCGGCGCTTTTCAACCCATCAAGTATATCTAATAATTTTCTTGCTATATTTTCCGGCATAAACATACAGTTCTTCAAATACTCTTTTAGGTTGGGGGCGTTAAAATACTCCATGACAATATAATTTTGCCCCGTCTCATAAAGTTTAGGCATAAACGGCAAATGCTGGCCTGCTTTTAACGCTTCTCCTTCCATTTCAGCCTGTACGGGGTCCTCGTAAATCTTAACGCACTTTTCCTCTGACAGCTTAAACACTGCCCCTTGGGAACCCATTCCGATTAATGGAAAGCTGGTAGGGTTGTGAATTTCCAGCATTTTTTCTCCTTTACTCACCGTAATAGAAGTGAAGTCTTCCATCTTATCCTCCTCCTTTAAGAACCATTCTCCTTCCAAAGATTATATTTCTTCTCTCTGTACACGTGATGATTATGAAACAATCGTCAAGTCTTTTATTTATTTCCCTTTTAACAACTCATCGTAATACTTTGCCTGCTCGAGGAGCTGGGCTTCCTGGTCAAACCTTTCCTCCACTACTTTTCTGGCTGCAGAAGTATACGTCTCCCATTTTTCTCTATTTTCGATCATATTCCGAAGGGCTTGCTCCAGCTCTTCTACATTATTTTCCTGTACTAGTATTCCGTCCTGTTCATGAGTAATGATCTCAGGAATGCCCGCGTGGGTAGTAGATATTACAGGTAATCCAATCGCCATGGCTTCCTTGATCGTATTAGGAATGCCTTCCACGTTTCCATCAGAGGATTCTAAGCTGGCTGCGCAAAATAAATCAGCGTTACTCATATATTCTCTTACTTTGTCCTTGGATACATGCTGAATCAGTTTAAAAGAGTCCCCAAGAGTAAGCTGGGAGGCTAAAGACTTAATATATTCCTCCTCTCTACCGCTTCCTATGACTGTTAAGGAAGCATGAGGATAGTCTTTTCTAATTTTGTCAAAAGCCTTCATGACCACATGGTGTCCCTTTTTTTCTACAAGCCTTCCCGCTGAGATAATATTTAAAGAATCACTATTGTTTGGCGGGCGATAAGTGTATTGGCTTAGGTCTACGCCCCCGTAGAGTACTTTTATTTTTTCAGATGGGCATCCCCATGCCCTGATTCTTTCTGCTAGATAGTTACAGACCGGAAAAAACTGTTCTCCCTCCTCAAAAAGCATTTTCATGTTTTCATAATAACCGATCCTATTGTCCGCTAATGTTGCATCAACACCTCGAATGCTTGTCACCAACGGAAGATTTGTTTCTTTTTTAAATGGAATTAATAATAAACCGAGCTGGCCATGATGGGCATGCAGCAGAGAAACCCCCTGCTCCTTCACAAATGTCTGGGGAGATAATATTTCATTAAGGTAGTGAACTTTATCATTTAATAAAGATAGATCAACCATATATTTGGGCTGCCTGACTAAATGAATATAATCATAGCGCGGCACATTCCTTATTTGAGGGATATATTGAGTAGGATCAACTCTTAGATTTAAATGAATTACTTTTCCCAATCCTGTCGTCTCCTTTCCTGTATGAAGTCATGTTTAGTCTTCTTTTCCATGCTATTCAGCCAGAAAGAGAAAGCTTAGACTTCTAGGAGATTTAAGAAAAATAGGAATATCACCCGATTAGAATGTTGGAGAAGAAAGCTACTTGCCTATGAACAGGGAAGCACTTAGTAATTTTTTAAACCAAGCGGTATCCGCCGTTTCTCCTAGCAGCTTCACTAATAAAATAATAGCAATCCCTGAAAAAAGAGGTGGGACTTTCGTGGATGTATTATTTATAGGAATGGGATATGTAGGTACAACTACCGCATTAGCATTGTGCCAAGCTGGTCACAAAGTAACTGGATTTGACGTTGATAAAAGGAAAATAGACTCCTTAAATAGTGGGCAACTATACTTTTATGAGCCAAATTTAGATGAAATGCTGATAAAACACCTATCAAACAAACGACTTCTTTTTACCACAGACTCTAAATCAGCCATTGAAAACAGTGACATTATCTTTATCACTGTAGGTACACCCTCCCTGGAAAGTGGAAAGGCAGATTTAACCTATGTGAAAGCTGCCGCAAAGATGATTGGCCAGTATATGAATAAGGAAAAAACTGTTGTTGTTAAAAGCACGGTTCCAGTTGGCACGACCGAAAAAGTAAAGGAATGGATTGCAGAAAGCAAAAACAACCATTCACAAGTAAGCGTAGCTATGAACCCAGAATTCCTGCGAGAAGGAAACGCTTTAGAGGATGCTCTTTATCCTGATAGAATCGTCATCGGAAGTAAGGACAATAAAGCAATAACCGACTTAAATAACCTTTACCAACAATGGTCTTGTCCAATCATACAGACCAGTTCTCAAGCGGCAGAAATGATAAAGTACGCATCAAATTCCTTTTTGGCTACCAAAATATCTTTTATTAATGAAATAGCCAGGTTGTGCGATGCTCTTACCATTGACGTAAACCAAGTAGCAAAGGGAATGGGATTCGATGCCAGAATAGGACCGCATTTTTTGCAGGCTGGGCTTGGATATGGCGGTTCATGTTTTCCTAAGGATGTAAGAGAATTAGCAACGACCGCTTTCGAGCACGGAGTTCCCTTAGAGATCCTTCAAAAAGTTGAGGAGGTTAATATGAATCAAAGTCAATTCTTTCTAGAAAAAGTAAAAAAGCGGCTAGGTTCCCTACGTGGAAAAAAGCTAGTAATCCTTGGTCTATCCTTCAAACCCCACACTGATGATATCAGGGAATCCGTATCTCTTCGCTTGTTGGAGAATTTGATCAATGAAAAAGCCCAGATTTCTGTTCATGATCCCATTGTTAAACTATCTTCTGTGTATTTGAATCAAGGAGTCACTCAAAATATTTATCCCTATGAAGCCGTTAAAAACGCAGATGCTATTTTACTATGCACTGACTGGCCCCACTACAAAAACTTAGATTGGAAGAAAATACATTCTTTAATGAACCAAGCTTGCGTTTTTGATGGGAGAAACATGTTAGATGCAGATAAAATGAAAAGCCTTCACTTTCACTATGAAGGTATTGGGTATTCGTAAGTTTTCTATGCCCCGTAAAAAAGGAAAGGAGCCAAGATATGAAAGGACTAATTCTTGCAGCCGGTAAAGGCACGAGATTAAGACCTCTCTCATACAGCAAACCAAAGCCCTTACTACCCGTTGCAAACCAATCTGTCATAGTTTACGCCATAGAGCATTTAAATAGGATTGGCATCAAGGATATAGGTATCGTCATTCATCCTCATGAACAAGAAAAATTTACTAAATACCTTACCATGCAAACACGAAAAGATGTGAAAATCACTTATATTTACCAGGAAAATCCAAAAGGAATTGCTCACGCCTTGAAGCAAGCAGAAATATTTATAGGAGGAGACTCTTTTTGTTTGCTGTTAGGAGACAACCTAATTTATGAATCCCTGGAGACTTTAAAGAAAAATTTTATTAACAAAAACGTTCAAAGCACAGTGCTGGTTACAGAGGTAAAACAACCTAGTGACTATGGGATTGCCGAAATTAGAGAGGGAAAGATTGTCAACATTGAAGAAAAACCCGCCAACCCCAAATCTAACCTCGCAGTGATTGGAGCGTATATTTTTACTCCTTTAATATTTAAAGCTGTCAATTCAATTTCGCCATCTGAAAGAGGGGAATACGAAATTACTGACGCTATTCAATGGCTGATCAATCAGAACTATCAAGTTAATTATGTTAAAACTGATAAACCTACTTCTGATGTAGGTACAATGGAAAGATGGCTTGAAGCTAACAAATGGATGCTTCAAACCAAAGGAAATGATAATGATCAAGAATTTAATGAAAACGTCATTAGATCTATTATCATACCGCCAGTGAAGTTAGGAGATAATTGTAAAATTAAAGATTCTATCATCGGCCCATATGTATCTATCGGCTCGCACACAAATATAGAAAAATGCAGCATCAAAAACAGCATCATCCTTAACGATTGCCATTTTAAAAATATCCCATTTGTGATTTCTGACAGTGTATTTGGTGAAAGCACCATCTTTAAGGGCAGCAGTAAGTCAAATAACATGGTAAGTGGCATTTTTGCAGACCAGTCATCTTTAATACTGCCAAGTAGTCCCAACAACGTGAAGAAGAAAGAGGGAGGGTCATGACAAAAGTTCTTGTCACAGGAAGTGCCGGATTTATCGGTTCTACGTTAGTAGATTCTTTATTAAAGCAAGGCTACGAAGTTACAGGGATTGATTGTTTCACAGATAACTACGATAGCCGCACCAAACAAAAAAACATGGTTTACTCCGCACGTCATGAAAGGTTTAATTGGCTTAACGAAAATTTAATAAACATTGACTTGAAGGATCTAATGAAGACGCACCAATACATTTTTCATCAGGCTGCATTGCCGGGAGTGCGAAAAAGCTGGGGGATCAAATTTCAAGACTACTTGGATCACAATATACGCGCCACCCAAAAATTGCTTGAAGCAGCGAAAGACAGTAATATCAAGAAAATGGTATATGGTTCATCTTCCTCGGTATATGGAACCATGAGCGGACCAACAACAGAAGAAAAATTGCCTTCTCCTTATTCTCCTTATGGGGTAACAAAGCTTTCAGCAGAGCACCTTTGCCAATTGTACCACCAAAACTATGACGTGCCGGTTGTCTCCTTACGGTATTTTACTGTTTATGGTCCGAGACAAAGACCTGATATGGCCATTCACCAATTTATCAAAAATATATTAGAAGACCGTCCTATTACAGTTTTCGGACAAGGAACACAAACTAGAGATTTTACCTACATCACGGATGCCGTCGACGCTAACATTCAAGCTTTGGATAAAGGAATTCCTGGTGAATCGTATAATATAGGGGGCGGAACAGTAATTAGTTTACTTGAATTAATCAAGCTGATCGAAAGAGTCAGTGGAAAAAAAGCAACGATTATGTATTCCCCTAAACAACCAGGTGATGCTGACCACACATGGGCAGATATCACGAAAGCCAAAAAAGACTTGAAATTTCACCCATCTGTTTCCTTAGAAGATGGCATTTACCATCAAATACAGCAAATAAAAGATTTATACGGTTTGTGATAATGAAAGCGCCTAATCTTGATTGTTATTGTTTTCACAGTTTTTATAATTACTAAAAGCCTGTTGTCTTATATTTAACACAACAGGCTGTTTATGCATTGTTACATCTTTTGTTGGATTTCTTTAAAAGACGCTCGCTTTCACCTGAAGGTACATGCGCGGCATCCATCATGCTTCCCTTCATGCGCATTCACGGTGTCTTTTATGATTCGAGTATTGCCTCAGCTTCCTCAGCCAGGAGCTTGAAATCTTCTGCTCGTGCTATTTCCGAAGTTGTTGCGAGCTTTTATTCACAGTCAAATGACTTATAAGAAATCAACTCTCTCTTTAACAGAGCTTAATCATACATACGGTTTATGGCTGATCAATGGAATTTCTTGCATTTATATACCCAGCACCATAAATGTTTGGATCTCTATCTGTCCATAAGACGGGACCCTCCATTAACTGTTTCTTAACCTGAGACGGTGATAAGGAAGGATCATTTTCCAGCATTAATGCAATAACCCCTGCACAAATAGGTGCAGCCATTGACGTTCCTGACATTGTAAAGTAATGGGACCCTACTCTGTTTAATTTTTGGAGTTTGTCAATAAATGAATTAGGAGCACGAAGAGAAGTAATACTTACACCGGGGGCGACAATGTCCGGCTTGGTTTCTCCATATATGGTCGGACCTCTGCTTGAAAAGCTTGCAATCATATCATCAGAACGATCTTCGGTATTTCGATTATCAAGTGCTCCTACTGTTATAATATCAGAGCTAAGACCGGGAGTTCCAATTGTCTGGGAATTAGGTCCTTCATTACCTGCCGCGGCAACTACCACTATGCCTTCCTTCCAAGCAGCTTGAACCATTTTGACCATAGGATCCTCACTCTCATCATCATATCTAGGTGAAGCACTTCCCAAAGATAGATTCATGATATGAATCGGCTGGTCCTGATTGTTTTCATTATAATCTATGCACCACTGAATTCCTCTCATCACCGTTTCCAGTGATCCTGCCCCACCTTTGTTTAATACCTTAACACCGATGATTCGAGATTCTGGAGCTGGAGCCTTGTACCGGCCGTTTGAAGCCCTTCCATCACCAGCGGCACAGCCTGCTACGTGTGTGCCGTGACCATTATCATCATACGGTGTGTTACGGTTATCAATAAAGTCGGCAAAGTCTATGATTCTCCCTTCCAAATCCTGATGTTCCTCTACGCCTGTATCTATAATAGCAATCGTCACTCCTTTCCCTGTCAAGGCTATTTCGTCTCTTGTAACACTGCCGGCATTTGCAGCTGGTATAGCCGTATCAAGAAAAGCTTTCACTTCTCTATTTAGATACACTTTTTTAACATGTGAACATTGGGCAGCAAGCATGCCGATAGCTTCCGGTGTAAGAGTTGCACTACAGCAGGATATTTTAGGGAATTGATGCCTGTTTTTGCACCTTCTTTTGCTGCTTACAATGGAACAAAGCTCCTCATATCCTAGGTCATAACAGTCTTGTTTGAATTCTATTACGACTTCTACTCGTTTTGTTTTATTTAAAAGTTTTTCTAAGGTACTATGGAGGAAACAAGGCGTGCGCTTAAATGGTTTATAAGTGTGAATAAGGTGCTCCCGAAGAGGAGCGTCCAGCTTATAGGCATGAGCACGTACCATTTGTATCATTTTATACCCAAACATAAAACCCATCCTTTCTCATAGACTTCATATACTCTATGAAAAGGAAAGAGTGTGTGGCACGGTACATTGTCCACCATTTATAGGTGCCTTCCTCCTTGTAAGCAAGTTTAAAAAGTTTACTGAAAGGAAAAGGAAAAAATAAAAATATTATATTAGGAGACCGACTATGCCGAAGACAAAGTGGTTTTATTTTCTCTACAGTGCTGTGCTTATCTTACTTATCATCTTTTTAGGCACACAAGTAGGTTTTATTTTCCAGCCGATAGGTCAGGCGGTTGGGGCTCTCGCCCCTGTTCTTATCATCGGAACCATACTGTATTATATTTTACGCCCGCTGGTAGGGCTATTAAGCAAGTGGATACCAAAAGCGCTGTCTATTGTTATTATATTTGCAGCCTTTGCTGGGGTATTCACAGCGTTAATCGTTTGGGTCGGACCCATTTTGCAGAACCAGATTAATCATCTGGTAAACAATGTTCCAGCTTATGCCCAAAATGTACAGCAATGGGCAAATGATATGATGGAGCATGAATATGTACAGCAGATTCAAAACGAAGAAGCTTTACAGGATTTGGATCCTTCCAACATCGCTGATAACTTCACCAATTATTTAGGGAACATTGGAAGCAACATTTTAGGATTTATAGGCACTTTGTTTAGTATTATTACGGTCCTTGTCGTGCTCCCCTTTGTTCTTTTCTTCCTATTAAAAGATGGCCACAAGCTTCCAAATAATATTCTTCGTTTTCTTCCTGAGGAAGAATCCAAAGAAGGGAAAAAAATCCTAAAAGATATGGATCATACGCTGAGTTCTTATATACAGGGACAGGCTATTGTCAGTGTATGTGTAGGGATCTTGTCATACATTGCCTATTTAATTATCGGCCTTGAATATTCTTTAATATTAGCTCTGGTCGCAATGTTTACAAATCTCATTCCTTTTGTGGGACCTTTTATTGGAACGATTCCAGCGGTTATTGTTGCTTTATTTGATGAACCTATTACCGCTCTCTGGGTCATTATAGCGATTGTTATTATTCAGCAGATTGAAAGCAACCTGATTTCCCCTAATGTAATGGGCAGAGCGCTATCTATTCATCCATTAACCATTATTCTGCTACTTCTGCTGGCAGGAAATGTTGCTGGACTTGTTGGCCTTATTTTAGCCATCCCGGTTTATGCGGTAAGTAAAGTTATTGTACAGAATATTTACCGTCTGCTCCGTCTGCGCTATCCTCAAATCCCTTAAACATGTTCATCCAGGATGTTGAGAACCTCTTCTCAACATCCTGTTTTTATGTATACAGGTGCCAGGCACCCCTTTATAATTATTTCTATGGAATTTTTACCATAAAAGTGAGAAAATGAGCTCAGACAATACGATGCTTTCTTGACCCATAATAGACATAGAGATTGGAGAAAAGAAGGTGATAGACGTGCGTCCTCTTACAGCTTATGGGATGACGCTTGCTGGCGCTTCATTTTGGGGAGTAACCGGTCTGTTTGTCCAGCAGCTATACACGTTTGGATTTACACCGGTGGAAGTAGTCACTATACGCATGACTCTTTCTGCTGTGATTATGTTCATGTTTGTTGGCGCTCTTAAGCCGTATCTTCTGAAAATACACGGACGGGACCTCATTCATTTTATCGGTCTCGGCGTTGTGAGTATTGCCTTCTTTAACTGGTGCTACTTTACAGTAATGGAACAATCCTCTTTATCGGTCGCTGTCATTCTCCTGTATACGAGTCCTGTCTTTGTAGCTTTATTATCAAGAATATTCTTTAAAGAAGCTCTCACTCCAAACAAAATAATGGCAATATTCTCTACTTTGCTCGGCTGTGCCTTAGTTGCTGGATTACTGCCAGGAGGCTCAATGACTATTACTGCTCAGGTGCTTATGTTTGGACTTGCCTCAGGCTTCTTTTGTGCATTGTACAGTGTCATTGGAAAGTTTGTGAGCAGAAAATATAATTCGATTACGATTACCTCTTATTCCATGCTGTGCGGAAGTGTCTTTTTGCTACCTGTGAGTGGAATTGAGCGGAATCTTGAACCATTTACTGAACCGGCGGTTTGGTTATATGCCGTGGGAAGCGTATTAATCTCCACCATCCTTGCTTATGTCCTTTACACAGCAGGCTTAAAATATATAGAAGCTTCTCATGCAGCCATTTTATCAACGGTAGAGCCAATAGTAGCCATATTGGTAGGGGTCACTATATTTAGCGATTATTTGTCAGTGTGGCAAATAGCTGGAATCTTTTTCATTTTTTCATCCGTTCTTTTATCTATTTTTTCAAGAAAAAGAAAGTTCACCCCAACGCAAGAAAAAGAGAATGGGACAAAACTGTCTCATCTAAGTAAATAAGGCTCCAATTATCGTCTTTTCAAAATTGGAGCCTTATGATTGGATTCAAAACTATTATAAGTTTGTCGTTGATTGTTCAAACGTCACGAGACGCCTGCGGGAAAAGCAAGAGCTGAAGAGCTGCCGGGGGTTTCACCCGGCTAGCTAAGCCTTGCCCGCTGCATAGAAGACACCGTGAATACGAATGAAATGAAGCTTGAACGGATGTCGTACTTGGGCCTTTAGGTGCCAGCGAGTGTATTTTTGAACAATCAACCAACAGAATTATAATATAAGTAAGGGCCCTCACTGACGGTGAAGGCCCTTCTATTTTAGCTGAGTTTTGTCCCAGCCTCTTCCCGTTTTCCTTATACTTTTTCAACAACGTATGCTTTTTTTTCACGATAATGCTTTTCTCCATCTTCCTGGTAATGTTCAAAGAAACCTTCAAACTCATGAGTTACTTTGTACTCACGCTCCGGGTGAGAGAAAATATGGCTTTCATTGGTAGATAACAAAAGCACATCAGTAGTGGAAACAAAGCTGTCCAGCTCTTTTGCAGAATAAACTGCTCCTGGTTTTAAAGTTGTTAGTCCTGGCTTTGACATATCTATTAACCACCTTTCCTACGCTTTGTAGAAAAGATTCCCAGGGGCTACCCCTATTAAACGTTGGATTGAAATCCCGGCTTTCGGTCTATTTCCCTTTATGCTGCACTCTGCTTCTCTTCTCTAAGTCTCTTTATATCACTGCGTATCCATAGGGAGACGAAGAGGGCCACGACAAACATTCCACCGAAAATATACATGGTTAACGCATAACTGTCTGTTGTTTCCCGGAGCCAGGAAACGAGAACGGGACCTGCTAAACCTGCTGCAGCCCAGGCTGTAAGAATGTAGCCGTGTATTGCTCCGAGCTGCTTAGTACCAAAAATATCACCAATATATGCCGGAATTGAAGCGAAGCCCCCTCCGTAACAAGTCATAATCAGGAAAACAATGATCTGGAAGAGTAAAGCCTGCGTAATATTGGGCAATAAAATAAACGATACTACCTGAATAGCAAAAAATGCTGTATACACGTTAGGCCGGCCAATATAATCTGAAATTGATGCCCACGCTAAGCGGCCGGCTCCATTAAAGAACCCCATAATTCCTACCATGGCAGCAGCTGCTCCGGCTGTGAGTCCAGCAATTTCCTGGGCCATTGGCGAGGCAACGGACAATATGGCAATGCCGCAGGTTACGTTAATAAAAAGCATCAGCCATAAAAAATAGAACCTTCTTGTTTTTATCGCTTCATTGGCCGTTAAATACGAGAGGTCCTCCTTTGGAGAACTTTTCCCTTCCTCCTCTTTTTCTCGCATCCCTTTTGGCATCCAGCCTTCGGGAGGCTTTTGAAGATAAAGAGCTGACACCAGCATAATGACAAAATAGATTGCCCCTAAAATGTAAAAGGTGCTTGCAATTCCCGCTCCTTCAATCAGTGCCTGAATGACTGGACTGGCAATTAACGAGGCAAAACCAAAACCCATGATCGCTAATCCAGTAGCAAGTCCTCGTCTGTCTGGAAACCATTTTACCAGGGTAGAAACCGGAGTAATGTATCCTACGCCAAGACCTATGCCCCCAAGCACTCCATAAAATAGATAGAGAAGATAAATAGATTCAATCTGGATGGCAGCTCCTGAACCTATCATTCCTACTCCGAAAAAAATAGTAGAAACCAGTCCTGAGCGGCGGGGACCATGCTTTTCCACGAAGTGACCCATAAACGCAGCAGATAAACCGAGGAATAGGATTGCGATGCTAAAAGTAAGAGAAATCGCCGTCAGATTCCAATTAAACTCTTCATTTAGAGGAGTAGTAAATACGCTCCAGGAGTAAACAGAACCAATCGAGATATGAATTCCAACTGCTGCTGCGGCAATCAGCCAACGATTTTTATTCGTTTCCAAATCGACGTCATCTCCTCTAATGTAATTTGGCTTAGACATGAACCTGTGCAATAGAATGCACAGGCTCCAATTCTATCGGTTTCTTTCCATGGATTCCGTCTCTTCTCCCATTCCTCGCAAAAAGGTGAGCATTAAGGTTACCGCCCTGTTTATCTCAGGATCACGCATTGCTTTTAAAAGACTCATCGTACTTGTTTTAGCTTCAGAATCGGAGTGATGAGCCACCCGTTCGATGCCTGTATTTACTTTAAGAAGGATAGGCTCCAATTCTTTTACATTAATCGTGCCGAGGGTGCCAATCATAAGAAGCAGATTTTTTAGAGTATTGGTGTTTTCAGGTTTGCTTGCTTCTTTAACAATGATATCTAATACTTTATCTCCTTCTGAAAGGAGCCCGTTTACCATAGAGGTCGCCCCTGAGGTATGAAGGTTATTGAAAAGCTTAATGGTTTCAAGGATAGAATCCTTGTTTTCCACAAGAGCATCCTGAATCTCTTCCAGGTCCTGCTGCTTCTTTTCCTCTGGTGACAGTTCCATTGGCTTAATTGCTTTAATTGGTTTAGCCATTTTTCACCTTACGCCCCTTTCTGACAACATCCCCTGGGAATACATAGTCTTTTCTCTTCCACTTTTCCTCTACTTTCACGCCAATTTGCGGCTGCGGGTTGCCGTTTCGATGATTAGTGCTTGGAAGAGGACTTTTTCCCTTCGCTTCCAGTATCTCCATTTTGGCTGACACTTCTTTGTAAGCAGGAGTATCCGTGTCTTTATCTGCTTTACTGCTCGTTAAATAGTTAATTGCCCCTTCCCCGGAGTCATTCATTGGGATGTAAAGCTCTTTTCCTTTTACCCGGTCTGTAACGAGGCATTGAAGCTTGACTGATCCATAAGGAGAGGACAGTCTCACTAACGTTCCGCTTTCTAATCCCCTCTCTTCAGCAAGGTCAGGTGAGACCTCTACCCAGGCCTGTGGTGTTTTGCTTGTGATCCCCTCTGCTTTGTACGTCATATTGCCTTCATGGAAATGCTCAAGGAGACGCCCATTATTCACATGAAGGTCATATTCTTCTTCATACTGAATCGGCATAGTCCAGGAAACCGGGTACAATCTTGCTTTGCCGTCAGGGAACGGGAACTCCTTCTCAAAAAGTAAAGGCGTATCTGTGCCATCAGCAGCTACCGGCCACTGCAGACTTTCATAGCCCTCAAGACGTTCATAGGTAACTCCAGAAAACAACGGAGCCAGGCTGGCGGCTTCTTCCATAATCTCTTTAGGATGTGAATAGCTCCACCCCGCGCCAAGAGAATTGGCTACCTCAGTGATTATCTGCCAGTCGGGTTTTGAGTCGCCAAGAGGTTCTAATGCCTGGTAAAGACGTTGAATCCTTCTTTCCGTATTGGTAAATGTCCCCTCTTTTTCAAGACTTGGACTTGCAGGAAGAACCACATCAGCAAATTGAGCCGTCTTTGACAAAAATACATCCTGTACAACAAAGAAGTCCAGCTTTTCAAAGGCGGCATGCACATAGTTAAGGTTAGAATCAACAATACCCATATCTTCTCCCTTTAGGTACATTCCTTTTACTGATCCTTCATGGATAGCGGCGACCATTTCATGGTTGTTTAAACCGATCTCCCCGGACAGCTCAACACCCCACGCTTTTTCATATTTTTTTCGCACATTTTCGTCTGTTACCAGCTCGTAGCCTGGGAAGCGATTAGGCATACTTCCGAAGTCACTTGCGCCTTGTACATTGTTATGGCCGCGGAGGGGATAAGTTCCTGCCCCGGGTTTCCCATAATTTCCTGTAATGAGCATAAGATTGGAAATCGCAGTACTCGTATCACTTCCTCCTAAATGCTGAGTAACTCCCATGGCCCACAATGAACATACTGTGTTTGCCTCGGCAATCATTTTTGCCACTCTCTCAAGGGTTTTCTGATCAATGCCTGTCACTTCTTCTGCGTATTCCATGGTATAAGGCTCAAGGCTTTTTATATATTCATCAAGCCCATTTACTCTCTTTTCCAGAAAATCGTCATCGGCCCAGCCTTGTTCAATAATATATTTTGTAACCGCTGACAGCCATACTAAATCTGATCCGCCTTTAGGCTGAATAAACAAGTCAGACCGTTCTGCCATTTCATGTTTACGAAGATCAGCAACGATGACTTTCTGTCCATGAAGTTTTTGTGATCTTTTCACTCTAGTAGCAAGCACCGGGTGAGACTCAGAGGTATTAGACCCTATGATTAATACCAGTTCAGCCTGTTCAATATCTTTAATTCCGCCTGAATCACCACCATAGCCGACTGTACGGAATAACCCTTCTGTTGCAGGTGTCTGGCAGTAACGAGAACAGTTGTCTACGTTATTAGTACCAATCACGCCGCGGGCCAGTTTTTGCATCAAATAAGACTCCTCGTTTGTGGTTTTCGAGGAACTGATAAAGCTTAAGGAATCTTTTCCTTCTTTCTCAATGAGCTCAGTAAATTTTCCAGATATCAGAGAAAGAGCTTCACTCCATTCTGCTTCGCGGAAAGAGTCATTTTCACGAATTAATGGTTTTGTGATCCTTTCCTCACTATTTACGTAGTCCCAGCCGAACTTTCCCTTAACACAGGTAGAAATACTGTTTGCAGGGGCTTCCTGCTGAGGTTCTACTTTTAAGATATTCCTGTCCTCAGTAGTCCACACATCAAAGCTGCAGCCCACACCGCAATAGGTGCATACAGTCTTTGTCTTGTTAATCTTTGCATCTCTCATAGCCGCTTCCATTTCAGAGATTGCCAAAATGGACCCGTAACCGGTTTCAACATTTTTAGTAATCTCAATCATCGGACGCAACGTCTCCTGGTTCATGCCTGTCATATAGCCTGCATTGCCTTCCATACCTTTCTCCATCATGGCGTTACAGGGGCAGACAGTGGAACAGTGGCCGCAGCTCACGCAGGAAGATTCATTAATAGGCACATCATTGTCCCAAATCACGCGAGGTTTTTCCAGACTCCAGTCAATTGATAACGTTTCCGTTACCTGAAGATCCTGACAGGCTTCTACACAACGTCCGCAAAGAATGCATTGATCTGGATCATAGCGGTAGTATGGATGCGATTCATCTTTTTCCACTGGCTTTTGTTCAAAAGGAATGCTTTGATGATTAATCTGCATATCTTTAACGGTATTGTGAACTTCACAGCCCCCATTATTGTAGTCGCAGACCGTACAGTACAATTCATGGTTATGAAGAATTTGATCCATTGCAATCACCTGAGCGTCCTGTACATCCTGCTTAACCGTGTCAATTTTCATGCCGTTTTGAATGGGGGTATCACAGGAGCGGACCAGTTCACCATCCACCTCAATGATACAGGTATCACACGTCTTAATAGCCCCCAGGCTCGGATGATAGCATACCTGTGGAATCTCGATGGAACTTTTGTTGAGAAAGTCAAGGGTGCTTTCCCCTTCCTTGGCTGGTGTTTCCACACCATTTACTTGAACTCTCACTTCTTTTCCCATCTAAACACCCTTTCTTTATGGAATAAATGTGTTAAACCCCTATGTAGGATTTTTACCATTTTTGTCATATTACTTTCTCTACCCCCTTCTTAAGCAGGCAAAAACATAAATTTTTGGTTTAGGGCTGTATTTATAAATCGTCATAAAAACCGCAATACAAAGGAGTATAGTTACAATCCCGAGACGCATGCGGTTTCCAGAACCAACAAAGCCCAACCTACCGGGTCAAATAACCAATCAAATGAAACCCAGATACATATCATGGGTATAAAGAAGACTCTGTTATTAAGTAAGTATTGATTGTTCTTATCGTCTTAATGAATTTCCTTTCCTACTCAACGGATAAACGGTTAGACGCAAGACACATAACAGTCAGATGAAGATTCAATGCCGTTAGGAGCCGCAACGGACTTTAGCAAAGGAGCATTACCAGCGCGGTATTGGAGATGAAACGAGTGTTACGCTACCGCAAAACCGGCGAAGTGCAGGAAGACGATTACACAGCAAAATTGCATTAGTATTTAAAGAAACCGCAATTTTTTAAAAGGGGGCATTAGTTTGGCGATACCGAATTTAGCTGCAGTCACTGTGGAGATCACAGAAATTGAGGGTGCTGCTCTTTCGCAGCCCATCACTGTTTTTACAGATGCAGCATTTCCTGTCATAAATGGTACGGCTGACATAGATGTACTTGGAGAGAGCAGAGAGATCCCCTGCCCAACAAACGGTGTAGAAGCAACCGTTAACGTAGATGGCATTGGCGAGGTCACTCTTACGATTCAGGCGGATTTGATTTAACTTCTGTTGCTCATACACCGCTACTCCGTAAGCGTTTCCGGGCAGCTCAAAATTAAAGGAGCAGCCCAACCTACATATTGACCCTATGGGCAAAAAAAGGAGTCATTCAACATGAATTCAAAACCCTTGATTGGGATGTTAGTAGATAAACTTACCCCTTTAACCAGCTATGAAGCAGCTGAATCATTAGGTGTAAATTTGTTGCTATTTAATCCGAACGGAATTGACTGGAAGGGAAAAGAAATTGAAGGATTGTTATTCGAAAAAGGCATGTGGAAAAAACAAATTTGCCCTTTTCCAGCAGTTGTGTACAACCGGCGGTATTCTTCCAATTACGAAATCACCTCTTTCCTTGAATTGGCTATCGGCAAAGGCAAGGTTTTTAACTGTATTACTAGGTTTAACAAATGGGAAGTTTTTAGAGTTCTAAAAAACAGCTCAATTTCCAATTATTTACCGGAAACGTTTTTATACCAAACGGAAAACGTTTTAGATTTATTACACCTTTACCGTAACCTCATTCTAAAACCGGCTATGGGACACCACGGACGAGGAGTTTATTTTATTGAGCTGACAGTTGACTTTAAATACAGGTTGTTCTCTGCGCTGTATAAGACCATCTCGATCGAAAGGCACCACACTGAGAAGGACTCTACTACTGCGCCGCATAAGTATGTTCATTTGCTAAACCAATGTGAGAGGGTTGTAACTCCAGCCAAAATCAACACTACTAATAAAGACACTTTTATTCATCAAGTAAATCAATTAATAGGTGAAAAGGAATATTTAATTCAGCAATATATTCCATTAGATCTCTTTGAACAGAAAATTTATGACATTAGAATGTATGTCCAAAAAAATAAGGAAGGAAAATGGACGATTTCCAATGGTTTCTGCAGAGTCGGCCAGAGTCACTCCTTTATAAGCAATATTTGTACTGAACTAAAAAGCTACCAAGATATATTAGAAGGAGATACCAAACTAACTGTAAAGACACTAAATGAAATAAGAATGGTTAGTCTGTTGACTGCTCAGTCTCTCGAAAGAGAACTGGGCCACTTAGGAGAACTCAGTGTAGATTTTGGACTCGATGAAGCCGGGAAACCCTGGATTATAGAAGTAAACGGCAAAACTCAAAAAAAATTCGTAAAGCGATTAAACAACCTCAAATTAACCCGCGAGATTTATTTAAAGCCCATTGAATACGCAAAGTATTTAGCACTAAAGGAGACTGATTTTCGGAAAGCATATTACGACAAACAAATTGAACTACCTCCCTCCTCACTACGAGATAGCTCTTCTGGCAAGCAGGATCTTATTCAAATAAACAAGGCTGACATTGCCGATCTTATTAAAATTCATAGGATAGGAGAAAAGAGAGCACGACAAATAATTGAATTACGGAGGATGAAGCCATTTACTTCTTATAGTGATTTACAAAAAATTAAGGGCGTTGGCTCTTCATTTGTAACTGAAATCGAAAAGCAAGGTATTATTTCTTTTGACTAATACCTGCTCTTTTTGTGCGTGTAATTCAGCCATATAGAGATTAACTTTCCATTTTATCAATAAATAAACGCCCAGTGTCTTTTAAGGTTATTGTATTGCCTTTCAACACCACCTGCTTTCATTAATCTTTCCTTTCAGCAAGGAGCTTTGCATATTGAAGCGGATTGAGAAAGGCTCTATCAATTGTTTTTTTTACTTAGTACCCACATCGAATTTTTTCCCGGTTCCGCGTTGCACTCTATGATCCAAAGATTACCCCCTTGATCTATTCCAATATCTATGCCCATTTCACCAAAACGAGCATATTACAATCTTTTTATATTTCTTACAACTTTTTGTTTCCTCATTTTTTCTAACGAAATACCTTTCTTCGTTCATTTGTTAATTACATTTGTTTTATAATTGCATAGTGAGGTCTTGTACTTGTGACTAATTTCATAGGAAACTTCAAAATAGTTTGCGCAAAAAAGACGCTGCATTTAACGAAATGAAAGCAACGTCCAGGGTAAAAGCAAATAAATGTTCTTGAATAATATTGTTTCTCCAAGTTTATCTGCGGATCTCGAAATTTCTAAATTTTGTAAGTTCAGTTAAAGGTGAAACTTGTATGCTGTCTACTTTTGCTCTTTTCGGGCCATTTAGTATTGTCCCTATAAACAGTCCCATTCTGCTTGGTGTACCTTGAGCGATAATTTCAACCGTACCATTTGTGTTATTCCGTACCCACCCTTTTATTCGGTATTTAACGGCATTCTTCCTAGTGTACCTGCGAAAACCTACCCCTTGTACTATGCCATAAACAAGTACTCTACATTTTTTCATTCCATTAACTCCTTTTTTATCTTTGTCATTTTTAGTTAATGGGAGTAGGGGGAAAAAGGTGAAAGAAAGATGATGTTTTTAGAATGACATAAGCCGTGCTGCTGTATCACATATCGCATATCCCATACTTTATATAAACTGGTTACGAAGGGGATGATCATATGTGGATCAACCTATCTTTTTGGCTCAACACCTAAGTTGTCGGAACCTTAGTTAATAATACAAAACAATTTAGAACACATAATCGATAAGACAATGTTATCCTTACAAAAAATAAGTAGGCTTGAGATAATAAAAATTATTACAAAGCTTCATAGAAGCTTAAATAGATAATATGTTAATTTCTTACATCACTAGGTTGATTTGATGAAAACTTTGCTAAGTAAAAAGTAATTTTTAAACGGTGGTAACTCTCTCTAAAATATTGATTAAAGAAATTCAGTATAAGAACCTCCTTGGAGAAAGATTGTTCTTATACTGAAACATTCGTTATAAATATATATTACCTCAATTTCTGGTTTACACGTTTTCTTTTCGTTTTTTCTACCTCGCCGACCTCTGAATGACCAGGGCTTAACTTTCTGGTGTACATGTTCATCATACCAAAATCTTCTGTTAACGCACGGGCAAATGGTTCACCATAAAGCTCTTTTTGCTGTTGTTTACGTTTCGTTTCCACTCTCTCTTCTCTGTTCTGCTTTTGTCTGAAGTTACTCCTTCTCGAATACGTTGATGCTGGGATCTCGTTGTGAATCTCTTCGAGTGAACCTAAATCTTCTTCCTTTATTATGGAGGAATCCCTAGAGTATCCGTTTTCGTTAATGATACTAGTTTCTTCAAGTATACGCCTATGATTATCAAACAGCTCTTTAAAATCAATATCAGGGGATTGACTAAATGTTTCTTTCTCAGATATCTCCTCTATTACTCTCACATCTTCTATTTTTTGTACTTCATCTTGTTTGGCGTTTTTATATACTTTTTCAGTATTTTCTTGTTGACCTGCAGCTGGAACCACACCATTGTTTTCACCTGATTGTTGAACTGTTCCACTTTCTAGATCACTAGTAGGCACGACATCTGTTTTAGTCTTTACGGTTTCTTTTTCAGCTGATGTTTCCTGCTCTTTTTGTTGGTATAATTCATACCGATACTGTGCAAATAAAATGATATTTTCCATCGCATCTTGGAGCTTCTTCTCTCCATACGCCTTTAATAAAGAGACTTTGGCACTTTGTGAATTACATTCAATAAAACGTATTTGCATATCCTTGGTTAAAGCGAAGTCAATCCCAATTTCTACAAATTCCCCATATTTATACTCAGTCTCTTTATAGGTCTTAAGCAAGAAGTGTTTGATACTTTTACGCACTTTTACTCTTTCTTTTTTAGTAAGCTTCAGTTTGGTGAACAATTCATTTAGAGGCATGGCATTCGCATGGGTGGTAATCGGTGAATTTTCCTGGCTCATTCGTGCACTTACTCCGGTGACCTGTACCTCGCCAGTAGTCTTCCTCTGTAATTCTGCCCGCAAGTCAACCCGTCTATTATCTATTTCTAATAAATCTATTCCTTCTTGAATCATGAACTTTTGGTCTTTATAAAATTCCTGGATAAAATGAAGTAAGTCATTTACGTTTTCATACACCTGACTATAAACTTTTCGTTTTCTGTAATTATAATGGGTGCATTGAAATTCATTGCTGGGAAGATGTTCTACTCTTAATACATTTTTCCCTTTTCTTCCGATGACGCCCTTCAAATAGATGGTTTGATGCTTTTTTATCATGTAAAATAAATCTTCAGGATCGGTATACAGCATTGTTTCCAACAGATATTTTTCTAATGGTTTTACACTGCTAAAATAATTGTAGACTTCCCAATTTCCTAAAGACGAGGGATTGATCAGTAAGGTTTTCATATTTTCACATTGCTTAATAAAAGTAAGATACTGTTTTTGAAAGTTTTTTGAAGCCCCACCACGCCGAAATAAAAGGTCTGGATAAGGAAATTTACCTGTTTTCCACGCATTGTCCTTGAAATCAAAATAACATCCCTTGATTTCTTTTTTTCTAAGATTCACTGTGTTTATGGAGAAAAAGAACAAATCCAGCTTTTCTTCTGTGTTTGCTTCTGCCAGTAATTTCAACCGGTAATGTGGTGAATTATCAGCCAGGCCTTTCCAAGCCTTATTAGAGACTAAAACCCCCAAAAGCCCCTTTGTTGTTTTCTCTTCAGTCAAGGTGCGTCACCCTTTCTTCTGTAGCATGCTCATACATAGCATATTAAAAAATGTGGAAAAGGTGAGTAAGTAACATGTAGCTTGACACGTTGATAAATAAAAAAGCAGGCACATGCCTACGGAGAATAACTATATGGAGAGTCGTTACACAAGAGAAAAATTTTCTTTGATGTGCTTTTGGTTTATTATATGAGTCCACTTCCTTCAAAATACATTTCATCTCACAATCATAGTGCTTAAATCTCGTATGACCAAGTATTAACTACTGCCTTTTTAACATTTGATCGCTTCTCAAGCCTTTCATTAGCTAATTGAATTAACGCATGAATAAGCTGTGATATTAGTACCTTACTCATTTCCCATAGTTTTAGGTCCATACTCAATTTCATGAAACCAGGGATAGTGTTGATTTCATTAATGACTAATTCTTGAGAACTAGTAAAAAAATCCGCTCTCGCCGTTCCTTCACATTGGAGTATTTTTAAGCTTTTATTGATTCTTCTTTGATTTTCATAATTACGTTTTTATCAAGAATTGGAGGAACAATTAATTGTGTGACATCTTTATTCAAATACTTTGCTTCGTAGAGAAGAAAAACAGATGCTACTGGAGAGTCGTTTCCTAAGACTGCACATTCTATTTCCCTTCCTACTATTTATTCTTTCACAATAATCTTATGATCATAGTGAAAGCATTCTTAATCCCTTGATAAAATTCCTTCGTTGTTTTTACTTTAGTGACACCAACAGAAGAGCCTTAATTTGCTAGTTTAATAAACAGGGGGTTCCTAATTTTTTCTTTACTTCTTCGAAGTCGATTTCTATCTTTTTATTTCTTGGGTGTGTTAACTCCTTTCTTCTTTTTCTGTTGGAAGACTTTCTAGACAAAAAGTTGGCAGTGTACTTCATGTTCATTCGGCCAGAACCTTTCACTAGTATTTAAAAAAGGAAAAAGGATCAGAATTCCCAGACAAAGTGTAGCTATTGATCCGTTTCTTTTGTATAAAGCATACTTAATGATTAATGAAACATAAAATACACCCTACCTACCTATAGTTTTTGTTGTAGGCTTGATATTTCTTAATCGTTTGGTACATACTTAAATCATTTAAAAAACTAAACCCTTCTACTTTTGGATTAGCATTCACTTCTATGATCCAAACTTTTCCATTTCGGTCAACGGCCAGGTCAAGTCCCCAAATTGTGTGCCTTGGAAAATAAGAAGTCAAGCATTTGGCACAGTTTAAACTTAACCATTCTAGCTTATTCATAACCTGGTTTATATCTACGTTGTCATTGTGACAAAGTTTAAGAGCTTCTTCTACAGCAACTACACTGGCCCCTTTATTTAAATTTGTAATGAAAAATCCTGATTTAGCCACTTTCCCATGTTTTCCTGTAATTTCCCAATCAGTTTCAGTTCCTCTTCGTTGCACGATATATCGGAAATCAAGTGACATGTCATTTACCGTTGCAAGTTGGATGCAGTATTGGACAAGAAAAGGGGTCTTTCCTGTTTTCTCTTTCAAAAAAAGTTCGAGTTTTTTTCTCCCTTTAATTATTTTACTATTTGCATCTTCATGTACCTTGTAAACACCGCTTTTTATTAAGGAAATCCTAATAACATTTTTACCAAATGAGCCTATTATTGGTTTAATAACGACGTCTTGATGTTTGTTCAGCATTTTCCAAAAAGTCCACCTAGTGTACTTATAAGTCTCTGGTAAATGTGCTGCAAGGTGTTTATCCTTTATTAAGATATGATGTTTATACATTTTATTTTTTCTGTTTCTTCTCCTCACGGTTTCATTCTCACTCCTTTCCCAAAGAGTTTCTATATTGGTATATGAATTTGCTAAATTAATGGCTGTATTTATAACTATTTTTCTAAAAAAAGGCAAAGGATGATGCATTTAAATAGAGTAATGAATAATTTGTTGTAAACATTAGAAGGGAGTTTACAATGAAACCCGTTTATACTCTATATGATATTTTTGGGCCGAAGTATGTATTTAATGGAAAGGGTTCTTACTACAACAGCCAATGGCTTCCCGATGAAGATTCACAAAATTTATCCACGGGCCGTTTATTGACATTAGCTGGGAAAACTCCATTAATTATTCATAAACACTTAGTAAATTCTTTGGCACTTTCCACACTTTCGCATGCCGGTTTGCAAGTCGCTGAAAACCTTTACGTTTATAAAGATCAAAGAAGCTATAATCATTTACTACAAAATTTACAAAAAAAAAAGCAAGATATGGTATTTAATTTTGATCACCTTCCAAGTGAATATGATAAAAAGAAATATTGGATAAAATCTTCGCTTTTATGCTATTTGAATAACAAAAAACATCTTGAAGAAATTGTACCGACACACTATGTACCAGAACGTTTTGTGGTAACTATAGATGAGTTAGAAAAAGAAAAGTTTGACATAAGTTATCCTTTTGTTATTAAAGCTGCAACAGATGAACCAGGTGGTGGTGGTCTTGAAGTGATGATGTGTAAAAATAAGGATCAATTTATTAAAGCAAAAAAAATGTTTAAATCCAGCAAGTTTGTTATAGTCGAGCGATTTTTATCTATAAAAAAAAATTTTTGCATCCAATTTGCCCAAACATATAAAGGGAATTTAGTTTACCTTGGCTCTGCAGAGCAAATCATTGATAATAATGGAAAATACGTAGGTAATTGGATAGAAAAAAGAGACGAACCACCTGCTGAAGCCATAAATCTTTGTAAAAGGATTGTAGAAAAAGCAGTATCTCTTGGATATTGGGGGTTAATCGGTATTGACACGGTTATAACAGAGGATGATGAAATCTTTGTAATAGATTTAAATTTTCGTGAAAATGGATCGGCGGCAGCGTTGCTTTACCGAGAAAGTATTATGAAAAATTGGAAAGTAAACACTATAAAAACGCGTAAATGGAAATCTTTGTTGAGGACTGAAGATTTTCATTCTACAGTGCAAACCTTTATAAATAAAAAAAATCTTTTGCCGTTATGTATATATAATGACAGCAACACTATTGACAATCCAATTTACATGTGGGGAATTATAGCTGGTTGTTCTAAAAAGGAGATTAATAGAATTGAACAAGAAATGAAAAATCGAGGAATAATGTAAATACAAGGTAATGGTTTCAATATAATACTTTGTTTTCTATAACTATTAGAGTATATTTTAACAATGTAAGTACCCCCCTGTACCAAATAAGAGTAGCACATAAGTTAATCTTCTAGGGTAAGAAAAGATTAACTTATGTGCTACTCTTTTTAATATCAAAGACTTGTTTATCGAATTTAAATCGTGAAATGGGAATCAATCAATTTTTTGAGCATTATATAAAGTTGTACAGAACATTCATATAAGCCATATATATTCCTAAAGGTACATATCAATGAGTATACCCCTCATCCTCAGTGGTAAAAAATGCTTCTTTCATAGTTTGACTTTACGTAATAGCAAAATTCTTAAGGAGGAAGTTCAATTGTTTATTAAATGGATCCCATCCAATTTTTCTAATTACATTTTTATCTCAACGAAACTTCTGAAAATGCTTGATATGCCTTCCTCAAATACAATATTGTTTAAGTTTGGATCATGGAAAAGAGAATTAAAAGTTCAAATAACAGAAACCCTTCCAGAAAACACGATAGGCTTATCTGCTGCCCTGAGACATGAGATTTTTATTCCTGATGAATTGTTTTATGAAGTACAGTACTCACATAACAGCCTTAGTGTAGGACCTGTCATTTTATATTTAATATCTAGTCGATTGATCCACAAACTGAAGGAATTAAAGGAACGTATTGAAAGGTATGTGCCATTAAATGGCCTGATTATGCTTAGTACAAGTTCCTGGATTAACACAGAAAAAAAGACTATTGAGGGTTATTATTTTCAAAAAGGAGAAAAAAGAAAGTCAACTTGGAAAAAAGCCACGTTTTCCTATCCAGGCGTTGTCTTTAATAGGGAAATTATTTCACCCGAACTAAATGATATTTTATATAAGGAAACAGATGGAAAGGTATTTAACTCTAAGTTTTTCAGCAAGTGGAAAATGTGGCAATGGCTTTCATCTGACAGATTTATTAGAAACCATCTCCCTTTTACAATGGAAGTAAACTCTTGTGCAGACATCCTTAAGTATGCGCATCGGTATAAGTCTGTTTATTTAAAGCCAAAGAAAGGCTCAAGCGGAAAAGGCATTCTTACGATTAGGCAAGAAGCTTCCCATTTTATTATTACTAATAATAAAAACGACATCACGAGAACCGATACTTTGTATGGTCAAGAACTGCTTACTCATTTGATAGAGAGTGACAACCGTTACCTCCTTCAACAGGATATGCATGTTAAGCATAAATCAAGAAATGTGGACTTTAGAGTGTACATGCAAAAGGATGAAACACAACAATGGAAATGTACAGGTACAGCTGCCAGGTTTGCTGTCCCGGGAAGGATAACAACCAACCTACAGAACCTAGATTACATCCTCCCGGGCCAAAATGCCATGAAAGAAATTTTTCAATTAAGCAAAAATGAAAGTAGAACTCTTGAGAAAAAAGTTGAAGCAATATGTAAAAGGGCCTGCAATCTAATAGATCAATATGGATGCTTTGGTGATATAGCTGTAGATTGTATAATTGACCACCACCATAATGTATGGATACTGGAAATGAATAAAAGATATGGGTATCGGAGTTTTTCCTATCTGAACGACCCTGATTTATACGGGCAAATTATTAAAAACCCCTTCTTATTCGCTAGTTCTTTAGCAGGTTTTAGCAGTTATACAAAAGAACCATCAATGTACGGATTAAAGGATTTGCATGTTCAATCACCAACATAGAAGCGTGGTAGAAAAATACTGATTGATATACAGACAGACAAAAGCCCCGATCAACTATCTGAAGTAACTCGGGGCTTTTATTTCAGCTTTTATTCCTATTTTTCTTATAGTACCAAACAACATATCCAAAGGGGGCACGGTGGTGCTTGCTGTTAATTCTCCCTCTGAAAGGCCTGAAATTTGCCTCTATGAGCCATATCTTTTCATCTTTATCAACTGCAAGGTCCAGTCCTAAATCAATAACCTGAGGATACTTTTCTTCTAACACTTTAGCTATCTTAATACTTGCTCGTTTAATCTCTTCCTTTGTTTCCTCACTGATTAGTGGTTTTAAGGAAAACTTCAGCCTTCCCCCTTGATCTTTGTTGGTAACAGTTGTACATTTATCTGCCAGTCTGGCATAAAAACCTATGACCTTCCAATTTCCCGTTTTTGTTTTTTGAGGCGAGACCCTGAAATCAAATTTTTTTCCTTTGTATTCTTTACTATCAATTCCCTGTTGAACGACAAACCGATTTGGAGATGGGAATGTAGCACGGTAATATTTATACAAATCTTTTTCGGCAACCCTTCTCACTGTTTCTTTTGTGTTATATACATGAGAGATGCGATATGATTTGTCACCTTTTTCCAACATGTAAATATTGTTTCCCTTGCAGCTTCGTTTTCTTTTTATATAAACCTTCTCATAGCGGTCTGCCATGTCTTTCATCTTTGCGTATGAAAGAGTATGCGTTTCCGGTAACATAGAAGCGATCTCTTTTATCGAGGAAAAATATTCATGATTGTTAAATTTATTTCTATCTCTGTTGTTCATGACATTAAAGAAAATATAATTATACTTCCGGAGAAAAGCTACCTTTTTCCGTACCCTTTCTGAGTTTACATACTCAGTTCCAGGTTGAAGGTTTATTTTCGGAAGAGGAACCTCTTGTCTTATTAACTTATTAGTCTTATGTGAATAAACAAGAGCATTGACGGTCTTTTCTTGCATAGAGACGCTTTTCCAGTTGTAAAAACACAAATCTACTTTGTGTCTTTTTGCCTGCTTTCGGTAGAAGTCCACTCTTTGCCCAATTTTTTCGGGCAAGTTTTGTTTCCTGATCCCTGGAGACAAAACAATACCAATCATTCCTTTAACTCCTTTTCCATATTTCTTTGACCACAAGTAAAGACTTAACTCCGCTGCTTATAAGACATAATGCGATTAATCTGGCTTTTGTCTTTCAGGCTTCTAAATCCCCCTAATAAAGGCCAACGATTAAGTTCAAATACATAAAGGGACCCATCTTCATTCATCCCAATATCTACTCCAAAGATTCTTTGATTAGGAAAGGATCGTCCTAACGTTCTGGCTGCTAAAAGAGAAACGTTTTTGATTTCTTTAACTTTCTTTTCCTTTGCACTCTCGGGGAGGTTTATCTTTTTCAAGGCATCTTCTAGCGATAAAGCAGTGCCGTGACGACGTCTGTTCGTTACCTTGTATCCCTTTCCCCCTTTCCTTACGAGGATTCCAGTAACTTCCCATGGGTGGCCCCTCGTTTTCCTTTGAACAATAATCCTGAAATCAAATCGTCTCCCATCTATTTTGGCAAGGTTAACTTCTTCCTGGATAATAAACTCTCTTTTGCTTGCACCTTTATTTAAATAATCATAAACATCCTGTGTGTTTTGAAAAACAATCTTCTTCTTATTAATTTTAACTGCATATTTTTCTTTTTCTTTTTCAACAAAATATATGCTTTGACCCTGTTTCCCATTGTTAGGCTTAACGACTACAGAGTGATGATTACTAAGCATCCTTACAAAATTTTCTTTATTCCATAACACGGTTTCAGGAAGGTATTTTTGGAGGTGTTGATTCTTATGCATGACTAGGTGCATTTTATATTTATTTCTTCCTCGAAGAATTTCCAATGTTTCTCACCCTCTCTATCTTTTATTACACCTCCGTATTTAGAAGGTTAAAGCACCTTCTCGCTCCTCAACTTCTCTTGGTTCTTTCTCTACTTTGTTTTTACCGATAAGGTATTTGGAATAAAGCAAAATGTTTAACATTGCCCGATGCAATGTCTTTCTCCCATATGCTTTCATTAGTGAAACCTTGGCGCTTTGGGAATTACACTCTATAAACTTGATTTCAAGGTCTTTGTTTAAGGCAAAATCAATTCCGATTTCAGCAAAATTACCATATTTCCTTTCCGTTTCTTTGTATACTGTATACAAGAACTGTTCAATCATCTCATTCAATTTTGGTCTTTCGGCAGCAGGGATTTTAATTACCTCAAACAATTCATCCAATGGGAATGCCTGAGAATGGATAGTAATGGGAGAATTTCTCTGACTCATTCTTGCACTTATTCCGCTGATGTGTATAACTCCATTTTCACTTCGCTGTAATTCAGCCCGCAAATCGATCCTCCTTTTTTTCACTTCCAAAAGATCAATTGCCTCTTGTATCATAAACCGTTTTCCTTTATAAAATTTTTCTATGAAAGGAATCATTTCAGCAAGGCTGTTGTACACCTTTGTGTACACTCTTCCTGTGACGTGATCGTAATACTTACAGCGAAACTTCTTTGGTGAAAGCTTTTCAACTCTTACTACTTTCTGCCCTTTTCTCCCTGTTACCCCTTTCAGGTAAATGGTTTTGTGCTTTCTGACCATATAGTATAAATCTTCCGGATGATCGTACAAAATTGTCTGCAGTAAATAAGGCTGAAGCGACTCAACGCTGCTGAAATAATTGTAAATATCCCAGTTTCCTAATGAAGAAGGGTTTATAAATTTGGTGTCCCGCTGTTTACATTGTCTAATAAACACACGGTAATTTTTTCTATTATTTTTATTAATTCCTCCGCGCCGATATAGAATATCCGGGTAAGGAAAGAAGCCGGTTTTCCATTTCTTAGTTGAAAAATCATAATAATATCCTTTAATTCTTTTATTTTTTAAGTCAATCATATCTACTGAAAAAAAGTATAAATTTAAGTTCACTTTTTTATTTGCCAGTGCCAGTTGTTTTAAACGGTAGTGGGGTTTCTTTTCCGCAAAAGCTTTCATAGCTTTTTTTGACGTCAAAACCCCGAAATGACCATGTAAACTTTTCAGTGTGGTCAAAACCTTCACCCTTTCATCTTTAATATACTCACCCATAGCATATTAAGATAAAGGACGTAAGTAACGGCTAAACACCCGATTTTTAACTAGTTAATAATCTTGCATTAAAAATGTTGGTCGGGTGTATAAGAATGGTAGGTATATAACCAATATATTTTGCAGAAGAATGAAAAAAACAAAATAGAAAAAAGAAAAGATAAATATTGTATTTATCTTTTCTTCTCTAAGTGAGGAAAGCCTGCTAAACTCATGGCATACAAAAAAGGAGTTCGCTTGACCTCAGGTGCAAGTCTGGGATCTTCTACTGGATAGACATGCCTGAGGTTCATCTCAAGGATCCATACGTGAAGCTTTTTATTTATAACAAAATCAATAGCAATATCACCATATTCGCCTTTTTTATCCAGCTTCGAACAAGCCCTTTTGCAAATATTCACTATTTTCTTTTCTTGAATGGATGCTTTTTGTTCACTTAATTTATAAATTTCCTTTAGGGCTTCCCGACCGTCCACCCAATAATCTAAGTGCCTTAAATTTGTGATAATGCTATCTGGTTCTGATATGCGAGCTGTGATACCAGACGATTTCCACTGCTTTTTCTCATTCTTTTGCATGTAAATTCGAAAGTCTATATTTCTTGAACCGTATTTGGTAGGCACCCCTTGTTGAATAAGGTAAGGCCTGGAACTCTTAAGCCGTTTTAACAATCGTTCATAGTCCTCCAAATTTGAGACAATAGTTTTCTCTTTCCTATCGTCTGTTATTCTAATACCATCTTGATGTTGTTCCAGTTGAAGAATTCTTCTTCCTTCGGAACCTTTCATCGGTTTCATGTAAACAGAAGGAAAGCGTTTAACCATTTTCTTTACTTGCTCTAATGATTCTGCTTTTTCTGTATAAGGAAGGTGCTTTCTTATTCTCGCGTCACCAGACAGCCAATCCCACATTTCCCATTTATTAAAGAAATACGAATTAAATATGCGGCCTTTTGTCCATTTGTAAAGATGCCTGTTAACTGGTGGTGTCAAATGGACCCTTTTAAAAATAGCACCAGGATAAGAAAACGTGGCTTTTTCCCATTTATTTAATAAAGGATGAAAATAATACCCCTCTATTTTTTTCGTTTTAAGATTGACTCCTTCTTCTGCACATATACATATCATTCCTCTTACCGGGATGTAATTTTCAATCCGTCTTTGCAAATTAGACAGACGTTTATTCAGCCGCTCATTTGTGTTAGCTGCAATCCATAGCACCATAGGACCCACATGAAACTCCCTTTCGGAAATATTATAGTCAAATGGTACATCCTCAGGAATGAAAACTTCATTTTTTAAATCATCTGTCAATCCAATGATGTCATTTGGAAGCGTATGATCAAAACGCAACGTAAGTTTTTTCTGCCAGCTGCCAAAATAAAAATCAATTTTGGCAGGGTTTGCATTTTTGTTGTTCTGAAAACGGACTGGCAGATATATGCCCCTCTTCTTCGTTTTTGAACAAACCCACTTAACTCTTATCATTTCAACCTCCCGCCGTTTTTTATTAATATATGAATATCTAAAAAGCAGGAGTGGACGAAACACCCGTTTTTTGGAACCTTTAAATAAAGAAATATAAAAAGAATGTCTGGCGTGAAAAAATGATAAAATAAGAAAATCACTTTACAAAGAAGGGAGGCTAGCAAATGGAACAAATCATGTTTATAGAAACCGGTATGGGGATCGATGTTCACGGCCAGGATATTACAACAGCATCGATCAGAGCGATTCAAAATGCCATCCATTATAATTCGATGCCTGGCATGAGGTCAGTCCTTCCTGATAAGAACATTAACAATATGAAAGTACACGTTAAGCTTGCGGTACCTTGTGATAAAGAGAAGCTAGATTATGACAAGGTCAAAGCCACCTTGCCATATGGCAAAGTTTCAGTTGAAGTTATGGATGGGGGGATGCTTACAACAAGCGGGATTGTTCTTGAAGATAAAGGGGACAGAAACGACTTAATGTACATCGTCGTTGCAAGTGTGGAGGTAGGATATTGAACTTCGGCTCATTTGGTGGTGAAAAGATAAAGCAGGTTTTCCTGTTTTGAAAACACCTGATCCTCTTTTGTCCGGTTGAGTAAGTATTGCTTAATGACTTGGCTGGCTAAACTCCTTAGTGAATAACCAGGTAAAAAAGAGAAATGATTAATCAAACCGCTACGACCTTTGAAAAAATCCGTTTGTTTTCTCTTACGGTGAAAGAGTATACGAACTTTTGCAGCTGACCGCTGAAAACACAAAGAAGGTCGCAAACCCTTAAACGGTATGCGACCTTCTATTAATCTCGTTTAATTTGGGCACAACTCAATTTATCGGCCAAACCTATTTTAGTACTTTTTTCCTAAAAACAGCCCATTATGGCTATTTCTTAAAATCCTTCCTCTTCCTATTCATCAAAAATGAAAGAAATAGAAAAAGTAATATGAAAAACGAAATAATATAAATGATCCTCTTTTTATGACAACGCTTACATATAGTATAATACAACGCTTTAATATTATCAACACTTTAATGCAGATTATTTAGAAAATTTAGTCTAGTTTTCTTCTATCCATGTAATTATTTTTCTAAGAAACCTATTCGGTTCCTTTTCCAATTACAACGTTTTCACATATCATTACTAAAGTTTTGTCTTTTCTATTCCTTTTTTCCTATAATATTTCAAAAAGTAAAATTTCCCTATACAACAGTAGATTGAGCACTCGTTCACTACACAACGCGCTTCTATGCAAAAAATTTCTGGTTCATAATTATAAAAATTATTTAATTTGTTTGATTTTTCTTTCAAATGATTGTATTGTAATATAGTGTAATAGTTAAGCGTTTTCATAACCTTTAAAACGACAATGAAATGAGGGAAAAAAATATGGAAGGAAAAACTAAAAACAGATGGTTAATGGCGTTATCGGCAATCGCTATTCAACTTTCAATAGGTGCAGCATACGCTTATAGTGTCTACATTACTCCCCTGGCAAATACGATGGGCTGGTCTGCTTCTAGTATCACGATTGCCTTTACCATTATGATGGGTCTTGCGGGTTCCTCTGCTGCATTATTTGGTACCTTTGTAGAAAAACATGGACCTAAGAAATCTGCTACTCTGGCAGCTGTCTTATTTGGGTTAGGACAAGCAGGTTCAGGGCTTGCGGTTGTCATCGACTCTCTTCCTCTTTTCTGGCTGACATACGGGGTATTAAGCGGTGTAGGTCTCGGGATTGGATATATTTCTCCTGTCTCAACCTTGGTAAAATGGTTCCCGGACCGAAGAGGACTTGCAACCGGCATGGGGGTATTTGGATTTGGTGCCGGGTCCCTTGCCACTGCTCCTATCGCTGCCTCCCTAATGGAAAGCGTTGGTATTTCATCTGCATTCTTTATTCTTGGCGCAGCGTACTTTCTTCTCATGATGCTAGGAGCTTCTTATATAGAGCCTCCTAAACCAGGATGGATGCCAGAGGGAATGAAAAAGAGCATGGCTTCCGGTGAGAAAGTAGTGAAGAAAGATTTAGCACAGATGACAGCGAAACAAGCTGTTAAAACAAAAAGATTCTGGATGCTATGGGCCATGATGCTTATTAACGTAAGTGCAGGGCTTATGATCATCTCAGTTGCTTCACCGATGGCTACTGAAATGGTTGGTCTTTCTGCAGCAGCAGCAGCAACTATGGTTGGTATTATGGGGCTTCTTAACGGAGGCGGACGTCTTGCCTGGGCAGCTGCATCTGACTATATAGGCCGGCATAATGTTTTCTTAATTTTCTTTACTATTCAGCTTGTTGCATTTCTTGTTCTACCGAACACGACAAATGTAATCTTGTTCCAGGTTCTTATCTTCCTTGTTGTATCCTGTTACGGAGGCGGCTTTTCAAACCTGCCGGCCTTTATTGGAGATATGTTTGGAACCAAACAATTAGGGGCTATTCATGGATACCTCTTAACAACCTGGTCTCTTGGAGGGGTATTAGGGCCGATGGTAGTTTCCCAGATTAGAGAAGCTACTCAAAGCTACATTCCAGTCTTCTATGTATTTACAGCCCTAATCATATTGGCTTTCCTGATTTCTATCCTGCTTCGCAGAGATATTATGAAAGAAAGAGCTCAAAAACAACAAGAAGAAAAGATCGCTTAAGAACCATGAAAAAGCTTGCGCCCCATGAGCGCAAGCTTTTTTTAATTATAGGTTTTCAAGAAATACCCGGATGACATCTGCTCCTCCAATGATCGTTCCAAGGGTGCTTCCTATGTTTGTTAAAATGACAATCAGCAAGATCCTGGTTACTTTGTTATTCCAAAACCCCTTTGCGGTTGATACATCATCTGCCAGATTTTCAAAGTCATCCACCTTTGGCCGGCGTAACGTAGCCTGGACAATTCCTGCAAACCAGCCTGCTGCCATTAAAGGATTGAGCGAGCTTAACGGAGCAATGAGAAATGCAGTTAGAACAGCTAATGGATGGCCTAAAGCAATTGCTGCTCCAATGGCTGAAAAGCTTCCATTCCAAAGAATCCAGCTTAGCGTTTGATATAGGCCCGCTGATGGGTTTGTATAAAAAGTATAAGCAATGATTCCTAAGATCAAAAGAGGAATCGCCCAGGCAATCATTTTGGGTACTTTTGATTTTGGAGGCACCTCATCCAGTTTCTTTAAGTCCTGCTCGTTGTAGAGCTCCTTTTTAATTCCAGGAACATGAGCTGCCCCCAGAACGGCTACGACTTTATCTCCTGGAGCTTCTTTGATTTTCTGTGCTAAATACTGATCCCTCTCATCAATCAATGGTTTTTTTAATTTAGGAAAGGATGTCGTAAATTCATCGAGAATCGCGTTTAACGTATCCTGGGTTTTCATCTTTTCAAGCTCTTCTTCCGAGATGGTATCTTTATTAAATATACTCGAAGTAATCAGCACCATGAGTTTCGCTTTTCCTCCAAGTCCAATACCATGCCAGATTCTTGCGAAGGTCGTTTGGATATTTCTGTCTGCCAGCACTAATTCAGCGTCTATTTCCTTAGCCGAGTCGATCCCTTGAATCATTTCCTGACCGGGCTTGATCCCAAACTGTTTAGCCACCCTTTTTTGAGAAGAAGATATGACCAGGTTCATAAGAAGCAGAGTAGCCTTCTTTTCTTTAATAACCTTAAAAATGTCCATATCTTTCCACTTATTAGGATCCTTAATTGATTGATACCTGCCTTCATCAAGTTCTACACATACTGAATCAGGCTGTTCCTCCTCAATCACTTCTTTTACCTGTTCCGCACTTTTTTTCGAGACATGAGCTGTTCCTATTAAGATCAGCTCCTTGCCGTCAAGATTAATTCGAGTAATGTTTTCTTCCGTCATATGTACCTTCCTTTTACGCAGTTCGTTAATAGCCTTCATGATAAAAGAAATGCTAGCCCTATCATATCATGTGCCATCTAAGAAGTATTCCCTTGTGCCTGATTTCTTTGAAAACCTCTCTCTTCTCGAGCAATCTGCATTGCTGCACAGAATAGAGTGCATACTAAATTTACAATTTTGGTAAAGGAGAGAAAAGGAATGCTTCACTATTATAGGCGGGGAACTGGAGACCCCCTTCTCTTACTCCATGGTTTTTTAAGTACGAACCGGGTATTTGATAAAATTATTCCCGAATTGGAAAAAAAGTATGATATTATTGCACCCGATCTTCCTGGACACGGAAAATCTTTATATAACGGTGAGGAAACAATTGATGAATACAAGGATGCAATCATCGAGCTCCTCCACTCTTTAAACATAAAAAAAGCCACGTGGGCAGGTCATTCAATGGGGGGTTACATAACCATGGCTGCTGTGGAGAATGCTCCTTCCTACGTGAAAAGGGCGGCTTTTCTATACAGCTCACCAGCAGCTGACACAGAGAAAGACAAAGAACAGAGGGATGAAAATATTCAGCTTATCCAAAACCAGGGTCTGCAGGTTTTTATTCATCAAAAGATCCCTGATTATTTCAGTTTTGATGCAGATCCACAAGACATGAAAGAAGCTTTTCATCACGCAAAACAAGCGACAAAAGAAGGGGTTATTGCAGCCCTGCAAGCTATGAAGAACAGAAAGGATCAAGTTACAGTAGTGAACGAAGCCTCTCTTCCCCAATTGTTTATTGAAGGAAATAAAGACCTGGTAGAACAACCCTTCCCCGTTTCCTCTCACTGGGTAGAAAAAGCGAAGACAGAGTCTTCACATATGGGCATGCTTGAAAACCCTGGAGACTTTTTAAAGAAGTTAACGAGGTGGCTTGTGACAACCTATTAATAAAGCCCCCTTCACCATTCCAACATTAATGTATGGAGGATAACGATGATTATTGACGCACAAAAAGAACCACTTCCTTCTGAGGATTCTCTGTACAAACGTCCCATTTCTTCCAGGTGATATGGCTAATACTGAGACCTTTTCTTTCCCTGTTGCTTATAAAAAAGCAGCCGGGGTCACCGTACAATCCATGTTTGATAACCAACGTTCTGCTTATACTTAAATTCTTCAGACAAGCCAGGACCTTATTCAAGAAAGCGGTGTGAAAGCCATTACAGGAAACTGCGGATACTTTCAGCTTTTTCAAAAAGAACTTTCCAAGGAGCTATCCGTGCCTGTTTTTTTATCTAGTCTGCTTCAGCTCTCCCTTCTTAAAAAGTTAACCCCAGGCCCGGTAGGCATTATCACCGCTGAATCCTTACGGATGAATAAAAGCTTTTTACGAAGTCTAGATTACCCATTAAGTCAGGCAAGGATTATAGGAATGAAAAACAAGCGGCATTTCAGGGAAGAGGTAATTAAGGAAAATGGGCTTATTGATCTAGAAGAAGTCAAAAGGGAGCTATTAGAAGTTATAGAGGATCTGCTGACCACATTTTTTACTCTCTCTATCATTCTATTAGAATGCACCTTGTCATCTCCTTATGCGAAAGCTGTTCACGAAAAAACGAAGCTTCCTGTCTTTGACTATATTACGCTGGTACATTTTATCTAATCATCCGTGATCAAGAAAACATAAAAGCACAGCGAGCTCCTCCCTCCTCCTTTTCTTTTCCCTTTTTGTGACAGACAAGGTTAATACGATACATAACCGGGGATAGAACAACAAGCAGAGGAATAGAAGGGAGGAAACATGAAGAAGCTTATTTCTTTTGGGAAAGAGCTTGGCCGGGAAATTTCTAACGATAACGTCCCGCTGCTTGGAGCTGCTCAAGCCTTTTATTATTTACTGTCAGTGGTTCCTATGCTTATTCTGATCATTTCCATATTGCCGTATTTAAACATTGATCCCGAGTGGGCTATAGGAGTTATAGAAAATATGATGCCTGAGGAAACGGCAGAAATCTTTCATGATCAAATTGTCAGTGTAGTAACAGAGCCTCGGGGCGGCCTGCTGACTATAGGAATCATTGGGACCATTTGGTCGGCGTCCAATGGAATCAACGCATTTATCAAAGCTCAAAACGAAGCTTATAACGTGGAAGAAAGCCGTTCGTTCATTAAAGCAAGGCTAGTATCCATAGCCTTAACATTTGGTATGATTATGGCTTTTATCATCGCTCTTCTTTTACCCATTTTCGGTGACGTCATCATTAACTTTATCAATTCATTAGTAAACCTTCCAAGCGAGACTGAAATTCTCTTTCGAGTGCTTCGCTGGACAATCAGCATTACCGTCATTGCTGCAATTCTGGCAGCCTTATATCATTTTGCCCCTAATAAAAAGACACCATTTAAGCATGCGATCCCAGGGGCATTGTTTGCAACGATTGCCTGGCAGCTAACTTCACTCGGTTTTTCATTTTATGTAAGCAACTTCGGCAATTACTCTGCAACCTATGGAAGCCTTGGCGGTGTTGTGATTCTCATGTTCTGGTTTTTCCTCACAGGGATTATTCTGGTCATTGGTGCAGAAATCAATGCAGTGCTTCACAGAAGAAAAACTCAGGATATTTCTCAACAAGAAAGCGAGAATACAAGCCTACAGCAATAGAGCAGCCATTTACCTTGGCTGCTCTTTATTTTTGATGGGACGGTGTATATATTGGGTTTTCAGTAAAAAGGTTTCGCAGCCACTGCTCTCCCTCTTTCGGGCAGGAGGCTACAAATTCCTGCCCAATTCCTGTTGAAACCGTACATCTTTCTTTCCCAAGTTCCCAGGTTTTCTGATGAACCTGGCTTAAATTTTTATGAAAAAAAGAGGGAAGCTCCCATGTGCCCGGCTTATTAGTCAAAGCTGCAGATAAGCAAAGACTTGAAGACAACTCAGAAAAATAGCCGCACCCTGGGATACCAAGGTCCTCAAACAGCCATTCATCAGGCAGAAAGATATAATTTAGTTTCTGAAACGTCTTTTCATACATATGAGGATGGTGCTGTAATCCGAACTCCTCCAATTTGGGAAGTGCTTCTTCAAATGTTTCAATTCTATGCTTCACTTTCATCCACCCGTAAATAAAATGTCCTTTTTCTTTGCTCCCTATAGCTTCAAAGCCACCAAAGAAGAGGAAAACATCTCCTTTGCCTACTTGTTTCTTTTGCAGGTGCGGAGCAGCATTAGTCTGTCCAAATGCCCTTCCAATTGTCTTGCTGTTAGTGTCAACAATCCACGGAGCAGTCCCAAGCATGGGGTCAAAATGGGTATAAGAATCATACACATTTCCAAACTCTTTCTTTTTTAATTTCAGCTTTGATTTCTTTTTCCAAGTTTCATAGATATCGCTTAATGTTGTTCCGGTCAAACCTGGAAGGTAACCTTCTTTGACAGAAACATCCTGGTAACGAATGGTATGGGCGTATTTATTGTTTCTTTCTGGAATCGGGAACCATATATATCTCCCGGTTTCGGAATCATAAGGTGAAAAAGAACCTCCGCTCCCTGAGTCCATCCCTTTGCGGCTTAATATAAGGTTCATACTATTCCTCCCCTCCCTTTTTCATTAGTGTACCATTCTTACCTATTGCGTCTGGACTTGATTATATTGGTACTAACCAGGGAAATAAATACCACATATGAACCTTTCGCTCCACGTCATACTATGAAGAAAGTGAGGCGAACAAGATGCAAAAAACCAACCAGGTTGTTGATCATATTAAAAAGTATTCGAAAGCCTTTGAACAAGCAGAAGACCTTTATCCGCTGATTGAACAAGCTGCTAAGGCAAAGTATGTGCTTTTAGGGGAAGCATCTCACGGTACGTCTGAATTTTATACTCTTCGCAGTGAAATCACCAAAAGGCTGATCAAAGAACACGGCTTTTCCTTTGTCGCTGTGGAAGGTGACTGGCCTTCTTCCTTTGAAGTGAACCGATATGTAAAGGGGGACGCTGCAGAATACAAGAATGGCAAACAAGCCTTATCTTCCTTTCAACGATGGCCGTCTTGGATGTGGGCAAATGAGGAAGCGGCAGAACTTGCTGAATGGCTGAAAAGGTTTAATTTGAGTGGTAAAAGAAATGAAGATAAAGCAGGATTTTACGGGCTGGATGTATACAGCTTGTGGGAATCCATGGAAGCCATCGTAGACTACCTTTCCAAAAACAATTCAGAGGAAGTGGACCAGGCAAAAAGAACCTTTGAATGCTTTGAACCATTTGACAGAAAAGCTGAAAGATACGGAATTTCCGCTGCTTTATACGGTCAGGATTGCATGGAAGAAATGCTTGAACTTCTGCAGACGATACATGAGAATAAGGAAACCTACAATGATGATCCCGAAGCTTCCTTAAATATGGAAATCAATGCGATGGCAGCAAGCAACGCCGAGAATTACTACCATACGATGATCACAAGCGACAATGAATCCTGGAACATTCGTGACAGACATATGACAGAGGCTCTGCGAAGTATTTCTCGTTTTTACGGGAAAGAGGCCAAGGGTGTAATTTGGGAGCATAATACTCATATTGGGGACGCCCGGGCTACCGACATGGCTGATGAAGGAATGGTGAATGTAGGACAGCTTCTTCGTGAGGAATATGGAAATGATTATATATATGCCATCGGTCTGGGAACCCATAGAGGAACGGTGACCGCTGCAAGAAAATGGGGAGAACCTGCGGAAGAAATGACAGTTCCAGAAGCAGTGGCTGGAAGCTGGGAAGATCTTCTTCACCAGGCAGGAGGTTACGATAAATATATTATGTTTACTAACGAGAATCGTACATTTTTTCAAACGTCTATTGGCCACCGGGCCATTGGTGTAACCTATAATCCATTAGTCGAGCATTTAGGAAACTACGTCCCATCCCGACTGTCAGACCGTTACGATGCATTTATCCATGTAGAAAAAACCAATCCACTACCCCCCATCTAGGGTGCCTGGCACCCTTGTGCGTTGTAATATTACTTTCCTTTTACACCAGGGATTCTCTCCTGGTTTTGTTACAGCCAGCCGTCGGTGCCTGGCACCATCGCAAGTTGTAACAATACAAAAAAGCCGGGGAATCATTTCGTTCCCCGGCTTTCCTTCTACTATTTTTTGGCTTCTGAATATCCAATATTTCCATCAAAGCTGTACAAATTCTCAACCTTAATCCAATCCAGGCCAGCTTCAGTAATTCTGTTTAGCAGAGCCATGATACTTTCTTTATCTGTCTTACCATTCGCAGCAGTCGGTAAAAAGCGGCACCGCCAGTGATCCGTGGTAAATGTCTCCGTAAAGCCGCCAGGATACGCTTTCACCCCACGATTCGTAATAATCGCAAGCTCAAAATCCGAACCAGCAGCCTCTTCCAAAGTGGTGCCAATCTCATCAGGTAGATGGGTATTATTAAATAAAAACACATCCACTCCCTCTAGTTCGCGTGTAATTGAGGTATCAGCTCTGTCTTTCGCTTTGGGAGATACTTTGTATTTGTTTTCTTTTTTATCTTCATTCTTTGCATACGTCATTGGCTTAATCGTTTCCGGTTTCTCGCCAAGGCGTTTGATGACCGCATCAGCGAATTCACTAGTTCCAACGGATGGACCGCCCTTGGCGATGTCACCTGTATATATTCCGTCCTCCAGGGTCTTAAACCAAGCATTATGAATTTTAGAGGCTGTTTCAGGCTGTCCTATATGCACAAGCATTTGAATCGCCCCATGCAGAAGTCCTGACGGGTTGGCAATTCCTTTTCCTGCAATATCCGGGGCACTTCCGTGGATCGCCTCAAACATGGCACTTTCATCTCCAATATTAGCCGAGCCGCCCAGTCCTACACTTCCTGAAATTTGTGAAGCGATATCTGAAGCTATGTCGCCGTATAGGTTAGGCATGACCATCACATCAAATGCTTCAGGAGAATCTGCTATTTTTGCAAGTCCGATATCAACAATCCAATGGTCTGTTTCGATATCCTTATACTCTTTTGCCACTTCATCAAATACCTTGTGAAACAAACCATCTGACAACTTCATAATGTTGTCCTTTGTCACACACGTTACTTTCTTTCGATCATTTTGCCTTGCGTATTCAAATGCATGGCGGATTATTCTTTCAGAACCGGGTCTTGTGATTAACTTTAAGCTCTGCACCACTTCAGGAGTCTGTTGATGTTCAATACCAGTATATAAATCTTCCTCGTTCTCCCTTACTATGACAAGATCCATATCTGGATGATTGGTTTTTACAAAAGGAGAGTAGGACATCGTCGGACGTACATTGGCATACAGCCCCAGAGTTGTACGAATGGTGACATTAAGACTTTTATACCCTCCACCCTGGGGTGTGGTAATCGGTGCTTTTAAAAAGACTTTAGTCCTCCTTAAGGAGTCCCACGCTTCGTCAGGTATTCCACTTGTATACCCTTCTAAATAAGCGTCCTTTCCAATATCTATGACTTCTGGTTCAATTTTCGCCTCTGCTTTTTCAAGAATTTTAAGTGTGGCTTCCATAATTTCAGGTCCTATGCCATCTCCATATGCTACGGTAATTGGTGTTTTTTCCATAGAAAAACCTCCTCATCTGTTTCCTTTACATGTACAATTACTTTCTTCCTTTTGGCCCTCAATGATCCGGTAAATTCTTCCCTCTCTTTACCTTTACCCCTAATCCATGTTGCTAATCATCAGCTTCTCCAGACAACCCGTATTTTTCTTTTTTTCGCTCAAAGAAACCGATAAAACCGCATCATTACCTAATTTCTGTTAAATAAATTACTTTACTTTTCATTTAATTGTAAATTTTAACTAGATTTTGTTCGTTTTATAGCATAAAATAACATTATATCCAACCAAAGTAACAGTTAAATAAAGACATCCAGGAGAAAAGACATGCCCTTAATCACCTTCAAAAAACAAAAGCTTTGATGAAAGGATGAGAAGATTGGAAACAACTGAAGAGTTCAAGGAAAACTTGTCTAAGGTTGATCCTGAGTGGGTGTCTCTTATGATACAAGCGAAAAAAGACGGATCAGAGCAGACGAGGTTCGTGCTTTCATACTTAGCTGCCAAAGGAATAAATAAACTCTTCCCTCCACTTGCTGGTTCTTACATAACAGCAAGTGATTTTTCATTCTATATATAGCATAATTCACTCAGACTCTTTTATGTATATTCCTTCATCCAATCATGCACATTAACAATAAAGAGCAAAAGGAGAATCCCTTATGAAAAATAATATCAGCAGTCTGCAAACACAAAATCAGCTTTTTCAAGCCCAGCAGTCCGTGGAGCATGCACATAATGCAATCGATCAGGCAAAAACCCACCCAGATGAGAAACTAATTGAACAAGCCCGCCACTCCATCCAAAGAGCCGAACATGCAATCAGCCAAACGGCCGGGTTTGATAACCAGGATGCTGTCGAACTGGTAAAGTCAGAGTTCGAACAATATAAAAATGAATTTGAGAAAATGATTACAGAGCAAAAACATTAATATATTCAAAAAATCTTAAAAAACATGCATAAACTTCCTTAAAGAAACGTAGGATTATAAAGCATGGTTTCTAACCATCCACTTGCCTTTTTACCCTCGACATAAGGGGAAAGGGATTCTCCTCCTCCCTTTCTCTTATATAAAAAAATCATAGATCACCGCAGAAAGCTATGGGAATTGATCCCATAGCTTTCTCCTATTTAATTGTATTTTTCCACTCGACTGATATAATTACCAGGGTAACATTTACTTACCCAGGTAATTATTTAAACAGGGAGTGATCTCTTATTTCAGCGAATCACGAACTTTTCCATACCCTTCACCAGTTATCACGTCTGCTTACAAAGGAGACGATCCAGGCTCTTCAGCCTTTTGACCTGTACAGTGCCCAGTGGTCCGTCATTTACACATTACATACCAAAGGACCGATGACCCAAACGGCACTTCGAGACTATTTGGCTGTAGAAGCACCGCCTTTAACAAGAAATGTGCAAAGACTCGTTAAAAAAGAGATCGTTAAACAAGTGCCAGGTAATGATAAACGCAGCAAAACAATCGAATTAACCGCCTACGCAAAAAGAGAATACCCAGAGTGGGAAAAGGCTGTCGTCCAGGCAAATGAACAGATGCTTGCCCATATTCCAAAACGCTCAAGAGACAGCTTAGAACATACATTAAAAGAATGGATCGCTTCCATTTCTTTACCTAAGGAGTGATCAGTACATGCCAAGAGAACCTCTCTGGTCAAAAAACTTCATATGTATTTCACTGTGTAATCTATTTATTTTTCTGGCATTCTATTATTTAATTGTCACTCTGCCAATTTATACACTACAGGAGCTCAATGGAACCTCAACGCAAGCAGGCTTATTAGTGACTGTTTTCTTAATTGCTGCCATTATTGTCCGTCCTTTTGCCGGTAAATGGGCTCTCACCGCAGGAAACCACCGCTTACTCTTTGCAGGATTGGCTATATTTCTTATTTCCTCCCTACTCTATCTTTTTATTGACTCAATCACAGGGTTAATGGCTGTCAGGCTCATTCACGGAGCGGCATTTGGGATGGCAACGACTGCCACGGGAGGAATTGTTACTTCTGTCATCCCTGATTCACGCAGAGGAGAAGGAATGGGTTATTATTCGCTTTCCTTTAACCTGGCTGTTGTCTCAGGCCCCTTCTTAGGACTAACGGCGATATATCAATGGAGCTCGTTTGTATTATTTGGGATTGTCGTGTTATGCAGCGTGATGGCGGTTGTGATGGCATTGATCCTTACCTTACCTGAAACTAAATCCCTCGCATTGAAAAACGTGAACATAGAGCGCAAACGATCTCAGCTTTTTGAAAAAACAGCGATTAGCATTTCTATTGTCGCTGCCTTGTTTGCTATTATTTATTCGTCTGTTCTATCCTTTGTCCCTGTCTACGCTGAAGAAATTGGTCTGCTGCAGGCTTCAAGTTATTTCTTTGTTGTGTATGCAGCTGTCATGCTCCTTTCCAGGCCTTTTACAGGAAGATGGCTTGATGAGCGGGGAGCTAATATTATTGTTTATCCATCGATTATCACTTTTGCTGTCGGCATGTTTTTACTCAGCATGTCAGACACAACAGCCCTATTTCTATTATCTGCTGCTTTGATCGGTCTTGGCTGGGGGACACTTTTTCCAACCTTTCAAACCATTGCTGTGCAAAACGCTCAGCCAGAACGAAGAGGGCTCGCGATGGCCACATTTTTATCCACTTTTGATCTTGGCATTGCGATTGGATCATTTGTAATAGGCCTCGCTGTGGTTGAATTTACTCTGACTTCCATTTATTTTTACAGCTCCTTTTTGCTTCTTGGCGGCATCTTTATTTATAAAATACTTTATGGAAGGTTCCTTGTCCCTAAACCAGGAATGAAGGAAAGTACTCATACAGGATGATGAAAGCCGCTTACAAAACGTAAGCGGCTTTTTTATTCCTTTTAGCGAACAACATACCATAGAGCTTTTATACTCCATTTAGTGATTTTTCTTTTTTATTCGCCTTTATTCACTCTTTTCCCTCATAACTCCATGTAACTATTTGACTACAAAAACTAGTTCCTAATTCTTTATAACGAATATATAATTCTGATTATAGGCGATGCAACCCAATATCATGTGGCCACAGAAATAGTAAGGGCAGCGTTCTAGAAAGAAAGCATAGGGAAGCGATGAAGTGTAAAGTGACTGCCTGTCACTACCACGGAGTAACTAGAGAATCCAGCCCTTTTATCTAAATACATTTACTAAGGGAGAAATGAAAAGTGAATAAGAAGCTTGTATTGGGTGCATTGGCGGCAGCATTAGTATTCGGGGGGACTACTGGAGGAGCGTTAGCGGCTGGAAGATGTAACAAACAACGTAGAGAGTAAATTCGTTAAAGATGTCCATGAGTTAACATTAGAAGCTGATACCTTTGAATTAGAAGTTAATGAAACAGTTACCCTTACTGCCTCAGCACTAAAAAACGGCTCTCATGCTAATGCTACATGGACAATAGGTGAGGAAGAAATTGATGCGGATTTAAAGTTGGAAGATGGATATTATGTCTCCTCAATTACTTTTACAGCAAATGAAGCAGGAACTTACAAGTTTGTCTTTAACATTGATATGACTGCTGGCAAAAGTCACGTTGGATGGACAGGAGAAAAAGAGACGACAGTTATTTACAAGGATCCTGTTCAGGAACCTGCTAAAGAAAACAATGGAAAAAAACTAGGCCATATTAAAAACGATGTTCCTCCTGGTCCAGCTAATGGTTTTAACGCAGGAGGAAGAAAGTAATATACCTGCACCCCCTTCCTAGTATGGGGGTGCTTCATTTTTTAACCAAGGGATACATAAATCTACCAGGGCGATTATGCTATTCATATGGCCTCTCTTGATAGAAATAATTAGGCTTCACTACTTCATTCTCATACTCTTTATGAAACACATGGGTCGTTGCCGGGGAAACCGGAGGAATCAGCCAGGTCCAGTCACCGGTAACCTTTCGCCCCTCCTCTGTCTCTCTTTCTTCAAAACGACGAAATTGAGCAGCTGCCGTGTGATGATCGACGATGCTTACTTTCGCTTTTTTAAATGAATGAAGCACGGCTATATTTAATTCAACGAGTGCTCTGTCTCTCCACAACGTTGACTCCCATGTGGTGTCCAGCCCCATTACCGATGCCACTTTCGGCAGCATATTGTACCGCCCTTCATCAGCCAGGTTTCTGGCACCTATTTCTGTTCCCATATACCAGCCGTTAAACGGAGCAGCCGTGTATTCAATACCGCCAATGTCCAGCTTCATGTCAGAAACAATCGGAACGGCGTACCATTTGAGTTGAAGGTCTGAAAAGGAACGAATCTCCGGATGTGTAATCGGCACTTCCAGCACTTTGTCCCTTGGAACAGGAAACCACTTCGGTTTCTCCTTTCCTTTTTTAATCACCAGTGGCAGCACGTCAAAGTGAGTCCCATCCCCCTTCCAGCCAAGCTTCATACACTCCTTCGTAAATGAAACCGAATGAGGATCGCCAATGATTCCTTCGTCTGTTTCATAACCTGCATAGCGAATCAGCTGGTAATTCAAGATACGAAGATGACTCTTTTCGGTCACCTTCGGCCTGAAAACTGAAATAGTCGGTATAATCCTGCCGCTATTAGTCGCGTAATCGATATGATCCAACAGTGCTGCAGCAATTTCTTCCTCTTTTTGCAGGCTTCTCTTGTCCAATACATGTAAGGACTCCCAAAATAGCCTGCCAACACAACGGTTGCTGTTTCTCCACGCCATTTTCGCTCCATGCTCCAGTTCTTCAAAACTGTGTGTGTAGGTCCCCTTCTCTTCTATTTCTACCTTAATTTCCTTTATTCTTCCAGCTATTTGTTCTGGTTTGTTTAATTCCATGTATGCTTTTTCTATAAATAAAATAGATTCCTGTAGTAAATGCTCTTTTGCTGTCACTTTTATCCTCCTACTCTTCCTGGGAAAATACTCCTTTCCAAAAGAAGATCAATACATTCTTCCTTACTGTAGACCAAGGATACTTGACAAACAAGGAGAATGATTTTTTGTTACAAAATTTCCACTTTTCCCTTTTCCCTTACTAAAAATGGTATATTAGTAGGGGATTATGTGATTGATATCCGATCCACAGGCACGTAAGATTCGCGCGACCTATTTGATAATCAGTCTTGTATACCGTTTCACGGAGGACATCATGGAATATAAGTTAATTGGACAGACGATCAAACAAATCAGACAAAGAAAAAAAATTACTCAAAAAGCACTTGCACAGGGAATCTGTACGCAAGCGCAAATTAGTAAGATTGAAAACGGGGAAGTCATTCCTCTATCCATTACTTTATATGAAATCGCCAAAAAGCTCGGAGTTGATATTAACTATTTTTTTGAAGTATCAACAAGCCCTCGTAGCGATTATATAAATGAAACAAAAACGATAATCAGAGAAGCGATTGATAACATTGACTACCAAACGGTATATGAAGTCGTTTCAAGTGAAGAAAAGAACCCTTTATTTCATGAACTGGAGGATAGACAGTTTCTTCTGTGGCATAAAGGGATTGCTCTCTACCATTTAAAGAATAAATATGAAGAATCTCTGGAATTATTGTACAAAGCGCTTCACTTGCGGGATGAGCGTTCAAAAACGTTATATTCAAAAACTGAGGTAGAGATCTTCAACAGTATTGGGGTTATTTTTTTAGAAAAAGAAAACTATGCAGCTTCTATCCCAATCTTCAATGAAGGACTCCATCATTTATCTAAACTGAATCTGCCTGAAAACGATTTTATTGAGGTTCGCTTACGCTATAACCTATCGAGGGCTTATACAGAAACCCAGCGTTATGATGAATCTAACAAACATTGCGAAAGAGCGATTTCTCTTTGTCTTAGCAGAGAAACCATGTATTTGTTAGGTGAACTGTTTTACCGAGTCGGAGAGAACTACTTAGGACTTGAAAACAAAGAGAGAGCCAAAGAGTATGTGATAAAATCAAAGAAAATATTCGAGGTTCAAGAAAAAGAATACCTACTTTCTATAATAGAAGAAGAAATGAGTGACCTTCTCTCAGAACAGTAACTTCTGCTTGCTTACCTGTATAGCCGTTAACCACTTTGGGTTAGGCCTTCTTCTCGCCAATGAAGACTACTCTTCCGTGTTCGGTTCAGAGCTGCAAATACAAGGTATTATACCGATGTATCTGGAAATAGCCTTTCTCCTGATGCGGGAATAGGCGGCACTACTGAACTGATAAATCCTGCTCACATGGTTACTGGTGAAAGCCCGCTTCTTCTTTTGTTTCAAGGCACCCATGATGGGATCGTTCCAGATGAGGTTGCTCAGAAATTTAAAGAAGCATATCTAGAACAAAGCAATAGGCAGGCAGCTCTTATCCGAGTGCCCTTTGCAGGCCATGCGAACGACATGTATTTCAGCGGGTATTATAACCAAATATTTATGTATCATATGGAGCGTTTCTTGTATGAACATAGGTAACCTAGAGAACTGATTTTTCCCCTTTTGCTGATGGATCACCACCAGTGAAAGGAGAATCGCACTATTAGATAGTAACCATTCCTATTTACGATATAATTTGTTAAAATATAAATAAGCAACCGAACATTTTCGTTGCTGCCCCCTTTTCTTTAAAATTGTTCTCTTAAGAGAAGCGTTCGACACAAAGAAGTTCATCTGCGGATGGGCTTTTTTGTATTTACAAAAACATACCCCAACCCTTTTTTACCAAAGGAAATTGGGGCATGTAAAAATCACTGTAAAATGAAGACTGCAGCTGCGTACTCGTCTTCTTCACCATTCGTTATATTGAACGACACCTTTTTATCTAATCTCTCCCCAACTCTTTGGGGTTTAATTCTTCCATTATTTCTTTTTTAAGTTGTTCTTTTTCTTTAAACTTTTTCTCTTTAATTAGATTGGTTATATATATGAATGAAAGAATGAGGAGAAACAAGAAGAATAATGAGAAGGCTGGATTTAAGAAGATAATGATTAACGTTTCACGCAGAGGTTCTGATAACAGTGAGTGGCTGTCTAAGACTGAGATTAATTGTCCGAAATAAAGTTCCCCAATAACCAGGCCCATGCTTAACAGGAAAAAAGTGACGATCCCGTAATGCTGGTTTTGCATGAAATATTTCCTCCTTCCGGAAATCTCATAAAGCCAACTATGAAAGAAAAGCACACGACGCTCAATTATTCACGAGAACTGACAGTTGGTCCGCTGATATATATAACCAGAAAGCAGAGAACCTTCCTGGAGGGTGCCTGGCACCACAGTAAATTGTCATATTCCTGTAACATCTATTCCCTTGCTGCACACTATAAGATCATCCTCTATTGCTGAAAGCTAGTACTACTTTGCCGGTGCCTGGCACCACATTGTAATCAAACTGTAATACTACTAACACAATTGGGGAATTATTACATACTACTATATTGGTATTATATCATTTAGAAAAATAGCAAATCAAGGTAATTATGGTAAATCATACTATGTTACTACATAACTAAAATAATGTCAAAGGCAGTATGCTTCTTTCTTCCTTTACTTTCTTGCTGTTAGCCTACTGATTTTACGCTCTTTTCCCTTTTCATTAAATTCGTTTACTTATATATATGTGAGAAACTCCTTTTCATACGAAAGAGCATAGAAAACTATGCTCTTCACTGCCTACTTTAATTCAATGCTGTATATATTTCCGTCTCTGCTTGCAACAATAATGGTATTTTCATAGACTGCCGGGGATGCTTCGATGTTAGACCCAAGGTTGAGCTGGTCCAGGACTTCACCAGTCTCAGCGTTTAGTAACGTAAGGTTGCCACCGAAATCTGCCTGGATAATGTAGCTGTTCCCTTCCTCGTCATAAATATCTACCGGGGAGCTCCAAGCATAGTCTGGCATTTCCCATCTCCATACCTCCTCACCTGTTTCCCTGTCCAGGGCAGCCATTATACCCGAGTATCTCTCCTTATGGCGTGCAACTGTAAAAATAACCAAATCATCAATATTTTCTTTTCCAAGAATAGGAGTAGCTAAGACTCCTCCTATCACACCAGGATAATAGAATGCAGAATAGGATTGCTTCCAGACCTCTTCCCCAGTCAAGCCATTGATCTTTCGAATGAAAGCCTCGCCATCTTCTCCTACATTATCCACTTCACTTCCGGTGTATAAATAAGGAACCCCTTCAATCTCTTCAATCACGATCGTAGCATCTGTATCATCAAGTGGCGGCAAGGCCCAAACTGGATTCTTTGTAGTGAGATCCATTCCTATGATACTTCCTCCGTTATCTGCAAAATAAGCGAGGTTATTATAGATGGCTACAGAGTTTTCAATTCCTTGGTAATCATTATCATCAACCTCATATCTCATCTTGGCAACATCCGGGTCTATGTCAACGGTGCCTTCCTTTCGGTCAAACTCTGTATTTAGTTTCGCACTGTAGAAGTATCCGTTCTCCCCGCCAACAACCATCATATCTGTTTTTCTGTTTACTAATGCTGAGCTGTCAAAAGCACCCCAGTCACGGTATGCTGAAGAGTCTCTCCCATCTATATGATGAAGTAATTCATAATTTGTGAGATCGTATATGTTAAAACCAAAGGGTTCACTTTTCTTATGAGGAACCCCGTCTCCCGCATAAAGGAGTGGATACCCTCTACTATCTACACTCACGCTCCCTTTAATAGGATTACTTCCGTAAATAGGTTCTCTCGTTTGTTTTCCCGTTTCTTTATCTAAAAAATAGATATTTCCATCAAGGGAACCTTGAATAACCTCAATAAAGTCATCCTTTTCTTTATATTCATCTTTAAGGTTCATCATTTGCTTGATATCGTCTTCCCATTTCACAATCACAGGCTGTCCGGTCCACCCAGCCCCTCCTCCCCACTCAGGATCGCTGTCAGTGGTAAAATGCCAATTTTCCTGGAGGGTGAATTCTTCAAAAGAAACTGAACCGAAGGAAGGAGAGGTTCTTTTATGGTCTCCACGAAACGTCAATACACCGTCTATCTCCGTGTATTGGGCTGGAAAAACAGCCTCCTCATCAAGGACGGTGCTTGTTTCTTCATCATTAAGTAATAAGGTATAAGAAAGGTTACCAAGGCTTTCGCTCTCTGGTGTTATGACCTCACTGTTACTTTCTTCATTACTTTCTTTGTTCTTTTCATCCTTCTCATTATTCTCTTCTTCTTCATTATTTGCTTCCACACTTGCTTCCTCATTACCAGGGGTCTCTTCAGAGCAGCCAATAAATAAAAAAGGCAGCATGAAAAGACCGGCTCGACCTGCTTTCATATACACACCTCTATGTAAAAATTTACAATCAATGGTTACATATATTACCATTAATTGTTATCATTTTCTATAGATTTAGGAAAAAAGTTTTATATCAACATTAAGAGCGGTTTATAAAAAAAGGTAAAAAAAGGAATTTATATTACATAGATAAATGGTGCCAGGCACCGCTTAGAGATTGTAATAATAAAAAGGAAATTCCTGATTTAATAGGAAAGATATATTACAGCTGCCTATGGTGCCAGGCACCACAAAAAAAGCACCTTCTCTGCTGTGAGAAGGTGCTTTCATGTGCTACAAAAAAGTGTCATCGTCCTCTTCCTTTTCCTTGTCATTCTTTTTTGATTTTCCTTTCACAAAAAGAACCCCTCCGTATATTGCAAAAACAACTACAGCGGACATAATTATAAATTCGATAATAATACCGCTCCTTTCGAACTGACCCTGTCTCTATATCCATGCTCTCCTAGTGAACATAAAATTGGGTCATGTTATTACCTTTATAATGTCTCTTAAAATTATTGTTGTAAAGGTATATGCTATATTACAGGGGATTAATAACATAAAAATAACCCAGGACACAGCAATTTAAACATGCCTTATGACCCGGGTTTTTACACCTGAAACCTATAAATATATTTCACTTTGTAAAAAAAGGAACTTTTATTACATGTTTGACTGGTGCCAGGCACCAAAGTGAGATTGTAATAAAAACCAACGGGAGGTCCTTATTAAAAGGAAATCTATATTACACCGCCAATTGGTGCCAGGCACCTATATAAGAGAGCCATAAAAAAAGAAGGAGCCTGGCCCCCTCTTCTTCTATCTATCTTTCAAGCATTGTTTTTACAGCAAACCCTACGTTAGCCGGGCGTTCGGCCATCCGTTTCATAAAGTATCCAAACCAGTCCTTGCCGAAAGGGACAAAGATTCGTACCTTGTATCCTTCCTCGCGTAACTGTCTTTGCAACGTCTCCCTCATTCCCTGAAGCATTTGAAACTCAAACTGGTCCGTAGAAATATTGTTCTCATTTACTATTTTTTTCGTATACGTGATCATGTCATCATCATGAGTGGCCACTGCTGTATAACTCCCTTGTAAAAGGTTCGTTTTCACAAGCTTCTTATAGTTTTCATCTACTTTATCTTTGTCATCAATATCAATATCAGGGTGCTCATTATACGCCCCCTTCACAATACGGATGGCAGGAGTAAGTTCCTGCAAGTCTTCAAGATCCTTATTTGTTCTTTTCAGGTTGGCTTGAAGGGTAATGCCAAGATTATCATATTGTTTCCTGTAGTGCTTAAAGAGTTCCAGAATCCTCGGACAGGTCTCATATTCCTCCATATCCAACGTCACAAATACATCATGCTTTTTTGCCTCTTCAAGAAGCCTTTGAAGATTATATATAATGCTTTGATTTGAAACTTCCAGACCGATGGAAGAAGGTTTCAGTGAAATCTGGCCATGTAGCTGTTTTTCTTTAATGGTTCGGATCACATCTATCGCATCATCTGTAGATTTTTTTGCGTCTTCATCTGTTTTGATAAATTCCCCTAGACAATCAATGGTGACATCAAGCCCATCATTATTTAAATGATTTACAACCTTAAGAAGCTGATCAAACGATTCACCGCCTACAAAGCGAAAACCTCCAAGAGGCATGCCGTATTTCCTGGCAAACTGTGTCGCCATATTATTTTTTGAAAGTGATAAAAAGAAAGCTCTGAGAATCTTTTCCATAACAAACCCGCCTTCTCATTAGTAATAGTCAGTGTTGCTATTGTTTACCCAAACGGTAAAAGATCAAACGTGAAGTTGGATAATCTCCCACCTTATCCTTTACCCCTGACCTTTAGATCCAGCCCTGGTAAGCTTTAAACGCTTTTCAATCTGGAAAGCCGTATAGACTCCGGTAATTGCCATTACCGTCCATATCCAGGCATGGAGACTGAAGGAAGCAATGCCGCTAAAATAAGCACCAATATTTGCGCCATAAGAAATAGCCGCGCCATAACCCATTAGCATCCCGCCAAGCAAAGCGATACCAAGAATAAATAGGGGCGCTTTGGCAAACCGGATAAGCCCCGTGAGTGCCATCGTAATAAAGGTGCCCAGGATGACACCGATATTGAGCACACTCGTTGAATTCATCAAAACCGGCTGATGCAGAGCATCAAGATGCCCTTGGGAAGACCAATATCCCCACTGGGTTACATCCAAACCAAAAAACATCGCAAGTTTTGATCCCCAGATGGCAAAAGCGGCTGTCAGCTCCCAGGGTTCACCATGAAGGACAAATACTAGGGCATTAAAGACAGCAATCAAAACAGCCCCCACCCCAATGGGCCAGGATCCAAAAATGACCCTTTTCCAGCTCGTAGCTGATGGTAATGACGGAAGACCCGGAGGCCTTTTTTGCTTTTTATACATATAAGAACCAATAATGATGAGTATAAATATTCCAAGCTGAAGCCCCCATGCCCCCAGGTAGCCTAGTCCTGTATCTAAAGCCAAGGAGAACGAGGAAGCATATGGAAGCTGTTCGTTCCAATATTCAAAATGAGAGACGCCTATAACCGAGCCTGTCATAAAGCCAAATAAAGTAAAAAGCATCGCCACACGTCCCCCTCGGCTTTGTGCAACGACGCAGGAGCAAGGCCGCTTCCCATTTCCAAACCAAAGCCGAATAAAAAAGAACCAACGAATAAACCAATGCTGATTTCAGAAACAGACGGAAGGGGCTGAGAGCCAAAGAATCCCATGTCAAAAATTAGAATGATCGCAAACAGTGTACTGGCCGTCCCGAGCATAGTCATATGCGCTCGCAGCATTTCCGTATTTCCACTTTCTACAATTTGCCGATACACAGCCGCAAATCCAAACCTTGCATGGAATAAAGTAAAGCCAATCAATATACCTGTCCAAAGAATCAATACAAACTGGACTCCCTTATAATCATGGGCAAAGTAAGTAAGAATGAAAGCAATCATCAAACCTAAAACGATAAATGTTTTTTGCGGCTTTCTCAGTTTATCATTAGATGAACGAGATGATTTTGTCATCCAGCTCCTCTCCTTTTTCTTGCAAAAGAATCTATTTCACTGCTCTTCCCCAATAACCGAATGAAATAACAGCTGAAAAGGTAGAAAGTAGAATGACCCGAAATAGAGACTGGAACGGTCTGCTTGTCAGCCACAAAACATGAGTAGATTCATAATAGTAGTGATTTTCATCACACCTTTGTACAAACAGATAACGTAAGATGAGAAGAGGAAAAAATGATCGAAAGGAGTGGCTGTGATGTTGATGATCGAATCCCCGGAAAATAGTGCACAGCAGCAACAATTGATACTGTTAGAGGAAGGCTTGCAGAAATTAGAGGTGAATGAAAGAAGGATATTCAGTTTCTTTTTAGAAGTAGAATCTACGAAAAATCCTACGAAACTGACCTCTCAATATTTTTCCATCAGCGAAATCGATACGATCGGGATCGTGAACAAATGCGCTGTATACCTACATAAGTACGTAGACACCAGGATATAAGTCGCCAAAAACAAGCGGTTCTAATAGTAAAGCCCAGAAGCTGCTGATATGTTTCACTTTATAAAAATGAAAACCTACTCTGTTTATCAAGCAAAGTAAACACAAACCCGCGGCCTTCATCCAAAAAGGCTGCTTTTTCATTTCCTAGTGAATTAAGGAGATATTCTAAGAATATAGAAGAAAAATGAATATGAATGACGCTTACAATTCAATTGTTTTCGTTTTCATGAATCCTCTGCCAATTTGAGGAATTCCAATTTTCCCCTTACTATAAAGGTACACCTTACGTAATGGAGGTCTTACCTTTGAAAAATATCTTTAGTCGATTATTCCAAAGATTTTGCGATGGCCAGGAAAAAAAGGCACAGGCTATTATCAAAAACAACTTATATACATTAGACTAAATACCGAATGCTTGAGTCCTTCATAAGGATTCAAGCATTTTTTCTGTACGAATTGCCCTGTATTCCCCATACAAACAAACAATAAATAAGAGCAGCCCTTAAAAAAGGCTGCTCTTTCTCATCTCGTAAGTATCTCCTGGTGCAGACCCTCTTCTTATTAAACAGAGGAGATTTCCAAATTCGGTTTCTTGCCTCCAAGAGGATTGGTTTGCTCATATGCATAAGCAAAAGAAAGAACACTTTCCTCCTTAAAGGCAGGCCCCATAATCTGCATCCCCACAGGCATCCCCTCTACAAATCCGCAAGGAATAGACAGTGCCGGCAGTCCAGTGAGATTTCCTGGACCAGTAAATCGGATCACATGATCAAGGAACATCCCTTCCATTTGATTGATCATTACCTTGTTATCACCTATGTTTGGCGGTGCAAACGGGAGTGTCGGGGAAATAAGCACATCCACCTTATTGAATACTTCTGCAAAATCACTCGACAGCTTTCTTCTTATTTGCTGTGCCTGCAAGTAATCAATGGCAGAAGGAAGCTCACCGAGTTTCAGAAGAAAGCGAACATCCTCTCCAAAATCCTCTTCTCTTGATATAAGGTTTTGATGATGGATAGCACTTGCTTCCGTAATAATCGTAATCATTTCAGCGTACTCAGACTGTCTTAATGCTGGGATCTTAACTTCCTCTACCCTTGCTCCCATGCTTTCCAATTCCTTAATTGCTTTTCGAACCTGCTCTTCTACGGGCCTGTCCACATCCTTAAAGAAATATTCCTCATTGATTCCAATGACCTTGCCTTTAATATCTGCAGTCAGCGAGTCATAATAAACACCTGTCGGTACATTGACGCTCGTAGGATCCTTAGGGTCATAGCCTGCAATATGGTCAAGCAGAATCGCTGCATCTTCCACGTTTTTTGTCATTGGTCCAATATGATCCAGCGACCAGGCAAGGGGGAAGCAGCCGTATTTGCTCACACGTCCATGAGTAGGCTTTAATCCTACAATTCCGCAGGAGGACGATGGTATCCGAATGGACCCCCCAGTATCCGTGCCTAGAGAGGCAATCGTCATATCAGCAGCCACCGCAGCCCCTGACCCGCCACTGGAGCCTCCTGGTATTTTTTCCGTGTTCCACGGATTTTTACACGGGCCAAAATGAGGATTCGTGGTGGTCGCTCCCCATGCGTATTCATGCATATTCAGCTTCCCGCTAAACAGGGCGCCAGACTCTTTTAACTTAGATACGACAGTGGCATCGAAATCAGGCTTAAAATCACGATGAATGTTGGAGCCCATTGTCACGGTCTCGTCTTTAAAATATAGAATATCCTTTAAAGCAAGTGGAATGCCGTGAAGGTTCCCTTTGTAATTGCCACTTTGGATTTCCTTTTCCGCTTCCTTTGATGCATAAAGGATTCTTTCTTTATCATGTTCGATAAACGCATTAATTTGCTCTTCAAATGCCTCGATGCGGGTAAACAGGGATTCTGTAATTTCAACCGGAGAAATATCACCCTCGCGGATCATGGGAGCTAATTCAGATATTGCCATTTGCGCAGGCTCTTTACTCACTTTTTTCACCCCTTCGCGGATCGTGGGTAAGTGCAATGTCATCCGGGCCAAATTCATCATCAACACCTTTTAAGCTTTGCACACCTTCCCATTGACTCTGCAATACGGAAGCCTCCTCAGCAGTGACATTGATTCCTTTGGCCTTTAAGATTTCTTCCACTTTTGTTTCCACCAGCTATCCCTCCCAGAAATTTTGACAGGGGTATTCCCTATCTATCATTTATTGTGACATATACAGAAAATTCTTACAATAATTTGTTTACTATTACAAACTTTATCTCAAAAATAGTAAAAAGCTCTTACCCTGGCATACGGGAAGAGCTTTTTTGTCAAATGATTGTATTAAAAGAAGAATGGAAAGAAAAACCCTCTGACAAAAGGAAAAGGGAAACGATGTCTTCTGAAACGCCTGAACCTTCTTGGGAAGCCGAACCCAAATGGAGGACCAAATCCATATGGTGCCCCATATCCATATGGAGAGCCAAATCCCCCGCCAAACCCAAAGCCGAATTGACGGTACCCATCCTGATGGTGGTGGGAATAGTCCTCATCCCCGTAAGGCATTAGCATGGTGACTCCTTCATTATCGTAATCCTCGATTATGCCGTCATACATATTCCCGTCTGTGGTTTGCATTTGTACAAAATGAAGATGATACTGCCTGCACATATCATGCATGTGGTGCTGATGCCTTTCATCAAGAACATAATCCTCTTGTGTACCCTCTTCGTAATATCCCTGCTCTCTTTCTTCAGGCTGATGGGAATGTTCATAAGGGTATTTCATATCTTTATCCCTCCTAAAAAAAGTCCTTACTAACTAACCGTATGCTCTTACTCCCTCTCATTAGACGTAAAAATTAAAAGAGTTTTTCCCCTCATAAACCATGTATGTATTCGTTTCACAAAAAAAGAGAGCATGCTGATGTGCTCTCATCCAAACTTATTACCTTCTAAATAAAATTAAAACCAGGAAAAACCAGGTCTATCGTCAACTTCTTTCTCTTCTTCTTTTACCTCGGGAGACTTTTCCTCTTCAGGTTCATGTGCAGCTGGCCTTCCAAACATTAAATCGTCCCACGGGCTTCTCCTAACCGGCTGTGCCTCTTCCTCAACTGATGGCTGCTCACTTTCCTCAGTCTGACTCTCAAATTGTTCCATATTTTTTTCTTCAGACATACTATCCTTCCTTTCTCTGAAAAATAACAGATTCATGGTTTACCAGATACATGACAGCATACGCTCCATCAAAAGCAACACCACTATATTAACGTATGTAGCCTGTTCGAGAAGGTATAGGTATTTTCATGCAGGAAGTCCCCTAACTTTTGCACATAAAAAAACAAGGAGGGTTATTCCCCTCCCTCTTTCCTATTCGGTGCATAAAATACCGACTTGTATACACTGCATCTGCATGGATGGTGGTGCCTGTTACATATGAAGATGGATCGAAACGAGCCACAGGGTTGCCTGAGTTATTCCTCCGCCTGACCAACACGGTTTCACAAACAACAAACTAAGCTTTGGCCAAACTGCTCTAGTGCCCCTGGAAGTACCGGCGGATCAATAGCACAGGGAGCTACAGTGTTTGCTAATATGTTCTTGCTCCACAGCTTCCACCTTTGTCACTCTTCTACCCAGTGTTTTGCAGACATTACTGACCTATCACATTCAATCTACATATGCTTGCCATGCTTTCTACTTACGAACAAATCCGTTATACTTCTTGGTATTACACATCAAACGAGGGAATACCATGACAGAAATCATCCAATTCGTATTGTTAGTTCTTGTGATCAGTTTTCTTACGTATCTCCCTATTATCGGCTCCTACTTTTCCTTGTTCCACACGCTTATTCATGAAAACGGCCATGCCCTGGCAGCGAAGCTGACTGGCGGGAAGGTAGGAACCATATCATTATTCCACAGCACGGAAGGACTCATTACCTATCACCACCACTGGGCAGGCAAAGTTATCACGGCTTTGGCAGGCTATCCTTTTGCCTCTGCCGTATCTGTCCTGTATATATGGGCAGTAAGGCAAGAATGGCATCTTGAAATAGGAATATCCCTGCTCCTCCTTCTCTTATTTAATCTACTCTTTTGGGTAAGAAACCTCTACGGCTGGCTATGGGTCCTTTCCACCCTGGTGTTTACCTACTTTCTATGGCAGCAAGGATATACAACGATCCTGGAATATATCGTGACTGGAATCGGGCTGGTCCTGTTAACCCAGGCACTGATAAGCTCGTGGCATATCTTTGTAGTAAGTATCAAAGCATCTCGATATGCTGGGGATGCCAGTTCTCTGGCCAGGTATACATTCATCCCGGCACCATTATGGGGTCTGTTGTTTTTCTTCCAAGGGACAATCTTTTTTGTGGCAGGAAGCTTTGTTTGGTTAGGAAAGGACTTTCTTTTCTTCTTAAACTAAAACTAAAAGATCGAGTCTGGGACAAAACCCAGCTAATAAGAAGTGCCATCGGTGAAAGCTCTTTTTTGTCTCCAGTATTCTAGTCGTAGTTGTTCAAAAATACTCGCTTGTACCGAAAGGCACAAGTGCGACATCCGTTCAAGCTTCACTCCATTCGCTTCACGGTGTCTTCTATGCCGTGGGCAAGGCTTCAGCTAGCCAGGTTAGAGCGTCCCGGCGGATCTTAAGCTCTTGCTTTTCCCGCAGGCGTCTCATGACTTTTTGAAACATCGACGGATATGGAACGGGTATTAAATTGAAAATTCCCCATCGAAAAACATAACATAGGGAAGCTTAGTTTGTTGTTCAATTCTGATTGCATTGAATCTTAACCTTGAAACTACTTTTTAGTTGCACTAAAAATATAATTATTCCAAAAGAAAATAGCTCTAGTGTGGCTCTTTTGCTTATTATAACGGACGCCACCTGAACTATAAGTGAAGATTTGCGGATGTTTGTACTTAGTGGTTTTACTGTCCTTAATTTCAACGTAATGTAAGGTCCATGGCTTGGCCAATTTCACATACTTGGTTTTACATCCTATCCTCTCCTTTTGTTTTGTTGATCACTTTTTCTTGCATTTTGGCTTAATATTGCTTACTCCACAACTCCTGCATTGGAGATCTGTACATTCGTTTCAACCTTGATATCTAAATGCGGGTATTGAGTTTTCCAGTTTTCATAATCCCACTTTCTTGTCCTTGAACGAACCTGATCGCCAAAACCAATCGGATCCACTTCTAACGCTTGAAACTGTGTAATCAGCTTTTCTGCTCGTTTTTGAAGTTCTTCTTCTGCTCTATGTTGTATCTCTTCAACTTTTTGGTCATCAAGATTAACGCCCGAATATTCAGTAATTCTCCCTTCGATATCTAAAATTACCGTGATTTCTGGGGTTTGATTTCCATTTTTTACATGATAGCTAGACCGGGCTTGTAAATTAAATAAATCTGCGGATTCATCTGGTGACAAAGTGACCTCGTAGAATCCATTATCAAAGTTTTCGACAAACATTTTAAAGATAAACATCTCTTCCCTATCTATAGCCGTGACCATCTTGTCATCTTTTAAGATGGCCAGTCCTTTCACTTCTACTTGGTCTTCTGTTTGCTCAAGCAGTGGAAGAAAGGGATCCATACCTAGAGCATTAAAACGATACAAGTAGACATGCAGATTGGTTTTCGGAAGCCCTTGAGCTTCGGTATTTTGGCTGATAAGATCAGACAAATATTGTGAAATTTCAGGTTCTAATGGTGAATTCAAGTTCAAAAGCTGTTTTGTTTTCCCTTCCAATACGGCTAGAAATACCCTTCTACCTATGATAGGATCGCGACGCAAGGTATCAACCAGTTCCATAATCCCGTGTTTAGCCAATTCATCATTGTAAAGGACAACGGCAAGTTTGCTGCTATTTAGTTCATGGCGGGATCTTGTGTTTAGTTGTGCGCGAAGGTCTTTGCTTGTACGGGCTATCCCGGAAATTGTTTCACTCCTTACGCTTCCCTCACCTTGATGTAGTTCCTGACCAGGTCCGTATATAGGAATGCTTACACTCCCCTCCACGAGATCCTCCTGGAGAAAATCATATCCTATGGTACTGATGAGTTGAATCTCATCAATAATTTCCTGATTCACACAAGCCCCAAGAGTGCAAAGAACCAAGACCAAGATAATATGATTACACAGCTTTCTCACACTCTTCTCCTCACCTTCATTATGATACGTTGAGCTACCCATAAAAAAGGAATATACACATATACAAAGTAAAAGCCAGCTTCAGCAACATATAAATTAAGGTTGTCAATTTGCTGTCGGGTTTGAAACAAAATAGCGCCAAGCAATACAATGATTAATAACAAAAAGAGTATCCTTCGTTGATTAAAGAAAAAGAGAAGACGTATCCCTCGGCTGGCAGCCCACAGTGCTAAACAGATATTAGGAATTACCACTAACAACCATAGGGAAATTCCGGTATACTCAAATCGTTCTAAAAAAGGAAACTCAAAAATTTGCCAAAGAGAGATGGTTGCCCAAATCGTTATTTCAAGCTGTTCTTGGCTAAAGAACACAAAGGTGATAAAGGCGATGAAAAGATAAGTAAATGTTGTAATTATGTTTCCGACTTGCGCCCATTTCATAGCTTGTTCTGGATTTTTGATAAAAGGATAGTAAAAGAAAACTAACTTTATACCAAGGAAACTAAGTATCATGGCTTTAGTACCCGATAACAAGTCAATCATGCTATGGTCTAGTACAGGTAAAACATTTCGGTAATTAGCAAACTCCAAAGCAGGCAATAATGAGATAAGGGTTAAAAGAGAAATTATGGTTCCGATAAAACAAAGACCTACAACCAGACGAAAGCCTTTGGTTACCACGTAAAAGCATAGCAGCAATAAACCAAACGCCATCGCCCAAGTAGGCATAGTAGGAAATACCCAAACTTGTATCACTTCTATATACGTTCTCGTTACGACCAAGGCCAAAGAGAGAAAGTATAGAATGAAAAAACAGCTCAGTAAACCACCAAACCATTTGCCGAACAAATCCTGATGAATAGATAGTATATCGCCTTTTCCTTTGTTTAAAACACTGAAGATTAAACCAATAGCTGCGGCGATGCTTAGTCCAGACAGAAGAACAGATATCCAGGCATCATAACCTGCATCTTCGGCTATATTTCGGGTAAAACCTAGTATACCTACTCCTACTTGCATGGAGTTAAAGATAAATAATACGAAAAACGGAGGAATTAAGTGACGTTCTGCAACCACGGAAGACACGTTTCTATTCCCTCCTTTGGAGATTAATCATCAATATCCTTCTTTTGCTGGGCTTGAGCTTTGTTAAAGCGATAAGGACTCTGAGGTCGAACTTGCTTTGGCCTTATCGATTGTTTGGTAAAAGGAAGGCGAATAAATGAATCTTTTAAGTCGGGAAGCCGTAATGGATAAATGGGAGCTAAATATGGTCTTCCAAGTGATGTAAGGCCTAATAAATGAACTAGAAGAAAGGCCATTCCTAAAGAAATTCCAATCACTCCCCATAGTTGCGCTATTAAAAGAAAGGGGAATCGAATAAGCCTAATTGTATTACCAATTCTATAAATAGGAGTCGTAAAGGAAGCAAGTGCAGCAAGTGCTACAATAATTAGCAATACATTGCTTGTTAATCCTGCCTCCACAGCTGCTGTTCCAATTACAATTCCTCCTACAATACCAATGGTTTGACCTACTTTTGTAGGTAGTCTAGCCCCTGCTTCACGAAGCAGCTCAATGGTCAGCTCTAAAAATATTGCTTCAATTATTGGGGGGAAAGGTATCGCTTCTCGTGACATTATTAAAGTGGATAATAAATCCCTAGGTATTAAAGCTGCATGGTAAGTGATAACGGCAACATAAATGGGTGTTGCCAGTACGCTGAAAGCAACAGCAAAGAGGCGAATAAGCCGGAACGCAGATGCAATATGCCAGCTTAAAAAATAGTCATCAAAGGATGAAAAAAACTCAATAAGAGTAGTTGGTCCTGTGATGGCAGTAGGCGAGCCATCGACTAAAACAGCTACCTTCCCTTCAGCCAAAACAGCAGTTACACGGTCGGGCCTCTCAGTATCAATTAGTTGAGGGAAAGGTGAATTCGAATTGTCTTCAATCATTTGGTTAATATAAGCACTATCACTGATATGATCGTATTCAATATCGCGGATACGTTGGATCATGGTATTTACATTTTCAGGGTCTGCAATCCCTTCTATGTATATCACAGCTACCTTTGTTTTCGATAAGCTTCCCACACGAAATTCCTTTAAAGTAAGATTTTTATCTGGAAGTCTTTTTCTTACCAAATTGATGTTTGAATCAATGGATTCTACAAAGGAGTCTTTAGGACCTAATACACTGAATTCCACTTCAGGGAGCGAAATGTCGCGCTTCTCTGTTGAGAAAGCAGGAATGAGTAAACAACTGTCCTTGTTTTCTTCTGTTTGAATGGAAATGTAGCCCTCTAATAATTTATTTTCAATCTCTTTATTATCCTCTGTTATGACTATTTGATTAAAGGGGAGCTTTCCAGTTAGTTCATTAAGATTTTTAAAAGGAGCACCTTGCAGTTGTGGCAATATGTCATGGTGAAGAGCAGAGGGGTCAATAAGAGTTTGAAAATAAGAGATCCAAAACGGAGTCTTTGACGAACTATGAAACGAATGTACAAAGTCTTCCGATGACCCAAGCTTTTCCATAAGTTCAGAGACGGTTGTTTGTTCAGTTTTAGCAGCGTATCGTTTATGCATCCATCTCCTCAATGTTCATTCACCTTTCTTTCTTCCTAAGACCTCTCTTTGCAGTGAGTATGGGAAAGTTAAACCAGCGGACGAAATGTTTAAACCCTTACACTGGTATATTGGTTATAATTGAGGAAATTTATTCAAATGTTTCCTACCCTAAGAACAATGAGAGAAAAATGCGAAAATACTACCGTTTTGATTGCCGTTAAGAGGGAAACGTATAATGTAAGCATCGATGGAAAATTACATTATTTATGGATTCATGTTTTCCAACAGAGAAAATAATATTCTTACTAGTGGATACTAGATATAGCATAAATGTTCTATTACATGCTTCAAATGAGTCAGGTCTTCCTTCATAGGAAGTACTTGATTTTTCAAAGAAATCGAAGAGATATGAAATATAGTCCAAATAAAAGTGTTACTTGAGATTCAGGAGAAAAATACCCCGGTCTTGGGGCTTTGAAAGGTGACTGTCAATTTATTAACATGTTTGAAGGAGTGAATGAACATGGCCAAAAAAACAGTTGAAGTGTTTACGTCAGACTGTTTTATTTGTGAAGCCACTGTAAACCATGTTAAAAATCTTGCACAGTTTAGTACCGAATCGGAAGTCGTTGTGTATAACTTAAACAAGAGGGGGGAAGCCAACAAAGGTGAAGATAAAGCCAAAAAATACGGTGTTCAATCGGTTCAGCCGTTGCAATTGATGGAAAGTTAATGGATTGCTGCAAGAACAATGGCGTTGATTTTAATAGCTTAGAAGCTGAAATATTAGGTCATAGATAGTTTAAAACAGGGCAGACAAAACTGCCCTGTTTTATTTTCCGTATGCTCCACATTCACAACGCTACAGTTTCAAGTCTTGAACGGGGAATGGTCGTTAGAGTCGTTGGGTAAAGGGATATCCTATTGTAAATGTAGTTTTCAAATCCACTTGCTTATCGGTGAACTACGACTGACCTCTTCACTTTATTTCCACAAAGTATTTACTAAAATTTGAGCAATTTGTTGTGATACGGGGCGCTCTATGTTCTTTTATTCCTGCTCTTTCAAGAATAATGGTAGGTAGCTATTTCATTTTATTGCTGTAGTCTATCCAACCAAGAGAGGTTCCTTTCACTTGTAAAACTAGGGTTATGGTTTTTGATATCCTACTTCGACGGAGTCATTTACTCGATGAAAACCATCTTTTTCATAGACAAGACTTGTCTTATTACTATATCGCTGATTATTTTTCAAAGATTGAATAAAAGGTTTGGCATCGTAACTCGTAAGGTTCTTATACCATGTACCTTCGGGATACACTGTCACCACACAGGCATCCTGGCACCGTCCATTACAGCGGGTTCTTGTGGTGTGAATCTGATTATTTAATCCTCTTCGTTTAATTTCGTCTCGCAACGCCAACGTAAGTTCTTCTCCCCCCATCTTCTTACAACTGCCTCCGTTACAGACTAATAAATGATGTCTCGTACGAGAAAGATCCCATGTACTCACGTTCCTTTACTCCCTTCGAGTTGTTGACCCTCTCAATAGTAAGATTCTTTGATGTTTAGTTTTCCAGCCTTTTTCTTTCTTTTTTAAACTCTTCCTGAAAGAAATATAACTCACTTAAATCTTTATCTATTTGTTTAACAAAATCATCGTGCCCCTTTATCAGAGCTTCATTTCTAATTAGTAACGCTAACTCAATGAGTTCATTGTTGCTTTGTTCTATTTTAATAAGCCTTTGTCGCTCTAAATCTATCTCAGTCTCTAAATTCTCTGTGTTAAGTCGAGACATACCTAGATCAAATGAACGTCTTGAGTTAAAGCTTTTCTTTTGTGAATGTTGAAAGGTAAGCATAATTCAGCCCCCTCTGACTCTGTTTTACATTTATTATTTCTAACTCATCACTGCTTACAGAATTCCTAAACAATTAGTTCTTTTCAGATAACCATTTCATTCTTCTTTTCGTATTCTTGTATTACCATGCCTAGTGCTTGCCAGCCCATTAATGCACAATTATGCCGGGCTTTTAATTTATGGACACCTTCTAATGCTAAGGCATCACCTAGATCTACCCGTTCAGGGTGTCGTCCTTTTTTTATAAGCTCTTCCATTCCTTCCTTTTGTTTTTTTACTTCTTCGAGTTTTTTCCCTTTTATTAATTCGGTCATCATGGAACAAGAAGCCATGCTTATAGAACATCCTTCACCAATAAAGGAGACCTCCTCAATGATATGGTCGGGTGACATTTTCCAATATAGTGTCATAACATCTCCACACGTAGGGTTTTTATAGGATAGATAACTTGTTCCTTCTTCTTTTAACTCTCTATGGTTTCTCCGATGTTTGGCATGATCCATGACTAATTGACGATATAATTGATCAAGCATAGAATCCTCCTCTATTGATCCTACTTCCTAAGCATCAGGGGCAAATGAGTTCATCTTTAATCGCAGATTACGATTTATATTTCAGGTTGTGATAAGGCCACCCCCTGTTGTTTTTTGTTTCTTTCCCAACCGCTTTAGGTTATTTTTGTAAAAAGAAGAATCAAAACACAAATGAAAATTGTTGTCATTACGATTTAAAAGAGAAAACACCTCTGACCAAAATACACTTATCAACGAACAGATAAATATTAGGAAATCAAATAAAATATCTCTTTTTGTAAGGCTTTACTACCCTTAAATTTAACTTGCTTGTATTTCCTTTATCAGCTCCAGCCCCCGATAAACAAAAAGCACTGCGGTTCCTGGTATTCAACTCTATGACACTCGAGAAAGCAAGAATGTTTAAGGGGACTCACAATCCAGTTGCTCACACATAAGACCCGTTAATTTTTTCCTTGATTTGCTGTGGGTTAAGGTTTTCTCCAATGAATACAAGAACGGGTTTCACTTCTCTTTCGTCAACATACGGCTCAAAGAGCAATTCTCCATACGAATAATTTAGAAGAAAAATTTCTGGACTCTCCATTAATTTCACAAATCCTTTGAGACGAAAAAGACAGCCCTCCATGGAATTTACACAGTCACTTAAACACTCACGACGAATCGGGTGAGGCAAGGACAAGGTCACAGAATGGAGGTGAAGGTTTTCTATGTGGGAATCCCTGTTTAACGTGTTTGAAACCTTTTTCTTCTCGGTATGTTTTTCTTTTGAAAACATTAGTGAAACATCAACGTTTGAATAATAAGAAGGAACAATCGTAGCTTTTGGATTTAAACCTTGTATGTCTTGCCTAACAGCTGCCCACTCTTCAGGTTCCACTTTATCTATCTTGTTTAAGAGAACCATATCAGCATACCTTACTTGTTCTTTCATTAGTTTTTTTATCTTTATACTCCCCCTTCCCTCTTTCCACTGTTTTACATCAACCAGGGTCAAGACTGATTTTATCTCTACTTTGCCTGCTAACAATGGGTGGGTACAGGCATCAATAATTTCTATAGGGTGAGCCGCCCCCGTTGCCTCAATATAGATAGCATCTAATTCGTACTCGGTTAACAAGCTGTTCAGTTGTTGACTAAGTTGGCCGTTTATGGTGCAGCAAATACATCCATTTAGCATTTCTTTTAACGGTGTACTGGCAGGCACGACAGATGAATCTATGCTTTTTTCTCCTAATTCATTCATTAAAACAGCTATTTGTCTTCCATTCTCATGTTCCTTATGAAGAAACCGACGAAGTAGAGTACTTTTTCCGCTCCCGAGGAAACCACTTAATATAAAAATTTCAGTTGAATTTGCATTCATAGTCAATTAACCTGCTCCTGTACATATGGTTTATTTTTCTTTGACTTAGGGGGAAAGGTCTAAACTTTTCTCTCAAAAAACATCTATGCTCTTCTTTATCAGGTGATTCAAAAAAAGTGTATTGCTGCCCAAATAACAATTGACCGTATACTGTTCCCTTGTTTGTCTGGACTACATTTTCCCTAGTACATCACTATACTAAAACAAATCGTAATGATTATTATTTACAGATGTTAATGCATATAATCGTTTTCGTCAAGTGCCGTTTTGGGTTGAGATGAAAGTATGACTGAGTTGTCATCCTTGCTAATTGTTAACCTTTATAACCTCACACTCTTTTATGGATTGTCCTATTTTTTCTTTGTCAATAGAGGTCCCTATCAAAACAATTTTCGATGAAGAAACTGACCAATCAAGCTTATTAAAGGTAAAGTTTGTTGGAGTGTATTGAAAAAGATGCGTACCATCCTCGAATGGGATAAATCCTTTGGCACGTATAACAGTACTTTTTAAAGTAGCTAAGAATTCTTCAAATCTTTCTCTATTTACCAGACCTTCAAATTGATAGGAATACGAATGAACACTCTCAATGTTAAATTTCTCCCGTTTACCGTTTTCTAAGTATACTGCATTTTCGGATGATGATCGCTCCCCATCAGGGAAAGTAATCTTTTCTATGTTCACTTCACAATTAACGGTACGGTAGACCGGGACATCTGGGTTTATTTGCTTTATATTTTGTTCCATTTTCGTTAGGTGTTTCTGATTAGTAAGATCACATTTATTGAGTAGGATGATATCAGAATACTTAACTTGGTCCCTTATTAAAGGAGAAAATTCATTCTGTAACCCTTGGCTTCCGTCTACTACAGTAAGCACTCTTGAAATACGGTAACTATTTAGTAAAGAAGGTTGGATAAAGGCATCAATCACCTCAAAAGGATTCGCTACCCCCGTACATTCCACAATTACCACGTCAGGCTTTTCAAGAATTGAAATTTCCTTCAAAGTAGTCGTTAAATCGTCACGTATTGAACAACAGAGACATCCTTGCAACAGTTCATTCATTGTAATATCTTCCTCGTTTAAGACATCCCCATCAATATTCAAATCGCCAAACTCATTCATTATTAAGGCTATGTTGGAATTATCCTTCTTGAAATCGCTTAAAATATTCTTTAATAAAGTTGTTTTCCCTGCTCCTAAAAATCCACTCAAAATAATAACGGGTATCTGCTTCATTTTGATCCTCATTTCTCAAACTTATTTTAATACATTATTCACGATGATAAAGCGTAATACTTACGATTTAAATAATATCATTTAATATAAACTTTGTTAACACTTCCCGAAATGTTGCCCTCTACCTAGGATGAAAAAGTCTTTAAGATTCGTAGAAAAGAATAAGTTTGAGAAGATATCATGGACAAAAAAAGGTTGAGGGTTCCCCCGCAGCCTTTTCACTCATTTTGAATTTTCACCTTGATTCTTCTATTCTTTTCCTTTGAGTATGTTTCTTGATCAGAATGCCTCATATCCATAGTCTAATAACTTTTCTGTATTTTGATAACTTTGCTCAGAAATACGTTAGACCAATACTTTGAAAAAAGAGCATCTCTTCTAGCTACTGGCCCCCGCTCCATCTTTTAGAGTTTATTGGATTTATTGTCTGGTTCCACTTCTCTGCCTGAGGAAATTTTTCTAACCTAACCACTGGTAATAGAAATTTTAATATCCATTTTTTGTATCTCTTATTTTCATTTAAAAGATGGAAAGACATAGGGCATATCGGGCTCACTGACTTGCTCTATATTTGTTGTACTAACGGTCGGCATCACGAAACCATTATAACTTCCTTTATTAATTTTTCCATGGACCGTAACCCACGTATCTTCTTCCACGTCTACAGGTTCTTCAGACTCTATTAATATTCCATATACAGTGGCGTCTGCGATACAACAGGTCATAGAAAAACGTGCAACCACCAGTTGATTATCTTTCATTTCTGGTTCGGTATACACAAATCCAGTTACTTCTACTTCTTTCCCAATAAAGTTGTCAATATAGAGGTCTATCACAGAAAGCATTTCAAGAAAATTCTCTTCATTGATTATTATTCTATCTATATCACTATAAGCTTGTGCTAGGTCTTTATAATACTCATCATACTTCTCTCCATCAGAACCTTCTTGCTCAGTTTCTGCAACTTCTCCTATACTTTTTTCTGTCACGATTCTTTCTGGATTAGCTGTAGGACTTGTAAAAATCCCAGAACCATATTGTATACCGCGATTAGCTGCAACAGAACTATCTAGAACTTGATCAGGTAATGAAAACCCAAATATTATGGGACTAATAAATATGCTATAAATCACAATTTTAGTCAGAGGACTCCCATTCATGCTGTGATCTTCACCGCAATCACAAAAGAACCCCTCCATATCTTTTTGAGTACTCCGTAGAACCTGTAAAATCCCAAGTAAGAATAGTACCACGGTAGCCACATAAACGAATGGCAGCATAGTTGGGGCAATATAGAGACGGATACTTCCTGATATAATCATTCCTAGTTGCAAGAGAGCAAAGCCAATGAAAATAATACCCCTTATAAAGGCATGGAAAGATACATCGCTGTTACCCTTCATTTCACGCACCTCCCATTCACTAGTTCTGTATGTAAGTAAATAGAAACATGATACTTTGGAAAACAAACTTTACTAATTACCAATCATTTAATATATATTGCGATAGATAAAAAAGTAGACCAACTCCTAGTGAGTTGGTCTACTTAGTGATAAGAATTTCTCTGAATGTTTATTAACCTGCCCTTTCACGCCCGCAGCTACTATCTACTCAGAGATTATAAACAGGATAATCAAAGGAACCCTATCAAATCCAGTACCTTTGCTTCATATTTTTTATGTTAGGGGGTGACGTAGAAAATCAGTGACTTATCGAAAAAGCATTATTATGTCTTGGGTTTACTAAGAACGCGTGGAAGGGAAACAGTTGCAGGAACCAAAGTATCACAATCACTCTCTGACAGATCATTATTAAGTCCTACAAATAGTCGTAACTGTTCCAAATGAGTCTCTTTTCTTTAGCAAAGATTCAACAATTTGACCATTTAAAGCCTTGTGAATCCTCCGCTGTTGCCTGGACTATATTCAATGGCAATAGGAAGATATTGTCTTTTGCATACTTAAAAGAGACTCTTTTTTTACTTGTCTTTCTGAATCGTTCGGCTCGATTGAAAAATAAAGTTTCGGTTCCATACAATTTATCTCAAGTCATATCTACTAAATTTCTCTATTCATCTCCTATAGTGCAGTATACGAACGGCTGTTTACTTGTTTACTTTGCTTTCGCTCTAAAGGAATATAAAGACATTCAAGTTAGTTCCAAGTATTTCTATCAACACACAACCTCTCTACTTTCGACCGAGAAAAAATTTTTGTAAAAATATCAGAATAATTAAAATTTTGTGTCATATTATGTTCCAAAATTATTACATAAGAAAATAAAACTGGTAGCATTACCATTGTAAGGAGATTTCATTCTTACATCATTTAGTAAAGTGAGTCGAAAGGAGGAAGTGGATTGAGTCGACAAGGATTGAAAACGGACGTAACACGAAGGCAATTTCTCAATGGATTAGGGAAAGTAGGAGGCGCAGTGGCCGTTTTTGGAGCTATGGAAAGCCTTGGTTTACTTGCTTCCCCTTCTGCCAAAGCGAGTGGTGATGGTAGTTTTCCTGATGAAGGTGATTTATCAACCATTGAGAAGAATGGGAAAAAGGTCATTATTTTGGGAGCCGGACTCGCGGGAATGTCTGCCGCCTATGAATTGACGAAATCAGGGTATGAATGTCACGTTCTGGAAGCTAGAGATCGCAGTGGCGGGAGAAGCTGGACAGTTAGGGGTGGTGATCAACACGCTGAAATTGATAAAGACATTCAAACCGCTCAATTTGAAGATGGCCTCTATTTCAATGCTGGCCCGGCTCGAATTCCCCAACACCACACGACCACCATGAACTACTGTCGCGAGCTTGGAGTAAAATTGGAGACTTTTGCAAACGTAAATGAGTCGACCTATTTGTATAACGAAGATGTGGGCCCCATGTCCGGACAAAGAATTAGACGAAGAGAAGCACGGACGGATATGAGAGGCTATACCTCTGAATTGCTCGCTAAGGCACTTGATCAAAGTGCGTTGGATCGACCCCTGACAACAGAAGACAAGGAAAGGTTACTTACTTATTTGCAACAAGAAGGAAGTCTTGATGGAAACCTCAGGTACCAAGGATCCTCCGCTAGAGGATATAGGGTACTCCCTGGTGTTCAAGACGGAACATACGATGATCCTTTTGACCTTAGTGCGCTATTAGAGGCTGGTGTCGCAAACTTCAGCAGTGAATATAACATTAACCAACAAATGATGATGTTTCAGCCAGTTGGGGGTATGGATCAAATCCCAAAAGCATTTGAGAAGAAAGTTGGTCACATGATTACGTTTGGAGCAGAGGTCCAGGAGATCCGTCAATCGGAAGAGAGTTGCCGTATTGTTTACACTAAAGGAGAAAGCACGAATGAAATTCAAGGAGACTTTTGTATCTGTACAATTCCTCTACCAGTATTGAAAAATATACCTGCTGACTTTTCAGCAGACATGTCTACGGCTATCGAATCTATTGGTTATGCCTCGGCAGGTAAAATAGGGTTTCAATTTAAGCGAAGATTTTGGGAGGAAGATGATTTAATCTATGGCGGGATCACAAACACCAACATGGATATAAATCAGATTTGGTATCCCTCTTCAGATTATCAATCGAAAAAAGGAATTGTTGTAGGTTACTATAACTTTGGTAATGATGCTGACAAATACGGTAATTTCTCTCTTCGAATGAGAGAAAAGCGAGCTCTAGAACAAGGAGCTAAAATCCACCCACAATACAATAAAGAGTTTGAAAGTTCTTTCTCTATAGCCTGGCAAAAAATGAAATATAACTTAGGCGGATGGGCCAATTATTCACCATCTGATCGCAATACTCATTACCGTGTATTAAACAAACCCGATGGCCGCGTGTATTTAGCCGGTGAACATTTAAGTTATTATACCGGTTGGATGGCTGGTGCTTTTGAATCTATGGAAAGTGTGGTCGATCAAATTCATAAACGCGTGATTAATCATGAGCCTGTCTCCTCGGCGACATCGCTCATTAAACAAACCGCCCTATTAGGATAAAACAAAGGAGGAACACTCTGATGAAAAAACCTATGAAACTTGGTATAGCAGGATTACTCGCATTATCTCTTGGATTCGGAAGTCTTCATGCCTTTTCCTCTGACGGTGGGGAGCCTGCTCCTGACACGGAAGCAGAGACAGTTGAAGAAACGACTGTCGTACCGGACGAGGTCACCTTTTATGGATCAGAGTCTTCGACCATTTCATCTGCCGTCACGATTCCAGCTGATACCACCCTTTGGTATTCCAGCGGATCTGTGCCACCAGAACTAGATCCTGATGGGGAGACAGTTTATGAAAGATACGGGGATACCAAACAACAAGCCATTGGTATTTTAGAGCAATTTGAAGAAGACCTTGAAGAAGAAGGCCTTTCCTTAGCGGACGTTACCTATTTACGAGTATATATCACTCCTGATGAAGCATTAGACGGCGAAATGGACTACACTGGTTGGTTTGAAGCATACGGCGAATTTTTTGATAACGACAGTAACCCTGTTAAACCTGCTCGATCTACGGTAGGCGTTGCTGGTTTAGTGAATTCAGACTGGTTAATTGAAATAGAAGCAGTGGCAGCTTACCCAGAAGATTAAGACGAGGAGGTAGACAATGTTACAAAATATCGGTGTTCCCGGGCTTATTATTATGCTTGTGATTGCTCTCGTAATTTTTGGACCATCCAAGCTTCCGGAAATCGGACGAGCCTTTGGACGGACGCTTTCTGAATTTAAACACTCAGCGAAAGAATTTGTAGAAGATACCCCTTCCCCTTCCAAACCAAAAGACTATGCTGAGGAAGACTATGTGCAAAACGATGAGGAACCAAAAAAACAAGTTATGTAGGAGGTAATGTATGCTACAAAGCATAGGAGTCCCCGGGCTTATTATCATACTCGTGATTGCCTTGATCATATTTGGACCATCCAAGCTTCCGGAAATCGGAAGGGCATTTGGACGCACCTTATCTGAATTTAAACATTCAGCCAGAGAGCTAGTGGAAGAAGAACCAGTGAAAAGAGAGTCTTCTACTGAATTACGGGAAGTCCCTTCCCAAAATGAGAAGCAGCATCATGTAAGCTGACACTACACAAACAGGGTCATGCAAGTGGCCCTGTTTCTCTACATAAGGCAGGAGAATAAAGAGGTGTTTACATGGAATCAATAGAATATAAAAATACAGAAGTAAGTCCTATCCTAACTCATTTAGAGGAACTAAGGAGGCGTTTAATTCTTTTAGGCGGGGCCTTTATCGTCTTCTTTGCCCTTTCTTTTATGTTTGTCGGTGATGTTTACTCATTTTTAATAAGAGACTTGGAAGATCAATTGGCGATATTAGGTCCTGGAGATATAGTTTGGGTCTATATGGCCCTTTCAGCTATCATTGCTTTCATTCCAACAGTCCCTCTTGCCGCACATCAAGTATGGTCCTTTGTCGCTCCGGGATTAACCAAAGAAGAGAAGCGCTCTACCCTTTCCTATATTCCCCTATTCTTTTTCTTGTTTATTACCGGACTAGCTTTTGGTTTTTTTATCATTTTTCCTTTAGTCATGAACTTTTTACTAGGGCTTGCCGTTGATCAGTTTCAAACCCTTTTTACGGTAGAACGTTACTTTGGCTTTATGTTCCGAACAGTCATCCCTGTTGCTTTTTTGTTTGAATTACCTGCCGTAGTTATGTTTGGTGCACAACTGGGCTTAATCAATTCCCAGCAGCTTCATACATACCGTAAATATGCTTATTTTGTATTAATTGTTTTAGCAGTGCTAGTGACACCTCCTGATTTTATCACCCCTTTACTTGTTTGCGTTCCACTTTTTCTTTTGTATGAAGCTAGTATCTTTTTTGCCAAAATGATCGAAAGGAAGAAAAAGCAGAGTCAGATCTAGCATTTATCTGACTCCATTCAGAAATGAAAGACATCGCAGGCACAGCTTGTATGTCCCCACCACTCTCAGCAGCTATCACCCCACATAAAAGTGAAGAAGGACAGATTATGTATAGGAACGAAAAAGAGAGAACGAGAAAGGTTACTAGAATGATAGATCCTTATAGTAACTGCATCTCGTTTCTTTTTTCTCTCAAAATCCCCCTTCAATTTCATGTATCCCTTAAAAAGCATTGCAAATATTAGCTGAGTTTTATAATCGTACTCTTCCCTTGCTATTGTATCCAACATTCTTCTTCTAATCTACATTTCCGCAAGTAAGTGGTTTGGCAGTTGAATTTGAACCATCGTGCCCTTTTTTTCTCCTCTTCTTTGTACGTGAATCCCCCAAGTATCCCCAAAATAGTGTTTTAACCTTTTATCAACATTTTGAATGCCTAAGCCGGTTGTATGTCCTTTTCCTGTAGGGAGGGGTACATTTGATATTTCAAGCTCTTCCTTTGTAACTCCCTTACCATCATCCATAATATTAATAATGAACTTGTCATCTTTCCTAATAAATGTAACTGAAATTTTCATGGGAAGGCCAACCGGTTCGAAACCATGAACAACAGCATTTTCAACAAGGGGCTGTAAGGTAAAGATAGGAATATGGTAATTTTCTAAAGGCTCGTATTCCTGTATTTCTAGACGGAGTTTGCCTGGAAATCGAGTTTGCTGAATACGAATATAGTTTCGAACGTGTTCAATCTCTTCTTTTAATGGTACTAATTGGTCTATATTACGCAAACTATACCTTAGTATTTTACTGAGTAAGTATGTAACATCCTGAGTTTGATTTGAGCCTTCTAAATAAGCAATCCTAGAAATTGTATTTAACGTATTAAATAAGAAATGAGGGTTTACTTGGGATTGGAGTACTTTCAGTTGTGTTTCCTTTAAGGTTTTTTCTAAATTCGCACGGAGCTGCAACTCCGTAAAGAGTTTTTCATTTTTTACTGCTAATTCTTTTTTGATTAAATAGGCATCTCCTATTTCCACAATATAATTTGCAGTTAAAAAAAGTAGTTGAGCAATTGCTTTTACACGGCTATGACTCTTATGCTCCAATTGTCTGTATAACGAGTGCATGGTTTCTTGTTCTAAGTCTAATTCTCCCGTTTCCATACTCATATCCGGGATATCCTCTACTTCCTCTTTATCAATTAAAAGTTGGCCACAAAGGACTGAACCTAAGTATTTTTCTCGCAGTACAATAGGTGCCGCAAAATCAATCAAACCTGTGTGACAGCGGTGAATAACCGGTTGGTTTCTTTCAGCAGCCATCTTGCCCACTCTTTCATCCGAAAGGATACATCGTTTTAAACCTTCCTCACATGAACGGATATAGTTACAGAAGTTTGTGAAGTTGCTGGGCTTCGTAATTGGGTTACCACCAGCGTCACATATAATGACAGCTACTTCTGTTGCCTCAGCAAATTGGTCTTGTATGTCCTGTAACTTTTCCGTATCAACAAGTTCCCATAGATTTTTGATAAGGCTGCACCCTCCTTTACCCTGCTCCTTTAAAAACTAGCAATATAAAATGAAACACTGCCTTCCCCGTGCTTCATCACATAATTCTGTTAAAATAGTGTTTATTTAATTTTTCTTTTCTTAGCAAAGTTTCATTCTTCCTATATTGCATCGGTGGTTCACCTTCCATCTTACGAAACACTCGAGAAAAGTAATTAGGATCTGAAAACCCACATAGTTCACTGATTTCTGTAATATTTTTTTTGCTCTTCACCAACAATTCTTTTGATTTTTCTATCCTTTTCTTTGTAATAAAATCAGTGAAGGTCATCCCCATTTCTTGTTTAAACAACCGGCTAATATATTGAGGGTGCAGGTGAACAACTCTTGCTATCTGTTCCAAGGTTAGCTTCTCATCGATATTAGATTTAATATAGCTATTAATTTTTTCTACCACGGAACTTCTTTGTTCTTCTAGCAGGCCATTATTTCCTGCACCGTGTATCACTTTTTGCAGTGATTCTACTACTTCCTTTGGGCGCACGGGCTTTAACAAAAAATCTTCTGCTCCAATCTTGATCGTCTGCAGTGCAAAATCAAATTCATTATAGGCTGTCAAAAAAATGATTTTGATATTAGGATCTATTTGTTTTACCATTTTGGCAGCAGACAGGCCGTCGAGTATGGGCATTTTAATATCCATAAGAATAAGATCTATTTTATTTTTTTTAGTTATTTCTAATGCTGTAAGGCCGTTTGCAGCTTCTAAACAAATTCCTATATTGAGGTTGCTTTTTTTCACAATATCCCTCAACACTTCTCTCTCTAACGTTTCATCATCAACAATAAGTAAGTTCATTGTCTCCCCCCTAGAATTTCAAAGTAAAGGGTAATCATTTTTGAAGTTAGTGAAAGGAATTATTGATTAAATATTATTACAATTCCGAAAAAATGAATAGTCCTTCTTTTACTAGATAAAAGAAGGACTATTGTACTTATCTTAGAATTCACTTATCTTACTGTGAGTGTATAACCTTAAATGCTTCCACTGCGGCTTCTGCTACTTCAATGTCATTTTCTACGGATCCACCACTAACTCCTGCTGCTCCTACAATCGTTTCTTCTATTGTGAGCGGAATTCCGCCACCGAATAAAACAATTCTAGAATCATTCGTGGTGTGAATACCAAAGAGTTCTCCCCCTGGCTTTCCTAAGCTTGTTAGCTGGTTAGTAGGCATTTTTAATGCTACTGATGTCCATGCTTTATTTAAAGATATATCTATGCTTGCTAATAACGCATCGTCCATTCTGTGACTTGCCAATAGGTTTCCACCATCATCAACAATCGTGATGACCATGGGTACACCTATCTCTTTTGCTTTATTTTCAGCAGCATCTAACATCTCTTTCACTGTAGCTAACGTTACCTTTGTCATATCTACTCCTCCATTACAGATATTTTGTTACTCTATACTCAGCGATACTCCTTTCACTATTCTTGCTGCATTTTTCCCTAGTAATCTCTCATTTCCTTTACTTTTGGTAAGATATGGTCCTTTTTGAAGCTTCTCATGGAAAACGTCCATTTTATCTTCCTTTACTATTATTTTGACTTCCAAAGGAGAAGGAGATATCACATTATTTTCATTCTTAATTGGTTTGACTACATATGGTACTCCCTCTTCTTCGATACCTGCACATAGCTCCTTTAGATTGACGGAAGGTAAGTTATCATCATAAAAGATCGGAAGGTATACCTTTACATTATCCATATACCTTTCCCCTCTCCGTTTTCGTAGAAAGGATAAGGCCTGTAGCAACCGCGTTTCTTGGCCCCTCTGTTCCTCTTACATTTGCAAACCCTGCGACAATACCGTATTTAGACAACTCTTCACTAATCATTTGCGGAATTTCAAAGTCAAGCGCAGATCCCCCTAACATAACAACAAAGGAGATATGTCTAATGTTCTTGGTAGGTACCACTTGCTCTAAAGCGCGCAAAGCGTTATTTACAAAAACTTTTCGTTTAGCATCCCGGCGAATGGTACGAACCTTTTCAATTGATTCTTTAATAGGTATTGGAGTTAGTCCACCTTCTTGTCGAATGACCAACTTTCCAAACGTATAAGAAGGATAGGGAGTTTCTGAAAAAAGAATTGTTCCATCTTCAAGCTGCATTTGAAATAAACTAATGACCTTCCCTAATGGATGTTTTTTAACTTTTTCAGCAAGTTCTCGATCCTGAAGAGCAAGTTCAGAGTTAATGAGCAAGGTGACCATGTCACCTGCTCCAGCCAAGTGTGTTGTAGAAATGTCACCTTTTTCGTCTATGGCAGCTGCATCTGTAGACCCACCACCCATGTCTAATATGACAACAGGTTTTTCAGTACCGGGAGTTGTGAGCGCTCCTTTAATAGCCATGACTGCTTCAACCCCACCGACCTCTACGGGAATTCCAACTTCCCCCTCTAGTTCTTCAGATACTTTATGGATAGACACTTTTTCAGTCTTAACCATGGATGCTAAAGCAACACCGCTTTCCATTGCTAATTCGCCAGCCATAGCTCCACTTATAGAGAAAGGTATCACTGAATCCACGGCAAATAGATCACTTATATAAATGTCATTGAGGTCCTGGGAGGTTAAATCAGCTAAATCTTGTTTAAGTCCGTTTAACATCCCACCAACGTTAGTCCCTTTTTCTCCAGTGACATCAAGTAACTTTCCTATTTTTTTGTAAGCTTCCATTATTGTAGTTGATCCGTCGTTTACTGAAACTTGTGCTTTTGATGTTTCACCAATAAGAGTCATCTTTCCCGCTTCAATTTTACGTTCAACAATTTCTCCTTGCGGCGTTCGGATCACCACAGCCGAACGATTCCCAACTAAAGATTTAGCCACAGGGGCTATTTGTTTTGTTTCTTCAGGTTCTAATTCAAAAAGAGTGGATAAACCATACGGGTTGCTAAGCATTCTAATGACGTAACCAGGCAGTGCCACTTCCACGGCGGCTAGTTTTCCTAGTGGAATTTTTTCAACCATACGAACTTCATCTACAATAGGGATCTTGCGATGCAAACGATTATGAATAAGCACGCCGTCATCCTTTTGCACAATGGCTCCCGTTACGGAATATCCCTTTGAGACCATTTGATTGATGGCATAAGCAACCCATTCATAATCAAACGTGTTAGGAATCACAACAATATAGTCAACCTCTGTCTCATTACTCGAGAGTTGAACAAACTGATCAATAAGAATTGTAGTACCTACTCCAAGCCCTGCGCCACCTGGAGTGTCCGGATTATGCCCTATCATCGATGATTCCGTAATCACTGTTTCACTTATTAAATCCATTGCAAGGTCTCCAATAACAGGTACAGCATCATTTATGCGGATTGTATCAATATCTGACAGCTCTATTCCTGCTTTTCCTGCTGCTTGCTTTAAGCACCTGGTTATGCCCTTCACGTTCTCCACTGTTCCTTTTACCCCTGTCGTGGGGACAAGATGTTGAGATAAAAAAGTGATATCATTTCCCTTACATTCAGCAATCGCTACTTCTGTTGACGAGTTTCCAATATCAATACCAGCAAAAATATACTTCTCCATATTTAATCCTCATCTTGGCGCAACAGTCCTCGTCTTTCATACACTTCAGCTGCTTCCACGATTAATTTGGAGTTTTCAATAGCTTCATACTCCGTTTTCAACTCCTCTGCTATGGTAAGCAGTTCATCTTTTGTGGAACGATTCGGTCTGAGGGCGTTATAAATTTCAAGTATTCTTTGATCTGAAATGTTAATGAGTTCAGCCGCTCTTCGAAAATTTCTTCCTAATTGGTCTCTATTCAAGCTTTCAGCAATTTCGGCTTGATGTAATAAGGTCTCTGGACTGATGCGAAAGTCTTCACTGGATATATTTCCCTGTAACGCTTCTTGCAGGGTTAATTCATTAAGAGTTTTTCCTGTAGGAGTTTTTATCAATTCCGTTCTTTTGTCCCCTAAAGGATAGTCTTCTCTCGTTAAGGGCCTCATGTTACCCCTCCTCCTTCATAGCAAATTGGTATTCAACGTCGACGGATTTTTTATTTTTAACAACATACTGGGCTTCTTTCAAATACAAAATAGCTGCAATAGCCTGATACCTTGGCCTGGCCATTTGATCGTTGACTACCGGTACGGGATCCACACTTTCACCCAGGGCGTAAAAGGCCGCATTCCTCCCAATTGCACGGTAAGTTTCCAGTGTAATTAAAGGTGATTGTGGAAATAACTCAAGGTTACTTAGCGGGTCTAAATCCCGCTGATGGATTACTGTTGTCCCGCGTGATTGTAATCCTACACCTATCCCTGATCCGCTCTGCTTAGCAGCCTGGTGCCCCATGAATGCCAAATCAGCGGTATGGTAGCTGCGAATCACCCGAGGGTTACCCCCACTTTCTTCAATGCCTGAAATGATTTCTCGTAATACCTTGGCGTGTTCTTCTTTTATAATCGTCTTCTTCATTTCTTTCCCAAAGGCCGGGGAAATACAGATAACCACTTCCTTCGGATTTGATCCCTTTTGTGCCTGCTCTAGATCAGTTAGAGACATTTCAATGGAGATGGATCCTATGGGCATCTTATTTCCTCCTTTCTTCCTTTTAGTAATCACTTGGGTTAATGGCTTGTCTGATGTTTTTGATCTCCTGCCAACGCTCTTCATTCAGCCGGTATCCTGTTCCTGGCCCGGTGTAGTCATTTTCATTATTAACTGCACTAATGACAAGGTTATCTTTATTAATAATGGCTGAGGTGTGCAAATAATCCCCTGCCACCCGTTGTTTTAACATGTTAAAGATCCGTTCAGCCGTTACTTCATACCCGCGCCTTGCCAGAATTAAAGCTACTTCAAAGCCTGTAATTCCTTCTTTTAAGATCCTCTCGGCTGCTTTTAGATCATCCACTACATTTCTTTTTGGCATATCACTGCTGCCATTAGCATAAGTGGCGGCTTCAATTTCTTCTTCCGTGATTTCAGGGAATCCCAGCTCCTCAAAAATGGCTTGCATGGCCTTCGCCGCTTTATATCGGACTTCAATAACTTCATTTTCCTTTACAGGTTTTATCCCACCGTCAACCATCATATCTCGCTGGATGACTAAGTAGTCATCAATGTCAGAAGAATCCATGTTGGAGCCGGCAAACATATCATCACTATTAGGAACTGCACTATAGCCAGAAAAAATAAAATCCGTCCCTGGCAGCATTTGACATAGCATTTTTGCGCTACGTCTAATTTCTGAATGGGAAAAGGTCTGGTCATTTCCTGAAGCTACTTCAAGATCAAACATGGTGGTAGCTAAATTTTCAGCCAGAACGGCGCGAATACCGCTTGGAACCGAAGCCGGTATTCCGATGCAACTGATGGATCCATTTTGCAGTCCTTGTACACCCGCTCCTTTCGCCATCATAATGCAGCGAACCTCCAGGTAAAGCATCGATTTCCCTTCAGAACCTGCCATTTGCACTTCTGAGCCAGTTCCTGAAGTAAAACGCATTTTTGAACCACGGGAAGCGTAAGCTGAGGCCAAAAATGATTTAGACCACGGGGTGTCGTCCCCATCCATAAACACAGACTCGGTTCCATAAATTGAAATCGTTTCTGCATACGTTGTTAATCCAAGCATCGCAAGCCGCAATTCCGTTGCTTCTTCAAGTGCATCTTGGGTCAGGATGCCGTTCCTCGCCGTTTGTGAACCCACCAAAAGGGCAAGCGCATTAAAAGGAGCGTAACGAACGATTCCTACGGTTGTTTCTTGTTCGTCAAAACCAAGAATTCCAGCTTCTGCTGCATCTGCCGCCATAAGAACAGGGTTATCCCGGACATTCGTGACATGACATTGGTTAGATGGCATTTTTCTTGCTCTTAATTTTTGAAGAGCCATCATTAACTCAACGACATTCAAATGGTTTAGAACCTCCACCACTTTAGAAGGAGTCATTCCTTTGGTTATTTTTAAAACCTCAGTTCTTGAGACATTAATATCTACTAATTTTCTTGCAATTTGTAAGCTATCCATTTCCATGACTTCCTCGGCCACCAAGGCATCTATCGTATAGTCCGCAATAAATTGATCAAGCATATCAAAGTCTTCTCTGCTCTTGCCATCTAACTCTACGACTCTACCATGTTCTATGGTAATAGAAGGCTTAGGATCATTAGGACTGGACATGGCTACAAACCCTTGTTCAGGCCACTCGTGAACAAATCCGTCCTTATTAATCGGCCTATCCTCAAGAACTTGGAATCGCTTTGAACGTTTTACAGAAGAAGTGACCTTATTCATACCAACACCCCTTATACTTTATTAGCATTACATTCCGGCAGCCCTACTCAACTCCAAAAGTTTCAAAAGTTCATCCTCTTTCACTCAGACTAATCGTGGCTAAATGGAAAAAATGTTTAACTCCTTATTTAAATATAAAATGTTAGCGCTTACATTTCTCTGTAAAATTAGAATCAAAGATAGGAGAGTTTATACTTTCTTTGTCAGGAATTAGTATTATAGAGATATTTTCAGTGGTTTTCTTCTCAATGCTAGCAACTTAGGAAAGGACAAAAAAACCGTTTCTTTTATGAAACGATTATCAACAAAAAGACTTGTATTCTATTATCTTTGAAAGGGTCTCTTTATCTTAGGTACAATAAACGAGTCGTTGAGAAGATTGGTAATGATGTATTACATTAACGCCAAAGTGGGTAAGATCCCTGCTAATTCTTCAACAGACTTCCCTCATTACTCTTTTAAACACGGTGGGATCTCTCTTTACGATCACTTTTATTAATCAAAGGTGTGTGGCTAATTGAGAAATTAGAATTACTCTATTTAAATAAATTTGAAAGTGGAGCACATTTTTTAAATAAGAGTTACTCTCTCTATTAAAGCAAGAAACTGACTTTTTCGTTTCAATAACACCATCTTTTAAGCCTTATAGAAGTAATACAGTACATTTAGGTTTTGTTTGATTAGCTATGCAGGTTCTTTAATGAGGAATGTACTTGCTTAAGCATCATAAGCTCTTGGTATGTGATAGGTTTCATATGGCACACCTTATTTCTGATTGAAACCGTTCGACGAAGCTTTTGTTTATCACCACCTGAAATGGAGAGGTTATCATAATCTAATTGTAAAGAAATCAGTTGCCAGAATGATAAGTCCTTTTTAAAACTCAATGAAGGAGCATTTGATGTGAACTCTTTTCTCAAAATTGTTTCAATGTCGTATATGTATGAGTAGGCTTTTATTAAATTTTCTTTTTTGTTTTCCATTTTATTGGTTTCTCCTATTCCCTTTCCTAAGAACAAGGAATCCCTTGTTACATAAGGGGATGGTAAGCGACATTACATCATGCCGCCCATACAACCTCAATAGAAGATAATTTAATATTTCTCTTTATGTATGAAAACTTTAATTTATTATCCCTTCTCTTAATTTATCTTTTCTCTCAAAATAATAGTGTAATCGATACTCAACTATTTGCTTTGTCCATTCATAAACAATCAAATTGTCTGGTGAATTTATTTTAACAAAAAACTTCCCTTCTTCGAAAAGTACTAGACCTTTTCCACTTCCTGCCCATTTTGTCATCGGCATTCTTGCGATAAGGCTAGCAACATCCTTTTCATTAAAAAGAGAAAGCTTACTTGTTGTCTTGTCAGAGAAGTCTATTTTCTTTCTATATTCTTTTTCTGTAAGGTACTTATGAAAACCGTAAGCTGCTTCTTCTGGGGCAATTGGTGTAGCCCACTGTTGTACACCTCTATCAAGCATTACTTTTAAGAGGACCATTTTATAGCTTTTATTCATCCCCGTTTTTTCTACTTCCTCAAACCATTCTCGATTCTTTTGGAATGCTTCTTTTTCTTCATTATTTAATTCGTTAGCCCAGTGTAAAAATCCTGGATACGATTTGAACTCCTGTTTATACTCCTTTGAAGGTCTTGCCCCTTGAAGGTGTAATTCTAAATACGTAGGTCGACGACCAATTTCTTCTTTTAATTCTAAATACGTTTCTTTCAAGATATGTTTTCTGGGCTGTCGTTTCTTTTTAAACTCTTCTAATAAATGAATAGCTTTTAGCTCAAAGTTCACTGAACAGTTTTCGGGCACAACAGGCAAGACATCACTCTTTCTTTTCCGTTTTTCTTCTTCTGTTCTAGTATCTATTAAAGAAAGTTTCAAATCAGCGTTTCTATAGTTTCCAATCAGATCTATTACCACACATTTATCCTTATCCTCACTTAAGCGGAGGCCTCGCCCTATTTGCTGAGTGAATATAGTTAAAGATTCTGTTGGCCGCACAAAAAGGAGCGTGTCTAAGGAAGGGATATCTGTTCCTTCATTAAATAAATCTACAGAAAAGATAATATCTAAAGAACCATCTGATATCTTTTCAATTGCTTCACTTCTGTTTATATCCTGGGTATGAGAACTTACACAGGCTGAGCGAATACCTTTTTCTCTAAAATATTTATTAAGAAAGTTCGCTTGTTTAATGGAGGAACAAAAGGCTAATGTTCTAGTTTGTTTATTCTTTAACCAGGATTGATAAATGTTACCTGCCGTTTCTTCTCGCATTTGTGCACCCAATAATTCCTCATCATCGTACCGATTTCCTAGCCAAGTAATCTGGGAATAGTCCGTATCATCGTAAATACCTACATAGTGAAAAGGAGATAACCATCCCCTCCTAATTGCTTCAAGGAAGTGGAGCTGATAAGCTACATTCCCATCGCATAAGGCATAAACGTCCTTCCCATCTCTTCTATCTGGAGTAGCAGTTAACCCTAACAAAAACTTAGGATTAAAATATTCAATGACATTATTATATGATTTGGCTGCAGCATGATGAAACTCATCTATTATTATTAAATCAAAGTCATAAGGGTTAAATGACTTTAAATGTTTTTCTAAGGATAAGGTAAAGATAGAACCAAATATAAAATCAGCTTCCCTTTCTTTTTCTGAAGCAAAAAACAGACCTGTTGTACGATCCTTATATATTTGTTCAAAAGAAGCTTGAGCTTGTTTTAAAATTTCTTCTCTATGCGCAACAAACAATACTCTTTTGTATGGCTTTGCGAAAAAACCAGCAAGATATGTTTTTCCTAATCCTGTTGCCATGACAACCATTGCTTTTTGATAGCCTTCTTCTTGCGCACTTTGTAATGCTTCCAAAGCTTCCTTTTGAGCAAGTCGTGGTACCAAATGATTAGTACTATACTTGCTCACCTTTTCACTTACTTCTTTTGAACCATCCATTGGTACTGTATAAGGAAGCATTGCACCTGCTTCCTCACGTTCAGTCCACTTTTTTGTAAAATTAGGATGTTCTTTATGAAATCTTTCATAATTGTATTTGTATGTTGACAATGTTTCCCTATTTAATGGTACGGTTTGTTCATGATAAAAAACATATAAAAACTGTTCTACAGCCTCGTTAAAGGTTGCAGGTGCCTTGGAAGAAGGAACTGACAGATTCCATTCAATCCCACTAGTTAAGGCAGATCTAGACATGTTGGATGATCCGATGATCATTTTCCCTTCATCTTCTTCATTACTGAATAAATATGCCTTTGGGTGAAAGGAGCGCCCCCTACTTCTCCATAGTCTAATCTCTAACCTAGGTGAGATATGTAACAACTCTTCTAAAGCTTCAGGCTGAGTAACATATAAGTAATCCCCCGCACATATTTTAATTTCCTTCTTTTCAGCAGCTGCTTGTTGTAATGTTGGCTTTAACAGAGCAACACCTGACTTCATTACAAAAGATGTTAAAATAAGTATGCTTTCTGCATGATTACAAGAGGAATACAGTTCATGTTCTAAGCCATTTGTATGTAATTGAATGTCACTCATCTTCAACGCTCACTAAGAATATCTTTTCCTCGAATCCTCCTCTTGATTTTGCTTTTATTGCTCTTGCTTCTTCTAACTTTTCAGGGGAACTTCCATGCTGTTTGGATAATGCATAAAGGAGTTCAAGGATATCAGCTAATTCATCTACTGCCTCTTCATCATTGGAAGTCTCAAGATATTCATTTAGCTCCTCTTGAAGCTTTTTCCTTGCTTCCTGCATATATTCTTGCTTTGAAAGATTACGGATTTCAAAACTTTTCCCACTGCTCTCAATAATGCTTGGTATGTGATCTCTTACTAGTTTATTGTAAATAGGCATTCCAATCACTCCTTCTTTACCTTCTATTATAATATTTTACATTCTCTATTGCTTTTATCAAATATAGTAATTCCTTCACTTTAATTAAAAATCCCTATAGTTACCTTCACTTGTTTATCAGTGAAATCCCCCCACATGAAGGGAAAAATTCACATTTTATTAGCAATTCATTTGAGAATGCTACTATTACTTATTAATAACATCAAGCAATCGTTCGTGTATTTTTTTCCAAGGTTTCATTAAATCTAGTGTACAAATGATAATTTCAAACTCATGGATATGATAGATCCAGGTAATGTCTTTATCGATTCTAGGATACAGTAGAATTCCGGTGGCTTTGTTCCCTGTGTAGTATTCATCGTTCTTCAAGTAGGCAAACAGTTGATAGAGATGGCTGCTCCTTACGGTTTCTTTGTACCATTGTGTACTAAACGTGTCTTTATAAAACTTTGTATCTATGATGAATTTCTTGTTTCCTACTTCTAAGGAAATGTCTGTTTTCATCTTTGGAAGAGAGGATATGTTATCACCTTCTGCAGGCCAGTACAAGGACTCACTTCTTGCATTTGAACCTGTAATTTCTTTTCGGTAGAAGTTTTTAACAAAGCTTTCAAACAGTCTTGCCAGCTGATAGTGCTCTCTATTTAAGTCATGAAACTGAATGTCTCTTTCTCCTTCATTCAAGAAAGACGTTTCATATAAGAACCTGCAGATCTGTAAAATAAATTTATAATGTTGGTTATTACGGTGGATCCTGATCTCTTGGAATAACTTATTATTCAATTTAATCAATGAAACCCTGGTAAAATAGGCGGTAATGCCTTTAATTTCTTCTTTATATTTTCTTTCAAGCTGGACATGTGTTAGAAGAGTAAATAACGTTGCTTTAATGATTTGGTTATGGAGAATATCTGTTGACATCTCTTCATGCTGTATATGCATTCTCCCTCTTTTATAGGAAAAGGTATTTATGGATTTTTGGAAAAGGATCTTTCCTCTTATTATGTCTGACTCTTCTTCTTCTTCCATGTATTCTTTGTAGAATCCTCTCTTGATAAGAGATTGAACTTTTCCTATAAGGACTTTACTTAAAAGATTAATTAGATCCTTTTCATCCTCTTCGTAGACTGAAATAAGATTTTTTTCGTAGGGATGGTCCCAGGCATAGACAAGCATATAATATAAGTTTTTAATAGGGACTTTGCTAGGCTCGTTTGATAAGGTCATGTACCTTTTCCTCCTGGTCGAACCAGTACTCCTTGAGCAAAGGTTCTATTTCTAAGCGAATGACCCGCTCATACCATGTCTGCTCATCGGAAACTTCTCCGCTTGGACAAAAATAGCTATGCCCTATTACAAACCCTTTTCCTAAATTGACAGCATCCTCAGCAATTTCTTGATTGACTTCATCCATAAAGGCTTTAATTCTTGCTATAAATCCAGCAGTAACTCCATTTTCTTTTAAATGGTCGACAAATGCGTCTGTATGAAAGCCAGGTACTAAATTAATAAAGGCAAACCGTCTTCTCAACGCGTAATCTACCATCGCTAATGATCGATCAGCTGTATTCATTGTAGCAATAATATACACATTTTCCGGGATAAAGAAGGTTTCCTCACTGCCATAAATAAGCTTAATTGCATACTCAGGTCCTCTCTTATCCGCTTCTACGAGCATCATTACTTCACCAAATATTTTAGATAAATTCCCTCGGTTCATTTCATCTATGACAAAATAATAATTTTCATCAGGATCTTTTTCTGCCTTTTTACAAAAAGAATAAAAGACTCCATCCTGCAGTGTAAATTGGCCTTCCTCATTTGGTTTAAAGCCTCGAATAAATTCTTCGTAGGAATAAGACTGATGGAACTGCACCATTTCTACATGACTATTAAGCTTCTTTTCCATATGTAAATAAGCCAGCCGTTTAGCAACAAATGTCTTTCCTACACCAGGGGGTCCTTGAAGGATGATATTTTTCTTGTAATCCAGTGACTCAATGGCATCTTCGACTCTTTCCAGATCCATAAATACCTCTTTAGCTATATCTTCACTTGAGTAATGGATAATTTCATATCTTTTCTGGCCGTTAGTTTCATAAGGTGAGTTGGTTTCTTGTACCATTATGTCGTTTAGAAAGGAGTTTATGTACTCTTTGTAAGGTGTTACATCAGTAAGTGTTTTTGTGGTAACTGGCAAATCTTTTGTATCCCACGTACCAATCCTTAACCATTCCACCTCTCTATATGAGGAGTCTTCTACCCTGTCATTGTCAAACAGGTAAGGTGAAAGGATTTCCCCTACAGCTGTAACTCTTGTTTCTCCGTGCTTGATAAGCACATAGTCCCCTTCTTTTACCTGACGGACGAAATGGTCAATGCCCTGGGCGTCGTTTGCCGAGATTTGCTCTTCTGGGTATGCTTCTTTTAGTGCTTTACTGATTTCTTTTTTGTCCTTAAACTTACGTAAATCACCAAGAGCATCCCAGCCGATAGAAATATGTTGCCCACTTTTATATTGCTCCAACTGATTTTCACCTGCGCCTATCAGCCAATAGCTCGGTTCCTTCATTTCTTCTGCATCTTGTAGCGCTTGTTTACTTTTTGAATAAACAAAACTAAGAAACTGATCAACTTCATAATATAACGGAAGTTCAGTTTGACGCCCCACCAATTCTCTATATTTATCAGCGATTAGATGCTCTTTTATTGCATGTTGAAACTTGATAAACTTCTGGGAGAATGTATCCCCTCTTTGATACTTAGGATCTATTCCTAGTTCATTTTCTAAAGCCACTCTGTCGCGTTGGTTATACAAACAGTACTTTTCAGGAAACACGTTGCCTATAATCTCACTTAATGCATTTGCTCCTATGCCAAACAGCTTATAGTCAGCATCATGCAAGAACTTATCCATTCTTTCCTCTATCGGATCTCTTCCATGAACAAGATAATAAAAGGTGTTTCTGTATTTTTCTATAGGTGCGTTCATGCGGCCAAAGGCTCGGCTGCGCGCGATCCCCATACGGTAAGCATGTACATGACTGCCAATCTTCTGAAAATCCTCCCACTCCATACTTTTAATAAAGTGAGGATCTCTGTATTGTTGAAAATAACGATAGCTCTCTGTTATGTAATTAATTTCTGTTAAAAATTCATCCTTCTCTCTTTTATAATAGAGAAGATAATTCTCTAATAAAGGTCTTTCCGCTGACTCCTTTACATAATCAGGATCGTCCCAAAACTTCTTTAGGCGAGTATATTCATCATTTGTCAGTTTATAATTGGTCATTTGGGGAGCACGTAAAATAAGTAAATCTTTGGTTTCTGGTACATCCTTTAATCTATGTCTTTGGAGCATCCCTTCCTCTTCCGTTAAACGATATTCTAAAACTTTAAGCTCTACCACCGGGACTCCGTCTTCTTTTCCAAACGGCTCCGTCAACACTTCTGATAATGCGATTATCCCGCCAGTATTTTTCTCCTCCCCATCTGGCCGCCAAATAAACACATGATCACCGATTTGGATGTCTTTTTGAAAATGCCTTTGCCTGACACTCCAATCTATGATTCTTCCTTCTTCCACATATTGATCGATGTCATGTAAATCTGGAAACTTGTCTTTATCGATCGTAAATCGTTCCGAATTTCCTTGAAATATCCAATGTCCCATGTCCCTGGTCCCTTCTTGTTTTAATGTAGGAGCTAAACTAAATAGATACTTTTTCCTATTGTAACAAAGTTTTGACAAAGGATGAAAAAGAAGAACCCAATATGTGTGATTGGGTTCTTCTAGGACGTACACTTAACAAAATAGAAGCCTACTAATCCTCTAACAAATCAATTTTTTAGCATCTGCTGTATTAATCATTTCTTTGTATTGCTCTTGGGGGGTATAAAACTCTCGTAACTTATTGTTGTCATAATAGATTTTATTCTTTCCCCGCGCTACGACTGCGATGGCGTTTCCATTATAGATAATTGCCTGTTCAATCTTCAGGGCGTTTTTCACATAGTATCCATTGCTGTCTTTTTCATTATAAGATACTACATAGGAATCAACCCAATTTGCGATGTATCTTACCTCATAGGGCTTGAAAAATAGAAGAGAGACTAAGACAAACTTTTCTTTCGTTTCGAGAACAGTGACAAAGACATCCGCAACTAGAACGGCATGAATACAAATGTCATCATTCAAAAACTCGTAATCTTTGATAAGACAATATTCCTAGTACTCCTCAAACTCCCTTACATGCTCTTTCAGGTGACTGTATGCCTTCTTTTTCTTGTATTCAGCGAATTCATTTTGGTTCATCATAAGCCTCCTCAGAATGATCATCAGGTCACTGCTTTAAATTATTATCTTTCAGCCAGCTGCAGACTTATTTCTTCTAACCAGGCAATTGATTTTTCTTTTAGCTGAGGGCGAGGATGTTTGTAGAAAGGGTGTGTATGATACTTTATGCCGAATAGCGGCCTGTCAATATGAAGTAAGACGTTAAGAGCAAGCTCCCGGATCAGCTTGTTAGCACCCCACCCGGCAATGATCCTTGGGGTGTCTGATACCATTCGTCCCAGTTCCTCTTTTCTTTCCTTTGAAAAAATAGTGTGAGCTTCAAAATCATTTCTTTGAAATTCCATAAGCTTTTCCTTAAAAAGGTCTATTTTACCTGCGCAAATATCAGATAAGTTAATCATATACACGCAGTTCCAGTTTTTTCGGTTCATCAGTCTCATGATTTGATATTGGGTAGGGTCTGGTTTTGCTTTGACAAATGGGAGGGTTTGAAGATCTTTAATCATAGCAGGGATCTTGATGGATGGATCGGCAGGAGTGCAGCTTCCAGGGTTAACAAGGATAAAAACAGCATCTTTTGTATAGGGGGCGTTGATATCTTTTCGAAGGATTCTAGCTTGGTTTCTGCATTGGTGGTCTTTGTTTTGCAAGGTAATGTTGTAAAAGCTTCCTTCCACTTCAAAGTCTTTTTTCAACGTATCCGCAGGGGTAAATTCCATTTCACAACCACCTTTCAAATATTTGGTACTTTTTTTATATCCTCCCTTTCTGCTTACCCTTGCCCAAATTTGGTAATGGTTCAAGTGCTTCTAATAAACTGGACTCGCAGGGTACTAATGATAAATGTTATACAATTTTTTGGACTCTTCTTTCATTCTTTGAATAAGCGCTGGCGGAGACAGAACTTTGGCATCACTTCCCCATGTAAGCAGCCAGCGGACAAGACCGTCACTAATAACAGCGGTAACGGAAATACGAAAGGTGTGTGCATTATGCTGACGAATCTGGGTCTTTAAGCCGAAACGGCCAATCACCACATTAATCAGGTCATTGTCAAATTCAATTTCTATATTGCGCTTTTCTCCTGAGTACATATGAAACAACGTATTTGTGTAGGTCGTCATATCAAAGTCAGGGTCAGGAATAAACTTTCTATCCTCGGTTCTTATGTTTATCATCCGGTCAATCCGGTAATGTCTCATATCCCCTTCGGGCTCATATTCGCCAATTAGATAGTAATTGTCGTGATTCCATATAACGGCGTATGGCTTTACACAGTAATAGTCTCCGCTTCTATTCAACTGGAACTCTTTTCCCAAATCATACTTTCCATACTGAAATTGAATAACTCTTCGTTCCGAAACCGCTTCATGCAGCCCGTGAATGATCCTTTTCACTCTCTTGTTTTCTGTTTTTGTGCCTTCAGAGAGCAAAATTCTATTTTCAAGCTACCTGGCAAGATTCACACTCGTTAGCTCCCTTAGCTTCTTGATCAGCTTTTCTGTTTCAGATACCGTAATAAACTTCGCTGCAGACACAGCATCTATAAGTACTCTCAGCTCATGAATCTCAAACAGCCTGGTTTGATGGCTGTACGTTTTCTCCATGCCGTTTTTGGGCTGGTATTCAATGATGTCAAATAAGCCAGAAGAGGCTAATTCCTTTATGTCATCTCGTACTGCTTTTATGGATACATCCTGTTCATACTCCTCCTGAAACAGGTCAACCAGCTCTCGTATCGTTACTTCATGAAACTCGTCTGTATGCTTTTTTAACAGGTTTCTTGTCTTCAGAAGCCTTTCCTTGGTGGAAAGGTTTGTTCTCATACCCTCACTTCCTTTAACCACTTAATGTAATGAAAAGGGTTCTCGAAAACATTAAAAAACCCTCTGCATCGAGTGATGAAATTTAAATTACCTGTAAATTCCAAAAAACAACAGTATAATTAGGCTATATCGAAATAGGAGTAAGGAGAGAAAACTTTATCCTATGGAGGAGGGATGGTGTGCGACAAAAACTTTTATAGGTTTAAAGATGTAGCGGAGCTGTTGATCCGTGGAAAGAGGACCAGGGAAGCCTTTAAGGAAGGTGATCGGAATGTTTTTCGGGAAATTTCGTTTGAGAAGAAAACGGATGTGGAAGAAACCTAAGGCCAAGTTCGATGTGACAGATAAGAAAACATTTTACACGGAGGATGGAAAAAAGGTTCAATTTTTTCGAATGAAACCAAAAAAATAGCCAATACATGCAAAAAAGAGGATCAAAACGCCATGTTCTAGATAGGGCATACGTGCCCCCTCAAAGGCCGAATTGGTCTTTTTTTGTCTACCACTTTCTTTTCTGAACCTTTCGCATCTTCTCATACTCCCTGTAGATAGGATCTTCCTTCTCTGTTGGTGGATTATTTTTCAGGTATTCCTTTAAAGCAGCCATTACCTTGCTATCTCTACTCCGTACGATCTCATTCAAGTCATATTTTCTGCGCTCTTTAAACGCAGGGTCAATGGCATGCATTTTCCCCACAGAATCAAACTGTTCCTTAGGAAAGACGGTCACTGTTCATCTTTAAGCCTGCCTTCTTTTGCCCATTTTTCAACGGTATCAATGGAGACATCAAAAAGCTCTGCGACGTCTTTTGCTGTGTAATACTCTTTCAATAATTGTACACCTCCAGTAAATAAATACCCTATAATCCCAAAGGCTGCGTAACATGTATAGGTCTCATTCCTTTTCCAGCCTCCTTCCCTTCTCTGTAACTGATGGGACATCTACGAACAATAAGAGAAAATCGGAAAGAAGGTGCGAAAGACACCGAAAAGAAAGTGGGAGCCTTCTATAGACACCAAGAGGGACAGTCACCGTTCCTGGGACACATTTATACCCTCTCTAGAACATGCAATCCTCTTTTTTGGTCTCCCCATGTTTATCCACACAGTAGAGCTCCTCTATGATAGTCCTGCAGCAATATCATTCTTTCTGTTTCTTTTTCATAAAAAGAAAGGATATCTCCTTTCCTTCTTTTGTTCTGATTACCTTTTCTTCAGTGACTTCGTACTTCTCCCCTTCTTTTTTCATCCGTCTAATCTGAAACCAAGACAACTTTCGTGAAAAAAACATTTCCGTCACCTTCCTTTAGGGGATAAGAGAGCATTAAGCTAAACTTAGTTGGGCTTATTCTTGTTGACCTTCACCTTTTCTTTTATTATATCATTCATATGTATAATGTTGGAAAAATGATTTGGTTTATCGGGCAGCGGAATTCCCCTGTTTATTTTCAAGAATAGTTGTTTGAAGTTAATCTCCTCCAAGAAAATTCCATTCTTTACAGCTTGGTGTGATCCATATTCCGTGAAAAAAAATAAGACGACAGAAGCCTTGAGTAGCTTTTGTCGTCTTAATAACACCTTATAATTTAACACCAGTTTTGATAGGATTAAATATCTTTTCCACTTTTTGATGCCCGTCATTTTCCTTGTACTCTTCTACCCTTTCAAAGTTAAACGCTTCCATGATTGGTAAATCATTCGTAGAGAAAAGGTACGCCTCTTTTGAATCTGAGGTATTCACATGTTCATGCCAGCACCAGGTAGGAACCACCAAAAAGTCTCCCTTAGACCAATCAAATCGTTCTCCTTCTACAATTGAGTAACCTTCACCTTCAAAAACATGGTAAATTGTGCTATGGACATGTCTATGAGCTTTCCCTTTAAATTTCGGATCTAGCCTTTGCATGCGCGCTCCAATTCGATCCACTGCATCTCCACCGGTAGTTGGGTTTATATATTCCACTGCATATCCGTCATAAGGATCTGCCTCTAATTTAGAAAGACCTTCGATCCCTGCTTTTGTTTTTTCCCATGTATAACGTCCTAGTGGAGCTATTTTTTCTTTACGGTCACTGATTGGACGAGTCATCCCACCGTTATACCTCTTTATACTATAATCATCTTCTACAAGCAGGTCTTGTTGTTTTTTTTCATGAAACTCGGTAAAACACGTAGATAGAAACTTGGTAAAGGGAACATCAAGGCAGTCCATCCATAGTACCTCTTCATCATCAATGTTTGTATGATCATGCCAGGTCCAGGTTGGTGTAATTAAGAAGTCTCCCGGTTCAAAATTGATTCTCTCACCATTTACTCGCCCTTGGCCTCCATGTCCGTCAATAATAAAGCGCAAAGCAGTGGTTGTATGCCGGTGAGCTGGAGCTATTTCTCCTGGCTTGACAGCTTGAACTGCAGCATATAATGTTTGAGTGGCACCGCCCCAACCAACAGGTTCTAAATCTTTCATCCCTGGGTTAATTAAAAAGACTGCTCGGCGGTCTGCCCCATCACCCACCGTTAAAAGTTCTTCAGCTTCTTTTAGCCGTTTTTTTATAAGGTCGCTTTTCCAAAGGTAGGGAATGGGTTTGGATTTAGGTTCAATGGTATTTAACTCGTGTATGGATGACCAAAGTGGACCTAGATTCTCTTCTTCTAATTTCTCATGTAGCTTCTCAAGCTCTTGGTTAGAACCAGAATTCATCTTTACCCCTCCTATTTATAATCAACAGAGACCTTAAACTCTCCAACTCTTTCAATTTGCAGGGTTACTTTATCTCCAGCTGTAATGGGCCCAACTCCTTGAGGGGTGCCGGTTGTCAGGATATCACCCGGTTCTAGTGTCATAACAGCGGAGGCTGCTTCTAAAAATTTATAACAATCATAGATTAAGTCTCTCGTATTTGCTTCTTGACGCTTTTCTTCATTTACCCAAAGATTCAAGTCTACTTCATTGGGAGTATCTAGTTCATCCGCTGTGACAATCCAAGGACCGATCGGAGTAAAGGTGTCAAACGATTTTCTCCAAGGACGATCTTCTTTTCCCCGTACGGTTATGTCTAGTAATCCAAAATAACCAAATATATATTTATGGGCCTCGGAGGCGGGAACATCTTTCGCTTGTTTATCTACGATGAAAGCCAGCTCTGCTTCATGGTCTGTTCTGCGATCTTTGAAAGGAAGTTTTATCGTATCCTCCGGACCAATGATTGAAGAAGGCGCTTTCAAGAAGAACCCTAATTTTTCAATCGTATACTCGGCATTGTTAAACTGTTCATTCATTTCATCTTGGTGAAGATAATAGTTTACCGGGGCCGCTACAATTTTCCCAGGATTTGGAACTGGTGCATTTAGTTTTACCTCGGAAAGATTTTGGGCCAAGTTTTCCGTAAGCTTTTCCTCGATTAATTCCTTGTTGCTTTTGTAGCTTTTCATAAAAGTAAGTAACGAATCTTGTGGGTGATCTGCATCCCAAAAAATTATATCTGTCACATCATAAATTTTGTCGTCCTTTACAACTCCAACCTTTGTTTCGTTATATAAAGCAATTTTCATGTGTGAAACACCCCTTAACTCATTATGTGAGATTGCCAACTCATTTATTAACTTAAGCATAGCAAAAGAGAACTTAAATAGTCAAGAATATTTAGTTTATTTTTACTTGTCTGTCATCTATATTTTGATTTTGCTTTTCCGTAAGATCATTTCATGCGGTTCGGCTCTTTACTTCCGCTCTTTATGAAAGTGAATGGCGTGGTGGTCTATATACTCCTCAAATACAAGCTCAGAATTTTCCCTTCCCATACCGCTCTGTTTGACTCCACCAAAAGGCATGTGCTTATATCCTAGCCGGGACTGTGCGATGCCATTGATAAAAGTAAAACCAGCTTGTAATTGTTTAGCGACATCTTTTCCAAGCTCTTCGTTATTGGTCCAAACGGAAGAACCCAGACCAAATTCTGTACTGTTAGCCATTTCAATAGCTTCTTCAAGGTCGTTGTAAGGAACAATAGGTAAAATGGGTCCAAATTGTTCTTCTTTTACCAGCCTATGATCAAAAGAAATGTCCTTTACGACTGTCGGTAACAGGTAATATCCATGTTCCCACAACTCAGGCTGAAGCTTCTTTCCTTCCGTAATGACTTCTGCTCCTTGTGCCTTGGCTTCTTGTATGAGGGTCTTAACATGTTCGAATTGTTGTTTGTTGTTCATGGGCCCAAAGGTTGCACTTTCATTCAATTGGTGGCCAACCTCAACCTCTTTTAAATGGTTAACGATTTCATGAAAGAAGGAATCATAAATGGAATGTGGAACGTATACTCTTTTGGTAGCAAAGCAATACTGCCCTGCTTTTCTAAAACTGCTTTGAATGACGGCTGCGGCTGTTTCTTCGATATCAGCATCTTCCAAAAGGATAGCTGCATCATTGCCCCCAAGCTCGAAGTGAAGATTCTTAAGAGAATCAGCCGCTCCTCGCATAATGTGTTTGGCAGTTTCTCCGCCACCGGTAAAGGAAACCATCCGAACATGAGGGTGAGAAGTTAAGGCTGAGCCTACCTTACCGTCACCATGAATAATGTTTATTACTCCCGGAGGCAGAGGGGCTGCCATTCGTTTGATAACTTCGTAAGTGCCCAGAGAAGCAAAAGGTGAAGGCTTAAATACAATGGTATTTCCGCTTAAAACAGCTGGTACAAGCTTTTGCATTGTCAATACAATAGGAGCATTCCAAGGAACGATTCCTGCAATAACCCCCTTCGGATCTTTTTCAACCTTCACCCAGCTTTCTTCATCTTCAATTAATGGAGTAGTAAAGTAATCCCTGGCCAATTCTATGAGATTCTGAATACCATCTAAAGCTAGTAAAAGTTCTGCCTTTGTTGTAGAGATTTGCATACCGTTTTCAGAAGAAACAAGTTCTGCAAGTTCATCTAGATCCTTCGTTAAAGAGGAAGCCCCTTTTTGTAAAAAAGAAATTCTTTGATCCAACGAGACGCCTTTCCATGTCTTAAACGCATCATGAGCTGATTGCACACAATCTTCTACATCAGATACTTCTCCTACCGCTACTTGTCCCACAGTTCTGCGAAAATCTCCCGGATCCGTGACTGACTGATAATTATCCTTTTTTCGTTCTTCATTATTAATCCAGATATGTGCTTGTTTCATGTAACTATCTCCTTTTCTTTAAAATGACAGCTAGAAGAAACAGCAAGAGTCATCTACACTCTTGCTGTTTCTTCTTTACTATTTATTCACTTTGTGGGATTAACTTCAGGAGGTTTCCCAATGCCTTGATCTTGGACACTGGCAATTAACGAAGAATTAATCAACCACTCCCTAGCTTTTTCAGGGTCGTTAGCCACTTCACTCAGTTCTTTTTGCAGGCGTTTTCTTTCCTGTTCATCTTGTTCTTTCATTAACTTGGTATTCTTTTCGCTTATAGCTTTTACGTAATTTTTCGCCACACGTTGACGGACTTCACTGTACTTTCTTAATTCGGCTTCTCGATTAGATCCTTCTTTAAAGATACGTACTAACCTGCGGCTGAGATCTACCGCATCGTGTATGCCACTATTAAGACCCAGACCGCCCATAGGGCTATTTAAATGAGCAGCATCCCCTACTAAAACGACTCTTCCGTTATAAAACTTATCAGCTACTCTTTGATGTATCCGATAAATGGTATTTTCTACAATTGGGAAATGGTCAGTCGTATTAAGGGCTTTTTGAATTGTCTTTTGAATATTGTGTGGATCCAGGGCTTCCTTTTCAGGTGTATCCGGTTTCACAGGGTATAGAAACCTCCACGCTTCTGGCACTCGTAAAATAAACAAAAATTCGTTAGGATCTGATATATAGTTAACATAGGCTAAATCAGGAATATAATCATGAAAATCGGTAGGAGTGCCAACCAATAACCATCGTTCTTCATGAGTATAGCCATCAAACTGCACACCTGTTAATTTCCGGACCTTGCTTCTTCCCCCGTCCGCTCCAAGCAAATAAGGAGTTTTGAGGACTCTTTCTCCTTCCGGCGTCCCTATCGTAACACTTACTTCATCTTCATTCTGGGTATAATCAACAACCTCAGAATTAAAAATAACTTCGACATTTGAACGGTCCTTTAACCGTTCAAAGACTAGTTGAACATAAGTAGCCTGAGAGCACTGTAAGCGAAACGGATAATTGGTTATGTCAGAAATTTGGCTAAAATCAAACTCTGCATATAGCCCATCATTTCGATCTCTGTAGTGGACTTTGTATGCTTTAAAACCTTTCTCCAACATACGATCAACTACACCTGTTTCTTGTTCTAATAATTCCATGGTTCCAGCGTGAAAAGTTGATGCCCGCCACTCTTTATTTGGTTCAGCTTCTTTTTCCACAAGCAACACAGGAATATCATTTAAACTAAGTATTTCAGCAAGCGTTACACCAACGGGTCCTGCACCAGCAATAACAACGGGTTGATTAGACATAATCATGCCTCCAAATATTTAAGTCTTCTTGTTAATACTTTGATTTCTAAAATAGAATTACACTCCCTTTGTGTAACTCACTAAATGAGTTGGCAATCTCATTTTATAAGTAGACTTTATCAATTTTTTAGACAATTGTCAATATTTTGTGCTTTAATCACTCAACTAAAAATAAAAAACCCTCACTATTGGACAGTGAGAGGTTATACATATACCTTAGAATGAGCTGGGGAAACTATTCTTTCTTTTATAAGACGTTCAATCTCCCTCATAACTGCTTGCTGGACGCACCCCTGCTTTGTTTTAGAAACGTTCCTTTCTGGTGTAAATCCAAAAACAATCGTGCGTATCAAACCATTCTCTAATTGCTCATAATAGTCTTTAAAATGCAACAAACATGAACAGGCAGTTGAGTTTAATAAATCACCAATATGGCATGGTTGATAATAAATCGTCTCCATTTTCATATTGCCTAAAGAGTTAAAATAAACCTTGTATCTTTCATCTAGATAGTCATTTTTCAATTCTAAAACACTAACACCTTTGGCAGGATCGATGACTTCTTCATTTTCAACTTTTAGCCAAGTCGTTTCAAGTGCTTGTATTTTAAGAAGCGAACTAAAATGAAAAATCTCCATGTTATGATATGTCGCCAATTGTTTAACCTCTTCGAATGATGCAATATCCCCTTGTTTATTTAATATCTCACAAACGGTTGCGATCTTCCCTAACCCCTTCTCTTTCACTGCTACCAAAGCAGCTTCCGCAATTCCCTCCCGTTCAAGAAGCTTGTTAGGTTTACTGATTAAAGGGAAAACATGTCCAGGTCGTTGAAAATCTTTTGGTTCAGTCATTTTGTTATCAAACGAAGCTATTGTTTGATAACGTTCAAAAGCAGAAATTCCTGTTGTACTATCTATATGATCTACTGAAACGGTGAACTCTTTGTAATGATCTTCTCCTTCTTTCTTCAAGCTGTTTAGGTTGAAGCGTTTTGCCATGTCCTTTTCAATACAGACGTATACTAGTCCCTTCCCTTCTGTAATCATAAAGTTGACCATCTGTTCATTAAAATGCTTATCTCCACCTAAAAGATAAGCTACTTTTGAATGTAAATCATCATACAGTACGATAGGTTTGTGGAATTGGCTTTTATGAGGATAGTTTTTTTCGTTTTCATTTCTTGTAGACATGACCTGCTCCTCCTCAGCTTTGAGCTATTTCTCCTTGATTGGAGAGTGTATGAGCTCGAGATAAAAAGACATTGATTCTAGTAACTAAACCATGACTTCCAAATTTCACTCTTCCGTTTGACTTGATTCCTTTTTCTTTATCCAAATAAAGGAGAAACTCTATGATTAGTTTTCGCCGATCAAGAATCTGAGTCGCTCCTTTTTGATAAAAGATATTCTCTATAGTGTTATACATCCCTCGGTTGATAAAAAACTCTTTTTCACAATACTTGACAAACAATAAATCGGGGAGGTGAAGAAGTTCTTTCTGCTTTTTAGAAGAGATAGTAAATGCTGCTTTTGGTTTCTTTTTATACTTGCTCATAAGATTCTCCCTTTCCCTCCCCTTCATTGTTTCGTGTGCATTGCACCAAAGAAGCTAACAGAGTCATTTATAAATCTATGAAGCCTTTCCACCATCTCCTTATCAACCACCTCGTTATGTTCATTGAAGTGATCTCGGTGAATATAAACATAGGATGGCAAGGTGTATGCTTTAAAGTATGATAGGATAGGTTTTAACTGGTTCTCCATTACAAGGTAATGATTATATGAGCCACTAGTGGCAAGAACAGAGACACCCTTATTTTTCATTGCCTCCACGGGAAGTAAATCAAATAAGTTTTTTAACGTTCCAGGTATGGAAGCTTGAAAGATGGGTGTTGCTATAATGTAACAATCAGCATTAGTAATTTTGTCGATGATTTTTCGGGTATCACCTGTGTAAGCTGAGGGATCACGACCATCACAAAATTCAACGTCAAAATCTTTTAAATTAATAGTCTCCACCTCTACCTCCGAGTACTGCTCTTTAATTTTGGAGGCTACGCTGTTTAACACTGCTCCTGTTTTACTTCCTACGATTGTTCCTGATATGGCAAGTAGCTTCACATCTCTCTCCTTTCCGGGAAAACTTTTTAATTATTACCTGATAAAAGTTCCCTTTCCTTAAAATAATTGTTGATGGTCCTTACCTTGCCGAAGTATTGTTTTAAATTAAAGAGAGCATTTTCATGTTCATTCTGTGAATAGGCTGCTGTAGCATCTTCAAGGGTGATGGTTCCATAGTTAAGCATAAACCCATGCCGAACCGTGCTTTCTACGCAGACATTCGTTGTGCACCCGGCAAACAGCACCCGATTTATACCTTGGGACCTTAAAATTAGATCTAGATTTGTTCCTAAAAAAGCATCATATCTATTTTTTTCTATAACCAAATCATTTTTCTCTGGTCTTATGCCATAAAAATCCTTCCCCCATAGCGTACTACATAGTTGCCGAACGCCTTCACTTCGACTCTCCCAGACCGGTGCATTTGAAAGTGAATGGTGATGCGTTTGAATGTAAATAATCAAACATTCATTTCTTTTTGCATGCTCCACAGCTCTTTGAACATTAGGCACAATCGATTGAACTGCCGAGACATCGATCCCTCTCTTGGCCATCATTCCGTCGGAAGAACAAAAATCATTTTGCATATCAATGATTACTAATGCTTCCTTAACTGGATTTTTTGCCAACCTCCCTGCTCCTTTCTCTCTTTTATTACTGACAAGGGAGGAAAGTGTTCCTCTCCTCCCCCTTTTGGCTATCCTTGTACTGCTTTAGGCTGGTCTTCAAGTTCATGAAGCATAGGGATCACATGTTTTCCAAGTAGTCTAATATTATTCATCGTTCTCTCGTGCGTCATATTTCCAAATTGTATATTCATATTAACTACACCAAACCCAAGCTCAGAATGATACTCTTTAAGCTTTTGTTTAATTGTTTCTGGGGAACCTACAAGAATATATCCATTGTTTACTAGATCTTCAAACTTTAATGCACCAGGTGTACCTAACCCGGCCTTGGTTTTCAAAATCTGTTGCATTGCTTCTGGTGGGATATAACCAGGTGGGAAGAAAAAGTCTCTTGGCATGACCATTAGTTTGTCAAAAAAGTACCTTGCATGTTCTTCTGCTTCACGATAAGCTTGTTCGTCTGTTTCAGCACAGTAGATAAGCACGGACCATCCTAGCTGGCTTGCTTGTGCTGTGTACCCTTCTTCTTCTGCTGCTTCCCGGTATGCATCAAAAGATTTCTTTACACTTTTAATAGAGCTAAACGTCTGCAAATAGGTATAACGCTTCTGGGCAGCAAACTTAATTGTATCCTTACTCCCCTGTGAAGGGCACCAAATTGGCGGATGAGGTTTTTGGTAAGTCTTCGGCCAGGAGTTAATATTAAACGCATCATAGTGTTCACCATGGTAGGAAGTTGGGCCATCTTCAGTCCAGGCTTTTAAAATAATATCGTGTGCTTCAAAAAATCGGTCTTTTGATTTCGTAGGATCTAGTCGGAAAGAATAGGATTCTGCTCCGATTCCTCTCACAAAACCAGAAATGATTCTACCTTTCGTGATGACATCCAGCATGGCAACTTCCTCTGCTACACGCTGTGGATGTTCATGAAGGGAAATAGCATTTCCCAAGATTGCAATCTTTGCGCGGCTTGTTCGTCTTGCTAACGTACCAGCCATTACATTAGGAGATGGCATTAATCCATAAGCAGTTTGATGATGCTCATTGACTCCAATCCCGTCAAAACCCACTTCTTCGCAATATTCCAACTCATCTAGGTAAGAATTATAAAGCTCATTTGCTAATTCATGATCAAAATGAGAATTGGAGAAGTTTACCCATGCGCTCTCATACTTATCATTAAAATCCTCAGGCATATTTTTGTAAGGCATTAAATGGAATCCAAACGCTTGAACCATTATGATCCACTCCTTCTTTATATAAATTTTGAAATTTCTTTTAGTAGTTCTTCTCGCTTTTCGATGTAAGGTAAGTGTCCAGTTTCCTCAAATACAACAAGTTTTGAATTTGGCAATGCAGCATCTAGTTTTTCTCCGTTTTCGACTGGGATAAGTTCATCATTTTCTCCCCATATAATCAAGGTTGGGACGTGAAGACCTTCCGCTCTGGACAATAATTTAGGATCATATCCCTTCTCCCACATGAGTCTTGCATGCATGGACCTATTTTTTAACATTTCGATTGGCATGCTATCTAGAGGCGGCATTTGAGGAGCTTTAGATTTATCATAAAAAAGGCGTTGAGAAAGGTCATGAATAGTCATGCTAAACGGATCAATGGATTCCACGCCAGGAATGTTTATACCGGCTACATTCGAAACCACCAGTTTTTTGACTCTGTGTTGGTGAGTCAGTGCAAATTGAATTCCAATCCATGCACCGAGGGAACTCGCACAAATGGAAACGCTTTCTACTTCCAGCAAATCGAGAAAATCACGATAATGGAAAGCTATGTCCTCGACGCTGTCCATGTGTTTGCAAACATCTGAGTCATTGAAACCAGGGTGATCTGGCGCTATTACTTCATAATGCCTGGATAACTCCTCTAAGAAAGGATTCCATCCGCCACCATTTGCGCCGTGGAGCCAAAGTACCTGTTCTCCTTCTCCTTTCCGTAAGACTCTTACATTACACCCCTTCACATTAAGGGTTTCTTCTTTATAACTAACTACTGTGCTCATCATAACTCCCCTTTCATTTCACTAGATGAGATGTCCATCTCATTTTTGTTATAATAAAAGTAGCACGAGTTTTATGCTACTGTCAATGAATTATAAAAAATATTCAGATATTTATAAAAACCGTTTACTCTTTCTGTTATGTTGGAATATAAAAAACCCTTATACAGCATGAAAATGCCGTAAGGGTTTGTTTACAGGTTTCACATCCTTCTCAACAGGTTCCCCTAATCAATCAACTAAAGTACATGCCACCGTTCACGTTAACTGTTTGTCCTGTTACATATTGAAACTGGGTGGTGCAAAGACCGAGTACAACACTAGCTACCTCTTCAGGGTCCCCAAACCTTCCTTTAGGTATTGATTGCAACAGCGCTTCTTTATGTTCTTCCGGTAAGCTCTCTAATGCTTGTCCACGCGCTGATTTCACAAAACCTGGGGAAACAGCATTTACATTGATTCCATACTCTGCTGTTTCTAGTGCAAGTTGACGTGTCATGCCTATGATGGCTGCTTTGGCTACGGCATACGGGCCTGAGGTGAAAGATTCAATTTTGTTTACACCTCGCTGGCCAGCTATGGAAGCAAAATTAACAATGCGGCCATACTCTTGCTTTTTCATATAAGGAAGAACTGCTTGAGAGCAAAAAAAGGCACTATTTAAGTTAACATTAATAATTTTTTCCCATTGTTCGACGGTAGCATTTGAAATACCAAGGAGAGGCGTACTGCTTGATGTAGCAGTAGAGTCGGAGCCACCAGCCACACTTTCTCTATCTGTCTTGCTGGTGCCCCCTACATTGTTTACTAATATATCAATCCGTCCTTCTTTTTTAATCACAGTGTCTACCGTTTTTTTAATTTCTTCTAGATTGCTAACATCTACATCGTAACTAGAAGCAGATATGCCCTTCGCCTCTAAATCGTGTACAGCGCTTTCCAAGTATGTCTGATCAATGTCACCTATCACAATCTTGGCACCGTGGTTGCCCAGATGATTCGCAATGGATCGTCCAATACCTAGAGGGTGTGCTGCTCCTGTTATCAAAGCGACTTGTCCTTTTAAACTATACATACTAGATACCTCCCCTTATACATTGTTAGAATCTAAAAACAGGCTTAACAACTTTTTTGCGAATAGCATCTTCAAATGCTTTTTCCGCCTCATGTATGGAATAGAGTGTGATAAGATCACTTAACTCTAGTTTTTTAGTTGCTAATAAATTAATTGCTTGCCGAAAGTTGTTCCATTTATAAGCGCAACTTGAACGAATACTTATCTCACTTCTCACTAGGTGGGTTAAGTCTATTTGGGCAGGGCGCGAATAGAGGCCTACAAGGGTGACCACACCACCTTTTTGTAACACCTGTAAACTCGATTGAAGCGCAAGGGTAGATCCTGAGCATTCAATGACTACCCCTACTTTATCTGTTTTAAAGTGATGTTGAAGATAAGTAGTCATTTGTTCCTTTTCTACATTCACTGCGTGGAAACCATTCTTTCGCAACAACGGTGACCTCGCTTTTTCATCATCTGACAGTCCAGTTATAACCGGGATCGCTCCCATTGACCGAACGACGCAGGCTGTAAGTATACCAACGGGACCAGGTCCTGAAATTAGAACCAGCTCGCCGGGGGTTACGTCACAATTGTCTACAACCGCATGAATTGCTACTGCTAAAGGCTCAACCAGACAAGCTTGCTCAAAAGACAACTCTCGAGGAACTTTGTGTAGGTATTTTGGTTTCGTCACGATTTGCTCCGTAAAAACACCATCCATCTTCATTCCCCTTACCTCAAACTCGTTGCATAAATGAGTGTTTCCTTGCATGCAAGAAGAACACTTTCCACAATACAAAATGGCCTCCACTACAACAGGATCACCTGGAACAAAATCTTCTACGTTTGATCCAACCTCTATAACCTCTCCTGCACATTCATGCCCCATCGTAATCGGGGTGTTTATATAGTGATGAGTTGGCGAAAAAGTGTATGCGTGAATATCAGACCCGCACACAGACGCTGTTTTGATTCGTACGGTCACCTCATTTTCAGTACAGGTAGGCAGTGGAACTTCCTCTACCCCGATGCTTCCATATTTTCTCTCTTGCTTTCTTATCGCTTTCACTAGGACCTATCCTCCCTGCTTATAAGTAAAGAATCTTTCTTCTCTTTGAAATACTTACCCTTGTAACCCATACGGACGGATATCTCTTGTGTTGCTTTCAAAAGGAGATGTTCGGCCTTTGCAAGTTCTGGTCCTTTTAGCTGAACAGAGGGACCTACAATCCCGACGGCTGCTTCAGGTTGCCCCTTTTGATTAAAAATCGGCGCTCCCACTCCTGTAACACCTATTGTGGTTTCATCCTTTTCTGTAAACAGACCTTTTGAACGAATATCATCAAGCCTACGCATTACTTTCTCTTTCTTTGTTACTGTATATTTCGTTCGTTTAGGAATATCTTTATCCAAGATCCGCTCTACCTTATCTGTTTCTTCAAAGGCGAGTAAGGTATATCCCAAGACCCCATATACGTAAGGACGGCGTTGGCCTACGACTGATGAAAACTTTAAGCCTTCACTGTTTTCTTTAATGAAAACATATATGATGTCCTCTTCATCCCCTAGCGCCATTACAATCGATTGTTTCGTATCTGCCTGTAAGCGTAGGAGAATATCTTCCGCTTCTTGATACACATCAAGGGAAGAGGAAAGAAACACTCCCATTTCAATCAGCTTAAGCCCTGGTTTATAGTTTTGTTCTTTTTCATCAAACTCTACCATTCTTCGACTCTCAAGCGTACATAAGATCCTATAAACCGTAGACCTGGGGATTCCTGTGTATTCAACGACCTCTTCTAAAGTGAGCTTTTCATTAACCGTAGTAAATGCTTGTAAAACATCTATGCTTCGTTCGATCGATCGTATGGGATTAAATTTAATTTCTCTCATGTTTACCATTCCTCTAATCATTTTTCCAGGTAACGAAAAACGCGGCTTCTAAAAAACTCAGGAAGAAACCGCGTCTTTTTTACATTACGTTTAATCATTTTGAAGTTTATAATTCTCTTTGGTAGTTAAAGGTTGAAAATCTTTTTTTTTCAATTTCCATTCATTTAGAATGAAAAGAATACCAAGAACAAGACCTGAATAGTTTAAAATCCAGCTATACTCCCACATGGTATAAGGCATAAATAGAAATGCGGCTATAACTGTGACTATGATCCTTTTTCCGTAATGTAAACGATCAAAGAGATATCCCTCTACTCCCATGGCCAAGAGGTAACACGCAAAGACAGCTGTAGCTAAAGAAATCCCAGTTGCTACCCATGCTTGACTACCATCAAGGTTTATTAATAGTTCCGGTGCATAAACGAATAAAAATGGGACAATGTATGCAACAATGCCTAATTGCATGGCCCGGAACCCTATTTTATGTGGACTGCCCTGAGCAATAGGTGCAGCAGCAAAGCACGCAACAGCAATTGGCGGAGTAAAATTAGAGACGATGGCAAAATAAAAGACAAATAAGTGGGCAGCTAATGGTTCAACTCCCAATTGTATAAGAGTGGGAGCAACGAGTACGGCAACAACCGCGTACGCTGCTACAGAAGGCATACCCATGCCTAGAACAATACAGACCAGGGCACTTACGATCAAAAGTGTCAGCAATCCATAATCCGCAATCCCTTGTAAAAGCATACCAATATTAAAACCTAAGCCTGTAATTCCAGTTACACCCATGACGATACCCGCGGCTGCAAGTACTATCGTGATTTCTAGCATGAGTTTTCCAGTGCCAAAAAGAAGATCATACAACTTCGTAAATAGTTTTTTTCGAACCGATTTTTGCAGCAATCCTAACGTTAAAAAGGCGATAATAGAAGCATACATCCCTGATAAAGAGGGAGTATATCCAACAACAAATAAGAAATATACCAAAGATCCAAAGGCTGGGATGATTAACCAACCTGTCTTTACAACTGCTTTAAAAGAAGGCAGCATATGTGATTTTAATCCAGTAGCACCTTGTCTAGCTGAAATAAAGTCCACTTGTAAAAATAAACATAAGTAATAAAGAAAGGCTGGGATGATAGCTGCTACTGCCACTTCCACATATGGTACTCCTAATGTCTCAGCAATAATAAAGGCCGCAATACCCATCACCGGTGGGATAATCTGTCCTCCCGTTGAAGCTACTGACTCAACAGCTCCTGCTTGGGTAGAGTTAAAACCATTTCTCTTCATCAGAGGGATCGTCACATTTCCAGTGAGCAAGACATTGGAAACTGGGTTCCCAGTAACTGACCCAATAAAAGTTGACCCCAGTATGGACCCTTTAGCTGGTCCGCCTCGAAACCGACCGAATGAAAATAAGGCGATATCATTTAAAATATCTCCACCACGCATAAAAATTAATATCTGTCCAAACAGAATAAATACTAAACCAATGGTAGCTGCTAGATTTAACATGCTCATCATTGCGCTTGGATCAAGGTATAAATAATTAAAGAGCTGATCAGGGGCGGTAGCGCTTCCGCTTAGTACCCCTGGCATATACGGAGCCAGGAAACCATAAGATATAAAGCTGACCACAATGAGCAATAAAACGAGTCCAAGCATACGGCGTATGGCTTCTAACACTAATAAAACGGCAAGAGCACTAATAATAAATCGTTCGGTTGTGACTTGTCCGATCATTAACATAATACTTGGGTAAAAAAACAAGAGATACCCACCCACAGTTAAGCCAGTAACGGCAAGAATCCAATCATACCAAGGAACTTTGTTTTTAGGCGAGTTCTTCGTAGCGGGGATAACAAGAAAAACCCCAAATAGAATAAGCGCAAAAAACAAACCAAAATACTGTTCATTAAAAAGAGTAAGACCCATTTGTTGGTGGACATTTAAAACAAACAAAATCCCAACTACAGGAATCATTGTTAAAGAAGCACTGACTAATATATTCATAAATTTATTCTCAAATTTACGGTATCTTTGCTGCTGGGCTTCTTTCGGAGGTCTTTGATTGGTTGTTTGCACTTTTTTATCTGACATAGAACTTTCCTCCTGCATAAACTATATTGAGAAAGATAAGGAGAAGAAAGACAATACATCACTAAGAGATTCTTATCGTTGTATTGCCTTAAGAAAAACTCCTATTTTCAAATAGATTTAGTCTCCAGTTAGTTCATCTTGGGCTTCCTGAGCTTCTTCAGTCCAAATCCCCTGGTCTTCAAAAAACTCGATTGCTCCTTCGTGGTATGGAATCTCAGGGTTTTCATCAAACATTTGCTCTGGCTCCCATGTACTTAGCCAAGGATGAATATCATGTAATTGCTCGTGATTTTCCCACAATGTTTCCAGAACTTCATAAACCGTATCATTATCCATATGTGTAGAAGAAATAAAGTAGTTTGGATATTGAATCCCAGTTGTCTTCTCTGCTAGGTATCCTTCCGGGTCCACAGTCGTCATTTCAACTCCAGGAACTCTTTTTTCAATTTCTTCAAAGACTTCCTCTGAAACGCTTTCAATTTCATCTGGTCCATAATCATCTAAAAAATCAAAGCCAGCAAGTCCGGTCGCATTATGAGCTTCCTGCATTAGAGGCGTAGATGGCACAAGAGCAAAAGTAGCATCCACTTGGTTGTTTTGAAGGGCTTCTACTCCCCTGTCAATGGAAGGAACTGGTACATTATTTACATCATCCCAAGTCAATCCATTAGCATATAACGTTGCTTCCGAGATAAGCCTTGCTATAGTGGCTCCGGAAAAGTCTGACGCTACACGCTTGCCCTCCAGGTCTGCCACACTCTCGATACCAGAATCTTCTCTGACTGCCAGTCCAGTTGCTTTAATAAAATTACCTCGTACAAGTAGTCTCAGTTCATCCATTGACTCCTCGTATCCTACTTCCTCGTTTCCTTGATAAGCAAAAACCATGTCTGGTGCACTATCAACGCCAAATCCTATGTTTCCTTCATTTAATTGAGAAAGCCACGCATTAATCCCTGCATAAGGTTGAATAGAAGTTGACACATCGGAGTTTTGGTTAATCATACTGGCTAATCCATTTCCCACGGCGTTAACGGATGTCCCTTGAGGAGAAGTGGCAAAACTATAGGATCCACCATTTCCATTTTCAGCTTGTTCCACTTCTGGTTGTCCCTCATCCGTTCCCGTTTGCTCGGAGCCAGCAGATGAGTCGTTTCCCTCTCCACATGCAGTTAAGAGCAAAACGGTTCCCCCTGTAATTAACATACCTTTGTAAAATTTTCTCATATCTTCACCCTCTTAAATAAGATTCTTGTTTCAACATCAAGAGAACTAATTACCAAAATAAACCAACAAAGATAACGCTTTCAAAAATACCTAAAGGAACTAATGTCTAGTAAAATAGTAGTGCAGTCTACATGGGACCTCCTCACTTTGTACATTCACCTTTTACTCACTATGTGAGTTCATTAACTCATTATTTGATAAAAGTATAGCAATTATTGTGAGACTAGTCAATGTTATTTAAATTTTTGTAATTGTTTGAATTTAACGTTCTTTTGAGTAATATTAACTCGTCTCAGTAAGAGTGGAAGATAGAGTTTAAGACTATGTAAAAAAGATTATTGTACCTTTTATAAGGTGTTTGATCCTTTCCTACTTATTTAGATTGGTTAACATTTCTCTTCCTTTAGAATTTTGATATAATTACCATACAAAAATGAAATTACTTTCTCGATGTATGAGTTAAAATGTAGGGGGGAAGCCCATTGCGTAATGTTAAAATGAATCCCATTCGTTCTGTCGACCGCGCAATCGATATATTATTAGCTTTTTCCGCAGATACACCTGAACTAAGTATTGAGGAACTAGCAAAGAAAACAGAAATACCTAATTCCACTGTTTATCGTCTCTTGTGTACGTTAGAAAAAAGGAGTCTCGTTCATTTCAATGAAAAAACAATGAAATATAAACCAGGTGTTCAACTCTTTGCCCTAGGGTCTCTTACTCCCTATGTTCTAGACGTTCGGGAGGAAGCACAGCCGATATTAGAAAATATCTTTGAAAAAACAGGACAAACCATTATTATGTCAGTACCTGATGGGGATGAGATCATTTATGTATTTAAAAAAGAAAAAAACCATGGGCTAAAATTTTCTTCTTCTATTGGACAGAGAAGACCTTATATTTACGGGGTACTCGGCCCAAGCATATTAGCTTTTTTTCCGGAAAAAGAGAGGGAGCGCATTTTAAAAATTCCTAGACCAACATACACGACAAAAACGATAACCGATCAAACTGTTATAAATGAACGCTTAGAGAACATAAGACAAACAAAACTTTATACTGAAACTGATGAAACTACTTTAGGGGTAACCGGGGTTGGAGCCCCTGTTTTTAACATGAACGGAGAAGTTATTGCGGGTATAGGGGCAGTTGGACCTACGGTCTATATAGAAGATCAATTAGAATTGGTTCAAGAACTAATTCGAGAAGGGGCCAAAGAAATATCTCAAAAAATGGGATATACAGAGGACAATGCGGGCATCAAAATCCCGTAGAGTGAGTTAAGCAATGCTAGACCTAAGAAAAAGGCACCGAAAATATTTAGGGGGAAATAAATATTTTCCCAGCGATCTGTAACCAGCTAATTTAACCGTAAATTACCTGGCCCGCAGATCGCAGTTTTCTTTTCTCATACTGATGCTAGTAGATCCTTTTGGATTGATTGTTTGTTTTCATCAAAGATGCCACATCCCATTCCTATATTTCAATTCCTTTTGGACTACGTCCCAGAGCTTCTTTGTGGGATAGTCGCCCTTCTATAGGGTGTTCAAAGTTTAAAAGTAAATTAATCCTCTATAATCCCCCCATATAAAACATGAAAAAGCCATATCAACAAATGTTGATACCGGCCTTCAACAAACGATTAAAACACCAAGCATAAAAAATACAGAGGTCATGCACCTTATAAGGACCGTTTCAGTACCAGACGATCAATACACCTTCCAGACATAACGCTTCCAATCAGGTTTGTAAATTAGTGAGTAGGCTCCTCTAACAAGGCCTGTCAAAAAAGGAGCACACCTAAGCTAAGAGCGTAAGGGCCTATGAGTGGAAGATGGAAAATGTATCAAAAATGACCCTATAGGTCTAAAAAAAACGGAGAGGCTGCCTCTCCGTTTTTTTCTTAGCCCTCTAACGTTTGAGCCGGGCCAAAGAACTCAAAATGAATATGCTCTTCAGGAACGTCCCAGCTTTTTAAAATATAATTTACTGCTTTCATAAATGGTACCGGGCCGCAAAAATAAAAGTCTGCTTCCTTCGTTTCAATGACTGAACGAAGGAACTCCTTATCAATGAATCCTTCTTGCTTTAGAAATTCATTGCTTGTATCTTCTTGGGTGGGAGACTCAAAGCATAGGGCATAGTGTATATTCTCTCGCTCCTTAGCTAATGTTGCCACATGTTCATGCATGGCATGATGCTGTCCATTAATAGCTGCATGAATAAACGTAATCTCCCTTTCAGAATCCTTTTTTACAAGGGTATTAAACATGCTCATTAATGGTGTCAAACCTACCCCGCCGCTTATGAACACAACAGGACGTTTACTATCTTGATCCAAAACAAAGTCCCCTGCAGGGGCAGTATATTCTAATATATCTCCCTCTTTTACATCCTTGTGTAAGTAGTTAGATACTTTTCCAGAAGGGAATTCGTCTGGCCCAGACTCTCTCTTTACACTAATGCGGTAGTAATCATTTCCTGGAGCATCGGACAGGCTGTACTGCCGCATATGAGTGTACTCTTCTCCTTCAATCTTTGCTTTAAGCGTCATATATTGCCCTGGCAGAAAATCAGCAAGCTCTTTTCCGTCAGCAGGCTTTAAATAAAAAGATGTAATGACGTCACTTTCAACCACTTTTTTCTCGACGATAAATGGTCTGAATCCCTTCCAACCACCTCGTGCCTGTTCTGCTTCCTCATACATTTCTTTCTCTACTTGGATAAACACATCGGCAATCACACCATATGCCTCTCCCCATGCATTGATGATGTCATCTGTGGCGGCTTCCCCCAATACTTCTTTTATGGCCGCCAATATATTTTCTCCTACAATTGGGTATTGTTCTGGCATAATATTCAAGCTTCGATGCTTATGGGCGATTTGTTTAACAGCAGGTAATATTGTTTCTAAATGATCAATGTGGACAGCTGCGGCATAAATTGCATTGGCTAGTGCCTGAGGCTGTCTGCCCTTTTTTTGATTCGTCTGGTTAAAAACATTCAGCAGTTCGGGATGATTGCTGAACATCCGCTGATAAAAGTGAGATGTGATTTTCTCTCCATGTTCCGCTAATACCGGAGCAGTTGCCTTTACTATTTCTTTGGTTTCTTTACTTAAGGCTCTGTCAGAGCTCATATGAATTCCCCTCTTCCTCACCGTTCATTAAATATGCATTTTAAATACATATTTAATTTAACCATAAGCCGATGATGAAAATCAATATATAAAATACATATTTAAGGAAATGCCTATATGTTGTCACAAGTTATTAAACTTCATGCTCTGCAGGCAAAATTGTGTTAAGCTTTTTTTAAGAAATAGGAGGAGTGACTACTATGCAATTAACAACGTATACAGACTATTCCCTGCGTCTTCTTCTCTTTCTGGCCGTCCAGCCTGGTAAAGAACTGACAAGTATAAAAAAAGTATCAACTATATACGGCATTTCCTATAATCATTTGACAAAAGTCACCCATGAGTTAAGTAAAATGGGTCTAGTAGAAACGATTAAAGGAAGGAATGGGGGCATCCGCTTAGCGAAGCAGCCTTCCGACATTAATATTGGAGAAGTCGTCAAACAAACAGAAGATAACCTTGAACTTGTGGAATGCTTTAATGAAAACACTAATACGTGCGTTCTCAGCCCTGCCTGCCGATTAAAAGGCGTATTGAAGGAAGCTTTAAAAGCTTACCTTAACGTCCTAGAGCAATATACTCTTGAGGACCTTCTAATTAACGAGGAGACATTAAAAGAACTTTTCACTATATAATCCTTTTTGGAAGGTATATACTGTGCTAACATCCTTTAACTATTAAAAAAAGACAGGTTTATCCTGTCTCTTCATCCTGTATTCTCTTCTTTTTCACTGACCTCCAGCGCCATTTTCCGTTCCGCTCTTACAAACATTTTTCTCTTTGGTTTACCTTTCCGAATTCGCTTAAGGTATACAACATTTAAACCCAAATAATTCTTCTTTAAAAATATTTCTTCGCGATTAATTCAGCTGTCCTAGTAGCCAATGCTTGCGTGGTCATAGTAGGATTAGGGCCTCCAATTGAATTATAATGGACGCTATTGTCTGCAATAAAAAGACGCTTTACTTGGAAGGTTTCACAAGAAGAATCCACCACATACCCCATTCTCATAGTACTCTCTAAATGAATAAATAAATTTGGAGGCAAGTCACTTCTTATAATCTCTTTTGCACCCGCGTATTTTAACATTTCAGCAGCTACTTTTGCTAATTTATTTCTCTTTTCCTCGTCTCGTTTGCTTGGGGTATAACTAATACGTGGCACAGGTCCATGTTCATCTTTAATAAAAGGGTCTAGTTCTACTCGATTTCTATACTGTACCTCATCATCTGTCACAATTAACATTGTAAGTGATCTTTGGTATTCACTCATCGCTTTCTTTAACTTATTTCCGACTGTTCTTCCCTGGCTGTCCCATAGATCATTCGAATTGTTTGAGTCCTGTAGAGAACTATATCCTGTTTGACTGAATCCATGAAGAAATTGAGCAGTTAAACCAGGACTATTCCCCATGTTTTCAATCATCCCTAACCCCGGATAGTCAAGACGAGCTCCGGAAGTATGGCCCACAAATGGGTTCACTTCAGAACTCCCTAGAATATCAAGAAGCACCTCTTCTTCAAATGTCCCAGTAACAGCATCCATATAATGATTGGTTAGTCCTCTCCCCACCCATGGATTGTGGGGTAAATGAGAATTCATCCACAAACGTGGCGACTCTATACAGCCTGCCGCCATGACTACTACTCCAGCTTTCAGTTCTTCTACTTCACCGGTCCACGTATCACGTACCTGTACTCCTACTGCATGATGTTCACCACTTTTATCCTTTTCAGTCAATATTTTGGTTGCAAAAGTATTTGGTCTGATTCTCACTTTCCCCGTTTTTAATGCCAAAGGAATATAACTTACATTGGTCGAACGTTTTGCTGTCTTGTCTACGGAAGGACCATAGGGACATCCCTGTTCGCAATGTCCACTTAAAGTGCACCCTTCCATATGGCTGACTTCTTCTAATGTATAGTTTTCACTTGAAAGCGCTTTATTAGGAGGTAAAATGGCATTCGGTTGAGGACGGTACCCAGGACGGGTGACATCTAAGTTACCCAGAAGAGAAAAACCTGTCTTTTCTGCCCCATAGTAAAATAGTTCCTCCTTCGCCGTAGTGGGGGCAAACTGAACAGGCAAGGTTCTTTCTACCTTTTCAAAATAAGGGATGAGCTCTTTATAACTGATAGGCCACTCCCTATCAATAGCATGCGGGTAAGGACGAGGAGAGTTTGCAAAGTAATGAAGAGTAGTCCCACCAATGCCTGCATTTTGCCAGACAAGCCCTTGATCAGGTATATTTCTGAACCAAGGAGATCTCCTCCGATCTGCTGCTCCCCATCTAAATTTTCCAGTAACTGGGTCATTCATGTCCTGTTCACGTCTCGTGAGCTGCTCTCTGTAAAGGGACACATCTAAATCGTAAGTAGTATCACTTTCTTGATCTCCCCGCCTTTTATTAGGTTCGGGCCACTTTTTGTTTCCATACCATGGCCCTGCATCTAGAACTAATACGTTCAGACCTAACTCTCCAAGCTCTTTTGCAGCCACAGCTCCACCGCCACCAGAACCTATAATAATGATATCTGGATTATTTTCCATTTTTCTTCCCCCCATGTTTTAGCTCTAGTAAAAAACCTCTTAAGTCACGATGTCCATGTGAAACGCCAGGATAACCCGTTTGCTTCCAACTCAGAGGAAGGTACTCAAGTTTTCTCTCTTTCATATCATTCTTTTTAGTTATGCCATACCCCGGCCATTCTGAGTAGTATCCCAACATAGCAAATCGATTTAGTGCATCCGTTATATGCTTCACTAAACCACCGTTATTTTTAAAGGGATACGGCAAAGAAAACAAATCAAGGTCAAGGGATTCAAGCATGGATAAAACACGAATTCGATCAGATGGCGAAAGTTCAGGAAACAAAAGCTTGGGAGGAACGGTTTGCTTTAAAGCTGTCTCTACCCTATTGGTGTTAAGTAAGTGTATAGAGGCTGTGTTTAACAACTCCGCCGTAGGGGCTGCAAGCCGGATGGGGGCTAGAGAAAATTGTTCCTGCAAGGAAATATAGTGATTCAACGAATAAATAACATACTCATGAACTCCCATGTCATACGCAGATAAAGTAAACTCCGATCCTTCCTTTTCACCAAGCTTTGGAGTAGATGGAAGGATAGCATCCATTAAGGCAATAAAGGTTTTTTGCATGTCTTCTTGCGAAATGTTTGACAAGATCAATCACCTCTTTCAAAAAAATTAATGTTTGCTAATAAAACTTTTTTATATAAAAAGTGCCGCCATCCTAAACATTCTATTGGAAATCGATATACCCATTACTTTTTTATGAGAAACCTATTTAAGTGAAATAGATATTTACTAATAAGCATAATTATGTAACATATCTGGTAACGATATCGAAACACAAAAAATGGGATGTGGATTTCAAGAATCTTCTTTATCGGAATGAATTGTGCCTAGAGGGTTACTGCTAAACTATTGCTAGGAGAAGAGTGATGGAGGGTGATGAACAAATGATTCTTTCACTTCAAACGATAGAGGGCTTTTATTACTTCCATTGCGCCATGGTTTGTGAATATCTTTTAATACATAGTAATGATCCAACGCCACAAAAGACCGCGTAATAAATGATAGTTTTTGTTCAACTGAAGCACCCTGGCATACTATATAAGCTACGTTCCAGAAGTTGAATCACCCCGGCTAATTAACCAATCCAGCAGCTTTTCAAAGACTTGGCTAATCGTTAATCCTTTCATTTCATCTCCTCCTCAGCTCTTAGCATGAACCCCGTAGCCTAGTACAGGTGAATTTTCCAATTTTTATTTTCTCTTCTTTAACGACAGAAGGTCAGTGAAAGTTTCACTCTCTGGTTTCAATCCGTTTGTTTAAATATACTTGTTCATAATTGGTTGATAACTTAATTACATACTGTATAATGTAACCATGGTTACATACAAGTGGTGGTGAAGGTATGAATACTTGGTTACATATCACGTATAAAATTCCAAGACAACCTAGCGCACGAAGAGTGAGAATTTGGAGAAAACTTAAGCGTTTAGGAGCTCTTCATTTACATGAATCTATTTGGGTTCTTCCAAATAACAACTATACTTATGAGCAGTTTCAATGGTTGGTTGTTGAAATCAAAGATTTAGGGGGAGAAGCCTCATTGTGGGAAGCAAAAATAGCACTAGGGCTTTCAAATGACGAGCTAAAACAAAAGTTTCTAAAACAAGTCAACGTCGAGTATGAAGTGCTGTTAAAACAATTAACAGATAATACGAGTAATTTGGTTGATTTAGCAAAAAAATACCAACAAATAAAGTTGGTTGATTATTTTCATTCTCCGTTGGAGCGTGAGGTTCGTGAACAAATCAAACGAAAGAGAGGATATGATTAAAATGAAATGGGTGACATGGGAAAATATTGGGGTTGACCGAATGGCTTGTTGTTGGGTAATTCAAAAGTTTATTGACCAGAATGCAGAGTTTATTTTTATCCCTGAAGGAGAAACGAATATCCCTAAAGGAACTAAAGGTTTTGATATTCCTGGGGTTGAATTTTCTCATAGAAATGGGAATTGCTCATTTCACACGATATTAAACGAATTTAATCTAGATGATAAGACCTTACAAAAAATTGCTCAAATTGTAGATGAGGCGGATACTGTACAAGAAGTTTTTTTAGAGCCAGTTGCCCCCGGTCTCGATTATATATGTGAGGGGATAAGCTTAAATAGTAAGGATGATTACGAAGCATTAGAAAAAGGGATTATGATCTATGATGCTTTGTACTCAATGTTAAAAGAGAAATAGATGGTTAAAAGAATTAGAAGGAGCAACCAATAATGAAACAACCAAGTTTATGGCAGATTTTTTGGAACTACATTCTCATTGGATTGCAAGGATGGGGAGGTCCTGCTGCACAAATTCAGGTTATTCATGAAGATGCGGTGGAAAAGAAAAAATGGATTGATAATGACCGTTTTAGAGATGCTTTTGCCGTTTGCGGGATGTTGCCAGGACCTGAAGCACACGAATTATGTACATATGTAGGTTATCGCCAACGTGGTATCTGGGGCGGTATTATGGCGGGATTAGGATTTATGTTACCTAATTTTATACTGATTACGATATTGGCTTGGGCTTATTTTAAATTTGCCACAACTTCTGACATTGCTCAAGGTTTGTTATACGGTGTAAAACCTGCAATGGTTGCGATTGTATTATTTAGTCTATTTCGCATTGCCAATAAGTTTGGAGTTTTACAAAACAACAAAAAGATTTTTATTACCGTATTAATGATTATTCTAAGTTTTGTAACAACGATTGATCTTATTCTTTTACTGCTTGTCATGGGCTTTATATATATGCTTATTGTTCGTTACTTAGGAAACAATAAAACTTATAGTATCAATCCCTTGCCTCTCCTAGCAGTTTCAACAGCTGTAACAGCTGGTACAGCTTCACTTGCTACGACACTTTCTCTATTATTCTTAAAGGTTGGTGCTTTAAGTTTTGGAGGAGCTTATACAGTTATAGCACTTTTACAATTTGAGGCGGTTGATACGTATGGTTGGCTGACGACTCAACAATATATTGATGGTTTAGCTATTAATGAGTTGACACCTGGACCATTGATTATGGTTGCTGCTTTTGTTGGTTTTGCTGCTTATGGATTTTGGGGAGCTTCTCTAGCGACATTTTTCATATTTTTACCTGCTTTCCTCATCGTGCTGATCGGTGCACCTTACTTTGATAGAATAAGAAATAATACAAAGTTAAAGTTATATTTAGCAGGTGTAAGTGCTGCGGTTGTTGGTCTGATAACAAGCTTTCTTATTCGCTTATCCGTGGAAGTTTTTCAAGATTGGGGGAGTGTCTTGATCTCGATCATCGCCCTTGTTTTGCTTTTTAAATTTAAATGGAAGATTTGGCAAGTTTTTTTACTCGCATTAGTTGCTGGAACAGCTATAATGCTGCTTGGATAGTAAAACATGTCCCAAATAAGGGGGACATGTTTTTTATTATACTACATTGGCTTATTAAAGAATTCTTTCCATTACTTCAATAAGACATTTGTTGCACAATATCAGTCTACTGGAGTGTTAGTTCCTTATAAAAAAATCTAAAAACAAGTTTAACACTATTCTATACGGGGAATAAACTATAAATAACCGCCTTTTTCCTCCCATCGTCCTTTCTTTGTACATTAAGAAAGGCCTTTTTTTGTTTACTAGCGAATATTTTATTTTGTCATGATTTATTTTTCCTCTGTTCCTAATCGGTTGTTCACCACCTTACATTCCCCATTTAATCATTCATAGCCTTAATATCTATAAATGTTAGAGTGCTGCGATGGTTCCAAAAAAGATCCCGCCCCCCAGTTTAAAACATTAACAAATATCCTTTCAGGCATGCGAGTGAACACTAAAAAATCTAAACACTATATATTGTTCTTTTAAAGAACCAAGTAAGTAAGAAACCTACTTTAAGAACCAGTTGGTGGCAGTGATCAAAAACACTAAAAGGTAAAAGGTGTAACTAGCTACATAGCAATCCTAGGGGGCAATAGAAATAAACTCGTCGCTTGGACGTTTTCTTCTTGACACTTGTAGTAACCTATTTGGCTTAAGGTAGCTAGGACTGTTCATCCACAGAAAAACTATATCTTTGGAGCCAATGTTGCTGTTTTCTCTTAACAGTGACCCAAACAAAGTTTGACTTCCTCCTTTATATGATTTGTTATTACAGTTTGAGAAAGGAAGTTTTAAAATAGCCAATTCGCGGAATGGAAGGAGGTAAATATTGATCAGGAAGTGGGTAACATGGTGTCCTCTTTAAAGAAAATTTCATCCAAGTACAACAACTTATCAAGAAGACAAATAAAAAATGAATTAAACTCTCAAATTTGGTTTACCCCATTACTGTATAGTATTGGAGCAATTATACTAGTCTTCTTAACTTTATCAGCAGATTACTCTTTACTTCTTGGAGAAAAAGTACCTGACTTTTTCAGCGTAAGCTTTGAACTGACGAATACATTAATCAGTACTTTAATGCCTGCTATTTTAACGTTGACTGCCTTTACATTTAACTTAGTGTTGGTCGCTTTTGCCACATTTTCAGGGCAATTTTCTCCTCGTGTTCTTAAAAATTTTACCACTTCAAAAACGACGCAAAGAATTTTAGGTATTTTCAACGGTAGCTTCTTGTTCACTCTCATTATTTACTTTTTTCTAAGTGGCGAACAAGTAGGAGCTTATTTTGCCATTCCAGTGATGGCTACGTTTCTTGCAGGTCTTTGTGCAGGTATTTTCGTTCATTTTATTAACCATTCTGTCAAATGGATGCAAGTTAATAACATGACTCAAAAAATGAAAAAGGATTCAAAGACTTCTATTCTACTTTCTTTAAGAGATGAGCTAGAACCATACAGGCACACAAATTATTCGAGAGCACAACAAGAGATTCCAGTGAGCGAACCTTTTTATATAAAAGCTCCCCATTCAGGCTACATCCAAATTGTTGATTTTATTAAATTAGTAAAGTATGCAAAAAAAGACCACATTATTGTCAAACTAGAATGCGATATAGGTGACCATGTGTTAAAAGGCGCTCCTTTGCTAAGTTACTGGCCTGAAGAAAATCAACAAATCGATGAAAAATTATATTTATCAGCTTACTTTATTGGCAGCACGCAAACCGATATTCAAGACATTCGCTTTAACCTATCCAAATTTGTAGAAATTGCCATTAGGTCTCTTGGGAACTTTGACACAAAAACAGCATCCAATGCTATCTTCCAAATTAGTGATTTGCTTCGCGTAATTTGTGAAGTCACTAAGTTTATGCCTTTCTTAATGGATGAAAAGGGGAACTTGAGAGTTATTTTGATCAAATACGACTTTAGCGATTATCTGTATTATAGCTATAGCAGTATCCGTCATCACGCCAGGGACAATGTCTCGATTACGATTGAGTTGTTGAAGGCTCTAACAACGCTTTCTCAATCAGTCGATGAAACATATAAAACGGATATTTGGAACTTTGCCCTCTACATCGTTAACGGATTTAATAAAGATTATTTATTCTCTCATGATAAACGTTGCTTTTACGAAGCACTAGAGAACCTAGCAATTACTACTGACCATCAAGAAAGTTTCAATGACGATGTTAAAATACATGGTTTAGAGTAGAAAATGTGACAGGTCTTTATACCATTGATTCGTTATCCGTCCTAGACTTAACCAACAAAGGTGTCTTCGTGAAGAAAGAGAAAGCACTATTTGCAGATTTCAAACAACCAAAAAGACTGGTAGTTTAACCAGGAAAACTATTATTTCCCGTCACCTCATCTTACTATAAGAGTCTTTTTTTAAAAGAATACGACCTGAAATCACGCCCATACTTCAATATGAGAAGTGATTCCCTACCTTCTCCTAGGAACCTGCTTATTAAAAATGGTTCAAGTGTATAAACACTTGAACCATTTATCTTTTACGTACCTACTTTTTTATAAAAATTTGGTAAATGCTCTTTATGTGCTTCAAGCATTTCATCTAATATTCTCTTACCTACTTTGTTAGATGGAACAAGTGGGTTCTCTGTCATAGCAAGCAATGCTGTATCATAACTTCCTGTTACAGCGGCCTCCACACTCATTCCTTCAAACCTTTTGAGTTGTTGGACGAGTCCTCGTACAGCACTTGGAATGTCACCATGAATAATTGCCTTCGGGCCATTTTTTGTAATAACACAGCTTACTTCAACAGTAGAGTTACTCGGAAGACTAGCGATAGCTCCCTTATTTAGGGTGTTTACCGGTTGGATATCCCCCTTATCGTTATAGATAGATGAAATTAAACGAACTGCTGCCTCACTATAATATGCTCCCCCGCGTTGCTCTATTTGGGGTGGTTTTATTGCTAAAGTAGGAGATTTATAAAGGTCGAATAATTCCGTTTCAAGTTTTTTCACTACGGCTGCCCTCGTTCTACCCTCTTGATAGTTTTTCATCTCTTCTTGTAGAACTTCATCTTTCTTTTCATAGTACATTTGGTAAGGGCATGGGATAGCACTTAGTTTACGAGATTCTTGGCCTTCTACGTTTTTTATAAAGGCGTACTTCTTTGTATGTGATAATAAATCTATCACTTTCTCTTTCACACTCACTCCATCTAGATATACGTCTACCCCATAAACCATATGATTTATCCCAACAAAATCCATGCGAATACGGGAATGATCCACCTTTAATAGCTTTGCAATCCCCTTCTCCATTCCTATCGGGACATTACATAAACCAACGACGTTCTTATAATCACTGCAACGAAAAACGGACTCGGTTACCATACCGACAGGATTCGTAAAGTTAATTAACCATGCCTCAGGGCATAATTCTTTTATGTCTTTTACAAGGTCTAACATAACTGGAATGGTACGTAGCCCCTTAAATAACCCTCCTGGTCCATTGGTTTCTTGCCCGAGTACTCCATGTCTTAAAGGAATATTTTCATCTCGAGCCCGAGCCTCTAATAGCCCTACACGAAATTGAGTAATAATAAAATCAGCACCCTCTAAAGCTACCCTTTTATCTATTGCTAAATGAACCTCTATTGGAAAACCCGATTTCATAATCATTCTTTTAGCTAAGTTTCCAATTATCTCTAATTTTTCTTTTCCTGGTTCAATATCCACTAACCATAATTCCGTTACTGGCAATTCGTGGTACCGGTTTAAGATTCCTTCTATTAATTCAGGTGTATAGCTAGAGCCCCCGCCAATTGTTACGATCTTAACACCTTGTTTCATCGTTAATTCACCTCCACGTTGCTGTAATTCGCCCGTTTATCACTTCACTACCTTGTTCCATCGGTCCCCTTGCAAAGACAATTTTAGAGAGGACGTTAGTATATCAAATTGGTTATAAATTTATCTTGATTAAAATTTTAAAAACTTCTAGGAAGTTGTGTGTAAATAAGTCTTCCCCGAAAAAATTCTCATTTCTTCATACGATTGTGGTAATTCACTTCCTTGCTTCGCCGCACTCTCTGGCAACTAAGACACTATGGAATGAAAAATGGTTTGTCTTTTGTACTCCTCAATATTAACTGTTCTTTTTGACAAGCGTGATTCTTCGGCTGCGTGTGCTAGGATATGGCTTTCCACCAGTCGTTCATCTGGCGGAAAACTAATCCCAGAAAGGCCTAGGGATACGTCATGAACAAAAGCTTCCATTAAGCCGGCATCCCCTCCGGCATGTTTACCAAAAAAGGATGGTTGCATTTTTATGTGTTGTGGATCTTTTCCAAAGGGTAGGACAGTGAGTTCATTTTCTTCCATTGTCCCCTGCACCTCTCCTTTGGTTCCTAGTATTTTTACCGTTCTTTTTAACTTCTGAGTAAAGCCACTCATTGTTAAGGTCGCCGTTGTACCACTAGAAAATTCCATATTTACAATCTGATGATCTACGACATCATTATTGCATCGGTACACACACTTTCCATAAGGACCTTCCTCTAGTGCCTTTCTTCGTCCTGTCATGGAAAGATCGGAACTAATAGTAGAAACAGGCCATTCTATATTTTCGCCAAGATATATCTTTACAGCAGAATAAGGACATTCATTTTCTATTACACAATCTAAGCACCTATTAGAGGAACCAGTGGGCGCGTTGGCCTTTTGAAAATGAATTAAATCCCCAAACGAGGAAACACTCTCACACCTTGCATCCAGTAAGAATGATAAAATATCAAAATCATGACAGCTTTTCGCCAAGACCATTGAACAGGAGGTCGCTTGGTTATTCCAATTGCCTCTAACAAAACTATGAGCCATATGCCAGTACCCCACATCCATTTCAATTCCTACATGCCTAACCTCACCAATGACCCCCGCTTTTATTATTTCCTTAATTTTCTGAAAAAAAGGAGTATATCGTAAGACATAACATACCATTAATAACCTTCCTTTTTCTCTGGCTTTCCTTTCCATAAGAATACATTCACGTAAGTTATGGCTCATTGGCTTTTCCACAAGTACATGATATCCCTTCTCTAACGCATGCATCGTTGGTTCAAAGTGCATTTGATCTTGGGTGGTAATAATAACGGCGTCACAAAATCTAGGTAGTGAGAACATATCCTCCCAACTTTGAAAGCACCTTTTTTCTTGTAATTGAAACCTATCAGCCAGTTTCTTTCTTCTACTTTCATCTGGTTCCGCGACAGCTACAATTTCCATTTTAGCTGGATGTTGTTCTGCATACTCGCTATAGACGGTTCCACGATTGCCCGCCCCAATGAGTGCGACTCTTACTTTCTTCATAGAAAACACCCCTCACTTTTTTAGGGAATATTAAAATTTTTCTGCAAATAATCATGATTATGTTTTAATTGTAATTATTTTTTATTATAATGTCCATAAGTAATTGTTATTTGAAAGACTTTTATAATTTCAAATGTGAGGAGGTCTATGAGCACGGAGTCAGTCAATCTAAAAACGATGAGGTGAAAAAACATGAGAGAAAAAAGCACTCTATTAATTAGTTTACTTTTTTTATGTTTACTTACGGCTTGCACGGAGAACACAGGGACATCCGAAGCAGGGGACAATCAAGAAGAAAAACCACAAGGGTCCATAGACCTTGACATTTGGGTAATGGGGGCGGATGACTATTGGAGATCCTATCACGATGATTTAGCTAATCGGTTTGAAGAAAAACACAACAACATTACTATAAACATTGACTACATTCCATGGGATGAAGGTGAAAATAAATTAGTCACGACAGCTGCTAATGATCGTTTACCTGATATTACCACGGTTGCGGGGCGGTGGACTCCACAACTTGCTGCTATGGGAGCCTTTGAACCTCTTGACCAATTTATTGATACAGATTTCAAGGAAAGTTTTGTAGAAGCTCCATGGGAGACAACCCAATACGAAGACCAAACATGGGGATTGCCAGTTGGCTTTACAACAACCGGTCTTTTTTATAGGTCTGACTGGCTGGAAGAACAAGGTTTTACCTCTCCCCCTGAAACATGGGAAGAATTTGTAGAAGTAGCTAAATCTTTTACCACGGACAATCAGTACGGCTTTGGGTTAGTTGGCTACAATGGAATGGAAACCACCATGTTTTGGGCCCCTTTTCTATGGTCCAATGGAGGAGATTTTCTTACTGAGGACTTGCAACAAGCTGCTTTTAATAGCAATGAAGGAGTAGAAGCTCTAGAGTTCTACACTGATCTATTAAGGAAACATTCCGTGGCACCAGAAGGAAGCGTGAATAATGATAGAACTGACTCACGGGATCTGTTTATTACCGAAACAGTTGGTATGACCACACAAGGACCCTGGCTGCCAAAATTTATTGAAGAAGGGGCTCCCGAGTTAGAATATGAAATCGCTCCATACCCTGTAAAGAAAGAAGCAGTAAATCTAGGAACGGTCGATCACATTGCTATGACAAAGCAAGCTACTCATAAAGAAGAATCATGGAAATTTATAGAGTTTTTTACAAATAAAGAAAATGATATGAAATGGGCTCAACATCAAGGGTTTATCCCCTATCATAAAGAAAATTTGGACCGTGATGACCGAAGAAATACTAAAGAATTTGAAGTTTTCTTTGAGGTAGCACCCGATGCAAAAGCGTATCCAACAATTCCCGAATGGCCTCAGATTGACCAAGCGATTGCAGAGGCCATTCAAGAAACATTAATGGGGGTTAAATCACCACAAGAGGCACTAGATGAAGCAGCTGACGAGGTAAACCAATTATTATCAAAGTAAACGATAGTCCAGATAAGTAGTTCAGGCCTGCTATGTTATACTCCTTGCACGTTTGGGAGTGAGTAGGCCTTAGCTATATCTGGTATAACCAGTCCTGGAAGGAGGACTTCTATTGAAAAGAAAAGGTACAGTTATCTTTTTTATTTTTCCAGCAAGCGTAGTATTAGCCTTTATTGTTTTGTATCCTATTTTCCAGACGTTTTTATTAAGCTTTCAACACAAAGTACTAATATCGCCTGAGAATGATCGGTTTATCGGATTTGGACATTACATTGAAATATTTAAGAGTGCTGTTTTTTTACATTCTATTTTCATTACTATCATCTTTGCCTTTACCTCAGTGTTTCTTAAATTAACCTTTGGAATGATTGGGGCCCTTATGTTGCGTGTAAAATCAAAAGCTTCTACATTTTACTTGTCAATATTTATGATTCCCTGGTTAATACCCTCGGTAGTCGCGGCGCTCACATGGCGTTGGATACTTCATGATCAATTTGGCATCTTAAATTATGTATTGGAAACTCTTAACCTTATAGATGTAAAAATCAATTGGCTGGGAACTCCTATTTTAGCTTTATTAGCAGTCATCGTCGTAGATACTTGGACAGGTTTGCCTTTTATAATTATTGTTTGTCTGGCCGGACTACAAACCATTCCGAAAGAATGGTATGAAGCATCTAATATTGACGGAGCCAACGCCTTGCAACAATTCTTGTATATCACTCTTCCTGGAATGAAACATATTATTCTCGTCATGGGAACCTTAAGTTTCATCGGAACCTTTAATAGTTTTAATATCATTTATACCCTTACGGGAGGTGGCCCGGCCAATGCTACCAACACCCTAGTCTTATACATATACCAAATGGCTTTTACAAATTATGATTTTGGAATGGCTGCGGCCTTATCTGTGGTTACATTCATATTTATTATGTCTGTCGTTATCATGTACAGAAAAAAGCTCGATAAGGAAGGGGAATTTATATAAGATGCATAGTTGGTATAAATTGTTGTGGTGGATAGGTACAAGCCTGTATGGCTTACTCCTTATAGCACCTTTATTGTGGATGTTCTCCACTTCCTTAAAAAAAACAAATGAAATTCTACAGCCACATCCTACTATAATTCCTGACAACATAACGGTGCAAAATTATATTCATGTAGTCAACATGCCAGCTTTTCGTGGGTATTTATTTAACAGTCTTTTTGTCTCCGGAACTACCACGCTGATCGTTATTCTTTTATCGAGTTTAGCGGGATACGGGTTTTCTCGTTTAACATTTAAAGGGAAGAGGTTCTTTTTTAATAGTTTTTTAAGTGTGCAAATGATACCGGGGATTGTTTTACTTATTCCTTTATTTTTTATTTTACAACGGTTAACTCTAATCGATACCTATACTGGCTTAATTGTTACGTACGTTGCCTTTTCCCTGCCCTTTTGTACATGGATCATGACAAGCTTTTACAATCGAATCCCGAAAGAATTAGAAGAAGCTGCTTTTATGGATGGTGCTACAAGATTCCAAGCCTTTTATAAAGTTGTAGTCCCCCTGTCTTTTCCTGGGGTACTTGCTGTGGGAATCTTTTCTTTCCTGATAGCGTGGGATGAATTTCTTTTTGCGTTAACCTTAACTGATTCAGAAAGTAAACGAACACTACCCTATGGATTATATAGCTTCATGAATCAATATGGAGTGGAATGGAATACCTTAATGGCTGCAGCCATTCTCACTATGATTCCTCCAATAATCATTTTTTTAGTTATCTATAAGTATTTTTCTAAAGAGTTTCTCTCAGGACATTAAAAGAATAATAGGTTCATTTTAGGTAAATAAAATGAACCTATTATTCGTATAAAATTACTAGTATTTTTGTCATTTTTGTAATATAATAGTAGTATCAATACGGGGTTGGTTGGGGTACTGGTGACCCCCTAGGTCTTCAAAACCTTTTGGGAGATGCGTGACATCTTCGGTGGGTTCGATTCCCACACAATCCCGCCAAAATTTATTCCTTCGAATCCTTCCCCTCTAAACTTTTATGATATCTCCAACTAAAACATTAAGAAATCCTACTTGTATAATATTTATGTGATAACTTTTCTATTTCATTAAAAGTAAGGGTACGTGGGTCTAAGGAAGAAATTTTACTATTGAATTCATTTACTTGATACACCTCGTATACTCTCGTATTTATCTCTGGTGAGATAAAGAGAGTTCCACAGATGGTGACTTTTTGAACACCAAAACTTTCTCCGTATTCAAAGCTATTCAGTTTAAACTTTGCTTCACTCATTCAGTATCCCTCCTTTTATAGTACATTCACCATCGGACTCAGTCATTTACAAACCATGTGATTTTTAAAAAATTAACTTTTCCTCTTTTCCTATCAAGGATAAATTTTCTGTTTTTTCTCTAACTGTGCAAGGATCTACCTCTTTTCTTGCCACTCCCGTGTTGAGTGCTTCCTGGGCAATGGCCGCAGCTACATTCGGAGCCACCCGTGGATCAAATGGACCGGGTATGACATAATCTTCTGATAATTCGTCTTCAGATATGAGGGAAGCAATAGCATACGCGGCTGCTAATTTCATTTCCTCATTTATTTCGGTAGCGTGTACATCCAGAGCTCCCCGGAAAATACCTGGAAATGCCAAAACATTATTTACTTGGTTGGGAAAATCTGAGCGCCCTGTTCCAATAACTCGAGCACCAGCTTCTTTCGCTTCATCCGGATTGATTTCAGGATCTGGATTGGCCATAGCAAAGATAATTGGATCTTCGTTCATGGTTTGAATCATTTCTTTCGTTAATGTCCCAGCTGCTGAAACGCCAATAAATACGTCTGCTCCTCTTAAAACGTCCTCTAATTTCCCTTCCAATTTTTCTGGATTCGTAATTTTTGAAACTGCTTCTTTTGCAGCATTCATTCCATGAGATCTACCCTCATAAATAATTCCTTTTGAATCACATAAAAAGAGGTTTCCAACTCCAATTCTTTCTAACAATTTAATAGTTGCAATCCCTGCCGCCCCTGCTCCATTGACAACAACCTTTATATTAGGTAGCGATTTATTAACGATCTTTAATGCGTTTAGCAAACCTGCTACTGTCACAATTGCTGTCCCATGTTGATCGTCATGGAAAATGGGGATGTTTGTTTCTTTTTTTAGACGTTCTTCAATAACAAAACAGTTCGGTGCTGAAATGTCTTCAAGGTTGATTCCGCCAAAGTTTGGTTCAAGAAGTTTTACCGTTTCCACAATCTTATCGATGTTTGTAGTATTCAAGGATAGGGGAAATGCATCTACCCCAGCGAAGCTTTTTAACAATACTGCTTTACCCTCCATCACCGGAATCGAGGCTTCAGCTCCAATATTACCTAATCCAAGAACTGCGGTCCCATCAGAGATAACAGCAACCATGTTTCCTTTCATGGTATATTCAAACACTGCACTCTTGTCTTTTTGTATTTCCTTACAAGGTTCAGCCACTCCTGGAGAATAGGCCAAACTTAAATCCTTTGGGTTTCTTACTTGTATTTTTGATGTAGTTTCCAGTTTTCCTTGTTTTTCCCGATGAACTTGCAATGCTTCTTCTTTAAAACTATCCAATCCGCCCACACTCCTTAAATTTGTAAAAGTTTTATCTTTCTTATCTTTGAGCCTAGTCAAGAATTCTTTTCACAGTGCAGTTCATCGTTCGGCTACCTTTTTCTCCAGTTAATTTCTTCGAGTAGCATATTTAAAAAATTTTTGTCAATGCGTTTCTCTTTTCCTAATCGATAGATATACAACAACGTATCAGTGGATAAATTTTTAATTGGTAACAGCCCCTTGTTGTCCTTACTAAACTTTATGGTGGTATGAAAAAGTCCCTGCGATAAGGGACTTTTTCTTGAAGTAGATTCATTGTTTTGGAAAGCTATTATTCAATTTGTGGAACGCTACACATTTTCACTAGCACGAGCATTATTCATCGCGGTAATAATTTCATCTTTATCTAGTGATAACTCCATTAACCCAATTTGATCCTGATAGACATCTTCGGGGATTAATGCCTTAATTTCGTCTTCAAGAATATGATAAACAGGAAGGCCTAACGGTACGCCAGCTAACGGTCCGGCGAACGTAGGATCACCCGCTGTAACTGTCTCAGCAAAGATTTCGGCACTATCCTCATCTGGAGACCCTAAAATAACATACACATTTTCATTCCCATACTTTTCAGCTGCTTTCTTTACCTCTTCTTGGACCACCTGGTCCATCGCACCGGCAGCCGTTCAAACAAAGCACTGTGTATCTTTGTAAATAATCTCTGCCCCTGCTGCTTTCATGCATTCTTCAATTGCTGGGGCTGGTACTCCGTCTCTTTCTCCAAGAACAAACACTTTTTTGTTTGATAGATCCATTATCATCCCACCCTTTCAAGTTATTGAGATACTTCCAGACTTTCGTCAATTAATTTTTTTATGTCTTCCTTCGTCAGCTCTCCGCCTGAGATGCGATTTACCTCTTTTCCATCTTTAAATAGTAAAAAAGAAGGGAGGCCCATTACACGATGTGTAATGCATACTTTTCGATTTTCTGAGCTATTTAGTTTTACTATCTTTACCTGATCTCCGTACTCCTCAGCCAGTTGTTCCACATCCGGCATTAATTTTAGGCACGGTTGGCAACTAGGTCCCCAAAAATCAACAATTACTGGTTGTTCCGCTTGAAGTACTTCTTCTTCAAAATTCTTTTTGTTTACATCCTGCATCCTTATACAGCTCCTTTGTTTTTTTCTATAATAAAAGACATTCCATCGGAAAGCGTTGTCATTTTCCCTAAGAAAAGACTTCCTTTTCCCACAAACATGGCGTTATTTATTTCTCCGTTATTAATCATGTCTCTGGCATGACCAATAAACGGAATCGCTGAAGCAATGTGCCCTTGAGTAGGTGAAAAACCTATCATTCCACGTTTCTCTTCAAACGAATTCATTTCCGACCGGTCTAATTCTTTTCTTAAGACGGCCATCCCAGCTATTGTACGGTAATTTCCTCTTGGAACATTTCCATTCCCATTCGGTTCTGTCACATCTGGATTATGAAGTTCTACTGCATACTTATCGATATCTGTGATCTTCTTTCCTATTCTTTCAAGAGGGTTTACAACCAACGTTTGATAAATGGCTTGAGCAGAAGATCCAGCCGAGATATCGTGCTTTCCAAACCCATCCATTCGAATTTGAGGATTTTTCCCATCATCCTCTCCAATCAATATAGCAATTGCGCCCATTTGATCTTCCGTGATTGGCATTTCTTTAGAAAGGTTTCCGGCATATTTCATTCCAAGTTTCGCTAGGCAACCACCTCCGATTACTAATACTTCTTTATGAGTCCCGGCTTGTACGAGACTGGCTGCAATGCTAATTGCGTGGGCAGGCGCACAACAAAAGGATTTAATATCTGAACCAGAAGCATTAATACACCCTGCGTGCTCAGCAATTGACTTGGCCATGTTTCCACCGCCACGCTGATAACGATCTCCCACTGCTTCCTCATCACAACCAATGACATAATCAATCTGTTCAGCGGAGACATTAAAGCCGTGTAATACATGCCGCATCGCAACAATGCCGGATGCTTTATTACTAAGGTTCTCTAATAAAATATGAGCGGATAAAAACTTGTCTTCATCATGACCTGCTTCAATGACCCCTATTAATTGGTCTTTGTTTACATGCAAAGGTAAGGCATTTCCATTCGATAGCTTTTCATCAATTTCATTTAAAGAAATCCCTTCGCCTAACGCTTCAAGATCTTCTTTTGAAATCAAGGGATGCTTTTCCAAAGAAGCTTTCACATATTCTTCTAAAAACTTTTCTTCTAAAGAAATCAAATTATACCCATCTGCTATTTTCAGCCACCCGTAAAACTCCTCCTCAGGGAGAATTTCTCCCCAGGGGCTGAAGCGTTCAGCCCCTTCCAATTGAGTATTCGTCCATGGCCTTTCATAGTCTTTTAATAATTCAGGTCTCATATTCCCGATAAAGACTTGGTTGGGAGGATAAGAGACTGCATCTTGAAAACTACGTAATCCATTTAAAATTTGATCTAAGGTTTCAGGTTTTTTTTCAATTTCTCTCACTGGTTTTGATCCATGACGGACCAAGCTTGGGGTATGAGTAATAACAAAGGAAGACCCTTTAATAACAGGTGCTGTCATGTTACACCTCCAAATTTATTTCTTTTAATTCTTCTTCTAAATTTTCTACGTATTGTTGAGCTGACAGTGCTGCAATACTGCCATCTCCTGTTGCTGTAATGATTTGACGAAGCATTTTCTCATTTACATCGCCGGCGGAAAAAACTCCTTTAACCTTGGTTTTCATGTCTTCATCAACTTCAATGTATCCATTTTCATTGGTTATTCCTAAATTCTTTACACAATCAGTGAGAGGATCCATGCCAATGTAAATAAACGCTCCTGCACATGGGAATTCACTTACCTCACCTGTCAATTTATCTTTGATACGAACACCCGAAACCATCCCATCCCCCACTATCTCTTCTACCGTGTGGTTCCAAATGAAGTGGATTTTGTCATTTTCAAAAGCCCGTTTTTGGATGATTTTTTGGGCTCGCAACTCACCTCGGCGGTGAATGATGGTGACCTTTGTGGCAAATCTTGTTAGAAAGATGGCTTCTTCCACCGCAGAGTCTCCTCCGCCAACAACGACTAACTCTTGGTCTGCAAAAAATGCTCCGTCACACACGGCACAATAGGACACTCCAAAACCCGAAAGCTCCTCTTCTCCTGGAACACCCAGACTACGGTGTTTTGCTCCTGTGCCAATAATCACCGATTTTGCTTTATATTCCTGGTTATCTACGACTACTGTTTTCATAGGATAGCCATCTCTTATCTCTTGAATGTTTCCTTGAACATATTCAGCGCCGAACTTAATAGAATGTTCATACATTTTATTCGATAAGTCAGGTCCTAAAATGGCTTCATACCCGGGGTAATTCTCAATATCTTCTGTTTTTGTCATTTGCCCCCCAGGAAGTCCTTTTTCTATCATTAATGTTTCCATTTTGGCCCTCGACGTGTAAACAGCAGCCGTCATACCAGCAGGACCTGCTCCAGCAATAATCACATCATAAACCTTTTCGCTACTCATAGGCTCCCCCTTATTCTGCAGAAATCTGTCTGGCATTCTTCATTGCCGAAATGATTTCATCCTTATCTAGTGATAACTCCATTAACCCGATCTGATCCTGATAGATATCTTCGGGAATCAATGCCTTAATTTCGTCCTCAAGTATGTGATAGACGGGAAGGCCTAAAGCCACTCCAGCCAACGGTCCGGCAAATGTGGGATCACCCGCTGTCACCGTCTCAGCAAAAATTTCGGCACTGTCCTCATCTGGTGATCCTAAAATGACATACACATTTTCACTCCCATATTTTTCAGCTGCTTTCTTTACCTCTTCTTGGACCACCTGGTCCATCGCACCGGCAGCCGTTCAAACAAAGCACTGTGTATCTTTATAAATAATTTCTGCTCCTACTGCTTTCATGCATTCCTCAATTGCTGGTGCTGGTATTCCATCTCTTTCTCCAAGAACAAACACTTTTTTGTCTTTAATCATTTGCAATTCCTCCTTTAATAAAATAAATATCATTTAGTTATCTTTAGATTTTCACATCCAAAATGGTGGCTTCTTCAACGTCAGCGGCTAACGCACCTACCGCTACTTCTACACGATGTTTTCTAAGTTTCCATTGCTCCTCAATCGGTGTATTAGGATCACCTAATGGGTAAGGGATTGATATGGTCGGTACTATACGATTTGATCCAACCGTCTTAGCAATAGACACAAGATTCGCCATTTGTACAATAGGAATGCCGGCTTTTTCAATTTCCTTGGTAATCGTTGCCCCGCAACGAGTGCAAGTTCCTCAGGTGGAAGTCAAAATAACAGCTGAGACATTAGCGTTCTTTAGATCCTGAGCAATTTCTGCCCCCATTCGGCTCGCTTCTGCTTGCGTTGTACCGGTTCCTACGGTGGAATAAATATACTCATGAACCTTTCCTATTTCCCTTTGTTTTTCCATCTCTCTTAATGCATCCAAAGGAACAATGACATTTGGATCTGCATTTGCCGCAGAGGGATCAAAACCAGCATGAATGGTTTCCCATTTCCCTGCCTCTAAGGAGTCTAGAGTGGAAATATCATATTTCCCCCACTTTGTGGCTGAGGCAGATTGAATTCGGTCTGGATTTCCAACCGGTACAATCCCCCCCGAGTTAACCAGCGCAATTGTTGCTTCATTCAGTTTTTCAACAGGGGAAGCAATGTCTACCCGTTCAATCACAGGCATTGGCATCTCAGTCTCATATTTTTCATCATGTAGTTTTTTTAGTAACATGGTTACAGCTCGTTGGGCCCCAATTTGCTCAGGTTGGTGAAACGTTTCTAACCTAATGCCTCTCGGAAAGTATCCTTCTTCTTTAGCCGATTGAACTTCTTCACCTTGAAGAAGTTTTTTTCCAAAACGGGCCATTTTAGGAACGTCTTTTCTCATTGCCGCTGCACTATTCCCACCAGGAAAAATGTAAAGGTCCTTATGAAACATTTCTACAGCAGGATTTTCAACATACATACTTGTCACTACAGGAACACCAAATCTATCTTGGACGGCTTTGCAAATTTCACCGCAGGCAACGCCATAGCGCCCAGCCATAAAAGCAGGACCGGCAAAGAAAATATCAAACTCTTTATCTTCTAAATACTCTAAAATTCTCTGAATCGCTTCTTCCCTGTGAGACCCCATAAAGTTATCGCCACAAATCACCGTGTGAGTAACCTCTACTTCAGGGGCCAATAATTTGTTTAGTAGTAACCCCGGGCCAATCGTACCTGAGCGTATTTCCGGTTCAAAATCAGCTTTATCCTCTCCGCCAATTTGACCAAAAAATTGATTAATATAATGAATGGCTTTTTTCACTCTCTATCCCTCCTTTAATACTCAACTACGGTCTTGTAATGGTTTCCAGAGCTAGAATCGGCGCAAAACACACCATTGTTTTCCATTTCAATTGACCCATCTTCTTTGACTGATCCATCCCACCCCCCGGAGTTTCCGTCCCGAGCCAACGCTTCCAAGTCGCCGATGACAGTTTCCATAGGAGCCAATTTAAGATATTGAGACACGTTCCCTGTTGAAACAATGGCGTTAGCCTTATCTGAAAGATCAACAAGTGGTTGAGATTTTCCATCACGCCCTGTACATTCATTTGTAATTCCTACTACTTTAATCCCGGCATCCTCTAACTCGTTATAAACAAGAATGAAATCAGAATCAGGGTTTCCATACCCCTCTTCGGAGATCACTGCCCCTGTTGCTCCCAGATTTGTAGCAATCTGTCTTACAAAAAGAGCTGACCGCTGCTTTTCTTCTAAATTCACATTTAAGTTGGAGAGTATCACCCCAAGGAAATTTATACTTCTCCCGTGTTCCTTCAATAAATGCTTGACCACTTCATTATTTACATGCTGATAAGTGGATATTTTGGAAGACGATGGCATAAAGCTCCCAGAAACAACCGCTCCGTCGAGTAACTCATTTGGTGACATGAGTGTGGGAACCATGCGATTGGCATCCCAGCCATACACCATCGCGTTGTACCCTGTTTCAAGCATTTGGGATTGAAGTTGAAGGACATAGACGACACCTGGGAGGTTTTTAATATCCTCCATACGTTTACCTAGGGGATCATGTCTATACACGTCCATGTCTTCCGGCTCTAAATCTTTCACACAGCTTCCCAAATACTCCGCCAATCGCATCGCTGCCCAACGTAGAGCAGTGTTTTTTTTCTGTTGTTCATTTTTTTCAAAGTCTTCATTAGTATCTGCAACCAAACAAATGTTCAATAATTCTGAAAAATATGTTTGCTGAGCTCCCGGACCGCTCATATCGATAAGTCCATCTTGAAATCCCCCCCAACGTTCCCCTACCGCCAGCACACTAGTTCCTTTTAATGCATGAGTTCTTCCATGCCCAGCTTGGGTCAGTTTGTTTGTTACTCCAGGAAACATTACTCCCCCAGACACTTTATACCGAGGTTCAACTGCTTCTTTAACTGGAGTGATTCTAACAGATTCTCCGGGTTTTGCTAGGACAATGTCAGCTGATCGAATCCTTTCATCTTCATAAACAACTTTTAAAGCTTCTTCTTTATTAATGGTTAAGACACCATTATGAAAAGAAGTGTGACTGCCAAAAATTACGTCTTTCACATGAAAATTTCCTACTTCTAACTTCAAAGCGTTCCCCCCTTATGAATCATTCGATAATCATGATTATTTTTTGTTGATTGATTACATTATATTTACCCAGAAGGCAAAAGTAAACATTTTTTTTAAATTAGTTTAGAAAATATTCTGAATTGTTTTTTAATCATGATTATGTTACTATCGTGTTTAACAAATAAAATAACCTTTTAAAGGAGGGATAGCCCCTATCAAATGGAAAAACTAAAACTATAAGGAGGATCATACGTGAGGGAATTCATTCAGAAGAATACAGTCTTAAGTATTTCCCTAACTATCATTTTGCTGTTTGTCATCTTTGGCGCCTTTTTTAATGAGTTGCTGGAATTGTGGGTGAACTATTTTTTAGACACAACTGTTGAATATTTTGGGTGGTTTTATTTAACCGCTACTCTAGTATTTCTATTTATGGCGATTTTGTTGATTTTCTCCAGGTACGGAAAAATTCGCTTAGGAAAAGACACCGACAGACCTGTATACAGCAGAATGTCTTGGATAGCGATGTTATTTAGTGCCGGCATGGGGATTGGATTGGTATTTTGGGGGGTGGCTGAGCCTTTATTTCATTACATGACTCCACCATTTGGAGATGCCGCTACGGCTGATGCTGCAAATACGGCAATGACATATACGTATTTTCATTGGGGACTGCATCCATGGGCGATCTATACCATTATTGGACTAAGTTTAGCCTTCTTTCAATATCGAAAGAATCTTCCTGGGCTTATCAGTTCAACCTTCTATCCACTTATTGGAGATCGTATTTATGGGCCAATTGGAAAAGGGATCGATGTGTTAGCCATCTTTGCCACAGTGTTTGGGATTGCTACGTCCTTAGGCCTGGGAACACTGCAAATCGCTGGGGGGTTAAGCTATTTATTTGATGTTCCCAATGTAGTCAGTACACAAATAATAATCATTGCTGCTGTGACAGTACTTTTTGCAGGTTCGGCGGTAATTGGAATCAACAAAGGAATGAAAATCCTTTCTAATTTTAATATTTTACTTGCCTTGGGCTTAATGTTACTTCTGCTGTTTTTAGGTCCTACTTCTCAGATATTCAAAGTATTTACTAGCACTTCGGGGAGTTATTTAGATGACGTCCTTTATATGAGCTTACGTATTAGGCCTTTTGGTGACAATTCTTGGATTGCAGGATGGACCCTATTCTACTGGGCATGGTGGATTGCATGGGCTCCTTTTGTTGGTAGTTTTATAGCAAAAGTTTCAAAAGGTAGAACGATAAAAGAATTTATCCTAGGAGTCCTGTTTATACCTACTGTCGGCACATTTGTATGGTTTTCCGTTTTTGGAGGGACGAGTTTACATCTGGTACACAATATGGGAAACACAGCGTTAGCTGAAGCAGCCACAGCTGACGTAGCTGAAGCTTTGTTTGTATTCTTTCAGTATTTCCCATTTAGTACGGCTTTAAGTGTCATTGCGGTTATTCTGGTCGTGAGCTTTTTTGTCACATCTGCTGATTCCTCTACGTTTGTTTTATCAGTTTTCAGCTCAAATGGAAACCTAAACCCTACTAGGAAGCTTAAACTGACCTGGGGATGTTTATTATCTCTTGTATCCATTGTTTTACTTTTAAGTGGCAGCCTCGAGACCTTACAATCTGCTTCGATTGCAGCTGCTTTTCCCTTTACTATCATTATGTCAGTGATGTGTTATTCTCTTTTGAAAGGATTGATACTCGAACATGGAAAGATACAAAACCACCCCACTCCCAAGGAATCAAATATTCAGGAGAATAAGCATAAAGAGGTCATGTAGTACTTTTCACTCTATTAGCTCTTATGTTTCTCCATAGAGGATCGTATATGATTTACAGTTATTTCTGTTGCTTCTTCAACGGTGTATTCGCATCTTTTATTCAAAAACATCGTATGCATGCCTTGCCATATTAAATAATGCATCTCGCTAATTTGGTTTGCATCTCCGGCTTTAATGTAGCCTTTTTCAATACAAGCATTCAATGCTATACGATCTCTTTTCGTAAGATTCGATTCTAACAGCATTTCTCTTAACTCCTCTGGAACTTCAACAAGGTCTGTTGGGAACATTCCATAGTATTCCTTTAAGAGCTTCTCAGCAGGGCAACCTAAGTTTGAAGAAAACACGGAGTAATAAATTTGTGGATCACTAAAGGAAAATCTTGAAAAGCACTCCCACATTTTTAGGTACTCTTCCAGAGGATCGTTAGAGGAAGCAAGGTATTCAGGTAAAGCATTAACATACTTTTTAATATAACGCATCGAAGCAAAAAAGATTAAATGAGACAATTCTTCAAAATAGTTATAAATTGTGGCGCTATTGAAGCCGGCTAAATCAGCGATTTTCCGAATGGTGATTTTGTCCATTCCTTCTTGTTCAATAATTTCTGACGTGGCATCTATGAAATACACCATCATTCGAATGGTCTGAATTTCTTTGTTCTTTGCCTTTTTCATAATCTTCACCTCAATAATCGTTTTTTAATCATGATTAAAATATGATTACGATAAGTTTAGTGTAGCATAATTTTCAGTTATATGGGTCAGATTTTCTTTTTTTATTTTTAAAAAATGCTTATTACTATTAAAGGGAGTGGTTTGATGGAAATCAAGAAAATTAAAAAACTGTTAGTAGCCAATAGAGGAGAAATTGCGATTCGAATTTTTAGGGCTTGTACTGAGTTAAACATCCGAACAGTAGCCATATATTCTCAAGAAGATATTGGGGCTTATCACCGCTACAAAGCAGATGAAGCGTACCTTATCGGAGAAGGAAAAAAACCAATTGAAGCCTACTTAGATATTGAGGGAATCATTGAAATTGCAAAAAATAATAAGATTGATGCAATTCACCCAGGTTATGGATTTCTATCTGAGAATGCTCATTTTGCTTCAAGATGTGAAGAGGAAGGCATTAGTTTCATCGGTCCGAAAGTGGAACATCTTTTAATGTTTGGAGACAAAATTTCTGCAAGGAAAGAAGCCATTAAAGCAAATATCCCAGTCATTCCTGGAACAGACGGCCCTGCTAAAAGCTTCACGGAGGTAAAAGAGTTTGCTGATCAACATGGTTATCCTATTATCATTAAAGCCTCACTTGGTGGTGGGGGCCGAGGTATGCGAATTATAAGAAGCGAACAATCGTTAGAAGAAGGGTATAACCGAGCCAAGTCAGAAGCCAAAGCAGCCTTTGGCCAGGATGAAGTCTATGTAGAAAAGTTTGTAGAAGACCCTAAACACATTGAAGTCCAAATTCTGGCTGATCACCATGGAAACACGGTGCACTTATATGAAAGAGATTGTTCGGTACAGCGTAGACATCAAAAAGTTGTAGAAATTGCCCCTAGTATTTCGATCAGTCCTGTTCTGAGAGAAGAGATCTGCCAAGCCGCTGTTCGGTTGGCTGAAAACGTTGGATATCTCAATGCCGGGACAGTTGAGTTCCTAGTCACCAACTCTAATGAATTTTTCTTTATCGAAGTAAATCCAAGGATTCAGGTGGAACATACAATTACTGAAATGGTCACGGGCATTGACATCGTTCAATCCCAACTATTAATTGCTGAAGGAGAATCTCTCTTTGGGACCAATATAAACATTCCCCATCAAGATAACATTCATACAAATGGGTTTGCTATACAATCGAGAGTAACCACGGAGGATCCGAGCAATAACTTTATGCCTGATACCGGAAAGATCACCGTTTACCGTTCAAGTGGAGGGTTTGGCGTAAGGCTTGACGCAGGAAATGGTTTCCAAGGTTCGGTCATCACTCCACATTATGATTCTTTACTAGTGAAAATTTCAACTTGGGGCACAAGTTTTCACCAAGCTGCTAACAAAATGTTAAGAAATCTAAAGGAGTTCAGAATAAGAGGGATTAAAACCAATATCCCCTTTTTAGAGAATGTAGTGACCCACTCCAAGTTTTTATCAGGAGAATATAATACTTCTTTTATTGATTCAACCCCTGAACTGTTTACCTTTCCGAAACGATTGGACAGGGGCACGAAAATGTTATCTTATATAGGATCCACTACGCTAAATGGATTCCCTGGCTTGAAAAAAGAAATAACAAAACCAAATTTTCCTAAACAAAGAATACCAAAAGTAAAATCATACGAGCCCCACCCTCCTGGTACAAAGCAAATTCTAGATCAAGAGGGTCCTGAAGGAGTAGCCAATTGGGTCAAAAAACAAGACAACGTATTATTGACCGATACTACATTCCGTGACAGCCATCAATCCCTACTTGCCACACGGGTACGAACCAAAGATTTAATGCAGATCATTGAACCCACCTCCCGTATGGTACCGAACTTATTTTCTGTTGAAATGTGGGGTGGAGCCACATTTGACGTAACGATGAGGTTTTTAAATGAAGATCCGTGGGACAGATTGATCAAATTACGCGAGAAGTCTCCTAATGTTCTGTTCCAAATGCTTCTCCGTGCCTCAAATGCTGTAGGGTATAAAAATTACCCTGACAATTTAATTAAAGAATTTGTGAAAAAGTCTGCAGAAACTGGGATCGATGTGTTCCGTATCTTTGACAGTTTAAATTGGATAGAAGGGATGAAACTTGCTATAGATTCTGTTCGGGATAGCGGGAAAATTGCTGAAGCTTCTATTTGTTATACCGGAGATATTTTGGATGCCACACGTACCAAGTATGATATCAACTATTACAAAGAAATGGCACGGGAACTTGAACAGTCTGGGGCGCACATTTTAGGAATCAAGGATATGGCTGGGTTATTAAAACCTGAAGCTGCCTATCAACTTATTTCCACCTTAAAAGACACAATCGATATTCCGATACATTTGCATACACATGATACTAGTGGAAATGGCTTGGCAATGTATATCAAAGCTATTGAAGCAGGAGTAGATATCGTCGATACAGCAGTAAGTTCGATGGCTGGTCTCACGTCACAGCCGAGTGCAAACTCTTTATACTACGCGTTAGAACACAACAATCGACAGCCTGACATAAATATAGATAGCCTAAACAAACTTTCTCATTACTGGGAAGATACGCGAAAATATTATGCAGGTTTTGAAAGCGGTATGAATGCTCCCCACCCTGAAATTTATGAGCATGAAATGCCTGGTGGGCAGTACAGCAACCTTCAACAGCAAGCAAAAGCCGTCGGTCTGGAAGAAAGATGGGATGACGTAAAACGTATGTACCGGAAAGTAAACGATCTATTTGGTGATGTAGTCAAAGTAACGCCTTCTTCTAAAGTCATTGGCGATATGGCCTTGTACATGGTCCAAAACGATTTAACAGAAGATGATATTTATGATAAAGGGTACTCATTGGCCTTTCCCGACTCTGTCGTAGAATTTTTTCAAGGCTATCTCGGGCAACCGTATCAAGGATTTCCAAAAAAACTCCAGCAAATCATCCTAAATGGTCGGAAAGAGATTACTGTTCGCCCAGGGGAGTTGTTGGAACCGATTGACTTCCAAGGGATAAAGGAACAGCTGTTTCAACAACTAAACCGACAAGTTACCGATCTAGAGGTTCTATCCTATGCTCTTTATCCAAAGGTTTTTATGGATTATGCCAAATTGCGCGAGCAATATTGGGACCTATCTACTCTAGACACACCTACTTTCTTTTATGGGATGAATGTTGGTGAAGAAATTAACGTAGAGATCGAGCAAGGGAAAACGCTGTTTGTAAAACTTGTTTCCATAGGGGAACCTCGTATTGACGGTACTCGTGTTGTTTACTTTGAACTAAATGGAAAATCACGTGAAGTAACAATAAAGGATTTCAATATTGAAACATCATCTGCTGTGAAACCGAAAGCAGATCGACAGAATGAGGAGCATATTGGTGCTTCTATGCCAGGTACTGTGCTTAAGGTTTTAGTGACAAAAGGAAACAAAGTAAAAAAAGGAGATCAATTAGCTGTTACTGAAGCAATGAAAATGGAAACCACCGTCCAATCTCCTTTTGATGGATTAGTAAGAGATGTTCATGTCTCCGATGGGGAAACCATTGAAACAGGAGATTTAATTCTAGAAATACAAAAATAGTTTTCAAAAACATAACAAGGAGGCGCTCTTATATAAGGCGCCTCCTTGTTTTGGAAAGATAAGAACCTTCAAATGTAAAAGTTTGGCCATATTGAAATGTTTAAAAGAAATGGAGTTTGAATTTAACACACATAAAGAAGTCCGAGAATTCCAAACAGATTCTCGGACTCGTGCATAATGGATAGCATTCTTGATCTATTGAAATTGGCTCCTCATAAAAGCTCCTTGAAGTTAACTTCTAGATCCATGGATCTCTTTAAGGTATTATAAACAGGTGAACGGTTGAGCGCCTTGGTACAAAAATCAAAAAAATTACTGTCTTTAAGTTCAACATATAAATAAACGGTTACCGTTATTTTATTGATACACGGTTCATCCTCATAACCTCTTACGCCTAATAAGGTTAGAGGGTTTTCCAGTGAAAGATTCAAAACTCCTTCAATTTCTTCAATAATGGACCCCTCCTTTTTGGACTGCTCTAAAAGGGTCAATATAATGCTACTTAAAACAGATCCTCCAAAATACTCGAGACTACTAATTTGTTCGTATTCTGAGTCAAAACTGACTTCCTTTTGAATCTGAAAGCTATTATTATTTGTAAAAATTTTCACAGATGAGAGATCATTAGACGTTCCTCTAAAGCTCATATCAAAAACTCTGGACTCCTGTAATGTATTTATTTCATCTCTTGGCTGTTTACTCATATTTGCTCCTTAATACTGAAGCGGCTTCTGTTAGTGAGCGTATTTTACCTGAGATATTTTCAAGTATGTTAACTGGACTACTTGAAAAGGTTGCAAACCCGCAGTCAGGATTCAGCCATATTTTTTCCTTTGGAAGAGAAGTCATGGCTTCTTCCACTCTTGATAAAATGGAGTCCATTGTCTCAATTTCATCTGTACGTGGATTAATCACACCTAAGCCAAGTACTGGATTCTCACGAATTTTTGGATCAGCTAATAAGGAGTTCAACTCTCCTGCCCTTGGTGTTGAGAATTCAAGTGTCAATAGATCAGGATTCACCTTCGCAAATAACTCTATCAGCGGCGTATAGGGGCCTGTCAATAATATGCTCTCATTCTTACTCCAGTTTCCTCTGCAGATATGAATAGAAGCAACGGTTTTTGTTCTATCAATATACTCCATTATCTGCCCAATCAAGGAACTGGCGAATTCTAGCTCCTCTTTAGGATCCTTTTTTTCGGAAAGAGCAGCGCACATAAACGACCTTGGCCTTCCATCTGTAAAAACCACCTCGGTCAATACCGGTTCATCAAATTGAATTACATCAACTCCGATATTGATCAGATTGTCTATCTCTTCCTTCATAACCTTTATAACATCTTGCCCAAGTTCCTCCTTGCTCCCGTAAAACTTACCAGAGAGATTAGGAAGCCACATTGATCTTGTAAGGAGATAGGGACCGGGTAATGTAATCTTTACGGGTTTATCAGTAAATTTCTTCATAGTCCTAAGCTCATCTGCGACAATATCACCTTTGTGTTTCAACTTACCGACACAAATGGCATTTTTAATACTGATTGCTGGAACATCAAGTGTGGTCAATATATTTTCAAAAGCTTGTTTATCTTCAATATAATCGAGCATTTCACTCATGCTCATCATTTCTACGCCACTAATTTTATCGGAAACAAAGGACACATAGTTATCTCGTCCAATTTCTCCACTTGTGATGATATCAATCCCAAGACCATCTTGTAGATTAATCACCTTTTTGGTTTCCATCTCAATTAGCTTGTTAAAGTCATTTCGTTCAATCGTTCCTCTTCTCATCTTTCTTAGTGCGCTTAAAACCTCTTTTGATCTAGGCATGCTTCCCATTAATGAAGTAGGAAATAATGGAAATGGTCTTTTCATTTTTCTCATCTCCTAAAATGGATGTACATAGGTAAAGAGAAGAAACGGTTACCCCCTCCTTCTCTTTTTCATGGGAGTTTTATAAACTAGGTAAATAAAACGATTGATTTTGACCGAGCCGTTAGATTTGATTTGTTAAAAATTACTTGTGAAGGAACTTCAGATAATCATTCGCTTCACGTAATTGCTGATATCCTGTGATTCTCCCTTCAACCCATTCCTTCAACCCTTCCATATCCATCATCTTCTTATGGTCTTCGTTATTGTAATCCATTGTATTAAGCACTTTTTCCCATTCTATAAATCTTTCCGTTGAAAAATCAGGATGTGCAACGAAAATACAGTGATCAAATACTTCCGTCGTATCAATACAAACCAATTGGTTTTCATCAATCGTGCCATCCTTCTTCCATGCTTCCCAGTTTAAATCCAATACGACAGATACATCTACTGCACCTGCCGACAAGGCTTTGATAGCATCTAATTCTCCCCCAACGTGGTCTCCATGAAGACCAATCCCAATATTAAACAATTTCTCCGTGTAATCTTTACCATAGTCAAGCCCATATTTTTTATGTAAATGGTTGATTGGGATCAGTCTTGCTTGAGGTGAGTCTATTGCTCCAAAACCAATCGTCTTGCCCTTTACCTCCATAAGATTTGTGATACCGCTATCTTTTTTGACAATAAAGCAGGTCTTTCTGTCTCTATCCGTATCTCTCATTGACCCCATCTGGCATTTCCCATCGGTTCTCAAATATGTGTCCAACCATGCTAGAGGTGAATTCCAGGCAATATCTATTTCCTTATTCAACAATCCGTCTACTTGACTTTCATAATCTTTATAGAAGACACATTCTACTTCAATTCCTTCCTCATTGAAAAAATCAGCTATGATCCCCCAGATTACTGTAACCCTCGGATCATAAATAACAGCTCCTACTTTTATTTTATCGTTATTCAATGAAATTCCTCCCTATCGTTTTTATGGAATCATCTGACCTGTTAATGATTTGCCAAGCCAAACAGTCAGAACGTCATTGCTTGGAGCCATAACTTGTCCAGCATATGCATCTCTCAAAAGTCTTTCAATCGGCAATGCCTTATTGTAAGCTTTCCCTCCTCCCACTCTCATGGCAAGCCTTCCACAGTCGATTGAAGCTTCAGATGCGAAGACTCTGGCTGCCAGTATCTTTGCTAGCGCATCTTCTTCTCCGTTGGCACCCGCATTTGCAGCATCCAAGGTCATAGCTTTTGCAGCAAATGCCTGCTTATAGATATGACCAATATGCACTTGTACCGTTTCAATATTTGAAAGCGAACTTCCATCAGGATATTTACGATCCGCAGCATAAGGGCTTACGATATCAACCATATGCATAGCAGTACCACTATTTACCGCTCCTAGTCCTGTGATGAAGAACGGTGCAACAACGTTAAATACTTGCTCTTCACCAGAACCTTCTGCTCCAATGCGATAAAAGGAGTGCAAAGTCACATCATTAATATGCATGGGACATGACGAGTTCCCCCTCATTCCAAGACCATTCCAATTTGAATTTTCAAAAGTTAAGCCTTTTTCCTTCAGAGGGATGACCCAGTTGTTTATTTTTCCTTCTTCTACAGAAGGCGCAAGAACCAGATAATAGGAAGCATACGTTGCTGAAGTGACCATGCTCTTTGTACCGTTAAACGTTGTGTAATCACCATTAACCTCAGCTGTAACTTCTGGTTTATAAAAGTGTGTTCCTGTCCCGATTTCGCTGTAGGCTAAAGCTAAAAATTCCCCTTTTTCTACGATGTCTGTAAAAATTTTTTTCTTAAGGTCATCACTGCCATGCGTTAGAACACACATCAAGGCAACATTATGCATCATATAGCAAAGAGCAGTGGTAGCACACGTCTCTGCAAAGGCTAGACAAGCCTGAGTATGTTCCACAAGTCCTTTGCCATAACCACCGTATTCTTCAGGCACAAGCAGTTTTAAAAAGCCTTTTTCCCCTAGTGCCTTAAATGATTCTTCAGGAAATCTCAGCTCCTGATCCGTCAATTCTGTGTATGGCAGTATGTAAGACTTTGCAAAATCCTTGCCATCTTGATAAACATTGTTCATAATTTCTCCCCCTTGTTTATGGAATGTTATTTTAAGAATCTATGAATCTATTATGATAAAGTTTCTAAAGTCAACATGACTTTTAATGATAATAAAACATCACACTTATCAAATATGCTCAAAAATCAGAATACTATTACAAGCTGTACTTACCGATTTGTTTTCTCTACCAAGTTCCCGTTGAACTATTTTAATTACTTTCTTGCGCATACTCGACTACAATGACTTCATTTGCTGCGCAGTATCCTTCTACTACGTTACATAACATTACTTATATGGAATTAAGCTCTCAATAAAAATAAATTTATTTAAACCACTTGACTTTTAAACATACTGCTACAACCTACATTGAATAAACCTCATATGCAAAACGGTAGAAGATACTATCTCCATGGGAGATCCCTCTTCTACCCTTTTCCTATTCCACGTAATTGTTACCTTTCTTTATACTACTTTCATTAAGAACACATTACTAATAACCGAAGTAAAGTTCCTCATATCAGCTACATCCTCTAGACTATCGATGGAATTAAGGATGTGAATACTATTTTCCCTTCCTATAACAGGCTCTGTGAGGGAGAGAAATTTCTGTTTGACTTCATAATCTGTCACCTCTCGAAAGGGTTTTACAAATCCAATGGGCTGCAGCGCATCCTTAGGACAAAGATTTAGTTTATACCAGAGATCCTTAATTAAATACTCTTCTCCTATGTCTTGTACTTCCGGACTAAAACTTAGATTAACAGGTGAGAAACGATCTCCCTTACGTTCTATTCCCTTTTCGGTAAGACGAGGTGAATTCGCTCCAGCCATACTGCCCCAAGCAGCTACATCACATTGATCAACAGAACAGTCAATAGAATCCATTAACGGAGAATAGGTAATATAATGTTCAGTAGACCCTAACGCATACTCTATTTTATTTTCAGGTAAACCAATGATTCGACTGACCCCTGCTGCAGCACCCATAGCAGCCCAAGAACAATGCTGGTTTAAAGGAGTAGAAGAGTGGTTCCCGATCATCTCCGATCGTATCCCTACCTCGTAGCCTACCAGTAGAGCAGATAAAAAGGTTTCACCGCTTACCTTTCTTTCTTCTGAGGCAGCTAAAATGGCTGGAAAAATAATGGAACCGAGAGGACCAGTGATTAAAGAATGACTATCATCGACTCTTGATGAACGAGCCATGGTGGCGTTCATAAATGCTGCCCCAACGGAATTTAATTTTTCTGATGATAGATAAACTGTGGATTCACCTTTTTTCCAAAGTTCAAAAGCACCGTCTTTTGCATGTTCAGCTTCCTTTGTTTGAGAGCCCGCTATGATACTTCCAACGCTATCTACAATGGCTTTTTTTAGGGTTTCTTGAACCACCAGTTGAGTTTCTTTATATTGTTCTTCCAAAATATAAGTCGTCATTCTATCCATCATAAAGCCCTCCTTGTTCAATCAATCAATTAACTGTTGTTCCTCTAACCATTCCCTACTAACCTCAAGGGTATTTGCATGTAAGATATCGACTTCATAATTAAGAGACCTTATTGTTTCCGTATCTAAACGTTCAGCAATGTCGTTTAAAAGATTAGGCAAGTCGTTAAATTGTTCAAGTACCTCTTTTCTTACAGCCGGAGCTACATTATACGCTGGAAAAAATGACTGGTCATCCTCCAACGCAACAAAATCTAAATTCTGCATACTGCCATCTGTGACAAACCCAACAATCGCATCTACGCGTTGATCTTCCAGAGCTTTGTACGTAAGGTGAGAATCCAACCTCATGACTTGTTCAGAGGGTAAACGGAAATTATAGGTATCCTCCAATCCTTTAAGCCCGTCATATCTTTGGTGAAACTCTGTTTCAGAGGCAAAAGTGAAGTCATCCGTATTCTCGATGTAATGAGCTAATTCTGAAATGGTTGTGATTCCGTGTTGTTGGGAAAAATTCTCTCTAACAAGAATAGCGTAAGTGTTATTAAATTCTGACTTTTCAAGCCAATAAATATCATTTTCTTTTTCTAAAGCTTTTACTCTTTTATAGGCTTTCTCTGGATCATTTTCGCCTTCTTCATTTAGATAAAGCATAAGAGCAGCGCCTGTATATTCCCAGTAAAAATCAATATGACCGTCTAGCAACGCAGTGCGAAGATCATGACTTAACATGTCACTAACGGTTTCGACTTCATATCCATTTTCTCTTAAATACACAGAGGTAATTGTTAAAAGAAGGGATTGTTCTGTGAAACTCTTTGCACCAATGGTTAACTTTCCTTTGCTTTCTGGTTGTTCATTTACTTGATGTGATGATTGGTTATTCACACACCCAAACAGTAAAAGTAGAAATAAAAGACATAAAAGCAGTTTTCTTTTCTCGCTATACTTCCATCCTTTGTTTTTCATGCTGCCTTCTCCCCTATTATAAAATGCAAATCCCGTGCCAACTTGAAAGCCCTTTCTTTTCTGGTAGCACGTAGATATTTGTAAAAAAATCTCTCATTTCCGTAAAAAATTTTTTACAAAAAAGGGACAATCATTAAACCTTGATTCCCCCTACTCTTTTTGGAAATATTTGTTCATCTTATATAATAAATTTTGACGAGAAATTCCCAACATCTTTGCTGCTGCTGCAGGTTGACCTGTGGCTTCATCTAACGCCTTAAGGATTAATTGTTTTTCAATCGATTCCAACTTCTCAGGAAGTGGTTTATTATTTTCAAGATTTGTTTCACTCAAGTCATCATTTTCTTTGAAGTCTCGAATTTCCATCGGAAAATCATCAATGAATAAGGTGGTATCCTGGCACATAACAACAGCTCTTTCTACTGCATTTTCTAACTCTCTAACATTTCCTGGCCAATTATAGTTTTTTAAAACGTGTAAAGCATCTCTATCAATATCATAATTCCGTTTGTCCTTTTTTCTAAATCCCTCTAAAAACTTTTCAAGTAACAATGGGATATCGTCTTTTCTTTCTCGCAAGGTAGGGATATATATATCAACTATATTTAAGCGATAATAAAGATCCTCACGGAATGCCCCCTCTTCTACCATTGTCTTTAGATTGCGGTTCGTAGCTGCAATAATCCTAACATCGACCTGATTCACTTCATCACTGCCAACTGGAATATATGTTTTATCTTGTGTCACTTGAAGCAGTTTCGCTTGGAACGCTGGAGAAACTTCTCCTATTTCGTCTAAAAAAATGGTGCCCCCATTTGCAGCTTCAAATTTACCTTTTCTATTACTTTGAGCCCCGGTAAACGCTCCTTTTTTATGGCCAAACAATTCCGTTTCTAACAACTGTTCAGGGATTGAAGCACAATTGACTGGGATAAATGGTGCTTTACTCCGATAACTTAAATGATGAATCGACTTTGCAATTAAGCTCTTTCCTGTCCCACTTTCCCCCTGAATTAAGACATTAGCATCAGTCGTTGACACTCGTTCTACTAATTGAAAGATTTTCTTCATTACGGAGCTTGCTCCAAATATTTCTTCTACCATGGACGTTTGTTTTAATTTTTCTTTTAATACATTGTTTTCTTCTTTTACTCTCAACCATTCAATCGCTTTTTCAATGACTATGGATATCTGCTCAATTTTCGCAGGTTTAATGATATAGTCAAACGCCCCTGCTTTCATTGCTGTCACTGCGTTTTCTATATTTCCGTAAGCTGTCATTAATATATATATTTTTTTCGGATAAAGGGAAGTAAATTCCCTTAATAAATCTACTCCGTTACAATCTGGAAGTTTAAGATCAAGAAAAATAATATCAACTTCTAAATCTTTTATTTTCTTTCGAGCTTCTTGTCCATTCGCTGCAGTAAATACAGTGTATCCACGTTTTTTTAAAGATAACTGAAATATTTTTAGTAATTTATGTTCGTCGTCAACTAGTAATATCGACCTCACCAAGATTCTCCCCTTCCTCCGGACATTTCGGCAACACAATAAAAATCGATGTTCCTTTTCCTTCTTCACTTTTGGCCCTTATTTCACCACCCTGCTGGGTTATAATCTCATAGGCAATCGATAGTCCCAACCCAGTCCCTTCTTTTTTGGTTGAAAAAAAAGGGTTAAATATCCAGTTTATCTTTGAAGGAGGAATTCCATGCCCTGTATCTCTAAACTCTACCTCCCAATTGGAAGCCCCCTCTTTGATGTTCATTGACAATTCCCCGCCTGATTCCATTGCTTGTATACTATTTAAAATGATATTTAAAAAGACTTGTCCTAATTTGCTCCTATGCGATAGAACATAAGCCGAATCAAACTTCTGGTATTCAGACTTTACTGTGATTTGATGGTCGTCAAATTTTTTCCTTAATAACAATAAAAGTTCATCCAATATCAAAACAACATTAACTTTCTCAGTACTAACGTCGTGCTCATCCTTTGCCATCTTCAGGAAGTCGGTTAATAGCAAATTCATTCGTTCTGTCGTTTCCACAATGTCATTGCTTAATTCTTTTATAAAGCTTTTATCTACTTCCCCGTCCATTGTTTCATATTGTATGGCTTCAGAGGCTGCTTGAATAATACTTAACGGGTTTTTAATTTCGTGGGCAATGCCGGAGGTTAGTTGTCCTAAAGACGCTAACCGTTCATTTTGCTTTACGTAGTTTTCTAATTTTTTTACTTCACTCACATCCCTAATTATTAACAGCGTAGCAACTTTATTTTTGATTTGATCTCTAAATCTGGAAGAATAGATGCTTACCTCAAACTCTCTATTCTTCGTATCTACCAAAGAAGCTTCAACCTCGTGAAACTCCCTTCCATCTAAAAACTTTCCCCAGGAAACATTTCCTTCACCGGTAGTACTTTTAAGGGGAACGTTAAATATTAGTTTCCCTACTGCCTCTTTTTTGCTATAGCCCGTTAACTGTTCAGCCCCATTATTAAATGTTAATATTTTCCCAGTCTGATCCAATGTTATCACTGCATAAGGAATCGATTCTAGAATACTAGCCAGTCTTCTCCCTTTATTTGTCAGCTCTTTTGCCATGCTGTGCATCGTCACAGATAAATCTTGCAGCTCATCATTCGTACTTACGAGAGCAAAGTTACTTCTTTTTCCGTCTTTATATTCTTTTGCTTGATTAATAAGATTGGTAATTGGTTTAACAACACTAGTCGTTCCGAAAATAGTAAATAGGACTGTCAGAAAAGATACAATTAAAAACCCTTCAATTAGTACCTTTTGTACACTGACCACTGGAACAAGAGCCTGTTTCTCTGTTTCCCCAACGATTAACCCAAATTCGCTTGTTAGAACGGGACGATAGGCTAACAGCATCTTTTGGGAAAATATGATCCCCTCCCAGTGTCCAATACGCCTTTTACTTAGAAGGTCATGTATGGGATGCATGTGTAACGGTTCTCCGATTAAACTTTCATTTTGATGGGCAATCACTCGACCATTACGATCAATTAAGGCGTTCATTCCTTCCTGGCCTACTTGTACTTGACTCAAAGCAGTCGACAAACTTTCCAAATCCACCAGAGCACTAATTCCACCTCTGAATTCTCCCTCTTCACTCAGTATAGGTACGGTTATTGCAATGGTTGGTGTCCCATCTTCCAGTGTAACTAAATTTGAAATGTGATGGGTCTTGCTCCAGCGAAGTCGCTGCCTGATCTCCTCCAACTTATTATCTGGAAAATCAAGATGGTCAGGGACCGAAAGAACCCTTTCTCCCTCTTCATTAAAAATATTCAGATAGGAGAAAAACGCATTTTGTAAAACTAATTCGGTCAATTCCTCATATACACCTACAACCTCCCCCTCTTGGTCCATAACATAGGGCGAAACGCTGTTTATTTCACTTACTATTTGTTGAATAACAAGATCCGTATGACTAGAGAGGGTTTTGGCCATTAACTCATTCCGTTCATCTATTTGCTCCCGAATGGAATGGTTTAAGACAAAGGTTGCGATAACAAAAATGATCGTTAAAGAAACAATACTTCCAAGTAGCGAAAGCAAGAGATATTTTTTTGTTAATTTGGAACGAAAATATTTCATGACCTTTTTTTCCCTTTCAAACAGAAACGTAGAGTGACTGTTTTTCTTTTAATTATAGTAAATAGTAGTTTTTTTCTAAATAGAAAAAATATTATTTCTTTCTATGTAAAATAATCAAAATTATGATATAATCATGATTACAAGAAGTTACCATTCAAGAAAAAGGAGCGGGTTATGTGTTAAAAACAAAGGGTCTAGAAGGAATTGTTGCTACCACATCACGTGTAAGTTCCATTATTGAGGATCACTTAACCTATCAAGGATATAACATTGATGATCTAGCTGTACAAGCTAGTTTTGAAGAAGTGATTTATCTCTTATGGCATGGGAAACTTCCTAATCAAACAGAGCTTGATGAATTGCAAGACCAACTCCTCAGCAATAGTCAGCTACCAGACATGTTTATAGAGCATCTGAAAGCTTCTCCTCTTAAAGACGTACACCCTATGGCTTCTCTTCGTACCTGGGTTTCCCACTTATCCCTGTTTGACGAGGAAGCGGATGACTTAAACAAAGAAGCCAATTATAGAAAGGCTATCAGAATACAGGCAAAAATCCCCTCCATAGTAGCTGCTTTTGCTCGTTTGAGAGAGGGAAAGCAACCCCTTCCCCCTCGTGAAGACTTTTCTTACGCCGCTAATTTTCTTTACATGTTAACCGGTAACGAACCTAATGAAACAGCAGTAGAAGCTTTAAACAAAGCGCTCGTGCTTCATGCAGATCACGAGTTAAATGCCTCTACTTTTACCTCACGAGTTTGCGTTGCAACTTTATCGGACTTGTATTCAGGTATTACTGCAGCGATTGGTGCCTTAAAAGGTCCTTTACATGGCGGTGCTAACACGGCAGTTATGGAAATGTTAATGGAAATTGACCAGGTTGAAAACGTAGAGCCATTTATTCGGAATGCCTTGAGCAAGAAACAAAAAATCATGGGGTTTGGCCATAGAGTGTATAAAGACGGGGACCCGCGAGCCAAGCATCTCAAAGAAATGTCTAAACAATTGGCACTACTTACCGGCGAAAGTAAATGGTATGATATGTCAGTCGAGATTGAAAATATAGTGACAAAGGAAAAGGGGCTTCCACCTAATGTTGACTTCTATTCAGCCTCGGTTTATCACAGCTTAGAAATCAAACATGACCTGTTTACTCCTATCTTTGCAGTGAGCCGAACTTCTGGCTGGATTGCACATATTCTAGAACAGTATGAGAATAATCGTTTAATTCGTCCTCGTGCTGAGTATATTGGAAAGGTAAATCAAACCTACCTCCCCGTTGAGAAAAGATAAATAAATTATAGAAAGAGGTTGTTTCAAAAAATACCCGTGCAGACTTCAGCCCGAAAAGTCCGCACTGGGGGGGCTTGCTCACGAGGAAGCTGAAACATTGACTGTGGCATAGGAGGCACCGTGAAAGTAAAGGAAGTGAAGCGTGAATGGAGACTGTACCTGTTTTGCCCATAGGTGAAAGCGAAGTGTATTTCAGTTGAAAGAAGCCTTTTGGAACAGCCCATATTTAATAAATGATATAAAATTTAAGTTGACAGATACAGACAGATAAATATAATTAATTATATAATTTGTTTATCCTCTGGTGTTAATGGCTCCATTACTGCTAAGGGGCAAATGAGCAGTCTGTTATAAAGGTATTTATGGCATGCTGAAAATTTGTTATCTAAGCTATATTACACGAGTGGAGGAAGCAATGACTTCTCAGCAGCTTCGTAAAAAAGGGATGCTGGAATCCGAAATTAGTAAGGCTTTTACCCAGTGGGAAAAAGACTACTTAGGACGGGGATCAGTAAAAGTAAAAACAGATATTGTACGACATATGATTATCGTAGTTGTTAACGGGATTTTAACGCCTGCGGAACAAGAGCTTGCCAAAGACAGACAGGGCATGCTTTCGATTAAGAAGATCAGAGCTGACTTGATTGAAACCGGCAACGCTCAACTGAAACAAATTATCTATGATATAACGGGTGAAAACGTGAAAAGCTTTCATACTGACATCAGCATTCCTCAAGGGGAGCGTGTCATTATTTTTATGCTACATTCAGATCTTCAAGCGAAGATCCCTTCATAAAATGGGAGATCATTTAAACGCAGAGAATGCGAGTGAATGATAAACCGACATTCATCTAAAAAGGAAGTGGGCAGCCACCCATACATCCTTTTTACATGGTGTCGGTTTTTTTATTGCCTTCATCTGCACCGGCACTGCTCAAGACACTTTGAATATAAACAATGCTGCTAAAAAATTTACGAATTTAAAAAATGCAATACATGGAAAGGGTGAAGAAACCGATGGAAATTATCTTACAAAACCTGCTTTCGCCAATTATCTTATTTTTTATCCTGGGCATTGTGGCTTCCTTATTCAAGTCTGATCTTTCGTTTCCCAGCGGGTTAAGTGAAGCACTAAGTATTTATCTATTAATTGCCATTGGGATTAAGGGAGGAATTGAGCTTTCTAATTACTCCTTTCAAACAGTCATCACCCCGCTTGCCGGAACTCTTTTTCTAGGGATTTTAACTCCTGTGTTAACCCTTATGATTCTAAAAGTTTTCTTTAAAATGGATCTTCATAATGCGATTGGTCTGGCAGCCACCTACGGCTCTGTCAGTATTGTCACCTACGGTGCGGCGATTGCTTTCTTAGGAGATTTTGGTGTCAGCTACGAAAGCTTTATGAGCGCTATGGTTGTTGTCATGGAAATTCCCGCGATATTAGTCGCCCTTATCCTATTTGGGATGGCTCAGAGTAAAAAGAAACAGCAGGAAATGCCTGTACAAGGTGTTGGAATTGTAGCTCAGTCGCCAATTCCTCTCATTGATAAAAGCATTTTGCGGGAAAGCTTCTTTGGGAAAAGTGTTTTGCTTCTGTTAGGGAGCCTTCTTGTCGGCCTCGTAACAGGGGAGGATGCCATCCCGGTTGTTCAACCGTTATTTATGGATATGTATTACAGCGTCTTGATTCTTTTCTTGCTTAACATGGGACTCATTGCCGGAAAGCGATTAAGTGTCATCAAAGAACACGGCATTAAGCTTATCTCACTGGGAGTTGTTATTCCTGTAGTATACGGTGTGCTAGGTATTGTTACAGGATACGTTGTTGGCCTGTCTCAAGGAGGAGCAACCCTGATGGGAGTGTTAGCCGCTTCTGCTTCCTATATCGCAGCACCGGCTGCTCTTCGGGCGTCTGTGCCGAAGGCTAACCCATCTATTTATTTAGGGCTGGCTCTCGGAATAACCTTCCCGTTTAATTTAATTGTCGGCATACCGCTAATGTACGCTATTTCTCAGTGGTTTTACTAAAAAAACTTTCGTACAGCAGTCCGGTCCGGCTCCTTTGAGGAGCCGGATTTTTTCTATTCCACCTATTGAAACCGCACTCGGATGGGCGTCCTACGCCCACAGCATATGGAAAGTGACGACGGCAAAACATAGCCCCAAAAGAGACATCGCCTAAAAATATTAGATTATGAAAAATTTTCATCGGTATCATCACTGTTGGAGATTTTATTTTAGGAACAGATGAGACCGCCCATTAACCTTCTTTTACTTTTTTTATTTTGTTTAATATTAACGGAATTTCCTCCATTGCTACTGTGCGAAAATCAATGAGAACTTTCTCATTTTTAAGACGTGCAATAATCGTAGGCTCCCCTTCACGCAAAAGATCAAATATCTGTTGAGAACTGAATCTTGAATGAGTTAAAGTGACAACACAAGTAGGAATCTCCACCCCGGGCATTGTTCCTCCTCCAATTTGGGCAGTCTCCTCTCTTACTTCCCCTTGCCACCTTTTACTTTCCATTGTATTGATGTGCGTCATAAATATCTCTGCTTTATCTTTTACATTTGTGAGGGGCGTAAGTATATCTCCAATAGCTGGTATTTGACTAGCGTTTCCTTTGAGATATGCTTTTATTGTAGCTTCTAATGCTGCCAAGGTCATTTTATCTACTCGTAATACTCGTGCAAGCTGATGTTTTTTTAACTTATTGATCAACTCCTTTTTTCCCACTATAATTCCAGCTTGTGGGCCTCCTAGCAATTTATCACCGCTAAAAGACACGATGTCTACTCCTGACTTTACCACCTCATCAACAGTCGGTTCGTCACCAATTCCATAATTGCGAAAATCATGTAACGCCCCACTTCCCAAATCTTCATAGACCATTACGTTTTTGTATTGAGACGCTAGATCTGTTAACTCTGTTGCCTTTACGGACTTGGTAAAGCCAATGGTTTTAAAGTTACTTGTATGAACTTTCATTAAAAGCGAGGTATCTTCATTGATAGCACATTCATAGTCAGATAAATGCGTTTTATTCGTCGTCCCTACCTCTTTTAGTTTCGCTTCACTCTCTTCCATAATTGAAGAGACTCTAAAAGATCCTCCTATTTCTACTAATTCTCCTCGAGAAACAATCACTTCTTTTCCTTTTGCTAATGCTCTTAAAATAAGATACACGGCTGCGGCGTTATTATTAACTACCATGGCCCCTTCTGCTCCGGTAATTTCTTTTAAAATAGATTCAATAATATCATGCCTAGATCCACGCTTTCCCTCTTCAATATTGTATTCTAAATTAGAGTAATTTGTAGCGGTTTGGATCACTTGTTCAATAGCTTCTTCACTCAATTTTGCCCTTCCAAGATTTGTATGCAATATGGTACCGGTAGCATTGATCACTCGTTTTAATCGGTAACAGTGAAAATCAACCGCCTTTCTTTCCACCTTCAGGAAAATTTCATCTACAAAACGGGGATTTTCCTCGTAGTCATATTCATTATTACGTATCCCATCCCTTATTACCTCAATTTCTTCTTGTATCCATTCAGTTAGTTTAGTGTATGGGATCTCCTTTTCGTTTGCTAGAGTCAAAAACCTTTTATCAGATTTAAGTTTATGAACAGCTGGTAAACCTCTAAAAAGTTTTTCCATGAAACCCCCTCCTCCTTGTCATGTTCATCTAGTTTTATCGTAGTAAATAAACAGTATCATCACATAACCATGATTACAATATGGTTATAATATTTAAATTATCCAACCTTTTTTACTATTACAGTAAGCGATCTCACTCCTAGTACTATTACTAACTTTTACTACAAGGATAGAAACTTGGTTATATTTAAAATCTAATTGTTTACTTTTTTTAGACAGTTAGTTATATTTACTTTAACTATAAGTAATCATGATTACAACATTTTTTGCCATTAAGCCAGAATACAGAAAGGACAATCAAAATGAATTTAAAGAGAGTTGAAACCTTTTTGCTTCTTATAGATCATAAAAGTTTTTCAGTTGTTGCTGACCTATTGAATATTAGTCAACCAGGAGTCACTAAACAATTAAAAACGTTGGAGAAAGACTTGGGATCTACTCTCTTACATCGAACCTCCCTTGAACCTACAGAGGCCGGGCGAATTGTTTATAAAAAAGGGAGGCACCTTTTACGTGAATGGAAACTATTAAAGGAAGAATGTCAGGCATTCCAAAATCACTTAACAGGGTTTGTTCGTGTTGGAGCTAGCACGATCCCTAGTACATACATTGTTCCGCCTTTATTGAAAACGTTTATTACCCAAAACCCGCATGTAGAAATCTCACTCACCGTTGATGATTCTGAAAAAATACTTGATTTTATTCAAAATGATAAATTAGATATAGGCATAATTGGTTGTAAGACTGCAGATAAAGAATTACATCACAAGGTTATCACGCAAGATAAGCTAACTTTAATTGGGCCAAACGATAGCGAAGAAATTAAAGATTTCGAAGATATAAGGGATCTTCCATTTATTTTTAGAAGTGAACAGTCAGGTACTTGGAAGGCCGTTCAACAAGGATTGGCTGAGTGGGGTGGTTCGGTTAATGAGCTACATTGCTTAACGACTGTCCACAGCACTGAAAGTGTTATCACCATGGTCGAATCAGGGCTAGGGTACTCCATTGTGTCCCATCTAGCTGCTCGAAACGCGTATAATCACAAGAGGATAAAAATTCTTCTAGAATTGCCTATCAATCGGGAATTTTATTGCGTCTATCCTTCCCATAAACAGAATAATTTTGTGGTTAGGATGATGATTGATTTAATAGAAAAAGAAATAAAAGAAGGAAATGGCTTTTATTCTTAGTTTTAGGATGTGGTAATTTCTGTACTTTCCCTACCTACTCTATATTGGTCCTCATCATAGTACCAATACACTTTTGAAAAATAACAAAATTGAGATGTTTCGTTATGAAAAGAACTAAATCCGTGACATCCCACAGATACTCATACTAAAGACTTTGGGAACGATTTATGTATTGTACCTCTTTAATTTGTAATCGTTTTCGTTGAAAATCGGTAGATAATTATATAAAAAATAAGGGATATAAAAATGGCAGAAATAAAGTTGATTAATGTTGCTAAGGTTTATGAAAAACAAATTATATAGAGGAAAGCAAACATTCTCAAACACATGTAAAAAAATATATTTTTATTGCTTCCTTTTCAGGCATTACCTCCGCGATGCTACTCCCTGCTGTGTATATTGCTAGTACAAAACCTTCTTTTTTCTGTTGCAAAAAAGATGGTCTACGAATTGAAGTCCCTTGCTGATATGGAAGGAATATCTTTAACGAAAAAATGAAGTCCTGCCCATGATACGTAAGTTAAAGACTTTTCCAAAAGAGGCTGTCTCTTCGATGCACCAGGTATGAGGAAAGGTTTTCCTTTGGAAGTTGAACATTTACATGGGGGCGCCCTTCGAATTGCTGCCAAACATAAAGTGACTCTCCCTGTCATTGACACAATATATGGATTCTAAAACCATACGAAAGAGGAACCTCACGGTAAACTCCTAAGAATAAAACACCTTCGATAACAATCTTCGGAGGTGTTTTCCATGAGCCAACACATGTATTAATAAAGCGGAATAATAGCACAAAAGAACTGGAGCAGATCCACCATTTGATTAACAGAATTCCCCGTAATAATGGTTCTCCTTGTTTAAATACAGTCCTTAGAATTTAATTTTTTCAAAGTTTTATATAGGCTATTACTGGTCTCTTTACTCCTAACACATAAGATGATTTTATGTAACGTTAACATGCCTTGGTAGCTAATGGAAAAGTATTACACCACCCGGATTTCGCCCATATTCATTGCAATATCTTCAGTTGCTTGAAGAGTGTTTTGTGCGGCGTTAAACACGACATCAGTATACATTTTTTACGGTGTTCGTAAAACCTTATCTTCCATTTTGCTGTTGGTTCTGTTGATTATTTTGTTGATTCTGATGGTGTAGTTAACTAATGACCTTTTTGTTTGTGCAGATAAAACGAAATTCAAAGTAAGTCCTTCATTGTTGTTCTCAAGATTCTACCCACCCCTATTAAAGCTCTATTACAGAATAAGTAATTTAATTAAGACAAGAGGGGCTTATTTAAATTCCAATCGTTTTTTATATTCCAGTTTCCCTACTGCGACAGCAAGAAGCTCGGCAATCCTGGAAAGATAGTAAACAATATGATCCCTGTGTAACGTGACTGAAACCTTTGGTGGTTCCAGTAGTTCGGCAAGCTATCTACAACCGAAAGTAACCAAAGTTTAAAGGATAAATCGAACGATAAAAAGGCAAAGGTAGAGACCTAAGCCTTAGTTATAAAAAGAGGAAATGTCTGCACGGATAAGCATTCCCAGATCTAATATCACAAAACCAATCTTTTTATTAATATCTTCTAACAACAGTTGCTCCAATAATGACTAAAAGGATGAAGAGCACCACGATTAAAGCAAAACCACTATCGCATCCATAGGACATCTATATCCCTCCTTCCTGCCTTTCGCAAGATATACTTTTAGAATACTCAACCACACGTGGGTTTGATTGTGCAGATAAGGAAGGCGAGTATGTATTTTCTGTAATTTGTTATAGGAAGGAAAAAAGCGCCTTTCTATACAAAAGACGCACAAGTCCAGGATTATTTGTCGAATTTATGTATAATTTCAGCGAGGTAATCACCAGGAGCAAAATGATGAGTGATTAACAAACAATCTTTTCATCTTAAGTTGTCACTCTAATTGCTGGTTTTGTTGATTTCGTTGGTTTTGCTGCTGTGATTGCTGGTTTTGTTGCCGAACTTCTTGAACGTCAGATTTTCCTTTTAATCCCTGATATTTATTTAGTAAAACGTTTAGTTCCTGGCTACATGAACGGTTCTTTCATCCGTTATGTTTTTTACTTGCTTAAAGAACCTGTTAGTAGAAGCAGGTTAAAAATCTTCCTCCTCCTCTGAATACTTTGCTTCAGGTTCATGATTAAAATATTATTAAAGGAGATAATTTTGAGAAGAAATGCACGCAATGATAAAGTAAGCCGTGGCTCAAAAATTACAAGAGATAAAAAATGAGATGCAAAATGAAAGGAAAAAATGCAAAAATATATGATTCAGAAAAGACAACGTATGAAATCTGACTGTAACCAACAAATACCAAAGGGGCCCGACACTGTTTCACTAGGTCAAGGAGAGCAATCTGAAACGTTATGTTGATTATAAGTACTTATGCCGCCTCAAAAGGAATCGTATTTTTAAATATCTTATTCGTGCCCACCATTATCTTAACAATAAGTGGTGTCATTGTTATAAATATTGGTAACGCTGAGATCAAAAAAATGTTTCCGATGTTGGCAGCAGGTGTGTTTCCTGTTTTTGAAAGTGTCTTTGTTCCTTTATTTGCTTTAAATTCCTTTATTCCCTTATTTATATTACTTGGTTTTTTACAACATAAAGAAGTAAAAATAACCCATTGTATATCAGCGTAGGAATAACTACTTTCATCTTTGCAAAAAATCGCGTTAAAAACTTGGGTATTAAAACAAGATTCAACATACTTTCTCCACTACTTTCTGGTAATGTAAAAGACGTGCTTTTGATTTCTTGTAAAAACCTAAGGGAGGACACGTGCCATGAAGGATAATGACAACAAAGATTTACTATACAAAATACAAAGTAAAAGAAAAGAAATGTACAAAACTGCCACTCAATATGGTGTGACTGACGGTAGAACTATCGTGGCGAGCCAAGAGTTAGATGTCCTCCTTAATGAATATCAATATTTTCAGCAAGGCCTCAACATATCTGTGAGATACAAAGCGCATGATGTTTAACAAAGAATAAGCTTTTTGTTGATTAAAACCATACACAAATATAGGATCTGGTAACCCCCCTTCCTCAGTGAATGGAAACAAAAAATGGCACACGGACATTAGTGTAGAAAAGGGATTGAATCAGCTACCGAACCGGCAATAGAAACGGTAAAAATAGGCAGAGTAAAAGCGCCCCGGGCAGGACGCCTTACTTTCGTTTCATGGTTATGATCATTCCATCGTCCGTGTCAATAAGTAAGTATTCAATCAAATCGGTTTCGGCCTTCATCGTCTCCCAACCATCTTCATTCACGTAAGCGGCAAATCCGGATTTATTGACTAAAAAGTCGTCTATATCCTCGATGCTTTCAACATTATCCCGGTCTAACGCGAACATTGCACCTGCCATAGCAGCAAGCAAACCTCAGCTACCTTTCTCGCTCTCGTCTGTCTTGCCAAGGATTGTCACTTCGGTAACATTCCCCCTTTCCGATACCTTAATAGAATGCGTAACAAAGTACTCATCTGTTGGTGGTAATTAGATCCAGGCTGAAACTCTTCAACATTAAAGACTAACTCACTATCGAAATACATTGAAATGAAGGAGTTGTAGTCTGAAACGAATTGCTCGTATTGCGGAATAGCAGCTGTCCCTTTCTCTACCGGTGATGAGTGGTCTTGCTTACCTGGAACGATGTGGTCTTCCTCACTTTCCCAAACTTCCCCCATTTCTTCTTCCAATCTAGTCACCTCCCCTGCCTCTGCCGATTCGACCTTTTCATCTGCAGAGGCATGCACTTCTTCTTACGGGTAGCCTTCACTCACCTCCTTCTTTATCAAGGATTTTTTTCTCCATCCCCCTTTGTTACTTCCACCTATTTTTTTCAAGTCACGTTACCACCCACCTTGGTGTTAGTAAGAAATCAAAATATATAATTATACGGTAGGTGAAATATAAAGAATCCTAAAATAGGACCTTACCTTCTAAAACCGCCTCGCTTTCAACCTTTTCCATGTGTTTCCTGCTACTCCTAGCTTCCTGATCTCCATCACCTCCTGTCCACTACATTGATACCAAACCTAACTTTTACTTGAAAGGCTTGTCTTAAAAAAATTATCTCTTCTCAGTTCTCTTCCTAGCATTCTTGTGGAAAGGATATCTCTTGGTAATACCATAATTTTCCGTGTGGTTTCCTAAAAATTGTTTTGTTACGATGGCTGTATGCAAACTTACATACCTGGTATATAAATTAAATGGATGATTGGAGGCATGTCGATGTTAAATGAAGCACAAATGAATCTTATAGGGAACGAAATTATAATACAAAAAGAAGCCATAACCAGGGAAGTAGAAGAAAGAATAAATAAAAACCAGGGTCTAGGAGGATTAAATAGCGAAGAACTCATTCAAATAAGAGCTGAGTTTGTCGGGTTTATTGGCGAATCTTTAACGAAAGCCAATATTGACCATGTATTAGCTAAAGCCTATGAATGGGGGAAGCAGTTAGGACAGCATGCGACCGCGCTAGATGTTCCGTTGGATGAAGCTCTAGCAGTCATACCTCATTACCGAAATTTTATTTTTTCCTTTATAAATAAGAGCTTCCAACACGAAAACTTAACTTTTTTAGATTGTTCGTCCCTTGCGGAACGAATTAACCCAACCATTGATAAAATTATTTATGGTTTTACTCAATCCTATAAGGATTATCATGAAAAGATATTTAAGGAAGCGAAAGAAGAACTGATCGAACTTTCCGTACCTATTGTTCCAATCACAAAAGACGTGGCTATTTTACCGTTAGTGGGAACCTTAGATACATACCGTACCCAGGAGCTAATGGGTAAAACGTTAAAAAGCGGAGCTGATCTTGGGTTAACGTACCTGGTAATCGATTTATCAGGTGTTCACATGATTGACACTGCTGTTGCTCAAAACCTTTTTCAGCTCCGGGAAGCTCTACAGCTTCTTGGCATCACTGCTATTATGGCTGGAGTAAGGCCAGAACTAGCACAAACGATGGTCACCTTAGGTATCTCATTCCAAAAGACTTATATCGTACGCAGCCTGCCTGAAGCTTTATCATTAACAGGGGTAGAAATTGCTATTAAAAACCAATCTTAAACCTAACCCTTACAATTGAAGTACCAAATCTTTTTACGTCTTATTAGCCAACCACCACACCAACATGATTCTGGTGGTTGTTTTTTGTTTTCGTGTAACTTAGATTTCTAACATTCAATTGATTTTTTCCTTTTTTTCCATAAATTAGTTTAAACTCTTTACAGAAAAGGAAAGGACCTTTAAGCAAACGATAGCGTCAGGGCTTACCGTTTGCTGGGAAGACTTTTACCTTCAATTGTTGTTCGGAGAATCTCTTATTACAACCATCCGATGCATTCTGATGGTTGTTTTTTTTGACTAGACTACAAAAATTTCTTTTATTAATCAACAGGGTTTTATCGTTACGTAAAGTACCAAGTCATAAATTTAAACATTACATAAGAACGAATAAACGTTATTTATTATGGTAATACAAGAACAAATCTTCTCGCATTGTGATGGATGAGCATGAATTTTACAGATAAGGATGCTGAGATTTTTGATCCTTTTATTTTCATTCCAAACGTGATTAAAAATTTTGAAAGGTATATGAAAATCATTGAAAAATCTCCATTCGAATTGACTTTCTCAACCATATATCCCTTTTCCCCTGCATAATTGCTGCTCGTTTAATGCTTCCATTTTTAAGTTGCCTATACTGACCATCCGGGTATCTTGAACCTTTTCTTTTTTCCCCGACCAATAGGAAAGCAGATCAATCGGAGATTCAAAAACGTCCACCCTGATACGCCTTTGACTTTGATACACCTAAAGCGAAGAGTTCTCTGATTCGGGTTTTGGGTCGTTTCCATACTTTCCATCTAATCATTCGAAGTCTTCGTCGAATCCATTCCATCATCCTTCGGAAGACAGGCGGGGTCGCTGGGAGACCGAAATAGTTCTTTCATCCGATTAAGAACCGATTCAACTTTTCGATCCGGGCTTCCATTGAGGTACTCTTTCTTCTGGAAGTCAGGTCTTGGCCCCGTCCTTTTGCCCGTTCGATAGACTCCTTGTGAATTCGAATTCTTGCTTTCCCTTTCACAGATGGAGTAAAGCTGAAGCCAAGAAACCTCCGATTCCATGGCCGATCAATCCTCCCCTTTTCCCGGTTGATCTTTAATTTCAACTTCTTTTCGATAAACGTAATCATATTTTGTACACCCTCTGTGCTGCTTTGATTGGGAAATATTACATTTTCATAAAATTAGAATTTCACCAATAATAATACGCGAACTATTCCTCTCATTTTCACATTTACATTTATTATGAATGTGCTCAAATACAAAAAAGCCTTCATTATTTTCAAGAACCCATTTGGCAAAATGGGTTCTTGAAATAACAACTTTCCATAAAGTATATCTAATTAATTAATTGATAAATATTTATCCTCTAGATGTTTGATTTTTTTTAAGTGTGTTAGTCGGTTTCTTTCTTTCATGGAAATAATCTCGTCGAGCATGTGTTGAGTAGTCTGATCTTCCCTAAGGGAAAGTAAGGCATCCTGCATTGCTTTTATTGCTCTTCTATTAAGAAAGTTGGCATAAAGGACAATCTTATACCCGAGAGTTTCTAGTTCTTCATTTGTCTTTAAAGGGGTTAACCCATGTTCAACCATGTTGGCAATTTGTGGAGCATGAGGCAGTGATTTTGTGATTGTCTTCATTTCATCCTCTGTTTGAGGTGCTTCAACAAATAAAATGTCTGCACCGGCTTCGCTATACCTTTGAGCTCTTTCAATTGCTGAATCAATCCCCTCAGTTGCTCGTGCATCTGTTCTTGCTATAATTTTAAAGTTAGGATCTTTTCTTATGTCTACTGCTGCTTTTATTTTGTTTGTCATCTCTTCAACGGAAACTATTTGTTTTCCGTCAAAGTGTCCGCATTTTTTTGGAGTACTTTGGTCTTCCAGTTGAATAGCTGAAACACCGGCATGTTCAAATTCAATCACGGTCCTTACCAAATTAATCGCATTCCCAAACCCGGTATCACCGTCAGCAATAACTGGTATGTTTACTGCATCACAAATGTACTTCACTTGATCCAACACTTCTTTAAAAGAAAGCAGCCCAACATCTGCCATTCCTAACAAGTTGTTTGATAAGCCGGCTCCAGTAACGTATACAGCTGGAAACTCTGCTTCTTCAACCAGCCGAGCTGTTAAGGCATTTGCAGCTCCTGGAGCGACAATGATACCTTCTTCCTTTGTTAGTAGATTGTGAAACTTTATATTTCTATCCATACCAATCTCCTTTGAAGAAAAGCTAGTCCCAATACCGTAAATAAGGATTTACATATCACAAATCTATGATGATTTAATAGCTTTTAAAACGATAGCCTCTCCATTAAAACTGACCACTCTGTCTTCTTCAGCTTTTATATTAAATTTTGCCTTAATCTCCTCGTCTGCGTTATTGATGAAAGAGCTTAAGTCTTGTTTTTCGGTTTCTGTCATTTTCATTCGATCACACCAATCATCAAAGTGAAAGGTTTTTTCATAACGATGGCATACACTGAGTTCCAACCCATGCTGCTCAATCATAGCCAGCCACTCAGACTTTTTCCATGCTCTTACATGGCTGTGGTCCCTTTCTTTTTCAATCGTGTTATAAAATGTGTCAAAACTGTCTAGTTCTGGTGCAGTATTGTCTATAAGTAGAAATTCTCCACCAACCTTTAAGACTCGCTGTACTTCCTTTATAAACTTGTGCAGGTCTGGAAAGTGGTGGGCGGCAATCCGACAGGTAACTATGTCAAAGGAATCATCCTGGAAAGGCATTTCTTCTGCATCACCATGAACAAATGAGACATTATCGTGTTGATTTTTCTGAATCAAGGAACGAGCTTCTGTTAACATTTCTTTAGTAAGGTCAAAGGCAACCGCTTCAGCTACATAGGGAGCAAAGGCATTGACTGTATGCCCGGCCCCTGTAGCCACATCTAATAACTGTTCGCTGCCTTTTTTCTCTGCTAGTTCTACTAACAACGAAAGATCCTTTCCTTTCGCATGAAGATCGCTTACTGTGTATCCGTAGGCATTCTTACCAAACTGCTGTATCACATCTTCTTTTTGGTTAGTCAAAGAAACCACCTCATTCTATTATTTACTCCGCCTTACATGAAAAAGAGTATTCCTCCTGGCCACTTTAACTCTACAAACTCTCCTAGTACAAAGAGGAAAGCTAATGTTCCCCCTACACTAACTGCAATTTGGAGTAATTTCATACGAGTGACAAAGTATAAAAAAGCAATTAAATAAATTACCGTAGAAGGAATGAAACCTATAATAGTTATTAACAGGATATAACCGATCAACCATCCAGCATACTTTAGTACTTCTCCAAATTGCTGATGAAAGAGCGTTTCTTCCTTCGTTTTCACATGATGTATTAATGTTTGTATAAAGACAATCAAGGAAATGATTGCCCCTATAGATGCTACAGTCATCGGGAAATATCTAGCTGTATCTTGAAAAGAAAAAGATTCAATGATGAACCAAATACATCCTATAAAGATAAAACCAATAAATATAAGAGACACGGTTGTTTTCCGCATGATTAATACTCACCCTTTATTTTTAGCTCCTCTTAGAGCACTTAATTTAGTTATCCAATAACTGCTGGCAAATATTAAAATGATGATACCTGCTATAATTAAAACTCCCGGTCGGTACACCCATTCCCAATCAAAACGAGAGACGGAAATCCAAAGGTATCTTTCGGCTGCCAAAGCTAATACAAATCCTATTAATATCGGCGCTCTTGGCCAGTCAAGCTGAACCATAATCCAACCAATAATACCTAACAACACAAACAACAATAGATCTCCCCAGTGCTGACTTGTTTGATAAGCTCCTATAATTAAAATGATGGCAAGGAATGGAACAAGCTTCGAAGGTTCAATTAAACTAAAGCGTGAAATTGGTTTGGTTAGGAACAGACAAGCCGCAGCCCCTATGATATTTGCTATTACAAGTGTCCATATTATTGACATCGTCAAGGAGAGTTCATCAGTTACCATTCTAGGCCCCGCTTCTACACCCATTAAAAGCAGTCCGCCAAGGAGGATGGCAGTGGTTCCGCTTCCAGGTATTCCAAACATTAACGTTGGAATTAAAGAACCTCCTTCTTTTGCATTGTTAGAGCTTTCAGGTGCAATAACACCCCGAATGTCACCCTTTCCAAAGGATTCATTGTTTTTACTCGTTTGTTTAGCCGTGCCATAGCTTAACCAATCCACAACACTTCCACCTAACCCAGGGATAAAGCCAGCTACTGCCCCCAAAATAGAACTTCGTAAGACTAACCAACGGTTCTTTACTGCATCTTTAACTCCCTCAAACCAACTGCCCGAAAGAGACGAGCTTTCTGATATACTGCGTCTGCCAACTAGTAAGTCAATCAGCACAGGAAAAGCAAAAAGGCCAAGTGCCACTAGTGGCAGCGGAATGCCATTATACAAGTACAACCAGTCAAAGGTATAGCGGTATTCAGGTACAGATGGAGCACTCCCTATTACTCCAAGCATCATTCCAAATAAACCTGCTAAAATTCCAATAAAAGGGTTTTTCCCAGCGAGAATACCTACCATACTTAACCCTAATAGAGCGAGCATAAAGAGTTCTGGCGATCCAAAGGTGAGTATTACTGGCCGAACAATTGGGATAATAGAAAAGAGGATAATCCCGCCTATCACACCTCCAACCATAGAGGAAAAAAATGCAGCTCCTAATGCCCGTGCAGCCTGACCTTTTTTAGCTAGTGGATAGCCGTCCATTATCGTTGCCTGAGATCCAGAAGATCCCGGTATCCCTAAGAGCACAGAAGGAAACGTGTCTCCTGTGTGAACAACCGCTACCATACCTATTAATAGAGCCATACCTGCATATGGATCCATCCCATAAACAAAGGGAAGAAGGATTGACATGCCTACTGTGCCGCTTAACCCAGGCAGCAATCCAATCGTTAACCCGATAAATATACCAAGCATCATGTATAGTAACCGAGATCCATCTAAAACGATCGTTAATGTTTCAACAAGAGTTTCCAGCATCTTTGTGTTCTCCTCCTTTCCTTTGCTTTGCTTTAAATTTTGAACTTACATGCATGCACCAAAGAAATTTATTGGTCCAGTCCATAGGTTTCATCTAAAAATCCTTTCACCCATTCCTCTGTACCTTCAGGAAGATCAAGAAGTCTTGGCATCATTTCCCGTATTTCATCTCCTACAAACGGTTCATAGCCCATTACTTCCTCTCCTTCAACTTGATATTGCTCGTCTTCGACCATCCCTTCGGCCCCTTCTACTAACTCATTAAATGCTTCTTCAGGGACATCTTCATGCACCCAAAGAACCTTTTGGACAGTAAACACAGCACCTACAAAGGCCTTGTAAGCATCCCATGCCTCTCCGGATGGCTCTTCACCGTAAATATCTATGTAGACTTCTTCTACTGTCGGTAAATCAGGAAACTGTGGATCTCTGACAAGGTTTCCATCCTCATCAAGCTGTCCTATTGAGTACATTGGTACAGCTTGTCCATCTTCTACCATAGGCTCTACGTTTGATAAATAACTAGAAGTAGTCTGAAAATCCATGTTCGTTTCACCTTGTTCAAAAGCAACTCTAGCTGGTCCACTGCTTTCATAGCCAAAAATCCCATCTACATCTAACCCCAAAACCTCAAAGGATAGAAGAATGGTTAGTGGTAGTCCTGTGACACTGGTGCCCCCATAAACCAACTCCTCCTCGGCTTCTAAAATTTCATTAGGGTCGCTAATCCCAGTAGAATCAGAAACATAAACTACCCCTCCATCAGGGTATCCAATGACTGGCTTGAAATTTTCGTAGTCATATTCTACTCCCTGTTCATCTAGTAAGTAAGCCGTGGTTGTAGATATACTAGCCCACAAAGAACTTTCACCGTCTGGCTCTCTCATTAGGGCAAATTCGTTGGAACCTGTAATGGTTCCCCCGCCAGCTATGTTTACAACTTGTACGTCAGGAGAACCCGGTATATGTTCACTTAAGTATGGTGCCATAAATCGTGCCTGAATGTCTGAGCCACCCCCCGGACTAGTAGGTACAATCATTTCTAAATCATTGTTTTCGTAAAAAGGTTCTCCGTTCTCTGAGCTTGCCTCCTGAGCGGAATCATCTCCACAAGCTGTAAGCGCTAATAGTGATAGACATGCAACCCCTAAAACTTCATTTCTTCTTTTCATTTTCCTAACAACTCCTTTAATCACTTGTTATAATTAAATAGTTAAATACGTAACGCCTTGAAAGCGTTAACAATTTCGTAGCGTAAGTGTAACAGTGTAATTTAGAGATTATAATATTTTTAAAATTTACATTATTTAAATCATTGATAAAATTAATTTCATAATATTCAAATTGGTAATTATTGGATGATGGGAGTTGTAGTTGTGAAGTTCTCTTTGTTACAAAAAATGATGGCCTTAATTATTGTGGTGGTTTTTCTTAGTCTTGGAACGGCTGTTCTTTTACTCTCATTTAGCTTTAATGGTATAATGCACAATCACTTTGGGGAGCGTGCCATGGATGTGGCTAAGATGACTGCTAATAACGAACGTATCATAGCAGGTTTTCAAGATGAAAATCCTTCCTCTATTATTAACCCCCTGGCAGAAGAAATTCGTTTACAAACAGGGGCAAGCTATGTAGTGGTGGGAAATTTAGAAGATATAAGATACTCCCATCACGATCCTGCACAAATTGGAGAACCAATGGGCTCTTCTAATACCCCGGTGTTTGAAAATGAGGAGTCTATTGTATACATAGACAAAGGCGTATCTGGAAAAGCAGCCAAAGCCAAAACCCCTATCTACAATCAAGATGGAGAATTAATTGGCGTATCTTCCGTTGGGTTTTTAAGAACGGATATCAATGAAACGATTATTCAACACCTCATCAGTATTTCTACGTGGTTTTTAATTCCCTTATTGCTTGGGATGGTGGGTGCATTTGCAGTTTCAAAAAACGTTAAAAAATCTATATTTAATCTCGAACCAGAAGAAATATCTTACGCTTTTAAGGAAAAAGAAGCAATTCTGGAGTCCATTCATGACGCAACGCTAGCAGTAGGTACAAAAGGTGAGGTCGTCTCAATAAATAAAAAAGCAAGAGAAATTCCCTACTTAAAAAATCAAATAATAGGAGAGAAAATACAGCATGAACAGTTGCTCCTCGTGTTAACTTCTATGGTAAATGAGAGATTGTCGCACAAAAGCTTCAGAGTCTTACTAAGTGAAAAAGTTTACCTTGTTAATGCATCGGCTATTATGGACCAGGAAGTAAAGGGTATTGTGTTCACTTTTCGTTCCTTAAAAGAAGTAGAATCCTATGCTAAAGAATTTTCAAAAATAAAAGAACATAAAGAAAATATGCGTGTTACCAACCATGAGCATCTAAACAAATTAAATACAATCTATGGGTTATTAAAATTAAATAAGGTAGAGGAAGCTACACTTCTTATTTCACAAGAAGTGGAAAAGCAACAAGACCTTATCTCATTTTTAATGGAATCTGTGTCTTCTCCACTCATTGCTGCGTGCTTGCTTGGAAAGACAAACCGTGCATCGGAACTAAAAGTATCATTAACTATTGATAAAGATAGTTGCTTATCTTCTCTTCCTTCACATATATCAGATGAGAAAATAGTAACTATAGTGGGCAACATCATTGATAATGCAGTCGAGTCGGTTAGAGCTAAACCAAATCAAGACGGGAAGGTTCTCGTTTCATTTACCGATATAGGGAATGATATTGTATTTGACATTGAAGATAACGGATCGGGGGTCCCTAGGGACATGGTTGATAGAATTTTTTTGGAAGGGGTTACAAGTAAAAGCGGAGATGACCACGGGCTTGGGCTTGCGATTGTCACCAGGACTTTAAAGCACCTTAATGGTGAAATCATAGTTGAAACCAGTCAATGGGATGGCGCACGATTTACAGTGATTATTCCAAAATCTATAAGTAGGACAGCCTAAAAAGATTTACATCCACTTTTTTATAGGGAGTGAGTATCGTGAAAACAATCGAAGTAGTAATTATAGAAGATGACGAAACAGCGGCTGCTATATATGCTGAGTTTATTAGTAAATCCCATGGGTTTGCGGTATCTTTTATTGCCAACTCCGCTGAACAAGCATTGGAGATGTTAAAAATAAAAAAGCCAGATCTTATATTACTAGATGTATTTTTGCCCGATATGAATGGAATAGAATGCATTTGGGAAATAAGAAAAAATTATAGTGGAATTGATTTCATTTTAATTACTGCCTCCAATGAAACAGAAACGGTGAAAGAAGCAATACGCGGAGGTGCCTTTAGCTATATTATAAAACCGGTAATGATGAACCGTTTTTTACAAACTCTGGAACAGTATAGAAGTACTTTTTCTCGTCTTTCAAAAGAGATTGAAATAGAGCAAAATGATATTGACAATATGTTTAAATATGAAGCAAAACAAACAGAATCTCAATCTTCTAACACAAAAAAAGCTTCCTTACCAAAAGGAGTTGACAGTTTAACACTAGACCGAATTTTAAAAGCCACACAAGAGTTTGATGATAGTTTCAATGCCGATCAATTAGCTAAATCTGCAGGAGTTAGTCACTCCACAGCGAGACGTTATCTTGAATACTTAATTTCTTCGAAAAAAGTAGAGGTCTTTATGCATTACGGACAAGTCGGCCGTCCCGAAAGGAAGTACAAAAAAACAAGATAAATGATCCTTTTTACTCTCTTGTATTCCGTTTTTGTGCCGTCAAAATGAGTTACACGCATGCTGTAAGTAAAATTGCTAAGAATTGTGTTGGCCCAATGGTGTACTTTTTCACTTTATTCTCCTCTTTTCTCTCTATATGAATTGGAAATGCCTGCTAATTGAAACAAGGATATGAATGACCTGTAAACTGGACTGTTATTATCATATCTTCATGGAATATATATCATATCTTTTTGGCAATATATATGAGAATTCATTTGAAAGGTGGGGGCATTATGTATTTTTATAGAGAAGATTTAATTAATATGATTGTGCCTGATAAACCAGATCCTCATGCTGCAAAAGTTCTCCAAGAGGCACTTGGGGGTCAATTTGGCGAAATGAGAACTTTGATGCAATTCTCATTTCAAAGTGCAAATTTCAGGGGGAAAGCGAAACAATATCGTGATCTAATAAGAGGGGTCTTTCTTGAAGAGCTTAGTCACGTGGAACTCGTTCAAACAACGATTAACCAACTATTGAACGAATCTGGCGGGGATATGCCAGGAAATCAGGCATCTGATGGTGCTCCACTAGATGATGTCATACAATCCGGCGCAAACCCTCACCATTATATTATGGGTGCTAAATCTTCTCTTCCGGTTGACGCAGGCGGCAATCCATGGAACGGTTCATGGGTATATGACCATGGAAACCTTGTAGCAAACCTCCTTAATAATATTGTCCTTGAATCAACGGGTGTTCTACAGAAGTCAAGAATTTACGAGATGAGCAACAATAAAACGCTGCGGGAGACAATCGCTTTCTTAATTGTTCGGGATAATGCCCATCAAAATGCATTTGCCAAAGCCTTAGAAACCCTGGGTGTTGATTGGGGGAAACTTTATCCGATTCCAAATTATGATTTAAACAAATATCCAGAATGCCGTAAATATGTCGAGATGGGCTTTCATAATGCACAATTTAATTTCCGTCTGGACGATACCCGAATCAGTGAAATTTTTCAGGGTACAACCCCAAGCAGAAATGGCGGGGAGTTATCAGTGGTTGATCCACCAAAAGGCTACCCCGTTCCTGAAATGCCTGAAATGCCAAATGAGCATGCCCCAGGCCTTTCTGATCTCAATAATTAAATTGAAAATCCTTTCATTTTATCACTGCGCCCTTACCTGTAAGGGCGTTATTAGTTTTCAAAAGAAATAACCCCTCATGAGTAGTTAGTATCAGGTCCACATTTATCCCGCTTTTCAAACAATAAATACTTTTTAAGCTCATGTTCTTAATAGTCTGTTTACGCACTAAGTATTTTACTCAAGAATAAGACACGCGAGAACTCACCCCTAGTTATATCCACAAAAAAATAGCATACGAATTGTTTTACGAATTCGTATGCTATTTTTTTATATTTTGATTGCTTACAAAGCCGAAAAGGTCTTTTTACGACTTATTTTCTCGCAAGCGGAGAAACTGAGGGAGATCTTTTAGGAAAAAAACGAGAAAAATGCCTGATACAAACAAGCCGATCCCTATGTAAAACAAGGTGGTTTCGCTTGATAACCCGATGAGCGCTGCCCCGAGAGAAGCAAAAGGATACCCAACCATCCCGACGGTTTCTTTTTTGTAAAATGAATAAATGGAAATGAGCGCATACGCTCCTGCGATAAACAGAAAAACTCCCATAAGTCTCCTCCTTGAATCAATTACTTTGTTGATTGTACCAAAGTTTTTGGTTTTTTTCAGTAACTGATCTGGGTTGGATCAAAAAGCAGGTGATGCCATCACCTGCTAATTACGTCTGAGAACGATTCATCCTGTTAGGATCCCCCACAGGATGAAGGGCACGGTACAGAAAGAGATGTCTTTCTTCTGATTCCTACTCCCAACACAAGAGCTATTTTCTAGGCTTATCCTATTTAAAAGTGTGGGATCTACCTGCCTTATGAACCGCAAAATCCCAAGTATCTAAGAAAGATCTAGCTGAAGAGTACCCAGCATGTAAAAGATAGTCGATTTCTTTTTCGGTTAAATCAAAGTCTGTCGCTGTTATGTCACCCGTTGGAATAAGAATGGTTCGGTCTTTGATTTCCTCGCTTATATATCGTAAATCATGTGCTTGAAGCATGGTTCTAAAAATATTTTTAAAAAGGTGGAGAGGTGTAGGAATGACAGAATGAACGTTCACTTCCTCTTTCACAAACCGGAACCCAAATGTCGGGAAACGAGGATGAGGGACATCAAAAATCCAGACAGGAAAGTTACTTAATAACCAGCCATCTAAAATATAAGCTTTTTTTTGGTTTTTTGTTTTCCATATGACAGGACGAAAGAAAAACGGGATGGTAGCACTCATCGTTACGGCCGTTGAAACTTTTAGATCACCAGCTTCCATGTTATACTTTTGTAAATCATCAGGTAAAATGAGCATCCGGCCATTAGATATATCAGAGGCTATGATTTTTAGCCGCCCCTCTGGTAAATCAGCGAAAGTTACGATCCCTTTTGCAGCAAGAAGAGTATCCAGCCAAGATTCTAGAAAATCGTTTTTATATATACCCAAATGGATAATGAGTTGGAGCCAGTTCCCTATAAAGGGAACCCGATTAAGTAGTGACCTTCCTTGAAGCTGAGTATAATCCAGCTCTGCCATTAGTTCTTTCATTTCCCAGCTTTTATATCCACTTGCCAAGAGAGCTGCAATGACCGCTCCAGCGGATGTACCTGCTAGACGCTGCCACTTTATACCCTCTTCTTCCATCGCTTCCACTGCACCAACCATGGCAATAGCCCGAACTCCTCCACCTTCAAAGACGGCATCCGCTTTCATATGTCTTTCCCTCCTCTCCTACAATTCTGAGTTCTTTCATTACCGTTTCCCTTTCTCCTTGTAAATTACCCTATAGAAAACTTCTAAATGAAGGATGATGTTGTAAGAAATCTTGTCTATTACTGATCATCCATACTTGTTGTCGTATAGACAAAAATAGAAGCTGCATCATGGAACTCATAGAGGCCACAGGACACAAAACCGCTTTTTTATTAGGCTGAGAGCAACATAATAAGTAATAAACCAAAATAAAACTTGGACACCAAAACAAAATTCAACACACTTCATCTACCACTATCTGGTAAGATAAGGGTCATGATTTTTACTAATTTTGGAATAAAAGAATACTGATAAAAGGGAGGAATGCATTATAATGGAAGGGTTTCATGATAAAAATTTAGCACACCAAATACAAAATAAAAGAAAAGAAATGTATACAAATGCCAATCAATTTGGTATTAGTGATGCAAGGACTCTCTTAGTCAGCCAAGAATTAGATGTTCTTCTTAATGAGTATCAGTATTCTCAACAAAGTCAGAATATATCTGTGAGATACCAGGGACAAGATATTTAACAAAGAACAGACATTAAAAAACCCATAAGTGAACGAAACTATGTAGGTCTCATAACTTGAAAAGCGGTTATTTATATTTGAACCCTCACTTCTTCCTTGTAGAATTTACGCACTTAAAATACCCACATTTTACACACCCATTGAACTGTATTCCCATAAAAGGAACAGTCTATATTTATTAATTCCCTAGTTGATAAATCGTTAGAGAAATAAATCAAAAAAAAGAGAATGCAATTTATGCACTCTCTTCCAGGTTAATTGCCAGCTAGAGAGCCTGGAACTGAGAGATTCCTTTTCCTTATTTCTTTCCTTAACAATTCTACAAATTGTTCTTCCAGATTTTCTTCTTGCGCCAAGCGATAAGCTTCAAGCAGCTTTTTGTCTGATAATTCTTCTAACGACACTACCTCTCCCCCAGTGATGCTCCCTATTTATTGTATCCATTACCGTGTAGGAAAGGTTTCTAAAACACTTTTTGATTTCTTGATGTCCAAGCCTTTTGGTAATCAAGAGAGAAATCGGCCTAAGGGGTGGATTAGAGCCAAACCAACTGTTTATCGCGGCATGTAAAACACTGGTATCTGAAGAACTTATTCACCAACTCTTTCTGCTTTTTCAACTAACGTCTGTACTCGGTTATATCTTTCCCCTGATTGCACGCCTGCATATATCGTTGCACCGTATTGCTCTTCATCGTACCCATTATAGGCAACATCGAGATCATGAATGATTCGATGAGAATAGACTAGAGCATCCTGGTTGTTTTCTTCAACTGCCAAGCGTGTAATCTTGATAAAGTTTTCTAAATCACCTTTGATATCTGAACTGGCTAGACCAATCAAATCTTCAATTAAGTCAGCTTTATGTAAAAGAGAGCCTTCCACGTTGGCAAACGCTTCATCCCTTTGGAAGTCCTCAATTCCTCTGTGTCCCGTGAATTGATTTAATAGTTTATGAGATTCGTCTATGGCATCAGCAAGTTCCCATTCATGGTCAGCATGTTCATCACCTACTATGGGCTTGGCTTCTTCTTCGAATTCATGGTCCTGTTCCTCCGCAGATTTTTCGGTCTCTATTATTTGATCTTCCTCTGCTGCAGCTTCAATTTCTTCAGTTTCTTTCGTTTCCACAGTTTCATCTGTCATGGTACCAGTAACATAAATTATGCCAAGGACAGACACCGTAATCCCTGTAAGTATAGAAGCAATTCTGGTTGTTTTCTTCATTTAAATACCAATCCTTTTCTATGTTGTATCTCATTGAAGTATAGGTTTTATTTTGTTCTTTTCCCGGTAAGAGGGTTCATTTTAACCTGCCCTTCCTTTTTTTCAGAACAAGGAACAAGATTATGATTCCAACGATGATCGTAATTATTGGTAAAAACATTACTATGGAATAAATAAGGTCGCCATTGTTTATTACAGCAGCTGGTATGACATCCAAATTAAAGTCACTCCTCTCAGTTGGATTCACGGAACAATATTTCTAGAGTAACACATGGGTCCTCACTTGGTTATCAATTCCCTTATTAACCTCTTGTTCCGTCATTTTCACATTTTAGCGGAAAACATTCATGTTGTGTGGGTCCCCGGCTCCTTCTTTCGTTTACTAAAATGTTAACGTATTTCATTTGACGAATCATTAATACTTACAGAGACATTTTCAATATAGTGAATAAAAAGAAGAAAGCTCCTTATTTTGAGCTTCCTTCTTCTTGTCTAACATGCTATTACCTTGCTTTTATTCAGTATCTTCAACGTCTGCATCTGCAGAAGCTTGATAGTTAACGGTCACTTCGTCCGTGTCATTGATTTGCACAGCTTGCTCTGCTTCAATGTCAGTCTCTGTCTCTAGATTATCCTCTTCTTCTACTCCTTCTTCATTCTCTTCTACTGCGTCCTCATCTTCTTCTATTGCATCTTCATCCTCTTCAACTGCATCTTCATCTTCTTCTACTGCGTCCTCATCTTCTTCTACTGCTTCGTCATCCTCTTCTACTGCTTCGTCATCCTCTTCTACTGCTTCGTCATCCTCTTCTACTGCTTCGTCATCCTCTTCTACTGCTTCGTCATCTTCTTCTACTGCTTCGTCATCCTCTTCTACTGCTTCGTCATCCTCTTCTACTGCATCTTCATCTTCTTCTACTGCATCTTCATCTTCTTCTACTGCATCTTCATCTTCTTCTACTGCATCTTCATCTTCTTCTACTGCATCTTCATCTTCTTCTACTGCATCTTCATCTTCTTCTACTGCATCTTCATCTTCTTCTACTGCATCTTCATCTTCTTCTACTGCATCTTCATCTTCGACCACAGGGATTGTAGCAAGTGTCTCCTGTAACTCTAAAACTTCAGCTTCAGTTTCAGAGATATAGTTTTCCGCTTCCATTGCCTCATCGCTATCAGCATCAATCCTGTTGTTCGTTAACCCAGATAATTGATTTGAGGAAGCGTTCAATCTATTTAATAGAGAGTTTAAGTTTCCGCTATACTCCTCATATTCTTCTTCCGTTAATTCAGTAGCCTCATTTAGGATGGAAGAAAGTATGGCAACTTCAGTCTCTACAGAAGCAACCCTTTTTTCAACACTTCCTAAAGGACCTTGTCCGTTTGCTTGTGCCTGTGCTGCTTGATTACCTTGTGCTTGAGCATTTGGATTTTGAGCGTCAGCCTCGCTTGCTCCAGAAGTAGCTGCCAGTCCTAAAGCTAAACTCGGTGCTGCTAGCCACATAATTCTTTTGTTCATAAATTTCTGCCTCCTTAACATTTTGTAAAGAAATGCTACACCAGCAGATATCCCCCATGAAAAAGCAAGACAAAACTAATTTTTTAGCAGTAATTTCCTTTTAATATTCATGTAACACACGGCATTTCACTTGTGAAAAGTAAGTAATAATTACTAAGTTATATTCAATCATCTAATCTTTTTTAATCCTACATTTTCTTTACAATTACGTTACAATTAGTTATTTTAATATAATAATTAATTTTGCTTTCAACATTATAAAGTACCCATAATGACAACTATCTATCTATAGTCTTATTATAATATCCTATATTTATATATTAAAAACGTCCCTTTAACAGCAACTGAAATTTGTATTCTATTCAATCATGAAATATGGCCTGCTAAAATTGAAACCAGGTTCCCTGACTTCCTGAAGCTTTAGATGAAATGTCGTATGAATGTATTCTTTTATATCTATTTCATATATTGAATGGAGTATAAAAAGTAAGGAGGGTTATTTTCGCTTCACCACGTATCTTTAGGGAATGACATTACGCAACAACATTCATAAGAGCCGAGAGGATGGTTTAGAAGGATGGAGGCGCAATATCGACAGCAATGGAGGTCGGTCAAAGCAATGCTTGTCCGTTACCTTTTTGTGCATCGAGAGACGATGTGGCTCCCACTTTTTCAGCCGAAGCCTATGTGAATGGGCAAATACAAACGATCAATTTAGAAGACTTTCGTGGAAAATGGGTGGTGCTTTTTTTCTATGCCAGTGATTTCACCTTTGTTTGACCGACAGAGTTAGCAGCAGTTGCTGCTCTGTATCCTCAGTTAAGGGAAATAAATGCTGAGGTTTTTGGTATTAGCACAGATAGCGTTTATGCTCATAAAGTGTTTAAGGATATTTCACCCTCTGCACGGCAGGTTCAATTTCCCTTGATTAGTGATCGGAATCAATATATAAGTCGCGCATACAGGGTACTAGATGAACAGTCTGGATCCTCCTTTAGAGCAACAGTCATTGTAGATCCTAATGGAGTCATTGTGTCTAAATTAATCTATCCACGGGAAGTTGGCAGAAACACTTATGAAATCCTAAGATTGCTCCAAGGCATTCAATTTGGAAGACAGACTAATTTAGGAGTGCCTGTGAATTGGGTTCCAAGCATGCCGGGCATTGAACGTAGAACGGAAGATATCGGAAAGATATAAAAGCAAAAAAAAGGCTCGCTCGCTGGCAAGCCTTTTTTTTGCTTTTATAAATGGTACGCATCCATCTTCTCAATGATCTCTTGTGATGCCTTTTCACTAAATAAAGAGACAACATACATGGATACTAATGAGACTGGAAGAGCGATTAAGATTTCTGAATTGTACGGCATCGTGAAGAAGATAAAGCAAATGAGAAAACTAATCGAACCTGTTAACAGACCAATAATCGCTCCTGTTCGAGAGGCTTTCTTCCACCAGATCCCCAATACTATTGGACTGAATAAACTTGAAACCATAAATCCTACTGCCGCCGTATATAATACAATTAAGAAGGCGGGCGGATTAAGAGAAAGCAGCATAACGACAATCCCAACCACCCAGGTGAAGGCCATCGATACTTTCACGACTCTTTCTCTACTGGCATTCGGGTTTAAGACTCCTTTATATAAGTCATATGAAAAAGCACTGCTGACCGCTAAAAGCAGGGCATCGGTTGAAGACATGACCGCAGCCATTATACCCGCTGTAATAATCCCCATAAGGAATGGACCGAAAAATTGTTCTGCGATTAAAAGCAGCCACATATCAGGTGGTGAGTTTGAAAGCAACGTTGCATCCATTGTTGGTATATAAGGCACGATGACAAGACCCATTCCAATCATTAAAATTCCAAATATCAACATACTTATATTTAAAGATAATTTTGCAGACCTTACATTACTTGCCGTAAAAATTCTCATTACTAAATGGGGCGTAACACAGACCGCCGTTGCCCACGTAACAAACGCTCCCATGTAAGCCGCTACAGGCAGCGTAGCACCAACCGATGCGAGAGCAGGATTCTCACTCGTTGCATTTACAAAAAACGATGGCCAGTCCATTGGAAGATGAATAACCCCGGCAATAACGATAGAGGAAATTAAAAAAATCATCATAGCGCCTTGTAGTATATTCGTCCACGTGACTGCAAGCATACCGCCCAGGGATACATAGAATATAAAGACGAGGACAATAATTATCAGGCCCCATTCATAGGATAACCCCGTTACATAGGAGGCAATTAATCCTCCAGCAGTCATTTGTGACATTAAGTACATTGCAGAGCCAATAATAATGACCACGGGAATCGCAATTTTAAAGAATTTTCCTCCAAAGCGATCATTAATAAACTCAGATACAGTAAATTTCTGTGAATTGCGCAATGGCTTGGCTACTAATACACTTGCTACAGAAAACCCGACAACAGATCCAACGGTCATCCAGGCCAGGAATGGAAAACCTAAGTTCCATATCGTCCCGGCCCCGGCCATAAATGACCCCCCACTACCAAGCGCCGCCAGCATAGCCAGAGAATTCACTCCGGTCCCAATCTTACGGCCTGCTACATAATAATCTTCTATACCAGTTTGAGATTTCGAGATACGCCTTTGGCTGTATAGTCCAAGTACTACCAAAAAAAGTAAATACATAATCATGATCGAAAGCTCAACTGTCTTCACTTTTACTCCCCCTATTAAATACTTAAGTATCGAAGGAGCGATTAGATCGCTCGCTGTCGATGTTCACCTCTTTGGACTTGCTCCTTATAATCAAATAAATCGCCACAACCGGAGCAATAAGATGCAACGCATACGCTCCCCATGCCTGAAGCGTTAGATGAAGAATCATTACATCATAACTCCATGGTAAAAAGAAGACACCGGCATAAAGGAAAATTCCAACCAGGAACCACCCTTCCCCTTTTGGCAGACGGTACCAGTTTCCCATTACGCTTCACTACCTTCTTTTAAGAGTCTCCGTAACACTTTTCCTGAGCTTGTAGCTGGAAGCTGTTCGCGAAACTCTACATACCGGGGATATTTGTAAGCTGCCATTTTCTCCTTAGACCACTTAATAATCTCTTCTTCAGAAACCTTTTCGACTGATGGATTCAAGATTACAAATGCTTTAACACTTTCACCGCGGACAGAATCTGGTACACCAACCACTGCAACTTGTGCAATCGCAGGATGTTCCATTAACATTTCCTCGACATCCTCTGGAAAGACACTGTAGCCGGAGCATTTAATCATTTCTTTTACTCTGCCGCTAAAGAAGAGATAACCATCTTCGCTGAAGTATCCAATATCTCCCGTGTGGACCCACCCATTCCTGAGAGTTTCTCTTGTGGCTTCAGGGCGGTTCCAATACCCTTTGAATACACCAGGATTTTTAATGACAATCTCCCCTTGCTCTCCAACAGACTGGTCCTCTCCTGTTTCGAGATTAACAATCCTCATTTCGGTATCAAAAACAGGAATCCCGCAGCTGCCGAACTTGATGTTGTCTGCTGGCATAAAGGTGTCACACGTGTGAGTCTCACTTAATCCATAGGCCGCTTCATACATCTGGCAGCCGCCTGTCACGTCCTTCCATTTGTCAGCTAACTCTTCAGTGACTGGCATACCAAAGCTAGTAGCCAGATTTCGTCTAAGAGTATTTAACTTTCTTTCCTTTAGCCCCGGGTATTGGAGAAGTCCAGCGTTCATCGGAGCCACACTATACCAAAAACTTATTTCATATTTCTCTATAGCCGTTATCACAGGCTCTGGTTCAAATTTGGTCAACAGAACACATGGCGTCCCCGAGTAAACTGGAATATTGACTCCCATCACCATGCCTGCAATATGACATAACGGCATCACCGCAAGCCATCTATCATCAGATCGTGCCCCGTTTGCCAGTACTGCGGCGGCCGTTTTAAATAAAGCGTTTTCATAAGTGAGCATCGCTCCTTTTGGTCTACCTGTTGTCCCGGAGGTGAAGACCATTAAAGCTACGTCTTCGTCTACTTTCACAGAACGTTTCATGAAGTCCGCTGGATACTTCTCTAATTCTTCTTTCAAATCAAACACGCCTGACGCTGCTCTCTTCTTTTCATACTGAAAATCAGCAGGAAATGGGTACGGACTCTCTTTTCCCATAAAGTCCTGGTAATTCGTTGTGACAGCCACTTCAAGGGACGGAATGTGAGCACGAATATGTTCGATTTGGGGGTATATTTCATCACCAGCTACAATGACCCGCATACTCGTCTCGTTGATTAAATACTCCAGTTCGGTTTCCTTATACATCGGGTTTAATGGACAGACAATCACTCCGAGCTTTTGGGCCCCGTAGTGAGCAATAATGTACTGGGGACAATTCTGCATAAATAATCCAATGCGGTCTCCCGTTTCAACTCCTTTTTCCAGTAAGAAATTTGCAAATTGATTGCTCGCGTCGTTTATATCCTTCCAGGTTATTTCATTCCCGTAATAAATGTAGGCTGACTCATCAGGTCTATTGGTAGCATGATCTTCTACATATTCGTGAAGGGGTTTCTTTCCTAATCGGTAGGTTAATTCCTTCGGTACATCCTCCGGCCAGTTTTGCATCCACACGTTTTTCATCCTTCCATCCTCCCTATCATTTAGAAACTTGTCGGCCAATCAGCTAACAATCGTTTACTTTTTGAACCTTTATTTACACAAGCATATTCAAGCATTTGACATAGAAACTTTCTTGTATCTCGAGGATCAATCACATCATCGATGAGAAATTTGCCCGCCGCCTTATACGGTGAACTGTCAAATCCCCAGGCAGCAAGAAGTTTTTCTCTTTCTCGATCCGGTTCCTCTGCATCCTTCAGCTTTCTGCCATAAACTACATTGACTCCCACTTCCGGACCGGTAAAATTTATTTCTGCACTCGGCCAGGCTACAACAAAGTCTGCTCCCATCGTCGGTCCGCACATATTGCCATAGGCTGCTCCGATGCTTTTTCGAATTATAACTGATAGTTTAGGTACAGTTGACCTGGCCAAGGCTTGATTCCACTGCATAATCTTGCTTGGAACCTTCTTTTTCTCAGCAGAGCTGCTCACTCTGAAGCCTGGAATGTCATGTAAGAAAACGAGGGGAATATGAAACGAGTCACATAAACAAATGAAATCCGTTGCTTTATCACATTCCTCCGGACCGCTTGAACCAGCAAATTTCATCGGTTGATTGGCAATCACCCCTACGACCTGCCCATTTAAGTGAGCAAGTCCTGTTAGCAATGATTGTCCAAATAATGGCTTTAACTCAAAGAATTCACCATCATCCATAATTAGCTTAATAAGTTTTTTCATATCGTACGCTCTTGTCCGCCTTGTAGGGACCAGGTCAAAGACCTCGTCCAGCCTTCGATCAGCATCATCTTTTGTTGCTTTTCTTGGCGGCTCTTGTTCAGCGTTAAGGGGCATATAGCGAAAGAAATCTTTCATGGCCTCAATTGCTTCTTCCTCTGACTCTGAGACATGATCAATTTGTCCAGTCACCTTTGCATGAACCTCCCATCCACCTAACTCCTCTGGAGAAATCTCCTCTCCTGTTGCCATCTCCAGCATTCTGGGTCCGGCAACCGCCATGGAGGTTCCTTTTACTTGGGTGGCAAAATCTGAGGAGACGGTAAGCCAGGTCGGGCCCCCGTAACTATCACCCAGGATGCTTGATATCATTGGGATCTTTCGTCCAATGGTCAGGAGGTTTTGAGGAAATAGCTTATCACTTATGCCATCGGATCCCATCCCATCAGGCATCCTGAGACCCCCACCTTCCCCCAGGTTAAAAACTGGAAACCCCCGCTTAAGGGCATACTCGTGCAGTGCCTCTGATTTACGAAGATGAACTTCCCCTTCTGTGCCGGCAAACACAGTCTTGTCAACCGCTTCCACCACTACAGGCCGTCCTTCAATTTTTCCAACTCCGCATACCATTCCATCGGCAGCACTCTTTTCTTCTGCACCAGGAAACGTGGAATGGCTTAAGGCACCAAATTCTATGAAACTGCCAGCATCCAGGAGTTTTTCGATTCTTTCTCTAGCCGTGTAAAATCCACACTCATGGTGTCTATGAATTTTTTCTTCTCCCCCCATTAACAGAGCTCGTTTTCTTTTGTCTTCCAACTCCTCTATCAGTTGGTTCATGGTCACTTCTTCGTTCATGATATCTCTCCTTTCAATCCCTTTCCCAGGTACACATTCTTTTCCATTTCAATCGATTCTTTGCCTGTAATAAGTAGGCAAATTGAAAACGGGGATGATTAGTAATGATCCATGGAGACGTCTGACACAATTCCTGTAAATCAGTAAGGAGTTGACGTAAAACTCTTTTATTATCAGAGTAGGTAACCGATAAAAAGGTAATTCCCTCAAAATGCTTGCGACTTCCTACCATCCCCGAGAAGAAACGAGTCAGAGGGTCTCCTGAAACATAAATCAAGGTAATGGTCATTTCATCAGTTTCAAGTAAAATTCTTTCATGCTTAGAATCGTACATATAAAAAGGAGGCCGTCTCTTCTCCTTATAAGGGATTTTGTTTTGAGAAAGAACTCCTTTAAACAAGTCGGCAGCCTGGTTCTGGGGGATTCCCACAAACGTTTCCCATTTACGACGATGAATAGATAACACCAAAACTCCTCCTCTTATTTCACTGAAAGGGCCGTCCCTTCAAACGAGCTTATTTTATCTACTACTTCTTTTGGTATCGCTTTTGCCTTTCCGGCTGTACTATCAAAACAAACTTGTATGGATTCAGCTTGAACAAGGACTTCTTCGTCACGAGTGATGACATATTCAAAGGTCATGCTTGAAGTACCGATCTTTTTCACCCGGCAATGAACCTGTAGCATGTCATCAAGCTTTGCTGGAGAAAGAAATTCAAGCGTCATTTTTCGAACGACCAGATCAAATACATTTTCCTCTGCTAATTGCATCCAATCGGGGCTGATCACTGTACGAAAATATTCGGTTACTGCAACGTCAATATAAGTTGAATAATGGGCATTAAAAACAATTTTTTGACCGTCAATTTCTGAATAACGGACTCGTATGGGATGTGAAAAATAATAATCTGATAACAAGAGTTCTTCCTCCTTCCAAAACATACTAACCGGTTAGTATGTTTTGCTCATAGGTATTTAAAAAGGGTGTAACAAGGATTTTCACTTACAACTAAATTTATGAATAAATCGTTCTTCTACAGAGGAGGTCCTGCCGTGGCTGTTGAGGTGTCTAATTATTAGGGTAGCATCAAAAATTCAGAGATGCAATAAATAGTCTGAAAATTTTAAATATAATAGACGCCACTTGCTTTACTTAGTGGTGTTAAGCAACGTAAGGGGCAAAGGCATTGACAGTGTGTCCTGTCCCTGTTGCCACATCTAATAACTGTTCACTCCCCTTCTTATCTGAGAGGGATACTAACAGCGGAAGGTCCTTTCCTTTTGCATGAAGTTCACTGACTGTGTATCCCTGTGCATTTTTCCCTAACTGCTGTTTCACATCTTCTTTTTTTGTTTATTCAAAAAAATATCTCCCTGGCAAATATTATATTTGTTACCGTCTTGCTTCTAGATGGGGATTCTGCAGACCATACTATTTCTCCCATCACTCCATCATGGGTTTCTCCATTTTACTTACATTAGCATCTTTTTCCTATATAATCTTACATGACTATTCTACAAGGTCCATACTCCCTGGCATTATATCCGCCTAAAATGGGACAAGTATGTAGAGATAACCGACAGACTAAAAGCTCGTCCACCTTCTCTCTGTATAAATCAACAAGCATTCGGTCAAGATGATAAAAACCGATCTTTGAGGAGGCAGGAATGATGAGTAAATCTGAAACATCGAAACAAATGGATGAAATGATTAAGCAAATGAAGGAAAGAAATGAAAAAGCAAGGGAAAAAGGGAATAAAGCGCTGGGAAAATAAGCTCTATGTAACGAGTTTTCGAGGTCGGAATCCGGAGACTAACATCCTACATACACCCATATAAAAAAAGACGAAACCACCGGGGTTCGTCTTTTTTCTAGTTTCCTGTCTTTTTTAACTCATTATTTTTCAATGCTTTAAGTGCTTTCTCTCGTGCTCTTTTATTTTCAAGCTTGCGTTTTTTCATATATTTGTCGGAGAGTTGTTTAGAATAAGGCTTTTCTTTTAGCGCTTCTCCCATCTTTACTCCTCTCCTTTCTTAGGGGCTTGGCTATTTTCTGAGAACTTGTTTAATAGCTCGCAGCAAATCCATAGGATCTCCTGGATAATCGTTACATTTAGTTTACCAGTTTCATCCTTAATGTTCAACTTGTCCCGGTTTGAACGATCAAGGTGCAAGGAAAGCACCCATTGCGATCCATCCTGCAGCGTTCGTGTCCAGGAAATAAAGTCTTCTTGAATATAGGGGTTTGATTGGCTCCTGGTGGTAGATCGTATGTATTTGTTATTCCCATCATTTATCGGGATAAAACGATCCACCTCTGCAATATTGATTCCATAGCCGCCTACAAAGAAAAGTCCAGCGTCTTCTATTCTATAAATAGTATAACTAGAACCAAAGTTAATATGATCGAGGTTAAACTGATCATTGACTAATAAATTTAACTTCCCTTTTAACTGGTACAATATATCAATCATAAAATCTGCTTTTTCTTTAAAGAAAACAGCTGAGTTTTCAGAGTGATCGAGTTCAATAAGCAGTGTTTCGATGGCTTCATCTTTTACTTTTATTGATTCATTTTTTTCTTCAATCCACTCATTCTTCTTCCTTATTTCTTCTCTCAGCTTTTCGATATCCTGTTCTAATTCCTGCTCTAATTGTTCTTTCAAGATATAAAGGAAATCTTTTTCTCTTGCCATAGGAATAAGGGAACTATATTCCTTTTTCTTTCTTTTCTCATATACTTCAAGGTGGAACATGTCACTGTCTACACTGCTCATTTCATGTAAAACAAGGTTTCTCAAAAGAGCTCCTGCCAATACTATGGCTATGATGATCAGGACGAGCATAGAACTTAGGGGAAGCTCAATTATGGGCTGAAAGGCATTCGTAGCAGCCGCAGCAAGCCACCCAGGCACAACGATTACCAGAACCCCGGCTAATCCTCTAAGGGAGAGGAAGTCATCTACTCTTCTCCATAAGTAACGAAGAGAATTGAACAAGAGAAGTTTGGCGGAGACTGTTTGTTGCTGCTTGGATGATTCATAAAGTGCATTTACTAGCTCATTTAATTCATTAGACAGGATGCTTAGTTTATATTTAAGCTTCGGATTCATCACAGCCTCCTTTCATCTTCCACTTTTTTCTATTATACATGATAATGGGAAAGAATGAGAATGGGTGTTCTGTATTTCCCGTTGAAATTACGGTGATCCTATTAAAAAATCCCCACCCGCTAGATGGTGTCTAACAAGTAGGGTACAATCACATCACTCATTCCTGCTCTTACTACTTTCTCTTAAACTTACTTCCTTTCCCCTTCGCACGCACCTTTTCCATCTTATTTCGGATGCGTTCACTCATCTGTTGAGCGTGCTCTCTGTCTAAAGAGAGTTTGGTTACCTTCTCTTTTTCTATCGTCAAAACAAACCAGTCGCCAGTCGAACTGCCTTGTGGCAGCTCTTCTTTATTGATCACATACTCTTTTCCTATGTCTTCTGCTAAAATAACAGCATACTTATCATCTACAATTCGATCGAGTACTCCTTTTGTCTCCATCCTTACCCTCCTACGCAGGCCAGCCCTTCCGCCTTAATTTCATCGATTCTTGCAGAACCAATCCCGCTTATCCTGGTCATCTCTTCTACAGAACTAAACGGTCGGTGGCTCTCCACTTCCTCTGCCCGATCCGGACCGATTTGATGAATCTCCTGCAGCTCTTCAAAAGACGCTGAGTTTATATCAATACATCCATTTATATCTGTTTCTTCTTGAACAGATTGATCTTCCACTTCCTCTTCTGTTTGGGAAAGGGTATCATTCGAAGATTCTTCTGTAAGGCTGGATTCACCTCTGTCATCATCGCTTGTATCACTGTCAGATGTTGATGATGGCGATATGGTTCCATCCTGGTTGGCAGCTATATCATAGCTTTCTCCATCAGTTGTTACAATGATCGTACTATCGATATCTGTCCCGTAAATTTCTACATTTCTATCCTCTAAGCGTTGAATGACGGAATCATGTGGGTGTCCGTATTGGTTATCTTCTCCTGCCGAATAAATAGCAGTCTCGGGGCTTACTTCATCTAAAAAAGGGGCAGTGGTTGAAGTATCGGAACCGTGATGACCTAATTGAAGAATGTCAGCCTCTAATTCATGGCCCCGCTCAATCATCGCCTTTTCTGCTTCTTTCTCTGCATCTCCTGTCATTAGCAGTGAAAAGGAATCACCATAAAGAAAGCGAGCAGATAAAGATCCGTGGTGAAGGTCTCCATTAATACTGTCTGGATTCACCATTTCCAGTGTCAGCGGACCTATATCATAAATTTTACCAGCTCTTGGTTCCTCATAAGAAACGTCACTGTCATCAACTGCATCCATGACCCGTTCAAATGTTTGTGAATCATGGGTATCTCCAGACATCCATACTTCGTCTACTTCAAACTCTTCAATAATAGTGTCAGCCTGGCCAATGTGATCAGCGTGGGGATGACTTAGCATCATAACATCAAGGGTTTCAATATCGTGTGTATGTAAATAATGTACTACGTTATTTTGGTTCCAGTTCCCAGCATCAAAAAGAAGGTTGTATTCTTCCCCTTCATGGCTGTATTCAAAAAGTGTCGCATCTGCTTGCCCTGCATCAATAAAGTGTATGGCCAGCTCTTCTAATTCCTTAAAATCTTCGGAAGCACCTGATGAATTCCCATTCACCTCTTTCGTTTCTCGTTCTGTTTCTTCGTGTTGATCTCCTTCATGAACCGGGTCTTCCGTCCCCTCTTCCGGGATTTCTTCTTTTTCCTTTTCGTTTTCTTCTTGCTCATTTCCTGGGCTCTCTTTCCCTGTTTCTTCACTCGTAGTCTCTTCGGCTGGTTGATCATCTATTGTGCCTTGCCCGCACCCAGCTGTAACCATAATAGAAAACGCACCCACATAAAGTAATTGTTTAATTTTCATCTGGCTGTTCTCCTTCCTTTTTATTAAAAGCTTAAAGAGGACGGAGTATACATAGATTCTACCTAACTAAGGTCTTCTCCCTCACCATTCTCTAGTAAACTATCTGTATCCAGTGTGTAATAAGATATATCTTTTTTAACAACTAAAGTCTCATGTTCGAATATTAAGTCGATTAATTTCTTTCCATCTATCAAGGTAATTGGCGCAGCTCCCCTTTCAAGTGAGGCTTCCTTTGCCCCTCTTGAAAAGTCGGATAACGTAATAACCGTCCCTCTAAAGGCTTGAAAACGGTGAAGGCTCCCTCTCAGCTGATCTATTACCGGTCTCTGGATGTTGTTTCTAAACCTTTTTACTTGTACTACCTCTTTTACAGTAGTGATACCATTTTGAATTGTACCGATCACATCCACCCCCTTGTCATTGGTAAGTGAGGTAACTTCAAGATCTTGGTAATTCATTGCTTCTAGTAAATCTCTAATGATATATTCGAATTTTTGCGGAGATACATTATGAAGTTGTTCTTTTAACTGCTGCTTTTGTTTCTCATTATGTTCATTAATAAGTAGCGTAAGGTTTTGTTCTTCACTTATTTCTTTCGAAACAAATTGTGAGGATGTTTCTTGTAAATATTTCTTTCCTACCTCTGTTATGTAATAAGAAATTCCATCTCTATAAACAAGGCTTCGAGCCATAAGGTTGGCCAGTCTTCTGCCGAGGAAATTTTTAACCACTGAATCTGATTTATAGTTTGAGTTTTCTTTTAGATATTTTCTCCATTCTGGAAGAAAGGTTTTTCTAGTGCCCCCTGGATGAATTGAGGTTAAATATAGAATAAACAAGCACCCTTCTTGTTCATCAATTTTTTTTATCATTTCATTAGATTCAGAGGAAGCAAATATCTTTCCCCTTTCGGTGATTGAAAAAACACCCTCTGTTGTTTCCTCAATCAGTGAATAATTTGCCATGAGTTTGTTACTCCCCAGAACATACCGTGGATTTATTCCGGTTTCACTATGTATTTGCTGAGCCATATCTTTAACATCCCCTGTTAACCGCTCTGGAATCCATTCATCAGGATTCTGCCAATTCACTGTTTCCTGGGGTGTACCGGTTAAATTCCATATGGTTTGATTCATTAATTTGTATTGTCCAATGCTCTTGTTTTGAAGAAAATGAAGTAGAGCTTTAACCTCCCAGTATGGTCGAAAACCGGGTGTACGCACCATGTCAATCACCTCGCTAAAATGTACTTATCAACCTTTATCTCACTACTATTAACCATGCCATTCGGAACAGGTATTAAACAAGGAAAAATGGTTGTATTCATAAAATTGAACGTTTCTATTATAAAATAAAATAATAGTTTTATGGTTTGTTCAGTCACAACATTTTTCTCTCGTCAGAAAGCCGCAACGTAAATTATATTTTCATCAGGAAAAATCTAGAGTTAAAAGACGATAAAGAAAAAACACAGAAGATCCCTTGGAGTCTCTGTGTTTTTACGTTTCGATTATTATTTCTCCTTCTTTAAAAGTGGTCGGGTCTGAAGATATAAGTCCAGATCTTTACTCGCTCCCGTTACAATGTTCTCGGTTAGAATTTTTGATAAGATCTGGCTGTATACAGTTCCGTTATCCCCGAACCCAAACAAAAAATAACTGTTTGGTGCTTCGTCATATATACCGATGATGGGCAGGCCATCTACTGTGCCGCCATAAAAAGCGGCCGAATAATAAACCGGCCTTATCTTAATATCAGGGAACAGCTTGTTGAATTCTTGGACCAGCAAATCTTTTTTGTTCATTAGCTTACTGTCCCTTACCTCCGGGTAGGCGGTATTTTCATCAAGACCGCCAATGATTACCCGGTTGTCTGCTGTGGTTCGCATGAATACATATGGCCGGGCTGTCTCCCAAATCAATGTACGATTATGACAGGATGAGAAGTCCTCAACACGATTGGTAGTAATCGTATATGTACTTACAAACGAGACCATTTTCTCTTTTTTCATATCTATGCCTTCATATCCCGCTGCATAAATAACCCTCTTCGCATGGATGAGTTTTCCGTTTTTGGTGAGACAGTCACTCTGTCGTTTTTCTCATCATACGTGTGCCCATTCAGTTCAGTATTCTCAAAAATGCGGACACCCTTTTTGGCGGCATAATCCAACAATCCATGAGTGAATTTATATGGATTAATTTCTGCGTCATTATAGGTGTACAATGCAGCGTGTTTTGTAAACGGATATTTCCTCCCAATATCTGTTTCTGTCAGAAATCCCAGCTCAAACTGGTGCTTTTTCAATAATTCATATCCTTTTTCCAGCCGCTTTACATCTTCAGAATAGCTTGCAAAATAAAGGGTATCCCGTCTTGAAAACTCGACATCAATATCAATTGATTATGACAATAAAACCCATAATATCTTTAATTTTCAAGTACCGTCAATTAAGTTTTATGTTGTATTCTCTTTACGTCATTATAAAAGATATTCACAAATCAAAAGAGCACGCAACAAATAAAGGTGCTTAACGACAATGGGCTTTCACCCGATTTTCTACTATATTTAATAATGAGTAATCTCTTTTGTAATTCTTAAGCTAGATTCATAATCATTAATTTGACACAGGAAAATGTGGCACTTTGGCGAACCATTAGTAGGGATCATATCTTTGATGGGGGGCTATTTATGGAAACGGTAGATAAAGCTATTCAGGATATTTACCCAGAAGAGATTGCCTGGTGTTATGGCTGTGGACGCTTAAATGAAAAAGGCCACCACTTCCGTACAGGCTGGCATGGTGACCAGACAGTGACCATTTATACACCATCTGAAGAGCACACGGCAATTCCAGGGTTTGTCTATGGCGGTGTGATTGCGTCCTTAATTGATTGTCACGGGACAGGTACCGCTTCATTAGCCCTGCATCACAAAAACGGAAATCATATTGGCGATGGCACTGAACCTCCCCGCTTTGTAACTGGATCATTACACGTGGATTTTCTCAAGCCAACGCCAAAAGATACACCACTTAAAGCCATTGGAACAATTGAAGAAATCCATCCAAAAAAGTGGAAGGTTCATACTGAAGTCTTTGCAAATGATGTTCTATGTGCGACAGGAGAAGTTGTAGCTGTCGTGATGCCTGGCACATTTTCAACACAACAATAGCCGCCCTGCTATGAAGAGACGGATCATTCCTCTTCATAGTAGGTTTTCGTATGTGTGGAGTTGTTTGTTTTTCAGTTCCTTTTACACTTTTCCCCAGCCGTTCTTGGATGGCTCTCATACAAACCAGCAAGAGGAAGCTTTCGCTCTAAGCCAGCAGTCCCTTCCCTTGATAACAGACGAATACGTTAACACGTGTTACGATCAGAAAAGGAAATCGATTCTATAATAGTACGATGTCATTCTTCCTTATTTAGTAAACTAACTAGCTAACTACTATTCTCATAATAAAATATATCTATCAAAAGTGGAGGAATCGTTTTGGCAGGGTTACATACAATAGAGCTTTTAATTGTTATTGGGTGCGCTATCTTAATAGGCATTTCAAAAACCGGTCTCCCCACCCTTGGCATATTTGTCGTAGCTGTGATGGCTACCGTTTTCCCTGCAAGGGATTCCATTGGTATCGTTCTCCCTATGCTTATCACGGCAGATATTATTGCAGTAGCATATTACCGGAGAAGTGCTAATTGGAAATTGCTTTTTCGTCTTGTCCCATGGGTATTAGGGGGGTTAGCTGCAGGGTTTATTTTTCTGTTTTTTGTAGATGTCAGCCGCCCTATTGAAGTTACTTTAGGAAGCATTGTGGTGGCAATGGCTATTCTTCAACTAATTAACGACCGCCTAGGTGCTCAGTGGATGAAAAATCTTCCTGACTCTGTGTGGTTTACAGCCTTCTTCGGAACGCTTGCCGGTTTTACTACGATGGCTGGAAATGCGGCCGGGCCTATCATGGCTTTATTTTTACTATCCATTGGGCTCCAAAAGAAAGAATTCATAGGTACTGGCGCTTGGTTTTTCCTTACGGTCAATCTAATCAAAGTCCCCTTGTATGTTTCAATTGACTTAATCACTATGCATACACTGACCTTAAACGCCTGGATGATACCAGCTGTATTACTAGGAACACTAATTGGAATTACCACGTTAAAGAAAATTCCTCAACGTATTTTTGAGTATATAATTCTAGCCTTAGCCTTTATAGGAGGCATCCGTCTTCTAGTAGGTTCATAAAAAGAAGGTCCACTGCTTTGTTCTTAGCAACGGACCTTCTTTATCTTTCTAGTATAGGTTCTTACACCTTTCCATGTTTTATAGTAATGCCTTATCTTAATTATGAATCATTATCTTTAACGCTTTCACAAAGAATCAAGGCTCAACCCATTGACCTTCCTGTGACACAATAATAAAAAATAACCAACATCAACCATTCAGTTAAATACTTAACCCTTCTTGTTTTTTAACATTTATGCAATCATTCCTTTTTATAATTGGTCTCTCACATCCTTGGTATAATTTCTTCCTTTACCTTTTAGACAAAAAAATGAGCCTTAAAATGGCTCAGTAACTATTGTTCTTCTACTTCTACCCCTACTCAATAGGAATAAGCTTTACGGGAGCTCTTGATTCAATAACAAATCCATCTGTTACGAAGAATACATATTCATTTACCCCATGGTCACTCCGGTTACTTAAAATAGTATTTACTGTGGATCTTCCATCATTATCATTTACAAATAGGTTACTACCCTGGCCTTCAGGCACGGCCTTGTAACGGCCTTCCGGGAGATCGTGGCCCACCACAAACATGCCCGCAGGAAGGACAACAGGTTCTTCACTTTTTTCTTTTATTACAGTACCTATTGCTTCCAGTTCCTCTTTTTTCTCATCGATTTCTGCTTCAATTTTCTCTTTTTTCTTCTTATTAGAATATATTTTACTAGTTAGCGATGTCAGTTCTTCCTCCATTTCTTCTTTTTTTGCAGCTCCTTCTTCCTCATAAGAAGTCATTTCTTTCTGAACTTGTGCTTCCTTTTTTTCCAGCTCCTCTTCCAAGGTATTTATATCAGATTTTATCTCTTTTTTCTTCTCGTTATAAATTTCAACAAGTTCATTTACTTCATTGTTTAATTCTTCTTCAAATCCTGCTTTTTTTGTTTCCAGCTTACCTTTTATCTCTTGCAGTTCTTCTTTAATGACGCTTTTTTGGTCAATAAGATCCATCACCTCTTTGACTTCTTCCTCTTTTGCTGTTATTTTTCCCTCTTCGGCTTTCAGCTTCTCTTCCGCTTCCGCAGTCTTTTCCTCCACTTCTAATAAGTCTGCCTCTGCCTCTCTGATTAATTCCCGGAGCTCACTGTAGGTGACCATTTTCTCTTCTATCTCTATATTTCTCTCCTCTTCCGATTGGGGTATGAGTAATGAAAGAAACATTACCGCTATACAACTGCCTATGACTATTAGCGGTTTTTTTACTTGTTTTCTTTTTATCAAATGAATGATAAGCCACACACCGCTGCCAAACAAGGTGACTAAAGCGAGAAAGAACAGCAATCCCGCTGCTACGCTCCCCATTTTTTCTCCCCCTCTACAAAGAATGTGACTATCCTGCTAAGCAGATAAAAATCTATAAAAAAAGGGATGTTTTAAGAAAACACCCCTTAGCAATCGTTTTACCCTTTTCATATTTTTATCTTTTTAGTTCTTCTCTCCCCCTCGAATTCTTTATGATTCAAACAAAATATATGCTCAGTCAGAAAAAAAATTACTAGCTTCTGCTTTTCTTTTTTAGCTCTTCTTTCCTGTTAAATCCCTTACTTCAAAGAAATTATTCAATGCTTCTTGTACACTCCTTAATTCTGTGGCACCGTTAATCATTTGGTAGATATCTATCCGCTTTAGGTATCATAAATTAGTTTTTTAATGATTCTTTTATCATCAAGGTAAAATATACACCAGCTGCTATGGAAAATTTTTTTATATCCATTCCAGTGACATCAATAAATTTATCAAGTCTATATTGAAGTGTATTTCGATGAAGGTGAAGACGTTTCGCCGCTAAACTAGCATTGAAGTTAGATGCTATATAGATTTTTAGCGTAGAAAAAAGATCCTCTTCTCTCTCTAGCTCAGCAAAAACATAAGAAATCAATGATCGCTTTGAAAACATATCATCATTATCATTCTCAACCATGACATAAGGAATACTCTCATAAGCTTGAAAGGTTTTCTTTGGACAAAGCTTGTAAGCATTATAAAATAATTCTTTTTCCAGTTTAAACCATTTTATTGCGTCATCGTAAATGCAAATGGACCTTCCAAAAAATATGGAAATATTAACTAGGAAATCTCCCATAATCATCTCTGAAAGTTGATCTTCTTCTAGCATCTCTTCTTGGTCCTTTGTATTTGACAAAATGACTACCGCGTAGTCTGGTTTTTCAAATACTAATATAACCTCTGTACCAAAGTAATATGTTAAAGCTTCTTTTAGACCAGAGTACTCACTTTGTAGATGATCACCCTTAAGGTGGATCATTTGAAAGGAAGGTTGTTTTTTATATTTATCCTTAAGAGGATGACCATGAAACAAATGATTTGACCACTCTTTCTCCTCTGTAGTATAGAGTGTGAATGAGTAGTCTACCTTTGTTAAAAACAAAGATAAGAGATGTTTTTCTCTTTCAGTCACACCTTCTTTAGGAAGAGCAATGTATTTACCCTCTTTTGATTTGTAAAAAAGAAAAGACTGGAGTGCTAATTCGTCTACCTCTTCAAGGTACCTAGCCTTTGGAAACAACTCCTTTATTTGTTCAATCATAAGAATACTCCTCTGAAATAAACTTAAATTGCTACCTCTTGATATTAAACAGAAGACACCATTTCCTCTTTTGTACTTAATTGAAAGTTTCCCCTTATTCTCTTAAAGCATTACTATTTCTCCACTAATCAATTCTTGAGAAAATAATATATGGAAGGTGAATATGGGACAAGTATCTACCCGGTCTAAATTAATATTTTGTTTATACGCGAAATTCTGCTAGCTCTTTTGTTATTCCTTTGGTATGGTGGTAGACTTTCTTGTAAAGTGGATAAAGCTTTTCATACTCTTTAACATTCGATGGTTGGGGAGTCACTATTGTTCCTTCCTTCACCCAATTTTGGGCGGCTTCGTGAAGAGAACTAAACCACTGACAACCTGTAGCCGCAATGATAGCAGCCCCCATTGCCGGGCCTTGTTCATTTGTAAGACTTACTACCTTTTTCCCAAAAATGTCAGCCTGCATTTGCAGCCATACTTCCGACTTAGCACCGCCTCCAATAGCTATCACAGTGTCTATTTCCATTCCATTTTCTTGAATAATATCTAGCGATTCTTTTAAAGAAAAAGTTATTCCTTCCATGATTGCTTTCAAAAACTCTTCTTTCCTATGAGAAGAATCCATTCCAATAAAAGAGCCCCGGACAAAAGGATCTATATGCGGAGTTCTTTCACCAACTAGATAAGGAGTAAAAAGGAGACCTCTCGAACCGACTGGTAAAGATGCAGTAGCAGCAATGCATTCACTAAAATCCTGTTCTTTTAAAAATACCTCTTTAAACCATTGCAAACTGTAACCAGCAGCAAGAGTTACACCCATAGCATAATACTTACCGTCTGGGGCGTGATTGAAAAAATGAAGATCTCCATTAAAATGCGTCTTCTCCTCCCCTGCATAAGTTAAAAGCACGCCTGAGGTTCCAATAGAACACATTGTTTTCCCTTTAGATAATATCCCAGCTCCTACAGCCCCACATGCATTATCTGCCCCTCCTGCAAATACCTTTGTATCTTTTGAAAGACCGATTTCTTCTGCAACACCCTCAAGAAGTCCGCCGCAGTAAGTATCTGATGGAAAAACAGGCGGACATAAATGGTGGGGAATCCCCAGCTCTTCCAGGATCTCAGTACTCCATTCATTTTTGTTTAAATCGAGCATAAGAGTGCCTGCTGCATCTGATAGATCTATTCCCATTCTTCCAGTGAGACGATAACGAACATAATCTTTGGGCAGTAAAAAGGTTGTAGCCTGTTTATATATCAATGGTTCATTCTTTTTCACCCACAATAACTTAGGTAAAGTGAAGCCTTCCAATGGGTTATTTTTTGTGATGTTCCATAATCGATTTTGGCCGATGACCTCTTCTATGTCTTTTGTCTCTTCATTTGTTCTTGTGTCATTCCATAAAATAGCTCGTCTTAATGGATTGTTTTCTTCATTTAATAAAATTAAACCGTGCATTTGTCCAGAAAAGCTTAATCCCTTGATATCGTCTTTATTTAAATCATATTTGTTAATAAGTTCACGTAATACATTTTTTGTTTCCTTAACCCAATCGTCTGGAGCTTGTTCGCTATACCTATCATGGTCATGAAAAATGGGATACGTGGCTGTTGTTTCACCTGCTACATTACCTTTTTTATCTACAAGTAAAGCTTTTACACTACTTGTTCCTAGATCTATGCCAATTACATATTCCATCCATTCCACTCCTACATTTTGATTGAATTTTAGACCTCTAGGTAAAATTCCCTCTATAAAAAAGGAGCTGCTTCTTGCCTGCAGCTCCTGCTTTGTTTTACACCTTTGCCGGCACTCCAGCTTGCAGAATATATTGATTCAATATTCCTTTTATCATTTCCTGATGTCCGGATTCATTTTTAATAGTGTTCTCCATTGCATACTCTTGAAGTTCCTTAAAGGAAACTTTATTTTCGATGATAGCTTTTCCAACTCCTTCCTCGAAGCTAGAGTAACGCTTAGCAATGATATTTTCAAAGACTTGATCTTCTATTAATCGTTGAGCAACCTTGCAGCCATAGGCAAAAGTGTCCATTCCTACGATATGTCCATGCACGAGATCAATCGGTTCAAAAGAAGGTCGACGAACTTTGGCGTCAAAGTTGAGTCCCCCGTTACCTAAACCTCCGTTTTTGAGTATCTCATACATTGCTAACACAGCACTGTAAATGTCAGATGGGAATTCATCAGTGTCCCATCCTAAAAGCATGTCTCCTTGATTGGCATCTACAGAGCCTAGGATACCGTGCTCTCTAGCATATCGTAATTCATGTTCAAATGTATGGCCTGCCAACGTTGCATGATTGGCTTCAATGTTAACTTTAAAGTGATCTGTCAGATTATAGTGCTGTAAAAAAGCATAAGTTGTAGCCGTATCAAAATCATACTGATGCTTTGTTGGTTCTTTAGGCTTTGGCTCTATTAAAAATTGACCGTCATAACCTATTTCTTTCGCGTAATCAACTGCCATATGATAAAAACGCGCCAGGTTATCAAGCTCAAATTTTGTATCTGTATAAAGAAGTGTTTCGTAACCTTCACGCCCGCCCCAGAATACATAATTTTTTGCATCAAGCTCTTTTGCTATCTCTAATTGCTTTTTTACTTTAGCTGCTGCATGAGCATAAACAGCAGCATTGTTTGACGTAGCTGCCCCAAACATAAAGCGGGGGTGGCTAAACATATTGGAAGTATTCCATAGTAAAGAAACATTCTGGGCTTTCATTTGTTTTTTTAGAAGACTAACAATTTCATCAAGATTTTGATTGTACTCTTTTAAGTTACTTCCTTCTGGAGCCACATCTACATCATGAAAAGCAAAGTGATCAAAGCCAAGCTTATCGATGAATTCAAAGTTTGCTTCAACTCTAACTTTAGCCTGATCCATCCCACTATATTGATCCCATGGTCGCTGCATGGTAGGAGATCCAAATGGATCGGAGCCATCCATGGTAAATGTATGCCAGTAGGCAACTGAAAAACGAAGAAGTTCCTTCATTGTTTTTCCTGCGATTAATTCATCAGGATTATAGTGCTTAAAGGCAAGAGGGTTATTACTGTTCATTCCTTCATATTTTATTTTTTCTATATTTTTAAAATAATCCATTTCTCACACCTCTTAGTGACGTAATATTTTTATTCTTCAAAAAGATTTACTGATAACTCGGACCCTTCTCTTAGAAAAACTGGTATAGACTCTAGCGGGGCAGAACATTCTATAAATTGTCCACCTTCATAGGTTTTATGAGTGTTTACGTCTTTCCAAACCTGTCCTTCTGGCAAATACAACTTCCTTGAACGCTCACCTTCATAAAAAATAGGTGCTACTAGAAGATCTGGCCCAAACATATAAGTATCTTCTATGTCCCATGCTTCTTTATCTTTTGGAAAATCATAGAAAAGTGGCCTCATCGGTGGTGTTCCATCTTGATGTGCTTCATCCATCAACTTAGTGATATAAGGACGAAGGTTCTCTCTGATGGTCATATACTTTTTGAATATGTTATATGCTTCCTCTCCGTAGCTCCAAACTTCATTATCAGAGCCACTATCCCTGAGACCTCCACCGCTAGTGCCTAATGGTTCGGAATGAGGTTCTCTATCTCCATGAAGCCTGAATACAGAACAGAATGCTCCAAATTGAAACCAACGAACAATACATTCTCTAAAAGAAGGGTCATCTGGGTAACCTCCATGAAATCCTCCTATGTCTGTGGTCCACCACGGTATACCGGCTAAGCCCATGTTCAATCCAATAGAAAACTGGTTTCTAAGAGATTTAAAACTTGAATCTATGTCACCTGACCAGACTAAAGCTCCGTATCGTTGACTTCCCGCCCAGGCAGACCTTACTAAATTAATAATCCCTTCATGACCTTCTTCTTTCATTCCGTCAAAAAAAGTTTTAGCGTACATAGCCGGATAAATATTACCTACCTGAACATTTGGACCTTTATGGTACCTATAGTTATCAAAATCATATATAGAGTATTCTGGTTCAGCTTCATCTAACCAAAATAGATTAGTACCCTTATCGTAGTAGTTTTTCTTTGCTTTTTCCCAAACATATTTCCTTGCATCTGGGTTTGTTGCATCAAAGAATACCGTATTCCCTAGAAAATCCATGGTTGTTCTAATTCCTCTATCAGTTCGAACAAGCAACCCTTTTTGAAGCATCTCTTCATAATTTTCACTAGTTTTATCTACAGTCGGCCAAATTGAAATCATTAATTCAATATCCATCTCTTTTAACTCTTGGATCATCCCATCAGGATCAGGCCAGTAATCTAAATCAAACTTCCAGTCTCCTTGATTTGTCCAATGAAAATAATCTATAACGATCACTGAAATAGGAAGGTTTCTTCTTTTATACTCTCTAGCAACATTTAACAACTCTTCTTGTGTTTGATAACGTAATTTACATTGCCAAAAGCCCATCGCATAATCAGGCATCATAGGAACGGTTCCTGTGGCTTTTGCATACTGTTTTTCTATCTCTGCTGGAGTGTCACCAGAGGAAATCCAGAAATCCAACTGTTTCGTTGATTGGACAAACCACTCAGTGATATTTTTACTAAAAGTAACTTTCCCAATAGCTGGATTGTTCCATAAAAAACCATAACCTAGACTAGATAAGGCAAAAGGTACTGTTGATTGAGAATTCCTATGAGCTAGCTCTAACGTACAATTCTTTAAATCTAAATTTGATTGCTGATACTGACCCATTCCAAAGATTTTTTCATTTGGGTCCGACTCAAACCGAAGAGTTAACTGGTAATCTCCACCGAGGATTGGCTTGAATTCTCTAGCTTCAATATTTAAGGCACTTTTAAACTCCTTGACATCATCTCTTTTATCCCTTTTTCGTACGAATTCTTCTAAAAGTATTTCTCCTTTACTATTAAAGAAAGTTATTTTTCCGCCGTTTGTAATTTCAGCACTGATTTTTCCATTCTTTATTACCGCTTTCTCTTCATAAATTCTAATATCTGCCTCAAAGTCTTCAGGAGGAAGCAATGCCCAATTTTCATTTTGCATGGCCTCCATATGAGTGGCACGCACTCTAAAACTATTTTCTCCCCACGGTTCTACCCAGAGCTTCTCACTGTCATATAACCTGACTAGCCTTTGATTTTCTACTTTAAAGTAATTGTTCAATTTCTATACCTCCAATATTTTGTATGGTAGTAAAAGGTGAGTTATCACTTTTCAGATCCAGCTGTAATACCGCTAACAATGTACTTTTGCATTGCTATAAACAATATGATTATCGGAAGCGCTGCTACAGTGGCCACAGCCATTAAGCTTTCATACTGTGTTCCATATTGTCCTATAAACTGAGTAATTCCTACTGTTAAAGGTCGAACACTTTCATCTGAAGTAAGCGTTAATGCAAAAATTAGATCTCCCCAAGCAAATAAGAAGCTAAATGTCCCAACGGTTAAGAGCATGGGACCCGTCAGTGGTAACACAACTCTTATAAATGCTGTAAAACGGTTACAACCATCAATGAGAGCAGATTCTTCAAGGCCTTTAGGGATTGAGAGAAAAAATGGTCTCATGATTAATACAGCAAATGGGAGCGCTATTGTAGTGTTGCCTAGTATTAAAGCTGGAAAGCTATTGAGTAAATTCATATTACTGAAGAAAATAAACAACGGCATTGCCATCATGATTCCAGGAACCATTTGCGTGACAAGAAGGATAAGCAAAAATGCTCCAGTCCCTTTTAACCTGTATCTTGCCATCGCATACGCAGCAGGAAGAGCTAGCAAGAGAGTCAAAGTGGTAGTTCCTATAGCTACTATGAAAGAATTGCGCAAATACATTAGAACACTTTGATCTTCAATCACGTTGTTTATATAAGCACTGAAATCAAGAGTGTCAGGAATAATGACTGGAGGGATAGCAAATATATCTGATGATGGTTTAACGGAAGTGGCAATCATCCAGTAAATTGGGAAGAGAAAAATACCTGTTATAAATATTGCTGCTACAAATAACAAATATTGTTTAGGTGTATATTTCTTCACTCTGTCTCCTCCTTTCTACTTAAATAGATGTAGATTAGAGCCACAAAAGTTAAAATGACTAATATAACAGTTGATACTACCCCACTTAGACTAAATTCATAATTTACAAAAGCCAATTCATATGCATAAAAAGGTAGAACATAAGTTGAATTTACAGGACCGCCGCCAGTCATTATTAAAATTAAATCAAACACTTTAAAGGTATAGATAATACCTAGTACAAGAATTACTAATAGAGAAGGTTTTAACAGTGGCAATGTAAGAGAGAAAAATGATCTTATTTTTGAAGCCCCGTCTATTCTAGCTGCTTCATAGATATCTTTTGGCAAGGATTGAAGCGCTGCCAGGATTAAGATCATGTTAAAAGGTATCCCTATCCAAACATTCGTTACTATCACTGCAAACAGAGCTGTACTTTGCTGTCCTAACCAATTAACCGATTGATCAATGAACCCCAATTGTATTAGTAAGTAATTGATAATTCCGTAATCAACATCTAACAGCCAAGTAAACAATGTCCCTGTTATAACCATTGGTGTCATCCAGGCTAACAATAATATAGAACGAAAAAAGTTTCTAAAAGGGAAATCCTGATTAAAAAACAAAGCTAACAAAAATCCGATCCCAAACTGCAATACGATACAAGAAACTGTATAAATGAGCGTGTTACCTAAAGCTGCTAAGAATAAAGGGTTCTGTAATACTTGTACATAGTTTTCAATTCCAATAAATGATCCACCAGCTCCTAAATTCATTAAGGTTACATCTTGAAAACTAAGTATTATGTTATAGGCGATAGGGTAAATCATGAATATCAAGACATATAATAGAGCTGGTAAAAGAAACAAATACTTAAATAAGCTTTTTTTAAAAATCAACCTTGGAAGAAGCAAATTTTTGCTCCTTCCAAGTTGAGTTACTCTTTTTTCCATCTTTACCCTCCTTATAGTGACAATGTGGTACTTGGTTAAGGTAACAAAGGAGTAACGCGTTCATCTGCTTCATTTAAGACTTCCTCAACATCTTCCCCCATTAAAGATCTTTGAAGTGATTCTTGAATGATTGTTGAAATTTCAGGATAGTTGCTTCCGTATGCCCTTGGTTGAGCCGTTTCTAGCTGATCTATAAAGACTCTTAATTGCTCATCTTGATTCCAAATGTAATCATCGTCATCGCCTACATCTACTCTGCTTGGTAATCGCCCTCCATCCTCATGAGTTGGTCCTAAAATTTCTGGCTGTTGAGTATACTTTAGAAATTCCCAAGCCTCTTCTTTATGTTCAGATGCCGAAGTAATCGCCCAATTTTCGCCACCCAGGATGGACGCTTCCTGATTTCCTGCAGGCATAGTAACTACGTCCCAATTTAAATCTTCAGCCTCATTTCTTATATTTGGAACTTGCCAAGGGCCATTAACCATCATGGCCACGTTTTCAAGCTGGAAGTGAGTTCTTAAATCTTGTTGATCCCAGTTAATTACGTTTTCAGACATTGATCCTTCATCGATCATTTGTTGCAGAAGCTCCATAGAAGATATAGCCTCTGGACTAGACAAGCTGTCTAGATCCGCTCCTGCCTGCCAAAGAAAAGGAAGGTATTGGAAGGTGCCTTGTTCATCTCTTACAGCACTAAATGCGAAACCGTACCTGTCATCAGTGGTTAACTGACTAGCTACCTCTTCCAGTTCTTCCCAAGTATCAGGAGGTTCAGTAATACCAGCCTCTTCTAACATATCAACATTATAAAAAAGAGCTAATGCATTACTATTATTAGGGATCCCATAGTTTCTTCCATCAAATATAGTAGATTCCCATGCTCCTTCATAATAATGTTCCGCCTCTCCCCACTCTTCCACTTCCTCTGTAATATCTGCAAAAGCACCAGCTTCAGCAAACGCTTGGTGAGCAGGATTATCTACTAAGACTATATCTGGTAATTGATTACCTGCTATTCCTTGTGATATACGTTGATTAAGATCTGCATTTGGTACATAAGTACGTTCAAAGGTTATGTGGGGGTTTTCTTCTTCATATGCTTCAAGCAACTCAATTTGTTGTCTACCATGGGCAGCATCGTTCTCAAAATAGTCCCAAACAGTCAAGGTAATTTGGCCATTATCCTCATTACCAGTACTACCTTCTTCCGCTCCGTTTCCACAGCCTGCCAATAATACTAAACTTGAAACTGTCAAAACTCCTATTTTTTTTGTAGACGCTTTCAAAAAACACACCATCCTTTAATAAAGTAATTAAAAAATTATAGACACTGTCCTTCAATTCCATTAGTTTGTTTACTATATAAACTAATTGAAGTTTAACTTATAGTCTAGGCTTATGTAAATAGTTTTTTCAATATTTAGTTATTTATTGAGCAGTTTTTTCCTAGAATATATAACTTTTGTTGTTGTTAAATTATTCTTAACTCTAATGCATTGCTTTTAAACTAATAGAAAACACCTATAACTTTGTTATATTATTAAACTAAGTTTATTGATAATTCCGTAATGTTTAAGGTATTATTACTTTAAACTTATAAATTATTTTTCAATTTTTTCAAATTCATGCTACTTTTTGCCAAAATTGTTGTTACAGGAGGGATACCTATGAAAACGGGAGATCACAGCCTTGTAAAAAAAATAAATAAATCTATCGTATTAAATAAGATCCAAAATAATAGTCCTATATCTCGAGCTCAAATTTCTAAGTTAACAGGTTTAAATAAAGCTACTGTTTCCAGCCTTGTTAGCGAATTATTAGAAGAACAATTCGTTCAAGAAATAGGGTCTGGCATATCCAGTGGTGGTCGTAAACCTGTTATGCTCTACTTTAATAAAAACGCAGGCTTCTCAATTGGAATTGATCTTGGTGTTAATTATGCTCTTGCTATTCTTACTGACTTACAAGGAAACATTCTTGAAAGAGAAGAAATTACTATTACTGATAAAGAACCAGCAGCTGTGTTCCAACAATTAAAAAGCTTAATTGAATCTATTGGAGTAAAATCTCCAGACTCACCCTACGGAATTATTGGTATTGGAGTTGGAGTACCTGGAATTATTAACAATGAAGGAAGAATCCTTTTTGCTCCTAACCTCGATTGGCATGGCGTACATTTAAAAGAATATCTGGAAGAACATTTTAACGTACCAATAACAATTGAGAATGAAGCAAATGCAGGAGCTCACGGAGAGAAAATTTATGGTGGAGGGAGAGACTCTTCAAATTTAATTTACGTAAGCATCGGGGTAGGGATAGGAGCGGGTGTAGTTATAAGAGATCAGTTATATAGAGGGGCTTTAGGAATCTCTGGTGAAGTAGGTCACTTTACAATTGAATCTAACGGTAAACGATGTGAATGCGGGAATAAAGGATGTTGGGAACTTTATAGCTCAGAAAGTGCAATAATCAACAGATTAAACCCTCACTTTTCAGACGAAGAGCTTACATTAGAGGTACTAATTAAGAAAGCTCAACAAGGAAATATGGAGGTAATCAATACTTTCTCTCAAGTTGGTGAATTCGTTGGGATAGGATTAGCTAATATAATTAATTCTTTTAATCCTGAACAGATTATCATTGGAAATAGGTTCTCAAAACTAGAGAAATGGTTGCAAAATCCTATAAAACTGGTATTACAGCAAAGGCTTCTTCCATATTTTTATGAGACTACTTCTGTTACCTTCTCAAATCAAGGTATATATTCATGCGCTTTAGGGTCTTCTGCTTTTGCAATAGAACGTTTTTTATCCGCTAACAAAGTTACAGTAGTATAAAACGTCATATGTACTAAAGTAGTTCACCTTTCTGTTATACAACCTGCACAAACTATGAAACTTATTTTGATGCAGATGTAATATATTAAAACGCTTACATTGATTTTATACTAGAAACATACTTACACTTTAAAAAGGAAGTGAGAATATGGCTAAAATCAAACTTAATGAGATTTATAAAATTTACGGTGGAGATGTCACAGCTGTAGAAAATTTTAATTTGGATATAGAAGATAAAGAATTTATTGTTTTCGTTGGTCCATCAGGCTGTGGAAAATCTACTACATTAAGAATGATTGCTGGGCTCGAGGATATTAGTAATGGAGACTTGGTTATAAATGGAAAGCGAATGAATGATATCCCTCCTAAAGACAGAGATATAGCTATGGTCTTCCAAAATTACGCTCTTTATCCTCATATGAGTGTATATGATAATATGGCCTTTGGTCTGAAGCTTCGAAAGTTTAGCAAAAAAGAAATTAAAGAACGAGTGGATAATGCAGCAGACATTCTAGGTTTAAAAGACTATTTGAATAGAAAACCAAAAGCTTTATCTGGAGGACAACGACAAAGAGTTGCGCTTGGAAGGGCAATTGTACGAGATCCCCAAGTTTTCCTTATGGATGAGCCGCTTTCAAACCTTGATGCAAAACTACGCGTGCAAATGCGTGCTGAAATAATTAAGCTCCATCAACGCCTTCAATCTACAACGATATATGTAACCCATGACCAGACGGAAGCAATGACTATGGCAAGTCGGATAGTCATAATGAAGGATGGAGTTATCCAACAAGTAGGTACTCCAAAAGAGGTTTATGAAAAACCAATAAATGTATTTGTTGGTGGATTTATAGGCTCTCCGGCTATGAATTTCATTGAGGGAACATTAAAAAATAACAAATTTGTAACAGAAAACACAGAAATAACTATTCCAGAAGGAAAGCTTAAGCAATTAAAACAAGAATCTTTGCCACATAATAAATTGATTTTAGGGATAAGACCTGAAGATGTTCATGATGAGCTTTTATTTATCGATTCTTCACCAGATTCAAAGATCACTTTAGATATTGAGGTCGCAGAGATGAATGGAGCAGAAACATTACTTAACAGTACCATAGGCGGCCAAAAATTGATTGCAAAGATTGATTCCCGAACGGATATCGCTAGTGGCAGTAAATTAGAGGTTGCTTTCAATATGCATAAAGTACATTTCTTCCATCCTGATACAGAAGAAAGGCTTACTTACACTTCCAATGAAGAAGAAAAAAAATCAGCTATAAGCGGTTAACCATAACCTTTTCTTTAAAAGATTACGTTTATTAAGATAGACCCAAGAAAAGATCACTTGGGTCTTTTTATTTAGCTAGATTAGAATCAATAGAATAAGCTATACTTCCATGTAATATTTTAAAAGTTCCCCAAGAAGAAATTATCAAAAAAAAGTACAACAAAACGTTGTACCTTCCCCTCGATTATAATTTTATTTTAGCAAATTTACGTTTTCCTACTTGTACGATTAAGCCATTACTCAAGGTAATAACAGCTCCCGTATCTTCTATTCTGTTCCCATCCACCTTGACACCTCTATTTTCAATCATACGCCGGGCTTCACTTTTAGATTTCAAAAGATCCAGCTGAACAAGTAGATCTATTACGGACACTTCGGCGTTGCCCTCCCATTCATATTCTTGAATGTCTTCTGGTGTTTTTCCTTGTTGAAAGACAGAGACAAAGTGCCCCTCTGCCTGTTCAGCTGCTTCCCTTCCGTGATACATCTCAACAACCGTTTTTCCTAATAGCATCTTGGCATCTCTTGGGTGAAGCTCCCCTGACTGTACCTCGTTTTTTATCGTTTCAACCTCAGCTGGGGATAAGTTTGTAATGAGTTCAAAGTATTTGTTGAGCAACTCATCTGGAATGGACATTGCTTTTCCGTACATTTCATTTGGACTTTCATCAATACCAATGTAGTTTTTCTTTGACTTTGACATCTTTTCTACACCATCAAGGCCTTCCAATAAAGGCATTAACATCGCTACCTGAGGTTCTTTATTAAACCTTTCTTGAAAGTGCCTGCCCATAAGAACATTAAAGTGTTGATCGGTTCCCCCAAGTTCTATATCACTTTCTAAAATGACAGAATCATATCCTTGCATGACCGGATAGAAAAATTCATGAAGGGAGATCGGTTTACGAAATGCCATACGCTCCTCAAAATCGTCTCGTTCAAGGAGCTGGGCAACAGTGACCTTCCCGGCCAGGTTGATCACCTCTTCAAATTGTAAGGGACTGAGCCATTTTGAATTATAGTGAAGTTCTACTTTCTCCATATCAATTACTTTTCCAAATTGTTCGAAGTACGTTTTTGCATTTTGTCGTACTCCTTCATCGGTCAACTGCGTTCTGGCAACAGACTTCCCTGTAGGATCTCCGATTTTTCCAGTAAAATCACCAATAATGAGCTGAATGGTATGGCCATTCTCTTGAAACTGCCTGATTTTATTAAGTACCACCGTGTGGCCAAGGTGAACATCTGGAGCCGAAGGATCTAATCCAAGCTTAATTTTTAATGGCTTGCCTTCAACAATTGATTTCAACAATTTGTTTTCCAGCTCTTCGGTTGGTATAATCTCACGAACTCCCTGCACGTAAAGATCTAATTGTCTTTGGACTTCTCTTGCCTGATCTTCTGTTAATTGCTTTTTACTTGTACTCATCATCGTCTTCCTTTCTCTAAATAAAATATAAAAAAACCACGCCCCTGCTAAAGGGACGTGGTTATTGTTGTACGCGGTACCACCCTTTTTGAAGAGCATGAACTGCTCTTCCACTCATTTCCTTAACGGTATCACCCGTTCTTTGCTGCTGTACATTCACAAAGACATCTCAAGGAGGTAATTCATAGCTGCCTTTATGTCAGTTCACACCAGCCACTGACTCTCTGCAACAGGGAGGTAGACTACTACTAAGTTCCTATCATCGATTTTTTATATTTACTTTTACTTAAAAGTTGTTCTCTTTAATTACTTTTCGCAACAGTTCAGAGACTTGCTTTTTTTCCTCTTCCCGTAAACTACTGACAATCTCGACCTCTCCCTGGTGAAAGCGAGGATATAGCTCCTGCATGACTTCCCTTCCCTTTTCGGTGATCGAAAGGTACGTAATGCGTCTGTCGCGATTATCTGTACTTCGCTGGCAAAGATCCTTTTTCTCCAGTGTTTTCGTTATGTTGCTAACCGTCGCTTTGCTCACTGCTGAAAGTTCTGCAGCTCTTTTTGTTTCAACGCTTTTCCATACCCACAAATCATAAAGGATGGAAAACGCAGTCCAGGAGAGTCCGTAATCTGCAAGGACTTCACGCTCCATTTTATTTCTCAAGCCCTGTGCAATCCGATAAATATTTGTAACCACTGCGATAGATTCTAAATGTAATGATTCGATAGGCAGTTTCGTTAAATGATTGATCGTATCAATTTCTTCCGGAAGCAATTCACTATCATTATCAAAAGAATGGATGACGACCACCTCGTTTTCATAATCATTAGCTATGAAACGATTTTAGCAAAAACATTTGCAGGTGACAATAACAACATAAAAAATCTTTTCTCAATAATTTTTTACTTTCTCTAATTGTTATAAAATGGTGACCATGTTTATACAAACTGAGGAGATAAAAGAAAGGACCCTCTTCTTAAAGGGCCCCCCTCCCCTTATTCATCCTGCTCCCCCCAGCATTGCCTTCTTTTGATACCCGCATCTTTTACAAACATACACACGAACAGACTTCAATTCCTGATCATAACCCTTGTGTTCATAGTTATGGAAACCCACTCTGCATAATAAAGGCTTGTCTTTTTTTACGACAAGTGAAGCGATGACATGCAAGATAATACCAACGATCATGGCGCTCAATGCGTACATCCACATTGCCTCAAAGTCAATGATGAGCATTATCGCGCCAATAAAAACCAACGTCCAGGCACTAAATTTCACTTTTTCAAACATAACATCCTACCTCTCCTCCTTATGCTCTATACCCCCTTAACTATTCCTATAAAAGATACACCCTTCCCTCAATCTGCTTAAATCATGAATTGTTTCTCTCTTAATCATCCGATTATTGTGTCCGATGGAACGGGTATTATAAAAGGACACTACTTCGCGGAGGTGAGGCACATGATTAAAGAGCTTCCCATAAGTGAGAAAGAGATTGTGGCCTTTGAGGCCCAGGAAACACTTACCGAAGAAGAATTCCAGCAGGTAGCCGAAACTGTTAAATCCCGTATTAATAAGTATGAAAATGTCCGGCTCATGATTGTTCTTCCCCACTTTGTGTTTCGGAAAGTTACTACGATAGAAAGCCGGATCAGTTTTTTAAAAGATCATCTGGGTTATATTGAAAAGTTGGGCCTCGTAGGTGATGAAGACCAGAAGCTCTTTGATGCTGTTTCTAAAATTGTGGATATGGCAAGCGACACGGATATCCGTCGATTTACTTTATCAGAGCAGGAAAAAGCAAAGGAATGGATCGCTGAGTAGGCAGGCGGTGAGACGAAAAGTCCTCCCGCTTTCCTATCTTTTTAGATGATCCTCACTAATGGGCTCACACTCCTGTAAATTTTTCCTAACATTTATAATCATAGGATTTTTTCATAGAGCTTGTATTTAGTTCAGGATAATGGTAAGCTATTATTACTTAAGATTGTTCACTGCTTCAAGAAGAAAAAGGGTAACCCGCTTCGTCTTAACACCAAGTAGAGCAAGTTTAAGAATTATCGTGCTTAAAAGCACTAGGAGGATTTTTTCCATGGAACAAGGTACAGTTAAATGGTTTAATGCAGAAAAAGGATTTGGTTTTATTGAGCGTGAAGGTGCTGACGATGTATTCGTACACTTCTCTGCTATCCAAGGCGACGGATTCAAAACTCTTGAAGAGGGACAAAACGTAACATTTGAAGTTGTAGAAGGACAACGTGGACCACAAGCGGGTAACGTTGAAAAACAATAATTAAATTCACAAAGACGCTGCTTACCGGCAGCGTCTTTTTTGTGTCTCTATTTTGGACAACAACTACGCCCTATGGCTTTCCCTATCCTATGAAAAGCCTTCACCTTTTTACTCCATATTCAAAGAAAAAACGGCCCTTCTTTTGATAAGAAAGACCGCTATACCAATATTTCCTTACAGCATAATAAAAGTCAGGAGAAGACCTTTTTGAGGTCCCATTTTCTCACGGCAAAGCTGCATTTGTGACTGGAGCCGAAAGTGATCTCACTATTCTTTGGATCCGGATAAAATCTTGCCGAAAAAGTTTCCCTTCCCTCATTGATAAATACTTCAATAGAAGAGGTGTCAACAAATACTTGTAAGGATTCCAAATCATTTAAGTGACACTGGCGTCTCTCCATGGTGCCGTCCACGTAGCTTTTTCTCTCAAGGGTAACCAATTGTTGTTCCGAGGAGTAAACCAAACGAGCAGCTCCATTGATGTTTATTTCAAACCAGCCCTTTTCAATGACTATATCCTCAAGCATTAATTCTATCGTATTACCGTTTATTTCTGGTAAAAAGATCGTCTCCCCGTTCAGCTGTGCCTGGTGTATTACACCACTTCCTTCACGCAGCTCTTCAAGCTCTCTTGCCGGCTTTTGAATAACCTTGTGATCTACAATCGTCAACTCTCTTGGAAGAGTCATAATATGGAGCCATTTATAATCTACCGTCGGGTGAGCCTGTTCATCCTGGTCAGGAACACTCATCCATGCAAATAAGATTCTTCGTCCCTTTGCGTCAACAGTGGTCTGAGGCGCATAAAAGTCGAATCCCCGGTCCAGTTCTTCAAACTCACCATGGTCAAAGGAAGAGGTTTCAGGATCAAATTTCCCGATAACGTAGCCTGCCTGGTAGACGTTTTGATATTTCATGCCTTCTGCCTCTAACCCTTGCGGGGAGAAGATAAGCATATCCTGGTCATCCAGGGAAAAAAGGTCAGGGCATTCAAACATATAGCCAAAGTCCTTTATCCTTCCTTTATCTCCTCCGGCAAGAATTCCTTCGTGAGTCCATTCGGTTAGATTGTCAGAGCTAAAAAGAGCCACAGCTCCTTTCAGGTCCTCTGTCTGAGCTCCGACGACCATATAATACCTGTCACCCTGCTCCCATACCTTCGGATCCCGAAAATGAGCCGTATATCCTTTCGGCACCTCAATGACCGGTCCTTTTTTCTCAAAAGTAAGGCCATCATCTGAAACGGCCAGACATTGATAAGACTCTCGATTCCCTTCTTCATCCTTTACATTCCCGGTATAAAAGGCATATATCTTTTCCTTATGCTCAATCGCACTACCAGAATAGCAGCCATTTTTTTCAAACCATTCAGAAGGGGCCAGGGCAATTTCTTCTTCCTTCCAATGGACAAGGTCTGTTGAAGAGTAATGGCCCCAGAATTTAGCTCCGTGTCCTGTTTTAAATGGCATCCATTGATAGAAAAGGTGGTAGGTACCTTTCCATTGTATAAAGCCGTTTGGGTCATTCAGCAGGCCAACAGGAGGCATCACGTGGTAGTGAAGGCGGTACGGGTCACTAACGACTGTATTCTTGTGTTCACTTACAGCTTCTGCAGCCTCTTTTCGCAGTTGCTCATCACGAGTCATTCCTTACATCCCCGCTTTCTTCAGATGTTTCTTTACTTCTTCCAGAACAGGAAGTGCGGTCATTGCACCTTTGGTAGATGCCGCGAGTGCTCCGGAAACCGATGCAAATCTTGCCATGGTAACAGCTTCAGGTAGCGTTATGGAGTCAACGGATCCTTCATGTTCGTTCAATGAATAGAGCATTCCGGAAACAAAAGCATCTCCGGCGCCTGTTGTATCCACAGCTTTGACTTTCAGAGCGTCTACATGAGCCTTCCCATCCTGTGTAAATACATAGCTGCCTTCAGCACCTAAGGTCACCACAATTAACGGGATGTGATATTGGGATAACTTTTCGACGCCAGTATCTATATCTTTCTCACCTGTAATAAATTCAAGCTCTTCCTCTGAGATCTTTAGGACATCAGCCTTACCGAGCATGGATATGATCGTATCTTTTGCCTGCTGTTCAGAGTCCCAAAGCCCTAACCGAAGGTTTGGATCATAGGAAATGATCAATCCTTTCTGTTTGGCAAGTTCGACAGCATGAATAATGGCCTGTTTTGCCGGATTGCTTATCATGGAGATCGAGCCAAAATGAAGAATTTTATGATTATGTAAGTCCCTTTCTGAAATTTCTTCAGGCTTCAAAAAACGGTCTGCACTCGGATTAATATAAAAATCAAAGCTCCGTTCCCCGTCTTCCGTGTTTGTCACAAAAACAAGCCCGGTTCGTACATCCGCTGAAAGAAGCATATGATCTGTTCTTACTCCGTACTCGCTGAGTGTCTCCTGTAAAAAACGACCTAATACATCATCCCCGACTTTCCCCACAAACGTTGATTTTGCTCCCAGACGAGCCAGTCCTACTGCAACGTTGGCAGGTGCGCCTCCTGGGCTTTTTTGAAAGTTCACATTCTCCTTGTCAAGAGGAATAAAATCAATTAACGCCTCACCAAGTGATACAATCCCTTTTTTCAATTTGTTAACCTCCTGAAATTATTTACTATTACACCTTTTTATTAATAAAAGCACAACCCGGGCAAGCCACAAGAGGCCTGCCGAGGTTGTGCCTCAAACAATACTTATTTATTTGGTTCATCATCCCATCCGAGCAGGAGGGTAGCAATTATGGCACCAATAAGAGCAACAATTACCCCAATGCCATAATTAATAGGGTCCTGGGCAATAGCAAACATTGGTAGTCCTGTTAAACCGATACCATTTGCCATTACTTGTGTGAAGACGACATATGCTCCGCCTAGGGCACCCCCGATCGCCGCACCAATGAATGGTCTGCGGTGCTTTAAGTTAACCCCAAAGATAGCAGGTTCCGTAACACCAAGAAACGCAGATACAGCAGCTGGAACAGCAACTTCTTTTGTTTTCTTGTTTTTTGTCTTAAAGAAGACAGCCAACGTGGCCCCGCCTTGGGCAACATTTGCCATCGCCCAGATTGGAAGCAGGTAATTTCCTCCAATCTGAGTAAGGAGCTCGGCTTCTATTGCATGGAAGCTGTGGTGAACACCAGTTAACACAATGGTAGAGTACAAGCCTCCAAATATCAAGCCTGCTACAGGCCCAGCGGTCTCATAAAGAAACCCTAGTGCTCCTGTAATCGCATCACCGAGAATACGACCAAGAGGGCCGATAAATAGTAAAGTAAAGAATCCGGTTAAAATGACTGTTAAGAATGGCGTAAGCAGTAAATCTACTACGTTTGGAACGATTCTGCGCAAAACTTTCTCAATTTTCGCCATGACATAAATAGCTAAGAGAACCGGTATTACCGTCCCCTGATAACCAAGCATTTCAACTCCGATGCCAAAGAAGTCCATAGTTTCCGGCTGAGCATCTGTAAGACCCCATGGGTTGAGCAGTTCAGGATGCGTCATTATTCCGCCGATAACGGCCCCAAGATACGGGGTTGCACCAAACTCTTTTGCCGCACTAAAGCCGATTAATATGGGCAAGATGATGAAGGCTGCGGAGGAAAACATATCGAGCATTATAAATAAAGCAGTGTCCTCATCAACCCAGTTATACGTGCTCATTAATCCGAGGAGACCCATCAGCATACCAGATGCCACTATGGCAGGAATGATCGGAACAAAGATATTAGACAGCGTCCGTGCAAAACGTGCAATCGGGTTCATTTTTTTATTAGCAGCTTCCTTATGAGAGCCTGAATCTTCTTTTTCCCCTGATCCAAGACCTGCAAGAGGAGCAAAATGAGAGAATACTTTGTTTACTGTGCCTGTCCCAAATATAATCTGAAATTGCCCGGAACTGGAAAAAGCCCCTTTTACTCCTTCAAGCTCTTCAACGGCACCTTTGTCAATTTTGCTTTCGTCATCAATTACCAAGCGAAGACGGGTCGCGCAGTGACTGCCGCTGATAATATTATCTTCACCGCCTAAAAGCGGGATTAAATCCTCTGCGATCTTTTTGTGATCCATTTTATACCCTCCCCTGTATTTTTTCGCAAACAAAAAAGACCTAAAGTATATAAAAGTACACATGTCCTGTCCAAAAAAGACAGACTTCTTGTGTCCCTTTACATAATTTAGGTCTTGCCTGCACTACCAGTCACAATCCTGCGATATGAAGTTTAACTTTTTTTAGTTTACAACATGAAAGCGCTACCGTCAAGAAGAAACAAAAAGACTAAAACCAAGAATTTTGCTACTTTTTGAGACGCTGGAGATGAAGGGAAAGATACGCTATTTCTGACGATGGAAAAGTAATTCCATATTCCTTCTTCAGGTATTCAGCAGCTATCTTAGCACAGTGGTAGGCTTTCTCATATTTTTCTTTAATCAGCTCCGCCATCTCTTTTTCAATGGGTTCGAATTCGCTTTCCTGCTCCATGCGATTCAAGGCAAACCTCAAATGGGTAATCAATCTTTGATAATTAATGCTCTCTTCATCAATTTCAAGGTTCATCTCATTTTCCACCTGGGCGATAAAATCATGAATCACTGTTGCTTGCTTCATTGTATCACTCATCGTAGCATTTTCAGGCTTGGCTGTATGAATATGAAGAGCGATATGAGCCGCTTCATCATCCGGAATCTCTATTCCAAGTTCCTTCTTAATTTCTTCTTTTGCCCATACCCCAACCTCAAATTCTTTTTTGTACAAAAGCTTGATTTCACTTGTCAGTTTATTTTTTATTGGGATCCCCTCTCTCATTCTCTCTAACGCAAATGAAAGATGATCGGTAAGAGCAATATGGATATGGTCATTTAAAGGGACTTCCAGATGCCCTTCAGCATAGCTGATAATTCTTTCTGCCAATTCTATATGTGTTTCCGGCAGGGTGGAAAGGAGCTGTTGGAATTTTTCTGACGTCTTCTCCTGCAACAAAAAGACCTTTTCAATTTTATCCTTTGGAATGATATCATTCTTTCTTTTCTGAAAAGCAATTCCATTCCCCATTACAATCTTCTCTTGCGGGCCATCTACAACCACAACAGCATTGTTGTTTAATATCCTGAAAATACGCATCATCCTGTTCCTCCATAAAAGTAATAAGAAATATTACCGTGAAAGGACTTAATTTTACCAGTATAAAGTGATTAAGGTCAATTGAAAGGGTGCCCTGAAAAAGAAAGAAGTCTTAGTTTATGTATACAGAAACAAAGGTGGTTGATGGATGAATCAATTTACTATTAAACCAGCTGCCTGATCATTATGCAAGTTTGACGGCTTTTTCTGACGGGTACTATTTCATGGTTATCTTTACCAGGAAATGAAGGTAATACCCTGAAAAATCTATGATTTTCGTTCTACGTTTTGGGGAAATGAAAAAAGATAAGATGGTTGCTTGCCTTCTTGGTTACTTTGAGAAAAAAGGGGTGAGGAGAGATGAGTTCACAGGAAAAAAAGATAATCCAATACTTTCGCCAGATGAATAGAAGCTTTTATATGAATACAGATAAAGATATGGCACACATGGACCTGGCTGTATCCATTGGCCACGGCCAGACCATTTCTCAGCCTTCCCTTGTAGCGAAAATGACACTTACTCTGGATCTTGAGTCCCATCACCGGGTACTGGAGATAGGGACAGGATCTGGGTTTCAAACCGATCTATTAGCTGCTTTTTCAAACGAAGTATATACAGTAGAACGGATTGAAGCTCTCCATGAACGAGCTAAAGAAAAATTAGCTCAAGCTGGGTTTGAAAACATTACATTTAAGCTCGGAGACGGCAGGGCAGGGTGGAAAGAAAAGGCTCCCTTTGACCGGATCATGGTCACAGCTGCAGCGTCTGTTATACCGCCGGAATTGCTTGAGCAATTGGCGCCCGGTGGAAAAATGGTGATCCCTGTAGGTTCGCCTAACAGTCAGGAGCTCACTCTGGTGGAAAAAGATGCAGATGGCTCCGTTTCATCAACAGTTTTAGGAAGCGTTGCATTCGTTAAGCTTCAAGGCGCATATGAGCAGAAAGATGACCTTGATGGGTGAAATCAATAATTAATTATAAGTTACACAAAGGTTGACTTGTAAGACAGCTTTTATATGTTTTCAATACTCCTACCTCTTAGAATATAAATCATAGAAATGAAGGAGAAATTGGATGAGTTCGAAGAAAGTAAATAAAACAGAAAATGATTCAAAACTGAAATTAATAGATTATAAGATATTTTTACCCGCCTTATTCATCATTATCGCAATCAGTATCCCATTTGCAATCAATGAAGAAGGATCTCTTGAAGTATTAAACGCAGTGTTTGACTCTATTGTCGGGGCATTCAGCTGGGGGTATCTCTGGTACGGGGCCATCCTGGTTGTGGCAGGACTGTATTTATCATTTTCAAAGTATGGAAATGTCGTATTGGGAGATCCCACAGAAAAGCCCAGGTTCACTCTTTTTGAATATGCTTCTATTCTCGTAGCCATGGGGGTAGGTTCAACACTCATGCGGACAGGCATGCTTGAATGGTCCTCCGTGGCAATAGACCCACCACTTGGTGTAGACCCTCAGTCCACCGAAGCCATCCTGTGGGGGAACGCCTATAGTATGTTCATGTGGAGCTTTCAGGTATTTGCAATTTTTGTAATGATTGCGCCGGCTATGGGCTACATTTTACATGTGAGAAAGCGCCCCCTTATGAGGATTTCTGAGGCCTGCCGTTCGATTTTCGGAGACCGATTTACAGATGGTTTTGGGGGAATGATTCTGGATATTATTTTCCTCATTAGTATTCTTGCTGGTGCAGCTGTAACTCTGGGATTAGGAGCTCCGATTGTCACTTATAATTTATCAGCCTTACTTGATATCGAGGTAACGTTTGGCTTAACTCTTATAGTAACGATTATCTGGGTATTGTTATTTTCAATCAGTGCCTATGTAGGGATCGAAAAAGGAATAAAGCGTCTAAGTAAATTCAATATGTACCTTGCCGGTGCCTTTGCCCTCTTTATCATGTTTGCAGGTCCTGGAATTTTCATCCTTGATTACTTTACGGAAAGTGTTGCTTTCCTTCTTTCCAACTATCTGCAAATAAGCTTCATGACAGAGTCCTTGGCCGGCGGTGACGTAAGTCACATCCAGAGCAACACAGTTTTCTGGTTTGCCTACAGTGCTACATGGGCCATGCTTCACAGTGTATTTGTGGCTAAGATTTCTCGTGGTCGGACCATTAAAGAGATGATCCTCACGTATTTCCTTGCTCCCACACTCATTTCATGGGCAGCAACAGGGGTTCTTGGCGGACTTGGTGTCTACAAGTACCTGACTGGTGAAGTGGCTGTCCTTGATATCGTGCAAAATGGAGATGAGATGGCGGCGATTCCTGCGATACTCTCTTCTCTTCCACTCCCTGAAGTGGCTTTGATTATCTTTATGGTTGTGGCGTTAATCTTCTTAACTACAACACTAGATTCAACTACGTACACGATTGCAGCTTATACAAGTACAGAAGATATGAGCAAAACAGAACCTTCAAAATTTCTGCGTATCGTTGTAGCCGCTATTATTACGGCAGTAGCTTTAATTTTGATGAGAGTGGGCGGACTCGCTCCCCTGGAAGTCATTTCGGGGCTTATGGGCTTACCTGTGATTATCATTCAGTTCCTGTTAATCTATGCTGCTATAAAAATGATGAATCAGGACCGTGCTTGGGTCTACAATGTAAGAAAATAAAAAAGATGTCTATACGTAAAAAGCCGAGCTGGAATGAACCAATCCAGCTCGGTTTTTTTGTTGATTTGATTGTCTGCAACAGACACGTAACATCGCTGCAAAAACAAATTTATCATTGGTTTGTTATTAAAATGGATACTCTCTGTAGCCAGACATCACGCTTACAGTTTGAACAGTAGTAAATTTATCTAGAGCCCATACTCCGCCAAAACGGCCAAGCCCTGAATCCTTTTCTCCTCCAAAGGCAACGTGGGCCTCGTCATTGACGGATTGATCATTCACATGGATCATCCCTGTTTCAATTTGACGGGCAACCTCCATACCCCGAAAGCGGTCCTTTGTAAAGACAGAGCCGCTAAGTCCGTAAATTGTATCATTAGCCGTTTCAATGGCTTCTTCCTCTGACTGTACTTTAACAATAGAAACCACAGGCCCAAACAATTCATTTTGGAAAATGTCCATATCTTTTGTCACGTTACTTACAACTGTTGGCTCAAACACGTTTCCTTCATGTGATCCGCCGGTTAGAAGGTTGGCTCCCTCTTTTACACTGCGGTCTACTTCATTTTGAATGCGCTCCACTTGTGAGTGATTAATCAGCGGTCCTACTACCGTAGATGAATTTGATGGATCTCCATAAGGAAGGTCTTTTACTCTTTTTACAAATTTCTCTACGAATTCATCATGAATAGAAGCATCCACAATAATGCGATTGAGGGCCATGCAAATTTGGCCCTGATGAAGGAACTTGCCAAAGATAGCCGCGTCTACGGCACGGTCAACATCTGCATCACCCAGGACAACCATCGCGTTATTGCCGCCAAGCTCAAGGGCCGTATCTTTTAGAAGCTTTCCTGCCTCGGATGCAAGGTGGCTTCCTACCTCCGTGGAACCTGTAAAGGAAATCAGTTTAGGCACCTTATGCTGGACGAAAGCATCACCTATTTCAGAGCCCCGGCCGACCACCACATTCACGACTCCTTTAGGAAACCCAGCTTTTTCAAACAAATATCCAAATAATAGTCCTGATGTCATTGGTGTATCTGATGCCGGTTTAATAACGACTGTATTCCCTGCTGCAAGCGCAGGTGCCACAGAGCGCATAGATAGATGGAACGGAAAATTCCACGGGCCGATGACTCCAACGACTCCTTTGGGACGACGGTATACGTAATTCTCTTTATTTGGAACATTAGAAGGTAGAATTTGTCCATTCATTCGTGAAGGAAAGGAAAGGGCTTCTCTTGTTACTTCATAAGCTGCCCCAAACTCAGCTTCTGCTTTTATTCTCGTACTGCCTGATTCTTTTACCAGCCACTCTGTAATCAAATCTTTTTCTTCTTTAAGTACCTGAAGCAGTTTTTCAAAGTATCCTTGCTTTTCTGCAGGTGTATAAACAGCCCACTCCTTTTGAGCATGGGCTGCTGCAGAATATGCTTCATTTACCTCTTTTTCAGATGCTGATTTTATAGTGGAAATTCTTTCATTTGAGAAAGGATTATTGTTTTCTATCGTTTTCTCACTGCTGCCTTCTTTCCAGTTTCCATCGATGTATTGTAGATCTAGGTGCAAAGTCAAGGTGACTCATCCTTTCAATGTATAGTAGATATTTAAGTTTTTAGTTTAACACCACTGTATTTTGAAACAAGAAATATGCTCACCCGCTCTTTTTTTGCTGATACACTTTGAAACAGCTTGTTATATTTTCTGATGATAATTATACTAATATAATATTCGTAGTTACATAAATGGAAAGCAGGGGGACGCATGATGAAAGAGAAATGGCTAACCTTTGGACTGTCTGCCTTAGTCCTGTTAACAGCGTGCGGGGACGGCAGTTCTGAAGAAACATCAGCAGAAGAAAGAGAAAGTGAGCGAAACAGGGAGCATCGGTGATGGAAAAGAAGTGTTTGAGGAGAATTACGGGGAGCCTACACAGGAGGGTGATACGCTTATCAGTTACCATGATGATTACATTCTCGTTTCTTTTCTGGAAGGCATAGCAAATTCAGTTACTGCCCAATTTGAAATGACTGATGAACCAAGAAGAACGGAAAGTGAAGTGCTTGAGGAACTTCGGGGTATGATGCCTGAGGATGCAGTGGAAGTAGATGCTTATGAAGAGCCTGATTATTTCAGAAAAGTCCTTGTTTACCAAAGTGATTTGGTGGCAGATTCCTTTGAGAAGTTGGAAGACTACAACCCCTTCAGGGAAGAGGAGGCTGGAACCTTTATTCTCATTTTAGAAGGCGAGCCTGAAGATGACAGCTACTTTGGTGCGTTAATCGCTCCGGGCCATCATCCATAAACAAAATAAGGGACACTTTTTTACAATAGGAAGTGTCCCTTATTAATTGATTGCAGGCAGCTACTTGTTAAAAGCCTGTTTCAAAGAAACTGCTGCCTTCTCAATACTTTTCTTTCCTTGATCTATAACCCCTGGCATCCAAAAGAAGCCATGCATCAACTCGTCATAATGAGCCTCTTCTACATAGACACCGGCGTGTTTCAGACGTTCAGCATACGCTCTCCCCTCATCACGAAGGGGATCGAAACCGGCAGTAACAACTAAGGCTGGAGGCAGCCCCGTTAGATCTTTTGCAAGCAAAGGGGAAGCATATGGCTCCCTTCCTTCTTCTGGGCTGTTTAAGTAATGATCCCAGCACCATTTCATCGTGTCTTTTGTCAAAAGGTACCCGTCACCGTTTTCTTCATATGACCTTGTAGTATAGGCATGATGGGTTACAGGATAAATTAGCATCTGATACCTCAAAGACACTTCTTGTTTGTCCCTTGCCATTAAGGATACAACGGCAGCAAGATTTCCGCCGGCACTGTCCCCGCCTACAGCTATCCATTCCGGGTCCGCTCGTATAGTGTGCCCTTGCTCAGCTGTCCATTTTACAGCGGCGTAGGCATCTTCCACGGCTGCAGGGTATTTATGCTCAGGAGCAAGCCTGTAGTCTACAGATATGACTATACAATGAGCGCGATTAGTAAGTAAACGGCATGACACGTCTACTCCATCGAGATCCCCTGCTACCCACCCTCCACCATGAAAGTAAACCAAGGCAGGAAATGGCCCTTCCCCTTCTGGAGTGTAGATACGTATGGGTATCTGTCCTTCAGGGCCTGGTATCAATTTGTTTTCTACCTTCCCTACATGCTCTGGCTCTCCAGAGAAACTTGAGAAATCAGTTGCTGCCCTTGCCTCCGCTGGTGTTAAAGCATGTGTCGGCGGTCTGCCAGCTGCCTTTATCTGTTTTAAAAGATCTTTAGACTGTGGATCCAGTGCCATCCTTCATTCCTCCCCTCAATATGTGTTGTCTCTTTTTACTTACATCCTTTCACATCCCCTTCAGGTCTCTTTCACCCTGAGAAAAATATATGTCCGCCCCCTTCTCCTAGAACAAGAAAGAAAAAATACCAGGCATAGAAATTCAGCCTGGTATAACAAAGTGATGTAACTGTCTGTGGCCCCTCGCTGCCCTTACGCAAATACATTATTATATGTAGTAATTGTATAAGGCTCTTCAAGCAATTCAGGAACTCTTTCTTTAAACCGTGCAAAATGTTCTGTTTCACGGTGCTTTGCCTGGTCTTCAGGTGCTTTATAGACTTCAATAATTAAAAAGCGGGAGGGTTCCTCCTTTTCTTGAAAGACGTCAAACTGAACGATTCCTTCTTCCTCAATGCTGTGCTTTCGGTTGTCTTCTACCACCTCAATAAAATTGTTGACTTCATCTTCTTTCACTTTCATAGATACATGGACGATATACATCATTTACCTCCTCGTTTTTTTATTTGTAATTGCTTATAAAAAAGGAAACTCCCTTATATTAGGAGTTCCCTTCCCAATGATATTATACGCTTCCTGCTCTTAACTTTCTATGGCTTCTACCACTTTATGGGCGGCACTTTCACTGGACATAGGGTTTTGTCCTGTTACCAGGTTTCCATCGCGGACGGAGAAATCCTTCCAGCTTTCCCCTGAAACAAATTCTCCTCCTTTTTCACGGAGCTTTGATTCAAGTAAAAATGGCATTTCTTTTTCCAGCTTCATACCTCTTTCTTCCTCATCCGTAAAGGCATTCACTTTCTTCCCTTTAACTAGTGGAGTGCCATCCTTATAGGTGACATTAACCAGACCAGCTGGTCCGTGGCATACAGAGCCAATGACTTTGTCTTCTTCTGCAAATTCCTGTAGAACCTGCTGCAGGGTTTCATTCTCCGGAAAGTCAAACATGGTTCCATGGCCTCCAGGCAGGAAAACAGCGTCAAAGCCATTGGCATCGTCACTGCTTAATTTTGCAGTGTTTTTTAATTCCTCTTCAGCCTCATGCCATTTTTCATTTTTCTCTTCAGGAATACTGTTTGGGTCAAGAGGCACCTCTCCGCCTTTAATGCTGGTTACCTTGACCTCGTAACCTTTTTCCTTAAAGATATTATACGGCACAGCAAACTCCTCTAACCAAAGGCCGGTTTTATGATCGGCTGAGATCGTTGTATGATTTGTTACTACCATTAATACTCGTTTATTAGCCATGTGAATAGCCCCTCCTACGTGTTGTTTTTTAACGTTGCACCCTAATTTTACGACCTTAGGAAAAGAACCGACAAACAATATGCTTATACATAACAGTTAGACGGGGTTAGTTTACACCCAAGGCAGAAGATTATTCTAAGGTGCCTTATGAGGGTGCCTATGAGGGTGCCTGGCACCACTATTCTCTGTAACATAACTTCCCCACTACATCACGGGTTCCTCTTCATTTATGTTACATCCAGGCAGCGGTGCCTGGCACCACTATTCTCTGTAACATAACTTCCCCACTACATCACAGGTTCCTCTCGATTTCTGTTACATCCAGGAAGCGGTGCCTGGCACCACTATTCTCTGTAACATAACTTCCCCATTACATCACGGGATCCTCTTCATTTATGTTACATCCAGGCAGCGGTGCCTGGCACCATGGCGTATCTGTTTTTTCTAGGGAATTAAAACTTTTAAGCTCTATTTTCTGGTTAACGTAAGGTTAAATCCTAACAATATTACAAAAAGGCTTTGACATCTTTCGTGAAATGATGTAAATTACCTAAGGGACGAACAATTAAAAGTCCCTTACTCTACATCATTCGTTTTTAGGAGTGTAAATTATGGACAATGTATTTGATTATGAAGACATTCAATTAATTCCTGCAAAATGTGTAGTTAACAGCCGTTCTGAATGTGATACAACCGTTACTCTAGGCGGGCATAGCTTTAAGCTGCCTGTTGTACCAGCAAACATGCAGACAATCATAGACGAACAGATCGCAAGGTTCCTAGCTGAAAACGATTACTTTTATGTAATGCATCGTTTCGAACCAGAAACTCGGATAGATTTTATTAAAGATATGAAAGAAAGTGGATTAATTGCCTCAATTAGTGTTGGAGTCCAGGAGGAAGAGTACTCTTTCATTGAACAGCTAAAAGCTGAAGAACTTTCTCCTGAGTTCATCACCATAGATATTGCCCATGGCCATTCAAACTCTGTCATCAACATGATTCAGCACATTAAAAAGCACCTCCCTGAGAGCTTTGTCATTGCTGGAAATGTCGGTACACCGGAAGCAGTAAGAGAATTAGAGCACGCTGGTGCAGATGCGACAAAAGTGGGGATTGGCCCAGGAAAAGTATGTATTACCAAAATTAAAACAGGGTTTGGAACTGGCGGCTGGCAGCTGGCAGCCCTTCGCTGGTGTGCTAAAGCTGCAAGTAAGCCAATAATAGCCGATGGCGGGATTCGGACTCATGGTGATATTGCTAAATCTGTACGCTTTGGTGCAACAATGGTTATGATCGGTTCTCTATTTGCCGGTCATGAAGAATCTCCTGGTGAAACAGTTGAAAAAGACGGAAATCTTTACAAAGAATATTTTGGTTCAGCTTCAGAGTACCAAAAAGGGGAAAAAAGAAACGTGGAAGGCAAGAAAATGTACGTTGAGCACAAAGGATCTCTTCATGATACATTAACTGAAATGGAGCAGGATCTTCAATCAGCAATCTCCTATGCCGGAGGAAATAAGCTGGAATCAATTCGTACCGTGGACTATGTAATCGTAAAGAATTCTATCTTTAATGGTGACAAAGTATTTTAACAACTACGTTAATTTCTCCCCTTTTGGGAGATAACCAACCTAGCTTACGATATTTTAACGAGCACGGGCTCCATTTTGGAGCCTTGTGCTTTTTTTTACCGTATTTCCCTCCTTTGGCTTCATTTCTGTTTAACATATGAAAGCCATAGGGTAAGGAATTAAGAGCCCTTCATTTACAGCCGACATTTACCTTTTCCTGACTTCTTTTCAGGAATGAAATGGTCATATTGGGGTAAAGATAAAGGAATGGAAAATTTCACTAAAGGAGGCTTATGAATTGGATCAGCAAATAGATCAAGTATCACAATGGCTGGAATCCCAAAAAGGAAATATCCTTTTTATCAAAAAAGAAGAACTGGAAACCGGGAAAGATGAAGTGATGAATACAGATAATGTCCGGTTTACGTTAGATTCTGTAGACGTCAAAAACAATAAAGCGTCCATTGATGATTACATTCCATCTAAAGAAATCATTCTTCATGGATCCGGTACAGTTCAAACTGATGAAGGACCAACTGATCTCCCTAGTGATGTATACGAGATTCCATTAGGTGGAGAGATAAAAACCGAAAAAGACAACAACGGAGTCAAGTTGGAGACAGAAGACGTAATTTATACCATCTTTGCCCAAAGCAGATAATTCTCACTTTCCATATCAAAAGAAGCGATCTCTCAAAAGAGGATCGCTTCTTTACTTATTCCTTATGAAGTCCGCATTCTGTTTTACCGCTGCCGCTCCATCTTCCGCTTCTTGAATCCTGCCCATCAAGTACAGCTGACGTACAATGAAAGCAGCCGATGCTTGGAAAGTTCTGGTCATGAAGAATGTTATAAGGAAGGTTATTTTCTTTAATATGCTCCCATACCTCATCCCAGGTCCAATGAATCAGGGGAGCAATTTTAATGGATTGAAAACGATTGTCAATATTGACAAATTGCGTATTCTTTCGGGTTGGAGACTGTTCTCGACGCAAGCCAGACATCCAGGCTTTATGCTTGGACAACTCTTTTTCCAATGGTTCCAGCTTTCGCAAAGCACAGCATTTATCAGGAGCTGTTTCCCATAGTTTATCACCGTACTGTTCAGACTGCTCCTTCACGGAAAGCTCAGGCTTAATGGACTCTATCGAAAGATCCGGAAAATATTCTCTCACTTTTTTCAGTAGATCGTAAGTCTGCTTAAAGTGAAAGTCTGTATCAAGAAAGACTACTCTTGCTCCCGGTTTCACTCGATTGATAAGATCAAGGAGAACCATCCCCTCGGCTCCAAGACTGCATGCGTACACAAGATCGTCACCGTACGTTTCATATCCCCATTTCACAATGTCCAACGCATTCCTGCCGTCTAATTCCTCATTAACTTTTTCCACTTCATCTTGTGTGGTAGTCGGGTAATCTAAAATCAAACCCTCACCTCCGTTTATCGTTCAGCACCTGTCTGGTTGTAAGGATTTGCAAGCCACTGATGAAAGAAAACATTTTCCTTATTATAATTCCTTTTGCTCTTTTTTCTTCCATTCTGCAGAAAGCTCTAAGAACCATTCTTCATCTTTCGTTTCTAAAGCCAGATCTATAAGAAATTCAAGCTGTGTTTTACTTTTTTCAAATGAGCTCGGAATTGTTTCGACCCAGTGGTGAAGCATTTCAATTGTATCTCCCACTATATCCTCGTTATCAGAGTTGACTACTGTGACTCTTACGATGTCCTTTGCCGGATCAATCTTGTCAATATACCCTATGATCAGCTCTCCATTTGGTGTCTTTCCTGTTACCCAGCAGCTTTCTTCAACAAATGCTTTACTTACTGTAAACAATAGCATTCACCTTCCTGTGGTATTTGTCCGACCTGAATCAGTCCATTCTGATTCCTTCAGCGGCTCTTTTTCATTGACACATCGGCCGTTACCCTCACTATTTATATATTGTATTTCCGTTTTTCCCATATTGCTAACGTATATTTCTTTCTCTATGCTCTTTTTTATCTGTAGTCATTTTTGTTACATTTAAAATAACTGAAAAGAAAGCTTTACGCTTCCTCAATGTTTATTATCTTAAAACATTTATTCCCTTGTCAATTACTTTTGTTTAATATAGATAAAGTTAACAACTTCTCTGATTGTATAATCTTTTAAATATTCACCAAGGTGCTCTTCTGCTCCTAAAAATATATGCAGCAGGACATTTTTCATGTTCGCCCCAACAATACAGTCCTCATTAGAATCGGGACACTTAGGCTGCAAAGCTCCTTCAGAGGTAACTTGGTAAATATCCCACAATGTTATCTGACCAGGATCAAGCGCAAAAATAAATCCACCGCCAGTACCTTCCTTTGAAGTAATAAACTCATGCTTTCGCAGTAAACTTAACACTTTCCTTATCCGTACTGGGTGCACACACGCACTTTCTGCTATCGCCTCGCTTGTAGACATTCGGTCTGGTTTCAAGGCAAGAAGCGTAAGGCTGTGTACGGCTAGTGTAAAATTACTGTTCATTTCCATGGCCTCCTGCAAACATTCACTAAATGATAAGTGAGTCATCAACATCTTTGTTGACCTATAACTGTAATAATATACATTACAGTTATGATTGTCAATGATATTACCACTTTTTCGTTACATCTTTGTTTGCTAAGAAGGATGCCCGTTTTTTGTTTATAACAGGCTGCGGCCATGGCAAATGTTTTTTTAGATCTTTATTTAATAAAGCTAGCCTGACGCCTTTCCGCTGTATGCAAAGGAGAATAGGTCTAACACAGATCCCAGAAAAAATAATTTGCTTCCCCTTCCCCCCTCCGTAATCAGGTGCAATTCGTGTTCTCAACAAAAAAAGCACCCTTTGGCTGCTTTTAAGAGGGAAAATTATTATCTTTTTTCATATTTATATCCATCGATCACTTTAAAAGGCTGATACCCCCATTTGCGGTAACACTTTAAAAGACCCATTTCCTTGGGCTTGTAGTAAACAGATAAAAGCTTTTTTGCAAGTAACAATTGAAATTCCTCCTCACAGTGATGGACGATCGTAAGATGAAAAAATTCTTTGTTATCCAATTTTATTGATTTCCCGTATTAATTTCCGTTAAACATTTAAATCTTATTCTTACCCCACCTTCCTTTTCATAACTTTTTTATCTTTCTCAACTATCTGCCACTTAGTTTGTTATATTCCCAACAAATTTTGAGAGAAAAGCAAAAAGCAGAGGAATAAGGAGCATTTATTCGTTTTATTAGGAAGAAAACATACCAAACAAAACAAATAAGATATAGAGTGATTTGTCAGAAAATTTAACAGTATATCGCTTTTGTTTTACTATTACCCTTCGTGCTACGATTATTACTGTCAAAAAAACATTTTGAAAGGGTTGATCGGACATCCATAGGATAAGCTCCAATCACACAACTGAAATGGAAAAAGCGATGTACCAATCCCACGGGTTTGGATACGCGGAATATGACAGATGCCTCGATAAACGAATGATCGTTGAAGCTTCACGAGAAGAAAACTACAAAAAAGGCTGTGAGATTGCAGCTGAGTTTCAGTAAAAAACATAAAATAAAGAAAAAAGAACCGGCAGAAAGCTGGTTCTTTTTTCTATTTCAAGTATGAGCGAACCCCCTATCCTAATTTCCTGTCTCCCGGTTACTCGAGTTACCAGTATGTATACACCCGTTTTTCCTTCTCTGGATCCCAAACAGCTCTAGCTCTAATCATCTGCCAAACCATTCACATCGATTGATGGACATGTCTCCCTCATGTTTTACGTGACGTGTTTCGAGCTGGCCGCGTTTCTTTCCTTTAGGGGACTGAGCTAAAAAACTAGAAGCCGTTAATTTGAATCTTTAGTTTTATTTATATTCTTTTTTAATTCTCATACGATTAGGGTAGCAGGGACTAGGGAAATAGTTTACTCTTACCTTACTTACTATTTTTCTATTGACTAAAAAGGCAAGAGGAAGATTCTACAGAATATCTATTATATCGGCGCAGGACTCTTGCTAACGACGTATTATTGTTAGTCTTATTATATGAAAGAAAGGAACATCGATATGGGGAAAGTAATTTGTATATATAATAATCAGAGTGAAAGTTTAAAAACTACAACAGTTATCAGTTTAGCCAGAAACTTAGCCAAGGAAGGAAAAAAAGTTTTAATCATAGACACCAATTATGAAGCAGATGTCTCCCTTTCTTTTGTCAGCACAATTGATAATTTTTTAACAAGCCTTTATGAGGTGATTATGAAAGACGTTGATCCTTCAAAAATCACAGCTGCTGTTCATCGCTACATTGACCTCTTGCCTGCAAACGATGATTTAGCAGGAGTGGATATTGAAGTCATAGGCAATCCAGAAAAGTACCCTGCACCCTTTAATTTAATAAAGGAAAAGTGCACCAAGCTGCGAGAAACCTATGATTACATATTACTGGACACGCCTTCAAACTTTTCCTTGCTGTCAGGGAACGCTATCCAGTTTGCTGATCAGGTACTCATCCCTTACGCGCCCGATTCATCCTCACTGCGATCTTTACAGCGGGTGATTAAAACAATCAAAGACTTTAGTAAGAGGTATCATCCTTCTCTTGAAATTGCAGGTGTATTTGCCGTCAAAGTAAATTTTGAAACCACCCTTCACCAGCAGATTATGCAGGAAACAAGGCGCTATTGTGTAACTGAAAGGATTCCTATGTTTGAAACATTTGTGGCCAACACTCCGAAAACTTCCGGATCCATCTCACAAAAGCCTGAACACCTTTCTGTATACCAGGAACTTTTAGAGGAATTAAAAAAGGCAGAGTGAAGCATCTTCCGTTTGGATTTCTCCTGACTAATGAAACCAGCCTTGCTGCTGGTCAGGCTGTTGAGAATACTTCTCAACAGCCATTTTTTACCTCATTAACCTGATTACTCCGATAAGAATAGTTAACTTAAAATAACTAATACACTAGGATGCCGAATAAAATAGTCCAAATTTTAAGTGTAATTTTCCCTATGCTGTGCATCTTAATAGTGAGAACTTATTTGGCAACTGAATTTTGACAAGGAGAGGCTGTTATGGTCCAATTGTGTAGATCTGCAGACAACCTTCATAAAAGGCTCTATATCCTTCTGCTTTGTGCCAATATCCTCACTCTGCTTCTTTGCACTGTATATCTAGCCACAGCTCCCCTTCATGTCTGGTGGAATGCCCTTGGGGTCCTTCTTCTGTTAACTTTGCTGGGCAATATAGTCGCAGCGATTACGCCAAGCCCTCATTCATGGATCGATTATCTTTATTTACTGGCAACCGCCGGATTCTTTGTGGCCATTCCTCTCTTAAACCGAGCCGCTTCAATAAATATTAGCCATTTGTCATCTCGAAGCACGCTTACAGTTGTATTGCTCTTTTCTCTACTCTTTCTAGGTTTAATAGTAACTTTCATGAAATTACATAAGCGTGCATCATATTCTGAAAAGGCAATACCAGACAGCCTGACCGTAAAAGGGATAACAATACTGCTGACCATCACCATTTTCATTGGTGTATACGCTTCCGTTCATTTAATTATCGGGAAAAGTGCAGGAATTATCGAAATGACATTTCCCCAGTATGCCGTATTTTTCAGCCTTGTCTATCTTGCTTTAACAGGCCTCCTCTTAAAAATGCACAGAAACAGAAAAAGCTCTTTTTTCTATAAATCAGTACTCATTGGCGGGGTTTGGTCTGCATCCGTCTTTTTGATCCCGCTGGCTGTGACCCCCTTCTGGCTGGTTGATGCAGAGGAGACCTATACACAAAGCTTTGAAATAACCTCTGAGCCTTTAATTTCTTTAGAGGCAAAATCTCAAACGATGATGAACATACCTTTTTCCCTTCCTGACTATTTTTTTGGAAAACGATCTGGGGAGTACCGGGTGATCGAAAACATCCCTTATTATGAAGGGACCACTGGTCCTGACAAAGGTATCAAGCTGAAATTTGATGCCTATCTTCCTCCAGAAGGGAAAACAGACCTTCCTGGTAAACAGTCTGTGCTGATCAGGATTCATGGCGGTGGGTGGACAGCCGGAGATAAAGGTTCTTCTAATAATCCCCAGGTAAATAAATATTTTGCAAGCCAGGGTTTTGTTGTTTTTGATGTTCAATACGGTCTCAGCCACGAGGAGAAACTCTTTTCCTTTTCCCAGGTGCCAGAAAACATTGTGGCCGGTTTTTCCATAGATGATATGGTCCGCCATATTGGTATTTTTACAGACTACCTGGCTAAGCACCACCAGGAATATGGTGCTAATTTGAATTCTGTCTTTGTTTCAGGAGCTTCTGCCGGCGGGCAATTAGCCAATGCTGCAGGACTTGGCGCTAATGGAGTGCATGATTTTATTAATCCATCACTTCATGTGAAAGGGATTATTTCTGTCTATCCTGCAAATGGGTTAGCCCCTTATTTAGAGATAGAAGGGACAAAGGAACTGACAGATCCAGCTCGGCTTATCTCTGAAAAAAGTCCACCGGCACTTGTTTTCCAAGGAACACACGATGGTCTGGTACCTCCATTTGTTGCCCAGGCTTTTGACCAGACTTACAAACAATACAATTTACAATCAGCACTTTTGTTGGCTCCTTTTGGGGGGCATGCCTGCGTTTCCTATTTTCCTGGCTACTATAACCAGACGTTTCTTTATTATATGGAAAGGTTCTTATATCAATTTCAGTAAAAAACTGGAGGAAGTTATACCACGCTCTTATGGAATCTGTTACTCTAGAAATAGGCGCGACAGCTTACTTTCTCCTTTCTTATGAGCTGGAAAAAAGCTGTTGTACGAGTAATTGCTGTACAAAGGAGTTAGAATATACTCATGTTTCAGAACCTTTTTAATAAAATACAAATTCCTCTTATGATTACAAATTCAGATGGGAAAATTGTTTTTATAAATGATGCAGGGAAAAAAGTTGCAGAAGATGTAACCGGCAGCAACCTCTATCAATATTTACCTGCTGCTTATGAAAGCGTTGTTAAAGAGTACACATTATCGCCCAAAGCTTTTATGTCAAAACAAGCTGCTGAGAAAGTGGAAATCCTCCTAAATGGCAGCCTCAAAACAGCTGATATGACGGTACTGGATGAACAGCACCTCCTTTTTCAATGGAACCATTCTCTGACGACATTTGAAAAACTTTTTGAAATTAAAGAAACGATGACAAATAGAATATTAGATGGAGGTTCACTCCTTGACATTCTTACAGCCCTGTCTGATGTGGTGAAACAAGAGCTTGGGATGAGTCCCCACTACTCTCTAGTCCTTTTAGAAGACGAAAATAAAGCAGCAGATGTGATCTCCCCTACTCTTACAGAATGCTTGCCTCCAAGGCTTAATGGACGAAGGCTCACAAAAGAAGACGGCCTCTATGGAGAAACTGTACATGCTAATAGATCTTCTTTTGTTTATGACCTTTCGGAAAATGAAAAGTTGAGTAATTATTACCACTTTCTTTCTTCATACGATATACGCTCAATTTGGTGCGAACCTATAATCATAGACGGAAACATCGCGGGCATTTTTACAATGTACCATAATGCTTCTTCAGCACCAACGGAGCACGATATAAAGCTGCTACATGTCTGCAGCTGTCTAATTGCCCTTGCTATCAGGCATACAAAAATGAAAGAGAAATGGGAACAGGTAGAAAAACAGGAATATGAGATGATCGCTAATTATGCCGGAGACGCTATTACTGTTCTCAACAAAGAGGGCTGTGTTATATATGCGTCTCCTTCCCACTTGCCCATTACAGGATATTCTGGAGGGGAATTAGAACAAAAGAGTGTACTTGATTATATTCATCCAGACGACCGTCCAGAAGTTGAGGAAAAAATCAGCTGCTTACATGAATCAAAGCAAGAAGGCTATATAGAGGTGAGATTCAGAAGGAAGGACGGCACATATATCACAGTAGCCTGCAATGCAAAGCCCGTCCTTAAAGGAAATAACAATGGTGATATATACCGTATTATTGTTATAAGCAGGGATATTACTGAGCAGAAAATCGCTGAAAAAAAGCTCGAAGAAAGCGAACAGCACTATAAGTCTCTCTTTCATTATAATGCTAACCCTGTTGCTCTCTTTAACTTGGATGGGAAGATTGTCTCGGCCAACGGTCCCCTGGAAAAAATGCTTCCTTATCGTAAAGAAGAATTTAATGGTTACTACCAGCAATATATTCATCCAGATTACATTGAAAGTACAGACTGGTATTTTCAAAGAGCCGTAAATGGCGAGGCTGTTTCCTATGAAACTGTCGGTCTTAACAAAAATGGCCATCCCGTTTATTTCCTTATTACGAATATCCCTGTTATTCTTGGTGGAAAAACCGTGGGAGTTTATTGCATAGTAAACGACATTACAGATAAAAAACTTGCACAGGAGCGCTTAAGAGAAAGTGAAGAGGAGCTCAGGGTCCTGCTGAATTCAATGCCTGAATTTGTTATTTTCCAGGATAAAGACGGAAGGCTTATTGAATTAAATGAATCGGCAAAGCAATTGCTCAGCTATACGCAAACAGGTTCTCAAGGCAAGTGGAATCCAGGATGGTTCTCTCAAGTAGAGAAGACAGAGTGGGAGAAAAAAGATAAAGAAGCCTGGGAAAAAGGAGAATTTATTCAATATGAACAAGAGATGGTCCATTCTGATGGCGAGCCTCGAACCTATGAAATTGTAAAAGCGCCCCAATTTAGTGATCACAACGAGAAAAAGTATATGGTCACTATAGGACGCGACATCTCTGTTCGCAAGGAAATGGAAGGGGAATTAAAAGAAACGAAAGAACTTCTTGAAGCTGTTTTTAATAATAGCGCTGATGCCATTCTTATTTTTAAGCTAAACGGAGAACTGCTGAAAGCAAACCCTGCCTTTTACTCTCTCTATGGTTACTCACCAGACGATCCTAACATTCTTCAAACGAATTTAATTCCCGAAGAATTACAAGAGGAAACGAATGCGCTCCTTGAACGAGTGAAAAAAGGCGAGAAAGTCGTGGACTATGAAACAAAGAGAAAAACAAAAAATAGAGAGTTATTTGAAGTCAGTATAACTTATTCTCCTATCAGAGATAAACACGGCAATATATCCGGTATTTCAGCTATTTCAAGAGATATTCGCGACCGAAAGAAAACAGAGGAGCTCCTGCGCAGATCGGAAAAACTGTCAGTTATAGGCCAGCTTGCAGCAGCTGTTGCCCATGAGGTACGCAACCCTCTAACTTCTATTAAAGGCTTCACTCAATTATTCGAGGATAAAATTGAAAAAGAATATACAGAGTTAATGCTTTCAGAATTAAGCAGAATCGAAATGATTATCAATGAGTTTCTTACATTGGCTAAGCCGCAGGCAGTCAACTTCAAACAAGAAGACATTATCACCGTACTGAGAAATATTCTTTCTATCATTGAAGCCCAGGCGCTATTAAATAATATTACTATACAGACAAGCCTTCATGCTGAAAATGCCCTGATAAACTGTGATCAAAACCAAATGAAACAGGTATTTTTAAATATCATCAAAAACGCAATGGAAGCGATGCCTACAGGCGGGGTTTTGTCTGTAAAGACCCAGATTACTGATTCCTGTTTGGAAATAAGGATTACTGATGAAGGTGTCGGCATACCTTCTGAAAGAATACAAAGACTTGGAGAACCCTTCTTTTCCAACAAAGAAAAAGGCACAGGCCTTGGGTTAATGGTCTGTTTTAAGATTATCGAAGACCACGATGGCCGAATTGACATAAACAGTGTGGAAGGACAAGGCACCACAGTCACCATCAAACTCCCTTTGCAAGAGGAATGATCAAGAAAGAAACTTTACCCTGGCAAATGCTATTTTCAGATGAAAAGCCTCCCTGGCAGGGAGGTTTTTCTTCTTATCCTTCCATTAATTATGGATAATCCTTCCTTCCCTCGCACAACCTAGGGGTAAAACGTACAAAGGAGGAGCTCCAATGTCATTACACCATTTTGTCCATTGGCTTCGGTCACGGTTTTGGTACCTTCCTTTGGTGTATGGTTTGTTTGCATGCCTTTTTGCATACGTCAGCTTACAGATTGATGTAAACCTTTACCGGTTTGACATGATAAATCAAATTCTTCCTGACTTATTGTTTTCGGATCTTGATCGGGCAGAAACCATTTTAAGCTCTATTTCTGCTTCATTGCTGACCATGACAACAATTACCTTTTCTACCATTCTTGTCGTCCTGACCACGTACTTATCTGAGTTTTCGCCTCGTGCTCTGCATAATTTTATCACTGATCGGAATACTCAGCGTGTACTCGGCGTGTTTTCCGGAGGCTTTATTTATACCATCCTTCTTCTGCTTCTTCTTCATGAACCTGGATCAGAAGCCGGCTATATTTCCCCGGCCATCGCTGTTGTCTTTGCTATTGTATGTTTAGTTGTATTTATATTTTTTGTGCATCATGTAAGCAGCTGGATTCAGGTCAGTAATTTAATTCATACCATCACTCTGGAAACAATGGAGAAAATTGAACATGACCTCAGCAGCATAAAGGAATTCACTGAGGATTCACCGTGGCAAGACTGGGAAAGCGGTGAACTCACCCATTTAGATGCGATCTCCCTGACTGGAAATCAAGCAGGATATATCCAGGATGTGGACATACTCGGCTTAGTTAAGCAAGCAGAAAAAGATGATACAATTGTAAAAGTATTACGTAAAGTCGGAGAATATGTAGACCAGGACACCCCCATACTTTCTATCTATACTTTAGAGCCACATGAAATTCATGGGGCCTATCAAAAATACATTTCCATAGGCATACGCAAAATTGCTTATGATAACATTGAGTTTGGCCTGACCAAACTGGTTGAGATTGCCCTGCGGGCTCTTTCCCCGGGTGTAAATGACCCCAATACAGCCATAAATGGCATTGATAATCTAGGTAAAATTCTGTCAAAGCTGGGCAAGAAGCATCTCCCTCAGGCCTACCACAACGACAAAGAAAACAATTTGCGAGTGGTATATGATAAACCATCTTTTCTGGATTATTTATATAAATCCTTTTACCAGATACGCCAATACGGAACGAATGATATCTCTGTTCTTTCTTCCCTTCTCGGTGCGTTAACTTTAATCGCTGAAAGCAATCATTCTTCAATAAAGAAGAATGTATGGGAGTTTTCCCAGTATATTATTGAGGGAGTAGATCATCAGGCTATGCTTTCATTAGACAAACAATTTATTAATAAAAAGCTACATAAGCTATCTCAAGCTGCCGGGTATTCAAAAGACTACAAACCCTTTGTGTAATGGAGTTTGTAAAGTATGGTCCCTTTGGGAAGTTCTCCATTATAAACGGAGGCAGGCTACTAAAGGCAAATGATCTGATGCATTTGGATGAGTGGTCACTACTTTTGCTTCGGTAACAATTACATTATTACTGGTAAATATATAATCTAACCTGAATCTTGGTTGTAGAGAAGGGTATGTATGTCCTTTTCCATTCCCGGCAAAATGCCAAACATCCTGTCCCTTTCTTGTTATCTTTCTCCACCCTTCTGATCCTGGTCTCATATTAAAATCTCCCATTATTATAGAAGATGGGTTCTCAGTAAGCTGATTCATTATAAACTTAGTCTGCATGCGGTGGAGAAACGGATTAAGGCTAAGGTGCGTTACGTTAAAATAAACGGCCTTGCTGTTTACTTGGATAGATGTCTGCAGGAATGACCTGCCTTCAAGTATGCCGGGGACAAAATCAAATTGGTAAGTTTTTTTAGTAAGGATCGGAAAGCGGGATAAGATTGCATTTCCATATTGCCGCAGACGTGTGCTTTGTTTAGATTTTAGTGTAAGAGAACCACTGAAAGCCTCGTACATGTTTAATTTTTCAGCTAATACGCTAATTTGGTCCATATGATTGCTGCGCCTGGAAAAGTGTTTATCTACCTCATTAAGACCAACTATATCTACGTTACTTTGGGCTATGACGTCTGCAATTCTATTAATATCTACTTTTCGATCCATTCCCTTGCCATGGTGAATGTTATAGGTCATTACCTTTACTTCCATCTTATCTCCTCCCTCCACCTAATGAATGGAAAAACAAAAGAGCAAGCGTATCCATTGCTCAGTCGATGGCTGATGCATTCCTAAAATTAAATAACGCCGGCTTCGTTTACGAAACCGGCTTTTTGCTTTTTGATCGTACTTATGACTGCGGAGTAGGTTCTCTGTCCGGAAGAACACCTTCCGCAATAAATTTATGATAGAACCACTCTCCTACAGCGATGACAACAGATGAAATAACAGCAACGGTGAAAGGAACGCCGGTACCATACACTAACGGCCCGATCAGCCAAATCGCTACAGCGGCCAAAGCTATATCACCAATGGTTGCTACAGTATTATTAGAAACGCGAAGAATACCTAAGTCACCAACTAAGTAGCTGAGTCCTGCAATGATAAGGCTTAATCCAAATGTAGCTCCAGCCGGGTATCCATACATGCCCGTCATAACAATTAATAAAACAACAGCAACCATTAATACTTTGATAATAAGTGCAACAACATGCTTCAAGAGAAATTCCTCCTTTTTTCATCTCCACCCATAGTCTTTACAAAAAGTTTTTTTTCACAATGAATTTTCCCATGTAGTATTTTCCATAACTGAAAACACATGTAAAAGGTGTCTTTAAAGAAAGTTTCAATTTCTCTCTATGCTGTGATGATCCTGCCGTTAAAAGCACCAAAAAAACAGAGGACCCGCCTTTTTAAACACACGGGACCTCTCACTTTGAATTATGTTATTTTTTATGCCGATAACGTTTTCTTATTCTGAGTTGAGTGTCCTCCTGTTGGATAAAGACCAAGCTTTACAAATACATAAGGGGCGCCAAGGAGCCCCCATAACCCAATAAGCCCGTATCTTATAAAGTCATAAGTAGCTGTTTCTGGAAAGATTATTTTTACCCCCGATTGCAAGGCAATGATACCAACAAAGCCAACACCGAAAGCAATACTTTTTTTGAGCCAGTTTTGCGGAATTTTCATTTGGACATGTTGTTTTTCGAGTAAATATCCAATCCCCGCTCCTAAGAGGAACCCTGCGTATTTCAAACCCTCTGAATGGGGGAATATCGCGGTCAGTAGAAATGGAAAAGCGATAACCAATCCCCAATGTACACCTGCTGGCAGGCTAGCAATCTTTTCTTGAAGAAAAAACCCGGCCAGAATGACTGCAAGTCCAATCCCTATTCCAGTTATTACATCTGTTGGCCAATGTACTCCAGCATATAAACGAGAAAGAGAAATGCTTAAAATAAGGAAAACTGCAAATAACGAGAACCACTTGTTTCTTATGATTAAAGCTAAATATCCCCAAAGGGTCATTGATCCTTGCGCGTGGCCGCTTGGAAATGAATCGTAGGGGTAGTGGCTCCCCACTTCTGCTGAAGAAACAAACAGAGAGTTGATTCCTTCAATCCCGATCGGCCTTTGTACAGCAAATTGAATCTTTAAAAAGGCATTGATAAAGATTGATACTAAAAAAACATAAAAAAGCCGAAAGCCTATTGGTTTGGATATACACCAATAAACAAACGGAAGAATAATAAAATAGAATTCTTCATTTCCTAAAAAGGTGAAAATCGTTGCAAAGAAAGTAAGTATGGGATTTTGCCACTCGGTAAATGCTTCTAAAATGTCAATTTGATTCATCTTCTGCTCCTTTGTGTAAATTACAAGTAAATACTTTCTGCACAAAAGAACTATTTCCTTTTACCTGTTAGAATAAATTACAATTTATAAGAAATAAAATAATTTTGAATATTATTTGAAGTTTATTGGCAAAGTTTGTCATTGAGGGTATAATTGAATTGTAATCTTCATACGAAGGGGTGAGAAGCATGAATGAAATTCCAAGTATTTATTTGGCATTGGTGGAAAGCTATGACAACGCCTACGACGTCTATCTTGTGAATAACACTGAGCATCTTATCGATCAGGCTAACAGATCTATAGGAGGCCAATATGATGATGATTTCAAAACAAGCTCCGACAACTTAATTTTTGAGTTCGGCCCCCTTGGCCCCTACAGTTCTGTTAAAATAGATCGTTTAGAATTCTTCGACTTTCAATTTGTAAATCCTTATCGAATGACTTTTGTACTAGCCGGCCAGGAAACGAAGAAAACCTTTATTGTTTCCAAATACCTTAACGAACATCCTTCGAGCCCGTATATTCTTCCTGAAGAACAAAAGTCCGGGTATCTTGTAGAATAATCCTGTAATTAATTATTTAGTTACTTTAATAAAGACCACTTTTAAGTAGTTACCTTCCTTAAAATCCGCTGTTGTTTTGAAGTCTGAAGGCAATGAAAATTCCTCTTCTAGTTTGTATTTTCTGCCCATTTCTTTGAATGCTTTTTCAATGAATCCTTTGAACTTTTCCATTCCAAAGCCGCTGTAATTAGTTGAAGCTACAATCATGCCATTTTTTTCGGTAATAGCTATCGCATCTTTTACTAGATTTTTGTAATCTTTTGCTGCGCTGAAGCGATTCTTTTTTGAGCGTGCAAAGCTTGGGGGGTCAAGGATAACCATACCAAACTTCAATTGTTTTTTTACCGCGTATTTAAAATAATTAAATACGTCCATTACTTTAATTTCATGCGCTTCATGGTCGATGCCATTTACACTGAACTGCTCTATTGTTTTAGGGAGGCTACGGTTAGCAAGATCCACACTGGTTGTCTTTTCTGCTCCCCCAAGAGCTGCGTACACGGAAAATGCGCCCGTATATGAAAACGTATTTAATACGGTTTTGCCCGATGCATACTTGTCTCGAATCTTTTTTCTCACTTCCTTTTGGTCAAGAAATATACCGGTCATTGGGCCTTCATTTAAATAAATGGCGAAGCTGACACCGTTTTCTTTTACTATAAGAGGAAACTCGCCCCGCTCCCCTTTTATAAAATCATCATCTTCAATGTATTTCCCTTCTGTATTGAACCGTTTCTTCTCATAAATACCTGTATATTCTACAAGCTTCTCAAGAGCTTGGAGGATTGTACTTTTAAATTGATATATTCCTTCACTGTACCAGCTTATTACGTAATATCCATCATAATAATCAATCGTAAGCCCGCCAATCCCATCACCTTCCCCGTTAAACACGCGGAATGCTGTTGTATCATCTTTATCAAAGAATATCGCTCTTTGGTTTAAGGCTGAACTGATCTTTTTTTCAAAAAAATTAAAATCAATGAATTCCTTTTCTTTTCGAGTAAGCACCCAGCCATACCCTTTATTTTGCCGTCCATAATAGCCTCTTCCAATAAAATTTCCTCTTTCATCTACAAGGCGGATCAAGGAACCCTCTTCCTTAAGGTCTTGTATATTAACAATGGCTTCCTTTGTTATCAAAGGATAACCGCCTTTCATTTTTCCTGCCTGCTGATTCTCGATGGTAAGGGTAATTTCCTCTGCCATGTTATATCATCCTAACGTAGAGTTTTATGTATAGGTAAGTTCTAAGCTCGGATTTCATTATAATATAATTTCTGTGATCACTTCCACTTCGTTACATTTCCTTTATTCGCACTCAAACAAAAATTTAGAAGCGTGGGGGAGGAAGGCAATGTTTCAGAACAGATTACCTTTTTCTTTACTTAAGAGGCAGGTAGCATAAGGAGGGGGAAACTTATGTTACTAGATGTTTATATCGGTACATTAGATGACAGCATTTTCTCATATAAAGGGGGAAATTGGAGCGGCAATACTCCTAAGAAGATAAGCCCATGGTTTCCAGAAGGCCACAAAGCATTTAGCCTCCTTTTGGAAAAAATAAAAAATAATGAGTTCAGAGGAAAACAAGTTGATTGGGGAGGTTGGGCTGCTATTATAACTTCAGACATAATCTGTCTGTTCCTTAACGAGCTTCCAGCCAGTGAAAAACGGAGCCAGTTACTTACTCAGGTTTGCAAAAGAGCAGCTCAACCAGCAGAAAGAGTATGTACTTGTTGGCATAGAGTCGTAGCCATGCTGAAAAGCCCTTGTTTCTTTTAAGAAATCAAGGGCTTATTATGGCATTACGCCTGCACTATTCTCATTACGTTACTTTGGATGCTTTAACTCATATAAGTACCCTCTACCTTGTATTCAATATCTCCGTTATCTAACACTAAAGCCGAAATTTTTTTGATCCGAAGGTTAACTTTTCTATCTTCGATTATTAGTTCGCACTGATCATTATGATTTATTTCAATTCCAGAGACAAATTCAAGTTCCACAGTTCCCGGTACCAATTTTCCTTTTCCATAAATCGCTCCTCCGCCAAGCTGGAGCTGATAAAACTTTTCTCTATATGGCACCGTGTGCTCAATGACCTTACCTTCCACGATAACGTTTTTATTTTTGAATAATAGTACAGACATAATAATAACTCCTTCCTATTTTTCAAAATATTCTTCTTGGTAGCTCTCTTATTCCCTGATTAAAACAGAATATAACATTATTCGTTTGACAAAATAACACAAGAAATTTCGCGATAATTTTTCAATGGAAGATGACCTCGTCCCTTTTGTTAATGATTCTTTTTTTAAAATAATTGTTTATTATGGTAGGTGAAATTTTATAATTGAGCATTTCTTCTAGGTAATACCTCTTTAAAAAGCTATAAGCAAGCACTACCTTTGGTTTATTTTTCCTCCCAGTGCTTTTAAAAACAAAAAAACCGGGAAAGGGGATGTATCCAGAAAAAAGGAGGAATACGTAATGAAATCAATTAAACTGGCAGCAGCTTCTTTCTTTGCATTGTTATTTTTTGTTTCATCCGCTAACGCTTCCGATGCCTGCGCGTGCAGTGAACCTTATGAAGTGAAGCCCGGAGACACGCTCTATTCGTTAGCCCAGCAATACGGAGTAACGGTCGAGCAAATCCAAAATAAAAACTCTATGGGAACATCTACTTATATTATTGCTGGAGAGGACATTCTCCTTCCTCCGGAACCAATAGCAGATGCTGAGGCCCAGGAACCTTCCGCTGAACCAGAGTCTGCGGTATATATTGTCGAAAGCGGGGATACCCTTTATAGCATTGCTCAGTCAGAAGGCACGACAGTACACGCCCTGCAGACCCACAACGATATAGAAAGTGACGTAATTTTCCCCGGCCAGGAATTAACCATACAGTAAATGATAAGAGGAGGTCCCAACATATTTGAGGACGTCCTCTTTTTTGTTTGAGTGCCCCATTACAGTCTGACCCGCTAGTCATAACTAGCCCCTTTTGGACATACATTGAGGTAATGTAAGGGGGGCTGTTATGGATTATTTTTATGAATATGGGTGGCTGCTTTTCCTCGCTGCCGAAGTCCTGACATGGGGAACTGCCATGGCATTGTTTTACAGCCGCTACTTTCTTTCATCGAGATTTCTTACTCGTGTGTCGATTGTCAGTATTCTTGCATTAACTGCCTTTCAACTTTATTTAGTAGGAGTCGATTACTATATAAATCAAGAAGTTTCCTTTACCCAGGTACTCATGCTCCTTTTTATTTTTTATGCGGCTACTTTTGGAAAATCATACATTTCACGCTTGGATGGGTATATGAAACAGAAATTTGAAAACCGAGATACTTCCTGGAAAACTTATCTTCCATTTTCTCTAAAAATTCAGCCCGAACAAAAACGGCAGCAATGGTTTTACCTCCACACAGCTGTATTTTTTTCTCTCCATTTATTATTGCTTCCTATGACAAACAGCTCTTTACCAACCTGGGAATGGTCTTTTTATACCGGATGGATGAGCCAGCCTCATCTTGGCTTCTACCCCTATCACTCATTTAACATTTTCAGTTATGTGTGGAGAATCATCTATATGATTGATGTTTTCTTTTTTCTTTGTTTTTCATATTTTCCTTTGCTGGTTCAAAGACTCCGATCTCGCTTATAGAAGGGGCCACTAGCCTTATCCCGACATCATACACGCCCATCAGTCAGTATGGTTTAATAGCTTTAAAATCCCTGTCAAATCATTACTTTCTATATCAGGTCTTACGTCAAGCTCTTCCAGGGGCAAGTGCTTGCGGTTCACCCAGGCGGTGCGAAACCCAAAGGTGGACGCTCCAATTACATCCCAGCCATTAGCAGAGACAAATAGTACTTCTTCTCTTTTTACCTTCAAGTCTCTGAGCACTGACTGGTAAGAAGCCGAAACGGGCTTATAATGTTTATAATCATTTACACTGATAATCTTGTGAATAAGAGAAGAAATCACAGATTGGCTGACAAGAGGCTCAATCATATCCCGGGAGCCATTGGAAAAAATCACACGCTGATAATCATTCAGCTCTTCCAGCACTCCTTTGGCTTCCTGAAAGACGGCTAGATTCAGATATTCATTGCGTAATGCCTGCTCGTCACTTTCACCTAACTCAAGCGCTAATTCTTTACACGTATACCGCAAGCTGTCTGTGGTGACTTTTGAAAACGGCTCATAGATACCCATAAGCTGACGTAAAAACGTGTATTCAATTTGCTTTTGCCTCCATCTTTCACTTATCTCCCTTCCGTTTCCCGGAAATAATTGTTCTGCCTTCTTTTCCACTGAGTGTACATCAAAAAGAGTTCCGTATGCGTCAAAAACAAGCGCTTGAACCATATTACTCTCCCTCCTTGCTGTTTCTTTTCCCCGCGTTCAGAAGTTACCTTTTACAATGTTCGAGTCTTTACCGACAAAAACCTTCTGTTGGGTATGATCATCAGTCCCATTAGAAGGTTTTCGTTGTTTTTTGTTTGCTTGCTTACATAAAACCACGTCACCTGGAAAGGACAGGTTGGTGTCCTATTGCGGTAGGTTTCGTTTTATTTCAAACAGCAGAGACTGAAGCCTGTTTGAAATAAGGCCTCTTATCATCTGCCCTTTTCCCTTTTTATGACCTACTCGTCTTTTCTTTTTTTACGTTTTTTGTTTTTAAAGTGATTTCTATCACAAAACCTTTATTTTGGGATTGCTATACTTTTCTTATGAATAGAGTACAAGATAAAGGAGAGTGATAAGCATGTTGATGGATTTTCTATCTCATTATCAAATAAATGCTTATTACCTGATCACCTTAAAAGCAAGCAACCAGACTATGAGCATAGACGAATTTATCACTTATATAGAGGGCATAAACAAAAGTAACGCTATAAAAGAACGGTTATTAACTCTCGGGATGTTAATAGATAAAGACATGATTCTGGCTTATTTGGCAGGAACGGCAGAATTATTCTTGCAGCACAGCAATCTACCTGTCCATAAATAATGGACATAGCAAGGGAGAGCTTTTTATGAATTCTTGTTTTGAACAGGATTTACAGATGATAAAAAAAGAGACAAATAGTGATTTTGCTGCTATTGCCTGGACTGAGGAAGGGGGCAACACCCACCGCTGGAAGGAGGCTGTCGGCTTTTCAAATAACAGATACAAAAATATTTGCAAAAGAAATGGCTCAGGTCTTGCAGGTGTAATCTTTACTGCAGGAAGGCCGTTTCGCTTAGATAGTGAGAATCCCTATTTAGAGCATAAGAGGCTGGAATCTCCAATTATGCTTGCAGAGAACCTTTTTGCCGCAGCTGCTGTACCAATTAAAATAAATGATAAAGTAAAAGGGATTCTTCTCGTCGGAAGCCGGACTGAAAGACTTTACACGAAGTCGGACCTCTCCCATATGACCAAAATGGCAGAAAAAATCGATGCCTGGCACCCTGCTCGAATGTCATAAAAAATGGCAGAATCCTTCTTATGAAAGGATTCCACCATTTTTTTCTGTTACAGCTGAATCGGGCGCCATGCACCAGGAAGAAAATTCCATAATCTCAAGGACGTCTTCCTCGGAAATATGGAGCATGCGTGCGATCTCTGTAACATAAGGGCTTTTTAATTCTCTTGTAACCAGTACGTCGTTTGTTTCTTTTATATCCCTTGAGCTTGGCATCGCTTGCCCCTGCAGTTCTTTTCTTTTATGTTTCATACGCTTTAAAGCGTTTATTCTTATGACTGCCATCACATCTTTTTTGCTATAGGTCTGGCATGCCTGCAGCTCTTCAATTGAAAAATACATTCCAGCCGATCGGTACAGCGGTATTTCCTCCGTTGATTTGGCAAAGGTTAAAGCAAGGTGTTCAATCTCTTTTTCTACTTCAAGCATTATATACAAAGGTGCACCAATAGAATCAAGAGCCAGCGCTTCAGATGGAATCATCCCCATTGTTTTCCTCCTTTTTTTCCCTTTATCTTCATCTTAAGCAAAGAATTTATAATATCTAGTGAGAAATGTCACTTTTAGTAAAAAAAGGTACTTACCTCCTACAAACAATCACCTGGACTCCTGGGCCCTCTGTCATATAATAGCGTTCAACACTTTCATATGATCTATTTTTTCTTTCAAAATGTTACAAGCACCTTGGGTGTTATGCACCCTGGTAGCGGTTTGGAGGCAGGCCGGTTACGTCTGCCAGAGTGATGACAAAGGTAAACCCTGCCATAGGCTGTTCTTTTTTCTCTTTTTCTGTCAGCTTCACATCGGCTGTAGTGACAAAAAGCTGATTTAAGTCCTTCCCCCCAAAAGTACAAGACGTTACCAGAGAAGCAGGAAGATTAATTTCTTCCTGTTTTTCTCCGGTGTCAGGATCCCATCTGCTTACTTTTCCACCTTCAAAGTGAGCAATCCACAACTTCCCCTCTGAATCAATTGTCATGCCATCTGGTTTTCCTTTTTCCTCAGTAAAATCAATCACAGGCCGAGGCGTAAAAATATCTCCAGTCTGGAATTCATAGTTAAAAACGACAACCTGCTGTTCAGGAGTGTCTATATAGTACATGCAATTCCGGTCTCTGTTCCAGGCCAGCCCATTAGAAACTGTGACAGGGGAATGCATCTTTCTCACTTTCCGCCTTTCATTGAGACAATATAAGGCTGCCGCTCCTGTCTCCCTCGTTAAGGAGATGGTTCCTGCCCAAAATCGTCCTTCCGTATCACATTTTCCATCATTAAAGCGGTTATTGGCTTTCTCTTCTTCCGGGTCTGAAAGAAAGTGAAAATTGTGGTTTTCCATATCAACGATATAAAAGCCATGCTGCATCGCTGCTACGAGTTTTCCTTGTGAAGTAGGGGCTACCGCTCCTACCATCTGTCCTGTCTTGATGGAACGAACCTTTCCATTTTCTGGATCATACTCATGAATCCGCTCCCCGGTAATATCCACCCAATATGCTTTCTTTTTTTCATCATCCCAGATCGGACTTTCTCCTAATTCTGAATAGTGGGCAATGACCTGGGCATCCACTTCTCTCTCCCTCACGCTGCATTTCACCTCTCTCCTTGAAGTCAATTTACCAATCTCTTTTCACACCATTCCCAAGAGAGAAAGGATTTAACCGGTATTTCTCCATAACATCTTTGTCACCGGGTTCAAATAAGTAAAATTTTTTCTTTTTAACATATAAAAAAACGCGGCTCTGAAAAGCCGCGTTTGTCAGAAGGGTGGACTATTTTATCTTTAAAAATTACACAGTAGCTCGTCTGCGAATGGTTAACAGTACTGCAGCCCCTGCGGCAGCTAATGTGCCCATAAGCACCATGAAAGGATTAGCTGTCGCTGTTGCAGGAAGGGCTCCTCCCTCTTCTTCAGAACCATTGTCCTCTTTTACCGGAGCTGGGGCCTCTGCATCTTCCTCAGATGCTTCTTCCTCTGTGCCATCTTCTTCTGTTGCTTCTTCAGCAGCATCCTCTTCTTCTACTGCCTCTTCTTCCTCAGTTGCATCTTCTGTCGTGTCTTCCTCGGTTGTACTAGTCATGACTTCTTCATGATCCGTGAATTCTGCTTCAAAGTCTGGTAGAGTCAGGCTTTCACATGGGATACCGTCACTGTCACCGTCCAGGCCATGTGGATCATTTTGAGAATGATACCCATTTGATTCCCAGAAGTCCCATACTTCCGCCCCGGAATCAAAGTCCCCGCAGTTTCTGTCCTGGGCTCCTGCCGGCAATGCAAAAGCCAGAGCGGCCATCAATAAAAATACAAAACCAAATAACGAGATTGATAGTTTTTTCACCATAACTTCTAACCCCTTTATTAAGTATTTAGTCCACCCCTCCTTTAATCCTATCAATCTACTTCCTTATTTTACAAGTAATATACTAAGATGGCATGAAAGATTATATTTACCAATTTCTTGCTAGTTTAATAGATATGTTTTTTCCTTTTCTGAAATGAACTTTCTTCACCATTTTTCTGAAAAATTTCTGCAGACAGTCCTGTTTGAAATAAGAGCATGGAAATCTCCTTTCGATCCTTGGTATAATAGAGGAATTACAAACTTCTCAAGGAGTAAGATATGTTTCCACTAACCTTAGACGACGTTAAAAACCTGGCGGGAGTTTCCATTTACTCCAGGGGCCTCACTTATTATCAAAAAGGCTCTGTCCATAAATTTAATATAGATACAGAAGAAGAAGAAACAATCGTAACTGCAAAGGTTGCGGGCAGGAGGATCTATGAGGTTGACTTGTTTTTAGAGCATAGAACCGGCCAGGTATCAGGACATTGCAGCTGTCCGGCAGCTGAGATGATGGATACCTGCAAGCACATGACTGCTGTGCTGATTAAAGCTGTGAATGCTGTCTCAAATGACGATATGCTTCCATACGAGACAGAGCCTCTCGTAAACAGAACAACGGTTTCCTACGATCCTCACGTGAGTGAATCATTTACTGAAGAAATTATTTCCCAGCTGACTGATGAACAAGATCCTTCTTTTCATCCTGAGATCCCTTTAACAGTCCAATTTACAATTAAGCCGGATGTGGGAATCACGTACTGGAACAAAGGGTCATTTTCCTTGCGGTTAAAGGCAGGAACGAACAGCAAGCATTATGTGGTGAAAAACACTAAAGAATTTCTTGAATCAATAGCTGAGAAAAGGACTCACTATTTTACACCTTATTTTACTTATGATCCGAGTGAACATTATATCGCTGAGCCTTTAGGACAGTTTTTACAGCTGCTGAAAGAAATCTCTGATCATAACGACTGGTACGGTGAAGATCACTACCGTTACAGCTCGAAAAAAGATGAAATCAATATCCCTCCTATGTTTTCTCAACGGACAATAGACCATCTACTCACTTTAGAGGAAGTCTATGTCCAAGAAGATAGGGAGGCTATACCTATACAGGTAAAAGAAAAAACCTTCCCTCTTTTGTTTTATGTAAAAAAGGAGAATGACTATATTGTTCTTTCCCTTTCCGATTCATTTAAGATCTTAACAAGCCTGGAAGGGACAGACTTTATAATGGATCAGGGAATCTTTTACAAAGTAAATGAAGAGCTCCAATTTTCTGCTTTTTCTCTATATAAAGCGATAAAGAAAACCCGCTCCTCCTCCATGGCTCTTACAAGGCCTCAGTTTGAGAAGATAGCGGGTACCGTGATTCCTATTTTAGAAAAATACAGCCTTATCCATCTTGACCAAAACATTATGACAAACATCCAAACAGAAAAGTGTCACCCTGTTGTAGACATTGAAAAAGACGGAAGCCAGCTGCTTGCTCGATTATCTTTTCAATACGGAAGACAAGTCATCTATCCATTTGAAGAACGAGAAGAACAAGAGATCCTCATTGCTCGTGACATGAAAACAGAGCGAAAAATAGTCTCATTAATTGAAGAGGCCTATTTCCATTGGAACGGCAGTAGATTATCCTTAAACGGCGAGGAAAATATCGGACGTTTCTTTTACCGCATCCTTCCTGACTTAAGAAAACATGCAACCGTTACGCTTTCCGACGAAGCAGAAGAGATGATTGCTTATGAGCTTCCCGACTCTGTCCTTACTTTTGATATTGACCCTTCTAATCAGTGGTTTGAAGTCAGTTTCCGAACAGATGATATTTCCGGAGAGGAAATAGAGTCTATTTTGTCTTCACTGAAAGAAAAAAAGCATTATCATACAACAAAAGAAGGAAAAATCATGTCTTTGGATCAAGATCATTGGAAAGATACCTTGCATTTTTTAGAGAGGACAGGGATGCATCCTGAAAGCTTATCTGATGGTCCTTCACTCCTTCCAAAGTATCAGGCTCTTGAAGCAGATGAACTTGCGAAAGGAAAGGGGTCGTTTCACCGCTCTCAGGCATTTGAAACGTTAGTGCAGTCTATTCTCCATCCGGAAACAACAGAGCACAGGATCCCGGCCTCCCTGAATGCCGAGCTTAGGGATTACCAGCTCAGAGGTTTCCAATGGCTGAAATCATTGTCTCATTACGGTTTTGGCGGGATATTGGCTGATGATATGGGTCTTGGGAAAACTGTACAGGCCTTAAGCTTTATTTTATCTGAACAAGAAGAAAAGAAAACAGGACTTCCCTTTCTTGTCGTCGCACCCTCTTCTCTTCTGTATAACTGGGAAAGAGAAGGCCAGACGTTTTCTCCCTCTCTGCGTATAAAGGTAATAGGTGGGAGTAAGGAAGAAAGAAAAGAAATGCTCAGTGATCTTACAGACACAGATGTTTGCATTACCTCCTACCCTCTCTTACGAAGAGATACCGATTTATATGAGCCTTTATCCTTTCAAGGTCTTCTTTTAGATGAGGCACAGACCTTTAAAAACCATGCTTCACAAACCTTTAAAGCAATCAAAAAGGTAAAAGCTGCCCAGGCCTTTGCTCTTAGCGGCACACCTATTGAGAATCGCATGGAAGAACTCTGGTCATTAATGGCGGTAGTTATGCCTGGCCTCTTTCCTGACAGGACAGATTTTAAAAAAATATCGTTAGAGACGATCCAAAGAAAAGCGGCTCCGTTTGTCCTCCGCCGGACAAAAAAAGAAGTGTTAACAGAGCTTCCTGATAAAATCGAACAGACTCGCTATTCTGAGTTGACGAAAGAACAGCGTAAACTCTATTTAGCTTACCTTGAGAGAATCCAGTCTGAAACAATGCAGCAGTTAAGCACAGAAGGCTTTCAAAAATCCAGGATGCAGATTCTCGGCAATTTAACCAGGCTGCGCCAGCTCTGCTGTCACCCTTCTCTTTTTATAAATGATTACGAAGGCGAGTCTGGAAAAATGGAAGAACTGATGTCTATACTTGAAGATTCTCTAGCAAATCAAAGCCGGATTCTTATTTTTTCCCAATTCACCACCATGCTTTCTTTAATTGGAGAAGCCTGCGAGAAAGAAGGAATCTCATACTTTTACCTTGATGGAAGTACACCATCGAGGGAACGGCTTGAATTGGCCAGCCGTTTTAACAACGGAGAAAAGGAAGTGTTTCTTATTTCCTTGAAGGCTGGGGGGACCGGGCTCAATTTGACCGGGGCAGACACGGTCATTTTATATGATTTGTGGTGGAACCCTGCGGTTGAAACTCAAGCTGCGGACCGGGCTCACCGCATGGGACAAAAGCAGGTTGTCCAGGTCATGAAGATGGTCACCAAAGGAACAATTGAAGAAAAAATCCAGTCTCTGCAGGAAAAGAAAAAATCGTTGTTTGACAACCTTATTCAATCAGGAGAAACAAATTTAACCTCACTCTCAGAAGAAGATATAAGAGACATCTTATCGCTGTAGGAAAGGACGGGCCGGGCCCGTCCTTTTAGTTATGTTACAGAAACATTACAATCCTTTCGGGTGCCAGGCACCCAAAGAGGGGCGGCGCAGGCTCAGCCGGTTAGCAATAAAGGCTCCTACGGAAAGATTGATGATCATATTAATGATGGGGGGGACAGCTCCTAATTCTCCGATAAACTCAAAAGCAAGAATAGCCGCAAGTGCTGTGTTGCATAAACCGACGTGAAATAAAACTGCTCTTGCTTCCTCTTCCTGTACTCCTAATTTCTTAGCAAGGACGTAGGCGAGCGCCATAGGAAGAACAACCTGTAAAAAGGCAGCTAAGACAATTAGGGGAAGGATCTCTGCTTCCCTTGCAATCGTGTCTTTTCCATCTCCAACGATGGTATGTATGATAAGAAGCAAAGAAACGGATGATCCAAACCTCGTCAGAGACTTGGAGTGTTCTCTGGCCCTTGGGAAAAGGCGCTGAACAATAATGCCAAGAAACAAAGGAATAACAACAATGAATAGAAACGATTGAAGAAGACTTATAAATGATATCGTTACTTGATTTCCTGGCAGCCCTGTCATCGCCAATAAAGTAACAATAGGGCTGATCCCTACATCAAGTAAGGAAGCGGCAATCACAAGGGATGTATTCCCTCCTGCCAAAAATGTATAAAGAGTGGCTGCTGTTGCGCTTGGAACTGTCCCTGACAAAATCACACCTGCCGCTACTTCAGGTCGGCTGGAAAAGAAGAGATAAGCAAGACTGAGGGACACCCCTACAGTTAATGTCCACTTTAACATTGACGCAATAAAAAGCTCTTTTTTCTTTTTTCCCACATCCTTAATTGCAGTGATATCCATGGAAAGCCCGGTAAAAAATATGACGATTCCAAGAAGAACACCTGGAACCCAGCCAGGAGCATCCCAATAAATAGGGGAAAAATAAGTGAGGATAGCTGCTAAGATGATAAGCAAAGGCAATTTTTTTGAAAGAAATTCAGAGATAAGGTTCATGATTTAATCCCTTTCTTGTTCAAATCCACTATGTAAAAAGGAGCTCTTTAGAAACGAGCTCCCTTGCTGCGTAAAATCTAAGCTGTTTTGGCATATCTTTAAAACTCCTAGGCAGAGAAGCGAGCATGTTTTTCTGCGGCAACAGATGTCGCTGTACAGCTTATGAGCCTGCTGAACAAATGAACTTGTTACTTCTTATCTTCAACCATAACTAAAAATCTTTTCTCATCGAAACCGCCTCTGACTCTTGCTTTTTCCTTTCTTATTTCCTCAAGCTTTTCTGGAGAGGCCCCATGTTGATTTGATAAAGCATGAAGAAGTTCAAGAATATCAGCTAACTCATTCAGTGCATCTTCATCTGTTTCAGCAGATAGATATTCATTTAATTCTTCCTGAAGCTTCTTTTGAGCTTCTTCCTTATACTTCTCGTCTGACAGCTCTTCGGCCTGGTATCCTTTTCCGGACAGCCGGAGCATATCGGGAATATGATCACGTACCAGCTTGTTGTAAATTGGCATCCAATCATCCTTTCAAATAATCTGTTCTATAGTATACCTGTTTTTATAGTGTGCGTAACACATCATTTTATCTCTTGGCTTAATACAAATTGTCTTTTTTTGTTTTTATTATTCTTTCTCTGAATGAAGAATGATTCCTTTCGATTTGTGACATAGTAAGAAAAAAAGTGGTGATAACAATGTTACGATACAATGTGCCCCGTCTTGTTGTCTGGAGCATGATCCTGACTTCAGTCCTTAACCTGGTAATTATTATGATGACCTCCATCCATCACGGACAAGTCAAGCAGCAGTTTCGAGACATCAAAAATATATTAAAGATAAGGATTCAATAAACAGGAAAAGGAGGGTCTTTTTTATTAAGACTCTCCTTTATTACAAACGTGTTACATTCTTATGAGGTGCCAGGCACCCGTTTCTCGTGTTCCTTGCGGATTTTTTTAATTCTTCGATACATTGTTTTGTCGGTGAGCTTATAGAAATTTCTAATGCCAGGGCACAAATTCCCTTCGATGACCCACACATGTCCCCCTTTATCCACTCCGATATCAAAGCCCATGATGGTATGCTTTTTCCATCGTACAGCCAGCCTTTTGGCAGCGAGTAATGAGACTCGTTCTGCTTCCTCCATTATTTCTTTTCTGCTCACTGACGGATCGATACTCGCCTTTTTTAATGCTTCGGGAACGGGTAGGATTATACCCTTGCTTATTTTGTTATTCGTTACAATATAGCCTTTTCCAGCAACCTTTGTTACCATCCCGGTTGCTTCCCACTTTTTCGTCACTTTTCTTTTTTGAACAATAACCCTGATATCAAAGGGACTGTTATTATATTCGGCCAGATCAATGTATCTTTGAACAATGTAGTTTCGCTGCAGTGGATGTTTCCTGGTGCTGATATACTTGTCAATAAATGCCAGCATTTTATCTCTGCTGCTGTATGTGACCTTATAACTTCTTTCCTGAACTTCAAATTTGTTATTTTCAAGCTGCGTTACTTTTAAAATATTTCTCCCTCTTCTTCCAATCACAGGCTTTACCATCACCTGGTTGTATTTTTTTAGAAAATCCAGCAACATTGTATGAGTATATTTTTCCGTAGCTGGCAAATGAGGCTGAAGCTCCTCTCTTTTTTGCATGAGTTGATGCTTCTTCCACTTGCTTCCTCCCGTATATCTCATGCCTCTCCCTCTTTCATGAAGACTGAGTCCGCCCGTTTCATTACACCCCATCTTTTTCAAGGATGCAGTTCAATTATTTTTCAAAGCGGATACTGTTACTTTTACTTGGTATGATTACTATACGCTTTTGGAAAAAAGCAGTTTAGTGAAAGCAACCAGCCAACAATTCAAAATAGAAAAAAAGACAACAGCCTTTTCTGGAAAACTAGCTATATTCTTTAAGGTGAAATGAAAAGAAGCGCAGACCTGAACGGCCTGCACTTCTTTTCATAAGATTATTTAGCCACCGTCTGTAAAAGCTCATATAAATTGGACTTTGCTTCAAATCCAATGCCGGGCACATCTGGAAGACTTACGTACCCATCTTCTACCGGAAAGTTATCAGCAAATCCACCAAAGGGCTCAAACACTCCCGGATAGGATTCATTTCCTCCAAGACCCAGACCTGCCGCAATGTTCAAGGACATTTGGTGCCCTCCATGAGGAATACACTGTCTTGGCGACCATCCATAATCACTAAGCATATCAAGAATTCTTAAATATTCTACGAGTCCATAGCTGAGCGCACAATCAAATTGGAGAATATCCTTGTCTGAGCGCATTCCACCGTAGCGAATAAGATTGCGGGCATCTTGCATGGAAAATAAATTTTCACCTGTGGCCATCGGGTTTTTGTAATACTTTGCAAGCTCAGCCTGTAATTCGTAGTCAAGGGGATCACCTGCTTCTTCATACCAAAACAGATCATAGGGCTCCAGTTCTTTGGCATATTCAATTGCCGTTCCTAAATCAAAGCGGCCGTTAGCATCAACAGCCAGATTCTTCCCTGATGGCACTACGTCAAGCACCGCTTCAATTCTCTTTATATCTTCCTTTAAAGAATCTCCTCCTATTTTCATCTTTACGACATTGTAGCCAAGATCCAGGTAGCTTTTCATTTCTTCCTGAAGCTTATCCAGTCCTTTATCAGGCTGATAATATCCGCCCGCTGCATAAACAAAAACCTTCTCATCCACCTGTCCATTTCGGTACCTGTCAGCAAGCACCTGGTATAACGGCTTTTCTTCTATTTTTGCCACGGTATCCCATACAGCCATATCCAACGTTCCTACGGCAACTGAACGCTCGCCATGTCCTCCAGGCTTCTCTCCTGTCATAAGAACATTCCAAATTTTGTGTGGATCAAGGTTTGTTTCTTCTTCATTTAGGATGTCACCAGGTGATGCATCTAAAAGCCTGGGGATAAACCGCTCTCTTAATATTCCGCTTGGTGCATATCTTCCATTTGAATTAAAGCCATATCCGATCACTGGTTTGCCATCTCTTTCAACATCAGTCACAACAGCCACGACAGAAGCAGTCATTTTACTAAAATCAATATAGGCATTACTTATGTCAGATTTAATGGGTACAGCCTTTTCTTTGATATCTACAATTTTCATTTTTCTTTCACCTCTGTGTTTATTGTCTCTTGTAGTCACGAAGAGCTGCCTAATTAAATATGCAATATTTGTGCCAACATTTTTAAAACCATGAAAAAAGTGCAGAAACAACACATCCAAGCATTGTTTCTGCACTTTCATTTGCCTATATGTTTCATATTTGAAATATCATTTTTCATTATTGAAACTCAACTTTCTCCATAACGTTGATTTACTGATCCTGTATTGTCTGCAGACTTCTTCTTTATCGCCGTCATACTGATCCAGAATTTTTTCCCAAAGCTCTTTTTCCATCAGCTTAATGTCCTGGGTCACTGAGAGCTCAACTTTTGCTGATTTCGTTAGCGGCCTCTTGTTTAACTGTTTTTCAACAAACCCCTTTGAAATATCTTCAGCAGGTGTTAACAAAACTAAGCGGTGAACAAAATTTTCAAGCTCCCTTGCATTGCCTTTCCATTTATGAGCGAGAAGAGGAGAAAATACATCCTCGCTTTGCCAGCGGAGAGGTTTGCGACCGGACTTCTTCTCTTTTTCGAGAAAAGAAAGCGCTAAAGGAACAATATCCTCTTTTCTCTCACGAAGAGGAAGAAGTTCAACCTCTAGTATAGCGAGTCGGTAATAAAGGTCTTCCCTGAATTTTTCCTCTTCTACAAGCTGAGACAGCCTTTGATTGGTTGCACATATCACTCGTACATCCACTGGGGTAATACGGCCGCCGCCAATTCTCTTGACCTCTTTTTCCTGAAGGACACGAAGAAGCTTTGCCTGAAACTCAAGAGAGATTTCACCTATTTCGTCCAGAAATAATGTGCCCCTGTGTGCTAATTCAAACAGGCCTGGCTTTCCCCCTTTTACAGCTCCGGTAAAAGCACCTTCCTCATAACCAAACAGTTCACTTTCAAGAAGAGTTGGTGAAAGTGAAGCACAGTTTATCGAAACAAATGGTTTCTCTTCGCGCTCACTTTCATTATGAATACTCTGGGCAACAAGCTCCTTGCCTGTTCCGCTTTCCCCGTATATCACCACGGTCCCTTCTGATGCGGCAAACAGTGCTGCCTCCTCTAAGGCCTCTTTCATTTCTTTATTTTTTGTTACGATATCTGTAAATCGATGCTTTGCTGTCAGTCCTTTCTTATTTAGTTCCTTTCGGATTTCGAGTTCGAGCTTTTGCAGTTTTTTCGTTTCTTCAAAAATAAGGACTGAGCCTTGAAAATTGCCATCTATGTATATGGGCAGGGTAGTGTATATAATTCTTTTTCCTTGAAGAAGTTTATTTTTTTGTTCTTTTTTTATATTAATATCCTTTGCCTCAGGGATTGCTTTTCTTACATCGCGGCCTGTTACCTCTTCATTTTCCTTTTGAAAAATATGCTTTGCCGCTTCATTAAAAACCGTGATTCTGCCTTCTTCATTTACTGTAATGACGCCTTCATTTACATAGTGAATAACGGATTCCAGCTCTTTTCTCTTTGCTTGCTCATTACGCTGAATGGAAAGTAAATGCTTGGCGGTATCTAGAGCAGTGTGAAGAGCTTCTTCACCTGATAATAACAGTTCACTGAAAACACCTAGCTTTGTCGCTGCTTTTACAGCCGCTTTATCGCCAATGACAACTTTCACATTATTCTTTACTACGAGGCCTTCTATTTTTTTCTTTATCTGTTTTTTGTTTTGATAGCTTTCAAATGTAATATTAGTATCCTTTGACAAGGAAAGATTTTCTGTGAAGGTCAACAGGTTCTCAGGGGTGACCACGGCAACATCGATAAACCCTTTAGTTACTGTGCTGCTCACTGAACGAAGAACGTCCTTAACCGAGACAGGGATATCAATGACTGGCACACTTCCCTTCTCTCTCAATAAGCGAGCTGTGCCTCCGCGGGAAATAAGAACTTTTGCTCCCCTCACCTTTTCCGGCAAGTCCCTCTCATCCTTTAGGTCTTTTTCCAGGGAAATCAGCGAAAATGGAACATCAGTCTTCAGCCGAAGTCCTTCAAACCGTTCAGCAAGCTCAGCAAAGGGTGTAATCACCACAACATCTTCCATGAAACTCCTCCTTTCTGACATATCTATCTATTCTTACCTTGTAAATGAAAGGCTTTAGAAAGAAGCTCATAAGACCGTATTCTTTTTCTCTTGTCATATATATTTGTTATGATCAACAATTCATTTGTCTGGTAACGGCGGCTCAGGACTAAAAGCTCTTCTTTAACCTGTTCAGGGGTTCCGATAACTGCTCTTTTTCTGTTTTCTATGATTCTTACCTTGTCATTATCACTCAATAACCTGGCTTTAGCCTCTTCAATAGAAATAATTTGTGTATTACCTCCTTTTTCTACAGCTAGCAGCCAGTGATCCTGACTGACAGCAAGCTCCTCTGCTTCCTCTTTGCTTTCTGCACAGACTACGAATACACAGGCATTTACCTTGGGATTATCCATTCTTGGAGATGGCGTGAAAGATTTCAAATAACTGTTCACAGCTTCTGCCCCGCTATATGGATTAATAAAATGGCCGTACGTAAATCCGGCACTATTCCTCCCTGCTACTTTGGCCCCTCTTTCTGAAAGGCCAAGAACCCAGGTTTCAGGCAGCGTTGAAGTGACTGGGTTGGTGTTAATTCCTTTATAAGGATGGCCTTGAGGAAGATTTGAATCTAAAAAGCCTTGCAAATCAAAGAGCTGGCGGGGAAATTCAATCAAGTTCTTTTTTACTCCGTCAGTCAAGGCTAAGCGTATAGACGGCCCCCCTCCAGGTGAACGCCCTACCCCTAAATCAATTCGGCCAGGAAAAAGGGCTTCCATTGTTTTGAAATTTTCCGCTACTTTGTAAGGGCTGTACTGGGGAAGAAGTACTCCTCCTGATCCTACCCGTATACGATTGGTATTTGAAGCAATGTGGGTCATCAAGATTTCCGGAGAGGAGCTTGCCAAGCCTGCTGTGCTATGGTGTTCAGCGACCCAGTAGCGGCTGTATCCTAATTGCTCTGCTCGTTGAGCCAGTAAGACAGAATGATTTAGTGCCTGACCTGCACTTTCACCCTTAGAAATAGGAGATTGGTCAAGAATGCCTAACTTCATGTGGACTCCTTTCTTTCCTACGTTTCTATGTGGTTGAGTTTTGATAAAAATAATAATGGAAGCGTTGCTGCTAATTCACTGCCAACCCCCGCTAAATTTATTTCTTTCTTTCATGAATATGAGTAATCCAGCATCCGGATGAAACATGTTCAGCCGTCCCGGCGGGATGGTTCCAATAATAAGTATAAGCTTTGGTTTTTTTTCCAGATAAAGATTCGACAATAATGGTTCTTCTTACATAATCACTGCCCTCTGGTTGTTCGGGATCATATCCTTCTAATAAATCAAGATTTTTTTGGACCTCTTCATAATACTCAGGGCTTATATATAATAAATCTCCTTTGATTTTCTCTTCACCCTTGCGCATGCAAGGAAAAGCACCACCTGTTACCGAATAAAGCACACCCTTCGCAATGGCTGGAACTTCTTCTATCGTTTTGCCTCGAATAAAGGATTCATAATTGTAAAGACCTGGCCGGAGAGTTCCATAAACAAAAAAAGGAATCTGGGCTTTCACCTGATGATTCTTCTCCTTCCCGCTTCGATATTTATTCTTTAATTTTCTCATTATACAATACAAGTTTTTTTCCTAAAAATAATCCCTATTAAGATTATTTACCTAAATGTCCTATCTAATAAATAGACGATACAGGAAACTTATGCTACCATTAGTAGGTATTTTGACTCATATCATAGATTGGAGTGTTTTGATGAAGGTACATATCTTGTTTCCTTTTGCTCTGCTTATCCTTTTGCTTTCGGGGTGCGCAAAGCATGAAATGGTTCTGGACCTCAAGGAGGATGATAGTGCTCAATTTGAGATGACTGTCTCAGTGGATACTACTCAGGTGCCATTTGGAGAATCTGAACTGAGAAGAGAAATCGCTGAAGCTTCCCAGGAAGCAGAGAAGGAAGGCTTCACCGTTCAAGTTATTGATGAAGAAACTGAAGCAGGGCTCATAGTTTCAAGAACGATTGAGGATGTCACACAATTAGAGGCTGATGATCTGATTGATGACGCAGCGGAATTCATAGAGGTCCAAGCTCTTGATCATCACACAAGAGTTCTGAATATCCAGTTTACCGGTGAAGAAGATGAAATGGCAGCGGCTATGCTTGACTCTTCTTTGGTGGTACATTTTCCTTCTGTCCCTGTAAGTCATAATGCTCATTCTGAAGATGGGCAGACTCTTACCTGGTATATTGATGTCGCGGAGGGAACCGAAGTCCATGCTGAATACGAAACAGGAAGCAGTACTTCAATGCTCTTAATTGCCGGGATTATTGCTATTCTATTGGGAGGTATAGCAGTCTTACTCTTAAAAAGAAAGAATCCAAGGAAAGATGAAGCACAACCACCGAAACAAACCGCCTAAATATAATAAGACTGCAGAAGAACTAAACCATACATGAGAGGAATAGCCCCATGTAGAAGCAGTTCAACAGCAGTCTGTTTTTATTACTCTGATTCTTCTCTTTCTTCTTCATCCTCCAGTAGCTCATCTTCTATCAATTCTTCTACCGGCGGCTCCATGTTTTCAGCAATTGTATTGACTATCGTAGGATTTAACTCTGCTCTTTCTATCACTTCAACCTGTGTTTCAGGGGGATCAGTCTTTACCAGCCACTCTACCATTATGAAACCTAATAATAAACCTGCAAGCACCGTTCCAGTCGTCACTGCCGCAACTTTCTTCAATGGCATCCCTCCCTTGTCCCTGCTTAAATTGTATCACCGGGCCTGAATGCACAACAACTAGATTCGTCCTCTATAGATTTCTCTTTTTCTCACTTAAACTTGTATTTTTTACATTTTTTATCTATTACTATGAATATTCAATCACTTTTTACTTTTTTAACTTTTTTTACTTACAAAACAAATTTCAACAAACTTCTACATATCTGATATCTTATGATTAAGAAAGTGTTTGATCAACCCACCTTAGAGAACTCAGCTCAGACCCACGTAAATATTATTCATGGGAGGCCAGCTGGAAAAATGGAACTAATCGTGCTGAACAGGCAGATAAAGAGTAAAAAGAAGGAAATGTATCATAAAGCCAAGCAATTTGGGATTAATGATCCGAAGACGATTCAATGCAGCCAGGAACTTGACCTGCTGCTTAATCAATATCAGGAACTAAAAATCCCCTCTAAAGAACCATCATTAGTTTAATGGCTCACAAATATTTATTGATTTATGCAGAATTACTTGTCTGAGGAAGAAAAACAAAAAGCAGTTTTTGTTTTTCTTTCTCTTTTTTTAGGTTCATTCCAAATCTTCATCACCGCCAGCTCCGTCTCTTCACCTATGTAACTTTTTCCCTTGCTTACTCTCTTGCTCTCTTTCTATTTTTCTCCTTAAAGATCTCATTGTGAGAGGAAACTCTTCCTTTTTCTTCAGCTTGAGGCTCGATAAATTGCTTTGCTTTATTAACAGCGTTTGCTGCATCCTGAAAGGTACCGGCAATTAAATTCAGTTTTCCGTTATGGGAAAGCACATCTCCTGCTCCGAAAAGACCTGGCTCAGAAGTTTCACTCGCCGCATTTCCCGCAATAAGCTTATTATTTTTTAAAGTAAGAGTAAGGCTGCTTTTCTGAAGCAAATCCGAGTCCCTTTCATATCCGTGATTTATAATCACCTCATCCACTGGTAAACTTATTTTTTCCCCGGTCTCAATATATGTTAACTCCACTTGGTCAATAGTTTCTTTATTTACAGCAGCTATAAGTTTGGAAATGAAGGTTTGGAAGTAGCATGTGACAGAACTATTTAACATCTGGCTTACCTGTGATTCATGGCCTTTTAATTCACTATTACGATAAGTAACAAATACTTTTTCAGCAAGAGGTTCCAGCTCGTTTGCCCAGTCTATTGCTGAGTTTCCTCCCCCCGAAATCAGTATCCTTTTCCCTTTAAATGCTTCTAACGATTTCACTGTATAGTGAAGGTTAGTGATTTCAAATCTATCAGCTCCTTCTATGTCAAGCTTTTTAGGGTTCAGTATTCCTCCTCCTACAGCCACAATCACCGTTTTTGTTCGGTGAAGAGCACCTGACGAGCCATAAAGGAGATAATGACCCTCGTCATTTTTTATGATATTTTCAACTTTTTCATTCAAGACAACCTCTGGATTAAATGTCATGCCTTGTTCTATCAGCTGCTCCATTAGCTTTGCTCCGGTAATGGGGGTAACTCCCCCGACATCCCAAATCAACTTTTCTGGATAGACGTTTAATTTTCCGCCAAGCGTTGGCTGATATTCTATCAATTTAGTTTTCATTTCCCGCAAACCACTGTAAAAAGCTGAGTAAAGCCCGGCTGGCCCTCCTCCAATAATCGTTACATCATAGAGCGGAGACTGGTTCATCATTACTCACTCCTGTCTTCTCAATTATAAATGATTATCATTATCAATTAAGCTTACTCGTTTTTACCTGTTTTTACAATACAAAATAGTGTTGACAATCATCGAGGGCAGAATTATAGTGTTGTTGTAGTGATATTGATAATCATTTTCAACAAAAGTTATGTAGAGCTGGAGGTAATTTTATGGAACGACTTTTTGCATCCGGCCTTTATGTTGGCTACGGGGAAGAAATAATCGTTAAAGGAGTTAGTACCACCATTCCTGATGGTAAGATTACGGTCATTATCGGCTCTAATGGATGTGGAAAGTCTACTTTACTTAAAGCCATGACACGTATCATTCCCCATCAATCAGGCTCCATCATCTTGGATGGCAAAGATATAACAAAGGAAAAGACGAAAACGTTAGCTAAAAAGATGTCCGCTCTTCCCCAGTCACCGGAAAGTGCAAGCGGGTTAACGGCGGGAGAACTTGTTTCTTACGGGCGTTTTCCTCACCAAAATGGTTTTGGGCGTTTAACAAAAAAGGATCGTGAAGCTATTTGCTGGGCCCTTGAGGTCACAGGTACTAGAGATTTTGTATATCGGCCAGTAGATTCTCTGTCAGGCGGTCAGCGTCAGAGGGTCTGGATTGCCATGGCATTAGCTCAGGAAACAGAAATGATTTTCCTAGATGAACCAACTACCTATTTGGACATGGCCCACCAGCTTGAAGTATTAGAACTACTGGAAAGTCTGAATAAAAAGCAGGGGCGGACAATTGTAATGGTCCTTCATGACATTAACCAGGCAGCACGGTTTGCTGACTATATCATTGCTTTAAAAGACGGAGAAATCATTAAATCAGGTTCCGCTGATGAAATTATCTCTCCTTCCGTATTACAAGAAGTCTTTCAAATTGATGCAGAGATCGGCAGGGACCCACGGACAAATAAACCTCTGTGTATTACTTATAACCTGATTAAAGGAGAACAAGAAAATGAACAAACAACTATTGATTGCTCAACTTACACTAGGAGCATTTCTTATTAGCGCATGCGGCAGCCAGTCTGGTTCATCGGCTGAAGAGGATGTTTCCTCATCTTCTGAAACTATCACTTATGTATCTGAAAACGGGCCCGTTGAAGTACCTGCCGACCCAGAGCGCGTGGTGGTCCTCTCTTCCTTTGCCGGAAATGTAATGGCCCTGGATGTAGATATAGTCGGGGCAGACTCCTGGTCCCTTGATAACCCAAGATTTCAGGAAAAACTAGAAAACGTTGAAGAAGTAACAGATGAGAGTCTGGAGAAGATTATTGAGCTTGACCCCGACCTGATCATCGGACTTTCAAATATTAATAACGTTGATAAATTAAATGAAATTGCTCCCACTGTTACCTACACCTACGGGAACGTTGATTATTTAACTCAGCATATTGAAATTGGCAAGCTGTTAAACAAGGAAGAAGAAGCAAAGGAATGGGTCGATGATTTTCAGGAAAGAGCACAGACTGCCGGGAATGAAATCAGGGAAGAGATCGGTGAAGACGCCACTGTTTCAGTGATAGAAAGCTTTGATAAGCAGCTTTATGTCTTTGGTGACAACTGGGGCCGCGGTACAGAAATTCTTTATCAGGAAATGAATCTGGAGATGCCTGAAAAAGTGGAAGATCTCGCCTTGGAAGAAGGATACTATGCCCTTTCAGCTGAGGCCTTGCCTGAATTTTCAGGGGATTACCTTGTCTTTAGTAAATATTCAGATGCTGATAATTCTTTTCAAGAAACAAAAACCTTCCAGGAAATACCTGCAGTGAAGAATGATCAAATGCTGGAGGTAAATGCGAAAGAATTTTATTTTAACGACCCTTTAATGCTTGAACTTCAGCTTGAAGAATTCAAGGGATTTTTTCTTGATGATAAATAAAAATTTTTAAAGGGGCAGGCTATGCAGTTTCTTTTTCTTTCAGCTGAAGTTATCTACCAAATCAAGCTGAATTGACATAGGACTGCCCCTTTCTATTTCACTTTAGAAAAGATGGGAAACACGATGAATAGAAAGTTCCTACGCAAAGTAAGTTTTACATATAAATTAATAGTTTCACTCATCCTTCTCATTGGAATGTTCACGGTTTCTCTGCTTATGGGTGCCGCTGAAATCACTGCTTACGATGTATGGCTGGCTCTTATTTCAGATATTAGAAATGAACAAGTGCTTCTCATCCAAGAGATTCGCCTCCCAAGGGAAATTGGGGCCTTATTTACAGGGGCAGCATTGGCAGTGGCAGGGGGAGTAATGCAGGGACTGACAAGGAACCCTTTGGCAGATCCCGGTCTATTAGGCTTAACGGCAGGGGCTAACGCAGGTCTTGCAGTAACGATGGCTTTTTTTCCTGGGATTAATTACTTTGGAATCATGATTGCCTGTTTTATCGGTGCTGCTGCAGGAGCAGCCATGGTATTTGGCATTGGCGCAGTAAAAAAGGGCGGTTATTCCCCCTTTCGGATTGTTTTAGCAGGAGCAGCCATATCTGCTTTCTTGTTTGCCTTAGCAGAAGGGGTTGGAATTTATTTTCGCATTTCTCAGGATATCTCGATGTGGACAGCAGGGGGGTTAATCGGCACGACCTGGGGACAGTTGCAGCTCATTGTTCCTTTTATTACTTTCGGAATCGTACTCTCTATTCTACTTTCAAGACAGCTCACCGTTCTAAGCCTACATGAAGAATTAGCAGTCGGTCTCGGCCAGCGGACCATGCAAGTAAAGGTTCTCCTATTTATTATTATCATCATTCTAGCCGGATCTTCAGTAGCACTGGTTGGCAATCTGGCTTTTCTGGGCCTGATGATTCCTCATATCGTCCGCTGGATGGTCGGCACTGATTACCGGTTCATTATCCCCATGTCAGCAATTATGGGAGGAGCATTTATGCTGTTTGCTGATACGGCCGGCCGTGTTATTCATGCCCCCTATGAAACACCGGCAGCCGCAATCGTGGCTATCATTGGCCTGCCTTTTTTCCTCTTAATTGTCCGGAAAGGGGGAAATAGATTCTCATGATTCATCCAGACCTGTATCGCAAGCAAACAATAGTACTTATTATTCTCCTTTTTTTAAGTGTGACGACAATTTTCATGTCCACTGTATTAGGCTACTCTTCCTTGTCTATTCATAGAATTATTCCTGTTATTTTAGGACAAGGAACGTTTAAAGAAGAATTTGTTCTCTTTTCTATTAGACTGCCGCGTATAGGGATAACCTTTCTGGCTGGTATGGCGCTTGCCTTGTCTGGAGCGATTCTTCAGAGTATTACAAGAAATGATTTAGCAGACCCTGGGATTATAGGCATTAATGCAGGAGCGGGTACAGCTGTAGCTGTCTTCTTTTTATTTTTTCCTGTCCAGGCCGGAACCTTTGTTTTACTGCTTCCTGTGGCGGCCTTTATTGGTTCTCTTATTACTGTTTGTTTTATTTATTTCTTCTCTTATCAGCGGCACACTGGACTTCAGCCAATCCGCCTTATTCTTGTAGGCGTAGGTTTTTCTACGGCTCTTTCCGGGTTAATGATTATTCTAATTTCTTCAGCAGATCGCCAGAAAGTAGACTTTATTGCCAAGTGGCTGGCAGGAAGCATCTGGGGAACGGACTGGGTATTTATATGGGCTCTTTTGCCTTGGCTGGTTATCCTGGTTCCTTTTACATTGTACAAAGCAAACCGGTTAAACCTTCTAAGTCTCAGTGAGGAAGCAACAGCAGGAGTCGGCGTATCCATAGGGAAGGAACGAGTTCTTTTATTACTTACAGCTACAGCCCTTGCCGCTTCTGCAGTTTCTGTTACAGGTGGAATTGCTTTTGTCGGCCTGATGGCTCCTCATATAGCAAAAGCATTAGTAGGACCCAGACACCAGTTGTTTCTTCCTGTAGCAGTTTTGACAGGCGGATGGCTTTTATTATTTGCTGATACAATCGGAAGAAACCTTGTAGAGCCTGATGGGATACCTGCTGGGATTATTGTGGCTTTGATTGGAGCCCCGTACTTTATTTATTTGTTATTAAAACGGTGATTCTTGATGTATGCTAAAAAATCAAATTCTGAAAACCTTTACGCCTCCCAACTAAAAAATTGGTACAGAATCTATAGTATGGTAGAATATAAATCGTTATCATTACGAAAAGGAGGTATATACGAAATGTCTGTCACTGAACACCGTAACGAGGCCCCTTCCTCAGTAAATTGCATGATTATCACTGTTTCAGACACCCGAACAAAAGAAACGGATAAAAGCGGTAAACTCATTAAAGATTTATTAGAGGGTGAAGGTCACAACATCACCCGTTATGAGATTGTACAGGATGATTATCAAGGCATCCAGGAATTAATTAAACGTTCTGCCAAAGACAAGAACATCGATTCCATTTTGTTAAATGGCGGTACGGGAATAGCTCTCCGTGATACAACCTATGAAGCCGTTGGGTCACTATTGCAAAAGGAAATGCCTGGCTTTGGAGAATTGTTCCGTTATTTAAGCTTTGCAGAAGATATCGGAACCGCTTCGATATTAAGCCGGGCAGTAGCAGGTGTATATCATCATACTGCGGTCTTTTCCATGCCTGGGTCTTCAGGAGCTGTGCGACTGGCAATGAATCGAATCATTCTCCCTGAAATTACCCATATCATCCGTGAAGTACGTAAAGATTTACCAAAAGACTAGCTGAAAGAAGACATTATTTGCAATAAGGCCCTCCTATCTTTTTTTGAAGAGAGGTGGCATATTCTCCCCTCTTTATAGGTGAACTCGCCATTAATTTGTAAACAAAGACAAACAGGCTCAGCGTTCCTAAGAGAACATACTGAGCCTGAATTCGTTCTACAATTCTACGACCTGCCTTTTACCCCAGGGATTTTCAGTAAGCATGGGTCCTTCACTCGTTCGCAACAAGATTTTACTGTTTTCCCTCGCAAACTCTATAAGGGAAAAAGCTCCTTCAGATGTTTCTACTTGAGCATCAATACGTGTCTCAATAGTAGACAACTCATCAACAATACTTGCTGCCAAATATTTATCTAAAGGATATGGTGCCCGAATAATGATATCAATATCGCTTGTTTTAGAGACAGAAGGAAGGCCGGTTGCCAACTCAAACCCTGAGCTTCCACCAGGCCCCCAGCAAAGATTGTTTTTACTCATTATTTGATCTACCATCTCTAAGGATTGAAAAAGCCCCTGGTTGATTAAGCTTCTGTGCTTTTTCCATCTCTTTTCTGTGACTATTGATTCAGGAGTAACAACTTTTTTTATATTTTTCTTTGATAAATAACAGGCAAATCGTTCACCTCTTGATCTTCCTCGAAAACCCGCTGGGAAACTGTCTTCTGTTTGTGGAGCTCGGCGAACGACCGTCCAACATGGATAACGAAGAGTTTCTTCAAGCCAGGAAATGTTTTGGGCTATGCTCAGTGCTTCCTCCCCGTCATTCATTTCAACCAAATCATGCGGCCTTAGTTCCATTGTTCATTCAGTCTCTTCCTTACTTCCAAAGAAGCTTTTCTACCGCCTCCAACGGCTTCTTTGGAAGTAAGTCTATTTTGTAGATTATGGTCTTTTCCCAGCCTGGAATCATCAATTGCCTGATCGATTTCTTTCATTATTTTTTCGGTGTCACCCTTTAAAGGTGAGGACGCATTTACATCCGTAATTAATTTGTGGAGTGCACCCAGGGTTTGAAATGAACGAATGTCATAAGCTGTGGAAGGAACGGTTTTTGCCGATTGTTCTAATTGTTCAAGAGAACGTCTTGTAATTCTTGCATTAGACTCCTTCGACATCACTTGAACCTGTACAGATGGATCGTCAACTGCCAGGATGCGATTTGCCTGAAGACCGTGAGCCAAAAAGGCTCCGGAAATCGCTTTGCCGACCACTAAAGATACAACCGGGTGTCCTGCTAAACGAGCTTTTGCGTAAGCATTCGCCGCAGCGGCACATGCCAGGTGAATTCCTATCAATTCTTCATTATACCCATAGGCCTGACTAGGGACATCTACAACCGCTACGATCGCCCTTTTTTGCTCCTTATTTTTGTCTTCTTCTATTGCTTGATGTATGTGATAAGCAATCGTCCATCCTTCTTCTAAACCTACTTCTCCACCTCGGACTCTTGGAAACTTATTTTCTTTATCGGGGACGACGGCAAGGACACGGGCATCTTTCCCATTGATAATGGTATCACCGCAGCGAACAGTCTTTACTTGGGAAGATTCGACCGCCCCGTCTATCGCCATCAGTTCGGTAAACCACTTGCTTCCGTTGCTGTCAGCTGAAATGGACATGCCAGCTGTTTCATCTTCTATCGTAATCGCTCCCTTGCTTTCCTTCCAAAGCGCCAAATACTTTTCCGGAGTAAGTGATTCTGAAGGGTCAAAAGAATGAAGCAAATGAAGAAATGAGCTGATTTGTTCACACCTTGGTTCTTCATTACCAGGTTCCTCAAAGTGTTTCATCACTTGAGAACGGATGCTTTGAATATCATCCTCTATCAGTGTATCAGCATGATCTGTTTTCTGTCGTTGCTCGCCTCCTACTGTTCTCCAGACAAGCTGCCTGTCACCGGCATCAAATTCTTCAATTCCCGCTTCTTGCTCAATAACTTCTGGTCCATTTAACCCTAGTCTGCCTTCTTTCGTAATCAAAAGCTTGCTGAACAATCCTGCTGCAATAGACATTCCGCCAAACGATCCTATTTTACCGGGAATAATTCCTATTACTGGGGTTTTTTCGCGAAGAGCAACAATGGACGCCTGGATTTCTGCTATGGTTAATAGTCCATAGTTTGCTTCTTGCAGCCGCACTCCCCCTGTGTCAAAAATCAGCACCGGCCGGGTGGGAATACCATTCTCATGATCCTTTAATGCCCTCTCGAAAGCACCTGCGATTTTGGAGCCAGCCACTTCACCAATCCCGCCTCCTTGAAAATCTCCTTCAATGGCCACAACAACTGCATTTTCCCCGCCAAGGAGACCTCTTCCTACAATAACTCCGTCATCACTTTGAGGAACTACTCCTTGAGGTGCAAGATGGGGTGATTCAAGCTGTTCATGGGGTGGTATTAACTCTCTAAATGTCCCTTCATCCAATAATGCTTTAACACGCTCTCTTGCTTTTAATTCTGTCAGACTTTCTCTTAGCTTAAGCATATTGCCTGCTCACCTCCATTAATTGTGCAAGTCTCATGGAAACAACTCCAGGAGTGGCTCCAAAATCATTAATGATTACATCGGCACAAATATCATGATAAGAAAGAAATCGCTCCAGAACGTTTTCCCATGTTTCATTAAACCCATTAATACTTGTCCTTACTTGAATGGAGGTTCTGGGCTGATCAGTCGGCTGAAGCAGTATTTCAAGGTCCCCGGATCCTACTACCCCAACATGCGCTGAACTAGAAACAGGGGTTGTTGCTGGAAACTCAAATCGCAATGTATCCATTTAAAACCTCTCCTTGTTATAATTTTTGGAGCTGTAACTCTGTTTTGTATCTAGAACGTCTTATTTGTATACTATCGATGAATAACACAGCTGCAAGCAGATCAGCACTCCCTCCAGGCGAAGCATTTTCTTCTATTAAATAGTTGTTTAATTGAAGTAAGTGACGCCATCCCTGACCAGAAGCAGGACCACCCGCTAAAAGAATTTTACGACATCTTTCTTTTGTCTGTTCAAGTACTTGACTGCCGCCGCGGTGTAAAAGACAGGTGTCGTCCAGATAAGCCATCATTGAGATCAGGGAATAAAGTCTTGCCTGTTCTTCAGAATGGCCTGCCTCTCTGTACTGGAGCAAAGCTGGAAGCCCTATATCTATAACATGAGGGAAACCGTGCTGAGCCTGCCCTTTTGCTCCACGCACCTGATATTTTTTAATTGCTTTTTCCCCATTTGTTTCCTTTACGGGCGCATAGCGGTCATCAAACCGGGCAATCTGTGCTGCAGTATCAGTGATGGAACCAGCATCCGCTTCAGGGCCTTTAATAGCCGATGCAGCAGTCAACAATCCAATAGCCCATATCGCACCTTTATGGGTATTGACGCCTTTCGTCTCTTTCAGCATATCGTACTCGCCTTTTCGACCAATTCTTGCAATCTTTTCTCTCAGCTTTTGTGTTGGTTTTTCACTCCAGGCAGCTTCCCCAATCTTATAAAAGGTCTCTTGAAGTGAGGCTGCTGACTTCAGCATTAGATCGAGATTCATATCGGAATGAGAGCCAGTATCACGTCGATCTACCAGGCCGGGCTTTGGTGTAAGCAAGGCTTCTTCCATCAAAGCTTCTACCGCTTTATCTGCTAAATATTCTGATCCATCAACCATTGTTATATTTTTCATAATTCTCCTTCCTTACCAGCTTCTAAATTTTGCCGGCGGCTCGTACAAACCTTCGGACCATTCCACTAGTTCCTCTACACTTTTTGCAGCCAGAAGTGACCTTTTTGCTTCTGTTCGGTTGATGTTAAGGTCCTCCGGATATGAGATAATCCCTCTCTCCCTTAACTTGGCCGTTTTCTTCCTGGTTGTCTCCAGGCCGATTGGAGTCACACCTGCAACAGAAGCTATTGCTTCTCTCCTTTCTTCAATGCTGTCAGTTTTGTACAAATAGGCGATTCCTTCTTCTGTTACCAAATGGGTCACATCGTTACCGTAAATCATAACCGGAGTAACTGCGAGGTTAGCATCCTTGGCTACATCTATCGCATCCAAAGATTCCACAAACACAGGCCGGTTTCCAGCCTGGAAGGTTTCCACCATTTGAACAACAAGCTTTTTACCCTTAGCAAGAGGATCGTCACTGTTTACCATATTCATCCATGCAGGAGTAGAATGGCGACGCCCTCCCGGGTCATGACCCATATTTGGCGCTCCTCCAAAACCAGCAAGCCTTCCAGAGGTTACAGTGGAGGAATTTCCTTCCCGGTCCATCTGAAGGGTCGAACCCACAAAGATGTCAACCGCGTACTGACCAGCAAGCTGACAGAATGTACGGTTAGAACGGAGACTTCCATCTGGTCCAGTAAAGAACACATCAGGACGTGCCGCTATATAATTTTCCATCCCTACCTCACTTCCAAAGCAATGAATGCTGTCCACCCATCCACTTTCGATAGCAGGTATCATGGTTGGGTGAGGGTTCAGGGCCCAGTGCTTGCAAATTTCCCCTTTCAAACCAAGTGACTCACCATAAGTAGGGAGAAGAAGCTCTATGGCTGCAGTATTAAACCCAATTCCATGATTTAATGACTGCACATTGTGCTTTTCGTAGACACCTCTAATGGTCAGCATGGCCATTAAAATCTGTATTTCTGAGATGTGGCGCGGGTCCCTTGTGAACAAAGGTTCAAGCTGGAACGGCTTGTCTGCTTCCACTATGAAATCAATCCAGGATCCCGGAATGTCCACACGGGGCAGATCATCGGTAATTTCGTTTACCTGGGCAATGACAATCCCATCCCGAAAAGCAGCAGCTTCAACGAGCGTTGGAGTTTCTTCTGTATTAGGACCAGTATATAAATTTCCGTTACTGTCTGCTTTTTCAGCAGCTACTAAAGCAACGGATGGAATCAAGTCGATAAAAAGCCTTCCATATAATTCAATGTACGTATGGATATCCCCCATTTTCAGGTCGCCGTCTTCCACCATTTGAGCCATACGACGGCTCTGCGGCCCAGCATAGGCAAAATCAACTTTCTCGGCAATTCCCTTTTCAAAAATATCCAAGTGCTCTGGTCTTGAAAGACTGGACATAATCATATGAAGCTTGTTTACTTGGTCAGGGTTTACGTGTGATAACGCATAGGAAAGAAAAGAAGCCTGCTTTTGATTATTTCCTTCTAATACTACACGGTCCCCGGGGGATATCAGTGATTCCATCGCTTCAACAATATTGGCTGTTGGTATGACCTTATTTTCAGCTATGTTCTTAATAGACTGTATTCTTTTTTGTTTAGCATCTCTTCGTCTAGTCCACTTTCGAGCCGTCGGGGTTTTAGGAATCATATTCATATTGATTTCTCTCCTTTCAACTTTAAAAAATACTTAGAGACCAGCGGTTCTGTTTCTTTCCATTAGGAGCCTTGTTGAACGGATTCCGCTTTGCATGGCTGAAACCGCTCTGGCAGAAGGAAACGCCCTTTCTGCAAGGTCCTTTAATATCGTACTGGCAGAGCATTCAACAAATAAACGTCCCCCCTTCTCAAAAATAATCTCTGTGGATTCATGCCATTTCACAGGCTGAGATATACTTAATGACAAATCCTTTTTAAGCTTTGGACCAGCGGTGATCAATCTGGCTGACGAAATGCCTGCCAGGGGGAATTTTAGAGGACTGAACTTCACGCCCTCGAGAGCCTTCTCCATCTTTTTACTAACCTCTGTTAACAAAGGACAATGGGAGGGGACGCTTACTTGAAGAGCATCTGCCTTTCTGGCGCCCCGCCTTCCTGCCTCTGCGACGACTTGCTTGATTGCCTTTTTGTGACCTGAAATGGCAAACTGATCAGGAGCATTTTCATTCGTTACATACACAGGATAGCTATCCGAGTAGATCGCTTTAATGATTTGCTCTATCCGGCCTTTCGGTAAGCCGGTTATCACTCCCATGCCATACTCATTACTTTGAAGAGAGGCTTCCATGTATTCCCCTCTTTTTTTTACAAGCTTCACAGCGTCAGGAAAAGAAAGCGCTTCTGCTGCTGCAGCTGCCGTAAATGCCCCGACGGAGTGACCTGCTCCCATCTCCGGCAGGGCGACCTCTTTTGTGAGCAAACGGTATACCGCCATACTGGCAACTAGAATAGAAAGCTGTACAGAGGTTGTGGAGGTTAAGGCATCAGGGGAGTCCCTCAATGTTATATCTTCATTTATTGCATTGCTTGCTTCCTCGATCGTTCGTTTTACTTCGGGTTCTTTTGGTAATGACTGAAGCATGTAAGGCCTATGCGATCCTTGTCCTGGAAAAAGAAAAACAATACTCATCTTCTCACCTCCACCAGTCGATAGTCGACCGAATAATTTGTAAGCGTATACAATGAATTCTTAAAAAGAGAGGAAGAGTTATTCTTCCTCTTTATCTTTTAACAGTTGATTTTGAATGCTAACTATAACATCATGATTATGCTTGTGAAGAAGGCTATCGGCTTCCTTAAACTTACCCGTTTTTAAAAGTTTCACCAGCATTCTGTGTTCTTTTACTGACTTATCTATGTTTCCTTCGACTGAGAAGGAAAGATTTTGTATGGTTAACAATGGCTGTTCGATTCTTACATAGTTATTTTTAATCACTTCACTTTGGCTCATTTTAATAAGTGCAGTATGAAAGGAATGATTTAATTGAGTATAATTCGTGTGGTTTGTTTCTTTTTCCATTTCAGCTAAAATAGATTCCATCTCTTTCAAGGAATCAGCATTGATTCCATTTTCCTGGATTCTTTTCATCGCAAGTGCTTCAAGCATAATACGGATTTCAAGAAGGTCATATACTTCAGACTCGGTATACCCTTTTACAATCGCTCCTTTTCGTGGAATTCGTTCAACCAGGCCCTCAATTGTCAGCAAGTAGATGGCTTCTCGGACTGGCGCTCTGCTTGTGCCGTATTCCTCCGCATATAAATGCTCGACTAATTTCTGGCCAGGCTTCAGTTCCCCCGTCATAATTTGTTCAGTGATGTGTTTAGCAATGACGCTTGACAAGGCATTATCCTTTGTTAAATTCATGCTCATAAGGACAGCCCCCTTTCTCTTCTATTTGGTCGACTGTCGTTTCACTTAGTATAATACGTAAAAAACAAATCCGCAAGAACTTTTTAAATTTTAAAAAAACCTTGAATTATCAAAAAATTATGTCTAGTATAAGAGTACAGTCAATTGTCGACCGTTTCCTTTGCATTTTTTGTAATCGTTTACACTACTTTACGGGAGTGATGCCTCCTCGTCAATGATTATGAGTGGTAATGTTGATCGTCCTCTGTCCTTTGTTATCTCTATTATAAAGGAGTTGAATGCATTGGTCATTTATGGAGTGGCAATTTTAGCAGTTTGTATGCTTATTGGTGTAGTGCTCGGAGATTACCTTGGTATTTTGATGGGTGTTAACGCCAATGTCGGCGGTGTTGGAATCGCGATGCTTTTTCTGGTCCTGTTAATTGACCATTTAAAGAAAAAAGGAATGTTGAATCCTAAATCAGAACAGGGAATGGCATTTTGGAGTGCGATGTATATCCCGATAGTCGTTGCCATGACTGCTCAGCAAAATGTAGTCGGTGCTATCGAAGGAGGTCCTCTTGCTATTTTAGCTGGTATCTGTGCAACTCTTGTAAGCTTTGCCCTTGTTCCCCTCTTAAGCCGTATTGGAAAGGACAAGTACGACAGCTTGAAACAGGAAGAAGAGTTTAAAAAAGCAAATTAAGGAGGGTAACCATTTATGGAAGTTATTTTAGAGATCCTTGAAGCAAACAGTCTTGTTACCGCTTTTGCAGTTGTAGGCGTTACGATGTATATTTCTTATTTCCTTTCAGATAAACTCACGAAAGGGCGTCTCCACGGCTCCGCTATTGCTATCATTCTCGGCTTAGTCCTCGCTTATATTGGCGGCGTGTATACAGGCGGTGAAAATGGTTTGGCTGACCTGTCAATGTTTTCCGGGATTGGGATGATGGGCGGCGCTATGCTTCGGGACCTGGCAATTGTTTCCACAGCATTTGGAGCCAGCTTTTCAGAATTTAAGAAAGCAGGCTTTGCTGGGATCCTTTCTCTCTTTGTCGGTGTCTTCATTTCTTTTTTTGTCGGAGTCCTGGTTGCACTTTCTTTTGGATATACGGACGCAGCAAGTTTAACAACTATTGGCGGCGGAGCTACTACCTATATTGTTGGTCCTGTAGCAGGTACCGCAGTTGGTGCAAGTTCTGAAGTGATTACGTTAAGCATCGCTGCAGGACTTGTGAAATCTATCATCGTAATGGTCGGTACTCCTTTTGTTGCAAAATATATTGGATTGGACAACCCTCGTGCAGCCGTGGTATATGGCGGTCTGATGGGCACGACAAGCGGCGTAGCAGGAGGGCTTGCTGCCACAGATCCAAAATTAGTACCGTACGGAGCAATGACCGCAACATTTTTTACCGGGCTTGGATGCCTTCTTGTCCCCTCCATCCTCTTTCTTATGATCAGCTTTGTTGCTGGTTAGTTAGATTACCTTCTTAAGGATTTAAACCAATAAACTACCACTTTTGAAAGCATGGCTGCTTTTAGTGGTAGTTTTTAATTTTTATGCATTCTCGATTACACATAGCTTCGTCATGTTTCCTTTACATGAGTTCCTATGTCTCTTTGTATTGGGTGAACAGGTAATAGTCTTCCTCCACAGAATTCCTCCTTAGTAATCGTACTATTATAAGAGTAAAGCCTGCTTTTTTTTGCCTTACATCTTTGATCAAGCCAAAAATAACTTGTACACAAATAATACGTTTTTACATAATTGTGCCTACAAGTGTTGAAAATACTAATAAGGAGGGATCTATATGGGAAAACAATCAAAATCAAAACGAAACATAATAAAAGGGAAAGATGCGGTTCAACCACAAAACGGAGATAGAACAACCATCTCAAAATCAGGAAGAGAGAATAAAGACAATTAAAAAAAGGGGCGACATCGAGACTGAGGTTTTGATGTCGCCCTTTTTCTGATTTATTGTTCGAGGGGCTTTCAGAGCTTATATAACTGGTTTCGCTTGCCTATGTTACGAGCCCACACACCTCCTTTTTCAAGACGTATAAATAAGAAGAACTTATTAGGTATAGCCTTCAAATCATATTGTAAGAAAAAGAGGTGAAAATGAGTGGATATGAACCATAAAAAACTTCCAAGCCTTTTTACTGAAGGTGTAATGAGGGACCTGATACAACCCATGGATTCTTTTATAAATGAAGCTTTTAAGCACTTTCATTCTTTTTCCGAGAGTAGATTTGTTGAGAGAGAAATAGAGGAAACCGAAGATCATTACTTTTTGGAATTCTATCTCCCCGGATGCTGCAGTGACCAAATTCAACTTGAAGTTATAGACAATTTTTTAAAATTGTCTGTGAACCACTCTTCCATCATCGAAGAAAAGAATGACCTTACCATGGATCAGAAACGAGAACAGTCTTTTCAAAGAATGCAGCGACTTATTCCATTTTCTTTTCCGATCTCGGAAAACGAAATCAACGCAATCTTTGAAAATAAGGTACTGCGGATTACTGTCCCCAAAAAAAGTACCAGCGAGAAAGTAATTGAGATAAATAAAACAGATGAGTAAAGAAATGGATTCGTGACACCATTGACCTTTCTTCACCAGTAAAACAAATAATCTTCGTTAGGGATGCTAAGGATATATAAAGAGAACTCCTTGCAAAAAAATACAGGAAGCATAAATCTATGCTTCCTGTAACATACGGGCCTTATCCTCGTTTTTTTCTTGGGTAATATCATCTTCAAATCCAAGGGACTTTGCCGTAGAAGCATGCATTTCTTTCAAAAGCTCAGGGTTTTCCATTAACGACAAGCCATAAGAGGGAATCATTTCTTTTAGTTTCGGTTCCCACTCTGTAAGATGATCCGGGAAACATTTTTTTAGAACTTCAAGCATAACGTGAACAGCTGTAGAAGCACCCGGTGAAGCACCCAATAAGGCTGCAATAGAGCCATCTTCAGAACTAATTACTTCCGTACCGAATTGAAGTGTTCCTTTTCCGCCTTCTTCTGTATCTTTAATCACCTGTACTCGCTGTCCAGCTATGACCAAATCCCAATCCTCGCTCTTAGCATTAGGAATAAAATCACGAAGCTCTTCCAACCGCTGTTCTTTTGACAGCATCACTTGCTGCATCAGGTATTTTGTTAAAGACATCTCTTTTGCTCCTGCAGCAAGCATAGTCAAGACATTATTAGGCTTTACCGAATTTACCAGATCGAACATTGAACCACCTTTTAGGAACTTAGGTGAAAAGCCGGCAAACGGTCCAAACAACAATGATTTTTTATTATCAATATATCTTGTATCCAGATGAGGAACTGACATTGGTGGAGCGCCAACTTTGGCTTTGCCGTATACTTTTGCATTATGCTGCTCTATAACGTCCGGGTTATTACAAACCATAAATATACCACTGACCGGGAACCCACCGATATTTCTTCCTTCAGGAATACCTGATTTCTGGAGCAGATGGATACTTCCTCCCCCGCCTCCAATAAAGACAAACTTAGCAGTGCGGCGTTCAACAGAACCATCGTAAAGATTCTTCACTTTTAACTCCCACGAACCATCGCTTCTGCGCTTAATATCATTTACGCTTCGTCTATACTTTACTTCCACATCTGTACTTTCCAAGTGATCGAACAACATATTGGTTAATGCACCAAAGTTAACGTCAGTTCCCGTGTCAATCTTTGTCGCAGCTATTGGTTCATTTGAATCTCGCTCTTCCATCACAAGCGGGATCCATTCCTTCAGTTTCTCTGGATTATCGGAGTATTCCATGCCTTCAAATAAAGGATTATCCGAAAGCGCTTTAAAACGATTCTTTAGAAACTTAACATTTTGTTCCCCTTGTACAAAACTCATATGAGGCAATGGCATAATAAAATCCTCGGGACTTTTTATCAGCTTTCTGTTAACTAGATAGGACCAAAATTGCATGGAAAGCTGGAACTGTTCATTTATTTTTATCGCTTTACTAATATCTACAGACCCATCTGGTTTTTCAGCTGTGTAGTTAAGCTCGCACAGGGCCGCATGTCCGGTTCCTGCATTATTCCATTCATTGGAGCTTTCCTCTCCAGCATTGTCGAGCTTTTCAAACACAGTTATTTTCCAGTCGGGGACTAATTCCTTCAGCAGTGCACCTAATGTTGCACTCATAATTCCGGCACCAATTAATATAACGTCTGTATCCGTTTGATTGTTGCTCATGTTTACCACCCTCATACGCATAAATTTACAGAAAAGGATGCATGCGTCCTTTTTTAGGCGCCAACATCTAACAAGTCAGGGCGCGACTCGTCACACATCTTTTCTGAATCAATTATAACCTGTTTATAGTGTATCACTATCGGTAAAAGATTAAAATATTTACTATTATATGATAGATTAAAATTTTCTAACACTATTATATAATAGCCCGGTGTTATTTAAAAGCTGAAAGGTGGAAGAATTTCACTTCTTTATTATCTCATCTCTGTATTTCCCCTCTTTTAAAATGATCTGAAGTTTTACTAGTACAGGAGCGGTAAGGATTGTCTTAAAAAAAGACAATTCACCTTGCCGGCAAATTGTCTTCCATGAATCGAACAAGAGTATCATTTTTTTAGATTGAATGTATTGCTTCTTCTACAGGTTTATCTCCCTGAACTATCTGAAATTCTTTTCCAATTGTTTCCTCATTTTCTAATGTGGCAACAATGACTTTTGCCACGTCCTCCCTTGGAATTTCGTCTATCTTAATGTAAGCAGCTGCCTTTATTTGACCCGTTCCCTTATCATTTGTAAGCAAGCCGGGATGAATAATTGTATAATCCAAATCTGCCGCTCGTAACCATTCATCAGCATAATGCTTCGCTGCGACATATGGGGCAAAGGAAGCAGGCGCCTCTTGTATCGCTTGACGGCGGGTATCAAAGGAACTAATCATGATAAAGCGTTTTACCCCTGCAGTTTTGGCTGCCTCGATTGTTTTTACAGCACCATCCAAATCAATCATTATGGTTTTGTCTTTGCCTGTATGCGGCCCGGACCCTGCAGTGAAGACAATGGCATCGACTCCCTCTGCTGCTTTCGCTATTGCTTCGATATCCTCTTCCAAATCCACTACCGCAGTTTCAGCCCCAAGGCTTTCAAAATAAGAAGCTTGCTCCTCTTTACGGATCATTGCTCTGGCTTCCAGGCTTTCATTTTCCTGAATAAAAGAAACTAGGTGTTTTCCAATTTGGCCGTTTGCACCTACAACAAGAACTTTCATTTATATCATCCTTTCTATGATTTCCATCTAAATTTTCCCCATTACCTGATGACTCCAATCCGAAAAGACCCTGTTTCAGTCTGTAACTCCTATAAAATTTGATCAGGTACTGAAAGTAAAGAATATCAACAAGACCAACTGTAATCAATTAATTTGCTGACCAGTCAAGGAGGTCGCCTAGTACATTTACATACTTCCTATCTGTTACATAAATAATCCAGGCTCAGTAAAAGATAAAAGGAAGGGACAAATAAAACATTAGATGGATATTGAGTCTGCCAGAAAGGAAAGCTGCCTTTCCTTATTTGTATCACATAATTAATATGAAGACGCTCTACATGGGGATATAAGCTAAGGAAGAGAGGAGAGTTCCTATGCTCTCTAAGCACTTTTTGCTTACCGTCACAAAGTGGGTATTAATAGGAGGAATCATTGGCCTGATTATTGGCTCAACCACGGCACTGCTCCTGCATACGAACGATTTTCTTGGAGAATTACGCAAACAAACCTCCTGGCTTATCCTTTTCCTTCCTCTTGGAGGCTTGTTGATTGGATATATGTATATGACTTTTGGGCCCAGTGGGGGAGTGGATTTATATAAAGGAAATAACCTGGTAATTGAAGGCGTTCAGGGGAAAGGAAAAGTCCTTCGCAGAATGGGGCCAATTGTTTACTTAGGAACATTTATCACAGTACTATTTGGAGGCTCAACCGGCAGAGAAGGTGCTGCGATACAAATGGGCGGAAGTGTTGCAGAAGCTGTCATTCGTTTTTTTAAAATAAATGAAATCGATACTAAGATCCTGCTCATGAGCGGCATAAGTGCAGGTTTTGGAGCGGCCTTTGGCACCCCTGTAACTGGCGCAGTGTTCGGGATGGAAATGACAGCTTTAGGAAAACTGAAATACGAAGCTATTGTCCCATGCCTGACAGCAAGTTTTATAGGGCATTTTATAACTGAAAAAGTATGGGGGGTGGAGCACGAAAGCTTCATCATTCAATCCGTACCCGAACTATCAATTCTGGCATTTGCCAAAGTCATTTTTCTCGCTGTCCTTTTTAGTTTCATAAGTGTGCTTTACTGTCAATTACGACACGGTATCCATCAGATTTCAGAAAAACATACAAAGAAAAACCATATGCTGCGTGCCTTTGTGGGTGGAGTCATCATTGTCGGCTTAACGTACCTTGTTGGTTCCTATGAGTATAATGGACGAGGGTTGGAAATGCTTGAACAGTCATTTACACACGACGTTCCTCCCTTTGCATTTCTCGCTAAACTGGTTTTCACTGCGGTTACGTTAGGAACAGGCTTTGTGGGCGGAGAAGCCATTCCTTTGTTTTTTATTGGTGCTACTTTAGGAAATACTCTCTATCAATTTTTTGATTTCCCTATGTCTTTCCTTGCTGCGCTTGGTATGATTGCCGTTTTTTGCGGCGGGGCAAATACTCCAATTGCTGCCTTTCTTTTAGCAGTAGAAATGTTTGATGGAAAAGGGCTGGAATACTTCTTTACGGCATGTCTGGTCAGCTATATCTTTTCAGGACATCATGGACTCTGGCCATCTCAAACAATTTATGAACCGAAAAGCCGTCTCTACCAGACCGCAAGCGGGGAGACGATCAAAAAGGCAGAGCAAAAGAATAGAGGATCAACATAACAAAGAACAAAAAAATTTTAGAATAAACCACCACTTGCCCCTCACCAACAAAGCCCACTTCAAGTGGGCTTTGTTGGTGAGGCTTATGAGTACTTTTCATTTTTTAAAATAAATTTGTACTGTATATCATAAAAAGACTGAATTATCAGATATAACTTTCTATTTAAAATGATCTGAATTATTAAACAACATCTTTTCCCTCGCTTCTATATACTTGTTCTTTGCTTTTACTGATAAATACCTCTTTTTGCAAGAGAAAGTATAGAAGAAGCCCAACGACAAGGCCGTAAGCTGCTCCATATACTGCCAGTACAATACCCATGACACCTGCAACACCAATTTCCGTTTCATTTTTTAATTGCTGAATACCTACAGTAATACATAAATATCCGGTTAAGATTAATGTAATAGAAAGAGCAATAGGTAAAAATGGTTGAAATAAAGTAACTAAAGGCAGTATAAAAATAACCAATGACAAAGAAATAATGAGGGAATTTGTACCTGAAAAAATGGATTGCATCGCTTTTTTTCCAAAAGTATATCTTTCAGCGACAGAAGCGGTTCCTGCTGTAAAGATAGGACCTGCTAAACCAGGGTGTGGGAAAAATAATGCATGCATGAAATTTCTAAAAAAAGTCAAGAAGTGAATTTGATTTGAATCATATTCAATTTTTTCGTCTGGTCTATAAGAACTTGACCTTTCTAAGAGCTTATCTCCTACTATGATATCACCATAGGCTATAATGTAAGCAAGAATAGCTGTAGGAATAGCAGCCATAAATATTTCCCATGCAGGAAAGCCTAGAACAAATGGTGTTACATTCCACGTTTCACTGAACGAAGGTATGGTAATTCCCCATTCTACTTGTGGAGATGGGTATTCAGCTACAAGCCATCCAATAATGATTGCAACGACAATCGAAGGCATAATTCCATAACTTGCTATAAAACGTATAAAACGTTTTTTTTCGTGGAGTCGACGAAATGATCTAGAAAACATAATATATAAGCATAAGAAAGCTCCAATAATCAACGTAATCGGCGTCTCTGCCAGCCTTCCTCCTGCTTCAATTTCAGTCATGATTGCAGCGATACCAGCTCCTATTAAAATCCCTGCTTTTAATGAGACCGGAAGCTTTGTGATAAACACTTTACCTAAACCCGTTACCCCAAATATAAGAAAGATTAAAGCTACGAGTAATTGCAGGGCAATGAGTGCTTGTATTGCTTCAGTTCCCGGCTCGAAACCACTTAAAAAAACAATTAGAACAGGGATTAATGGTGTAATAAAACCTGGAACAAACGGTACACCAAACATAGGAGGTATTAACATAAAAAACTGACCGAGCATAACAATGGTGATGGCCGCCCCATAAGACATTCCTAAAGGACCTGTCATGATTTCAATCATACTTAGCCCAATAGCAAAAATAACAATTCCTTGAATCAGCTCTGGTGTTTCTAGTCTATAGTGAATAAAGGGAATACGCACCTGATATTTCCCTAACTTCCAATGAGGGTGAACTTTTCCTTTCGTTTCTCTATCCATGGAAATCCTCCTACTAAATAAGTTTTAATTAAACGCTTACAATTTTCTTATTGACTTATTTGCTCACGAAGTTTTCCCTTTTGAATTTTCCCGCTTGCCGTCATCGGAATGTTGTCTGTAAAAATAATTGTTGCTGGAGTTTTATATACCGCCATATGATCAGCTACATAATCCTTCACTTCTTGTTCAGTCATTTTTTCTCCTGAACGAAGCTGAACTACAGCGTATACTACCTCACCAAGCACTTCATCAGGCATACCTATGATAGATGCAGCCGCAATTTTTTCAGGTTTAAGAAGAAGCGATTCTATTTCTTGAGGGTAAATGTTAAAGCCCCCGCGTACAATCATTTCTTTTTCTCTTCCTACATAACGAAGATTACCTTCTTCATCTAGTACACCTAAATCCCCTGTATAGTACCAGCCTTCTTTATCAAGCACTTCGTTCGTTTTTTCAGGCATTTTATAATAGCCTTTCATGTTCCCAAAACTGTGAACGGCAATTTCTCCCGTATGGCCAACTGGAAGCTCTTCTCTATGTTCATCTACTATTTTTAGCTTTACACCCTTAAATGGTTTACCAACTGTCTCTAGTATCACTGATTCTTCATCATCCATAGAATTGATCGTCACACCGCCACTCGTTTCACTCGAACCAAATGATTGGCACAAATTAAAATCCATTTTCTTCCGTATTCTTTTCATTTGTTCTGGTGAAATCGGTGCTGCACCAACCATTCCGGTTCGCAATGAGGATAAATCATAGGTTTCAAATCCTTCTACTTCTAATTCTTTTAAAAACATCGTAGGAACCCCTTGATGTACAGTAACCCTTTCCTGCTCAATTATTTCAAGTGTCTGCTGTGGATTAAACTTTTCCAAAAGCACCATGCGAGCTCCAGCAATTATTGCCGGAATCATATTACAGGCAATACCAAAAATATGAAATAACGGTGCCGGGACCACAAACACATCACTATTATTGCAGGACATTTCCTTTACTACTGCGTCTGCACACTTCGCAACGCTGAGATGGGAAATCATAACCCCTTTTGGTGCCCCGGTTGTCCCAGAAGTATATAAAATACAAAATAAATCCTCTGATGGATCAATGAATGCATTTCTTCCAATATTACCGTTATGGGATACAACACGTTCATAAGAAATAAGCTTGTCTTCTACAAAGCGAACAGACACAACCTTTGGTACCAATTGAGAAACAATATCCATGTTTGCATTGTTCAAAAAATTCTTCATTACAAACAGCACTTTGGGTTCTGCATTTTCTAAGATATATTCAATTTCTTGGGATCGGTACAGTGGATTGAATGGTACGACTATCGCTCCAATTTTTGCAGCAGCGAAAAATATACAGACTGTTTCATTCCAATTGGGCAGACAAACGCCTACTCTGTCTCCTTTTTGTACCCCTAATGCTAATAGCCCTTCTGCCAGCTTGTCACTTTGCTTTACCAGCTCGTTATAAGAAAGTCGATTTTTTTGATCGAAAGCGATTTCCCTATCCCCGTATTGCATTGCTGAAATATTTAACAAATCGTGTACGGTTTGTTCTTTTTGCCCGTATACCATTCATAACACCCGCCTTTTAAAGTCTCTTCCAAGATTAAGATTCATGCTACTTTTTCCTTTTGAAACCGCTTACTATCAGTATAAATAAATGCAGAAATTACTTTATACCTACTTTCTTGTATGTAGAACAACTGTGAATAATTTTAATTTTTTTTAAATGAAAAAGCTGTTGAGGGATCCCCAACAGCAATCTTACAACACCTTGTGACTACTCAATTTTTAAGATGATAGCAGCACCATTGTCCCCTGCGGCACACCCAGTCACTAATGCATACCCGCCGCCCTTTTCAACCGTTTCTTCAATGGCTTCTATTATAAGACGTCCGACTGTAGGTGCTTGAGGGTGGCCAAAAACTAAGGAGCTGCCGTAATTATTGAAGTCGTAAGCATCTATACCCAGGGCTTTCGCTAAATATAAATCATTAACTATGAATGGATTATGATTTTTTATTGTGGAAATTTCTTCTATTCCTATTTCAGCTTTTTCCAACGCCATTTTTACAGCAGGAACCGGAGCAGCTGGCATAGTTCCTTTATCCGCTCTGGCATACCCGTAAGAAACAACTTGAATAGAAACACTTGGATCTGTACTTAATCGTTCTGCATGCTCTTTAGTCGTTACAATAATACCAGCATTCCCATCTGCAGGGTGCGTCTGTCCGCCAAAAGAGACAATACCATTTTCCATAGTAGGATTCAGGCGACGCAGAGATTCTAATGAGGTCTCTGTCACCCCTTCATCTGTTTCTATCGTTTTTGATTGACGTTTCGTTACCGCAACCTCAATGGGTAACATATACCGCTTTTGAAAAGCACGATCATCTTTAAGCGCCTCTCTATATTGCTCATATCTTCGCCAGGTGAGTTCATCAGCTTCTTCTTTTCCAAACTCATTGTCCCTGGCTACTTTCTCAGCTGTCATCAGCATACCTTTACCAGTGGAAGGATCGGCTGCCATGTTGTCTAAATTCCAGTTCTCTGCTATAACCTGACCACCCGGCCCATTAGGATGAGGCCAAATCGTATGTGGTCCGTTTGAACATCTATCTGTTAATAAACAGTACCCTACCGACATATTCCCAACTTCTACAGAAGCTGCAGCATTATAAAGAGCAGTTGTTGATGTGGCACAGGCATGCATTAGCGTCTGTCCTGGTATATCGGGTGCCCCCATCAATGTAGAAGCCCAAGAAGCACCATAAAACACACTTTTTTGACCAACAGTTATGCCTAAATAAATATAATCTAACTCATTGTTAGGATCAATATTGCGCTGTTCAAACCATTTTTTACTACTTTTAGCCCCAAGTTCAAGGGAATTTTCATGTTGAAAGCTACCCTGCCATTTACAAAATGGTGTCGCATAATAACCCCCATAAGGGATAAATGCTTTATTTAACATGCTCATAATTATCAGACTCCCCTACAAACACAGGACGACTTCCCGTAAGAGAAGAAACCAATCCATTTAGTGCATCTTTTGTTTTAAAAATCGTTGTTAAATGATCAAGCTCAAGCTCGACCCCTTCATCAATTGTACACTTCGACTGTTCATTAATAAGCTGATTTATCAACTTTAAGGCAACGGGGCCTTTTTTGGAAAGAATTTTTGTCAGCTTATCTGCTAATGCTTCATCTACTGCATCTGGCTTTTCTCCGTTCAACATTTTTTGGACATTCTCATCTGAAAAAGCTTGAATATATTCATCATAGGAAGATGGAATTTCTCTTCTTATATATTTATCATCTTGTCTTTTTTCCGCTACTGTCTCAATTGTTTCTTCAAGATTCTCCGTGTTAGTTATTTTCGCTATAATTTTTAAGTTTTCCGCATCTTCAGCACGGATTGATTTTCCTGTCATAACATAATATTTTGTTAGTTCTTTACCAACATGATGATTCATTCGAAGCATCCCGCCAAGTCCTGGGTAAATCCCTAAACCGCTTTCAGGAAAGGCCATCGAACCCTGACTAGTTGCAACGATTTTCTGACAGGCCAATGCCAATTCACTGCCACCCCCAAGTGATAGTCCATCTAATACGGCAATGGTTACTTTTTCAGAGGTTTCTAATCTTCGTAACAGAGAATGACCTTTTCTAGTAAACTCCACGTTCTTTTCTATTTGATTGTTTTCAATACAGTCAATAAAGAATCGAATGTCAGCTCCAGCGATAAAGGCTTTTCCCGAGCCTTGTATAGCTATTCCCTTTACTTCCGCCTGCTTTTCTACTTTATCAAACTCTTGTTCTAATTGCTCAACAACTACTGGGTTTAACGCATTCATTGCTTCCGGACGGTTAATCGTTAGATAGGCTATTCCATTCTTTATCTCTGACTTAATAAATTGGAAGGTAAAAGGTTGGTCCTTTTCTGCCTGTTCTTTTAATAAGACTGGATTATGAAAACCAGGATAGCTGCCATTTAACTCTTTGACTAGCTTATAAGCTTCACGTACTCCAACCTTGTTCATTAATTCAAATGGACCTAGTTTCCACTTCAACCCCACTTTAGCGCCGATATCTGTATCTTCAATACTTGCTACTCCTTCTTCAACTTGCGCTGCCGCAATACCAAAAACAGTGGCATATAAGCGTTCTTGGATAGAAGGAAAGTCCTTTTCAATCACACTTCCACTAAGATCCCAAGTGTCATTTTTATTGACTTGTTCTTTTAATAATTCTGCAGGCTTATAAAATTCGCTAATTTCTTTCGCTAAATAGGAACAAGAATGCTCAGCAATTGGCAAGCCAGTAACATTCATCAATTCAAATGGTCCCATTCCAATTTCAAATGCTTCTTTTGCTGCTTCCTCAATTGTCGGAATGTTTGCTACTCCCTCTTCTACTAAACGAACAGATTCATTTAAGAATGGTACAAAATAGCGGTTAACAGCAAATCCTGGAGAATCTTTTACAAGAATGCACGTTTTGTTATGAAGCTTCCCAATTAACATTGTCGTTTTTATTGTATCTTCACTGGTTTGTTCGTGAGGAATCACCTCAACCAGCCTGTTTTTAGCCGGATGATAGAAATAGTGCATTCCTATTACTTTTTCAGGCCGGGATGTATACCCTGCAATATCTTTAACAAACAAACTTGAAGTATTCGTAGCAAATATAGTTTTGCTTTCACAAACTTTATCCAACTTCTCAAAAACGCTTCCTTTAATACTTAAATCCTCAAAGACTGCCTCTACCACTAAATCTGCATCCTTTAATGCTTCATAGGAAGAGGAAGCATGAACTCGATTCATAATCTCTGTTAATTGGTCATCACTAAATATCCCTCGATCTACCCCTTCTTGCAAGGTTTCCCTAATGATGTCTATCCCTCGTTGGACTTTTTCTTCATTTATATCTACTAAGGTAACATCCAGTCCCTCTTGGGCCATTTTTTGAGCAACCCCGGACCCCATGTTTCCGGCTCCTATCACACCCACTTTATAATTAGCCAAAACTATTTCCTCCCTTTATATAAAACCATTTTGTCCTTAACCATATGGTTGGAATGTTTTTTCAATAGCCTGTTTTTGGTCCGCTTCTTCTTCCCGTTGCCATGAAAAATGTTCCATTATAGGTGTATCATGAACAGAAAACAAATGGGAATGCCCATCTTCGAGATTCACATGTTCATGCCAACACCAGCTTGGAATGATAAAGAAATCTCCCTTCTCCCACTCAAATTTAACACCATCAATCACACTATAGCCTCGACCCTCATGAACATAATAAATCGACGAATTTGTGTGGCGGTGAGCTTGGGAGTGAAATCCTTTAGGCAGCCTTTGCATCCATGCAGCAATATTGGCGTTTGCCGTTTTTCCAGTCGAGGGATTAATAAATTCCACTGTGTAGCCATCATAGGCATCCGGTTCATATTCCATCATCCCGTTTAATGCACTTTCTGTCTGAGCCCACGTATAGGCTCCAACCGGAGCTTTTTTAGGTTGACGATCTGCTTTCGGTCGAACGAGTCCTCCTTGATACTGCTTACTGGAATAATTATCAGGGTGAGTGGCTTTCTCCAATCCATCAGGATGTCCTTCAAAGAAAGTCCCACCGGTCGAATAAACAAAAGGAATATCAAGAACATCCATCCAAAACATCGGTTCTGTACCTTCGTGACCGTGTCCATGCCACATTCCCTGGGGGGTGACTACAAAATCTCCTTCATTCATAAACATCCGTTCCCCGTTAATAACCGAGTAGGCACCTTCACCATCCATAATAAAACGCAAAGCACTCTGGGTATGCCGGTGGGAAGGTGCTTCTTCCCCTGGGAGAATTAGCTGAACTGCTGCGTACAAATTTTGTGTAGCAGCACCCCATCCCCATGGCTCCCGTTCTTTTAAACCAGGATTCTGAAGGTAAATTGCCCGTCTTTCGCCTCCTCGTTCAGGAGTGAATATCTCTTTTGCCTCCAAGAGGTATTCCTTCAAGGTAGACCATTTCCAAAGATAAGGAACAGCCAATGGCTTTGGTTCTTTAGAAACCAGTTCAGGTATTGCACTCCATAGCGGGCCAAGATGATCTTTTTCAATTTTATTATTGAAATCTTTTACAAGTTCACTTTCAAAAAAAGCTTGTTTTTCAGCCACTTCCGAATCCCCCTTTAATGTTCTTGTCTATTTTGATATTGTGTTATAATCCGTTGAAATTGATTCTTGTGAGTTTCCAGGTGTTCTACTAAAAAATGCTCTACAAGAAAAGACATAGGCTTTGTCCCAAACTTAGGGATATTGTGTTCTCTCTCTATATTCAACTCATGCTCTTTTACGTTTTGTAACCTATCAATTGTTGTTTTTTTCGTGTTATGGATACCATTGATGACCTCTTCTACCTGACGATCATCTGCAGCAGCGACTGCATCCAGACGGCCTTGATGCTGCATATTTCTTCCCCACTTTTCAGCGTGATGCTCCAGGACATTTTCAAGCTCTCCCGTAAAATATAGAGGGAATTCTTCTACATGGCAGAGAAGCTCCATAATGGACCACTCTTGGTCAGAAGGTTTCCATCGGATTTGCTCTTCTGGTAAGGAAGCAGACTCATCAATAAAGAATTGGAGCTGTCCTGCAATCTTATCTGCATATTCTTGTCCACTTTTCATGTATATCTCTCCTCACACTTGCCTTACTGTGTTTTCTAACGTCCCAATATTTCCAACATCGATTGTGACTACATCCCCGTCCTGAAGAAAAACTTGGGGATCACGAGCTACACCCACTCCCCCAGGTGTACCGGTACATATAACATCCCCCGGCTCAAGTGTCATGATCTCTGATAGAAATGCTACAAGGCGATTCACATTAAATACAAGGTTTTTCGTGTTAGATTGTTGTCTTACTTCCCCATTTACTTTAAGAGAAATATCTAGAGAGTCTGGGTCTGGAACTTCGTCTTTTGTGATCAGCCACGGTCCCATAGGAGCACTGCCATCCAGTCCTTTTCCTTGAAGCCATTGTAAGGTCCTCATTTGCAAATCTCTTGCACTTATGTCATTGACAATCGTGTAACCTGCTACATAATCAAGAGCATCCTCCTCTTTTACATCTTTTGCACGCTTCCCAATGACGAAAGAAAACTCTGCTTCATAGTCCAGCTTATTGGTAATAGACTTTAAGGGGATGTCATCCTCCGGCCCGATGATAGCGTTTGCAAACTTAGCAAAAATCACCGGATGTGTCGGCAGTTCCCGACCCATTTCACGAATATGTTCTTGATAGTTATGTCCTACACAGATAATCTTGCTTGGATTTTGCACCGGCGCTTCTATCCTTACTTCTTCTTTTGAAAGAACCCATTCTTTTTTTTCTTCCTGAGAGGCATTATTTTCTATATACTCTACTGCTTTACGTGCCAAAGACATGCTTTTTTCACCGCCCTGCAGAAAGCCAACTCCTTTTGAGGGTACTTCTGCTTCTGCCAGCAATCCCGCCCGTAGTTCTCCTTTATCCTTCAAATAGGACACATAAGCTCCATGTAAATCAATGACCTTATTTTCTTTAATACATGCAAGTCTTGACTCATTTCCTCGTTTGTAATGGATCAATTTCATCATCAATCACCTCGGTAATAGTGTAATAGACAAGTAACTCTGTCTAATCTTTTCTTTTATCTACTACTATTCTAGGAACTTTTTTCGTCGAAACCCACCTTGCTTTTCTTTTATATGGAACGTATGATGGAAAAAACATAAAAAGTTTGGAGTGGAAACATGACCAATCGTTACACCAGCCTTGAAAATGCTGTTCGCATTTTAAAAAGCTTTTCTGATCGCCAGCCTGAGTACGGTGTAAGTGAACTGTCTGAAAAATTACAGTTAGGTGTCAGTACTACCCACCGTTTACTCACTTCGCTCGCTGAAGAGGGCTTTGTGGTAAAAAATAAAGAAACCAATAAATACACACTTGGTTTATCTATTTTACAACTGACAAACACAGTAACAGAACAAATGCACATCATTCGGGAATCTTTTCCCATACTTCAACAATTAACGAATAAGACTGGAGAAAGTTCACAGATTAATATCATTGACAGTACGGAGGTTTTTTGTCTTCAAAAAGTAGAAAGCCCCCATGATCACTCACTTGAGTTCCATTTAGGTAAAAGAGCCCCCGTACATTGTACTAGTGCTGGTCAAACTATTTTAGCTTATCAATCCGAACAAGAGATTCAACAATTTTTGTCACCACCGTTAGAATCATTTACTCGATTTACTCTTACCGAACCCAATCAAATAAAAGCAAAATTGGCACAAATAAAAAAAGACGGATATGCAGTGTCGAATCAGGAATATGAAGACAATGTATTTACCGTTAGTGCTCCTGTATATAATAAAAACAATACTGTAGTTGCCTCCATAACCATTGTTGGGCCAGCACAACGGATGAAACCACGAAAAAAATTGCTTATAGAAAATACAATAACAGCTGTCCAAACCTTGTCTTCCATAATTAAGAAAAGACAATCAGCAAGTTTTAAGTAAAGGATGATAGGTATGTCCTCAGAAAAATATCGTCTTTCTTCGGTCACTAACGCCATGAAAATTCTAAATATATTTAAAATCAATAAAAACAAGGAACTAAGTGTTACTGACATTGCAAGCCAAACGAATATACCAAAAAGCTCAGCTCATCGGTTAATTACAACGTTAAGAAAAGAAGGATTCCTATCTCAAAACCCTCGCACAGGAAAATATCGTTTAGGCTTAGCCTTGCTTACACTCGGTGGTGTTATTTCTGTTCACAAAGAAATTTACCGGGAGGCGTTCCCTTATGTAGAACAGCTTGTTCGGAAGATAGATGAAACTTGCCATATTTGCCTTCTTGAAGAGCAGCATGTGGTGTATTATTACCGGGTACATCGGAAAGCCCCTGAACATCTTGTCACCCAAGAAGGACGAAAAAGTCCGGTTCATTGTACAAGCGAGGGGCTGTTATTGCTTGCATTTCAAGAGAGCTCTTATCAAGAACGTGTTCTATCTGAACCACTCTATCGTTTCACCCCTTACACCATCACAGACCCCGAACAAATCCGTTCTAGGCTTTCAACGATAGCAGCAGAAGGCGTTGCTATTAGTGAAGGGGAATACTTTGAAGGATACACCAGTATCTCCGTCCCTATCAGGGATTATTCTTATAATGTTGTTTCTTCATTAACACTGGTTTCTCAAACAAAACGTCTGAAACAAAAACAGTACTCCTATTATGTCAAACAATTAAGGTTAACAGCCTATGAAATTTCAGAAGCTTTAGGATATTATGGTAATCTATGAAAAAATGACTGATTTCACAAGTTTCACTTTTGAAATCAGTCATCCTTATCTAACAAATTAAAAACTTACTTCCACTAGGACCAATAGGGAAATATCCCGCTTCCAAAATCGTAATAATAGAAGTAAAAGGGTTTTCGGTCCATCCATTTCTATCAGATAACGCTTCCCAAATGCATGCCAACACACTAACATACATCACGTGCGTAGAGACAAAAGCGACGGTTTTTTCATCTTTAAAAACTGTAAATGCTTTATCAAACGCTTTTACGTAGACAAGTTCAGGCATATGGTATACAAGATCATCAATAATATCCATTCTGCCAGTCCATTTACTTTCTTCGGCTATACGGTCCGGCAGGTGATATAACACCTCCCAAACGTCACTTCCTGTGACATTGAATGTACTAATGGTTTCGGGTAAATCCTTCAAACTGACCCACTCTATGTTTAGTTGCTTCACATTTAATAACTTCGTAAACTGGTTTATCTCTCTTTCCACATCGGCATTTGGGTAGCCGACGGCTGAAAACCAGTTTATACGATAAATTCGGTCAACCAGCTCGGCGGCTTGCTCACTTTTTGGACTAAAGCCATAGGTTTCTTTTTTCACCGTCTGCAACAATTATCATCCTTTCACTTAATATTTTGTTGTTAATTCTGGCGGCCCGAACTTTGGCCCGTAAGGTCCCTCATCCAACCACCTGCCAAGCTTCGGAGCTACTGCAGTTAAGGATGCTGCTACCTCTCTTTTTAAATTCATTTCTGGTGAGTCTCCTTGTAAATGATGAAGAGCTGTAGAAGAGCCGTCCCTGTTCCATTTTGCAGCAATTCTACGCTCAATAGCTGATGCATCAATAGATTTTAGTCTTGCTTGCTCCTGGTTTTCTTCCTTTAAAGCCTGAGTAATCCCTCTTACCGCTATCAGGGCATCAGGAACCCCTGAATTTAAACCCCTTGCTCCAAATGGGGCAAATAAATGTGCCGCTTCTCCTGCAAGTAAGACACGGCGATGTTCATCAGTAAATGAATCAACAACAACTTGATTAAAGCGGTAGGAAGAGACCCATGTAATTCGCTCTGCGTATTTTGGATCCATGACTTTAGGAAGCCATTTTTTAACTCCCTCAATTTCTGTAAATTCTTCTGAATCATCTTCTGGAAGTAATTGAAGATCTACCCTCCAGCCACCTTTAAATGGTACATGCATCACATTACGACCACCCATAGCGGGGTGCTGATAATGAAAAATACGTTCTAGTGGCAAAGGATTATCCTGGTCTTCTTCAATATCTACTACGAGGAATGTATCTGCTGTACGTGGACCTTCAAACTTCAGGCCTGTAGACTGGCGGATCACAGAGCGAGCACCATCTGCACCGATACAATATTTCGCATTCCATTCTTCTCCATCCGCAGTAATCAGCTTGACACCTTCCTTGGAAGTTTGACAGGTTTCAATAGGTGCTCCCCATTTAAATTCTACTCCCGCTTCGATACATGCATTATAAATATGTTTTTCAATTTGATCTTGGTGTAAAGCTGTAAAAGGAGGTAGCTTGTCCGAATCTTTCGTATTTGTAACTCCGTAATTTTTCTTGTATACTTCCTTGCCCTTATAAAGAGTTCTCTTTACCGGCCATACTATTCCGTTACGAGCTAATGTGAAACCAAGTCCGGAGGATGTTTTTTCCAATAGTTCTAAACTATGGTTATGAAGATAAATTGCTCTACTCCCAGGCCGTGGATGCCCTAACGGATCCGCTTCTAGTACTACTGATGAAATCCCCTGTTTTTTTAAAGCGAGAGCTGCCGTCAAACCTACAGGCCCAGCTCCAGCTACAATCACATCTCTATGGTTGCTCATCTTTTTCTCCCCTTTACCGACTAATTGTAATCGCTTTCTACTACCAGTGTAATCATAATAAAAACGTTCGTCTTACTGTTTTTCTGCTATGTGGGATGCTAGCATTTTTCTTCTTTAGAAAAGCAAAACGATGAAGATTTTCACTGCGTGGTCAGAGCTTCTTTAATGAAGTCCGGCACTGGCACAGCTTTCATCTGATCGTTTTCCACTGTGGTCCATGCTCTCTTTTCATATCCAATGGCAATAACGGAATTTTCTTTTATAAATTCATGACGAAATCTAAGTACCTTCCTATTTATCTCTTCGATAAAGGTAATGACCTGCACCTTGTCATTATGCTTTAATGGAGCTTTAAATGTGCAGGAAGCTTCGAGTAAGGGGAGTTGGATCTTGTAATTTTTTTGCAGAGCAGGAGTTGAATAACCAGCTGCTTCAAAAAATTCATGCGTTGCTTCATCCATCCATTTATAAAAGTTAGGATAATACACAATAGTTGCTGCATCGGTGTCGCCCCACCGTACTTTAATATGGTAAGTATTCTTCATGTTTCTCATCCTCTCTCTTGTGTTAACTTGATGTTATCTTTATTTTTACTGTCACTGATATGTACATTTTCTTTTATACGAAATCATTAAAAAATTAACACTTCATTTACAAATCCACCAAACTTTTATTCTATTGCCTTTAGCTATTAGGGTCACTAAACATGATGAACAAAAAGAAATGTGTTAAAGGTGAATCTTAATTTTTTAAAGTTACTTGTTTGAAATTAAAAAAGCAAAACGCCTTATAAAAACGTTGTTAATGGTAATAAAGTGAAGCATGGATGGATGGTACAAGTGCTCATCTTTTAACGAAAATCAAAACCAAAATGTAACAAAGTCAATAAAAAAAACCACCAAAATTAATCTGGTGGTTGATCTTTTGTTAAGGGTGTAATATATTATTTGTCCTTTGCCTTGGGCTTAAGTGAATAGCATACTTTATACTGTTCAAGAGCCATAGTACTCTCTGAATTCAAAAGCTAAAATTAAGTAATTCTTTTTTCCGTCTCAAAAAGGAGGGTATTTTAATAATCCTTTACTCTTGAAACAGTGAGCCCATCCCCAAGTGGAATAAGTAGGGACTCTAACGAAGGATGTTCAGCTACGGTTTGATTAAATTGCTTCATTACTTCGGTGTACCGTCTAGGATTCACACTAGGGTCTGCGACACTGCCGCCTGCAAGGACATTATCTGTCACAATATATGCCCCAGGTTCTGCTAGCCTTAGGCTGTAATCTAAATAATTTTTGTAATTTTCTTTGTCAGCATCTATAAAGAAAAAATCAAATTTTTCATTTTCTTTTACAAGCTGTTCAAGACTTTCCAACGCTTCCCCTGTCATATATGTAACCTGGTCTCCAAAGCCGGCTTTAGTAAGGTTACTTTGTGCCAGTTTTGCATATTTTTCCTCTAGCTCCAGAGATATCAATGTTCCTTTTGTGCTAAAACCCCTTGCAAGGCAAATACCGCTGTATCCTCCAAGAGCCCCTATTTCCAAAACTTTTTTAGCGCCAGCCATTGTAATGAGCATTGTAAGAAACTTACCAGAGGCGGCAGAGACAGAAATGGCAGGCATGCCGTTATCTTTTATGGATGAAATCACTTCCTCAAGCAAAGGATCCTCGGTAAGAAATAATGACTCAATATAATCGTTAATTCTGTTCATACTATCCATTTCCTTTCCTGCTTTCCCTCTTTTACAGCTACCTTTCAATCCAAATCATTTGACTACATTCTTTGATTACCATATCAATGGCTTATCGTTCTCAACTAACACTTGATGAATAGACTGAAATTCTGGTGTGAACTCTGTAACAGTTTAAATGTATACAAAAGTATAAAAAACGTCAACATAATTGAAAATGATTTTCAATTAATCAAATGTATTTCAATATTATAAGTCTTCCATCCGACTGAGCGTAGTAATTGGTCATTTGGAAGCTTATCCCTCCCTGCGAACAATATGAACAAAATAAACAATATGCTATTATTATCTCTTATTTTTCTTAGATACATAATCTATTCTCTCATTGTACTGTCATGATAAATTGTTATACATATCAGAAACTTCGAAAAAAGTGAATATTCCTTGTTTATCTGAAAGCGTTTTCTTAAAATTTTAGTAAGTTTTGAAAGGAGAAAAATTATATGTTAAGCATCATTGGATTTGCTACAATAATCACAATCGTTGCCTTACTTCTTAAAGGGAAAGTATCACCAATCATTGCTTTAGTAATGGTTCCGATCATTGGAGCCCTGTTTGCCGGGTTTGGGATCGTTGAAATTGGAGAATTCTTTAGTGAAGGAATTGACAGCGTTATTAACGTCGTTATCATGTTTATTTTTGCTATTCTCTTTTTTGGAATAATGCAAGACGCTGGATTGTTTGACCCTTTTATAAATAAGATGATTGCAATCTCAAAAGGAAATGTAATTGCGGTGGCTGTCGGAACCGTTATCATAGCTGCTGTCGCCCATTTGGACGGTTCAGGAGCCTCTACATTTCTTATTACCATTCCTGCATTGCTCCCTTTGTACAAACGTCTGAAAATGAGCCCGTACCTCCTTCTCTTATTGGTAGGTACAGCAGCCAGTATTTTAAATATGCTCCCTTGGGCTGGTCCCCTGGGCCGTACGAGTGCTGTACTCGGAATGGATCCTACTGAATTATGGAGACCCCTCATTCCGTTGCAGGGAATTGCTCTTGTGCTGTTGATAGGAATGGCTGTAATTTTAGGAATTCGTGAAAAGCGTCGCATTGCTAAACTTAGTGAAACCGAGTCAGCTCATTTAGAAGCAGCGTCTGCCCAAGAAGCGGCCGACATTAATGAGCCTGCGGAAGAAAAAACAAACGAGTGGGCACGTCCGAAACTAATCTGGTTAAACCTTTTACTTACATTAGGCATGATCGCAGCACTGGTCTGGGGAGAAATTCCAGCAGGTTTTGTCTTTATGATCGCTTTAAGTATTGCTCTGCCGCTTAATTACCCGAAAGTAAGCGATCAGATGGATCGCATAAGAGCACATGCACCAAATGCTCTTCTCATGGCAAGCATTATCCTAGCTGCAGGCTCTTTCCTGGGAATATTAGGAGGGACCGGGATGCTGGATTCAATTGCTGTCGACATGGTAGCTATTTTACCAGCGTTTATCGTTCCTTATCTACATCTTGTCATTGGAGCGTTTGGTGTTCCTTTTGAATTGATTCTAAACACTGATGCCTACTATTTCGCACTCCTTCCAGTGGTGGAACAAATTGTGACAGGTTACGGTGTAGACACTTTTTCTGCTGCTTATGCCATGATTATTGGAAATATCATTGGAACATTTGTAAGTCCTTTTGCCCCTGCCCTGTGGCTTGCTCTCGGGCTTGCCGGCTGTGAAATGGGGAAACATATCAGGTATTCTATATTCTGGGTGTGGGGCTTCAGCCTGGTCTTAATGGCCGCAGCTATCATGATTGGTATCATTTCTATATAAGGTAAAAAAACGCCCTGCAAAAGTTGCGGGGCGTTTTTCACTCTCCTTATTTGTTTAGGTTTTAATGTACCTTCTTTCTGGTCTTCCTACCTCCCCATAAATTAACTCCGTTTTTGCGCGATTTGTTACAACCAAGTACTCTAAATATCTTCTGGCCGTCGATCGGCTTGTTCCAATATGTTGACCTACTTGCACAGCTGTACATCCATTGTTTCTGCTCTCTTCAAGGACTACATCCACTTTTTCCAAGGTCAAGGGGTCAATTCCTTTGGGAAGCTTTCCGTCTCCACCTTCTCTCTCTTCAGGTGAAGCCTTTATTCCTCTTATCGCATCCAGCTCTTCTTGTGTGATTTCCTGTTTCCTATCAAGTAGTTTCTGCTTTTCAACGTACCGTTCAAAGGTCTGGCTGAGCCGGTTAAAATCAACTGGCTTAATAATGTAATCAAAGATTCCCCCTAGCATTGTCTGTTTAATTGTATCTGCTTCTTTGGCTGCCGTTACCATTATTATTTCAATGCCGGCGTATTGTTTCCTAATCTTCCACATCAATTCCAATCCCTCTACATCAGGTATATAAACATCCAATAATATTATATCAGGGAGCACACTTGTTTCTTCCAGATACTCTAGTGTTTCTTTTCCGGTATTTGCAATGCCGGCCACCTGAAATCCTGAGATCTTTTCCACGAACTGTTTATTTATATTGGCTACACGAAAGTCATCCTCAATGATAAATACATTGTATATATTCTTCTTAGTAAATGAGTTGCTCATATTGACCACCCTCTGCTTTCAACTCTTTAGGGACTGTAAAAATAAAACAGGCACCACCCAGCTCACTCGTCTCTAAAGCTAATTCTCCCCCTGCTTCTTCCAAAATCTGCTGTACTAAGGCGAGGCCTATTCCCCTGTGAGTACCTTCCTTCGTGGTAAATCCTTTCTGAAAAACCTTTTCTATATGCTTTTTTGCAATACCCGGGCCGCTGTCTTCAATTTCAAAAAGAATGTCATGGCCCATATCAGTAAAAAACACATGGATAACAGGGTCATTTTCTCCTTCTAACACAGCATCAAATGCATTTTCAAACAAATTCCCGATCACTGTTACTAATCCGTCTCTTTGTTTTTCTGTAAGCTGTGTTACTAATTCACTGTGTGGATGAATTTCCGTTTTAATACCCAGTTCATGGGCTCGATTTAATTTACCTAATAAAACAGCACTTACATAGGAATCACTGACATTGCGAATGAAGAAATGAATCCATTCTTGCTGCTCTTTGCTCTCTTTGTTTATATATTCAACAGCTTTTTTTGTTTGATTCAGCTGAAGGAAGCCTGATATTGTATTTAATTTATTTGAAAACTCATGGGTTTGAACACGCAGTGCTTCTGAATATTGTTTAACGTTTGAAAGCTCTTCAGCCAGCTTTTCCACTTCCGTACGATTTCGGAAGGTTGACACAGCCCCCATTAATCTATTTTCATAGTATATGGGAACTCTGTTAACGATAAAGCGCTCTTCATTGACCCACAATTCTTTATTAAATTGTCTCTCCCCCGTTTCCAAAACCTCTGCCAGTTGAGTGTGAGGGATTACGTCTTCTATATATTTTCCAACGACCTTATCACTTTCCACCTGAAGCACTTTTCCCGCCTGGTTATTACACATCGTAACGATACCCCGGCGGTCTACAGCAATCATCGCTTCGTGAATCGATTGGAATACGGATTCTCTTTCCTGGAAAAGACGTCCAATTTCTTCTGGTTCCAGACCCAAGATTGACCTTTTCACGTGAAGTGAAATTAAAGTAGCGCCAATGATTCCAATTAGCATAAAAAGAAAAATCCAATACCACGTCTCTGTTACATAGTTTCCGATCGTCATTTCAACGTCGTCAAGTAAAAAACCAACAGAAACGACACCGATTATTTCACCCTCAGCCGTAATGATAGGGGCTTTCCCACGGATCGAGGGGCCTAGAGAGCCTGTTGCTTCAGAAACATAAGACTCACCAGAGTATAGAGCCCGGTCATTATCATCACCTACCATTGTCTGGCCAATTCGATCTTCATTAGGATGAGAATATCGTTCTCCATCTCTATTTCCAACAACAATGAATTCAGAATCTGTCTGAGTGCGTATGGCCTCTGCAATCGGTTGAATCACTTCGGAAGGAGAAGATAATGAGAACGCTTCCTGAACTTCTGGGATTTCTGCCACAGATTGAGCCACACTCAGCGCTCGAATGCCCATTTGCTCTGACACCGTATCTGAGTGTTTTGCATTTGTGTAAAATCCTAAAATGACCAGCATGAAGATGATCAAGGAGCAGATTAATACAATCATTTTCTTTAATAACGTAAACCGGTAGGCAGGGATTCTATTAGTAAAAGGTATTCTTTTATTTACCTGGTGCATAACCTGATCCTTTCTCATTCTAATAAGGTTCCGAGATTTATTTTACTACATTTTGCTGTTAGAAGAGTGATGTTCTTGTACAGTTATTTGCTATGACCCAAAATAAAAAGACCTACGCCGCTGTCACAGCACCTCAGGTCTATAAAACAAATCCTTGCTTATGTTATTTCCTTTTCTTATCTTCCTGTGAAATAAACCCAGCTGCCGGTGTTCCGCTTTTTCCATTGATTTTGGTAAAGAAGGATTATTTATGCAAGTTCCCGCTAAATAACTCAACTTGTATAGTCTCACCGTCTTCATTCGTGTATTCGTAATCAACGGATGCAAACCTATCCTTTCTTGCACTCCCCGCATCAATAACAACAGAAAAACCAGTTATATTTGGAAGAGTAGAAGGATCCATGTATCGTTTAAAGGAAAACACAAAAGACGCTATTGCACTTTTTTTGCGCTCAACATACCACCATTCATCTCCAAGTGGGTAAAACTTTGGACGGTGTTTTTCAAAAAAGCGAAGGATAGTCTTTTCCATAATAATCCCTCCTTATTGTGTTGAATAAGGGCCTTATCAGATGGAAGAATTGGTTTCATCGTGCGTTTTTTAAATTTAGAGTAAGAGAAAATTTTGTTTGTAAAACAGAGGAAGTTGCTTACGGGCCTTCAATGACCTGATTAGCGTCTGGATAATAATTCGCAGTATAGACTTTTCTTTTTTTGTCCTGATGTATGATTTCAATTTGATAATCGTTTCCACCCATTTCAATACTGTAACGAGGATATTCTGGAAGAGGGTCGAGAGTCATAAACTCGATTTGTCCGGGGATCAGCTTTCCCTTACCTAAGGGGTAGGTGACACTCATTGCTTGCTGCATTCTTGGACGAACTCTGCGTGGTTTTGTTCTCCGCACCACTTGTACTTCATATAATAACTCTCCATTCTTAAAGAGATTGATCACATCTTTACCTCCTTCCGTTTCTTCCATTATACGGGTTATATGAAAATAATTACAAGTTGTAAGGTGATAAATAGATAAGCATTCACAGAAGCAAGAACAAGTAGAAAGCTGGATACATAAATGCCCTTCACACCTGTTTATTTTCTTTTTCTGCATTGCACCAATGAGTGAGAAAGCGGGAATATACTTTTGTCACTTCTTTCATGCTTCTCAGATCCACCCACTCATTACTACCATGCATATTGCCTCCGGCAGGACCGTAACATGTGGCTGGAGTTCCAAAATATAAATTAAACAACCTTATATCGGTTGTACAAGTGATAGAGGTTGTTTCAAAAGGTGTGTGGGAAGTCTCTTCGTGGCTTTTTCTTAACACTTCAAACAATTCCGAGGATTGATCGAGTGATACACCATCAGCATGGAAGCCGTAAAAGGTTATCTCCGGTGGATTTTTTTTCAGCCAGCTGTCTTTTGCGGCGGCTTCCAGCAGCCATTTCTTAACTTCTTTTTTTATATCAGCCGGGTTTTCATCAGGGTAAAAACCTACCCTGGCTTCTATTACACATTCAGAGGGCACACTTGAAGGCCAGTCACCTGAATGAAATGTTCCGACGTTAACATTCAAGGGATGAGGATGATCCTTATAATCTTTATGTTTACGTCGATTATTTATATAGTTTCTGTATGTTTCAAATGCTTTGATCATTACATATCCCTTTTCGATGGCATTCACAGCCTGGTAGGCTCTTTCGGTGTGGGCACCTGAACCTTTTACTTTTACTCGAAGCCAAATTACTCCAATTTGTGAAATAACAGCCTTTTGAGCAAAGGGTTCCGGAATAAGAGCTCCGTCTGCCTTGTATCCTCTCATTAAGGCTGCCAGTGCCCCATTTCCTGTGCACTCCTCTTCTATTACCGTTTGAAAACTCAGGTCTGCTCCAAGCTCATAACCCGCTTCTTTTACCGCTCTGTAGGCAAAGATCATAGCAGCAATTCCTGATTTCATATCCTGTATTCCCCGGCCATACATTTTGTCCCCGACAATGGTTGCTCCCCACGGATCATAATCCCAGGCTGAAGAAGGTTCAGGACTGACTACGTCTACATGCCCTTGAAGTATTAAACTTTTCCCTGTCTTCTTCCCTTTTCTTTTTTTGCTGCCTATCACTATCGGCCGCCCATCATAAGACCACTCCGGCACAGAAAAAGCAGGATGAACAGAAAGCTCCTTAACGTCAGGGACAAATGAATCCACCTCAAGCTTCAGTTCATCTTTAAAATAATTTATGAAAAATGATTGCAAGGCTCCTTCATTCCCTAAAGTGCTTGGAAAACGGCCTATATGCTGAAGAAATCTGACCTCCTCTTCCCATAGATCATCAACCTTCTCATAGATCTCTTGCATCATCTTATTTTTACCGTGATTCACTAAATCTCCTCCTTCATCTATAAGACTGGCAGAAGAATTTTTTTCATGCTTGTCACCTATCTTCTTCTAAAAAACCCTCCTCTCTGTCCCCTGCTTTCTTAGAGAGGATACTTGTTTCTATCAAAGGATAAATGTGATAGAGTGGCACTAGCTTTTTTAATGAAATGTAGTTGCTCCCAGGTTTGATCTCAGGGTTTTCACGCTGCTATCATTTTCTTCTTACTAAATATCATACTTTTGCATTTATATATGTATGCTTGGGTGATGTGTTTTTTATTTCCAACATTCCCCACACACCCTTGAATTTGTAAATTTCTGCCTAAATACTTTGAAAGGAGGAATAGTAATATGGAAACAAACTCCAGCCAAAAAGGCCTTGCTGTTATGGCCGTTATTTTAAGTGTACTCTCTCTTGTTATTCCCGTGGTGTTTGCTGTCATTTCAGCTGTTCTTGCCCTTTTTATTACTTGGAAAATTAACGACCCTGCTCAGTACAACTTAAAAATTATTGCAAGATGTCTTGCTGTCTTGGGATTGATTATTAGTGCTATCTACTTCTTTTTAACTTTTATGTAAATAGTCAATATAAAAGGTAGAATATCAATTATGTAAAAAAATAAAGCTGCCCTGAATCAGGCAGCTCTATCAAATGATTTATCTCCATGAGGCAAAAATGGCAAGCAAAGTTTTTTGTATTTTACTAGGTAAAAGAAGGTGGAAGCAAGAAGAACAGCTCCCATCATTATAGATAGCCTCCAGACGCTTTCTACTAGTAGCGGAGTAGAATCCATAAAGATTGACGCTCGAAACCCCAGTACCGAATAGGTCATGGGAAGCCACCCGTGAAGACTCTGCAAGGGAGAGGCAAGCAGTTCATCTGGAAAGCTCCCTGCGCTTCCGCCAAGCTGAAGAATCAGGAGAATGATAGCTATAAAACGACCTGGGTTATCCAATATACCCACGAGACAAAAGACGATCGAAACAAATACAATACTTGTAAAAAGGCTAAATAAAATAAACCCAGCAGTATTTTCAACAGACAGGCCAATAATAAAAAGCAAGAATCCAGCCATTAGCATAGATTGTAAAATACTGACTGTTACAGCAACTCCAAACTTCCCGCGAAACCACTGCCAGCCATTTTCATGAGCAGCCAGCGGGGTACGAAAAGGGTAAATAATAGAAAGTGTGAGACCGCCCACATACAGGCCAATCGACAAAAAGTAAGGAGTGAGACCTTCTCCATAAGAATAATCAGCAGCTGGAGATGGGCTTTTTGACTGGACAGGATTTGCAAACATTTTTTCCTGGTTTTCAGAAGGTGTATAATCCATCAACGTGTCACTTAACTTTGTTAAGCTGGCACTTAAATCTTCAGAACCCTCACTTAACTCATTGAGACCCTCTGCAAGTTCAAAGCCACCCTCTTCTGCCTCCCCAAGCCCGTTCGATAGCTCTGCTGAACCTGCCTCAAGAGCCTGTAAACCATTATTTAAAGCCTTTATTCCTTCATACGCCTCTTCTTCCGCTACAACAGCCCCTTCATAAAAGGATTCAATATCTAACAACCCATGGTGCACATCATAAAGCACTTCCAGCACTGTATCATTCATGACCTCCAATTCTTCTTCCATCTGGCCCTCATTTAAACTGCGGGGCAGTGAAGATTGAGCTGATTGAATAACTCCCTGGATATCTTCAAGGTATAAAATAAGTTCATCACTCATTTGCTGGATTTCATTATTAATATGACTGATCGTATTACGGTACTCAGCGGCATCCTCTTCAAGTGAAGCTAATACTTGATGTACTTCTTCCTGTTTTGCCCCCATGTCTTCATCAATCTCACGCACCTGATCCTGTAGCGATTGGAACGCCTGCTGTATTTCCTCTCCCTCATTTTCAGGAAAAAGCATGCTAATATTGTTGTACCATGCCGTTAAATCCTCGCTTTCTCTCCATTCCGGGTACTCCTCATCCAGTAGAGATGGTAACTCTTTCAGCAGATAATGAATATCTTCCAGTGCATTCAGTGGGTCCTCTATCTTCCCTTCAATCTTTTTAGTAGACTCCTCCCATTCTAGTAGTGCTGTCGAGATTTCATCAATTGAGGTAGTAAGACTGGACGCATGACCTTCCATGGTATAAAGTACCTTATCTATCTCCTCATAAATCTCCTCTGTCCTTTGCTGAACCTCGCTTGCCTTTACAGTGATATCATAAATAGAGTCGTCAGCCTGTGAAAGGAGACCATGGATCTCCCCAAGGTGATTGTTTACCTTTTCAAAGGAGTCATCTATTTCTTCAGCATCTGAGTCTTCAAGCAGAATTATCCCTTTTTCTATTTTCTCTGCTGCTAATTCAAATACTTCTTTTATTTCTTTTCCTTCTTCTGATTGATGGAGGTAGTGATGCACCTCCTCTGCTCCAGCCAGAAGCTGATTACTTCCTGAAGCTGCTTCATAAACTCCCTTATCGACCTCTTCTGAACCTTTCGTCAGAGAAACCAAGCCCTCATTTAGTATTCTTATATTTTCTTCGGCTTTTTGGTTCCCTTCCGCAACATCAAGTGATCCTTTTTGTAAGGCAGAAACAGCTTGAGTAAGCTCACTAAAAGCATCGTTTGCAATTTCAACATAGGCTGCTGTTAAGGCTCCAGACAATTCATGCTCAATTTCTTTAATAGCAGTTTCGGCAATTTGAGAAGATACATAGTTATAATCTTCATTAATATCATAATAAATGTTTGCCTGGGTTGGGTATGGTTCTGTAAGCGAGCCAATTTCTTGAGAAAATGCTTTCGGTATTTCCACGTAAAAATAATAGGAATGGTCTTTTAATCCTCTTTGGGCCTCTTCCTTTGATACAAACTCAAAGGCAAGAGAAGGATCCTTGGATAATTCTTTAACGAAATCATTCCCAGCTTCTATTCTTTCTCCGTTCACCTCCGCCCCTGTGTCCTCATTAACAACAGCTACAGGTAAATTTTCTATTTGACCATATGGATCCCAAAACGACCAAATGAGAAGCCCTCCATATAACAAAGGCATTAGAATAATACCAATGATTGCAATAAACAATTTCTTAGATGTAATGATGCCTTTGAGTTCGCCAGTGTACCCTTTCATAATTCCCCACTCCATTTTTGACCATTTTATTCAAATAGTCATTTTTAATCTAAAAAAATTTCACTTCGTTTTCTTATCCAAAGAAAGTAAAAAGCAACAGGAAGAAATCTTATTGCCCTATTGCTTTGATGATAGACTTTGTGATCTGCTCTTACTTAAAATGCCTCTTGTTAAATGTTTATTAAATAACCGTACGATCTCATCTTTTCCTAATGGCTCATAAATTTCCGAGTATTCCACAGTCACAGCCATATACAGCTTGTAAATTACAAACGCCGTGATGTGAGGGTCCTCTACACTGACCTTTCCATTGTTTTTCGCTGTTTCAAGAAGCTTTTGAATACACTCAATAATGAATTTCTCCACTTTTTCCAAAGCCTGTTTCGCATTTGCTGAACCAATCGTTGAAACTTCCTGGCTTAACTTCAACAGCAGCTGATGCTGTTTTCGAAAGGTAAGAATTTCATATAGTGCAATGGAAATGTTCTCCTCTACTTCCTTCTCAGGTTCAATGGAATTATCAAATACATGCTGAATTTCTTGCAGCATTTGTTCGAGCACGGCTTCAAACAAGTTTTCCTTACTTTCAAATGAAGTGTAAACTGTTCCTTTTCCTATATTAGCCAACTTGGCCACTTGATCTATTGTCGTTTTTTTGTAACCAAACATGGAAAAAGAGGAAGCAGCAGCTTGCACAATCATCTCTCTTTTGTTTTGTAGCATAAGTATAAACTCCTCTTAATTGACCATTTTTCTATTTGAGTCACTTTTTAGTCTATCCAAGTTGCTAGTCAAAAGCAACTTCTTTTTTGTCAATACACACGATTTTAAATTATGATATATTGTTTATTTGCTCAAAATAAGGGGAATTTTATAGATGATTTCTGAAATCTGTTCTTGCTCCGCTCAGCCTGTATTCCTCTTGTACTAATAAACCTTGTCAATTCCGGGTGATTTTTGCAAGAATGGTTGTCTACTATATTAGGAAAGGTTGATCAGATGGAAAATTTATTCAGGAATGATACGTGGCTTGGAGAGCTTGTAGGGCTGGGAAACGATCTCCTTTGGACTTACATACTTATAGCCCTGCTTCTTATTCTAGGTTTTTATTTTACCTTTGCCACAAAGTTTGTTCAGTTTCGTTTGCTAGGTGAAATGTTTCGACAGCTCTTTAAAGGAACAGACCGTACAGCGTTTAAAGAACGCAAAGGAACCACGCCATTTCAGGCATTTGCCATAAGCACGGCTGCAAGGGTAGGTACAGGAAACCTGGCCGGGGTAGCTGTGGCCATTTCATTAGGTGGGCCAGGGGCAATTTTTTGGATGTGGCTAATCGCCTTAATTGGTGCTGCTACAGGATTTATTGAAAGTACGTTGGCTCAGATTTATAAAGTAAAAGACAAAGACGGATTTCGGGGCGGGCCGGCTTATTACATGGAAAAAGCCTTGGGAGCAAGATGGCTTGGTCTATTTTTTGCCGTTTTAATTACTCTTTGCTTTGGTCTTATTTTTAACGCCGTTCAGACTCATACGATTACAGATGCTTTTGTCGGCGCCTATGGGATTAGTCCTGTATGGGTTGGAATGATCGTCGCCATCTTAATTGGTATCATAATTTTTGGCGGGATCAGGCGCATTGCTGTTGTCGCAGAAGTGATTGTTCCTGTATTCGCCACCGCTTATATTCTTGTTTCGTTAATCATTATGATCATTAATATTACTGAGCTTCCTGCTGTCTTTTCCTTGATCTTCAGCAATGCTTTCGGTCTTCAGGAAGTTGTTGGCGGTGGTTTGGGAGCAGCTATTATGAACGGAGTACAGCGCGGCCTTTTCTCTAATGAAGCCGGGATGGGAAGCGCGCCAAACGCTGCGGCTACCGTTTATGTTTCTCACCCAGTCAAACAAGGACTCATCCAATCGCTCAGTGTATTAATTGATACCCTCATTATTTGCAGTGCCACTGCTTTCCTTATTCTTCTTACTGATATCTATACAGTGGGCGAAATGGAAGGTATACAGCTGACACAAGCAGCCATGACAGCACACATTGGGGATTGGGCTTCACTATTTGTTACGATAGCTATCTTTTTCTTTGCTTTTAGTTCACTGCTTGGTAACTATTACTACGGCGAAACCAACGTGGAGTTTATTTCAGAAAAGCCGATTTACCTTCTTCTTTTCCGAATTGCGTTTCTCATCATGGTTATGGTCGGAGCCATGAGTGAATTAGAATTAATCTGGTCCATGGCTGATTTATTTATGGGAATGATGGCTACTGTTAACCTTATTGCCATCGCTATCCTAGGAAGGATTGCTTTTAAAGCACTGAAAGATTACCAAACCCAGCGAGACCAAGGAGAGGATCCTGTCTTTTACCGAAACAGCATTGAAGGACTTAAAAATATTGAAAGCTGGGATAACAAACCGGAAAAAAACACATCAAATAAATAATTGTGAAAACTGCTTCTTCGCGGAAGCAGTTTTATTTTATTTACCTATAACACAAATAAAACACCGGCGCGATTGCCGGTGTCACCTCAGGTCCTATGAATTATTATAAACCTGCATAATCTCATCTTTCGCAATATCCTCATTTGCCACTTCGATCTCCCGGTGTGCATCGACTGAATCCCCGGTTATCTCTTCTGTGCGAGTAAAAGGCTGATTACTGCTTGATCCGGTTCTTACTCCAATTTCCCCTTTTGCATCTGCCTGGGTTGGAAGCTTAAACTTCTTCTTGGCTTTTTTCACTTTTTTCACCTCCTCTTTTTAGCTTTCACGATTTCCCACTATCATCACCACCCAGTTATTTCCTTTTATAGCTCCATCATGTATATACGCCTTCTCAAATGCCTATCCTGACAGCAAAAGCATTATTCATTCCTGAATTGAAAGGAGTATTAAGAATGAAAGCTGATAAAGGAATGTTTACAAATGAGGAAATACACGCATTGCAAACCATACAATATCAAAAAGAAAATGCCAGAAGCATGGTAGAACTCTACTCTCTAGAAGAAAAAGAATGGGATATTTACCGCACTGCATTTAGCAAGAAAGGAAGAGAAGTGTATGAAATTTAGACCATTTGATCATTTAAGTCATTCAGATATATCCACGATAATAAAGCTTAAGGAAAAAGTAAATACTTCTTGTACCCTCCAAGAGAAAAACAAATATGAAGAAGATATTGCTGCTTTAATGCAGAAAAGCTGGATGCATTTCAAAAACCTCCACTTAACCAGAAGATAACTCGTGATTATATAATATTTGTTTACTATTCAATGCTGCGTCTTTTATAAAGTATAATTCCACACCTTCTGCTAAATATATGAAGTAATGTGATATATCTTATTACTTGGCAGGAGGGTATTTTTATGGCTATGACGGCTGCAGAAAAATTAATCAAAGCTCACCTTGTTTCAGGTACGATGAAAGCAGGAGAGGAAATTGGCCTGAAAATCGACCAGACACTCACACAGGATGCAACCGGTACAATGGTCATGCTTGAATTAGAAGCAATGAATCTGGACCGGGCACAAACCGAAGCTTCTGCTCAATATGTTGACCATAACGTAATCCAAGAAGACAGTAAAAACCCTGATGATCATTTATTTTTAGAAAGCGCTGCTCGCAGATTCGGTCTTTATTTCAGCCGGCCTGGCAATGGGATCAGTCACCCTGTTCACATGCAGCGGCTTGCAAAACCGGGAAAAACACTATTGGGCTCAGACAGCCATACTTGTGCAAACGGCTCCATGGGCATGCTTGCTATGGGTGCTGGCGGAATTGATGTAGCAATGGCCATTGCCGGGGAACCTTTCTATTTAAAAATGCCTTTAATTTGGGGGATTGAAGTAACTGGAGAACTTAGAGACTGGGTCAGTGCCAAAGATGTGATCCTTGAACTGCTGCGCCGCCATGATGTGAAAGGCGGAGTCGGGAAAATCATTGAGTTTCACGGTTCCGGCTTAAAGAATTTAACAGCAATGGATCGCCATGTTATTGCAAACATGGGAGCTGAGCTTGGTGCCACCTCCACCGTCTTCCCTTCGGATCAAGAAATTAAGCGTTACTTAAAGACACAAAACAGACAGGGAGATTGGGTTGAATTATCAGCTGATTCAAAAGCAAACTATGACATTCACGAGAAGATCAATTTATCTGAGATTGAACCCTTGATCGCTAAGCCCTCAAGTCCGGGAAAAGTGGTGCCTGTCAGCGATATCGCTGGAGAACCGATTTACCAATCCTATATTGGGTCCTCTGCAAATCCGGGTTACCGGGACTTTGCAGTGGTTGCTGAAATTGTGAAAGACAAACAAATCGCTAGAGGGGTTTCCTTTGATATTAATCCTTCTTCGCGGCAAATATTAACCGACCTTGTTAATGAGGGGCACATCGCAAGTTTATTATCAGCTGGAGCCCGCCTTCATCAAGCTGGCTGTAATGGCTGTATCGGCATGGGCCAAGCACCAGCCACAGGACGCAACAGCCTAAGAACCACCCCAAGAAATTTTCCTGGCCGTTCAGGAACACGAGAGGACAGTGTCTTTTTATGCAGTCCTGAAACAGCTGCAGCCTCAGCCTTAAAAGGAGAGATTACTGATCCGAGGACACTGGAAGATAAATATCCCAAAATCAAAGAACCTCGACACCCTTCTCAAGACGTGGGACTTCAAGAACCTATTCCTATCGAAGAAGCAAGAGAAGTTGAGCTTCACAAAGGCCCTAACATTGCCTCCATTCCTGAAATGGAGCAGATGCCAGATGAGCTAGTTCTCCCCGTTTTGTTAAAAATGGGCGACAATATTTCCACCGATGAAATATTGGCTGGAGGCGCACGGGTACTTCCTTACCGAAGCAATCTTCCGGAGATTAGTAAATTCACATTTGAGATTGTAGATGATACCTATTATAACCGGGCTAAGGGAGTGAAATCTCAAGGAGGACATATGATTATCGGGGGGTTTAATTACGGGCAAGGGTCAAGCCGGGAACATGCCGCTCTCGCCCCAAGGTATCTTGGCATGCGTGTTGCCTTAGTGAAAGACTTTGCCAGAATCCACTGGCAAAACCTTGTAAATTTTGGTATTTTACCGCTCACCTTTGTGCATGAAGAGGACCACAACAATATTGAACAAGGTGATGTCATTCGCTTTTCCAACATCATTGATTCCCTGAAAAATAACAAGCCTCTCTATGCCGTGATTGAAGGACAAAATAAAAAAATAGAAGTAAAACATGCCCTATCTCCTCGGCAAATTGAAATTATACTCCAAGGCGGCCTTATTAACTGGGTGAAGGAAAGAGCAAAAGTAAAAATGAAAGAAGTGACCACCTAAACACAAAAATTGTTGGATTCTTGGAAAAAGAAATGAGTAAAAAGGAGCTGACCCTAATGAACAGAGACAATATTTGCAAAGCCTGCGATGGATCCGGTCTTCTTATGGATGATGAAGAATGGCAATACCATTGTACCGTGTGCGGAGGAGATGGGGTTTTCAGCATGGGTGAGACCCCCGAACCAGACAAGCCATTTTCAGTCGATGAAATGAATAGAACATTAGAGTAGAGAAAAGATACGAGCCCCAAGCTTCTAAAGGGGGCTCTTTTGTTTGCTGGTTTCCGGTTTTCTACCTTTTAATAAAACCAGGTCAGCTAAGTGCGTTTCATATCATCTGCAGTAGCCCTTAACCCTGGTTTTTGTTATGATCACTCTGGGACAGCAGCCAGATATAAGGGTATAATGTTTTCTCCATTTCCATTACATTGGTAAAAACCCAAAAAAAGCACCCATAACATGGGTGCTTTCATGATTGGCCTGGCAGCGTCCTACTTTCACAGGGAGTTGCCCCCCAATTATCATCGGCGCTGAAGAGCTTAACTTCCGTGTTCGGCATGGGAACGGGTGTGACCTCTTCGCTATCGCCACCAGACATAGAGAACATCGTTCTCTCAAAACTGAATAACAGAGAAGAAATAGAGTATATCACCGAGGCGCCCACCTATTTGTGTTAGGATAAGCCCTCGACCGATTAGTATCTGTCAGCTTCACGTGTCGCCACGCGTCCACCTCAGACCTATCAACCTTGTCATCTTCAAGGGGTCTTACTAGCTTGGCGCTATGGGAAATCTCATCTTGAGGGGGGCTTCATGCTTAGATGCTTTCAGCACTTATCCCGTCCACACGTAGCTACCCAGCTATGCTCCTGGCGGAACAACTGGTACACCAGCGGTGTGTCCATCCCGGTCCTCTCGTACTAAGGACAGCTCCTCTCAAATTTCCTGCGCCCGCGACGGATAGGGACCGAACTGTCTCACGACGTTCTGAACCCAGCTCGCGTGCCGCTTTAATGGGCGAACAGCCCAACCCTTGGGACCTACTTCAGCCCCAGGATGCGACGAGCCGACATCGAGGTGCCAAACCTCCCCGTCGATGTGAACTCTTGGGAGAGATTAGCCTGTTATCCCCAGGGTAGCTTTTATCCGTTGAGCGACGGCCCTTCCATACGGTACCGCCGGATCACTAAGCCCGACTTTCGTCCCTGCTCGACTTGTAGGTCTCGCAGTCAAGCTCCCTTTTGCCTTTGCACTCTTCGAATGATTTCCAACCATTCTGAGGGAACCTTTGGGCGCCTCCGTTACTGTTTAGGAGGCGACCGCCCCAGTCAAACTGCCCACCTGACACTGTCCCTGAACCGGATCACGGTCCGAGGTTAGAATTTCAGTACAGCCAGGGTAGTATCCCACCAGCGCCTCCACCGAACCTGGCGGTCCGGTTTCCAAGGCTCCTACCTATCCTGTACAAGCTGTACCAAAATCCAATATCAAGCTACAGTAAAGCTCCATGGGGTCTTTCCGTCCTGTCGCGGGTAACCTGCATCTTCACAGGTAATATAATTTCACCGGGTCTCTCGTTGAGACAGTGCCCAAGTCGTTGCACCTTTCGTGCGGGTCGGAACTTACCCGACAAGGAATTTCGCTACCTTAGGACCGTTATAGTTACGGCCGCCGTTTACTGGGGCTTCAATTCGAAGCTTCTCCCCGAAGGGGATAACCTCTCCTCTTAACCTTCCAGCACCGGGCAGGTGTCAGCCCCTATACTTCGCCTTGCGGCTTCGCAGAGACCTGTGTTTTTGATAAACAGTCGCTTGGGCCTTTTCACTGCGGCTCTCCGGGGCTTTAACACCCTAGAGAGCACCCCTTCTCCCGAAGTTACGGGGTCATTTTGCCGAGTTCCTTAACGAGAGTTCTCCCGAGCGTCTTAGAATTCTCATCCCACCTACCTGTGTCGGTTTGCGGTACGGGCACCTCTCACCTCGCTAGAGGCTTTTCTTGGCAGTGTAGGATCAGGAACTTCGGTACTATGATTTCCCTCGCCATCACAGCTCAGCCTTACAAGAAGCGGATTTGCCTGCTTCTCAGCCTACCTGCTTGGACGCGCATATCCAACAGCGCGCTTACCCTACCTTTCTGCGTCCCCCCATTACTCAAATGGTGAGGAGGTGGTACAGGAATTTCAACCTGTTTCCCATCGCCTACGCTTTTCAGCCTCGGCTTAGGACCCGACTAACCCTGAGCGGACGAACCTTCCTCAGGAAACCTTAGGTTTTCGACGGAAGGGATTCTCACCCTTCTTTTCGTTACTCATACCGGCATTCTCACTTCAAAGCGCTCCACTGGTCCTCACGATCCAGCTTCTCAGCCCTTTGAACGCTCCCCTACCACGAACACCTGATGGTGTTCATTCACAGCTTCGGTGATACGTTTAGCCCCGGTACATTTTCGGCGCAGAGTCACTCGACTAGTGAGCTATTACGCACTCTTTCAATGATGGCTGCTTCTAAGCCAACATCCTAGTTGTCTAAGCAACTCCACATCCTTTTCCACTTAACGTATACTTGGGGACCTTAGCTGGTGATCTGGGCTGTTTCCCTCTTGACTACGGATCTTAGCACTCGCAGTCTGACTCCCGAGAAATAAGTCTCTGGCATTCGGAGTTTGACTGAATTCGGTAATCCTGTAGGGACCCCTAGTCCAATCAGTGCTCTACCTCCAGGACTCTAACTCGAGGCTAGCCCTAAAGCTATTTCGGGGAGAACCAGCTATCTCCGAGTTCGATTGGCATTTCACCGCTACCCACACCTCATCCCCGCAATTTTCAACTTGCGTGGGTTCGGGCCTCCAACAGGTGTTACCCTGTCTTCACCCTGGACATGGGTAGATCACACGGTTTCGGGTCTACGACCACGTACTATGGCGCCCTGTTCAGACTCGCTTTCGCTGCGGCTCCGCCTCTTCAGCTTAACCTTGCACGGGATCGTAACTCGCCGGTTCATTCTACAAAAGGCACGCCGTCACCCATTAACGGGCTCCGACTACTTGTAAGCACACGGTTTCAGGATCTCTTTCACTCCCCTTCCGGGGTGCTTTTCACCTTTCCCTCACGGTACTGGTTCACTATCGGTCACTAGGGAGTATTTAGCCTTGGGAGATGGTCCTCCCGGATTCCGACGGGGTTTCACGTGCCCCGCCGTACTCAGGATCCACTCCGGAGGAAACGAAGTTTCGGCTACAGGGCTCTTACCTTGTCTCGCAGGTCGTTCCAGACCGCTTCGCCTACTTCGTTTCTTTGTAACTCCAATGGAGTGTCCTACAACCCCAGGGTGCAAGCACCCTGGTTTGGGCTGTTTCCGTTTCGCTCGCCGCTACTCAGGAAATCGCATTTGCTTTCTCTTCCTCTGGGTACTAAGATGTTTCAGTTCCCCAGGTCTGCCTTCTTACACCCTATGGATTCAGGTGCAGATCCTATCCCATTACGGATAGGGGGTTCCCCCATTCGGATATCTCCGGATCAAAGCTTACTTACAGCTCCCCGGAGCATTTCGCTGTTCGTCGCGTCCTTCTTCGGCTCCTAGTGCCAAGGCATCCACCGTGCGCCCTTTCTAACTTAACCTATTAGGTGGTTTGTTTCTAAGTCACGCCTCGAAAGTTCCACTTTCATGAAACTCCGGTGTGATTTTTGGCTCTATTTCTTCTGTTATCCAGTTTTCAAAGAACGAAGCACAGGATGTGCAAACTTCGGTACCGTCACAGGACGTGACGAATGGTGCCGAAGATCCTTATCCTCGTCTTCCTTATAATAAGGGAGAGTGTACTTTGAGAGTTATCCTCTCAAAACCGAATGAAAGTCAAAACGTCCGGCCAGGACCCGAAGGTCCCGGTCGTCGATTCGGAAAAAATTACTCCGTAGAAAGGAGGTGATCCATCCCCACCTTCCGGTAGGGATACCTTGTTACGACTTCACCCCAATCACCTGCCCCACCTTCGGCGGCTGGCTCCTAAAAGGTTACCTCACCGACTTCGGGTGTTGCAAGCTCTCGTGGTGTGACGGGCGGTGTGTACAAGGCCCGGGAACGTATTCACCGCGGCATGCTGATCCGCGATTACTAGCGATTCCGGCTTCATGCAGGCGAGTTGCAGCCTGCAATCCGAACTGAGAATGGCTTTTTGGGATTGGCTGAACCTCGCGGTCTCGCAACCCTCTGTACCATCCATTGTAGCACGTGTGTAGCCCAGGTCATAAGGGGCATGATGATTTGACGTCATCCCCACCTTCCTCCGGTTTGTCACCGGCAGTCACCTTAGAGTGCCCAACTGAATGCTGGCAACTAAGGTCAAGGGTTGCGCTCGTTGCGGGACTTAACCCAACATCTCACGACACGAGCTGACGACAACCATGCACCACCTGTCACTCTGTCCCCCGAAGGGGAAGACCCTATCTCTAGGGCGGTCAGAGGATGTCAAGACCTGGTAAGGTTCTTCGCGTTGCTTCGAATTAAACCACATGCTCCACCGCTTGTGCGGGCCCCCGTCAATTCCTTTGAGTTTCAACCTTGCGGTCGTACTCCCCAGGCGGAGTGCTTAATGTGTTTACTTCGGCACCAAGGGCATCGAAACCCCTGACACCTAGCACTCAACGTTTACGGCGTGGACTACCAGGGTATCTAATCCTGTTTGCTCCCCACGCTTTCGCACCTCAGCGTCAGTAACAGACCAGAGAGTCGCCTTCGCCACTGGTGTTCCTCCACATATCTACGCATTTCACCGCTACACGTGGAATTCCACTCTCCTCTTCTGCACTCAAGTTCCCCAGTTTCCAATGACCCTCCACGGTTGAGCCGTGGGCTTTCACATCAGACTTAGGAAACCGCCTGCGCGCGCTTTACGCCCAATAATTCCGGACAACGCTTGCCCCCTACGTATTACCGCGGCTGCTGGCACGTAGTTAGCCGGGGCTTTCTGGTCAGGTACCGTCAAGGTGCCGCTCTATTCGCACGGCACTTGTTCTTCCCTGACAACAGAGCTTTACGATCCGAAAACCTTCTTCACTCACGCGGCGTTGCACCGTCAGGCTTTCGCCCATTGCGGATGATTCCCTACTGCTGCCTCCCGTAGGAGTCTGGGCCGTGTCTCAGTCCCAGTGTGGCCGATCACCCTCTCAGGTCGGCTACGCATCGTCGCCTTGGTGAGCCGTTACCTCGCCAACTAGCTAATGCGCCGCGGGCCCATCTCACAGTGTTAGGATAAATCCCAACTTTTACAATAAGATCATGTGATCTTATTGATTATCCAGTATTAGCCCCGGTTTCCCGGGGTTATCCCAGTCTGTAAGGCAGGTTGCCCACGTGTTACTCACCCGTCCGCCGCTCATTCCACAAGCTTTGCCCCGAAGGGCGCAGCTTGTTTCCTGCGCTCGACTTGCATGTATTAGGCACGCCGCCAGCGTTCGTCCTGAGCCAGGATCAAACTCTCCGATAAAATGAAGATGTTTGAAACTAACTTAACTTACTTTAATAGAAATTAACTGACGTTTGACTTTCATTCGATTTTCAAAGGACAACTTGTCGTCGTTTTTTGGCGACTTAATTATCATAACACCTTCACAACATGGCGTCAATAACTTTTTTGTTTTTCTTGCCTTGTTGATGACTTGCTGCGGCAAGATATTAAATATATCATCCTGTGGAACAAAACACAACACAAGTTCGTCTGGTAATTTATACTATTTGTTAATAAAAAAATCATTTCTATTATATAAAATATAAATATGGATTGAGAGTTTATAATGAAGTCAATATGTCACCTTTATATTGCAAATAATAACTGGGGGAGATGATGAGCTGCCATTGTAATAGACGGCTTACAACACCATGCTGAGGCATGAAATCATTTTAATTTGCACATGGTTACAGTGGAAGATCATCTTCTTTGAACAATTTCTTACGCCCGTATAGACCTCCTTGCCCATAAAAACAAGACAATATGAAGCCGCCATCCGTCATTTTTCTAAAATACACATAGAATTGCCATTCGCCATTCAAAGATTAATAGAGTTCACATGAAAGTGAGTCTGCTTTGAAAACCCTATCGACTCACAAAACTTGTCTGATTTCTCATTATTATTAAGTACAAACACATGGCATTTTTCTATCTCATCTTCTCTTAACCTTTTAAGAGCCTCTTCTGTTAAAGATTTACCTAAACCATTTCTTTGGCAATCCGGATGAACAGCCAAATGATGCAGATAACCTCTTCTGCCATCATGCCCTGCCAACAGAGCTCCGATAATTCTTCCTCCTTCTGACGCAACGACACTTAACTCAGGATTTCTTATTAAATACTTATGAATCCTTTCTTTCGTATCAGAGCTCCCTAACACTACACCTTCTGCATGCTCCCAGAGCTCGTACACTTCCTCATAGTCGTTTATAGTAAAGGTCCTGATTTCCCTCATGCTATTCCTCCTGAAGATTATAATACCTTTCATTTTAGTAAAAGAATCCGTTAAAGGCCAATGTTGATTTTTTATAAGATATGTAATTGCGGATAAAAGCGGGAGATGCTTTCGGGAATAGCATGAACCAAGGATCACGGCTAGCGATTTTCCCGAAGAGGCTAAGCAAAGCAGGGGCTCCCGCAGTCCACAAATCTGTAACAAAGATATACATCAATTCACAATGCCTGTCTGTTCAATTTCTACAGTTACATCCGGATGAAAATTGACCGTAGGAAAGATTTCTGACCACTCAACCGATTCCCAATAATCATAATCGTTTGCTATTATTTTTCTTCCGATTCCTAATCCATCGCAGTTAACTTGTTTCATTTTATCAAACAGTTCTTTGCTTTGTTCTTCGAGCTGTTGTTCCATCAGCTGGTTTAATGATGCTGTTACTTCTCTTTCAAGCAAATCGTCTGGAGGATACTCTTCTACATTTACCATCAGTTCCATATTCATAAAAACATTGACTTCTTGCGTGAAATCATCCACCTTCACGTCAATATCTCTTGTCATTTCCATAACTGAAACATGAATAAAATTAAGGTTCCTTTCTTTTTGATCCCCCACTTTAAAAGTAAATTCCGCATCCTTGCCCATCTGGTTATTCCACAGCAGAAACAATGTACTCTCTTCCGGAGTTAACTCTCCAGACTTATTTCTTCCATCAAACATGATTAACCCGTCTATTTCGATATCATTCTTTGCAATGCGGAGCCCTGGAAGAAGGAGGTCCTGCCCCTCATCAAAAAGTAACGGGCAAATAAACTGAATGTTTAACTTTGGGATCAAAGTCGTAACCTCTCCGCTTTCCATCAATTCACTAATGTAATCCGGGGTTTCTGGCTTATGCTCATTTGTAAAAAACAAGGCTTCTTGCGCTTTATCTTTGACCACAGCTACCCTTGCATCTAAAGCACTTTGGGGATCCCTGTAAAACCGATCCAAATAAGGAAAAATATCTTCTTCTACTGCTCGTTCTCCAAGAAGAAGTATTCTAAGCTTACTGTCATCTACCTGCTCAGGCATTTTTCGGTTTAATAATATTTTATTTTCCCCCATTGTATTTCCTTCTGCAGATACAACCTGGTCTCCCTCCCCCTCCCCTCCCGGAAGAGGAGCAGAAACCGTAGTAATGTACCTTCCTTCATCTGTGATATCAATACTGGTCGCTTTAATAAGTGTGTACTCTTTTAACAGACGCTGATCCCAGCACCCAGTTACAGCCAGAAGTATAATAACGCAGATTAAACCTCGTTTCATGACGACCTCCTTTTTCGCAGGAGGCTGAAGATGTATAAAAAAATGGGAAAACCTGCGATAAAGATAAAGCTTATATTTCCTACCCACTCCGTTACCATATCGATGAATAGCTGGTTCCTAGGTATAAGTGCCAGTAAACACGACAACAAAGCAACAACTAAAACAGCTGTTTTGTATTTTATGGCTGGAAAAAGAGTGGTTACACCTTTGGAAGCTAAAAACACATAAGTGGAATAAGAGGTTAACACAAAGACGATCCAAATAGCTAAAAAAATAAGGTCAATCCTTTCAAACACCGGTGTACTGTATGCTTTAAGCATGTATACAACGGGTTCAGGAACGATCTCTATTTCCTTTGGACTAAAAAACATCATAGGAATAACTGCTGAAATAGTGTAAAGCACAGTAACAAATAAATTTGCGGCAAGAGAGACCTTTAACTTTTGCTTCATCGTCCCCTTAGTCAGAGCAAAAAAGATGAGAACAAGCTCAAAGCCGACAATGGCCAGAATAGATGACTTCATCCCATGATACAAAGAAGGCAAATCCAAATTCTGCCCAAAAGGTCGGATGTAATTAATATTTGCGTCAAAAAGCCCTGCACAGATCGCAGCAATTAATATTATCAGGACTCCTGATATAATCACATAAAACTGGGCCATTACCTGCACATCTTTTTGCACAAGGTATACCGCTTTAATAACCATAATGAGGAGCACAGCCCAGACTGGTGTATGATGAAATATCCATTTTGTTATGATCTCTGCATATAAAACAAGAGCCACAGCAGCTATGACTAAAAAAAACAAGGTATACAATGTATTTAAGAATGCTCCAGGCACTTTGCCAATCAGATAAGGAGCCATCTCAAATAACGACGACCGCTGTCTCTTATAAAGGGCCCAAATAACAATCATTATTACAGCGGTAAATAACCCGCCTAACGGAATAGCCATCCACCCGTTCCACCCAGCTTCATCCGAAACCGTATGGGCCAGGGAAAGAATATTCACACCGATTTGTGTTTGAATAATAATAAAAAACAGTTGAAAAGGAGTAATCTCGGAAGGGGATAAAATTTTCATAATCGCTCCCTCATTTTCCCTGTCTCGTTTTATCAAGAGCCTGACTGCCAAAAGGTCTAGTGTTCATTTTCCATAACGGTCCGCGAATGACGCTATCCTTCAACTCAGTGAATGATAAAGGGGCAAGCGGTGATAAATAGGGCGTACCAAAAGATCTTAACCCGCACATGTGGATCAAGATGAGAGTTAGGCCAAACACAATACCAATTAACCCAAAGGCTGCTGCAGCAAGCATTAAGGGAAAGCGAAGAACCCTCACTGACATACTCATTTCATTGTTAGGAACGACAAAAGAGGCAATGGCCGTGATGGCTACGACAATAATCATCACGTTTGAAACAAAGCCTGCATTAACCACCGCGTCCCCAATAACAAGTCCACCTACGATGCCGATGGTCTGTCCCACCGGACTGGGAAGCCTGATACCTGCCTCCCGAATCAATTCTATGGTAATTTCCATAATAAAAGCTTCAATCAAGGGAGGATATGGAATCTGATCAATGGACTCCTTAATCATAAGCGTCATCCCTTCAGGTATTACTTCAAAGTGAAAGGAGACAATCGAAATGTAGAGAGCAGGCAAGGAAACAGAAATTAAAAAGCTTAACAAACGCAGCAAACGAAAAGACGTCCCCATCATCCAGCGACTATTATAATCATCCGGGGATTGATAAAAAGCCCAAAAGGTAGTCGGACAGATCAACGCTGTTGGACTGCCGTCGCTCATGACAGCCACTCTTCCCTCAAGCAGATTCCCAGTTACTCTGTCTATTCTTTCTGTGTTTAAAAATTGAGGAAACGGCGTAAAAGGTTCATCCTCAATAAACTCCTCAGTAAAACTGGGAGCATTAACAGTATCTGCTTTTATGGAAGTGATCCTGTCGGCCAGTTCAGTTAACAACTCCTCCTTTGCTAAACCACTTATATAGACAATAGCCACTTTCGTGCTAGTACGTTCTCCAATTGTAAAGAATTTCACAGTCAAATCCGGGTTTTTGATGACGACACGCAATAGGTTTAAGTTTGTATCTAATGATTCTACAAATCCGGCATGGGACCCACGGATAACCTGCTCGTTTACTGGTTCTTCAATATCTCGTTCAGGTGTCTGGCTTACATCAAATAAGAGGGCTTTATCTTCCCCTTCTATAATCACTGCCCCGTAGCCCTCTGCAATTCTCGTAATAATATAAGATAAGTCTTTTGTTTGCGCCCATTCAGTTTTAGCTATCTTTGCTTTTACGTCTGCTATTTTAGTATTTGGCTTAAGATGTTCAAGTACTTGCTTCTCAAACTCTACTCGTTTCACTCTTGTCTCAAGAAACATAACAGACAGTTCAGTATGAAAATAAGGCAAGGACAGGCACATCAAATCATCTGTATCATTAAGACCCTTTTTTACTATTTCTACCTGCTCACCTAACAGAGAAGCATTTTTCAATTAAACACACCTCCCCCGTTTTTCTTTACTTTGCACATATTGGCACAATTTATGTAAATAGCCATGAATATTCAATTTAAAGAAACTCTACTGTGTTTAAGAATGATGACTTACTCTATTGCATTTTTAGGATTAATTATATGTAAACCGGGGAAGTAGGTAGGTAAAAACACAGGGGAGGAATAGCCTCATGACTGATGCAACAGAAGTAATCCGTTTTGATTGTGTAGGAGACACTCATGAACCCCATATCGTGAAATGTAAAAATTGTAATAAAGAATTCCGTGCAGAAAAAATGGATCAACATGTTACCTGTTCTTCCTGCAGGCAGAAAGATACCTTGTCAAGCAAGGATTTTGAAGTAGTTGGCGTCGTACGAAAGGTTAAAAAGGAACTTACACCTCACTAAAAAAAGCAGTTCTATTTGACGATGCCATTTTCACTGTTTTAAGAAATATGGAATTATTCCTTTCTTTTTATGTCATCTGTCCTTATAATGAATAACAAATGGAATATTGCAAACTAGGGGTGTCTGCAAAGCGCAGGCTGAGAGAGAAACGCGATGAGGTTTCTTGACCCTTCGGACCTGATCTGGTTCATACCAGCGTGGGGAAGTTTAGATTGACAGCTATTGAATTTTACTATCAACTTCTGCATACAAAGCCGGTCCCCTATTTTAGGAACCGGCTTTTTTGTGTTATCCCGCCTGTTTTCTCCTGATCTCGTCCTTTTCCATTAATTTTTAACAAGGAGAGATTTTTTATGACTACCCCATCATCTTCATTGCAAGAGCAGAATGTGTCTATCATGTCAAGCTTTACAGGAAGTAAAAAAGTCTACATTCAAGGTTCAAGAAAAGACATTCAAGTTCCTATGAGAGAAATCGGACTTTCCCCCACTACTGGCGCAGTCGGGGAAGAAAAAAACAAACCTGTCCGTGTGTACGATACAAGCGGACCATACACAGACCCTTCCTATCAAGCTGATGTTACAGCGGGACTCACACCAATTCGCCACAAATGGATTAATGAACGAAAAGATACCGAAGAATACAAAGGCCGAAAATTGAAAGCCGAGGATAACGGCTATAAAGATATTTCCGATCCCCGCGCTGAGAAAGTTTTTCCCGGCCTTACCCGAAATCCTCTAAAAGCTAAGGAAGGAAAAAATGTAACCCAGCTTCATTATGCTAAAAAAGGTATCATAACCCCTGAAATGGAATTTATCGCTATACGGGAACAAATGGATCCAGAATTTGTCCGAAAGGAAGTAGCCGAGGGAAGAGCTATTATTCCAGCAAATATTAACCACCCGGAAACTGAGCCCATGATTATCGGCAGAAACTTTCACGTCAAAATAAATGCTAATATAGGTAACTCTGCAGTGTCTTCTTCCATTAAAAAGGAAGTTGAAAAAATGACCTGGGCCACCAAATGGGGAGCGGACACCATCATGGACTTATCAACTGGAAAGGATATACATACAACAAGAGAATGGATTATTCGAAACTCATGCGTTCCCGTCGGTACCGTCCCTCTTTATCAAGCACTCGAAAAAGTGGATGGAGTAGCTGAGAACCTTACTTGGGAGATTTACCGGGATACACTCATTGAACAAGCTGAGCAGGGTGTGGATTATTTCACCATTCATGCAGGCGTACTGCTCCGGTACGTTCCCTTAACTGCCAGCCGCCTGACAGGGATCGTATCACGAGGTGGTTCTATTATGGCTCAGTGGTGCTTGTTTCATCATGAAGAAAACTTCCTGTACACCCATTTTGAAGATATTTGTGAAATTATGAAAGCATATGATATATCTTTTTCCTTAGGTGATGGCCTTCGTCCAGGATCAATTGCCGATGCTAACGATGAGGCCCAGTTTGCAGAACTGGAAACTCTTGGCGAACTAACGAAACTTGCCTGGAAGCATGAGGTTCAAGTAATGGTGGAAGGTCCGGGTCATGTACCTATGCACTTAATTAAAGAAAATATGGATAAACAGATTGCACTTTGTGACGAAGCCCCCTTTTACACTTTAGGGCCGCTGACTACTGATATTGCTCCAGGCTACGACCATATTACGTCTGCTATTGGGGCTGCAATGATCGGATGGTATGGAACGGCTATGCTTTGTTATGTAACTCCTAAAGAGCATTTAGGACTGCCAAATAAAGACGATGTCCGTGAAGGAGTCATTACTTACAAAATAGCTGCCCATGCTGCAGACCTTGCCAAAGGCCACCCAGGTGCCCAGAAAAGAGATGATGCTCTTTCAAAAGCACGGTTTGAATTTCGCTGGAAAGATCAATTCAACCTCTCTCTTGACCCTGACCGCGCCCTTGAATACCATGATGAAACTCTGCCAGCTGAAGGTGCAAAAACTGCTCATTTTTGTTCCATGTGCGGCCCAAAATTTTGCAGTATGCGTATTTCCCATGATATTCGGCGTTATGCTTCTGAACATGACCTTGAAACTGCTGAAGCTGTAGAAAAAGGTCTGAAAGAGAAAGCAAACCAATTTAAAGAAACAGGCGGAAGCCTTTATCAGTAGGGAAGGGACAGGAGTGATTAAATGAACAAAGCAGAGGATATAAAGCGAGAGATTGCTCTGGTGCAAGGGAAGCTGACCAGGCTGGAAGATGCCTTAGCAGAAATCCAGGCAAGCTGCTTCCATCAGTATACTGATTATCAATACTATAAAAGATGTGCTCACTGTGAGAAAGTCGAGGTTCTTTATTATTGAAAAAAGCAAATCATTAGATAACAAAGCCAGGCAGCCATCTGACCATAGAAAGTGCTTCTCTGGCAAGATTTATTATTCAATTTACACTAAATAAGAGGGGGATCAGATCCCCCTCTTATTTAGTCGTTATTTTGCATATTCTACCTGGCAGTTACCTTACATGGATTCCAGAGAAACCGTACTCCCTTTACCACCTGATTCTGCAGGTGTGACTGTAAGCTTTCTTGGAAGACGCTCTTTCAGTTCAGGCACATGGCTGATGACACCGACTGATAATTTATCAGCCTGAAGCTTTTCCAGAGCAGAAATGACTGTTTCAAGGAGCTCCTGATCCAAGGTTCCAAACCCTTCATCAAGAAAGAAAAATTCAAGAGGGTGTTCGCCCCTTAGCTGGATAGAAGCGGATAAAGAAAGGGCGAGAGCAAGTGAAGTGAGGAATGTCTCCCCTCCTGAGAGAGTAGATACTGAACGCTTAACCCCGCCATTGCTGTCATCTCTTATTACAAATCCTCCTGAAGAATCAACTTCAATAGCATACCTTCCTCTTGTTAATACATGAAGGCGCTCCGATGCTGCTTTGCTTACCTGCTCCAGCTGTTCTTCAGCAATAAATTCAACAAATGCCTTCCCTTTAAATATCTTTTCCAATTTATGGTATTTAGAATATGTTTCACCCAGTTTTTCTATTTCCTTCTGGCATTCCTTATAACGCTTATGTTTCTCTGTAATATCCCGGAACACTTCCTGGGCAGCGCCAGATTGTTCTCTAAGCTGGTCTACCAGGCTCTTAGTTTCTCTTACTTTTGCTTCAGTTTCTTCCAACTGTTTTTCACTTACTGTCCGATTGTCCAGCTGCTCTGTATACTCGTTAATCAAATGAAGAAACTGTTTTTCTTTTTCGTAAAAGTTTTGAATGTAGTTTTCATACTCTGTTCGTTTATCCTGGCCAAGAACGGCAGCTCTTACTTCTTCCTTTGACGTAAAGTTTGTTTTTTTTCTATGCTGTTCCCATTTAGCAGAAGCCTCTGCTAAACGCTGCTCTGCATCCTTACATGCCTGCTCGGCTGCTGCTTTTTCATTCTCAGCCTGATGAAGCAGGCTTTTGGCTTTATTAAGAGCATTCAAACTGCTCTCTTCTTTTTCTTCTAACTCGGTTAAAGTCGCTTTTACTTCCTGGAGAAGCGCATCTATGGTTTTTGTACCGGCAAGGTTAGAAATATAGCCTTTCATTTCGCGAATAAGTTCTGTTTTTCCAGATAGCTTTTCTTTTAAGGACGCTTCCTTTAGCTGGCATTGATTAAGCTCGTTTTCTAGTTGGTCAATCTCTTCTTCTTTTCGTTCAATAAATGGTCTGCTTTTTTCAATTCTCTGACGAAGGATGGCTGCCTGCTCTTCCTGTTTCTCCAGCTTCTTCTTTTCATCTTTAATGGATTGAAAAGATAAGGAAGGGTACAGCTCCTCCCACTTTTGCATTTCGTTATCAGCATTTCCATGAAGCTCAGTTACTTTTTTTTGAGCAGCATCTCTGGCTTTTTCTTCGGACTTTTTCTCCGCTTCAAGCTGGTTTATCTTAGTGGTTATATCTGTAAACCGTTTCATGTCATCTTTCACTAGATACTCTAAATGTTCTATTGTAAGTCCTTCTTGCTTTAAGGAAGTAAGTTTATAGGATGCTTTTTCCTCCCACCTGCTGTCACCAAGTGAAGGGAAACCCTCACTTCCTTCACTTTCTTCTTCCTCTGTTGCTGCAGCAACCTCGGCAGACAATCCTTCTGTAAGCTGGCTTGACATTTGTTCCAGCTTCCACTTTCTCTGCCCGATTTCTGATTTCACCTGGGCTGCTGTTTCTTCCCAGCTGCTAAGCTTCTCTATCGTATCCTTGGAGTCTGCCGAGGCGTATTGAGTTTCCTTAGAAGGAGAGGGGTGTTCCCGGGAACCACACACCGGGCACGGCTCACCTTCTTTCAACTGGCTGACTAGCTGGTGAGCAAGCGCTTCTGCTCTTCTTGCCTCCATTTCTTCCTGCTGACTGGCTTTTTCTTTTTGCAGAGCTTTCCGAAAAGAATCTATGCTTCTCTCTTCCTCAGCAGTTCTCTCATACCAACGAAAGATCTGATTAAAACGTTGTTTTCCTGCGTCCTCAGCATCTTTATAGTTTGCGGATTGTATTTCAATTCTTTTTTCCATTTCTTTCAGCCATTTATTTCTCTTTTTTAGCTCTTCTTCTTCTTCTGATGCTCTGCTTTGTAGTTGTAAAACCTTTTGACTAGCTTCATAAGCCTGATAGATTTCTTTTTTGGCTCTCTGCTGTGGCTCCAGCTCTGCTAGTTCTTCTTTCATACTCTTTTGAACATCCACGTATTTCTTATGGTCTGATTTTGCTTTTTGATAGTTTTGCTGAGCCCTGCTTTGCTCCTCAAAAAGGTACTTACTTTCTTGCTGGAGCCTTTCATAGGACTCTTGTTCTTTTTGAAGCTTCATTTCTGTTTCTTTTGCCTGACTGAGTTCTACATGCTTTGATTGTAAACGCGGCTGCTTTTCTTTAAAAGAAGCTTTGGCCTTTTCATAGATTTCTGTTGCTTCTTTTTCATGGTCAGAAGCACCTTTCACCTCTTTTATCCTTTTTTCTCTTTCACATTCCCACTTTTTAAAGCTCTCTGTCCAGGACTGCACTTCTTCTGCGTAGGGAACCAGTTTTTCAGCCTGTATAGAAAGTTCGCATTTTTTCTCTAACTCTTGAATGTTATCTTTCTTGTCAGTCAGGTTTCCTATTTCCCCTTCTGCTTTGGCCTTTTTTGTCTGGAGTTCCATTATCTCTTTTTCTTCGCGCTGACGTGTCTCAAGGTTTTCAAGCAGATTTTTGTTCATTTGCAGATCTTCAGATAAACGATTCACTTTTTCTTCCGCTTCTTTTACCGTATCTTCCGAAGCATCTCCCAGGCTTTGCTGGACAGCCTCTATTTTCTCAATTTCATTTTTTACTTGAATGGCCTTGGATTTAATTTTGTTGTTTAATTCATCTCCGTATTTTTCAAGGTTAAAGAGGCGCTGGAGCATATGACGACGGTCAGTACCTTTTAATGATAGAAATTCTGCAAACTTTCCTTGGGGAAGAACAACCGCCCGGGTAAAATCCTCAATGGATAAGCCAAGGAGAGCTTCAATTTCCTTTCCTACCTCATTGGCTTTGTCTGCTAAAACCACTGGTTCCTCCGTAAGATCAAGAAGCCTGCACGTAGCTGTCCGTAATCGAGAGTCGACGGTTCTTTTTAACGAGCGCTCTGCTTTATAAGTTCGCGGACCAAGTGTAAAGGTAAGGGAAACAGCCAGGCTGTCCTCGGCATGGTTTAATATTCCCTGGGTATTATTAGGAGCTCTTTCTACCTTGCCGTAAAGAGCAAGTGTCATGGCGTCAAGCAAGGAAGATTTTCCGCTTCCTGTCGGACCGAAAATACCAAATACGCCTCCTTCGCACAGGTACTGAAAATCCACTGTCTGTTTTTCTCTGAAACTATGCAGACCCTGGACCGTTAACGCGATCGGCCTCATGATGTCACCTCTTCTTCCTCATTTACTAATTCGAGAAAAAGCCTCACTAAGTCTTCTTCTGGCTGGGCTCCTCCCGTCTGACGTTCGTAAAACTTGTAAAATAACTGATCGATTGGCACTTGGTCCCTTTTTTGTTCGTTTGTAGCCTTCTGCTCGGGAAAGATCGGGCGAATCGTCACAATTCCAGGGTACTCCTTGCGAAGACGATGTATTTCTTCCATAGAAGGTGTGTGCTCTAAATGTACTTCAAGGTCAATCCAGCTCTGGGTGTCTCTTTTCTCACTCATCCACTGATGAACTTGAGAGAGACCTTCTTTTGCCCGCCACCTGACTAATGGTTTTCCGCAAGAAAGGTGTACTTCTTTCACTATTGCTTCTCCACCTGGCTCTGCATCGATTATGGTTACTGATTTAGAGTATCCTGCTTCAGAAAAACTAAAGGCCAGAGGCGAACCGGCATACCTTGCTTTGCCAGGAGCCCTATTCACATTCTGAGGACGATGAAGGTGGCCTAGAGCTGTATACTGGACATTTTCCGGCAAGCTTGTTGCCCGTATCGTATAGGCTCCCCCTACTTCAATGGGCCGTTCTGAGTCAGTGGCCGATCCACCGGCTACAAAAATATGGCTCATTGCTATATTGACATCTTTAGGCTCGAATGTCTTAGTCAGTTCACCAAAAATCTGTTTTATCCGATAATCATAAGCCTCCCGGAGCGTTTCTTCCTCTCCTTCTTCAACAAAGCTTTCCTTTAACCGGGATTCTGAAGGGTAAGGCAGGGAAGCAAGGTGCAGACGTTCCCCGCAGGATGGGACCTCCAGATACGTTGTTTCTTTTGTCGGATAGCCAATAATAGAAATTGCCTGCTCCTTTGCCAGAGTTCTCGCTGCCGATAAACGCTCCGGGTGGTCATGGTTTCCCGCTATGATGGCAACAGGTCTTTTCCCTTTGTTTGAAAGGCGGGCCATACTTTCATAAAATAGCTGTTCAGCCGCTGCCGGCGGGTTTACAGAATCAAATACATCTCCAGCCATTAAAATGGCATCGACTTTTTCTTCTTCTACAATAAGAGCAAGCTCATCAAAAAACTGCTCATGCTCTGCCAGTCTGTCTCTGCCTTCCAGCGTCCTGCCAAGATGCCAGTCAGCCGTGTGAAGTAATCGCATTTCTTATTCCTCCTTTCTATCTGTGTGCATCGCAAAAGTATAGGAACCATCGAAGAAATATAAATAGGACTCCTGTATTTTTTCGTTAAAAATTGATTCAAGAGCTTGCCTGTAAATACTGACTTGCGTTTGATAGCGTTCCCTCATGACCTGTTCCGCTTCTTCAAACCCTCCTGTAAACCGGTTCGTAATCTTGTCACTTTTGTAATCTACAAGGACAAGATCACCTTTCTCGTCTCTAAATAATAAATCGACAACTCCCTGGACTAATACTTTTTCGTCTTCTTCATTTTCATTCCAGTCCCGGTAAGCTTTTGAGGAGGCCATTGCAACGGTAAAAGGAACCTCGCGTTCAACCGTCCTCGCAGAGGAGACTCTTTTTCCTAATTCAGAAGATAAAAATTGAACCACAGCCTCTGTATCCACACTCTCTGCTTGTTCTTTTGTTAATAGTTCTCTCTCAGTCATCATAAACAGCAAGCGGTCAACCTCTTCTTTTGAAAAAGTTGAACGAAGAGGAACGTGCTGCATTACAGCATGAATTGCGGTTCCACGTTCAGCCGGTGTTAACCGGGATCTCTGCATAAAGCGGGGACGTTCGGCAGCCTCCGATTTAAAATGCCCGATAAATTCCCGGTCACTGTACTCATCATCTATATCATGTTTGATTTCACTCACTGTCTGTTTCGATCGGTGAACCGAGGCTGACTGAAATGGATAATCCCATTCTAGACGGAAGCGGACCACTTCCTGATAGGGAGAAGATTCTTCTACGGGGTCTAGTCTTTTCACCTTGTTTTCAAGAAGAGAAGCAGCTGTTTCCTTTTTCTCTGGCAATTGCTGAAGCTCTTCTTGCTGTTTAATTTCGATTTTCCATCTACTAGGGTCATTTTCAACGCTTTCGAGAACCTTTGCGTTTTCTTCTCCTCTTAGATCTGTGCCTGCTGAGTGTCTGAGTACAGCCGGCCCAATCCAATCCAGGTAAGAACTGCTTTTTGCCCGTTCTGCTGCTGGAAGCAGCCAATCCTCGATCGATACATGCTCCTGCCATTTTTGAAGAGATTTTTCTGCATCTTTTACCGTTCCTACAAGATAAAGCTTTTCTTTTGCTCTTGTTAAAGCAACATATAAGACTCTCATTTCCTCCGCGATACTTTCTAATTTCATCCGGCTTTTGATGGCAAGCTGAGGAAGAGTAGGATAGGATACTCTTAATGCAGAGTCAATAAATTTCGATCCTAATCCAAGTTCTTTATGAAGCATAACGGTGCCCCGGACATCCTGCATATTAAACTGCTTGTTCATACCGGCAAAGAAAACGACCGGGAATTCCAGCCCTTTACTTTTATGGACTGTCATAATACGCACCACATCCTCCTGCTCTCCCAATGCGCGGGCGGCACCAAGATCATCCCCTCGTTCCTGCATTCGTTCAATAAACCTAAGGAATCGAAAGAGTCCTCGAAAAGAGGTTTCCTCATAGGCTCGCGCCCTATCATATAAAGCTCTTAGATTTGCCTGTCTTTGTTTTCCTCCTGTCAGTCCGCCGACAAAATCATAGTACCCGGTTTCTCTGTATAAATCCCAGATTAACTCTGAGAGGGATCCGCACCGGGCACTGGTCCGCCAATGATTAAGACGTTCTAAAAAGAAGGTGACACGGTCTTTTAGAGCTTCATCTTCCATCTCTATGGATGCTATTTTCAGAGCCTCATAATAGGAACTTTTTCGATCCTTTATTCTTATTTGGGCAAGCTCTTCTTCATCCAGGCCAATGATCGGTGAACGTAAAACGGATGCAAGAGGAATATCCTGATAAGGGTTATCTATCACTTTTAAGAGAGACATCATAACAGCGACTTCCACAGCCTCAAAGTATCCAGTACTAAGCTCTGCGTATACAGGAATGTTTTCCTTTTTAAATTCTTCCATCATCGTTGCAGCCCAAGGCATGGAACGCATTAAGATTACAACATCCCGGTATCTTATTTTTCTCATCGCTTTACTGTCTTTATCGAAAACTTCCTGACCTGATTCCACAAGACCTTTGATTTTGCGCGCTATCAACCTTGCTTCAAGCTGTGCGGTTTCCAGTTCCTCTTCTAACTCTATCAACTCATTTTCGTTTCGGCTGGATTCGATTGGATCCCCTTTATTTATCACTGCAAGCTCTGCTTCAAAGCCAGCGCTTTGAGGGTAACTTGTGTTACCAAGGCGGAGCTCGGCTGCTTGATCGTAAGAAATCTCTCCTACTCTTTCATCCATAACCTGCCGAAACAAAAAGTTGGTTGCATCGAGAACTTCCGAGCGGCTGCGAAAGTTCTTTGCCAAGTCGATTCTCCATCCGTCAGTATTATCTTCTTCCTGGTATTTTTTATATTTTTGCAGGAATAAACCCGGTTCGGCCAGTCGGAATCGATAAATACTCTGTTTAACGTCCCCGACCATAAATCTGTTATCTCCTTTAGAAAGAAGTGAAAGAATGGTTTCCTGAACGAGATTTGTATCCTGGTATTCATCCACCATTACTTCTACGAAATAATCCTGGTATTCCTTTGCTGCTTCAGAAGGCAGTCGTGTCCCATTTTCTCCAAATCCTTGAGTTAAAATAGTAAGACAGATATGCTCAAGATCTGAAAAATCAACCAGGGCTTTTTCCCGCTTGGCCTCTTGATAACGGCTTGAAAATTCTTTTACAAGCTTCACGAGATACCTAATGGAAGGAGCCATAGTCTTTACGTCTTTGAGAAACACCTCAGGTGGACGGCTAAACAACCCTTCCTTTAATTCCTGGGTCTGTTTTTTTGCCCGCTCCCGCAAACTTTTGGCTTGTTCCTTCAAATCATCAAGTACTCCTTCTGTTTTCCGGATTGTCTTGAGCTTTCCATAAGTAAATGTTTGAAATTTATCATAAAGTTCAGCCCAGTTGTCTGCCTGCAAAAGTAATGAAATCTTTTCCAGGTCCTCTGAAAGATTTTCACCATATGGATGGGGCCCTCCAGGTTCATGTGTCACTTGCAATGCTTTTTCAATCCAGCTTTGAGCTCCCCTCAGCTGCGATTGGATATCTTGAAGCAATTCAGGAGTCCAGGGGAGGTCTTCTACCCGCTCAGCATCTGAGATATCATAGCGTGCAGCCATTTGGTCCAGCCAGTATTCAGGAGAAGGATGGGATCTGGAAAAGTCATATAACCTTCTAACCAGGCTGCGAAGAGCATCATCACTTCGGTCTCCGCTGTACATATCAACCAGGTTATAAAAACTAGAGTTACCTTCTATTCCGTACTCCTCTTCAAAGATATCCTCAATGATTTCTTCTCTCATCAGCTCTCCTTCAGTGTCATCGAGTATGCGAAACTTTGGATCGATATTCACTTTATAGTAATACTTTCTTATTACGTTCATACAAAAAGAGTGGAGAGTTGAAATATGAGCCCGGTTTAATAGAGAAAGCTGGCGTCTAAGATGAAGGGAACCGGGCTGCTTCTGGATTTCCTTATTAATCGCTTCCCCGATCCTGTTTCGCATTTCCGCTGCCGCTGCATTTGTAAATGTCACAATTAATAACCGATCAACTTCTGCCTCATCATCCGGGTCAACAATCTTCCTGATAATTCTCTCTACCAGTACCGCTGTTTTTCCACTGCCGGCAGCTGCAGCCACCAATATATTGTTTCCTTTCGCATCTATAGCCTGCCATTGTTCATCGGTCCATACGGCATCCTTTGGCTTTGGTCTAACTTTCATCATTGTCACCGCCTTTCTTCCGAATCATTTCAAGGAGTTTATCTTCTTTATACTGAGCAAGGGGCCTAAAGTCATTTGTCTCCATAGCAGGATCGAATTGGCAGACCGATTTATATGAACAAAATGTACAGGAAGTATTTTGCTTTACTTTAAAAGGATTTATCTCTACGTGCCCACTTGTAATCGACTCACCAATTTCCTTTACCTGTTTACGGAGAAACGTTCTTAAATACTCATAATCATCTGGATCAATAATGGAAGAGTTAGAATAAAATCCTCCATTTTTCTTCAAGCCTACCGGTATGATTTGTGAATGTCCGCTTTCAAGAGTCTTATCCATTTCTCTGATAGCATGTTCATCAGCTGTTAAGAGGCCTTTCATCTTAAACTTCTTGAAGAGTTCTCGTTCAATTTCTTCCATGCTCATTGTCTGCGTTGCCTGAACGATAGGATTATGAACGTGGAAGTACAAAACACCAGCCGGATCAGCTTTTTTGCCAAGCCACTCTTCTGAAAATGAGATGACCACATCAAGATAAATCAACATTTGCAGAGCCAGGCCAAAGTATACATCAGTCAGGCTGATATCTTTCTGGCTCGATTTATAATCAATGATACGAAGAAGCAGTCCATCTTCTCCACTTGTTTTGTCCACTCGGTCAATACGTCCGACAACTTCCATCTTTGCTCCATTATCAAGTGAAAATCGAAGAGGAGGAAGCTCTTCCCCTGGACCAAACCCTACTTCCAGGCCAACAGGAGAAAAACCAGAGATCTTTGACTGTTCGCTAAGAACAATGGAAGCTCTTGAAACCACTTCTTCAAGCTTTTCCTTTAAATAATAATGACGGTTAGAGCTTAGAAGAATTTCCCGCTGAATTTTCGGAGCAAGCTCATTGACAACTTCCTTGGCAAGATTACGACTCTCTTCCTTTGAAAGAGCAGCCCAGTCTTTATTTCTCAAACGAAGATGATCTGCCACTTGCTTTAAAGCAGCATGAAACAGCTGGCCTACATCAGGGGCTTCAAGCCGGTACGTATCTCTCTCTTTGAGAGAAAGTCCGTAGGATACAAATTGTGAAAAAGCGCAAGATTGATGCTGCTCCATTCTCGATACACTCGTTTTAATGTTTTGTCCATACAATTCCATGCTTGTCTTTCTATCAAGTATTCGAGTTGTATTTTGATAAAATAAGCTTGATAAGGTAATGCCGGCTCGCATACGCCAATGAGGAATTTCTGTATACCAATTGTAAATATCCCACCAAAACGGAGCCATTGGGTAGCCTTTTTTCCAGGCCTGCATTTGGGTTGTTAAATAAGAGAGAGTTTTTCCCGGATTACTAATAAAAGCTAACTGCTGATCTTCCTCTTCTTCATGGGGATCGTTCATTAGCAGAGTTTCCTCCACGTCAGGAAACAGCTCTTTTACACGTTTAATTAACATGGAAGGCTGAAGGGCGCGCCCCTCCTCATCAGCCATAGGGTATGAGTAATAAAGCTTCTCCGAAGGAGTAGCCTGTGCCAGGTAACTTAAAAATTGCTCATCAAGCAGCTGCCTTGTACTTCCTGGAGCAAGCTCCATCCCTGTACTTTCCAGCCACCCTCTCTCCTCATCATTAATGAGGCCATCTTCATCAGGACGGGCAGGTATGACCCCATCGTTTACATTCATTATAAATGTGCATTTAATTTGAGATAGACGAGAGCGTTCCATGTCAGCAACGATCACCTGGTCCATCGCTGGGGGTACAAGTGCAAATCGCATACTTTCTGCTCCTGAATCGAGCATGCTTTGAAACATTTTGAAAGATAACCTTTCATTTCCCGCCATTTCCACCATCTGGTCGAGAAGGTCAATCACAGCCCCCCACACCTGGTCATGCTCACGAGAGTAGGCAAGATCCCCTGCCTGAGCCGCCTCATCTCTCATCTTCTCAAGCTTTTTGGGAACTTCCAACTCCTCAAGGAACAAGTAAAGTGCTGTGCACTTTTCTTCTATAGTCTCTGCCTTTTTTATTTTCCGTTCCAGCTTTAATAAAGGTACAGTCAGCTCTCTTCGTAGACGATTTATCTGATTTTCAAATTCTTGTTCTTTATCTGTTTTAACAAATTCACCTTCTGCGAGAGTACGAAAACGGCTGTATGTCCACGGTTCGTTTTCACGCCAGCGCTTACCTTGTATTCCATAAGCAAGGACATAATTTTCCAGTTCATCTACCTCTTCTCTCATCTCTTGTTTCCCGGCATCATATGGAAAGAGAAGATCGGTTTTGAAACACCTGAAGACCGCTTCATAACGCCAATTCCCTTGGATCACTTCAAGACTTGAACGAATAAGCTCAATTACCGGGTGATTGAGCATAGATCTTTTCTGATCCATAAATAAAGGAATCTCATAATCTGTGAAAACAGTATCTAGAAGATCTCCATATTCATTTATGTTTCTCAGCAATATCGCTATATCCTGATACCGGTATCCTTCTTCCCTGACAAGGCGAAGAACTTCCCTCGCTACTCCCTCTACTTCCGCACGGCGGTGAACGGCAGAAAAAATATGGACGGCATCCCCACATGAAGCAGGTGACAGAGGTCTTGCCTCATAAGAATTCTCTAAATGAGCAAGGCAGCTTTCCCTGAAACGCTGCCCACTCTCAAATGTAACCACATCCTCCACTTCACAGCTTGTTTCTTTGCACAGCTGACGTAACGTTTGATAGGTTTGAGCCGTCATATGAAATAAATCAAGCTCATGGGGAGCTTCTATGTCATATGGTTTATCAAGGGTAAGAGCAATCGTAACATTTGAGGCCTTAGCCATTAACTTATCAAGCACTGCCAGTTCTTGGGGAGTAAAACTGTGAAAACCGTCGATATACACTTCCGCATTTTCTACAAACGAAGAATCCTGGATTTTTTCAGTTAAGAGCTGCAAGTAATCCTCTGTGCCCACGTAGGCTCCGGCCAGCTCTTCTTCCATTCGTTTAAAAATGACACTGACATCATCCAGCTTATCAATCAGTACTCGTTCCTGGGGAGTCACGTTTTCCTTTGCTTCCAGCTCCCTCTTCTTCTCCACAAGAGCTTCGGGAGTCACCGCATATCTTTTACATTCAGCCACCATCTGCTCTAGTTGTTCTATAAAGCCGCTTGTTTCTGTTGATTTAGTAAAAATAGAAAATCTTTCTTTTTCTCGCTCAACAATCTTGCGGAGCAGCATATGTATACCTGTTTGTTCCAGGTGATACCTTGCTGCCCCCCCTGTTTCCTGAAGAACTCTCCATGCAAGGCGGGAAAAGCTGAACACTTGTGCTCTAACCATTCCTCCTGCAGATTTCACTAACTGATACTCTGACTGGAAAGTCATTTGGTCAGGTACTAAATAAATAATTGGCCGCCCGGCTGGTTCTTCCGCTAATTTTTGCTGAATCTCCTGTAAAATAGCTGTTGACTTCCCACTACCGGAACGACCCAAATAAAACGATACCCCCATACTTTTCCTCCTTTTTCATGATCTTTATAATCGTTATCTCTGTTCACTTCAATTTATAATTAACAAAATTATCATATCGTAAAGAACGTTCGTTCTCATTTTAACATATCGTACAAGGTGTGGGTTTAAATCTTAAGACAAAGGGAATAAGAAAAAAACCTTTCTCAAAACATGAGAAAAGTTTCCTGGTTGACTGAAAGTGTGAGTTGATCGAAAAGGGTGTTAATTATGAAAAATTATCACATTCTATTTATCATTGGAATGGGTTTATTTTTTATTTCCGTCTTCGTTACTTCAGATTTACGGTATTTTGAAATTTTCTTTTCCTTTGGAGCTGCTTTGTTTTTTATATTATTTTACTTGTATTTATGGAAGAGCAAAAGACAAGGTACCCTTGAAAATAACTATATTCCGCTCATTCTTTCTATTCTGTCAGCTGTTTTTCTACTCGTATGCATTTATTATATCTTCCATAAACTAACGATTGCCTAAGGCAATCGTCTTTGTGCTTCGCTCATGTTCTGACTTTTTGCTGGAAACGGTAACGCAGAGACCAGGTGATAAAAGAAGCAAGCAGTGACAGACCTGTGTAAAAAATTACCCAGGGAAGGTTTATAGTATGAAACAACATATTGCTTACGATCGGAAATATAATTAAGACTGCTAGCGGCATAATATAAAACCTTTTCAGCTTAGCTGTACCATACACAGATACCGCAAAAATAAAAAAAGGTAAAAATGGAAATAGAATTTGCAGATCAGCCATGTTCATTATAACGCACCGTCCTTTCCCGTGTTTCCCCTATTATTCCATTTAGCTTCTGTTGTATGTATGAAAGATGCAACCTTTTTTAAAGTAGAATCCTTAGCTCATTTTAGTACTTTTTATGTTTTCCTGCTGGAATATAAAAAAGGCTGTTTTCGAATATCTTTTCGAAAACAGCCTTTTAATTTTTACTACCCAATGAAAATCAAACCTTTCGCCTAATTTAGTCTCTCAACAAAAAACCCGTTGTAGAATCTTTAATTATTTGAACGGCAGTTTCTTATATGCTATATAACGGACTTCTTTTTAAACCGCTTGAATCCGCTTACGCTCAGATGACGGAATGGCCCATACCCATTAATCTTAATTGCTGCGGCTTTTTTTACTTCTAAAGAAGGATGCACGTACACTTGAATATCCTTCACTTCAATTAGGTGGTATCCATCCGCTTCAACTGGCTTTTCAAAGCTTAATTCTACGTCTATTAAAGAACGGCTTGAACGGCCAAACGGCTGAAACGGGCTTAATGTGACAGCTCCCCCATTTTTCCTGATCCATTGCCGTGTTTCTGAATTTACATTTACAAGCATAAAAAAACCTCCTTACTATCATCAAAAAATTTTTACAAGACAAATTGTAACACATCATATCACGATGATAAATAGAGATATAAAAAGATATAGTGCGTTATTTTCATCATCACATGACATAATAATACCTTACGCTCTATATTTCGCTATTAACTTCAATAAAACAGAAATAATACAAATAATAGACGATTAATTCACAGCTAATTGTGGAGATAATTGGTACTTAACCGAAATGCTTTTCCCTTAAAATCAGGCAGCGTTGTGACCTTATTTTTTGTTGCTATTTCTTTATATAAATTGGTAATATATTAGCTAGGCAGTTGTCGAGGTTTAGCTTTTTTACTAGATTCATGCTTAACGAAAGGAGCGGACAGACGTTTTGTCAGCGAAAACAATAACAAACATACTAGCAGGCGTAGTTGTCCTGGGCCTCATTATTTATGCCGTCGGCGGGTTTACCGGCGGAGACGACGATGACCAGGCGAGTGATGACGAATCTGCAACAACAGATGAAGCAAATGATGATCTAACCAGTGATGAAGTAGAAATGGATGCAGAGGAAGAAGAATTACAGGAAGTCAGTATCGAAAGTCCAGGTGGATATGGCATCAGCAGCTCTGATCCCCATGCTGCTGAAGTCGGAAGTACTATATTGGAACAAGGCGGAAACGCTGCAGATGCGGTTATTGCTATGTCATTCACCTTAGGGGTCACAGAAAATCAGGGCTCCGGCCTGGGAGGCGGGGGCGCTTCTCTTGTTTTGGAAGACGGGAATGTACCTGTTTTTTATGATTATCGTGAAACTGCTGCCAGCACGGACCCTGAAGATATGATTGCTGTGCCTGGGTTTGCCAGAGGAATGCAGGAACTTTACGATAACCATGCTTCAGGTAATTTTACGATCGAAGAGCTGATTGATCCTGCTATACAATTTGCTGAAGAAGGCTATGAAATGGATGATTTGCAGGCCTTAGGGCTTGAACGGGCCGATTACCGCATTTCTGCCGACATGGCTCCCCCGTTGTTTCCAAATGGAACACCCGCTGTAGAGGGAACAACCATCATTCAGCCTGAACTTGCAGAAACTATGCGCACCCTTCAAAATAATGGTCTTAACGACTTTTATGAAGGAGAGATTGCACAAAACATAACAGAACAGGTAGACCACCTTTCTTCTGCAGACCTACAAGGATATGAAGTGGAAACTCGCGAGCCTGTTCATGGCAATTTCGAAAATTATGATCTTTATTCAGCTCCACCTCCATTGTCTGGAATTACCTTTATTCATATTTTGGAGATGGCTGAAAGAGTTGGCATTGAAGAGCTGATGGAGGATGAACCAAATTCTGAGTATGTGCATGTCTTGTCTGAGATTATTCGAGAAGCTGATTTTCAGAGGATGGAATTTATGGGAGATCCTAATTTCTATCCAGAAGAAGGATATGAACATTGGAATTCCAATCATAATCCAATGCATCAGGACAGGCTATTAAGTAATGATTACCTTGATTATATGGTAGAAACAAGGCTTCCTAATCGTGATCGCTTTGAAGAAGTCAGACCAAGTGTTATTGATGAAGCCTCGGAGTCTTCAGATACTACCCACATATCAGTTGTTGATGCTGACGGTATGTCCATTTCCACCACTCATTCTTTAGGGAACTTTTTCGGTTCAGGTATGATGGTAGATGGCATGCTAATGAACAGTCAGCTCACTTCTGGTTTCAATACTACTGAGGGATCTCCCAACGTGATTGAAGAAGGAAAACGCCCGAGAAGTTTTATTTCCCCTACTATTGTGGTAGAGGAGAATAATGAAGAAATTATAGTGATGGGCTCTCCAGGAGGAAACCGGATCCCAGCGATGATGGCACAGACTATGCTAAGACATGCCTACCTTGATGAGACCTATGCGGAAAGTGTAAATGCGAGTCGTTTCTTTGCAGAATATGACCCTGAAAATGAAGAAGACAGAGTGATTTTGGAAAGCCCGCTGCATGAAATCCCTGGACTTCGGGCAGATTTAGAAGAAATAGGCTACCTCACTACCGTTACTTCTTCAAGAACAGCATTTGGCAGCTTGGAAACCATTTATGTAAACTCCCTTGAAAACAAAGTTCAAGGAATTTCTGACTCAAGGCGTGCTGGAAGTGCTATAGTAGATGAAGTTGAATAATATGATGGAGTGATGATTGTGAAGCAATTGTTAGGGTACTCTCTATTCGTACTCATGCTGGTTACGTTTATGTTTTCTTTCAGACAGGATGAAGGCCTGACATCAGAAGAAGAGAATCAGATGGACCAGATAAGAAATGATTACTTTCAACAGGAAGAAATTATAGATTCTCCTTAAGGGAATTGTAACATTATGTTCATTTTTCCCTTGCCGCCCTTTCTTTTACATGGAAAGGGCGTCTTTTTTCACTTTTTTTCTACAATGTTACATAAAATACTTTGAATATAGGTCAGGTTGTTCATTTACTTGTCGCAAAGAGTGTTATATTATTGTTAAGGATTTACTCAACATAAATGTGTTTTGAGAAGGGAAAAATAGGGTTAGTACTTATAGAGAGTATGTTACTAGGAGGATCATAACAATGACTTTAATGTTCTTGGCGTTTGCTCTTGTTATCGTAGCAGGAGTAATCGAAAAGCAAAGAACCCAAAGAGCAATAGATTCAATTCCTCTGCGAGTGAATGTGAATGGTGTTCGGGGCAAATCGACTGTTACCCGTTTAATTACAGGGATTGTTAATGAAGAAGGGTATAAGACAGTAGGAAAAACAACCGGGACAACCGCCCGGAAAATTTATTGGAACGGTGAAGAAAAACCAATCCAGAGAAAGCCTGAAGGGCCTAATATCAGAGAACAAAAAGAGGTTCTTCAAGAAGCATCCAAACTAAATGCTAATGCGTATGTAAGTGAGTGTATGGCAGTTAATCCTGATTATCAGATCACACTTCAAAATGAATTCCTGCAAGCGAATTACGGTGTCATCGTGAATGTGCTCGAGGATCATATGGATGTTCTTGGCCCTACTCTGGATCATGTAGCAGAAGCCTTTACTGCCACAATTCCTCATAATGGACACTTAATTATTAATAAGGGGCCTTATGAGTCCTATTTTCGTGTTCTCGCTAAAAAAAGAAACACAAAAGTCTATATTGCAGACAAGGATGCTATACCAGAGGATTACCTGAACAAATTCACGTACATGGTATTTCCTGATAACGTGGCAATCGGACTTGCGTTTGCAGAAGCAGCAGGTATAGACAAAGAAACGGCTTTAAAAGGGATGCTAAATGCCAATCCAGACCCTGGCGCCCTTCGCTTTCTCCCTTTTAAAGATAACCATGACAACGTGTCATATTTCATTAATGGGTTTGCAGCTAATGATGCAACCTCGACATTAAATATTTGGAAGCACATTGAGGAGTCGGATTATCCATCAGAAGAGCCGGTTATTATTCTAAGCTGCCGTGATGACCGGGTAGAACGGACGGAACAATTTGTCAAAGATGTTTTGCCAAAATTGCCTCCTCATCGTTTAGCTTTAATCGGATCCTTCACTCAGCCTGTAGTCAATGCCTACAAGCGTGGAGAGCTTCCAGCTAAAGAACTCATCAACCTAGAAGATAAAACAATCACTGAAATAGCAGACGTATTAATGGAACAAGCAAACAATACTACTCTGTTTGGATTGGGCAATATCAAAGGAGCAGGCGGAGAGCTTGCGGACTATTTCCAAAATAAATCCAAATCAGACGATTCAGTTAAAGAGGAGGCCATGTAGTGTTTGGTACAGATTTATATATCGCATTAATTGTGGGAGTCGTTTTAAGTTTAATTTACGCAGAAAGGACAGGCGTCATGCCGGCAGGGCTAATCGTTCCTGGTTACCTTGCCCTGGTATTTGACCAGCCTGTCTTTCTCCTTGTTGTCTTTCTTGTAAGCTTGCTTACTTATGTCATTGTCGCTCATGGACTGGCGAGGATAACTACCCTTTATGGCCGGCGCAAGTTTGCTGCCATGCTTTGTACAGGTATTGTACTGAAAGTGCTTTTTGATTACTTCTATCCGGTGCTCCCCTTTGAAATATACGAATTCAGAGGACTAGGGGTCATTGTTCCCGGATTAATTGCAAATTCTATTCAAAAACAGGGAGTCATCCCTACTATTTCCAGTACACTTGTCCTTAGTGCTCTTACTTTCGGAATTATTACAGTTTATTACTTAATATAGGGGTTTTAGATCATGGCAAATAGAAGAAACCTTACTTATAAAGAAAAAGTGTTGGCAGCAGGAAAAAAACATAAGAAAAAAGCCCTTCCCCACTCTCTTGTTGCCCTTGGCCTGTGTATTATTCTTTTAATTTCAGCTAGACTCTTAGAACCTGAGCCATCTGCCAGTGATGTTCCTGATACTGAAGGCTCCATATTTACCGCTTCCATGGTTGGTGACATAATGATGGGCCGCCACGTTGAAGAAGTAATGAATAATCACGGGGATGACTATATTTTTGAACATGTGGCGCCAGTATTTGAAGCCTCTGACTATACGACAGGAAACTTTGAAAATCCAGTTATCTTAAACGAAGATGAATATGACTCAGCTGACAAAATTATTCATCTCTTCTCAAAGCCACGAGCAGTTGAAGCCTTACAGAATGCACACTTTACCACTATCAACCTGGCAAACAATCATATGATGGACTATCAGCTTGAGGGCCTGGAAACTACTCTCCGAACGTTCTCCCGTCCGGAGGAAGCCAAGCCGGAAGATGATACACACTTAGATCCAGAATTAAGTGCTCTCCTTGAAGCAGAGCTTCCACAATACGACGTCCAGGCGATAGGTGGAGGCAGAGACTTAGAAGATGCCATGCTTCCTTCCTATCATACGTATGATGTGAACGGGCAGGAATTAACAGTCGCTACTGTCGGCTTTAACGATGTCTTTTACTCTGCCATGGAACAAGCAGACGATAACAGCCCAGGGGTATTAACGACAGATCCTGGCTACATTTCAGATACCTTGCAGGCCGTTGAGGCGGATCTTGTGATTGCTCATATTCACGCAGGACAGGAATACGACAGCGCTCCTACCTCTCGCCAAAAGGAACTAATGAGATTTATGGCAGATGCCGGCGCTGATATCGTGGTTGGTCACCATCCACACGTACTCCAATCTGTAGACATTTATAACGACAGCATCATCATGTATTCCATCGGAAACTTTGTTTTTGATCAAGGGTGGACAAGAACACGAGATACTGTCATCGCCAATTACCAGCTCCAGGATGATGGTCAGGCTACGTTGGAAATGCTTCCTTACCGTATATTTGAATCTCAGCCCAGACCTTTGACAGGGGCAGCGGCTGACCTGCACAAGCAGAGAATTTTCAGGCAGCTGACCAAAGATACAACTCATACTGAATCTATCCGTGAAAATGATGAACGTCTCATCTTTGAAGTCGATCATTCCCATGTGATTGAACGGATGAATGAGCCTGATGAAGAGGAAAACGCTCCTCCTGAACAGACAGAAGAATCATTGGAGGAAGAATATGATATAGAACCACCTCAAGAAACAGAAGAGCCGCAACAGCCAAACGAAGGTATTATTGAAGATGAACCTGTTGAGGAAGGACCAACAGACGGTCAAGATGAAGGACACTTTTCACCATAAAAACCTGGCGAATTCTCGCCAGGTTTTTTCATTACTGTTTCACTGTGATGTCTTTATTTTCTTTTCCGAAAATGGCTCTCCACCCTTCAATGGCAAGGAAAATACAAAGAACAAATAAAATGAAGGCGCTTATCACTAAAAACATATTACCGGCCAGCAGATTATTATACATTAAGACGCCAAGAGCGGCTACTGTGACAACAAACATAAATACCATGGGAATTGCTGTATAAAATGCCTTTGCTCCCTGCTTTGACAGCCAGACGGTAATGGCGAGAAGGGCCAAGGCTCCAAGCATTTGGTTAGCAGCTCCAAACAACGGCCATACCGTTGACCAGGTACCAGTTAATGCCAGCGCACCAGCCCCGACTAACCCCAAGGAAGTAGCAGCATGATTATTCTTGAATGCCTTTGTTCTCCCCTCACCAAGCTCCTGAATCGCATAACGCATTAACCTTGTAGCTGAATCCAGCGTGGTTAACAAAAATGCAGAAGCGGTAAGGGCTGTAAAGGTAACGGCAGTCGCTTCAGGGATGCCCCAGTGTGACATAAAAAATCCAATGCCGGCCGCAAATGTTCCGATTGGCCCCCCTAGAGCGTCCATCCGTGCGGCAAAATCAGCCTGAGTTAAATAGGCAACACTTCCAATAGCTATAATGGCAAGAAACCCTTCAAGAAGCATCCCGCCATAGGCGATGAATTTTCCATTTTTCTCATTATCCAGCTGTTTTGCCGTAGTTCCGGAAGAAACAAGGGAATGAAAGCCGGAAATTGCTCCGCATGCGATCGTAATAAATAAAATAGGAAACAAAAACCCCAGTTCCGGATTCACAAATCCTGTATAGGCCGGAAGCTGCATCATAGGTGCTGCAATTAATATACCGATCGCAGCTCCAAAAATCATCCCGTATAAAAGAAATGAGTTAAGATAATCTCTTGGCTGCAGCAACACCCAAACAGGAAGTATGGAAGCGACATAAGCATATACAAGCAGAATTACAGCCCATACATTTGCTGATAATGAAACCGGAAACAAAATTCCCATCCACACACAAAATAACATGACTAAAACTCCGAGGATGGTGGCACCCAGTAAGTTAATTTTAAGCTGGTTTACAAGGAAACCAAATATAATAGCAACCGTTAAAAACAAGATAGAAGCCGTGGCTGCTTCGGGCACAGCTACAAATGTATCCGCTACCAAAATAACAAAAACACCTACGATCAAAATCAATGTGGCAATGGAAAATGTAAGAAACAGAAGCTGTCCTCTGTTGCCGATGTATTCCTTAATAATCGTACCAATGGATTGAGCCTTATGTCTTATGGAAGCCTGTAAGGAGGTATAATCATGAACACCGCCGATAAATATACTTCCTACTATTATCCAAATGACCGCAGGCAGCCACCCAAACAAAGCTGCTGACACTGGCCCTACAATGGGACCTCCCCCGGCTATTGTGGCAAAATGATGGCCAAGGAGGACTGGTTTTTTTGCCGGGACGTAATCCACGCCATCATACAGGGTTGAAGAAGGAGTTTCTCTTCCTGGATCTACTTTCATTTGTTTTTCTAAAAAACGGCCATACGTAAAGTAAGCAATAATAAAAATAACTCCTGAAATTAACAGCAAGGTTAACAGATTCATGAATATTTACTCCTTTCCTAGAGCAAGGTATCAAACACGTAAACCAGCTCTCTCCCTTTTTTATGGATATAAATTTCTTTTTCTTTAACTTGTACAATGGCAATATATAAATCGGCCCACCCATCTTTTCCATAATTTAAAAATTTGATTTTTCGAAAACGCCTTGCCATTTTTTTTGCTTCATTGGCTACCTCTCCTTCTGTTACAAGGACCCCTGCAAACATCGTTGACATATGCTCTCCTTGGTTTGGGATGAAACTTTTCATATGAGTAAGCATTGATTCTGTCATCCTTTTTATGTCTTTTGCTGCAATATGCTCTATTTCTTTTACAAATAGAAAGTGCTGGTTTTGCACCTCATACACTCTAACTTTCTTTGTTAGAAAGTACTTTTCATCCTTGCGGTGATACTCTGCAGTAAAGGAGAGGGGTTCGTTTCCCAGCTTCGTATCTCTATACACATTGTATTGATTCGTCATTCTATTTGCAGCTTCTGTTATTAGCCCCTGCACCTGATTATTCAATCTTCTCCCCCCCATATATTTGTTTAAATGTTCAGTTAATTTACAACCTCCCTTTTTCTCCTTTCTTTATAATCATTAGAAAATATTTCGACATTAATTCTCCGGTTCCTTTTCCTCGAAAGAATATATTTTATGAGTATATTATGGGATTACATCCCACAAAAAAAAGATGCTACTCTTTAGCATCTTGTCAGTCCTTTCTAAAAGTCTTTTGAATGATTACATTCGTAACTTATTTCTTTTTTCGGCGAAGGCCGGAAACGTGCAAATGCTCAAATGGCCCATATCCTGTAATGTGCATTTTTACGTCTTTTTTCTCTTCGAGTCCCTTGTGCACATACACCAGGACGTCATTGACAACCACTTTGTTATAAAAACTTTCCTCTTCAGGTGTTCCATGAGAAAGTATTGTATCTACTGATTTAGATTGCACTACCCCATGCAGAGGGTGAAAAGGATCTATAGTAACTGCTCCGCCTCGTTTCATTATCCAGGCCCGCGTTTTGGCATTGATGTTGATTTTCACTGTATCTCTCCTCCTTTACACGCATTTCTTTATGTTATTCTATGTTATAAGTAAATACCCTGCGTTATGAGGAGAAAAACTTGTATTTTTTTATTTATTTGTTTGTATATGAGGATTTTCGATTATTTTCCGCATTAAATCGCGAATTACTCTTTCTTTTTTATGTACAAGACAGTATTTTCTGCACCAAAGCACACAAAATAGATCTCCATTTCTGTTTTTTGCTTATTTAACGTTTCTTTTTCACTGTCCTCCTAGCCAAAGGGAGCGGTCAAATCTTTGGGATAATTGTAAACCCCCGTGCTTATATTAGGAAAAGGCAAACTATCAGCCGTATATATTCAATGGCAAGCTCAACATTTTTTCCTAACAGCTTTATAGTTTTCCAGCTTCTCCTCTGGTTCCTCTCATCCATACAGGTCCGACTGTGTGAATGATATGATCAGCTTGAAGCTCCCCAGCACTCGTAATTACCGCACTTCCAGTAGGACAATAACCTATTTCCCTGCATTCTTCCATGATTACGGGGCCTCCTGCCTGATAAATGGGGCTGTCTACCCACCTCCTCCTTGTAATCCATTATTTGCAGCATTACCAATAATATCGCATGCGGTTGTTGTAATGTCTCCATGGATGACCTTAAGCTTTGTCACTCTCTTTCTCTAACTTTCAGAATCCAACTCTTTTTTTACATACATACTGTACTCTTCGTCTTTTATTTTTGCAAGGTTTCCTCATCACCGGTAAACTAGAAGATAACTGATTAATTGAAGAGGTGAAACCATGGCTGATCAAGAAAAACCTGTCTACCTTATGAACATGACCTGGAAAAACGTCTTATTTGCACATTGGAGCTATCCTGTGGAAGAATTGCAGCAGATTTTGCCTGAAGGAATGGAAGTAGATACATATGAAGGGAAAGCTTACGTAGGAATTGTTCCCTTCTTCATGGAGGATGTACGAGCTCGCTTCATGCCTCCCCAAACTTCTTTTGCGTTTCCAGAACTCAACCTGCGTACATATGTGAAAGTTAATGGCGAGAAAGGTGTATATTTTTTTAGCCTTGATGCTTCTAATCCTCTTGCTGTGGAACTAGCCAGACGACTTTTTCATTTAAATTATTACCATAGTGCATTCTCATGTGAAACTTACGGGGATGACACTCGCTATGTTCATCAGCGCAAAAACAGTCCTGCTCGCTTTGTCGCCCAATACCAGCCTGAGGGCGCAGTATTTTATTCTAAGCCCGGGACATTAGAGTATTTTTTAACAGAAAGATACCGCCTGTTTTCCTCTTCAGGCAGCCAGTTGTTTAAAGGGGATATTCATCACTCACAATGGCCCCTTCAAAAGGCATCCATGTATCTAAAGGAAACCAGATTATTTGAAGTCAATTCCTTAACGATGCCAGAAGAAAAGCCTCATCTTCTTTATTCAAAAGGTGTACAGGTTCTGGCCAACCGTATAAGAAAATTGCCTGACTCGGCTCCCATTGTGTAAGAAAAAATAAAAAGACCTGTCATCTGATGCGAGGATGACAGGTCTTTTTCTACTCACTCTTCTACAATTTTTAATCCCTTTTTGCCAAAGGCATAGTAAATGCCATGCTCCAAGGTTTGAAAACAGTCCAGCCTGGATAAATCTATATTCTTCTGAGCCATGATGATACTTAATTCACCGGAGATTCCAACTAAAATAGTTTTCGTTCCTATTAATGAGGTGGCAGCAGCCAACTTGTCTATTAAGGTGGAAGTATGAGGAGTAAGGTCACGATCAAGGCCGGTTAAATCCAAAATAAGATACTTTGCTTTATATGCCGGAAGGTTATTCAGTGTTTTTTCAATCAGTTCTTCCATTCTCTCTTCATCATACTTTCCTAAAAGAGGAACGACCACAATGCCCTCAATCACTGGAATCATAGGAGAAGAGAGGGTTTTCACCAGGGTCTGCAGCTCATCTGTTTTGCTTTCGACCAGTTCTTCTAATCTTGCTATTTCTTTCGCTTCCCTTGATCTTATCAGCGCATGAATGTTTTCTTTTACTGTTATTGACGATGGAAAATACTCTACAATTGTATGCTCATGTCCTTCAATTTGGTACTGCTTCACTGAATACCAGATGTTTTCATTAAAGAGACCACTGAAGATCCCGGCGTAATGAGCCGGAAGAAATGTTCCTCCAGTTTGTTTCCCCTGAGCTACATTTATTTTATATTCCCAGTCATCTTTCAAGTGCATGATAGCAGTCTGTTCTTTTACATTTATATCTACCACGACAGCTGATCCCCATCCTGCTGATCCGTAGGTTCGGGTGATAAGGTTTGCAGCTTCCTCAGTACTGACCTGTTTAATGTTTTGAAAATACTCTCCTACCACTAATCCTTGCCTGAAGCCAGTGGTCTCAAGGACAACATTGGCCGGTTCCTTGCCGGACACTTCTTCGATTGTATCAAAAAACTCTTTCATTGCTGTAGATATCCAGAAAAGGATCGAATCCTCTCCTTCAAACAAAAAGCGCCCTTTTTTAGTATCCCAGCCAAACTGCAAATTATTGATGTTTATTTCATGATTAAGCTCCATCCTATACAGCCTCCTATTCTTCCACTGACCAGCAAAGGAAATACCATTAAAAAAAGCATAACCTTCAAGTTATGCTTTTTAATCCTGCTTTTTACTTTAAAGCATCTGTCAGGGAAGGAACAATCTGTTTCTTACGAGATACTACATCCTTTAGTGTTGCCCTTTTGTTATCCAATGTTACATTAAATGCTCTTTCTACTCCTGCAGCTTCTTTACCAAGGGATAGCACTACCGAGTTATTTTCAAGTATATCAGTCACAACAAAGACAAACAAATCCAAATTCTTTTCCTCAATCACTTTTGAAATAGCAGCTTCCAATTCATCTTGCTGTTCGAGAACTTCCTCAGCATCTACAGTGTTCACTTGTGCGATTTCCACTTTGGCATTTCCCATTTGAAATTCTTTTGCATCAAGAGAAATCAGCTCTTCAATGGATTTATCACTTAAGTCAGCTCCTGCTTTAAGCATTTCCAGTCCGTATTCTTCACTGTTTACGCCAGCGATGTCCGCTAATTCTTTAGCTGCATCAATATCTTCCTGGGTACAAGTAGGGGACTTAAATAAAAGAGAATCTGAAATAATAGCAGACAGCATAAGGCCGGCAATATTCTTTGGAATGTCTACGCCCTGTTCTTTGTATAATTTCTTTAGAATGGTTGCTGTACATCCAACAGGTTCTGCACGGTAATACAAAGGATCGCTTGTTTCAAAATTTGAGATTCTATGGTGATCAATTACTTCCACCACTTTTACCTCTTGAATGTCATCTGCACTTTGCTGGCGTTCGTTGTGGTCTACTAAAATAACGTCCCCACCCTCGTTTGCAACCGTTTCCACGTAACGAGGAGCTTCTGCATTAAAATAGTTAAGCGCATATTCAGTCTCTCCGTTGACAGAGCCTAAGCGAAGCGGCTCAGCCTCCACTCCGATCTGCTTTTTTAAGTCAGCATAAGCAATTGCTGAACAAATTGTGTCGGTATCAGGATTTTTGTGTCCAAAAATAAGTACTTTTCCCATGGGACCACTCCTTGCTAAGTATTATGATATGAATTCTCAACTTTCATTCTATCACGTTTTGCAAACTGGGTCTTGGTCTGATTGTACTTTGTTCCTGAAAAATTGAGTATGTTCACCCACTCTTTTTGGGCCCGGGAGTGCTCCATTCCAGTCATCAAAATAGTTTGTACAAAAAACCCTTTGTCACTGGAAGTCTCTCCAAAAACAAAGGGTTTATCTCATAGTTAATGAGCAAATTGCTGTTTAGCTTTCTGTTCTATTTTCTTAATATAATGAAAGACTTTCTCTTCTCTTCTCTTATACTCGCTGATTTCCGTAACTCTGTGCAGCTCTCTATATTTAGCCCGGATTTCAAGTAATCCAATTACAAACTCATTTACCTTCTTTTTCTTTAAGAAGACCTCAATAGGCAGATTCTCCGCATAAGCCTGCTCCTTCACAGCCTTATACTCCTGAATGTCTATAAAGTCCAAAAGTAGACTCCCATTTTCCACTAGGGATGTAATTTCATTTACTTCAAGCACCTCTACTAATACTTCTAGGGCTTTTCGATCATCATTGTTTCCTTTAAACTGGTTTCTTTCTTCTTCAAGTGCCATTGAGGATCGTCCATGTTCCACCCTTAGTGTCCTTGCTTTATTACAAATAATTACCTTGAAATTCTGTTCTTTTAAGTTTATATGAAAGGTTCCAAAAACTACCTCAGTTAACAGTGATGCCTGTTCCATTTCTCGCTGCACCTTAATAAATTGCTCGGTAATATTTACCACTGACATCATCACCTCAGTTTGTTTTTTTTATTATAAAATAAAGTGGAGTAAAATTAAAATAGTTTTTGGAGATTTTTTCAATCTTTTACACACTTTTTCCGTAATATGATTTCATCACTTTTATGAAGACATAGAAAAAAAGATGCGGATTCTTTCCACACCTTTTTCAATTTGTGACCATTTCGCCTTGTATGATATAACGGTCAGGAGCGTTCCCTATATAATCAAACGGGTAACAGGTTGTAAGAGTAAGTGTTGGTGTCTCTTTATCGACAATCACCGTTCTGTCCTCAGCTCCGGTAATCCATATGTCCTTAACAGCATACTCGTACACCTCATTCTTATACTCTATATATAAAGAATCTCCTTCCTTCACATCACCTAATGCGGTAAATACTGTATCTCTATGCCCGCTTACGACTGTATGTCTGAATTCATCTGGAGTCGTAGTCCATTCGCTTACATACATTCCAACACCCTGATCGAGTGTTTCCTCATCTGCTCCCCAATACACAGGGTAGCCTGTTTCGATAGATGGTATCTTTAACTGGGCCATCTCTTCCCCAGTTGTAAAATTCTCCACTTCATCACTCATTTGAGGATCTTGATGTTCTATGTTCTCGCTTGGAGAGACTGCATGAGCTGACAGTTCCTCACTTTCTTCGGAGGGTATCTTTATTACAGCCTGGGAACTACTATACCACTGATACCCATAGAAAACTGCCATGCTCAGGCCCAGCCCGATAATAGCAATAAGTATTTTTTCCATGCCAACCTCCTTTTTTCTATTTTTTCAAAAATTATAGAAGAAATAAACCCATATCTTTCAATTTTCTTTTTTTATCTGCTGTACTTCTCTTTGAATAAATTACATATGATTAAACAGCTCGGTAAGTCTGGTCACTTCAAATTCCGGAGAGACATGAACTGGATTATTTCTTTTTCCCCTGTTAATCCAGACTGCTTTAATGCCTGCTTTCTGTGCCCCATGCACATCATCTTTCAAAGAATCACCCACATGAAGAACTTCTTCCGGCCTGCAGCCTGCTTGCTTTAACCCTTCTTTATATATTTCTACTCGTGGCTTATAAGCACGTACATCTTCACTGGTTATCAGTCCCTCTACATGAAGGTGATGGTAGTCGGCTGCCTTTTCTAAATCCAATTTGTCAATATTTGAAAGAATAAAGACAGGAACCTTGACTTCTTTTAAAAACAGTTCAGCATCTTTATATATTTCAGGTCTTTCCCAATAGTCAAAAATAAATTGGGCGTGTTTATCAGCATCCAGCTCAGCGTCGAAATAATCCAATGTTTCTTTTAAGGAAATAATTTCAATTTCTCTCTGCCTCAAAAAATCTTTCCCGTAGCTAGTCTCAAACCTCTCAGAGAAGCGATTCCACCAGTACTTATTTACCTCCTGCCAGGTACAAGGATTGTTTGCCCGTTCAGCTGTTTTTTTGCTAATTTTCTCAATCATCTCGTTATCCTCAACAACAATGGTGCCAAAAAAATCTAAGAATATCGCTTTCGTCATTGACTTATGACTCTCCTTTTCTTTTCATTTAATCAATTAGCAGGGCCACTTTTTCTCCCATCTCTTTTTTTCTTACCCTTTTTTAATAGATGATTAGCAGCTATTTTTCTACATGAAAAAAGAAGTGGTCATTACAATTAAAAAAATGGCATCTTCAGGGAGCAGACATACGATCGCTTATTTTTATGTAAGGCCCCTTAACGTTGAGGCAGTTTCAGAAAAAAGAGATATCCCATTCTCCGGAGGGTTGTCCATCATTCTAGTCGGCAAATTCTAACAAAAACCAGCAGAAATAGGTGTAGAGTCCAGGGGGAAAAGCAACAGCTGAAGATCTCCAGTGAGTAGTGATCTTTAGCTGAAGCGTTGCCCTCGCTAGTGAAAGCTTGAACCAAAGTAGATTTGAGTCTTTGGCAGTGGTTAATTGTATTCCGGCTGAAAGATACCTTTTATATTATATTCTAACTAGAAAGGGGAGGCCGTGTCACCAACCGGTCACCAGCCTCCTGTCAGGTAAGATGTTGAGAAATGAAAAGGGGGGCATCGGTTTGATCGATAACTTCTTGCACAGTATAGGGATACATAACCTCAGTCAAGCAAAGGCCTTTATCAGTTACAGCAATAACAGCCCTATCTGTAATAACCGTGGAAACACATTCTTTTGCGGTTAAAGGCAGAGAGCAGGAAGAAACTATTTTTGACTTTCCCGCTTTATCCACATGACTCATTACAACCACTACTTTCTTAGATTTGCAGGCCAGCTCCATGCCTCCTCCAATACCAGGCACCCTTTTACCAGGCACAATCCAATTAGCCAGATCTCCTCTCTGACTTACTTCCAAGCCCCCGAGAACTGACAGGTCAATATATCCTCCTCTTATCATTCCAAAAGCTGTAGCGCTGTCAAAGTAAGAAGCCCCTTCTTTCAATGTAATGGGAAAGCCCCCTGCATTACACAATGCCGGGTCTTCCTTCCCTTCCCCGGGTGAAGGCCCCATCCCTAATATCCCGTTCTCGGCATGAAACATCACCTGAACATCCTTAGCAACATATTCAGGAATTAGGGAAGGAATACCTATACCCAAATTCACGATCATTCCGTCTGTTACTTCTTGTGCGGCACGCTTAGCAATGTTTCTGCGACTGTCTATTCCCATGCCCATGTCCAATCGATCCCTTCACTTTGTACCACTTTATCTATAAATAAACCGGGAGTCACAATCATTTCCGGATCCAGTTCTCCAGCTGGTACAATTTCTTCAGCTTCTGCAATCGTGTAGCTTCCCGCCATCGCTACCAGGGGATTTGTATTTCTTGCACTCTTATCATAGATTAAATTACCAAACGTATCCGCTTTTTTGGCATACACAATGGATACATCTGCCCGTAAAGGCCGTTCGATAAGAAAATCCTTATCGGCTATAGTAATTGTGTTTTTATTTTTCTCTACCATCGTCCCTATGCCCACGTCAGTTAGAATACCTCCAAGCCCCATGCCTCCCGCTCTGATTCTTTCAGCTAAAATCCCTTGGGGAGAAAATTCAACTTCAAGCTTTCCCGCATTCATCAAAGAACCTGCTACAGGGTTTGAGCCAATGTGGGAAGCTATTAATTTTTTTACTCTTCCTTCTTTAACCAACCTGCCAATTCCAATGTTTGGAAACGATGCATCATTGCCAATAAGAACCAGGTCTTTTACATTTGAGTCAACTATACTTTTTATTAATGAAGGAGGGTTTCCTACCCCGCCAAACCCTCCATACATTAGAACCATGCCGTCTCTTAAAGGCTCGAGTGCCTTTTTGATTGTTGAAATTTTGTTCTTCATTTTTTTTGCTTGAGAATCCATTATTTCCATGACTCCCCTCTTACGACACAAAATGATGTCCTTCTTTGCAAAGCTCTTGCAGAAGTTCCTGGAAAACATCCTGCAGTATAGTCATCATTTCATCGATTTCCTTTCTCGTTACAATAAGCGGGGGGGCAATAATGACTGCATCACCTTCGTATCCTCTTTCTCCTGCTGTGGCTGGGTAAATGAGCAGTCCTTTTTGCTGTGCTTTATTTATCACTCTTTCGGTTACTGCTGCCTTTCTCGGAAATGGCTTTTTTGATACTGGGTTACATACAATTTCTATTCCGGCAAGAAGCCCCTTCCCTCTAACCTCACCGATTACTGGAGTAGACTGTTTCAGCTTTTTTAGCTTTCTAAATAAATACTTGCCTTGCAGGCTTGCTTTTTCAATTAATTTATATTGATTCATGTATTCAAGGACAGCAAGAGCGGCAGCAGCTGACTGTGGATTTGCACTGAAAGTATGGCCACTCATAATACTTTTTGATCCGTTGAGCACAGGCTGCAGAACACTCTCCTTGCAAAGAGCAGCTCCTATTGGCGCATAGCCCGCTGAAAGACCTTTTCCGGTTACAATAATATCTGCTTCTGATGTCCAGTGCTCTAACGCAAACATTTTTCCAGTCCGTCCGAAGCCTGTCATTACTTCATCAGCTATAAACAGTACATTGTTCTTTTTGCATATTTCCTGGACTTGTTCATAATATCCGGGTGGGGGTACAATGACTCCTCCAGCTGCTCCAATAATGGGCTCAGCAATAAATGCCGCAACGTTGTCGTTTCCAGCTCTTTTAATTGCTCTTTCTATATCCACAGCACACATCATATTGCACTCAGGATATTCCATATGAAATGAACAGCGATAACAATAAGGAGCCTCTGCATTTGGGCCATCATCTAAAAGGGTGACAAACTTTTCCCGCCTTAACTTATGGCCCGATAATGACAGGGATCCCAGGGTGATACCATGGTAGCTCATCCACCGGGAAATAATTTTATTTTTTTGAAAAAGCCCTTGTTCCTGAAAATGCTGAATAGCGATCTTCATAGCTGTTTCCGTTGCTTCTGATCCGCTATTTACAAAAAAAGACCAGTAATTCTCTTCGCTGTTTACTGCTTCATTTATTTTATGAGCCAGCAGTTCTGCTGGAGAGTTTGTAAATTGAGAGCGATATACAAAAGATATTTTTTTTGACTGTTCTTCCATTTTTCTAATTATTTCCGGTATTCCATGCCCAATACTTGCAGTTACTGCACCTGAAGAACCGTCTATATACCTTTTTCCTTCTGTATCATATATATAAATTCCAGATCCATAAGAAGCAGCAGGATAGCTTTTAGTAAGAAAAGGTTTAATTAATAGGGATTTCTTCATGTTCTTTTCCTCTCTTCAACCTGGCTCAGGAAGGAGCATTCCATCTTTCACCTTAAAACCATTCTCTACCTACAGTTCATCGTACCTAAAGTAATTTCGTTTTAACTTACGAGGAATTTCCATTAGCTTTTGATACGATATACTTTTTGTGACTTGATCTGTATCGATGAGTAATAACTGGTCTTCCAATTGAATAATCGTGTCTTCTTCCTGGTATACCATGCCACATTCTTTGCACTGCACAGCAGGAGTATCCGTAATTTCTATTGCTCTGGTTCCATCAGGAAGTTCCCAATACACTGTAGTTTTGGATGTAACGGCGCTTTCTGACTCACACCATTCACAAAGAATCATCAGTGTTTTTCCTCCTTACTTCCACCAGAATCTGTATTTCCTTTTTTCAGCTGGGCTTGATATTTTTTCTCTTTCAACTCATCTCTCTTTTCACGCAAATCCTTTAACGTCTTGTGAGAAGAATTACTTTGGAAGCTTTTCCTTCTATCATATCTTTCTAATGTTGACGGAATCAGTGTGCTCTGTTTTTCATTTAAGAGAGAGGCAATACCCGTTTTCGCTTCTTTATCCTCCAGGTCTTCATACACCTGTGTAAAATAATCCTCTGCCGTCCCAGGAGTGTAATTTACTGGTTCAGGATACGTGGTAATCACACCTTCAAAATTACGCATCACTATTTTTTCTGGACTCTGAGAAATGATGTAGTTAGGCTGGAGAGTAATTTTCCCTCCTCCCCCAGGTGCATCAACAACAAAAGTGGGAACACTGTAGCCTGAAGTGTGGCCGCGCAGCCCTTCCATTATTTCCAGTCCTTTAGAAATCGGTGCCCTGAAATGGCCGATCCCTTCTGATAAATCACATTGATATATATAGTAAGGCCGAACGCGTATTTTGACTAAATCGTGCATGAGTCTTTTCATTATAGAAACACTATCGTTAATACCCGCCAATATAACCGCTTGGTTTCCTACAGGCACGCCTGCATCAACAAGCATCTCACAAGCTTTCTTTGCTTCTTCTGTAATCTCGAGAGATGTATTAAAGTGGGTATTTAACCAAACTGGGTGATATTTTTTTAAGATGTTACACAAGTTCTCAGTAATCCGTTGCGGAAAGACTACAGGTGCTCTTGTTCCAATGCGGATAATTTCTACATGTGGAATCTCTCTTAGCCCTTTTAGTATATATTCAAGGATTTTGTCATTAATTAATAACCCGTCTCCTCCAGATAATAAAACATCTCTTACCGATGGTGTGTTTTTTATATATTCTATGGCACCATCAAGCTGTTTCTTGGGCACTCCCATTCCAATCTGCCCTGAAAAACGTCTTCTAGTACAATACCTGCAGTACATAGAACACTGATTTGTAACCAAAAACAGCACCCGGTCCGGATAGCGGTGCGTAAGTCCCGTAACGGGAGAGTCCTCATCTTCTTCTAACGGGTCCTCCATATCATACTTCGTTTTCTGGATTTCTTTGTTTATGGGTACTGACTGCATACGAATAGGACAGCGCGGGTCATTTGGATCCATTAGTGAAGCATAGTATGGGGTAATATTTAAAGGAATGGTTTTCGTTGAAATTCTAACGCCCTCTTCTTCTTCAGGAGTTAAGTGAATAACCTTTTTTAAGTCATCTAACGTACGGATCGTGTTGGTAAGCTGCCAGATCCAATCGTTCCACTTCTCTTCAGGAACATCTTTCCAAAGTTCAAATTCACTCCAGTGGAGCTTAGGTTTATAAAGCTTATGATTCATGAAATAACCTCCTTTTCAAGGTTTCAGTCAGGATAGACGTAAATGAAAGGCTCAGTTGCTGCTATTCTATCGGGTTCTGATCTGCCTCTCATTCATATCAGTTATCAAACTAGACTGAAGAGCCTTTTTAGAAAAACTTTTTCATTATGAAAAAGCAGTTATAGTCCATGCTTATGACAATTAAATGAAATATATTTTAAAGAGCACCCATTTCCTTACGGAAAGGAATGGTGGACAGTCAGATCCTTAACCCATACGTTCATGTTTTCAAGGGAATTATAAATATAGCAGTTATTCGTCAGCCTCCCCCTGTACAAGTACCCTAGCTGACAGAAGGCGCTATTCATGCCAAAGGAAAGGGCCCTGGCAATTGAATAAGCACAGATGATCTTTTGCTTGTACAACTCCTTTTCCAGTTCTTGTAGAAGAAATTTCATAAGACCATGCTTTCTTTCCTCCGGGATTGTTGCACAATCTGTTAATTCTGCATTGCGATACGTGTGATTCACCTCTGCCGAAGCAGCACTGACGATTTTTTTATTTTTTTCAGCTACAAAAAAAACCTGTCCTTCACTCAGCTTCTTTTTTACATAGGCAGGCTCGTTCATCGGTGTGGGGTAGATAGAAAATACTTGGCTGTATAAACAGGCAAGTTCCGTAGAATCCCTTTCATTTGCTTTTCTTATTGTATAGGCAACAGGTGCCTTGTCTGGATCCTTTCTCCTAATGTTTTTTTTAAGGACTTTTGTCAATAACTCATCTTCCTCCAGCCAGCTGGCGGTGTATCGACGATCAATCGTTTGATATTTTACCATTGCATAATTATCGGCACCGCTGAAATATTTTGAAAAGACAGCCTCTGGGGTATACCCCTTCTCAAGGAGTGACATCCAAGTTTCCTGGAATGAATAAATAATTAGTTTTTCAAACGGTTTGTTTACAGTAAGCTTTTGGATGGTGTTGAGCAATACATCCGTTGAACCATAAAATCCATCCACACGCAGTCGTTTGTTAAAGTAATCCATTTCTATTTCTGCCTGAAGGTTATCTTGGTGCACAATGATTGTTTCGGATTGTAAATTCACTAGATGCTCCTTTCTGTCCAAATTTCTTTCTTCAACCAATATATGTAGGAAATGAAGCCCTTACCACCTACGAAAATACCTTTGATCACCGGTTTATTTTCTGGAAAATTGCACACGATAATCATAGGTGTAAATTTTAAATAAGAAAGGCGGAAATCAAATGAAAGAAAAAGGCAGACAAGGAGAAGAACCAACAATTGCGAATGGGATAGATGACGATGAAGAACTCAGTGAAAGAGCTACAGAGGAAGAGATTAAAAATGGGGAGTCAACGAGAGTCATAACCCTAAGCTATGATGAAGATCCTCGATTAGGAGATAACAGAAGAGAGTAGAGGACAAAAAAGAATCCCCCGTATGTTCAGGGGATTCTTTTTACAAAGTTTTATAGACTGATGATGTCCTTATCCTTCAAGAAGGAGAGTTTCAGGGTCTTCTAAAAGTTCTTTTACTTTTACAAGGAACCCTACAGCTTCTTTACCATCAACGATACGATGGTCATAGGATAGGGCAATATACATCATTGGGCGATTTTCCATTTTTTCTTTATCAATAGCCACTGGGCGCCATTGGATCGTATGCATCCCAAGGATACCAACTTGTGGTCCATTCAGGATCGGTGTGGATAGCAGGGAACCAAAGACACCACCATTTGTGATGGTAAAGCTTCCACCTTGAAGATCCGAAAGGGCCAGCTTGTTATCACGGGCTTTTTTAGACAAATTGAGTATTTCCTGCTCGATTCCGGCAAAACTCAATCTGTCAGCATCACGGACAACAGGAACGACGAGTCCGTCGTCAGTAGATACGGCCATGCCAATATCGTAGAACTCTTTTTTCACGATCTCTTTATCTTGTATTTCAGCATTAAGGTACGGGAACTGTTTCAAGGCAGCTACCACTGCTTTCGTGAAGAATGACATAAAACCAAGCTTTACATCATGCTGATCAAGGAATGCATCTTTTCTTCTTTTCCGCAAATCCATAACCGCAGAAAGATCAACTTCATTGAAAGTAGTCAGCATGGCAGACGTTTGCTGAACATCTACTAAACGGTTCGCAATGGTTTGGCGTCTGCGGGACATTTTTTCCCTTACAACTGGCTTACCGTTGAATTCATCTTTATTTGCTGCAGGAGCAGCTTCCTTCTTAGGTGCTGAAGGCTGTGATTGCTTTTGCTCGGATCCTTTGTTTGCCTCATAGGAATCCACATCTTCTTTACGGACACGGCCTAGTGGATCACGCGTTGGCACCTGGCTGATATCGATTCCTTTTTCCCGTGCCAGCTTACGAGCAGCCGGTGAAGCGACAGGACGTTCAGAAGCCGGAACCTCTTCTGTCTCCTCCTGAGCTGGAGATTCCTGCTTAGCATCCTCTTTAACTGATTCTTGCTTTGGCGCTTCTTTCTTTTCTTTGCTTGCACCGCCAGCAGCTTCCCCTACAATTGCAATGACATCCCCAACCTGAACTGTATCTCCAGGCTCTTTAACCAGCTCCTGGATGATACCGGACTCTTCAGAAGTAATTTCTACGTTAACTTTATCCGTTTCGAGTTCAGCGATGTTTTCACCTTTTTCCACTTGATCACCCGGCTGCTTCAGCCATTCTGCAATCGTTCCTTCTGTAATAGATTCAGCGAGTTCTGGTACTTTGATTTCAGCCATTATTTAGGGCCTCCTTCTGATTTCTGGTTCAGTGCTTCATTGATAATGCGGGACTGTTCTTTTTTATGAACTTTTGGATCACCTTCAGATGGGCTGGAACGTCTTCTTCGTCCGCTGTAGCTTACATCAGCCCCCTCCGGTGCCACCTGGCGCAGCAACGGCTGGATATAAGTCCACGCTCCCATATTGGAAGGTTCTTCTTGTACCCATACCACTTCTTTTACATTATTGTAACGTGAAATCACTTCTTGAATCTCTTCCTCAGGGAAAGGATAGATTTCTTCTACTCTTACAATATGAAGCCAGCTTGTATCCATATCATCATTTATTGTTTCATGCAAATCAATTGCCATTTTTCCAGTACAGAAGATCAAACGTTCAACCTTTTCTGCATCCTGCCCAGTTTTCGGTTCTTCCAAAATCGGTTTAAAATGACCTTGGGTAAACTGATCTGCAGAAGAAGCAACATTTGGGTTACGCAATAAGCTCTTAGGTGTTAAAAGTACTAATGGTCTTACTTCCTCTTTTTCCAAAATAGCAGCCTGCCTTCTTAATAAGTGGAAATACTGAGCAGAGCTGGACAGATAACAGACATTCCAGTTGTTTTCAGCTGCTAGTGTCAAAAAGCGTTCTGGGCGAGCGCTGGAATGTTCAGGACCCTGCCCTTCATAACCATGCGGCAGAAGCATAACCATGCCAGATTTCTGGCCCCATTTTGCCCGGCCTGCAGAGATAAACTGATCAAACAGGACCTGAGCAGCGTTTGCAAAATCTCCAAATTGCGCTTCCCATAAAACAAGCGTTTCTGGTGAATGAACATTATATCCATATTCAAAACCTACTACTGAACCTTCAGAAAGCGGGCTGTTATGGACCGCAAAGGATGCTTTCGCATTAGATAATGTATGAAGAGGAGAATAAATATCCCCATTTTTATAGTCATGGAGCACGATGTGTCGGTGAGCAAATGTTCCGCGCTGGGAATCCTGACCAGTCAGCCTGACAGGAGTTCCATCAGTAATAATAGATGCATAAGCCAACGTTTCAGCGTGCGCCCAATCAACCTTTCCGCCTTCTTCAAATGCTTTTTCCCGGCGTTTAAGAATTTTTTCTAATTTAGGAAAGACCGAGAAGCCTTCTGGCCACGTGATTAATTCTTTATTGATATGACGAAGTTGATCTGTCTCTACCCCTGTTTCTATAGTTGGAAGTCTCGACTCTACCTCCTCGGGTATTTCAACTGGAACTGGTTCATCTGATTTATTTCCAGATACCTTGTCATATTTTTCCTGCAGGTTCGCCATCATGTCTTCCTTGATTTGTTCAGCTTCTTCCTTAGTGATTAGTCCGTCTTGAATTAAACGGTCAGCATAATATTCACTGGCTGTCTTATGCTTTCTGATTTTTTCGTAAAGATGAGGCTGTGTTGCGGCAGGCTCGTCCATTTCGTTATGACCAAAACGACGGTATCCGATCAAGTCAATGAGAAAATCCTTTTGGAATCTTTTCCTATATTCATAAGCAAGCTGCACCGCTGCAATACATGCTTCCGGATCATCAGCATTTACATGAACAACAGGGATTTCATAGCCCTTTGCCAAGTCACTTGAATACATCGTAGAACGGGAATCATGAGACTCTGTAGTAAATCCAAGCTGATTGTTAGCAATAATATGAAGTGTTCCGCCAGTTTGATATCCTTTAAGCCGGCTTAGGTTTAACGTTTCGGCTACGATGCCCTCTCCTGGGAAGGCAGCATCCCCATGTATAATGACCGCTGTTGACTTAGAGGTATCTTGTCTCGGGAAACCCGGCGCAGACCTGTCATCCTGAGCTGCACGGGCAAATCCTTCTACTACCGGGTTTACGAATTCCAAGTGACTCGGGTTATTTGCAAGAGTGATTCTTGTTTCATAAGACTCCTGCTGAATAGATTTCTCAGCACCTAAGTGATATTTCACATCTCCAGTCCACCCATAGTTAATTCCGGTGGAACCCTCTGATGGAACAAGCTCTTTGTTAGGAGAATGCTGAAACTCAGAGAAGATCATGTCATATGGCTTACCGAGCACGTGAGCAAGAACACTCAGGCGGCCCCGGTGCGCCATTCCGATCATGACATCTTCCGCTCCTCCGCGGGCTGAATCATGTACATACTCATCAACGATGGGAACTAAGGTATCGACACCTTCTATAGAAAACCTCTTTTGACCGACAAAGGTTTTATGCAAAAATTGCTCAAAGCTTTCTACTTCACGTAAACTGGTGAAAAGTGATTTTCTTTTCTCATCAGATAACGTTTTATAAATTTCACCTGATTCAACCATCTTATTAAGCCACTGGTGTTCTTCAACATCATGAACGTGGTCAAATTCAAAGGCGATTGTTTTTGTATAAGAGTCCTTTAGATGGCTAATCGCCTCAAGGCCATTAGTCACATGGGACGGCGCATCAGGACAAATGATATCTGCTGGAAGTCTTTCAAGATCTTCCTCAGTTAGTCCATATTCCTTGGGATTTAAAAAAGGATTGTCGTCTCCCGGCTCTTTAAGCGGATTAATATCCGCAGACAAGTGACCATGAACTCTGATATTTTCAGCTAGCTTAACGGCGGCTGCTACTTTATGTACGCTAGCAGCTGTTTCTCCTTCTTGCTGTGCAGGTGCATGTCCGTTTACTATCTTTACGTCACTGGAAGGCGGACCAAATTGATCAAACCAGTCTTTCATATCAGGATCTATGGAACTTGGATCTTCCTGATATTGTTCGTAAAGATCCCATACGTACCCCAGGTTAGGACCGTAAAACCCTTCCCATGGTTCCCCCTGCTTGGTTGCTTTTCTGCTCATCTGAACAAACCTCCAACTACTAAGTGATGAAAAATTTTGAACATGGGTGACAGTAAAACTTATTATTCTGAATGAAAGATTCTTATGTAGGGATGGTCTTCCATTGCCCTTAATTCCTTAAAACTCTTTTTTCTAACCACTCCTCCTGAGTCATTGGACTAATGCGAGAAGTACTTCAATAAACAAATGTTGATTTATGGATAAAGCACCCCCCATTTGGGGAGAACGCTTTCACCAATTAATTTTAACATGATGTAAACGCATTCTCAAAAATATCCCGTGTTTTGTCGCATATCTTTGCTGAGAATTCAGTAAGGACTTTGAGAAAAAACGAATCATCATGCCTATGATATAAATCCAGATTGTAAAAAGTCGTCAATTTGTGTCTAATATGTGAAAGCTATAAATCTATTGTACAATAAAAAACATGATTTTTCAGGCACTCTCGCAAAAATTTTTAATTTTTTCGGTATCATTTTTAAAGCTTAACTATTCTAAATTTATCAAATTTTCCGTTTATTTATCTTATCCTGCAGCCTGCTTTAAATGTGCTAAAATAAAAAGGCATACATACCAATGCCAGGAGTGACTTTCATTATGATTAAAGGTGTAATTTTTGACTTAGATGACACGCTTCTTTGGGATAAAAAAAGTGTCCAGGAAGCTTTCCGGGAAACATGCAAGGAAGCACAAAAAGAAAAAGGAATTGACCCACTATTATTGGAGGAGAAGGTAAGAGAAGAGGCAAGTGCCCTCTACTGCTCTTATGAAACCTTTCCTTTCACTAAAATGATAGGAATTAACCCTTTTGAGGGGTTATGGGGAGATTTTACAGACAAAACCGATATTGGGTTTAGAAAAATGAGCAAAATGGCTCCAGATTATCGAAAAGAGGCGTGGACAAGAGGCTTGAAGCAAGCAGGAGTGGACGATCCTGTTTTTGGAGCATACCTTGCTGAACGGTTCCCTTACCACAGAAGACAGTTGCCCTTTGTATATGATGACACCTTTGAATTGTTAGCAGAACTTCAAAAAAACTATCGCATGCTCCTCTTGACTAACGGCTCTCCTACTTTGCAGAATGAAAAGCTTGAAATGACACCTGAACTTGTTCCTTATTTTGACTACATTCTGGTCTCTGGAGCCTATGGAAGAGGAAAACCTGATGCGAGCATATTCGAACATTCCTTGTCTCTTTTAAACTTGACAAAGGATGAAGCTGTAATGATTGGAGACAACCTCAACACAGATATTAAGGGCTCTAATAAAATAAATATGAAAAATATCTGGATTAACCGAGAAAACAAGGAACCTCAACCAGACATCCCCTTTACTGAGGAAGTCAAAAGTTTAAAAGAAATTCCGGAAATCCTGAAAAAATGGAATGAAAACTAAGAATAGCATTTTCCTGAAAGCAATCAGGAAAATGCTTTTTTAGAAGAAGGGGAGCTCCCTATCTTTTTTGGACTTCAGCACCGTCCTGAAGGTGAGCATTTCGAGCTATTGTCCCTTTTCCTTTTATGCTTCGTCAGACTCTCCCGGATCACTCCTGTACGTTGCTTTTAAGGAGAACAAGGAGCAGGCTCTACCCTGCTCCTTGTTTTACATGTCAGGCAGACTTTTTAAATAGTCCACAACCATACTTGGCTGTTCCTGCAGCGTCCACCCTTTACTTTTCAATTTTTGTTCATGGGACCGATTAAAGGCTTTGACTTCTTCCTGAATATAAAAAATCCAGTCATTCATTTCCTCTTTTCTTTCCTTTGACAGGCTTTCTTCTACTGTACAGCAAAGAAATGAACGGCAAACACTTGTTTTGTAACCAGACGGAAGGCCGCATCCTTGATTTGATACAAAAAATTGACACGTTGAATAACTAAGCTTAGTGTCCTCTTTCTCCATTGGCAACATGGAAGAAGTATTAACCTTTTTAAAAGCAGGATTCACTTCAGCCTCTATTTTTATTGAAAAAGAAGAAACAATAGCCTTAGGATGTTTATATATCGTCTCATAAAAGAAGTTTTTATCCCTATCCGCCATTTTCTTAATCTCGAATAAGGTGAAAACTGGGCTATAGCTGCAACATCCAACCTTTTCTAAAACGTCCTCACCTCTTTGAAAAAATGGATCCGGACACCGAACGCAGGCTGCGGCAGTTATCTGCTTATTGTCTTTATCGATCGTAATCATTTTCCCATACTCTCCCGCTCTCTTTCTGTCTTTTTTTAGTGCCAGGCTTTTTGATACAATCTGTCTGAGTAACATAACTGCTTACACATTTTAAATATGGCTGTCCTTCCTGACAACCCCTTTTCTTTTCCTCTCTACTTAGCAGTCAAAGTATTTTAATTAGTATGTGTATTTTTTTTGGAGTTGACTAAGCCTTACTATGCCGCTAAGATTACTAAATGCAACAAGAAGAGAGGTGGAATTATTATGGAAGCAGAAACAAAAAATAAGCCTGTCACCCTTTCTATCAATAAGTCAGCCCAGTTGCTCCCTCCCCCACAGACTTTACTCACTATCGGTGGGCTTCTCACTGCTATTATGTTGACTTTTATTACCTTACAAATTGCAGACGGGCAGATGGCTCTCTTATTATGGATAGGATTATTACTAGGCTATACTCTTTTTCATTCAAGGTTTGGGTTTACATCCGCTTTTCGAAGGTTCCTTGCCGTAGGAAACGGGGAAGCCATAAGAGCTCATATGGTCATGCTGGCTGTTGCCTCCACCCTATTTGCTCCTATATTGGCTTTTAATCTGAGCTTTTTTGGTGATGATGTTTCTGGTTTAGTATCGCCGGTCGGGGTCAGTGTTATCTTTGGCGCCTTTATTTTTGGCCTTGGCATGCAGCTTGGCGGCGGCTGAGCGTCTGGAACTTTATATTCCGCAGGTGGCGGAAGATCATCCATTTTTATTACATTAGCTGGGTTTATCGCCGGTTCTGTAATCGGTGCATGGCATTTTGACTTTTGGCTAAATGATATGCCTTCATTGCCTGCTATTTCATTGGCAGAAAGTACGGGCCTAGGGTTCCTTGGTGCCTGGGCTGTCCAAATTGCAGCGTTTGCTTTCATTATTTGGCTTACTTTTTATATCGCTAAAAAAAGAAAACCACCCCGCATGGCTGAATTGCCAACGGAGAACGGCTGGAAGAGAATCTTTAGAGGGGCCTGGCCTATTCTTATTGCAGCTGTTGTCCTTGCTGTTCTAAATGCCATTACTCTTTTGACCCGCGGGAGCCCTTGGGGAATCACGTCTGCCTTTGCTCTTTGGGGATCCCAAATCTCCCAGAGCATGGGAATTGATGTCGCATCCTGGTATTACTGGTCTAGAGACGGTATGGAAGAGCAGCTTACACAGTCTGTTTTTCTTGACTCGACAAGCGTCATGAATTTCGGTCTCGTAACCGGGGCTTTTATTGCCTCAGCTGCCGGAGGACTATTCGCTCTTAAGAAAATTCCATTTAAAACAGCTCTTGCTTCTTTAATCGGCGGTCTGTTAATGGGGTACGGAGCAAGACTGGCATTTGGATGTAACATTGGTGCATACTTCAGCGGCATTGCTTCGTTTAGTGTGCACGGATGGGTATGGGCTGTTATGGCCCTTCTAGGCACTTATACAGCCCTTTGGATCATGCCATGGTTCGGTCTGAAAGTTCCGAAGCCAAATGATAAATCTTGTTAAGTAAAACTGTCTTATACGGTAGAGAGCCGTGTAAGACAGTTTTTTTACTTTCTTCTGTGTTAGCATGCACCTTTTATTGCTCTCTTTCTTCTTCCCAGCTCTTGGTTACCTCAAGGTAAGGTCTTAATTTTTTTACATACCTTCTTACTCTGTAATAGACTTCTTTTCGTAAATTAGATGAAGGTATATGAGAGGAGATATTAGAGAGCTCCGGATATACTCCGTAATTATGAAAGAGAACGGGAACCACCATCTTATGAAGGATCCTTCCGGAATGCTGATCAATCACTTCGATGTCTACTTCTGCAACCAAGGACCCTATTTTATCTTCAGGTTTTTTTCTATACACTTGTTGTATATCAAATACATATTGAGGCACACGATCAACTCCTGAGAACATCTCTTGCTTTTTCTATTCCCTTTACCCACACTACCAAACAAAAGGAGAACAGCTGCTTATCATTTTGGGAATTTAAAAAAGAAGCGGGGGGCAAAAACAAAGAATTAATGTTCACTCTCACACTTGGCATCGCATTTTTATTCAAAGCTTTATAATCCCCTATCAAAAACATTAAAAGCTCAGGAACAAAAGAAAAAGGAAAGCTCATAAAAGCTTCCCTTTTTTGCATTTCCTTGCATCATTGTGCTTTTCTGTTTATATTCCGGCGCTTCTTTGCAGTCTTTTTACAATTTCCATAAACTCATCGGGACCGATGCCAGGCGCAAACTCCTCCGGGATTTCTTCTAAGTCAGGTATGGGAGCACCATCCGGAGTGCCTATAACTACCTCCAATTGTCCTCCATCCGGGTGCTGCCCTTTCCATATCTGTGCAATATCTCGGTAATACCTGTCACTCCATGTGTATAGTCTTCTATGAAGTCCCTGTGCTTCATATTTTCTTGCATGGTCAAAAGCTCTGTTATCCAGGTTAGGAATCGGAATCATCTTGGTCATGTCCACACCTGTAGCTACTTCCAATGCTTTAGCATAGGCAAGAACATGAGTTCCTCCTCTTACAAGCAAATACCCTATCATTTCACGAGCAGTTTCATTGGATGTCATTTCATATACTCTCATTTTATGTGTGCGTGCCCCGACTTCAAGGAAAAAGTTATTTACTAAATCCAATATAAGATTTCCGCTGGTAAAGGCGTAATCTCCATTCCAGGGCCTTCCCATGGAATCACTTAACAAAGCAGACTGGGCACTGACAATAAAATGCTGACTGTTTCGTTTGTCTTTGGCTGCCTGCATAGGTGTAATATCCGGATCACCAGGGAAGGTGGTTCCTTCTATCATTAAATTAATTGTATTTGATACTAATTCCACATGCCCAAATTCTTCAGCCGTAATACTGGCAATAATTTCGTAGAACGGCCTTAATTTTTTCTTGTTTCTGAAATTAAAAGATTGGATCATATACGTGTTTAACGTGGACATTTCTCCAAATTTTCCTCCGAGGAGCTCTTGAACAGCCGCGGCCCCGTTAGCATCTGGAGATTTCGGCTTCGGCAAATCAATTGCCAGCTTATCAATTCTCTTAAACAACACAACCCCTCCATTCATAACACGTGTGGTCCTTTTAAGTTGTATGAAAGAGCAGGGTTGTATCATTCTTTTTTAAGAAGGCATCACCCAGACAATTTGTTCGATTCTCACGTAAAACGTTGAACCATGAGATTCTACTACTACATGGTCAGGCATAACATTTTGTATAATACCCTGCACATTTCCTCTCACAGTTTCTATAACCACCCGGCTGCCTCGGATTGAAAGCAGTGTTTGATACACATAAGGGTCTACATTCGTAACAAGCTGTGGAGTTGATTCCATTTTTACCGCCTCCATTTTCTTATTCGAAATAACCTATGTTATAAGAAAGAAAAGAGTGCGTCTGCCTATAAAAAAAGAATGAATGTAGCGTAATATCTCTCTAAATCGCCATGTTTTTGAATATTATATCCAGGACATATTAGTCTTTTAAATTAAAATCTTTTCAAAATTTCCTTTATTTCATAGTCCCTTGATAATTACATGAAACATGTTATTTTTATAATATATTATTTAACTTTATACAGGTTTTATCTTTTCATTCCTACAATAATAAGGTAAAGTTGGATAACTATACAATTATATACGTGAATAGAGGTGTTTTTTTTGGAAAATCAATCAACAAATAGAAATGAGAGTTTTATGCGATTTATTATCCCCTCTCTCATAGGGATTTTTCTTTTTATGATTCCCATTTCTTATGACGGTTCCGTTACAATTCCAGTAGCTATATTAGCTGGAATGGTAGAGGAATTACTTGGGCCTGCCCTCCCTGCTATTGTCACCATTTTAATCGGGCTTGCAGTTGTCGGAACTTTGCTCGCTAAAGTGGCCGCTGTTTCGTGGATTACTAATAATACTTTTTTAGATAATTTATTTTCGGTCACTCCCATTTGGTTTATCGTAAGGATCATTGGATTCATCCTTGCGGTGATTACTTTGTTTCAATGGGGGCCTGAGTGGATCTGGCACGAATATACAGGCGGCTTAATGCTGTTTGACCTTCTGCCTCTTCTCTTTACAGTCTTCTTATTTGCTGGCTTGTTTCTGCCGCTACTCTTGAATTTTGGACTGCTGGAATTTGTCGGCACACTATTAAACAAGATAATGAGGCCCTTGTTTACGCTTCCTGGCCGTTCTTCTATTGATTCTTTAGCGTCTTGGATGGGAGACGGAACAATCGGGGTGCTTTTGACCAACCAGCAATACGAACAAGGTTATTACACGAAAAGAGAAGCTGCCGTCATCGGGACGACATTTTCTGTAGTCTCTATTACTTTCAGTATTGTCATCATTGAGCTTATGGAATTGGGCCATATGATTATCCCTTACTATTTGACCATTGTGGCAGCCGGCCTAGTTGCCGCTCTTATTATGCCGAGAATCCCGCCACTTTCAAGAAAGTCAGATAACTACTATGAAAAGGCAGAACGGAAAGGGAGCAATGACCAGATACCAGAAAATACATCAACTGTCTCTCATGGTTTGCGTCAGGCATCAGCAAAAGCGCAAGAAAACAAATTCCGCACGATAGCTACAGGAGGCGTGAAAAATGTCCTTGATATGTGGCTTGGCGTCCTGCCGATTGTGATGGCACTGGGAACAATTGCTGTTATTATTGCTGAATTTACCCCATTTTTCGTATGGCTTGGTACACCATTTATCCCGCTGTTGGAACTAATGCAGGTTCCTTATGCTGCTGAAGCATCACAGACAATGCTTATCGGGTTTGCAGATATGTTCCTTCCAGCAGTGATTGGAGCAGATATTGCCAGTGAGTTCACGCGGTTTGTGATCGCATGTTTATCTGTAACCCAGCTTATCTATATGTCTGAAGTCGGGGGCTTGCTTCTTGCTTCAAAATTACCAGTAAGGTTTATCGACCTTGTGATTATCTTTATCCAAAGAACTATCATTACTCTTCCAGTAATCGTAGTTATTGCTCACTTTATTTTTTAATCATAAAAGGGATTGGATCAAAACCTTCTCTTATAGATAAAGATTCAGAATGGGACTGCACCCCAAATGGTAGAGTATATAACCTATCATTTGGGGTATTTTTCTTAGACAAAAGTATAGTAATGAGTGTAGACTAAACTTACAAACAGCAAAGAAAACACCGTGAATGCGAGAAATGAAGCTTCAAAGGGCGGGGTCCTTGTTTCTTTATATGCAAGAGAGTAGCCTTTTTACAAGTTACCCCCAATGTAAACATATGATAAAAGAAAAAGGCACTCACTGTTGGTGAATGCCTTTTATCTGGGTTTTCCTATATACTTTTTATTTACTCCGACTTTGACTCGCCGGCTTCAGTTCTTTTCTTTCCATACCAATCATCGAGAACTTTAGCATCAAGCACTTTGTTTTTTACAAATTCTTGCTGTTCTTCATCAAATTGGCTGGTCCAGTCAAGCTCAAGGTCATCAGCCAGGCCGACAATCGTTAATAGTTCCTGCCATGCTACATAGCGCTTATACCAGAAAAATTGCGGCTGCTCGCTCATATATGGGTAAAGATCGTCAAATTCAGTGTGTTTACAATCGATCGTGCGTTCAAACTGTACTTTGGCATCCTGAATCTTCTCTTCAAAGAAAGAACCAATATTCTTTTCCATGTCCTCTCTCACTCTCCCCTTTATCTAATCTCACACGTCCTAATAGGATGATATGATTTAAGATTATTTTGCCATAACCGGCCTATGAAAGCAAAGGAAGATGCATATATAAATAGAAATTTTTTTATACATATGAAAAAATTTCCTTGTCCTGTGAGACACCATCTCCTTTGTCAGGCTATTCTTCATGCCTTGGCCTTCTTTTAATAAAAGGCTTTGTTACATCTTGTTGGTGATTTTCATGAGTATTCTCTTACAGCTAAAAGTAAAAGCGTGACATCCATTATGATTCACTTCGCTCCCATTCCAAGTATCTTCTATGCACCTGAAGGCACAAGTGCCACATCCGCTTAAGCTTCATTTCATTCGCTTCACGGTGTCTTCTATGCCTCGGCATGATTTCAACTTTCTCGGAAAAACCACCCTGTAGCACCTTTAGCTTCTATTAGTGTTGAAGGCTTCTAGCACTACTTATAAAAAATCAACATCAGTCTTTAACAGAGCCTGAAAAAAGAGCTTCCGCATAAGCGTGAAGCTCTCTTCATATTTTTTAGCTGATTTCTTGCAAACGTTTTTCCATCTTTCGAACCTTATAGTCTTCAGCATGAAGGTGTTCAAATTCCTTAAGCCTGCGTCTCATCTTACTTTTTACAGTCACAGCCGGTAGAATCCCCTTATTAATCAAGTATTTTGTAAAGAAATCTACGTGACCGCTTTCATACTTATCATTTTCTTCAACTGCCTCAAGGTAATGATACATTGCATCCTCCAGGCTCTCATACTCAGATACGAAATCACCATACTTCTCCATGCAATATCTATAGTTATTTTCACTTAATTTATTCATAAAAATGGTCATAAACTTCTCTTCATTACCTTCAAAGGTAACTCCCTTTCTTTCTAGAAGCATAATAAAAATAACCATCTCCTTATTGTAAAAAGCGGATGCTTTTCTCATCTCTCTTGTTATATGAATAGACAGGCTTGAACGACCGCTTGATCTTGCATATAGCCGGTTAAGTAAAGCTCTGGCCACTTCCGGTTTCAATAAAAAGCTTGGATGGGCTGTCTTTAAATAGCGATCAATCTCTTGATGAAGAATCTCGTTTGTCTTTTCTTCTTTTTCAATTTCCTTCAGCGACTCAAGACGCTGAAACTCAGCGTATTCACGAATTCTCTCCTTTGTTTCCTCCGCCCATTTTTGTCTTTGCCACGTCATTCTTTCTTTTAATGTTCCCAGCATGAAGACTCCTCCTTTCAGATGAACATTCTCTCTCATGTTCTCTGTCATTTTTCTCTGTTATTTTTAATCCAAAAAGAGTGTACCACAGACCATTTGAAAAGAAAAGCTAGAATTATAAAGTATTTTATCAAAATATGATTCTCATCGAACCTCATAATGATATTTACTAGATTATTACGCCTAATCGTTATTATTGTGGAAGATTCTAATAATTTAATAAACTATCTTTACCGTGATAAACTATACAAGAAGTCAAAAAACAGGAGGGTTATAATGTCTATTTTCCGTGAAGACTCGCTGGCTGGTGAGCATGCTTTAATAACAGGAGCAACTGGCGGAATCGGAAAGGAAACAGCCAGGCTCCTCGCTTCCATGGGAGCAGATATTACAATTACAGGAAGGAATAAAGAAAAGCTTGCTGCCCTTATAGTCGAATTAACAAACAGCAGGCCGGATATATCTATAGCCTCATTTCCTTGTGATATAGGAAATAATGAAGATAGAGAGGAGCTAGTTCACAAAGCAAAAAAGGAAAATGGCAAGGTCACCATACTTATTAACAGTGCAGGTGTGTTAGGTGGGAACGTACTTGAGGAACTCACACAAGATGTGATGGAAAAAGTTATGCACATCAACTATACATCTGCGGTATTATTATCCCAGCTTGTTTATCCTGACATGAAAGAAAGGCAGAAAGGTGCTGTCATCAATGTTTCCTCGCTATCCGGTTTAAGAGGAACCTATGGAAATACTGCTTACGCTGCTTCCAAATTTGCATTGATTGGCTTTACCCACTCTTTTGCAGTTGAAGCCATCCAGCATGGAATTAGAGTGAATGCGGTATGTCCCGGTTATGTAGATACAGAAATGGGGAGCCAGGCTATTGAAAAAGCCGGGAAACGACAACATCGTACTTTGCCTGAACAGCTGCAAAAAGTAAATGCCTCTCTTCCATCTGGAAGGATTACTTCACCTGAGGAAGTGGCTCATACCATTGCCTTTCTGGCTACAGACAGCGCCAAAAACATCGTGGGAGAGTCTGTGAAAATTTCAGGAGGCGGTGTGCTATAACCAAAAAAAAGAGAGCGTTCTTTTTCAAGAAGCTCTCTTATCTCACTACCAATTATGAAACTGAGACCAGGTGGTTCGTCCGATTAAAAAAGCTGCAATCGCATATGCCTCTGCCTCTTCCTTTATTCTTGCAATTCCTTGGGGAGGCTGTTCAACAGCAATTTCAAATTCCTCCGGTACCTCATTTACCTCCCCTGCAAAAGCTTCTCCCAGGAAGCGAACGCTATGGTTCATAGCCATCTCACCGCTCCTCATTACTTCATAGAATGAAACGAATCCGTGCATTACTCCTCTGTATCGCACCGTTTCTACTGGGATCCCATTTTCATGAAGCTTTTTACCGTATAATTCACCTTCATCCCTAAGTGGATCAAACTCAGCAGTAACAATAAATGCTGGCGGAAGTCCATCTATGTCCTTGGCTTCCAGCGGGGAAGTATATGGGTTATACCACATATCCTCTTCCGGTGTATAAGCATCTCTTGCTTTAAGCATGACCTGCCTGGATAATAAATAATATCCGCTGTCATATGCAGTTCTTGAGGCAAACTCTACATCCCGGAATGTTGTCAACGGATAATAAAGAATTTGAGCTGCAATCTCCGGTCCTTCCCGGTCCTTTGCCATCATTGTCACTACAGCAGCAAGGTTCCCTCCGGCACTGTCTCCAATTACGGCTAATTGTGAAGGATCTCCTCCAAGCTCTTCTGCGTGGTCATAAGCCCAGAGTAATGCATCGTAGCTGTCTTCCACGGCCGCAGGGAAAATATGCTCAGGAGCAACCCGGTAGCCAACCCCTATAACAATGGCACCCGTTCTGGCTGCCAGCCCTCTCATAACATTTTCATGAGTGTCAATACTTCCGTAGCCTTCAAGAAAAGCCCCTCCGTGATAATACAAAATGATTGGAGCTTCTTCTACATTTGAATAACGATAGACCCTTAAATCGATTGAGTGGCCATCGGAAACTTCTGTCTCATAATTTTCTCTTAACATCACTACCTCAGGGTTGGATGAACCCGTTGAAGCCAGAAAGGCAGGCGCTTCAATATCTAATGGAATTAAGTTATTATTTACAGCGTGAAGGATAACCGCAGTTTTTGATGGCAGCTTCCCTTGATCGGTGCTCGACCAGAGCTGCACAGATAATATTAAAGCGATTATTACAGCAAACGATGAAAGGATAATTATTTTTAGGCTTTTTTTCCACATATATTCTGTGTCACGTCCCTGAGAGACATGCCCTCCTCCTTCACAGTTGTTCTTAGTTGGTTGTTGATATTGTAATTATATCAAAAACGAAAAAGAAAATCTTTACATTTTCACATTTTATTTTGACACTTTTACATATTTTCTGTTTGTTTAAAACATAAAAAAACTCTGAAGATTTTCATCTCCAGAGTAACGTTGATTTCTACTATCTTTGCAAAGGATAGTCATGTGGATGGACAAATTCATATCCTTCTTCTAACAATTTAGGTACAGCTTTTTTTACCCCTTCAGCGGTCCCGCTTCCCGGCTGGTTCATATGGAGCAAGGGTATAGATCCGGGCCTGCTGTCAAGAAGAGCTTTTTTCACCTCTTCTGCAGAATATGTTGCCCCCGCATCGCCTGCCACATCAAATCCTAACACCTCTAACCCTAACTCTTCAACGATTGCTACGGCAACTTCATCATAGTATGCGGTTCCTGAACGAAAGAAGACAGGCGGTTCACCAGTCAGCTTTGTTAGTTCCTTCTGGGCCTCTCCTACTTCATAATGAACTTCTTCTTCACTTTGTGTGCCTTGTATGCCCCACGCTGTTTGCCCTGAAACAGAAAGAGGAACGTGATCTGTCCCATGATTTTCTATGCGAAAAAGAGGGTTATCCGCCAGCTCTTTCGTCTTTTCAGGATTTTGCTCAGCCCACCTTTTATTAATAAACAAAGACGCCTTTATTCGGTTCTCTATAAGAAATTCAACCAGATCTTCATCATATTGATCCCCTTGCGGTCCTCCGCAGGCATCAAACGTCAGAGCAATGACTTTTTCATCAGTCGCCATGCGATGATAAACTCCTGTTACTTGTTCTCCCCACTCGTTGGGTTTTTGGGAAATCTCCTCTTGCTTGTCCCAACTTCTCTTTTCTTCCCCAATCAATTGTTTGTGACTGTGCAGCGTTTCTGCTTCACGATTTTCGTCATGGTTTTGGCAGGAAAACAACAGGAAACTAATGATAAGAAAAGGAAAAACACCCCATCGATATCTATCTGACATCAAACCCTTTCCCCTCCACAAATTCTTTCATATACGATCGCTTTGGATCTTTCAGCATGGAGGCCATTTGCTCCGACCATCTTTGATTTCTTTTTCCATTTGTCCTTTTTGTATAATAAGCTGATACAATCTCATCAAACTCTCTTAATTCTCCTTCTATCACTTCTTCATTATTGTTATACGTATTTTCATGATAGATATGATGAAGAGGCAGACGAGGTTTCATCTCTGTATCTTTTGTCGGCAATCCTACACATAGGCCAAATAAAGGCAACACCCGATCCGGTGTCTGAAGGAGCTCACTTGCTTTTTCTAAATTATTGCGAATGCCTCCAATGTAACAAATGCCGTATCCCAAAGATTCCGCTGCAATTGCCATGTTCTGGGCCGCTAAAGAGGCGTCAATCAAAGCTACCATAAATTTTTCTGTACTTTCTAAAGAAGGAATCACATTTGTTTCTTCTCTTTTTCCAATGTATTCATGTCTTTTCAAGTCAGCGCAAAAAACAAAAAAATGTCCATTCTCTTCAACATAACTCTGGGGCCCGGCAAGCTCAGCCAATGCTTTTTTCTTGTCTGGATTTGTCACTCCAATAATACTGTAGGCTTGTATGTAGCTTGACGTTGAAGCCTGTTGTGCACATTGGATTAACGTATCAACTGTCTTTTTTGAAAGTGATTTGTTTTCAAATGACCTTACTGAACGGTGGGATAAAATGGTTTCGATCGTTGAATTCATTGTTTCCTCTCTCCTTACGTATACGCTCGTCCCTTTCCGGAGTCGCTAATTTCGACAAGTTCTTCTGGATAAGGCAGAAAAAAACTTTGCCTCAGTAAATATGCTTCCTCAAATCGAACGGCCCAGGATTTCAATATACTGGTAATGCTTGTTAAAGGTATCTTTTTTTCTCTGTACCTTTCTAGCATATCAAGAAAGAAAGCTTTCTCACCAGCATGTAGCCCCGAAGATAAAAAACCAAATACATGCTCACACACATTAATATAACGCTTGGTAGAAGGAGCCTGTTGTAACGCATGTTTTAGTGCAGCTTCATATTTTTCAAACACATTCTCTGCCGGCAGTCTTTCATGATTAGCGGCTATATTTCCAAGCTTTTTCACACTTTTCTGATCATAAGCCATAAGTAAAAATTTTTGTCTGGCATGAAAATTTACTAACTCATGTATCTTTTGCGTGCGTTTCTTTTCCTTAAAGGCAGCTAGAGTAAAAATCTTCGTATAAAAGTGTTCTCTTATCGTAAAATTGCTAAGTCTTCCTTCATCCTCTACAGCACAGCCAGAAAAGTGTGATAAAACTGCTTCAGCAAAAAGTCCGCTCCCCAGTTCCTTAGTCGCTGACCCTTTCTCAGCTCCAGTGTACACCTTAGCATCAGAAATGCCACATGTAGGGGATCTGTTTTTTAAAAGAAATCCATCGACTTCTTGTAAGCTTTTTATAAATCGTTCTGAAAACTTATGCATTTCACCTGTTATATATTTCTTTGAAGAAGGCTGGATCATTTCCTTACTTCCATTATTATCTACAAGGCGAATCGTATCTCTTGGTACCCCTAAGCCGATTTCTACATCTGGACAAACTGGAATGAAGTTCACAAAAGAAGAAAGCCGCTGAATCGTTTTGTTTGGAATCATTTCTCCGTTATATCTGCACGCGTCAAATTCAAGGCACTTGCTCACGACGACTTGCGGTGTCGCAAATTCTCTCATTTTTCTCCCTCCAATACAGACAACTTCCATTGGCTATACCCTTATTTTTATCATTTTAGAAGTTATCTACACGAAAAGAAGAAAATTTAAAGTAACGACAAAAAACACGCCTAAAACGAGGCGTGTTTTTCAAACGAAATATGTAGGGACGTTAATTTATGTAAATCCTAAATATCCATTAATCCTAAACTAATGTCGAGCGCTTTCTTTACTTCTTCCATCATCGCATCGTCAAGATGGGTGATCTTATCTGTCAAACGCTGCTTATCAATAGTCCGAATTTGTTCAAGCAAGATTACACTGTCTCGGTCAAAATCATGCTTGCTTGCATCAATCTCCACATGTGTAGGGAGCTTTGCTTTCTTAATCTGCGCTGTAATAGCTGCAACGATGACCGTTGGGCTAAACCGGTTTCCAATATCATTTTGGATAACTAGTACCGGCCTCACGCCTCCTTGTTCAGACCCTACAACAGGTGAAAGATCAGCAAAAAAGACGTCGCCTCGTTTTACTTTTTTTGAATGGTGATGACCGTGATTCGTATCACTCAACTCATCCGTTCACCTCCTTCACCTGATCCCTTTTCAAAAGGGTATGCAGGGCGAGCAGGCATTATACCCCTTTTTCTTGTAATACTGCCTGCTCTCCGATGGTTAATGCTTCCTCATCTGCTTGTGCAAATTCTTCAGCAATCCCCAAGTTAATCTGGGCCATCTCGAGATACCCTCGTTTCATTTGAAAACGAATGTCGGTGCTTTTCTTTTTTTCAATTTGATTTTCGATTACTTTTCGAAAAAAGGAATCTATTTCCTCTTTTGACAAATGCTCTATTTCCGAAAATATATCTTCCGGAAGCTCCACGGCAATTTGCTGCAAATACGACATAGAAGACGGCCCCCCATGCATCTTTTATTCCCATATTTCATTATAAGGGAAAAAGCCTTAAAAATAAAAGAGGTTTTTTTTATTACCTACATTTTAGCCTAATAACTAAAATATTAACAGGTTTTTTTCTTTTCATTCCTCCCGCATAATTATCGACTTCCTTTTCCAAAATAAGAAAAAGCATCCTGGATCAGGGATAAGGAGGAAAAACCGTGAAAATATACAAATTGCTCTTTGGCTTATTGTGTCTTGTCGCCTTGCTCGGTGCCTGTGGAGAGGGAGCCGTCGATGACTTAGAAAGTGATTTAGAAAGGACTCATTATGAAAAAAATAATGTAACAGACACTACCCCAAATGATAAAGTTCAAAACCAAAAGCGGCTGCAGCATACAAAAGGGTCAGAAGATTATGCTGATCTTTATGAATATTATATAGATCGTTCAAATGCTCACCTTGAAACACTTGCTATGAACATTCATGGAAAAGAAAATGAAAATCTTACTGACATATTAGAGCCTATTGAACAAATGGAAAAGGAAGCAGTGGAACTCCTGGCTCTGCCTGTGCCATTTGAATTTGAAGAGCTTCACGCGATCCATACAAGTAAGATGGCTGAACTAACCCACTTAAAAAATTCCCTTGCCGATTGCTTTGAAGACTCAGATGAACACGAATGTTCTATGGTGGAGGTGCATTTTGACAACATCCTTTTAGCCCATAATCAGATGGAAATCGTTTGGACTGATGTTACAAGGAGAGAGGGAGTATTTTAACCAGGTTCTATATATACAGTTACAGGAATAACATCTTTAGCAATTACTTCCCTTCAAGCATTTTTATGTAATAAATAAAGAACAGAGTAACTCTGTCCTTCCAGTACTGGCGTAGATGACGAAGGATAAGTGAGCAGAAGACAGCAGGATGAAGCATTCGGGATGTGAACCATTTCATAAGGGTTCACTCCTGCCGGCTTCTGAAATATGCGATCTAACCATCTCACAGAACCCGTGGACAAAGTAATTCACTAAAGAAGTATACGTTTTATTTTCTATTTAACAGACTTATGAACTAAAAGAGACTCCATAAAAGCTTATTATTTAATCGTGCTTTTTAATAATGTTCCTTAAGGTTACTCGAACGTTTATCTAACAATAAAAATAAAAAATCAACCTTGGCCTTACACAGAGCTAACAATTTAATAAGGCCAGTTTTCGCCTGGTCGCTGAAATTCGTACTCTATATCCTTCAGGAAATCGTGGAGAGTGTGACTTTCAAATCTTCCTTCACCCTTCTCCGCTGCTCTGATTCTGTTAACTGATTTTCTATCTGTGAAGATATGCAGCTGATCTTCATCCACTACATCTGACAAAAAGCTGTAAATTAAATAATGAACTTTCCTTTTATCGTCCTCATGTGATTGAACTCCTACAAAAAAATGACCTTCTTTTTCCACAACATAGGCTTCATCAATTTCGTCTGCCTGCAAGAGACGCATTTTCATCTCTACATCAGGTTCTTCGTAGCCTAAAGACCCAGGAGTTCCCTCTTTAAAATAGGGCGTTTCCCCAGCCTGAGGACTTTGTCTAATAGTCATTGGCCTCCTTGACCATAGCCGATCCCCACTCCCGAACCTTCTGTCTCTTTTTTCGTGCCAGGTGTCTTCCTCAGTACTTCTTCCATACCGAATAATTTCGCCGGTTTTATCGCCTTCTCTGCCGGGAGCATCATCTGGTATCATCATATCGCTTAAAATACCTTCATGCTTTCTTGCCGACTCTATCCCTAAATCATTATAAGCCTGGTCTTTTCCACGATCTGCACCGATCTCATGCCTTTGTTCAATGACACATCCTGATATTAGAAAAACAAACAATAGTAGTATTGTCAGTTTTTTTATCACGCTTTTTACCTCCTTTCTTCTCTTTTTTATATTTTGCGTTTTATATCTGTGTTAATCCGGGAAAGGATAGAATCAAAGACAATTTTAGGAAGGCAGGTTATCCTGCGCCTCTCTTTCAGGACAGGTATCACTCTTATCTTTCCAGTCTTTACTATTTAAATCAGATGTTTACCATCAAACCTACAAGGGCAAACAACCTGTAAGAACAAGAAAATACAACAAATTTCTTATCAAAACCCATTGCAATTGATCAAAAGGTTTGATACAGTTTCTGTAGAAAATCAATTTTATATCCTGCTTCTTTACTGGAAGTGAGGTTAGAGGCGCGAAGACCATTAGTATGTAACAGGAGGCACATGAGAGCCGTGGAATGTTACAGAAAGGGGGATTTGCCGAAGTGGAGAGCTTCTCATGAACTCGAAGCTGGTTTCGTATTGAATAAATACGTAACTGTCATATAGCGCCAATGACGCGCTGTATGGAGGGCTATCTCACGCATAAACGGTTCTGTAGATTACTGAACGTTATGCAACAATGAGACATCCCTCTCATTGTTGCTTTTTTACGTTCAGGTGTACCAACGACTGACTACGTTGAGAACCTGCCCTCACCCGGTAAAAAGAACTTGGTGAAAAATGAACGATATTTTATGAAGAGGGTGATGTACATGAATTTTGGTCGTGTATTAACAGCAATGGTTACACCATTTGATGAAAATGAAGAAGTAGATTTTAACGCAGTCACAAAGCTTGTAAATCATTTAATTTCAAACGGAACGGACGCACTCGTTGTCGCAGGAACTACTGGTGAATCCCCTACACTTTCAAAAGAGGAAAAGCTTCTTTTGTTCGAACATGTAGTGAAAGTAGTTAGTGGCAGAGTTCCTGTCATTGCCGGTACCGGTTGTAACAATACAAAAGCTTCAGTGGAATTAACTAAAAAAGCAGAACAAGTTGGTGTAGATGCTGTAATGCTTGTTTCTCCTTATTACAGCAAGCCGTCTCAGGAAGGCTTATACCAGCATTTTAAGACTATTGCTCAAGCAACAAACCTTCCAGTTATGATTTATAATATTCCAGGGCGAAGCGTCGTAAATGTTTCAGTGGAAACAACGATCCGCTTGTCCTATATTGAGAATATCGTATCAACAAAAGAAGCGAGCGGTGACTTAGATGCTATGTCCCGCATCGTGGAAGAAACACCTGACAACTTCTCTCTTTACAGTGGAGATGACAGCTTAACTCTTCCGATAATGGCTATTGGCGGAACAGGAATCGTTTCTGTTTCTTCACACATTTTAGGAAATGAAATGCAGGAAATGGTTCAGTCCTTTTTACAGGGGCATCCTCAGTTTGCAGCCAAAAGACATCGACAGTTGCTGCCGCTTATGAAAGCTATGTTTGCAGCTCCAAGCCCTGTCCCAGTTAAGGCTGCTTTAGAGCTGAAAGGTATCATTTCAGGAGATGTTCGTCTTCCAATGGTTCGTTTAAGTGAAGGGGAAATGAATGAGCTCCGCACTACTCTTCAACCTAAGGCTACGTTTTATGTAAGCTAATAAAATAAAAAGCTTGCCATTCGGCAAGCTTAGATTGTCGAGAAGAGGCTGGGACAAAACAGTCTCTGAAATGAAATAAAAGGTGTCAGTTATCGATTTTCGATAGCTGGCACCTTTTTGGTGATCAGAATTGGGATGATGGGGCTTATGGGCGGTGTACTTTCTCAAGTTCACCGCCAGTAATGCAAATCCAATTTCGTTTTTCACCTGTTTTTTTCCTCTCACCGACATTCGGGTGAAACGCAAATTAGCCTTCAGAAATCCGAAGGTTGGCTCCACAACGACCTTACGCTTCCCGTAGAGCTCGCCGGTTTCTTCGTCTGAAAGCATTTCTTGAATATAGGCTTTTTGATTTTCCCACTTCTCATTATAATAAACCTTGCGGTTACTTCCTTCCTTGGCTTTCGTACACTGAGAACGAAGTGGACATTCCAAACAATCTTTACTTTCATAAACCTTAAACTTACGTTCAAATCCTGATTTATCTGTTCTTGTCGACCAAGCTCAGTTTCTTATCATTCGGACAGGTAAAAGAATCGGTCTCCTGGTCAAAGATCCAGTTACTTACGTTGAATGGGTTGTTCTTATATGCTTTTTTCTTCTCTTTGCGATACATGCTGTATGTGTTGAGTGGGGTTCGCTGACGATTGTTAAACACGTCTTCATAATTCTGTTCACTTCCATAACCCTCATCAGCCACAATATAAGATGGCAAAGAGAAAAAATCTTCCTCAATTGTGTCCAAAAAAGGGATGAACGTCCGGGTATCAGTAGGGTTTGGAAAGATATCGTAAGCAAGAGCGTACTGGCTTTCGGTTGCAATCTGCAGATTATACCCGGCTTTTAGTTGCCCATTCTTCATATAGTCGTCCTTCATCCGCATAAAGGTGGCATCATGATCCGTCTTTGAGTAACTGTTTCGCTCTCCCAGGATCGCAAGATCCTGCATATATTTATGTTTGCGTAAAACAAAATCCTTAAACTGCTTACGATATTGTTTGGGTGTTTTTCGTTCTGATCGAAGCTGCTTGCGCACTTTCGTATCTGTCGATTCTTCGATTCGCTTATCAAAATCTTCAACGGTTTCCTCAAGCTCTTGTACGACCTCTTCGAGCTCTTCAGAAGATAATTCCTCGAGATTCTCCCGTTCGATGGCAGGAATGATATCCTGGTTTAGCAGCTCCTCATAAAGTTGATTCGACTTTTCCACTGAGCCGGCGCTGTACCTTTCAACGGATTTACGCCAGACAAAAGTAAATTTATTCGCGTTTGCCTCCACCTTTGTGCCATCAATGAAGATTGCCTCATCATCAATCAGCTTTTCTTATGCTTCATCCGGTATAGTTTCCACGAGATCATTGACCGCAAAAGCAACATCATTTTCCTGGAGTTTATAAAAAAGGTCCATCGGCAAAACGACTTGATTCATGTTATAATCTTTAAATATAAGGATACCTCCGATTCTGTTAGGTTGTGGTGGTTTAACTTTATCAGAAGGTATCCTTTTTGTGTACATAGACGTTGATTGTTCAAACATCACAAGACGCCTGCAGGAAAAGCAAGAGCTGAAGATCAGCCGGGGGATTCACCCGGCTAGCTGAAGCCTTGCCTGCGGCAAGCGAGTGTATTTTTAACAATCAACCAACAGAATTATAATATAAGTAAGGGCCCTCACCGACGGTGAAGTCCCTTCTATTTAGCTGATTTTGTCCCACCCTCTTTTCTTTCTGTAAAATATTTATTTTGGAGAATTTTTGCAGGGTTAAAAAGATCACAAGTCACCTTACAACCCTTGATAGGTGACTTGCGATCTTTTTTATGTTCTGTGCGAAGGCTGCTGACATCAACACTTGTTCATTAGAAGACCCTCTCTTTATAGTATTATCGCGATCAGTCCGCATGATTTTCACATTTTAACAACTAACGTATAAATAAAAAGAATGGCACCCACAAACAGTGAGGCCATTCTTTTTATCTTGGTTTTGGTCCAGTTTTTATTTTACTTTTGCTCTTTTTGCATTTGTTCTATTTCTTTATCAGCTTTCCTGAAAATTTTTGCATAACGCACTTCCTGAGTACTATTTAGGCCATTATGCTTTTTGTTAATGGAACGATGTGCAAAGTGTTTCACTCGAAAGCTCACCTCTTTGGTAAAGTATAATTTGTTTGTGCTTATTATTCTTTTGCCCTTTCTCGTGCATAGTCAAACATTAAATTTACTGGAAAGCATATAAGGAATCCCTCTTTATTTTCCCCTTACACCACTTTTCTCTTTCTGCTAAGATGTAGAAGAAAACGTCTTACGAGGAGAAACCGATGAAATTTATCCTAATCAAAATTCTTCGTTTTTATCAACGATTTATATCACCATTAACCCCGCCAACATGCCGCTTTCATCCGACATGTTCTCAATACAGCCTGGAGGCCGTAAGAACATATGGAGCACTTAAGGGCAGCTGGCTGACCATAAAACGCCTTTTAAAGTGCCATCCTTTTCATCCTGGCGGCTTTGATCCGGTCCCTGAAAAAAAGAATCAAAATAAAGGGAGGAACGCATCGTGACTGTTCCTTTAAAGAGAGAGATGATCTGTCTCTCTTTTTTTGTTTTTATAGAGAATAAATTTCTTTTCTACATACCCTGTACCAAACAAAACACCAATTACGATAAAGGTAAAGCTTGCAATTTGTGGCAGAGTTATGTTTTCACCTAAAAGAAGTGCAGAACTAACCAATCCAAAAAAAGGAACAAGATTATTAAATACCGCTGTTTCGCCAGCCCCTATCTTTTGGATGGCTCCATTAAACAATTGATGTCCTACAGCTGTTGCCAATACAGCCGAACCTATAAATATGGCCCATACATACAACGGTGCCGTAAACATCTCCCTGATTCCATTAGGCTCAAATACTACACTTAGGACCAGCAAGAAAAAGGACCCTACAATAAACATGTAGCCAGTCATCAAAGCAGGACTGATTGTACTTGTTGCCTGCCTAATAAAAATAAAGCTCAGCGCCTGGGTAGCCATCCCCAAAAAAATAAATATATCTCCTCTTGTTAAGGCCCCGAAGTCCCCATCACCCATAAATACAATCAAGAAGACTCCAGTAAATGCAGACAAGATTCCGACAAACCTCAGCTTAGTCAAGGGATCACCGAGAATCATCATCGCCAACACGGAAGTGGTGACAGGAAGCAATGCTAAAATAATTGATGCATTAGAGGCCGTAGTTTCTGTAAGCCCCATTGCCAAAAAAAAGTGATGCCCCACTACACCGAACAGCAAGGCAGCAATCGTAATTTTCCATTCTTTTTTCGTTAATTTCCTAAAGCTTTTCCGAAGAAAAATAATAATAAATACAGTCAGGCCGGCAAGAAAAATTCTAAGTGCCTGCATAGATGCAGGTGCCATAAAGTCCACCAGAACTTTCAGAGCAACTACATTCAGCCCCCAGACAAGCATGACAGAAAATATAAGTACATAGAGAGGCCATAAACGTCTTTGTTCCAACGCACTTCCCTTCTTTCTTATGCAAATTTCTATTTGACGCCGCAGCTACTAACTACAGGCCCAGACCACAAAAGTCCGTATCATTTGCTCGTAAAATGACTATAAAGGATTAATACAGCTACATACTTTGGATACCATGGATGCCCCAGAGTAAAAAAGTAAACAAAAACATAATAACAAAAATGAAGACAACATTTTTCTTCACGATCTCCAGGGGCGAAGTTTTCATCAGATGAGATGCCAAAAGGACCGAGCCCGAAAATGGAGACAGCTGAGTAGAAAGTGTCCAGGCTGCAAGCATTAAGAGTCCCATGTATGATGCCTCCACACCAAAGCTCTCGGGAGAAAGAGAACTCCCCAGTCCTATCACTATAATGACTGGATGAATTCCTATAAATGCAAGCAAAATGGCTGTTCCTACCAAAAGGAAAGAAAAGACAGGCACAATTCCCTGCGACATGTACAACAAGGCTTCAGATAAGACCTCTCCAATTTCTGTTTCAGATAAAGCTACCCCGATAAATCCGGCTGTAATAAAGATAGTTAACTCATTATGAAGCTTTACAAAGGACCCTTTTATATGCCCAGCTCCTGCGCTTAGAAATTCCTTTGTTACATTGGCAGCAACGGACCAGGCCAAAGGAAGAATCAATGCAAGAATGGAGACTACAGTCAGCATATTGATCTCCAGCACACTGTCTAAGTAAAAAGAGGAAAACAAAAGAATTATAACATAAGCCGCAAACGCCCATAATAAACGCCTTGTTTCCCTGTCTATTCTCGTTTCATTTTGTATAAGAGTGTGATCTCTATCATCTTTAAAGGAAAGAAACGGAAAAAACAAAGCAGTCACAATTGTGTAAACAAAGGCGAGAAAGAGACTGTATATACCGATTTCCTGCCAGGATAAATCATAAAGAACAAGCACAAGCCCAACGTTCACAAAATAAGGAGACCAAAGCATACAGAATCCAAAGCCGCGCAGCAGTGTCATTCCAAAACGCTTTTCCTCATACTTTGAAAAGCTCTCTTCGCTGATTCGGTGAACTAAAGGCATGGAGCCTAAATTTAAGAGGGAACCCATGGAAGCTGTTAAGATATACCCTAACCGATAGGGCCTCGCCTTTTTTGTAAGTTCTCTTCTGGCAATAGCTGTCTTTAAAGCTTGTAAATAACCTGCTTGAGACATCAAGGTTCCATATAGAGGGATCAGAAGAAATAATGCAAGGAGGTTCAAGTTTTCTCCAAAACTGAGCCATATCGTTTGCATATCCACCTTATATCTGAAGAAAATCAGACTGCCAAGGACTAATAAAGAAATCACTACAATCTTGTTCACCGGATTGATAAGAACCAGCCCGCACAGTAACAAAAGAAATGTGAGAAAACTATATATGTAAGGGAGAATTTCTATGGGTATAAACAAATGCAGTAAATATAAAAAAACTGCGGAAAACGCAGCAATTCCCAAAAACGATTGAACATTTTTCACGTAAATCCCGTACCTTTCTGCCAAAAAACCTTCCTTATTATTTATCCTACCACGTAACGCCTAAAAATGAGTATGATTTGCTCCAAAGAAAAAAGCCGTTCTCTATGAAGAGAAGTCGGCTTTTTTTGGGAACTCCACTTGATTTTCAGGAATTTCAACTAGTGACAGGCCTGAATACGATGCTGGCTTTTTTATAAATAAATCTTTTGGTACATCAGCCAAAAGCTCGCATCCTGACTCGGTGACACGAATCGATTCAGTAATTTCAACTCCGTAGTCATCAAGCCAGATTCCAGGCATTAAATGAAATGTCATATTAGGCTGCAGCAGCGTCCGGTCTCCTTTGCGGAAACTAATGGTATGCTCACCCCAGTCAGGAGGATAGCTGAGACCAATGGAATAACCTAAGCGTGATTCTTTAAAGAAGCCTCGCTTGGCAATACTCCTGCTCCAAACTGCTTCCACTTCCTCTGCAGTTATCCCAGGCTTAATAGCATCAATGGTTGTTTCAATTCCCTCTACAACGACTTCGGCAAGTTCTTCTACTTTGCCAGGCGCCTCTCCAATAGCCATTGTTCTTGCCATCGGCGTATGATACCGATTATAACATCCTGCAATTTCAATGGTGAGATAATCTCCATACTTATACCTTCTGTCCGTCCACGTCAGGTGGGGACTTGCTGTGTTTTCACTGGTCGGAATCATTGGGACAATGGAAGGATAATCGCCGCCGTAATCAGGTGTTCCGCTAATTTGCGCCTGATAAATAGCAGCAGCTACATCATTTTCCCTCACACCTACATCTGCTGTATCGTAAGCAGCCTTCATGGCATTTTCTAAAATTCTTCCAGCTTTCTTCATGCACTCTATTTCACGGTCTGATTTCACAACCCTTACCCAGTTTACGAGAGTACTGGTATTTTTAAATTCAGCATTGGGCAGTCCATGGACAATTCTTTCATAACACATAGCTGTAAAATAAAAAGAGTCCATTTCTAAACCTATCTTTCGGTTACCCTGCCCTATCTCTTCCAGGATATTTGCTACAAAGTCCATTGGATGCTTAATGCTCGACTGCACAAATTCATCCGGGTAGGAAATAATATGATTTGTATCAAGCCATGTTGTCACTTTCGCACTATGGGCATCCATTTCTCTTCCAATCCAGATGGGCTGTTCCTCGTCAATCATCACTACTAGAATTTGATGAACATAAAACGACCAGGCATTATAACCAGTTAAATAATTCATGTTGGACGGATTTGAGATTAATAACACCTCAACTCCGTATTCAAGCATTTTTTGTTTAGTGTAATTCATTCTAGTTAAGAATTCCTCTTTAGGGAATAACAACATTGACAACCCACCTTTCATCTTTCCAGCTTAGTGGACAAAAAGGCTTCCCCTTTTGTCCACTGGCCCATTATATTATTCTTCATCAGTTAGTTTAAAGCAGACGACACGCTCTTCTGACATGTCTCTCATGGCATATTTGACACCTTCTCTTCCAAGCCCGGAGCCTTTTACACCGCCAAACGGCATGGCATCGATCCTGAAATCACTGCTGTCATTGATCATGACTCCTCCGACCTGGAGCCTGCGAGCCCCGCGCATGGCTTTGTTTACATTTGTTGTAAATATACCAGCCTGAAGACCGTAATTAACATCGTTTGCTTTTTCTATTGCCTCTTCAAAGGAATCAACAGATGAAAGGATAACGACCGGCCCAAAAATTTCTTCTACAGCCACTGCCGCATGCCTGGGAACATTCGCTAGTACGGTAGGTTCGTAGAAAGCTCCGTTCCTTTTTCCTCCTGTCAAAAGCTCTGCTCCATCTTTTAGAGCATCTTCAACCATTTTTTCCACTCTCTTAGCTTCTTTTTCATTAATAAGCGGACCCATATCAGTATATTCAGAAAGCTTGTTTCCGGATTTTAGCTCTTTTGTCTGTTGTACAAATTTATCTTTAAAGGATGAATACAGGTCTTTTTCTACATAAATTCTTTGGACACCCAGGCAGTTTTGTCCTGCGGCAGCAAAAGAACCAGATACAGTTGAGGAAACAGCATGATCCAGGTCAGCATCCTTTAAGACGATAGCCGGTGAATTAGAACCAAGTTCCATAGATACCTTCTTCAACCCCGCCTTTTTGGCAATTGCTTCCCCTGTTTCAAGTCCTCCGGTAAAACTAATCATGCGAATCTCTTTATTCTCAATTAAAGTATCGCCAATATCTCTGCCTCTTCCAGTAATAACAGTCATTACCTTTTTAGGCAATCCGGCCTCTGTAAAAGCTTCTGCTAATTTTAAGGCACTTAATGGCGTTTCTGAAGCTGGCTTCACAATAATCGCATTTCCTGCAGCAATAGCAGGGCCAATCTTATGAGCCACAAGGTTTAAAGGATCGTTAAAAGGTGTGATGGCGGCAACAATACCGATTGGAAAACGAAAGTAGTAACCCATCCGGTCTTCATTTCCGGCATTTTGATCGAAATTAATTGATTCACCAGTCATTCTTCTTGCTTCTTCCGCACTGATACGAATGGTTTCGATCGTTCGTGTTACTTCTCCTCTGGCTTCTTTAATTGTTTTGCTGCCTTCCAGAGCTATCATTCGGGCAAATTCTTCATGTCTCTCTTGTAAACGTTTAGCAGCCCCCTGAAGAATATCCATTCTTTCTTTTACCGATAACGATTCAGCTATTTTAGCGCCTTCCTTTGCTTTTTCTATCGCAAGCTCCATGTCCTTTTTGCTAGCTGCCGGGACTGTATCAATCAACTGATTATTTTCGGGGTTATAGACTTTGATTTTATCCTCTCTGTCTACCCACTCACCTGCTAAAAGCATTTTCTGGCCTAATAATTTTGTTGCCATGTTCCTCGCCACCTTTCTTCACAAAGTTTCGCATGATCCCTGCAACACTTATATTTGCTGTCGTTCCATATTAATCAAATCAATTAAAAGGGCGAAACCTGTTTCTGGAATACCGGCGCCGGCTCCGACAAGAGTGACAGGTCCTGATAGGTCACACTCATACGTAACAGCATTGAGCGCCCCTGAAATGCTGGATAGAGGGTCTCCTTCTGCTACCTTTTCCGGCCCGACAGAAGCTTTTACTCCGTCCTGTGTTCTTTCCAGTCTGCCGATAAGCTTCCACTTTGCTCTTTCTTCCTTTGCCTGTTCAATGTCTTCTGAGGAAAGGTGAGATATTCCCTTGCAGGCAACATCCTCTTTCTTTAACGGAACCCCCATTACAACGTTTGCCAGGATGACAACTTTATAAAGGACATCATACCCCTCTACATCACTTGTAGGATCAGCTTCAGCGTATCCAAGCTCCTGTGCCTGGGCAAGAGCTTCTTCATATTTCATGCCCTCTTCCATTTTTGTCAGCATATAATTGGTCGTACCATTGAAGATGCCTCGGATTTGTTTAATTTTATTTCCAGCCAGTGAGGTTAATGGCATTCGAAGTGCTGGAGTACCGCTCATCACCGTACCTTCAAATAGAAACCGTACATCATTTTTATCAGCTAATTCTTTAAGCTCCTCATATGCAAGTGCAACCGGTCCCTTGTTTGTAAGAACTGCGTTTTTCCCGCTTTGAAATGCTCTCTTGCAATGATCAATTGCAGGCTGTCCTGTCTTAACATCAGTAAACGTTATTTCAATCATTGTATCGGCATTGGAAGCTTCAATGGTTTCCATACTGTCCATTCCTCTGACAAGATCAGGAGAGTCTGGATACCTGTCGAAATTTCCATCTTCCTTTAATACATCCATCACTTTGTCCAGCTGCAGTCCATTTGGATCATGAAGAGATCCTTTGTATAAATCACAAATGGAGACAACCTGAAAGTCAGTGTCAAATTCATCCTTGAGCCAATCACTTTTAGACAAAAGAATATCTGCCAATCCTTGGCCGACTCCTCCAAAGCCTATAAATGCAAGTTTGTGTGCCATATTGCCATCCTCCTAGTAAAAATTAAAGCTGAGGATCGGACATGAATTTTAGAACAGATCCTGCAAGAATAGATGCTCCGACCGGCAACGCCTCTTCATTAATATCGAAGCAAGGCATGTGAAGACCTCGATCCTTGCGGTCATCCTTGCCAGCTCCAAGAAAAAACATAGCGGCAGGAACCTTTTCTGCCATATATCCGAAATCCTCACCACCTAAACCGTATGGTTTGTCATGAATGACCATTTCTGGGAAAAACTCTCCAATGGTCTCTCTTACTAGATTGATTGCTTTAGAACTATTATTTAAAGCTGGCTCCCCTTTTTTCACCTCAAGTTCATAACTCCCGCCTAATGACTGTGCAACCGCAAATGCCTGGTGCAGTTCTTCCTCCAGCTCTTTTCTTGTCTCTTTTGTATAGCTGCGCATTGTACCCTCAAGAAGAACCTTGCTCGGTATAACATTTGTTGAAGAGCCGCCTTCAATATGACAGACACTGATCACTGCTGGCTCTAAAGGCGAAACTTTTCTGGCGCTGATACCATGGATGCTCTGCAAGATGAATGAAAGCATCCATGTTGGATCCGTCCCTAAATGAGGGTAGGCTCCATGCCCTCCGGTTCCGTGGATGGAGCCTGTAAATGTGTCCACATTAGCCATGCTGGGTCCTTCATGAAGGCGGACATGGCCGACAGGGTACTCAGGATCCATATGAAGGGCCAAAGCCACATCTACATTATCAAGTACTCCGTGGCTGATCATATACGGAGAGCCTGTTACCCCTTGTTCATCTGTGTCTTCTTCTGCAGGCTGAAAAATAAACTTTATCGTCCCGGCAAAAGCCGGCTTTACTTTTTCAGCTAGAATGCGTGCTGCTCCAAGGACGATTGTCGTATGGGCATCGTGTCCGCAAGCATGCATGACTCCCGGCTGTTTTGAACGATAGTCTTCTTCATTTTCTTCCTCGATAGGAAGAGCATCCATATCTGCTCGCAGGGCTATGACAGGACCATCATCGCCAAAAGCCAGTTCTCCAACTACTCCGGTGGATAATCCTGTATGCTCAAGACCTGCATATACTTTCATACCAGGGATCCTCTCCAGTTCTCGTTTCACGACACTTGATGTCTTGTATTCTTGGAAACTGAGCTCAGGATATTGATGAAGCTCTCTTCTTAGCTGTATGAGAGATTCTTTCAGGATAAGTGCTTCTCTAAACACCTGGTTCTGCGACGTTAGCATAGTCATCCCCTCTACTGTTACCTTTTAGCTGCTTCAGCTTTTTTAAGGCTTGCGAATGCATTCTCAAGATCCTGAATTAAATCATCTGTATCCTCAATCCCAACAGAGTAACGGACAAGGCTTTCAGGTATTCCAAGGGCTGCTCTTTCCTCTCGCGTGTTCTCAATATGGCTGGTTGTTCTAGCCGGTCCAACAGTCGTTTCCACCGCCCCAAGATTCGCTGCCCGGTTGGCAAATTCAAGTTTAGGAAGAAACTGCTTTACTGCATCCATACCGCCTTTAACAGAGAAGCTCAGCATTCCGCCAAACTGCCGCATTTGCTTTTTCGCAATATCGTGACCTGGGTGATCTTCAAGACCTGGATAGAACACTTGATCAACCTGTTCATGATTCTTCAAGTATTCTGCAATTTTCATGGCTGATTTACATTGCTGGTTCATCCGTAAATGAAGTGTTTTCATGCCACGTAGAATGAGGTATGCCGCCATCGGATCCATGGTTGCACCGTTAATTTCTCTATAGTGGTATATTTTCTCTACCAGTTCTTTTGAACCACAAACAGCTCCTCCAAGAGCGTCCGCATGCCCTCCCAAATATTTGGTGGCACTGTGAATGACGAGATCCACACCATACTCAAGTGGGTTCTGAAGTATAGGAGTTGCAAAAGTATTATCCACAAATACAAGAGCCCCTACTTCTTTTGCAACCTTTACCATCCTCTCAAGATCTGTAATTTTTACCGTTGGGTTCGTAGGTGTTTCCAAGTAGAGGATGTCACATCCTTTGCGCACTTCTTCTTCAATTTGTTCATGGTTCCCGGTTTCACAAAGTTTCACATCTATATCAAGCTGAGGGAGAAACTCACTGAAAATCTTATTTGTTCCACCGTACGTGTCTTTACAAGATACAACGCGGCTTCCAGGTCTTAAAAAAGTTGCAAGAGAGTTGCTGATCGCAGCCATCCCGGTAGAAAAACTAGTAGCTGCCTCGGCATCCTCTAATATTTTTATCTTTTGTTCAAACGACTCAACAGTCGGATTTGTATTTCTTCCATAAATATGGCCTTTTTCTCTGCCCACAGCCACATCATACCAGTGATCCAAGTCGTCATACGTAAAAGCAACACTGTGTACCACTGGAACCTGAGACGCTCCGTGCACCCTGTATTCTTTTTCGCCTGACCATACCGCTTTTGTAGATAGGGATGCGCCTTTGTTTTGATTGATCGTCATTTGGATCACTCCTTTTAAGAATTAGGAACTTTAATTTCTACTATCATCTTACGAAAAAGAATAAAATTTACCATCTGTCATTTTGTATGAAGTTTTCAATTCTTTTTTCATCACATTGAATGAACTATTTTCTGACATTGTTGTTTCAAATTAAGCCCTTAGGCTCACTATTATGCTATAATAGGTCTAAAACTTGGATTAATTAAGCATTCTTACTCTTTTCTCATGTTTTCGTGCTTTTTATAAGCATCTGAGAGGTGATGATATTGTTAACGGTGGAAAATATTCTTTCTTTTGAGGTTTTGAAAGAAGCGAAACAAATGGCAGGAGGAAACGGCAACCTCGATAAGCCCGTCGAGTGGGTATCAATTATCGAGACACCAGTTGAAGATTTTGTACGAAAGAATGAAGTCGTGTTGACTACCGGGATCGGGTGCAGAAACGATGAAAAAAAACTCTTGTCTTTCGTAAAAGAAGTGATGGATTCAGATGCAGCTGCCTTAATTATGGCAGTAGGAAGATACGTAAGAGAAATTCCTAAAGGGGTGTTAGCCTACGCAGAAACCCACGGCTTCCCCATCATCGAAATTCCCTGGGAAGTCAGATTTGCAGAGATCAGCCAGGCCATTTCACAGGCCCTTCACCGTCAGGAACACGAAGGTGTTAAAATGTCAGAAGAGTTCCGCAAACAGCTCTTAGAAATTATTCTTGAAGGAAAAGGTCTTAATGAAATATGTACCTATGTCCACAAGCACTTAAAGGCACCTGTTTTAATTTTGGATAAAAGAGGTGTGATCAAAGGCAGGAGCAAGAACGGACATGAGCTGGAGGAGATCTGGCAAAATTATTTATATCATACTGTTGATCCACTCAGTATGTTTCATGAAGACACCCCCGAATCATTTTCCCAGCCAAATATGCACTGGCTTGATATTGAGCAGGAATCCGTCCTTCAAATCCTTATTCAAAGTGCAAGGGAAATCCAGGGGTTTCTTCTTATATCCCTTCCAGAACCTCAAGAAAGCGTTTTTAATGATCATACCCTGCCTCTTTTAGAACATGCAGTAACAGCCTCTGCTTTATGCTTTTTGCACGATCATGCTGTCCTTGAAACGGAAATGCGTCTTAGGGATGATTTTGTCTGGAGCCTGGCTAAAGGCCAGGTTTCCAGCTGGGATGCAGCCTTATCACGGGCAAAGTCACTTGGGTATTCCCTGAACGTTCCCTATCTCTGTCTTTTGGCACGTCCGGAAAACCTTCGGGTGTTATATGATCATAACCCTCAGCCGCATGCTTCTTATGAACAATGGCTGCATCATCTTGGCAGTATGTTTGAAGAAGAGGTTTTTCATGCAGGGAGGACAATGCAATTAAAAACGATGTGCACCTTTCAGCGGGAGGAATTAGTCGTATTTGTTGAAGTCCGCTCTGAAAGAAATATGGAAACCATCTTTCCTTTTTTGGACCTTTTACAGTATCGTTTAGAACAAAAGCTTCCTCAGCTCACTGTGTCGTGGGGGGTAGCGAAAACATCTGGCAAGCAGTCCTTTTACGATAGTTTCCAGGAAGCCAGAACGGCGCTTGATATTGGACGAAGACAAAGAGGTAAAGGCTATATCAGTACTTATGCAGATACCAGGTTTGACAGAGCTCTCATGGCTCTGGCTGAAAATAATGAATTAAAGCAGATTACAGACGCCACCATTGCTCCTATTGTTCATTATTCAAAAGAAAGAGGAATTGATTTAATTCATACTTTTGTAGTCTATAACCAGCATAAAGGCAACGTCAGCCAAACGGCACGTGCCCTTAACCTCCACCGCCAATCTCTTTTATACAGACTTAAAAAAATTGAAAACATGACTGGCTGTGACCTGGATAATCCTGAGGATATGTTCTTAATAGATTTGTCTATCCGTTTACACACTCTTGGTTATGATGGCGATAAAGAAGGTGTCTTAGAAAGAGGCAATGGTTAATCGTTCGAGTTCTCATTCATCCATCTTTTTTATTACTACAAAACCGGCCATTGAGAAGCGCTTCTCAATGGCCGGTTTTCCTATTTTATACTTAGATTTTTAATCTTGAAAGAAATTATCAATTCTCACAAGCCGGTCGTCACCTTCCTGAGGCTGCCCTCTTCCATCAGTATTATTAGTTATAATATAAACGGTCTCTTCCTCTATAAAGACATCACGTAAACGACCTTCACCTTCAAAAAGGCGCTCTATCGTCTCTTCTTCTACGTCAACTCCAAACAATGCTTCTCCCCGGAGTCCTGTCACTAGTAAATACCGGTCGTTAATCATAGCAGAGCCAGAAGGCGCCCAAGTATCCTCGCCAGATTGAAGCAATGGTTCCTCCATTCCCTCTTCTGTTTCATCACCTGAGATTAGAGGCCAGCCGTAATTATTTCCCGCCTCAATTCGATTAATCTCATCTTCTCCAACAGGTCCATGTTCTGTGCTGTACATTGTTCCTTCACTGTCCCATGACAGACCTTGAGGATTTCTATGTCCATAGCTGAAAACAGCTGAGTCTTCAAATGGATTGTCCTCTGGAACTTTCCCATCAAGTGTCAAGCGCAAAATTGAACCTGCAAGATTGTTTTCATCTTGTGCTAGATCCGGCTCAGATGCATCCCCTGTAGTAGCATACAAATACCCATCAGGTCCAATAGCCAGCCTTCCACCATTGTGAATGGAGTCTCCAGGAATATTATCTTTTATCACCCCTTTTTCGGTCCATTCCCCATTGTCCCTCTCAACGATTACGATTCGATTCTTCAATCCGTCTTCTAGATACGTATAATACAAAAAAGCCTGGTTGTTCTCCTCAAACTCCGGGTGTAGAACAAAGCCGAGTAATCCCCCTTCTCCTTCATGGGTGAAGGTCTCTTGAACATCTATATCCTCTCGGTTGATTACACCATTTTCAATGACAGCGATAGACCCTTCTCTTTCCGATATATAAAAGGTTTCATTCACTTTATTAATGGACCAAGGAACATTTAAGTCTTCAGCTTCTGTTTGAACCTGCAGGCTTTCTGCTTCCTCACCAGACTCTTCTATGTCTTCAGAAGACCCTTCACCTTCTGATACACTTTCTGCACTTTCATCGTTTACTCCCTCTTCTTCAGCATCTTGGACGGACTCCGTTTCCTCACCATTACAGCCAGTGATCAAAAGGACTAACAGCAAGGCTGCGTATATTGCCCTGTTCACCTTCCTCAGCTTCCTTTCTTATAATTTATAATCGTTTTCTACTGTCTCCAATGTTTTTAAGGCTTTTTGAGACCATTCGTCATTTTTTTCTCTTAATAAGCCCTTTTCTTTTTCAACCGCGTGCTTTAATGATTCTTTATAATCAGGAGGCTCTTCATCGTACTTTCTGAGCATGTCAGTCTGAACCCACACCTTCTCAAATTCAGCTAAAGCCTTTCGTTCATGAAATAAAGGAACATCTACTTGTTTTGGGTTATGTAGATCTCCTTGTTTTGGATGTTTTAAAACTGCTCTTACTTTAACTAATGTTTTTTCCCCTTTTTGGTCAATTTCTTCCCCTACATACACACCTGTCTTATAAGGAGCCTGGATTATTTTTGCATCAGCTGCCATTATAAATTCCTCCTTCTTTCCTATTAATGACTAAAGCACCTTTTCTCTTTTAACCTATCACCGGATTGAGGTCCTTGCAAGCTAATACCTTTTAAACATGGTTTCTAAAAAAATGCAGTCATACTACCTTTCTTTTCCCCAGATCAGCTGTAAATAAATCGCCAGCTTTACTTTACATAATTATATTATCGTTACCTGATTTCTTTTTCGCTAATTCATTTATTACGGTACGTGAAATTTCAATTTTGATTTTGATAATTTGTCCGGTATGATTAAAGAGTCAGCAAGTGAACGGAAAAAGAAGTGAAGATAAAGGTGTGGTTATAAATGTGGAGCGGGAAATTAAAAGTTCGCATGATTGGAGGACGAATCGCTAAAACGGGGGTGGCTGTCCTCCTAACAGCATTAATTTGTCAGTTTTTGCAGGTTCCTCCCGTACTAGCCGTTGTGACTGCCATTGTAACGATTGAACCTACAGCTTACGAATCGATTCGTAAAGGGTTTATTCGCCTTCCTGCCTCTGCGATAGGTGCTGCAATTTCTTTAGGACTTGTCTTTTTTCTTGGTGTCACCCCTTATACCTTTGCTTTATCTGCTATTTTAACACTCTTTATCTGCCATAACCTGAAGCTTCAAGATGGCATGCTCGTTGCTTGTTTAACTGCCGTGGTTATGATTCCTGACATAGGTGTAAACTACATGGGTGATTTCTTCACTCGCCTCGGCGGAACTTTTATCGGCCTTATTACTTCAACCTTGGTAAACGTGTTATTATTGCCTCCAAAATTTATACCGGCCTTAGAAAAAAAACTTGATCAATTGTTTATAATAAGCGGAGATATACTGGAAGAGCTCTCTTCCTCGGTGTTACAAAACAACACCATACGTCCTGCGGCCCCACAGTTGGAGAAGTTTCAAAGACTGCGCAAGGAGATTGAAAAAAGCGGTGAACTGGCTGAATATCAACGAAAGGAATGGAAGTTTCATCATGCCTCTTTTCGCGAATTAAGAAAGTTTATGTATCTTGAAAAAAGATTGCGAATTCTGCAGCGTATCTCTCTTCATCTCGGCCACTTACAGTATATAGAAGGAGATCTTTCTTTCAATGATCAAGAAAAAAGAAGTATTTGGGCGTTGATTACCTCTTTAAAAAAAGCCTTTATTGCGGGCACTCACACGTTTGATGAAGAACACTACTTATTGATTGAAAACTTAAAAAATCAATTTATTACGCACAACAAAAATTATTCACCATTGAATACAGACCATTATCATCTATTTTCTGGAACTTCAATTGCCCTGTATGAATTTCTTTCCCTCCATGATACTGTGGAGGATTTATTAAAACTGAGAAAACAACAGGAAGCCTCTCTTCCACTCCCTCCACCTTCGTCTTCTATTACAAAGTCCATATAAAAAACATACAACCGGTCAAGTAATCACACACTGGGATAAAGTGTGCAAAGGAAACAGAGAAAAGAGACAATAAAAGAAAGACCTTTCCCAAACCGGGGAAGGTCTATTCCATCCTATTTCATAGAACCAAATAAAGCGAGGATGTCTCAGTAGATCCACTACATTTTTGAGACACCCTCTTCTTAAATGATTATGGCAGGTTTGAGCTTCCCATTAAATAACGGTCAACCTCTCTTGCTGCCTCGCGCCCTTCATGAATTGCCCACACGACAAGACTTTGGCCACGACGATTATCTCCAGCAGCAAATACACCTTCCACGTTTGTACTATATTTTCCATATTCAGCATCCACCGTGCTTCGCTCGGTTGTTTCTACCTTCAACTCATCAAGTAAATGCTTTTCTGGACCTGTAAAACCAATTGCCAAAAGAACTAAATCTGCTTTCCAGACTCGTTCTGTTCCTGGAATTTCTTTTCTCAACTTTTTGCCATTTTCATATACTGTGTCGACCTCTACAGTATGAAGCTCTCTAACATTACCCTTTTCGTCCCCGACAAATTTAGTCGTTTGAAGCTTATATGCTCTAGGGTCTTTGCCAAATACTGCTTCAGCTTCTTTATGCCCATCTTCCTGATTATAAACGACAGGGAATAATGGCCAAGGATTTAGAGGCTCTCTGTCTTTATTCTTTTCCGGATGAATATCAAATTGTACAAGAGATTCACAGCCATGACGCAAAGATGTAGTGATACAGTCCACTCCTGTATCTCCCCCGCCAATCACAATAACATTCTTTCCTTTAGCGGACAGATAATTTTGATCCTGATGCTGTGAGTCAAGAAGTGACTTTGTATTTTTCTTTAAGAATTCCATTGCATAATGAATCCCTTTTAAATCTCTGCCTTTCGCAGGCACATCTCTTGGTACTTGGGCACCTGTACATAACACAGTGGAATCAAATTCTTCATTCAGCTTTTCTGCTGGGTAATCTTTACCAATCTCTGTGTTAGTAACGAAGGTAATTCCTTCTTCTTCTAATAATCTCACCCGTCGTTGAAGGACTTCAAAAGAAAGTTTTACGTCTGGAATCCCGTAAGTTAAGAGGCCTCCGACACGATCATCTTTCTCAAATACTGTTACTGTATGACCTGCTTTATTCAGCTGGGCGGCAGCAGACAGACCAGCTGGCCCCGATCCAATGACAGCCACCTTTTTGCCTGTACGTTTTTTAGGAGGCTCAGGCTTGATCCAACCTTCTTTAAATCCTTTTTCAACAATATGAAATTCAATTGATTTAATGGATACAGGGTCGTCACTAATAGCCACTGTACAGGAACCTTCACACGGTGCTGGACAGACTCTGCCTGTAAATTCAGGGAAATTATTCGTTTTATGAAGTCTTTCTAGAGCTTCTTTCCATTTCCCTCTGTAAACAAGATCATTCCACTCTGGAATCAAGTTGTGAACTGGACAGCCAATTTCCGCCGAGCCATCCATCGTTGTTCCTGCCTGGCAAAAAGGAATCGCGCAATCCATGCAGCGGGCACCCTGCTCAGATAGCTTATCTTCGGGCATTAATATAGTGAACTCCTGCCAATTCTTTACTCTCGCAAGAGGATCTTTTTTTGCTGGTGCTTCTCTCTTATATTCCATAAAACCTGTTGATTTTCCCATCTTACTCACTCCAAACGTTCCTAGTCTTGGTTGCCTAACTTGAAAGGGAGAGCTCAAGAAGCAGCTGTCTTACTTGCCGCTTACCCGAGCTTTTTCATTTTTATTTTCATCAAAAGCAACCATGATCGCTTCGGCCTCTGTCATGCCTTCTTTTTTCATGCGCTCAACAGCTTCAAGCATCCGTTGATAATCCATTGGAATAACTCTTACAAACTGTTTAACTGTTTTATCCCATTGCTGCAATACTGTTTCACCGAGTGAGCTATGAGTATAGTCTACATGATTTTTAATCATTGCTTTTAATTCTTGAATTTCCTCTCCATCTTGCAACGTTTCAAGCTGGACCATTTCTTTATTGCATCGCTGTGCAAACGTTCCGTCACTGTCTAATACGTAAGCAATACCGCCTGACATACCAGCTGCAAAGTTCTTGCCAGTTTCTCCAAGAACCACAACTCGGCCTCCTGTCATATATTCACAACCATGGTCTCCTACACCTTCAACCACTACGCTAGCTCCACTGTTTCTAACACAGAACCGCTCACCGGCAACCCCACGAATATAAGCTTCTCCGCTTGTCGCACCATAGAAAGTAGTATTTCCAATGATGATGCTGTCTTCTGGAGCAAAAGTCGACTCCTCTGGAGGATAGGCAATGACCTTTCCGCCTGATAAACCTTTTCCTAAATAGTCATTCGCATCGCCAATAAGAGTCATAGTCATCCCCGCGGGAAGAAAAGCTCCGAAACTCTGGCCTGCAGATCCAAGGAATTGAAGATTTATAGTATCCGCCGGCAGTCCTTTGGCGCCAAATTTTTTCGTTACTTCGCTCCCTGTAATGGTTCCAACCACACGGTCTGTATTCTTAATGTTGAAGGTGCCTTCCACTGTTTCTCCATTTTCAATGGCTGAATGGGCCAGCGGTAGAATTTCTCGGATATCCAATGATTCATTAATCATATGGTCTTGATCTTTATGGCGGTAGTGCTTTTCTTGATTATCTTCGTGCGGACGGAATAGCAAAGGAGTGAGATCTAACGTATTTGCTTTCCAGTTGTCCACTTCTTCAACCTGCTCTAATATATCTGTTCTTCCAACCATTTCTTCGATAGTACGGAAACCTAGCTCAGCCATAATTTCACGCAATTCTTCCGCTACAAAATACATGAAATTCACTACATGATCCGGAGTTCCGACGAATTTTTTACGAAGCTCAGGGTTTTGAGTGGCAATCCCTACTGGGCATGTATCCAAGTGGCAGACACGCATTAATACACAGCCAAGAACGACAAGTGGAGCTGTTGAGAACGCATATTCTTCAGCACCCAGAAGTGCAGCTACGGCCACATCTCTCCCAGTCATCAGCTTACCGTCAGTTTCCACTGAGATTCTATCTCTCAAGTTATTCAACACCAGAGTCTGGTGGGTTTCAGCCAGTCCAAGCTCCCACGGAAGACCAGTATGCTTAATACTTGTTCTGGCAGCAGCACCTGTTCCGCCATCATATCCGCTTATAACAAGACCGTCTGCGCGCCCTTTTGCTACACCTGCAGCAATGGTACCTACGCCTGTTCCTGATACAAGCTTTACACTGATATATGCACTTGGGTTAGCATTTTTCAAATCATGAATCAATTCCGCTAAGTCTTCGATAGAATAAATATCATGGTGCGGCGGCGGCGAAATAAGTCCTACACCCGCAGTCGTTCCTCGTACCTCGGCAACCCACGGATATACTTTGTTCCCAGGCAGCTGTCCGCCTTCTCCAGGCTTTGCGCCCTGAGCAACCTTAATTTGAATTTCATCTGCATTTACAAGATAGTGGCTTGTAACTCCAAAACGGCCGGAGGCGACCTGCTTGATAGAGCTTCTCCTAGAATCCCCGTTTGCATCACGAGTAAATCTTTTTGGGTCTTCCCCGCCTTCCCCGGTATTGGACTTACCACCGATACGATTCATCGCGATCGCTAAAGCCTCATGAGCTTCCTTGGAAATGGACCCAAAAGACATGGCGCCTGTCTTAAAACGTTTGACGATATTTGAAACAGGTTCTACTTCTTCTAAAGGAATGCTCTTATGGTTGTCTGTAAAGGTAAGCAAACCGCGCAGTGAGGTTTGTTCTTTTTCCTGCTCATTAATAGATTTCGAATATTTCTTAAAGAGTTCAAAGTCTTTTGTCCGGCATGCCTGCTGAAGCATGTGAATGGAATGAGGATTATACTGGTGAGCATCCCCGTTTCTGCGCCACTGCAGGTCATCACCCGGTTCAAGTGTTGTGTCTTTTCCTTCTCGGTCATTAAAAGCTTTTGTATGACGAAGAAGGACTTCTTTAGCAATGATTTCAAGGTTCACTCCGCCGATTCTTGAAGTGGTCCAGGTAAAATACTTATCAACCACTGAAGGATCAATGCCTACTGCTTCAAAGATCTGAGCGCCCCGATAGCTTTGAATCGTTGAAATTCCCATTTTAGAGAGAACCTTCATGACACCCTTTGTAGCTGCTTTAATATAAGTAGCTACGGCTTCAACATAGGAAGTCGCTTCCAGGCGTCCATCCTTAATCATCGCATCAATGGAATCAAAGACCAGATAAGGATTGATGGCTTCTACACCGTAGCCTATAAGCACAGAAAAATGATGTACTTCCCTGGGCTCAGCAGATTCAACAACAATGCTTACCTGCGTTCGCTTTCCATTCCGAATCAGGTGGTGGTGGAGGCCGCCAACAGCAAGAAGAGCCGGGATGGCTGCTGATTCCTTATTTACCCCACGATCACTTAAAATCAGCACAGTTGCACCATTTTCAACGGCTTCATCTGCCGAAGCAAACAGCTGGTCAAGTGCTGGCTCTAAACCTTTTTCCCCTTCTTTTGCAGAAAAGAGCATAGGAAGAGTTACCGATTTAAATCCTGGTCGTTTGTTTGAACGCAACTTGGCAATTTCCTCATTGTTTACTAACGGTGTTTTCAGGAAGATATGCCTTGCACTTTCGGGAGCAGGGTGAAGAAGATTTCCTTCTTTCCCAATCGTCGTTCCGACAGCAGTAACCAGTTCTTCACGAATCGCATCAATAGGCGGGTTCGTAACCTGGGCGAATAGCTGTTTGAAATAGTTATATAATAGCTGAGGTTTCTTTGAGAGAACAGCAAGGGGGGAATCATATCCCATGGACCCAACTGGATCTACTCCTTCAGTAACCATCGGCTTAATCATCTTCTCTAGTTCTTCGTACGTGTATCCAAAAGCCTGGTGGCGGGTATTTAAATTTTCAAAATCGGTGTTGTATACGTCCTGGCTTTCCATCACGTCATCTAAATCACAAAAATGTTTATCGACCCATTCCTTATAGGGCTCTTCAGAAGCAATCGTGTGCTTAATTTCCTCATCTGGAACGATTCTGCCTTCTTCCATATCGACAAGAAGCATGTGGCCAGGATGAAGCCTTTCTTTATAAAGCACATTAGAAGGATCAATGTCTAACACGCCCACTTCTGAGGACATAAGAATATGGTCGTCTTTTGTCACATAGTATCTTGCAGGACGCAGGCCATTACGATCTAGACAGGCGCCTACGCTGCGGCCATCTGTATAAGCGAGCGCAGTAGGGCCGTCCCATGGCTCCATAAGCGTACTATGAAACTTGTAAAATGCTTTCTTTTCTTCATTCATTAAAGGATCATTCTGCCATGGCTCAGGCACCATCATCATTGCCGTATGTGGCATTGAACGGCCAGCCAAAGTCAGAAATTCAAATGTATTATCAAACATGGAAGAGTCACTTCCAAGGTGGTCTACCACCGGGTGGATCTTTTCCAGGTCATCTTCGAATTTATCAGATTGAAATACCGCTTCTCTAGCATGCATCCAGTTAACATTTCCTTTAATAGTGTTAATTTCACCATTATGAATCATGTAACGGTTTGGATGAGCTCTTTCCCAGCTAGGAAAAGTGTTTGTCGAGAAACGGGAGTGAACTAAGGCAACGGCTGTTTCAAAATCATCGTTTCCAAAGTCTTTATAAAATTGGCTCAATTGTTCAGTTGTCAGCATCCCTTTGTATACAATTGTACGGGACGACAAACTTGCAAAATAAAAGCTGTCTTCATCAGGGACATGATGCCCAATCTCTTGTTCAGCACGCTTTCTTATTACATAAAGCTTTCTTTCAAAATTTTCTTGATTTTCAATTGCTTCATTTTTTCCAATGAAAATCTGGCGAATATAAGGCATAGTCGACTTGGCATTATTACCTAGCATTGAACCGTCCGTAGGAGGGATTCTCCAGCCTAATACCTTTTGTCCTTCTTCTGCAACAATCTGTTCAAGCTGTTTTTCACATCTATTTCTAAGCTCTTCATTCTGGGATAAAAATAACATCCCTACTCCATAAGATCCTTCTTCAGGCAGCTTTATCCCAATGTCTTTAACCCTGCTGTTAAAAAAGCGGTGGGGTATTTGAAGAAGCATCCCGGCTCCATCGCCAGTGTTTACTTCATCTCCTTGGCCACCTCGATGCTCTAGTTTACACAGGATATCAAGGGCTTTTTTTACAATATCATGAGATTTTTCCCCCTTGATATTAGCTAAAAAGCCAATGCCACAATTATCGTGTTCAAATTGGGAGTCATACATACCCACTCTCCGTGAAAAGTTGCGTAATGTCATTACCCTCTCCACCTCTCTTTTCTGTTTCACACACAAGAAACCTACAATCTTTTTTTTTATCTCTAATATACAAGATCATACCATTAAACTTTAGGTTCGGCAAATTATTTCCCATACTCCACCTCCTTTGAAAGCGCTTTCCGCAGGCGTTACCCAATTATTACCTTAGTTTTTTGAAAATACAGCACTTACATAAAAATAATAGTGCTTGTATTTTTAATCGTTTAACATGATCGCAAAGAAAATCAAGTAATAACCTATTTACTTCCCCATATCTGTTCATTTCTCTAGTTTTCTCGCGTTATCAAAAAAAATTAGTGTTCTTCTTTTCTTTTGTAATTAGGACCGTCATTTATTCGTGTATTAATACTCTTTCAATTTTTAGAATATTTAGTTAATTATCCCCCGAATAATATATCTTGAAACAAAAATTTTTTCTTCATATATATAAGAGGCTGAAACAAAACTGGCTCACTTATGTAAACAAAACTCGAATTATAGAAGACACCGTGCAAGCGAGTATTTTGAACAAGCAACTAGTAGAATACTGGAGACAAAAAAAGAGCTCTCACCGATGGTGAGGACCCTTCTTATTAGCTGGGTTTTGCCCAAGACTCTACACATCCTATTCCTTCTCTTTTCCATCCTTTTCTTTCTCTTTCATCTTTTCCTGTACTTTAAAAAAATTAACCGTGCTTGAAATAGCCTTTTCTAACTCAGGTGAAGATTGTTCAAAAGGATGGGCGGTGTTAAAGGTATGGCTTCCCGTTTCAATCCATTCCAGCCGACCATTTTCAGCGTTTTTGTTCAGTTCCTTCGCTCCAGCTGTAAGCTTAGGGGCATCTTCACCACCTTGTATAAAGAGCTTTGCAGTTTCTGTTTCTTGAACAGCCTGGATAATATCATACCTTTCATGGTTACTCTCCACATCTTCAACTGCCTTTTGTTTGACAGGCATATACTCTTTCGTCCTGCCATTGTAAATATACCCAGTCCCATTTTCCCTAATTTCTTTTTTCAACTCTTCATGAAATAGATCCGCCTGGCTTATTGCATTCCACGTAGCTACTCCATTGATCTTTTCTTCATTCTCCCTTGTATATAACAGGACGGTTGCTCCACCCTTACTGTGGCCGAGCAGGTACAATGATTCCTTATCCATTAACTCGGCGTAAGGAAGTGTATCATCCTCAATTGCTGACACAATTTCGTTAAGATCCTCGATTTCCCTGTGATAAGTATTTTCAGAGAACTTATCCATTTCGGTAAACGAAAGCAAGTCCTCACCTACCCCGTTCATTGAAAAATTAAAGGTAATTGCGATGAAGCCGTGCTTTGTAAATTGCTGTGCGGTATAAGGAAAAAAGCCCCAATTTTTAAACCCTTTGAATCCGTGAGCCAGTATGATTACAGGCTTTTTTTCGATTTGTTCGTCACTGCCATAAAATACCGTTCCTCTAATGGTTAAATCTTCAGCTGCTTTTATCTCAAAGTTCTCTAACATCCTGTTCCTCCTTTGTTTGTATAGGAAATGAAAATGATTGCTCTTTAACCTGGCCGCCATTTGTAAAGGTTCGTTCTATCATCTTTGCATTGTAATCAGCAGTAACCGCGAGCACAGTCTGGGACCTTGTCCCATACGAAGGACTGATAATAAATGGAGAAGATAAAAGCCTTTCCATCTCAATGCTTATCCCGGTGTTTGGAAGAAATTGATCAGGAGCTTTATCCGTGTCTGTCAGTGCTGCAAAAAGAGGTTCCACAGGAAGATCAGTAAATGGCTCATCTTGGATCAGCTTCTTCATTTTTTGTTTGACTTTATCCACTTTTGGCCATGGTGAATTGAGCTGGGCATTACTCAGGCCATGGATACCCGGCAACATGGCTTCCGCTTCTCTCCCTTCCTGCTTATTTGAATAATAAAAAAGGTTATCGACTGTGCCTGCTATAAGGTTAAAGCCATTGAATTCATCTTTTTCTTTAGAAAGCTTTTGAAAAAAACTTTCCGTGTCTTCCTTTTTCAAAAATCCTGCTGTAATTTCTCCCCTTGAACGTTCCTTCTCCTTTTCATTCCCATCTCTCACATTCGTAAGAGCAGCAAGGTAACCGTGCTTGGTCATTCCCATCCAAGTGCCGCCTTTTTTTAAATCTCTTCCAGCATAAACAAATGGAGCGTCTTTCCATTGGTGCAAAAGGGACGTTGGACGGTTATAGAACTCGTCCCTATTGGCTGCTATAATAAGTGGATACTTACTGTGTACCTTATAAGCTACCGCGACCAGACACATGGCTTGTTCTTCCTCTCTCTATCTAAATTTCATCATCCGTTCTGGAGATTTTTTTTCTGCCTGTAAATCCTTCAAACAAACCATGGTAGTACTTCACTTGATTTTCACCCTGCCTCCAGCAAAGAAGTACTGGCTCCCCTTCTACTTTTGCCGGGAAGTCCACAAGTCCGTGATCAATACTTTTTACGAGGATCCCGTTTCTCTCGAGACGTTCAATATGAAGATTGGCCTGAATCTCTACAAAATCAACCATGCATTCTAAATAAAATAACTTCTCTCCTGTATCAGGAATGGGAGAATGCTTAACCAGTTCATAATGTTTTACACTTTCAGTAAAGCTCTCCTGGAGGTTCTGCAGTTCAGACATTTCTTCCTTAACAAAAGGAATATGGCAATTTGCTTCTTCTATGGTGAAATACTTCTTAAACATAAAAGGCTCCTCCTTTATGGATACGAGACTTAGTGCCTAGTCCTAACCTCTGCTTTCATTATCTATCATCTTAGTTTCTCTATTCCATCTCTTCTTGAATTGCAAACCGCAACTTCTCTTTCCCTTTATCGTATCTAATATCATTTGAAAAAGGAATCATAAACAGGACGAATGTTCATGGAAGATGATACAATATCGACAAGAAGAGGGTTTACTTTTGAAGATGTCTGAAGGAGGGTACTCAATAATGGATGAATATAAAAATCACAACCTTAATCAAGAAACTAGCGAGAACGCAAAAAGAGATGCGCAGGATTATATAAATAACCTTAATAAGTCTAATGTTGATGAGCTTCTTTCAAAAATAAGCTCGCTAGGTGAAAACGAACAAAAGCAAGCAGGGGATTCACTTGAAGCTCTAAAACGGCCAGTAAGTGAAATGATGAATCAAAAAGACAATGAGTTACCTGATAAGCTTCATGAATTAAAAGTGATTGTCGGAGAACTTGAGCCCGAACATTTAGAAGAAAGCAGAGTCCAGAAAGTATGGAACAAACTACTGCGTCGCAGCCCAATGGAACAATACGCCCAAAAGTACCAGACGGTAGAGGCACAGGTTGAAAATATTATTGAAGGACTTCTTGCCGGCAGAGATAAGCTGCAAGAGGACAATGTAATGCTTGAACAGTTAAAAGAAACAGCAACCGCCCGAATCTATGAGCTGGAAAAACAAATGGCATTAGGGCAGGAGTTAAACCAAATGCTTGAACAGGAAATGACGAAAGAAGAATGGCGTGATAACCCTGCCTCATTGCAAAAAGGACAAGTAAGGGTTGTATCAAGAATAAAAAACATGAGTCAGGCTGTCATGGTGCTTCAGCAGTCTCTTGCCTCCGTGGATCTTATTCTGGATAATAATGAAAAGCTTGAAGAAGCTATTTTTAATGCCATTACGATGACCAAAAATATTATAACCGTTACTGCTTCCATCCAACTTGCTTTAGGGAACCAGCGGAAAGTTATTGATGCTGTCCAAAATGTAAACGAAGCAACAGAAAATATGATCCTCTCCAATGCACAAATGCTTAAATCCAATACAGAAGAAACATTAAAGACCCTCGAAGAGCCTGCAGTAGCCATCGACACTTTTCGGAAAGCTTATAATGATGTCCAAGCTGCCATTGAACTGACAGAAGAATCTAACGAACGAATTGTTCAATCAGGGAAAAAATTCATTGCCGAGCTAGATGATTTAAACAAGGAAATGCGTACAAAGCTGTTAGAATAAAAGGTGAGATGACTAAAAGAAGGTGGTTTTTTGTTTAAACAATGGCTAGAAGACGTATGGTTTGACAAACTTCTTCCTGACCACTTAAAACCTGTAGACCAGCACATTTTTTCTGATGCAAAGGGCCTGCAGCTTATAGAAGATACGGAGGCTGTATTAGATACGCTTATTAATAATGGAAAACAGACGAAAATGCCCCACTCTTATAAAAAAAACGGCGGCACTTTCCAGTTCCGTTTAAAGGTAAACCGAAAAAGAATGAAGCTTTTAAGTTATGACACTACCAAGTCTGAAGCTGCAATTAAAAAACGGATTATTATCCTCTATCAGAGAAAATATCATCATGGGAGCCGGGGACACCGTATTAAAGAAGCTTCTGTTCAATATATAAAAAATGGAAAAACCTACGTGAGAAGCTTGCAAAAGTCCAGGTACTTTCAAGGTATTTTTTATAAATTGAACGTGTTAGATGATGTCTTTCTGGGCCAGCTTATTGAACCGGATAAAAAGGCTCCTCCTTCACTTGCCAAGAAGAAAATACAGGAAGAAAAAATATCTGAGCAGACATCTTTACCAAAGGAATATAGTGAGCTTTTGTCAGAATGCAGACATCGCCTGATTTACAAATGGAGCCTTCTCCCTTCTCCTCATCAAAACCGCCTGAGAAGATTGGTAGAGGAAACGGAAAAGCTTCTTGTTTACGCTCATAAGCTTGACGTGGAAGAACGATATGTATGTAAACGAATGCTTCAAAAAGATATTCCAGTCTTACTTGAAACGTACTTGTCACTAAGCAGTGAAAACCAGGAGGAGCAAAAAGAACCGCTCTATGAAGCTCTGACTAAAATGGAAATTAATATTCGTTCAATGCAGGAAAGCATTGAGGTATCAAAAGCAGAAGAAATGAAAAAGCTCTTTCGGATTAATGAACAAAGGTATTCTGCCTCCGAAAAAACAAATGGAAAATAAAGTATCCCCTTTATCTTTACAGATGAAGGGGATTTTTCTACACTTAAATGGAAAGGTTTTCAAAACGATAAGGGGTTGATCATAATGTCTGTAAGGTGTGAAGATCTTGGACACAACTTGTATGTAATAGATGGCTACGATTTAGGACTTCCTAACAGGACCGGAGTCTATATTTTTAATGAAGAAAGAATTACCATTTTAGAAACTGGCCCGAGTATGTCACTTCCTTACATAAAACAAGGAATGAAAGAACTTGGGAGAACACTTGATGAAGTAGATTACATTATTGTTACACACGTTCACCTGGATCATGCAGGAGGTGCGGGACTCCTTCTAACAGAGTGCCCTAATGCAAAAGTAATTATTCACCCCAGAGGAGCCCGTCATTTAATAGATCCTTCCCGACTTATTAAAGGGGCAAAAGCCGTTTATAAAGAAAAATTTGAAGAGTTGTTTGAGCCTGTCATCCCGATTCCGGAAGACCGTGTCGTCGTTCTTGAGGATAACAGCACATTGACTATTTCTTCCGAGCGGACGTTAACGTTTCTAGACACTCCTGGCCATGCAGCTCACCACTACAGCATCTACGACCCTGAAAGCGAGGGGGTATTTACTGGGGACACCATTGGTATTCAGTACCCTGACGCAAAAAAAGTGAATAAAGACATATATATACCATCCACTTCTCCTAATCAATTTGACCCTGATGCTATGCTTTCCTCACTCGAAAGAATTATGGCTCTTGAACCTAAACGGATTTATTTTGGCCATTATGGAATGTGTAAAGACCCAAAAGAAGTAGACAAACAAATAAAAATGTGGCTTCCTCGTTTTCTTTCCATTGGAAAAGATTCCTTTGAGCAGCATCACACTGAAGAAAAGCTTTCAGAAACTCTCTTCACTGAAATGAGCGAGCATTATCAGTTAGACCACAGCGAAGACCTTTCAAACCTGACTGCTTTTTTAAAAATGGATGCCTCAGTTTCGGCTATGGGGATCATTCACTACTTTGCTCAACAAGAAAAAGCAAAGAATTCAGCAGCGAAAAAGTAGAAACGATATTTGCAACCCCTTACATTTTCTCCTTCTTTTGAAGGGGTGCTTTCTTTTATCTTGAATCTCTTCTTTAAATCACCGTATAATGTGAAGAGCAAATATCGAAACTAGCAGAACTACTCTGTTAAATGAAGAATAAAGCGAGGGTTATCATGAATAGAGCCAAAGCAAGTCAGTATAAAGGCCAGACAATAGTCGTAGATGAAGGGAAAATGGGTTCTTACTTCGGAATCCTTACTAACATTCACGCCCTCCCAAATAAACCTTGGATGGCTTCTGTTCGAATCACTGGTATCCAGGCTCTTCCTGCATCAGCAGACTTGAATGAACCAATGTATCTAGAAGGAGAAGTTGTTGAATGCTTGGGAACGAAAGTAAAAGAAGCTGAAAATGAATATACTGGCAGCTATGAATCTTCTTTTATCGATGCTCTGCAGAAAAAAGGCCAGTGGCTACAGGAAAAAACTGCACAGTATACGTCTTTTCTTCACGCTATTGAAAAGAAACTCCAGTTTTATAACGCTTCCCTCGTTAACGTTGAAGAAATAGATCAGGAACCTGAAGATGAAAGCTTTGTTTACTATTCCATTGTAAAGATAAATGAAATTCTTTATCTGCAGGAAGACACGCGTAAGGAACAACTAGAACTGGAAGGATGCCCATTCACCCTTGAAATCGAATACAAAAATAAGTGGATAAAATGCACTCCCGCCGATGGCCTTTCCTTTTTAACAGAAAATGGAAAACTCATCCCTGTGAGTGAAGGGGCACGTGTGCGGATCAGCAGACAGCAGTTTGAACCTTTTACCATTTTATTAAATGAGTTAGAACAACAATCGCGGCAGTCCCTGGAAAAGGGATTACGTACTCTGGGATTTACGGAAAAAGACCTTGTGAAATGCCATAATCGGCTGCTTCATGAGCTGCTCGCCAGAGAAGCTGAAACATCCTTTCAAGGCGTGAACTTTCTTATGTTCCAAAAGAACAGCTCCACTCTGATTGTGCAGCATCATTATGAAAGAACGCTTCAACAAAATAGTCCAGACTCCATCTTTGACCGATTTGAATTTACAACTGATCAAGGGGCCAGGAGCATTATTACCTATTCCAATGCTCTCTCCAAATAAACTTCCTACACTAAAAACCCAGCAAGGAAAGGGCTGTCTAGCCCTTCTCTTGCTGGGTTTCTTTTTCAAAGGAATACCACTGATACAAATCATTTCCGTCATCCTCAGCCATATCACGGACCGAAAATGATTTCCCTCCTGCTGTAGAGAGAATGGAAACAGTAAACGTGCAAAGGTCCATTCTTCTTTGAAACAAGGAATGGCTTTTTTCCACAGACTGTATTCTTTTTTTAGGGACTACCTCTCTCGTTAAATTAAAGTGCCGTGTCTGGAAAATGACATGCCTTTTTGTTACGGCATGTCCTCCATCCTTATACCGGAGCCAGCCAAGAGCAAATGCAACAGGTATAAAGATAAGCAGCCAATTGCCAAATGGAAGCCATACAGCTGCAGGAATGACTACAATAAGAACTGGTATGACAGCTCTCACCATAAACCGAATCAGCGCTCGTTTAGGAAGCGGTGTCAATTGCTTTTCAATTACGTAATCAGGAACAATTTCATTTAGGATCTCGTTGGCAGCTTTTTTCCTGACCAAGGGAAGAAGGAGTGTAGAAAGCTGTTCATCACTGCTTCCTCCTCCTGCACTCTCTACATACACACTAGTAAAACCGAGGGGCTGGCGAATCATGGTAGCTACATAGCGTACGGTAGTAATCCGCTTAATGTTTAAAGTGAGCTGCCTTGTTTCCAGCAAACCTCTTGAAATAATAAGGTCATTTCCTCTCTTGACGACGCTAAAATTGCCGTATTTGATGACGGTAATAAAAATTGAAATAATCCATGCTATTAACGTGATAAGAAAGATAAGTATGATAATAACAAAAATACTCGATTCCACAAAAAAACCTAATGTTGTTTCATAAAAAGTCTCAGGGAGCAGCTGGTCTACTTGGGTAAACAAGGCTAAGACAGCAGAAAGCACCAGCCCTACACCACCTGATGTCAATCCTGCTATAAATAAGTCTCTAACTGGAAGCTTCCATTGGTAGTCCACAGGATGTGCTTCCAATTCCTCTTCCTTTTTCTCCGCCGTTTCCTCTACTGTCGTATCATCCTCCTCTGTCGTACCTCGGTTGAGAAGCATCGACCGCAGCTCTTTTGCTTCTCCTTTGGTGACAGCTACTATTTCAACCTCTGGTTCGTTTCCTCCCCCAGCGGTCTCTATTCTTACTTTAACAAGGCGGAATAATCTCTGAAGCACGCCCGCTGTCACATCGAAGCTTTGTACTCTGTGCCTGCGGATGTAACGATTTTTTTTAATAAAGATTCCTTGCTTTATCCTCAGCTCTCCCTCTTCGATGCTATATCGATAGGTCAACCAGTAGAGCAGGCTGTGGATCAGCATAATAGCCAGAATGATAGGAAATACCAAGCGAAATCCAAATATGTTTGGTCCTGTGCCCCCCACCACAAAAGCGAGGATCAAGGGAATTAAGAAATCTTTTATGCGGCCGAAAAATAATATGACAATGGCTGCCCCATGCATTCTTTTTCCTTTATTCATCTTCATCAGCTGTTTGTGCCAGCATGGCAATTTGATCTCTAAGGTTATCGGCCACTTCCTCAGTTAGAGCAGGGATTTCATGAACGTCTGCTGCGGTAGAAATTGTAACAGCTGAAAGTCCATATCTTCTGTAAAGGGGACCCTGTTCCGTATCCACATGCTGAACCCGTATCATAGGGATTAATGTTCGCCTCACAATAAACACCCCGTACTTTAAGTCAATTTCCTGTTCATGTACTTCATAGCGCCATCTCCTCCACCTGACACTTGGAATAACCCAGACAAAAAACAAAAATAATATTCCATACAAACCTATAAAGAGCCATAAAAGCCACTGGGGGAAGTCGTAAAAGTACATTAATATCCCGTAAAAGACCGGAATGCTTAAAAAGAACAGACTCTCTAGCGCCCCTTTAAACCGCCAAACTGGCAAAGCTTTTCTGGAAATACGTTGTGTTGGTTCTTTGCGCAAAATAATACCCCTTTCCCCTTGACCCCTTATTCTTCATCAGCGTAAACAATCTCTACGCCTAGTTCAGAAAAAAGTTGAAGAACCTGGTCATTTAATGTTTCATCTCTTAATAATCCAAGAGATTTGACTATTTCTATTTCAGCTAGTTTTCCATTTTCAGCTTCTTCAAGCAAATCAAGGATTTCGGTGTACTCTTTTTTTTCTAGTTCGTTCATAATCTCATCTTTCGTCAATTTATTTCTCCCCTTTTTTTATTATGTAATTGTCCTTTTATCTTACCATGAACCATTTTATTCTAAAAAAACTTCCCCCACAAAGGAAGTGTCGCTTCCTCCATCGGCAAGTTTAGTCCAAAAAGAAGAGACTTCCTTCTTGCGAAGCCTCTTCTTCATATTATTATTTATTTTTTGATTGTTCAATGGTGTCAGTCATCTGCTTCCATACTGATCCCTTTGCTTCTTCGCCCCCTTCAATGCGTTCAAGAGCCATTTTGACTTGCATGGCCACCTCAAACTCAGGGTCATCCTGGGCTTCTTTCAGCGGTTCAACTGCCGATTCATCTCCAACCTCATAAAGAAACATTGCTGCACGCCAGCGCACAAGTTTGTTTTTATCCTTTAGTGCTTCCGTCATGGCAGGTATACCTGCTGTATCCCCAATATCCGAAAAGCAGTCTCCAGCTGTTCTTCTCACTGTAACCGTCTTATCCTTTAGCGCTTTTTCAAGAAGCGGTAATACTACAGGCTTTTCAATCATCCCAAGATAAACTGTCGCCAGTCGGCGGATCGCAGGCTTTTCATCTTCTAAAGCTTTTTTTAATACAGGCAAATCTTCTTCTGTTGGATCCATCTGCTCCATAGCCGCATACCGATTTTTCCAATCAGGATCCTTTAAGTCCTCAAGTGTCACCGTCTTTCGCTTTTTCTGAGGGAGTTCAGAAGGATTCTCATCTGCCAGGGCTCGTTGAACAAGATTGTCGAGACGTTCCTGATTGTAGGCAGCAGACACTTCTTCTGCTACTTCCTGACCGATTTCTTCCAGATCACTTCCATAACGCGTGCTGCTTTCAACCCACTTTCGTTCTAGTACGACATTATCTTCTTCTTGTTGGGCCTCAAAGGCTGCTTTCTGAAACCTTTCAGGAAGGCCCACCCTCTTTTCCTCATCCCCTGTGGTCAGCTTAATTTGCATAGGGATTCCTTTAAACTCTTGTATGGAGACTTGTACTTCTCCAAAGGCATCATCCACTGTTTGCTCTGCTTCTGTTTCTGCAGTCTCCTCGCCAAATACCGCTCTGACCTGCGGGAGAATTACTTTCCAGTCTACTTTTGCGTTTCGCTCTAGCGCAAGAAAATCAGCTACATGATAAACACCTTTAATACCCTCAATTGTAAAAATCTCTTTAATTTGTATTGGAGCGTCTTCTTTATTATTTTGTGTATAATTATTGCTCTTTCCCCCGGCGAGTGTTTCATCCAATATTACTTTCATTGTATTGGGGCTTGGGGTTGGCTCAATTGTCTTTATTTTCATTTTCTACTATTACTCCTTTCCACGGTGTTACTGGATTGATTGTAACATAACCAATCCTTCTCCTTCCATTCCAAGCATTGTTAAGATTCGTAACTGTTTCTCAACTCATGTATAATGGAAAAAAAGAGCAAAGGGGGAAAATATTAATGCAAGTTGCAATCCTTTCAGACATTCACGGAAATGCTAAAGCATTAAAAGCAGTATTAAACGACCTTGCTGAAAAGAACGTCAAAAAGTTATACATAATCGGTGACTTATGTTACCGGGGACCAGAACCTAAAAACGCTCTTGAAACTGTACGTTCCACCCCGGCTAAAGTGTTAAAGGGAAATGCAGATGAATGGATCGTTAGGGGAGTGAAAAAAGGAGAGGTGCCTGACAAAGCTCTTGCTATTATGAATCAGGAAAGGGAATGGACAGTTGAAAGACTGACACAGGATGATATCTCTTATTTAGAAAACCTGCCTTCTTCCTTCCATGAGAACCTGACAAATGAAATATCAATGCACTTATTCCACGCTACCCCTGACAGCTTATTTGAAATTGTCACAAAAGAAGCAAGCAATGAAGAACTTGAACATTCTTTAATGACCCAGGTGGATGCTGACTTTTATATCTACGGTCATATTCATACACCATTTGTGAGAAAGATTGGCGATAAGACTGTGATTAATACTGGGAGTGTGGGTCTTCCCTTTGATGGAGATAATCGAGCATCTTATGCACTGCTTACGATTAAAGATGGAAAAGTAGAAGCTGCGATAGAAAGAGTAGAATATGACATTAACCGGGTAGCCGCCTCTTATGATGCAAATGATTATCCTAACCGGGAACAGATGAAACAAATTATTATAAGCGGAAAAAAACCGAGCTAAGGATAAATGAAATCAGCCGAGCTCTCTATGGAGAGGACTCGGCTGTTACTTTTTTAAGATGCTTGTTACGCCTTCCATAATAGTTAAAAAGGAAACTTTGTCATTGTACATTTGTACAATCTCCTGTTCTTCATTGATCAATACAGTAGTTGGAACACCCATACATCTATATTTATCATATGTTTTTGTTCCTTCATCTGCAAGAGCCGGAAACCTGTATCCCTGCTTTGCAAGAAATGCGTGCCCGTCTTCTTTATTACCTTCTCGGCCGGTAACATTTACCGTCAGAAAAACGAGCTGCTCACTTTTCATGCTTTCATAGAAGTGATTTTTCTGAGCAAGATCTTTTACTGAGTCAGGACACCAGGAGGCCCAGAATGTGAGCATAACAGGCTTTCCTTTATAACTTTCTAACTTTACAAATTCACCGTTTTGAATATTTTTCAAAGAAAAATCAGGTGCTTTCATGATATCTTCTGCTCCTCTCTTTGGCCGGTACCCTTGTTTACTTTATGTATGGCTTTAGATTATTTATAAATGACTCGATTGAACCAAAAGCATAGATTGTTTCTTTACAATCCCCCTCTTTAAATATCTTTACACAAGGTACACTTTGTATTTTCAGCTGTTGAACAATCTTCGGCATCAAATTAACATTCCCTTTGTATGCTGACGGAGCTGCAGATAATTCCTCAGCGGCAAGGATCATCTTTTCAGCTATTTTACATGTCCCGCACCACGGGGTATAAAAATAAATCATCACTGCTTGATCTCTTTGTAAAACAGCATGTAACTGTTTTTCTGACACTTCTTCCATTGAAGCTTTCCCCCCGGGAGGCATTTTATTCTTTTATCATATCTTCTCATTGCCTGACCTTCAAGTGAAGCACTTGGGATCTTAAGTCATATCTGTTCCACTCAGTATCTTCCTGCGTGCAGCCGGCTAACCAAGTGATTTTGAATCCAAAAATAAGGCTCCAATTACCAAAGACGATAATTGGAGCCTTATTTACTTAGGTGAGACGGTTTTGCCTCACCCCTTCCTTCAGGAAGAGGAAAATGATGATTTATTGATCGGTTTGTTCTTCATTCTTTTCAACGACCGCATCGCGCCATTTCATAAGGTCGTTCACTATCCCGCCAAATTCCTTATTAAAGGGATAATTTTCCTGCATTAATGCCTTCTGTTCCATTTCAGGCAGTCTCCTTAATGCTGTTTCAGCTTCATTAGCCGCTTGTACTAAACGGTCTAATCTACGATTTAAATCAGCTCTGCTCATCGGGAATCCTCCTTCTTTGCATTCTATTTCTTTTTACCCTAAGGAGAAGAATGCAAAACTTTCAGGAAGATTCCTATTCCGCCCAGGAGACATCAACGTTATAAATCATTTCTTCCTCCTCAATTTCGAGAGCTTCTTCTTGAACGGGCCGGGGAGGTAATGAGGGAGTTGTATCATTAATACCGGAGAAGGTCCCCCGAATAATAATGTCTGCTGGCAGACCGCCTTCTTCAGATGGTGTGATAAAATGGAGGTCAATAGAAAGACCGGAAACTTCAAATGTTTCCTTATGAAAGGTAAGAATATAAGTCAAAGAATCAAATGTAACATTAAGAGGGCCATCTGTCAGACTGACTCCAGCCTGGTCTCCCATAAGACGGTAAATATGGGTATTTAATTCTTCAATATTTACTCCTATATCTTTAAAAGAGATGACATACTTTTCATCCTTTTCTATGATGGAAGCTCGGCTGAAGGCCTGGAAAGGAAATTGCAAATGCTCATCCATGCTGTTTTCTGCCTCCACAAAAGCAAGAGCCTGCTCTGCAACTGGCGGCGGTACTCTCCGCCATGTATTTTCATTAGAATGAAAGAGGTAATAGCCGCCTTCGTTTATATAAAACTCAGAATACATCTCTTCACCAGTTCCCTGATGAATCATAGTTTCATAGCTTTTGTGCAAGGAAAAAGGCTGGAACTTCACTTCAGATTGTAAAAATACTTCTTTTAAGAATTCTTCTTTATCAGCTCTCATCCTATTTTCCCTAATGTTCATTTCCATAGTATAACTTGTCATGGTATTTAAGCTGTTTTCCATGTTTTTTATCATTTCATGAGACGTCGTTTCACTTTCCCCTTCTCTATCTCCCCCGGCCGTTTCGTCTATGGATGAAATGCTCCTTGTTGATGCTTCCTCTTCAGTATTCACACAACCGGTTACATAAAATATGGAAAACAAGAGAAGGCTTAGCCACATCCTCCTCTGCATAAAAACGCCCCTTTTCCACTTCTTTCTCTACTTATTCCCATTAATAATGTAATCATATCATTAATTGTTAGAGTATTGAAAAATTTATGAGCGCTGTTCAGTATAATCTAGCTTCCTGCTTTGAGCTGCTCTTGCTCCTACTGGCCAAGAATCATGGCATTTTGCATTTGTCTTAAACGTGCCTGTGCTCTCTCTAATTCCACCCGCTGCTGAGGTGTAGTGCTTCTCAAAAGGTGAGAAAGTTCATCCTCAACTTCATTAATTCTTTGTTGTAACAGACTGTATTCCTCCTGGTTGTAATACTCTAGCTTTTGACCCTCCTCCCATTCGCTGCGTGCCATAGCAATCGTCTCCTCCACTTTACTAAGCATTGCATCCATTTGTTTATAAATAGCCATTAATTTTCCTCCTTGCATATTATGTTTCATTATTATTCCGGAAAGAATAATCACCTATACAAAGAGAGGTAAGGGAAAGAATGGATGTCCTTTTTCACTTCACTTTATAAACAAATCCATCATAAGCAACAGATATGTTGGAAAATTCTCTGGCAGCTTCTTCTCTCAGGATTTCAGGTTCCTTCTCATACCTGGGGCTTATATGGGTGAGAATGAGATGCTTGGCCTTGCCGTCCCTGGCAATGATTGCAGCTTCTTTAGCAGTGCTGTGCCCAAACTGTCCGGCATGGTCTTTTAGATTTTCTGAAAATGTTCCTTCATGTATAAGTACTTCAGCGTTTTCAGCTAACGTTCTGCTACCCTTGGATGGTTTGGTATCCCCTGCTATACTGATCACCCTCCCTGGCCGGTCCGGTTCCAAAGCTTCCTTCCAGCGAACCACTGTTCCATCTTCCATGACAACGTCCTTTTTTTCCTGAAGCTGTTTATAAAGAGGGCCTGGCGGCAAACCCTTTTTCACTAAATATTCCTTTCGCATACGTCCTCTCCTTGCTGGCTCTGTGTAACGGTAGCCAAAAGAAAGGACAGTGTGGTCCAGCATAACTACCTCTACAGCACCCCTATCTGTTTCTATCTTTTCACCAGCTCTCACTTCATTCACATCCAGAGGATAGTTCAGATACGTGCCCGATGCCTCCAAGGAGATGGTTACAAATTGCTTTATTCCTGGGGGCCCGTAAAGAGTGAGAGGGGTTGTTGCTCCCATAAAAGAACGGCTTCCTAAAAAGCCAGGAAGACCATAGATATGATCCCCGTGCATATGGGTAATAAATATTGCTTCAAACATTGGCGGCCTTAATGAAGAATTAAGCATTCGGTGCTGTGTTGCTTCCCCACAGTCAAACAGCCAGGCTCCTTTTGCCCCCGAAAGAAATCGAAGCGCCGTTGCGCTCCCATTTCGTTGTTTGGAAGGGACACCTGCTCCAGTACCTAAAAAATGTATTTCCATGTACGTTCCTCCCTTGTTCATTCGATAATAACAGGAAAAAAGAGATGGGATAAAATTTGTACGAACATCGTAAAGACGAAGAGAACTATATGGATCTCCCTTGTGACTGGGCAAAAGCAAAGGGGGGACCAAAATATGCTCCTTCCTTTCTGGCTATCAAAAGAAAGAAACCCGAACCACTGTTAAAAAATGGTCCGGGTTTTCTTTCCAGGCTCAGCAAATCATTTAGCTAATGCATCGGCAAATGCTTTTGCATAGGGAGGAAGATCAGGGGGGCGGCGACTGGATACAATATGACCGTCCACAACTACTGCCTCATTTACCCACGTTGAACCAGCATTTGTCATGTCATCTTTGATTCCAGGCGTGCTTGTTACCTTGACACCCTCCAAAATACCAGCTGAAATTAAAACCCAGCCGGCATGACAAATTTGGCCGATTGGCTTCTTCTCTTGATCCATATGTTTCACAATCGACAACACTTCATCGTAACGACGTAATTTATCAGGTGCCCATCCTCCTGGCACCAGCACTCCATCATAATCGTTTGGGTCTATACTGGAAAATGCCTCTTCAGCCGTTGCAGGTACTCCATATTTCCCGGTATATACCTTGCCCTTTTCTTTCCCTGCAAGGACTACCTTAGCACCCTCTTCCTGAACACGCATCAGGGGATACCAAAGCTCGAGATCTTCAAATTCTTCATCTACCAATGCTATAACTTTCTTACCTTCTAATCTCATAATGGCCTCCTTTAGATGATCTTTATCTATTCTACCATCAGCCATCAATTTTGAAAAAAGAAGGGAACTACGAAGGGGGATGAAAAGTAATAAATGTTTTTATTTGTTCTCTTTTTTTCCAGGCTGCTGCTAGGCCCGTTTTTTTACAATCTTGTTTAGACACTCTCCAGCTTCTCAGTGTAAAAGAAAGCCTTTGAGCAAGGGGAAAAGGTGTTATCTCAATATCTTGGGTACTTCTCCAGCTGGCTTGCATCTGTTTTTTACCTAGAAAGTCAAAACGCTGTCTAAACCCATTTTTAAACCAGGGATACTCTTTTTCTTTGCTTACTCCAGGTTGATTTAAGCAGGAATATAGTGAAATATCATCACAAAATTGGAGAATGTTTACATGTTCTGTTTCAAAGCCAGCCCGTGCTCCCTGTCCTCTAAGTTTATCTTGTCTTTTTTGTTCCTGCTCATAAAACTCTTTACCTATTTTTGTTTCATTGCTCGTAAAAAAAGAAGCGTAATGGAGGCTCCCTAATAAGGCGGCATAAGGATTAATTCTTTCAATCTCATCTACCCCATTAGAGTAAGCATTTATTTTCTCGTTCATTGGATAATCAGTAAAAGAAAAAGGCCTTTGTTTCTTTTCATTCCACAACGGTTCTTTATCAAGGGGAATCCATGCTCTGTCATGCTCTTTTACAGCAAGAATGACGGCTTCCCACAAACTGGTCTTCACGGCTGGATCTCCCCAAAACGCGCACACTGCACCAGACAACCTGGCATGTTCGTGCTGCTCAATTAACTCAAAGCTGTCACTCCATTCTCTAATAATCACTTCAACTCCCCCTTTGTTTCATCTTTTTCTACTCGTTTTATATAATAAATTCTTGATAAAACAGAGATAGTCCTTTTTTATTAAGGAGCAGGATAATGAAAAACGCAGATTCCTGCTTATCAGCTCTTTCCCTTATATTTCTTTCAATTCTATTAAGTAATAATTACGGTAAGTGAAATTTTAAATTAATCGACAGTTCAATCATTATCATATAAAAAGAGGATGCCGCCAACATGGGGCATCCTCTCCATTACACTAGGAAAGTAAATAATCGTTCATCTTTGTTAATTTCGTCGTATTGAAAGCCTTTTTTCTGCATTCTCTCAATAAGCTGCTGATAATCCTTACTGCATTTTAACTCCACGCCTACTAAAGCCGGTCCGCTTGTTTTATTGTTCTTTTTTGTGTACTCAAATCTGGTAATATCATCAGTCGGCCCAAGGACTTCATCTAAAAATTCACGCAAGGCACCTGCCCGCTGGGGGAAGTTGACTATAAAATAATGCTGGAGCCCTTCATAAACAAGAGATCTTTCTCTCATTTCCTCCATCCTGCCAATATCATTATTCCCGCCGCTTACAATACAAACTACGGTCTTTCCTTTAATTTCATCCTTGTAAAAATCCAGGGCTGAAATCGGCATGGCCCCTGCCGGCTCTGCCACTATGGCATTTTGGTTATACAGTTCAAGAATCGTACTGCAAATTTTCCCTTCCGGAACAAGCTTAATATCATCTAAGACATTTTTACAAATATCGTAAGTAATCTCACCTACACGTTTGACAGCCGCGCCATCAACAAACTTTTCAATCTCTTCCAGCTCCACAACTTCTCCGCTGGCCAAAGACTCTTTCATTCCAGGAGCGCCGGCTGGCTCTGTTCCAATTATTTTGGTAGAAGGAGAAATGGATTTAATATAGGTGCCTACGCCGGAAACGAGGCCACCGCCTCCAATTGAACTGAACAGATAATCTATTTTTTCTTCTATATCATTCATAATTTCCATTCCGACTGTGCCCTGACCGGCAATAATTTTTTCGTGATTAAAGGGATGGATAAACTCCATATTGTGCTCTTCCCTGTATTCCATCGCCTGGGCAAATGCATCATCAAATGTATCACCTGTCAGTATAACTTCCACAAATTCCTTGCCGAATAATTTCACTTGGTCAATCTTTTGACGGGGCGTAGTGTTAGGCATAAATATCTTGCCTTTTACTTTTAAAGCTTTACAAGAATAAGCAACTCCTTGGGCATGATTGCCGGCACTTGCACATACGACTCCGTTTTCAAGGCTTTCCTTAGAAAGACTATGCATAAGGTGATATGCTCCCCGGATTTTAAAAGACCGGACAACTTGCAGATCTTCCCGCTTTAAATACACATTCGCGTCATATCTTTCAGAGAGAACCTGGTTTTTTTGCAGAGGAGTATGAGTAACTACATCCTTAAGAGTTTGATTAGCTATGATTATGTCTTCGATATGAATCCTGCTCATGCTTTTTTTCCTTTCATTTGTCAGGGTTTGCGCTGTTGTCATTCGAATCATCCTTTTTACGTCTTTACCAGGCTATTATGTCCCTTTTTTCCTGTCATTTGCTTTGTCCTGCAGGCCTCACATAAAACCTGCTGCTCTTCTTTATTAAAGAAGAGCAGCGTAATACAGACAAGCTGCCTATTTATCCTTACTAATTATAACATCATTTTACTATGGTTAGAGATAATCTCAAGCCATTTCAAGCAACTTGTCCCTTATAGTGGACTAAAAGATGAATCAAAACGTTTTCATCTTTTATTTTCTGCCATAAATGATGGCAAGGAGGCGTTCTATCCTCTTAAAATTCTTCTTGGAATAAGGAAAGTAATTAAATGAACGTTTTCTCTTTCCTTTTTCAATCATTATAGCCTGGGTATACGTGAAAGCTTCAACTCCTTCTCTGCCGTGGTATCTTGCCGCTCCACTTTCTTTCACCCCCCCAAAAGGGGCATTCATATTGGCAATATTCTTAATGACATCATTTACATAGACGCTTCCTGTATTCAGCCGTTCAGCCAGCTGTTTCCCTTTCTCTGTATTATTTGAGAAAATGCTTGCATTTAATCCAAAGCGCGAGTCATTTGCCAGCCGAATCGCTTCTTCTTCACTACTATAGGGTGTGACTGTCACAACAGGTCCAAACGTCTCTTCCTGCATAATTTCCATCCCTTGATTTACATTAGTTAAAATCGTCGGTGGAAAATAAGGATACTCAGCTTGTTTCCACGTCTCATCCGTAACACAGGCTGCACCATGAAAGATAGCATTCCCCACCTGCTTTTTTACCCTTTCAAAGCCATCTCTTGTTGTCATCCCGCCCATATCAGAATGAAAATCAGTTCCCTGGGTTAATTCCAGGGCTTTGCTGCGAAGCTTCTCTACAAAATCTCTATATATTGATTGATGGACATATATGCGCTCAACGCTGACACAAACCTGGCCGCTGTGAAGAAAACTACCATACAATCCTGCTTCAACAGCACGATTTACGTTAGCATCCTCACAAACAATCATCGGATCTTTGCCTCCAAGTTCAAGATCAACAGGGATCATATAGTCAGCCGCATGTTTCATAATGGCTTTGCCGACAGGAACACTGCCTGTAAAAAAAATCTTTTCTGGTTTGGCATCAACTAGGGCTATTCCCTGCTCTTTGCCTCCATGAACCACCTCAACTGTTCCAGTTGGAAAGACAGAGGAAAATAGCTCTTCCATCCATTTGTTTAATTTTGGCAGGACTTCAGAAGGCTTTAGTACTACCGTATTTCCAGTAACTAATGCAGTAAGTGCAGGTACCATTGAAAGCTGTAAAGGAAAATTCCACGGAGAAAAGACCGCGATTGTTCCCAGTGGCTTTCTCACTACACTGGTCCTCTGCTTCCCATAAATAAACGGTGTTTTTCTCGTTTCCTCTGCCATGTATCCTTCAATTTCTTTTTCATAATGAACAATGGCATCTGCTGTCGCTAAAATTTCGGCTGTCAAGGTATCCGTCGGTGTTTTATGTGCTTCATTCTGTAAAATACTGATTACTTCTTTTCTCTTTTTCAACAGTTGCTTTCGCAGCTTTTTCAAATATTCAATTCTCTTTTTTAATGACAGTGAAGACCAGGTTTCTTGTGCATGTTTAGCTCTGTTCATTTTTTCAGTAATTTCTTCCGGTGTGTTCCAGCTCGTCATTTTTATCGCCTCTTTCTTCTTTCTTTTTGAAAAAACGCTGTTATGTTCAGGACGTATCATGGTACAAGCAGGAAAGCTTACAGGAAAAGCGTGGCTTATCGTAACAAAATCCTTGTAAAAGGAAGGAATTGAAAAAAAATAATAGAGCATCTATAATAAGAGTGATATCGTGTGAAGGGGAGTATATCTTTTTCCAGCATACACGGAAATTCGGTCCGGCATCAAAGGATCGAACCCAAGGATGAGTGGCTCTATACATACAAAGGAGGATCACAATGGTCAAAAAATGTAGTGCATGGTTAATGATGGCGTTTGCGATTTTTGCTCTTTCTCCTCTTGCTGCTTTGGGAGCAGGAGATGGAAACGGAGAAAATGGCGCTGAAGAAGTAGGAACGTTCATGTATACTTCTTTATCTGTCCTTTCTCTGGTTACTATTGTTTTTGTAATTGTACTTATGTTTACTGATAATAACTAACCTGTAAAGCATTCAGCCTTTGGCTGGATGCTTTTTTCCTAAACGCTGTATTTTAAAATGTTTTGCGCCGGTTAGTTTTGGTAAAATACAAGTATGGGGAAATCAAAGCTTCTATCTGCTCGCTTCCAAATCGAGAGATAAGAAAGCAGTTTCCTTTCGCCCGGGAAAAAAGAGGGCAAAATTCTGCAGGAGGGGTTATGATGAACGAACTATTAAAAAAAGGATTTTTCCTAGGACTCGGTGCAGCAGTGACAGGGAAAGAAAAAGTTCAAGCATATTTGGATGACCTTGTTTCAAAAGGACAGATCACTCCGAAGGAAGCCGATGAGTGGATGGATGAAATGGTTACGAAAGGTAAATCAACAGAAGCTGAATGGTCCTCTCAAGCTAAAGACCGCATGCAGGATTCCTTTAAAGACATGGGTGTTGCTACTCAAAAAGATATAAATGAACTAAAAGAACAATTAGCAGCGATTGAATTGCAATTAGCACAGCATATCAAAAACAATGATGATGAAAACAACTCAAACTAACCAGCGAGACATTCAGGAGAAAGGAAATGTTGCATGGCACTTTCTAGAGGTCTCAAGCACGCAAACCGCTACCGAAAAATAGTAGCTACTCTGACAAGACACGGGTTTGGCTATATTATCCAGGAGGTTGGGTTATTCCATGTCCTTTCTCTCCCAAAGCGTCTGGCCGCTGATTCAAACAAAAAAGAAACTAGATCTGTTGGTACCCGAATTCGGCATGTGGTAGAAGAGCTTGGTCCAACCTTTATAAAGCTTGGCCAAATGATCAGCACAAGAAAGGATATCTTTCCTCCTTCTATTATTCAGGAGCTTGAAAAGCTTCAGGATGACGTACCTCCCTTTCCTTATGAAAAAGCAAAGAAAATGATTGAAGAGGACATGGATACCTCAATTGATGAGGTCTTTTCAGAGATTTCAGAAAAGCCCCTTGCAGCTGCCTCTATCGGACAGGTACACTGGGCCCGCCTTAAAACAGGAGAAGAAGTGGCCGTTAAAATATCACGCCCTCATATCAAAGAAATTGTCGAAAAAGATATAGAGATCCTTAGAGATCTAGCCCGACTGCTTCACCAGCGTTTTACATGGGCTCAGTTTTACCGGCTCCAGGATGTAATAGAAGAATTTGTTACTGCTATACGAGATGAAGTGGATTATTTTGTAGAAGCCCGTAATACAGATAAAGTCAGGAAAAACATGGAGGAATTTGAACGGGTCGTGATCCCGGAAATTTATGAAGAGTTTTCTACCAAACGCATACTTACTATGTCTTTTTTTAAAGGGAACAAGATCAGTGAACTTTCGGAATCAAGAAGTGAGGTTAAAAAAAATGCCCTGGCCCGTTCATTAGCTGACGCTTTTTTGCATCAGGTGTTAATTGACGGCCTTTTCCACAGTGATCCTCACCCAGGAAACATCATTTTTTTGGATGAAGACAGAGCCGCTATGCTCGACTTCGGCCAGGTAGGGCGCCTTAATAAAGCAATGCGGTACCAGTTTGTCAGTTACGTTATTGCGATGACCCGCAAGAAACCTGAAGAAGTGGCCGATACCATTTATGAAATGGCTGAAATTCCTGAAGATATTAATCATGATCAATTTGTGGATGATGTGGAATACTTATTGCAAAAATACTATGACCGGCCGTTTAACCAGGTACGGTTCGGTGAAGCAATCAATGACATATTCTCAATGTCTCATAGGTACCAGATCCAAATTTACAAAGAATACACACTTCTTGCCAAAGCGATTATTACACTCGAAAGCCTGCTCGAAAGACTTGATCCTGAGCTGAGCATTGTGGAAGTTGCCGAGCCTTACGGAAAAATGCTCGCTCGTGACCGTTTAAATCCGTTTACCTGGCTTACGAAAGTGGGACGAGAAGGAAAAAGACAGCAGGACATTCTTACTGATATTCCAAAAGAATTAAGAGATGCGTTAAGGCAGATCCACAAAGGAGTAGGTATTGACGTAAAAATACCTACGCTGAATATCTTCTTAAATAAAATGGACAAAATTGTTAACCGAATTTCTTTTAGTATCACACTTCTTGCCTTTAGTATCATTATGGTAGGCCTTATTATTGGTTCCACGTTTGGGGACCAAAATTCTATTCTTGTCCAGCTTCCAGTCATTGAAATCAGTTTTATTGTTTCCTTTTTTATGTTTCTTTTATTAATTTACTCCATTTTAAAATCCGGACGTTTTTAAGAGCTGTCTTATTGGATGTTTACAATGTCTTTTCACATTTTTTTCAAACAACGTGTTTACAGTATGCTCCCTTAAGGTGAGTCTTTCACTTCAAGGGATTAGCTTGGTTCACGTTTTCAACTTTTCCAATGATTACGAGAAAAGCAGCCAGGGTAAGCTTTGCTCGAGCTCTCATTACAGCGACCGGGCAAAATAGACCGCACGCCTCTTATTAGAGGATTTGCGGTCTTCTTTTACTGCAAAGAAGCACTTACCTCGTGTAACAGTCGGACCATTCTTTTATGCAGGCTGGCGGGGTGGATCATTCTTTCATTTCTCCACGGCTTTGGTAAGATAAGCGTGAACATTATACAAAGGAGCAGCCTATGACCTGGGACATATTAAATATTATCGGAACAATTGCCTTTGCCTTAAGTGGTGTGATTGTAGCAATGGAAGAAGATTATGATTTACTAGGAGTTTATATCCTGGGGTTTGTTACGGCTTTTGGGGGAGGAGCCGTGCGAAATTTATTGATTGGTGTGCCTGTCTCTGCTTTATGGGAGCAAGGAAACCTGTTTACGATTGCTTTTATTGTTATGACTTTAGCTTTTCTTCTCCCGAATCTCTGGCTTACTCAGTGGGGAAAATGGGGAATATTTTTTGATGCCATTGGCCTTGCTGCATTTGCTGTTCAGGGAGCCATTTACGCTGCAGAGATGAATCACCCGTTGAGTGCAGTTATCGCAGCCGCTGCCCTTACTGGTGCAGGAGGCGGGATGATTCGAGACGTGCTTGCAGGACGCAAGCCTATGGTGCTGCGTCAGGAGATCTATATCGCCTGGGCCATGCTTGCAGGATTATTGATTGGTACAGGGGCAGTAAACACCATGGCTGGGTATATATCTTTGCTGGTTGTCATCGTCACACTCCGAATGCTGTCAGTCTATTATAAATGGCGCCTGCCTCATCGTTCTTTAAAGAACGGATAAGCAGTGCCCTTTCTAGTGAATAGTTGTACCTTTACCTTGTACAAGCGTGCGTATTTTGTTAAAACTCACAATGAATGTAATAAAGCGAAGTGAAAAAAAAGCTCATTCTTCCCTATTTACGGCAGGGAAGGATGAGCTCTTATATTATGATTTATCTGTTTCATAGGGAAGATCCGGATATGAAGACCAATCACTCCAGCTCCCTGCATATAACCGGACATTTTCAAACCCTGCTTCCTTTAAGGCAAGAACATTAGCTGCCGCCGTTACCCCAGAACCGCAGTAGGATATGATTTCATCAGAATGAGACAACCCGGAAAAGTGACTTTGAAGCTCTTCAGATTCTTTCCATTTCCCCTCTTCTGTTAATACTTTCTTCCAAAAATAATGCCTGGCTCCAGGGATATGACCTGCTACCGGGTCAACCTCATCCCTGATTCCTTTGTATCGTATTTCATCACGACCATCAATTAAAACTTTGTCTTCTTCATGTAATGCTACCTTCACTTCTTCCAAATGAACTAATAGACGAGGTTCTTTAGCAGCAAAGAAATACCTTTTCTCTATAGAAGGAATTTCCTCGGTTACAGGATATCCTTTTTTCTTCCAATTTGTAAATGTCTGATCAAGGACATAAACACTCGGATGGCCAAGATATAACAGCATCCACCAAAAGCGAGCTGCCATGGCTCCGCCTTGGTCGTCATATGCTACAACCTTAGTATCCTTATCAATCCCAAGTTCAGAAATAAAATCCGCAAATTGCTCCATGTCAGGCAGAGGATGCCTTCCACCATGAACTGCCGGAGAATCTGATAAATCCTTTTCCAAATCAACATGTACTGCTCCAGGAATATGGCTTTCATAATATTCTTTTTTTCCCTGCTCAGGCTGTCCCAATTCAAAACGACAATCAACGATCCGAAGGTTTTCATCATGCAAATTTTCATACAGCCACTTGGTTGTTACTAGATAGCTCACTACACGTCCCCCTTCTTCATTTATTTCTATATTTTAACATGCCTTAGCAGCATGCTTCTATTAAGAAGGGGCTTTTAACTCATAAAGTATTCCTTCAAGAACGTAATCCACTGACTGCACCATTTCATGGAATCTTTTTGATTTCGTATCTATTTGAAAAGCAGTCACTGACAGAATAGTGAGGTTCTCGTGAGTGTCTGTAATTTGTTTTTTGTATATATATTTTGGCTTCTCTTCCTCTATCCACCTTTCAGATACTTGCCTCCATTTGTCAGCTGCTTCTTTCACGTGGTCGGCAAAGGGCTTCACCTGCCCATAAAAATCGGGAGAGTAACCTTCTTTTAAGGTGCTCTGTTCATACTGTTTCAAAGCCTTTTCATTCCACTGCTTTACTTCCTTTGTTAATGAATGTAAAAGAGCGGTGTCTTCTTTTGTCCACATTATCTCTCACCTCTTTTTTATCATACCAAAGGAAGGTTTCCCCTTAAACTGAAAACAATCCGGCAAGAAACCCTTTTTCTTTTTTGGAAGGGCCGTTTTCGTCCTGTGGTTCTATCTCTTTCATTTTTATCTCTATTAGGCTTTCTTCTATCTTCCCGATTTTTCTTTCGACTTCTTCAAGCTCCTGCCTGTGCTTTAGTAATTGGTAACTTACAACTTCATCTGCTTTTGTTTCTATGATTTCTTCGAGCTGTTCTATTCTCTTTGTCATAATATCCATTTTTTCCAGTACTGAGGCTGAAGCTACTTGAGATAAGTGAGATTCGGTGTCATTTTTCCGGCTGTCATCCCATTCCTTTTTAAGAGCTTCGAATTTAGAAATGGCCTCTTCTCCATATAAAAAATGTCCCCGGTCATTTGTTGAACATTTAATATTATGCTTCTTTACCCACTTATGAACAGTAGCAGGAGCTATTTGCAGCAATTCGGCCACCTCTTTAGTTTTCAGCATTCGTTCACTCATCTTGAAACCTCCTCCATTCACTTATAGCTAGGTAATTCTACCTTTCTGCTTGCTCTCCTTTCCACCTTACAAAACTAGTGCTTATTCGAAAAAGAAAGAAGAGATGTGTGCCTTTTCTTGTTTTTTTTCCGCCATTCGCATAGCAGCGTGAACCAAGGGGACAGTAAGAAAAAAGGAGGGGTTGAATTGAGAAAAAAACCGAATCAAAACAATGCGAAAGTGAAAGGCAAGGAAGAGAAAAAAGTCGGGTACGGAGATAAGAAGCTCGAGGGCCCGAATCGTCCTGCTGAGTAATCAGAGGAAAAAAGAAGCTTTCACTCTGCGAAGAGCGAAAGCTTCTTTGTTATTCATCTGATTTACTATTGAGCCTTTGAGCAACCGTTTCCGGTTGAATAGCAGAAAGAATGACATGGTCGCTGTCAGCAAGAATAATGCTTCGAGTTTTTCTGCCATTTGTCACATCGATGAGCATTTTTCTTTCTCTTGCTTCCTGGATCATTCGTTTGGTCGGAGCTGAATCCGAATTAACAATTGATACGATGCGTCCAGAAGGCATCATGTTGCCAAATCCCAAATTTATAGGCTTATCACTCATCTTATCCCATCTCCTTCTATGTAATAAAATTATTCTAACATATACAGTTCCCCCCTTGTCCACTTAGCCTATAAACGTTCAAGAAAACATCTTCTTTGTAATGAGAAGTTGTGCTATGATAAGTTGATGACATTTGACTGTCCTTTATTTTACACAAAAGGAGGGTGAATTTGTTGGCCTTTCGCTATCCAAACGGGAAACGATTTATTCCTTCTGGAACAAAGCCGTCCAAGTCTCTCTCTGGGACATCTCCTCAATTTGGCAACAGAGGGATGACCTTGGAAGAAGATTTAAATGAAACAAATGAATATTATTTACAAACCGGACAGGCTGTCATTCATAAAAAGCCAACACCTGTGCAAATTGTAGGAGTTGATTACCCAAAGAGGAGTGCTGCCACCATTACGGAAGCCTATTTTAAACAGCCGTCCACAACTGACTATAATGGTGTATACGCTGGAAAATACATTGATTTTGAAGCCAAAGAAACAAGGAACAAAACTTCCTTCCCTTTTGGCAATGTCCATGAGCACCAGGTAAAGCATATGGAACAGGTCGTAAATCAAGGCGGTATCGCATTTTTAATTTTTCGGTTTTCACCGACACAGGAAGTATATTTATATGATGCTTCCCACTTTGTTTATTGGTTCAGAGAACAAAAGGAACGCAAGTCCATTCCTAAAAATGATATCGAAGAAAAAGGACATCTCGTGCCTCAAGGTCTATCTCCTCGTCTAGATTATTTACAGATAATTGACCGTGTCTATTTTTAAATTTGTAACTTATCCTATCCGTTTACGTCTAACAGGATAGGAGAGCTCGGTTCGTTTGAACTGATAGAAAGGAAGATCTAGCAGAATGAGTCAAGAGTATCGTTCAAGAACAGAAAAACGTCAGGCTGAAGAAAAAAATAAACGGGGCAATAAAAAAAAGGCAGAACATACAACGCTAAAGCAGCCGTTATGGAAAAAAATAGTCATAGCTTTTTCTATTATACTTGCCGTTTTGGTCATCGCAGGCGGAGTTACAGCTGTCGCTATGATCAGGGATGCTCCTGCACTTGACCCTGAACAGCTCGTTTTTTCCCAGGCTGCCCAGATATATGATGACCGCGACGAACTGATTACTCAGCTCCAGGCCACAGAAAATCGTGTCATGGTGGATATAAACGAAGTACCTGACCACGTAAAAAATGCATTTATTGCTGTTGAGGATGTCCGTTTTTACGACCACTTTGGTGTTGATATGCGCCGGATGTTTGGAGCCCTTGCAGCCAACGTATCCTCAGGTTTTGGAGCTGAGGGGGCAAGTACAATCACCCAGCAGGTGGTTAAAAATGCATTTCTGTCCCCTGACAAGCAGATAACGCGAAAAGTACAAGAACAATATCTTGCAGTACGCCTTGAACAGCAGTACAGCAAAGATCAGATTTTAGAAATGTATTTAAATCTTATTTATTTCAACAACGGCGCTTATGGTATTGGACAAGCTGCCCAGTATTACTTTGACGTCTCTAATGTGGAAGAGCTTGCCATTGAAGACGCCGCTCTTCTTGCAGCTATTCCGCGCCGTCCGAGTTACTACGATCCTACAAACAATCCGGAAGCTGCAGAATCGAGAAGAAACCTTGTCATATCTTTAATGGAAGAACACGGTTTGATCAGCTCTGATGAAGCGGCCGAAGCAAGAGCTGTTACCATTGAAGAACAATTGAATGTATCTGAGCTTGCTGAAACCGAAGGTCAAGTATATGATTCATTCATTTCTCATGTACAAAGTGAAATAGAAAATATTGATGGGATCACCTCTTCAGACTTATATTCAGCAGGGCTTCAAATTTATACCACCCTTGATACCTCTGCTCAAGATTACGCTGAAGATGTCATTCAAACTCGTGATTATATTGATTCATATCCTGATAATGAGCATTTCCAGGTCGGTTTCACCCTGCTTGATACTCAAACAGGTGAAATAAAAGCAATGGTTGGCAACCATCACGGCGGTGAGGTTGCTCGCGGATGGAACTATGCTACACGTTCAGAGGCCCAGCCTGGTTCAACTATTAAACCAGTGTTGGATTATGGTCCCGCCATTGAAAGCCTGCAGTGGTCCACCGGCCATATTATTCCCGATGAACCACATTCCTATTCAGACGGTACGGAGATCAGGAACTACTCAAGAAACTATATGGGCAACATAAGCATGAGAGAAGCTTTGGTCCGGTCTTTAAATATTCCAGCTGTAAAAGCTCTGCAGGAAGTTGGACTGGATGAGGCTCAAGAATTTGCCGCCAATTTAGGAATGCCTTTTGAAGAAATTCATGAAGCATACGCTCTTGGCGGAGTAGCAGAAGGTGTCTCCAGTAAAGAAATGGCTGGTGCATACGCAGCCTTTGGTAACGGCGGAGAGTTTATTGATCCTTTTGCAGTAAGAAAGATCGTCTTCCCTGACGGCAGAGAAATCGACCTTCGTCCGGAAGCCAGCGAAGCTATGAGCGATTATACTGCCTATATGATAACGGATATGCTTAAAGGAGTGCTTGATGAATCATATGGTACAGCAAGAGACATCAGCCTTCCTAACCTGCCTGTGGCCGGTAAAACAGGAACAACAAACTTTACGGCCGATGAAAGACAGCAATATAATATCCCTTCCGGCGGTGTCCCTGATACGTGGTTTACAGGGTACACGTCCCGCTATACTGCTTCCGTGTGGACAGGATTCAGCGGCGGCCGGGATGCAGGCTATCTAAGTGAAGGACCGGAGCGCCGAATCGCTAAACAAATCTTTGAACTTGTCATGAATGAAGTTTCTGATGGTATTGAAACTCCTGACTTTGAACAACCGGAATCAGTTGTAAGAGTGGATGTCGAAAAAGGCACCGGAAAGCTCCCAAGCCCTCAAACTCCCCAGTCTGAAATAACTGAGGAATTGTTTGTCAGAGGGACAGAACCTGACAGCGTCTCACAAGAATTTATTGAAGAAGAGGAAGAAGAAGAAGAAGAGGAAACAGAAACTCTCACATCAGTTTCCGGTTTATCGGCTTCCTACAATCAGGAGAATGACCAAATTATTGTGACCTGGAATTACGATGGGAGCGGAGCTTCTTTTGAAGTGAGTCATGGTACTGGTGGATCTCTCAATACAGTAGCTACACAAGGAGAAATGCAATATATCCTAAATGCACCTGAAAAAGGCACTACTCACGAATTCCAGGTGATAGCCGTTGAAAACGGGGAACGAAGTGATCCAAACAATGTAAGTGTAACAGTTCCTGATGAAGAGGCTATAGAAGAAGAGGAGCCGGAAGAAGAAGCAGACGAAGAGCCTCAAGAAGAGGAACAGCCGGAGGAAGAGCAGCCTCAAGAAGAAGAGCAGCCTCAAGAAGAAGAGCAGCCTCAGGAAGAAGAACAGCCTCAGGAAGAAGAGCAGCCTCAAGATCAGGAGGAAGAGAACGGTGCTCCTGAAGGTGGCGGGAATAACGGCGACAATGGACCTCCAGAAGAAACACCAGCTCCACCTGCTGAAGAAAATAATGGCAACAACAATAATGCAGAAACAACTCCAGAACCACAGCCGGAGCCACAACCTGATCCGGAACCAGCTCCACCTGCTGAAGAAAACAGTAATGACCAATCGGCAGGAAGTAACGGCGATGACAACGGCAATGGAGAAGAAGACTAAGATTAAAAAGCGAGACTAGAACTAAACAGTCTTATAATAAAAGAGGATCCAATAACTGGATCCTCTTTTTGTTGATGATAAAACGGTTTACGGTGTTTTCGGGTTGTGGACGTTCTCAAGATTACCCTTCACTGCATATTTCATTTATTTTTTCCCCTTACTTTTCCTTTTTCATCAGTTATCCTTTCAGAAGGAAGATGCTGTGGCAGGCAACCATACCCTTTTATAATGATCATCTAAAAATAGATGTCAGTTTTTCCTTCTCAGCTTCAAGGGCAGGTTTCATGGAAGTATCCATCATCCAAGTAAGTCTTTCTTTTTCCTGATGCAGGCTTTCTTTTAAACGGTTTTGTCCATTCTTCTCCCACTGAGCTACCCTATCAATTAATTCTTCTTTTACTTTTGCTTCTACAGTAGCCAGTTTTGAAGCTGCTCCTTCCTTTCCATCCTCAATTAACGATTCTTTGAGGCGTTTAATTTCGTGGTTCTCAAAGAAGTCCTTTTTGGATTTCACATAAGGCGCATATTTCTCACGGTCTAAGGCTAAATAGGAAGGGTGCTCCAGGGAAATGGACTGTTCCTTCCATTCCTTATTACTGACTGATAAAAATGGAAGCTCTTTTCTCCATTGTTTCATCCATTCAGAAATTCCCTCTTCTCCTTCTCTTCTAAGCTTTTGTTCCAATCGGATCAAGGAAGCTTCTATTTCCTGCCTAAGGAATTGTTCTATAAACCCTTCAAATTCATAAATCGCCCCGTCGAGCTGGTTTCTCAGCTCTTTTTTGGTTGAGCCGTTAATGACCGCACTATTAATGACATGAGGAAAATAATCATTCATGACAAAGGCAGTTCTCTCTTTTAAATAAGCAAACTGCTGTTCTGATTCTCGAAGCACTTCTCCCTTGCCTTTTTGCAGTGAGAAATTTTCCGCCTCTTTCCCCAGCCTTTGTATCGTAGCTGTCTGCCCTGCAAGCTGTCTTTCTTTTTCTTCCTTGTCTCCTGCCATTCCTGAAAGAGTGTCATCAATTTTATTAAGAATTTCTTCAGCTTTTCCTTTAATAGATAATAGATTTAAGTGCTTTAGTTCTTCTATGGTATGCTCACGGAAATGATCTTCAAACATTCCGAATGATGATTGATCCAATACTTCCTTTTTCTGCTTTGCCTCCAGACCCTTTTTACTGGAAAGAGCAAATAAACGTGGCTCTTTTAAACCATTACCCTTCAGCTGTTCTTTCACATGATTCTTTACCCCGTTTAGTTCCTGGGGTGAATTTGCCAAATCAGATGCATTAATTATGAAATACAATTTATCTTGCTCAAAGGTTTCATTAACCTTGCCCATTTGCTGAAGAAAGTACTGGTCAGCCTTTGAGAAAGCATGATTATAATAAGTTAAATAGAAGATGGCATCTGATACTCTCATTTGCTCAAATGCAACGTTCGTATGACGCCCATGAATAGAGTTCACACCCGGGGTGTCTACCAGCTCTACTCCTCGCTTTGTCCATTCACAGTCATAATAGACAATGACTTCTTGAAGCAAACATGCTTTCTCTTCCTTAGCTACCAAATCATGCAGTTCCGGCAGCGGCATTGTCAGTTCTTCGCCCAGTTTCCAAGGTGATTGTTCCAAAGACCTTTTCAATGTTTTTAAATATTGAATATTTGTTCGTTTCCACGTTGAGGTGATATTTTTCTCAGATCTGTCCCATGACCTTAAGGTTTTTAACTGAACATCCTCTTCAAGCTCTCTGGCTACTTTTTTTATTTCATTATTTAAAAACTCTTCACTTTTGACAAACACTTTCACAGTACCATGAGAATGCTCTTTATCAGACTTTCTTACACGGTTCACAGTGGCTGTTGTAGGATGAGGCGAGACTGGAAGAACCGTATCGCCAAGAAGGGCATTACCGAAACTCGATTTCCCCGCACTAAATGCTCCAAATAAAGAAATGACAAAGGTTTGATTCTCATAGCGGGTGAGAAAATTCTCAAGCTGCCTTCTTTCAGAAGATAAGAATGATCTGTCTCTATACTCGCTTACATACGTACTGACCGGCTCAACCATCCAGGATAAATCTTCTTGAATGCGGGAGGTGAAGGTCGTTTCCTCTTCTTCCTGGTCAATTACACCTTCATCTGGCATAGTGACTTCAGAAAAAATATTATTATCTGCATCTGGCGCCCCTCGTTGGAGAAGATCCTTCAGCTTGTTTTCTAATGAAAAGATCGGATCATGTCTTCTAAGCCACTCATTGACAGCTTCTATTTCATTTTCAAAACCTTGTTGGACTTCCTCCCATGCTTGTTTTTCAAAATCAAGGCTGGCAGATTGTTGTAGCAGACCTTCGATTTCTCCCTTTTCGTTTTCATATGCTTTGCTGATTCCCTGCTCATACAGGGAAAAGAGCTCATCAGTTTTCTGTTTGACTGTTCTCACTATGTCAGATGTGATTTGCTTTGTGAACGTATAAACAAACTGACGATCCATCTGCTGTGTTGTCACATAAGGAGCAAACCATTGCTGATCCACTGTTATCTCTAATTCCTCAAGCTGCCTTTCATAATAGGCTTGATCAGGCAAGTCCTCCCTGCTTGCATTTGAGAGAAGATTCTTGATGTGAAAAAGAAGCTGAGTGTTGATTTTTTCATTCAGCTCTTCGGTGAGAGCCTGCAAGCGCTGGTTTCTTTCTTCTTCTGTTTTCTTTTTACTAAAGAACACCCCTACTTTAAATTGAGGATCCTGGCTTTCAAGCCAACTCCTTGCCTTTTCTGTAGTTGAGTACGGAAACAACGTTACATTTTCAAATAAGCTGTTTCTATCGTCATAAAGTTTTTTGATAGCCTGTTTCTTTTCTCCATCGAGAGTCTTCAGGCGATGTTCCCTGGATTTTTGTTTGCGAATAAGTTCAGGGTCGATATCATTTTCTTCGAGTCTTGCTTCCCATTCTTCCTTTGCTTCTTCTATTTCCTCTTCAATCCTAGACTTCAAAGCTTCTGCAGTTCCTGCTGCAAGCCTTGATAAACTTTCTGAAAGAATCTCCTCGCCCCGGTATAAAAGGGCTTTCATTTCCCTATTAAATACTTCAATTTGGTTTGCCGGATGATCCAAATCCTTCATGCTTGTGTAATAAATCGAGATAGGATGAATATTCCATCGATCAAGCATTGTCTTAATTGAATTCTCATAAGCATGGAGGCTTAATTCTTTCTCATCATGCTTATCTATTTGATTAATGACCAAAAAGATAGGCTTTTGTTCTGATGTCAGCTGGCGGAGAAAATGCAGGTTAGTCTCTGACTGGACATGGTTGTAGTCTGTTACATACACAATTACATCTGTCGTATATAATTGCTCAGCTGTTACCTGCTGGTGGGTAGGGTCTGTAGAATCTACCCCTGGCGTGTCCAGTAGGCGGACATTTTCTCCCAGAAAAGATAAAGGAGCTGTAATAGTTATTTGTTTGATTGCCGCTCCGTCCATGCCCCACTTACGCACATCACCCCATGGAATTTCTCCCTCCCAGCGCTCTGCAGAACTGTCAGGAGTTTCTGCTTCAAGGCCTAAGGGCCCTTGCTTAATGGTAATGATATTTGCACTGGTAGGGATAGGACTTGTCGGCAGTACTTCTGCCCCAAGAATATGGTTTAAAATTGTTGATTTTCCTGCTGAGAAATGGCCGCAGAACGCGACATCAAATGTCTCATTATTTTGTTTTTCTTTCAGCTGTTCCAGTCTAGCTTGGTTATCCTTACGAAAAGGAAGCTCTTGCTCTAAATGATGGATGAGATCCGTCTTTGTGATCGTCATTTCTTTTATACACCGTCCTTCACGCTTACTATAGCGAATTTTCTAACAAAAGACCAGTCTTTCATGGCATAAAAAAAACCTTCCTCTTTGGATGAAACTCTCCTATACAAAAAAAGACAGCTAAGCTGCCTTTTTCAGTTACTTTTCTTTGTTTTCAGCAAGGATACTTTAAATCGTTTTTCAAGTTCATCAAACATTTCCTTTAGCTGTACAAAAGAAGCATGATGATCTGGCGCCTCGAAAACAAAAGCTAATCTATCTTCTATATTAAAAGGCTTTACCTCAAGCCTTTTACTTTCTTTACTAAGAATACTCGGCTTCGCTGATGGCACCGGTTTTTCATTTGCCCACCACAGCGCACTGATCAGGTTTGCCAGTTGTTTAACCATGAGAGGCGAAGCTTCTGCCCTTTTTCGCTCTCTATATAAAGCTGCTAATTTTCCTCTTTCTTGTTTCCATTCTTGCAGGAGAAAAGATACGTATTTCTCCACCTCTGTCCATGGCTTAGAATCAACCGGTCTGTATATGAACCTTATTTCAGCATAGAAAGGGTATTTCCGGATGCCTTCTTCAATGGGGACAGACAATGAAATCAACTCAGTCACCGAGCTGGAATAAAAAGGGGCTTCACAATAAGGGGCAGGAACAGGTACATCATTCACGCTGTCCCCTCCTTTTTTTTCATCCGTTTCTTTCCTTCCCGGCATAGATCCAGGAGCGGACAAATATCACATTTCGGCGACTGGGCCTTACAATGGTACCTTCCAAAAAAGATTAAACGATGATGGGTCACAGACCATTGATCCTGAGGAATTTTTTTCATCAGTGTCTCTTCCACCTGAGTCACATTATCTTTCCACCTGCAGATCCCTAGTCGTTTAGAAACCCGTTCAACGTGGGTATCCACTGCAATTGCAGGGAAGTCAAATGCTACAGAGGATACAACGTTTGCTGTTTTTCTCCCGACACCAGCTAGCTTCATTAATTCATCCCTTGATTCTGGAACTTCACCATTATACTCTTCAACAAGGGATCGGCTCAGCTTTTTGATGTTTTTGGCTTTGTTTCGATAAAGCCCAATGGAACGTATATCCTGTTCAAGCTCTTCCTGTTCCACAGCCAAGTAATCTTCTGGTTCTTTATATTTAGCAAATAATGAAGGAGTAACCTTGTTTACAAGAGCATCCGTGCATTGAGCAGAAAGAACAACGGCTATTAATAATTCAAAAGGATTCGTATGGGTAAGTTCACATTCTGCTTCAGGAAACATTTCTCCGATGGTATTCAGAATCTCTTCCACCTGTTTTTTTGTCAGCATTTCCATTTACTCCTTTCTGCAGATTGCACCACCCATTCTTTAGGAATCAAGCCAGTTAAAACCGGGATAATGGGGGGTTTTCTCACGCTCCTGAACTGGTCGTCGATTTGTTTGGTACTTTCGGAATTTTTCTCCGTGCTTCCTTGCTTCCTCCACTGTTTTTACTCCGTTTTTTTGCCATTCGAACAAAATACGGTCTATGTAACGTAAATTAAGTTTTCCAGAGATCACCGCTTCTCTAAGGGCTGCATGAATAATTTCTTTTTCATATTGATCCTGCTCAAGCCACATGGCTATCGTTTCGCATTCCATTGGTGAAAGGGGCCTGCTGAATTCATGCTCAAACAACTCATACAGCTCTCTTTCAGCCGTCTCCTTCTCTTCCTGGCATCCTTCTTCTGTTTCCTGTGCGAACATAGTAAGAAGCTGATTATAGAGCGGGTCAAGAGAATACGTTTCAAACATTACCTGATTTTCGTCCTCTTGTTCTTCTATATGGAGAAATCCTCGCTTTATTAACCCACGAAGATGGCCGGCACATGCTTTTGCTTCCAGTGTCATTTTCGCAGCCAAGTCATCTGGAGTAGGAAACGCATGTCCCTCTTCCATATAACGATGTACATGGATAAGCACCATCATTTCTTCCTCTTTTAGACCGAGCGCTGCGTAATAATCTAAGAACAGCTTTGGTATCGAGATGTGTCCTGCTTTAAGCCATCCGATCAATTGTTTTCTTTCCATCCTTTTCCCTCCCCTGCCGTGGATCTTTCCAGATCCTGCTTTTGTATCAAAGAAACACCATGATTAGCTCTGTTCCTTGCATCCTGGACCAGTGCTCTTCCAGAAGGCTTCTCGCACGCGTTTCCTGCTAAATGACTTAATAAAAAACAACATAGGTCATTAACAGAGCTGATTTAAAATAAAATCCCCCGCATAACGGGGGTAAGGTCCTGGTATTTATACGATGATCATCTAAGCATCAGGTCATTGAGAGATCATTTTACCATTGATTATTAAAATAAAGTAGTCTTGATTTTTTTCCTTTTATGGATATAACCGATTTAAGAGACGTGGAAATGGAATGGTTTCCCGGACATGTTCCGTCCCTGAAATCCATGCAACTGTTCTTTCTAATCCAAGGCCAAATCCAGAATGAGGAACCGTACCGTATTTACGTAAATCTAAATACCAGCCGTACGCTTCTTCAGAAAGATTATGTTCGTTGTAGCGATCTTTCAGCAGTTCAAAATCATCAATTCTCTGGCTTCCGCCGATGATTTCACCATAGCCCTCAGGCGCTATAAGATCGGCACAAAGTACAACATCTTCCCGGTCAGGATCAGGTTTCATATAAAAAGCTTTGATATCTTTTGGATAATGAGTAATAAACACCGGTTTATCAAATTTTTCAGCAATGATTGTTTCATGAGGGGCACCAAAATCTTCTCCCCATTCAACCTCTTGGCCTTCTTTTTTCAAGATATCAATTGCCTCATCATACGTAATCCGTGGAAAAGGAGCACTAATTTGCTCCAGCTTGGATGTGTCACGCTCAAGAGCTTTGAGCTCCTGCCCGCAATTTTTAAGTACAGCCTGAACCACATAACTTACATATTGCTCCTGAATTTCAAGACTTTCTTCATGTTCAACAAAAGCCATTTCTGGTTCAATCATCCAAAACTCGATTAAATGACGACGAGTTTTGGACTTTTCTGCCCTGAAGGTCGGTCCAAAGGAAAACACGCGGTTAAAGGCCATGGCAGCCGCTTCCATGTACAGCTGTCCTGACTGAGACAAGAAGGCATCTTCATCGAAATACTTGGTGTGAAATAAATTAGTCGTTCCTTCTGCTGAATTTCCTGTCAAAATAGGAGGGTCAACCTTAATAAAACCTTCCTTATCAAAAAATTCATATGTTGCCTGGATAATTTCATGTCTAATCCGGAGTGTAGCATGCTGTTTTTTTGAACGAATCCACAGATGACGATTGTCCATTAAAAATTCCGTGCCATGCTCTTTTGGAGTAATAGGGTAATCTTCTGCTTGCTGGATCACTTCAATTCCTGTAACTGTCAATTCATATCCGGAAGGAGCACGGTCATCTTCTTGAATGACACCTTTTATATATAATGAACTTTCTTGTGTGATTTCCTTTGCTTTTTTAAACAACTCCTCGCCAACTTCACTTTTGACAACGACTCCTTGAATAAATCCTGTTCCATCGCGAAGCTGTAAAAAGGCAATTTTTCCACTGGAGCGTTTGTTTGCAAGCCAGCACCCAATCGTAACCTCATTACCTACGTGACTGCCTGCTTTTTTAATCGTCGTTTTCACGTTTTTGTCCCTCCTGTCGGTTCTCGGTTCACTTATCCACAAGCCTCATTATACATGGGCTTAAAAATGGAAGTCAACGACACCACAAAAGGACGGCTCTCTCTAAGAACCGTCCTTTTTGTTTACTGTTTTTTCTTTTCTATAAAGCGTCCAATACGTTCAATCGCTCCTTCTAATAAATCCAGTGAAGTAGCATAGGATAATCGTACGTTATCTGGTGAACCAAAGCCTGATCCAGGAACCAGCGCTACTTTCTCTTCTTCGAGAAGATCCTTTACCCACTCATCCACGTCATCATAGCCGTTCATTTTTGCAGCTTCCTTCACGTTAGGAAAAAGATAAAAGGCTCCTTTGGGTTTTACACACGTTACTCCCGGAAGCTCTACAAGCTTTTCATAAATCGTATTCAAGCGATCCTCAAAAGCTTTCCTCATGTTTTCTACAGAACCATCATCCTTCTCGTAGGCAGCAATGGCCCCGTACTGAGCATTGGCTGTCGGGTTGGATGTGGAATGACTGGCAAGGTTGGTCATTGCTATAATAATTTCTTTTCTCCCAGCTGCGTAGCCAATGCGCCAGCCAGTCATAGAGTGAGACTTAGAAACACCGTTTATAATAATCGTCTGTTCTTTCAGCTTCTCAGACAACTGAGCTACTGATGTATGTTCTGCTCCGCCATACACAAGCTTTTCATAAATTTCATCGGATACAATGAGTATATCGTTTTCCAAAGCTGCTTCTCCAACCGCTTTTAACTCCTCCGGCTCGTACATGGAGCCTGTAGGGTTGCTTGGAGAGTTCAGGATAAAAGCTTTAGTTTTGCTGGTTATAGCCTCTTGAAGCTGTTCAGGAGTTACTTTAAAGTCATTTTCTTCTTTACCTTCAATATAAACTGGCTTTCCTCCAGCAAGCTTGACCTGCTCCGGATAACTTACCCAGTAAGGAGTCGGGATAATTACTTCGTCTCCTTCATCTAAAAGAGTTTGAAACAGCGTATATAGGGCATGCTTTGCTCCGGTGCCCACAATAATTTCTTCAGAGCTGTAAGTAAGGTTTTGGTCTTGCTTAAATTTATGGGCGATCATTTCCTTTAATTTCGGCAGGCCCCCTGAAGGAGTGTATTTTGTATGTCCTTCCTCCATGGATTGAACAGCTGCTTTTATAATGTAATCAGGAGTGTTAAAGTCTGGTTCTCCAGCTCCCAGACCTATGACATCATGGCCCTGGGATTTTAATTCTTTCGCTTTTGCTGTGATTGCTAATGTTGAAGATGGTGTTAGTGTTGATACTCGCTTAGCTAATTTCATCTTATGGCCTCCTCTAGATTCCTTGCAAACGTCCATAACTTTATAAAAGGTTATTTTTCAGAAAAATCACCTAAAGATAAGTTTACGGAATGAGCGTGTTGAATTCAAGCTTCATCCCTTTTCCTCAAACAGAGCATAACAAGAAGGGAAGGCGCAGCAGCCTGTCAGCCCATTCAGGTTGACTCTTGCAGGCTGTACCGTTTAACGAAGGAGGCATCTTCAAAAGTAACGTAGTAATAATGAAATCTTCCTTCCTGACTGCGATACGTTATTTCATATACAGGCTGGTTTTGGTCATAGCCTAAACGCACCGAACGAATATCCACGCCTTCTTCCGCTTCCTCCACCATGGAACGCACCTGCCCTTTGGTTACTCCTTCACCAGCTGATCGGCGGTCAATCAGCTCCCACTCTTCATCATAAAATAATATCTCTTCTTCGCCTTCGTCATTGAAAGCTCTTGCTACCCTGTATTGTTCCTCGCCGTTGTAAATTTCTGCTTCTTCCACCGAAGTTATTCCATCTTCCCCCTGCGCAGCTTCTATTGTCCGGGTTTCCAGACTGGCCAGAGGGGAACGTGCACTTTGGTAAAAAAGAATACCTACAACAATAAGGGCCACGACAATTGCGACACCGAGAATCGCAACCAGATTCCGCATGCCCTTCACTTCCTTTCTATGTGCGGTATATTGTAAAGACCATCTGCTCTTTATCTTCTTCGTCCAATGCCAGCCCAAACATTAGATCTTCTTTTTTCAATGTCCGATTTAAAGAATCAACAATTTTGTAAAGGTCAGGAGTTGATTGAACCTTCACTGTCGATAATACCTCGATTTTGCTTTCCATGTTCATCCCTGCCTTCCTTTTGTTTCTGTCCCCATTTTGCATGCCTGCACCTTATCAGGGGAACTATAAAAACATACCCGTTAAGGGAGTGAATGAAAACAAACCCGCCCGTACCTCATTCATGCCTGCACCTGCCTATGGTGCAGGTTAATTTCGGTACAAACCGTTTAAACGACGGTACTGGTTATTTGCTTCATAAATAATCCTCTCTTCATCAAGGGTAATAAGCTCCTTATTACTCATTACGGCCCTTCCATTAACGAAAACGTCTGTTACATCCTGTCCAGAAGCTGAATAAACAAGATGAGAGACTCTATTCTCCACGGGCTGAAGATGAGGCTTTGAAGAATCCACTAATATAAAATCTGCCTCGTACCCTTCTTTTATTAAGCCGCTTTCAGTGAAACCTGCTGCCTGAGCTCCATGAATGGTCCCCATTTGCAGCGCTTCTCTGGCCGTAACCAGGGATGCATCATGAAAAAAGCCCTTTTGCAGTAAAGCAGCTGTCCTGACTTCCTGGAACATATCAAGGTTATTGTTGGATACAACACTGTCTGTCCCTATTGATAAATGAAGACCTTGCTTCATCATTTCTCCAACAGGCGCCACACCCGAACCAAGCTTTAGATTGCTAAGGGGGTTATGGCTGACTGAAACGTTCTTGTCTGTCATTAGTTTTATCTCATAAGAGTTTACATGAACCCCATGGGCAGCCAGAACCGGACTTTCAAAAAAGCCCAGGTCATCTAAATGTTCAACCGGTCGTTTTCCGTATTCTGCTTCATGGCGAGCGACTTCTTTTTTTGTTTCTGCTAAGTGAATGCTTAAAGGAAGGTTTTCAATGCTCGCTCTGTCTGCCACCGCCTCCAGAAAATCAGGAGTGCAGGTATAAGGAGCATGAGGGAACAAAAACCCCTTCAGCCTTTTCGATTCATGGCTTTCCCATCCTTTCGCAAGGACAGCAGCTTCATGTAGCTTGTCTTTTAACTCCTGAGGAGTAAATCCAAGGGCAATCATGCCTCTTGATAAGGCACCCTTTAAGCCTGCTTCCACCACTGCTTCCGCAACGGTATCCATATGTAAATGATACATGTCTAAAAATCCTACGGTGCCTGAACGGATCATTTCCACCAGGGCAAGAGAAGTTCCTGCATTGATCATGTCCTTATCTAAAAACTTTTCCCGTGGCCACACTTCCTCTTTCAGCCACTGATCAAGGGGTAAATCATCAGCCGCTCCCCTTAAAATGGACATAGGGGTGTGACAATGAGTATTAAAAAAACCAGGGAGCAGCCATTTTCCTTTTGCATCTTTTATATTTACAGCCTTCTCTTTCAGTGCCAAAGGAGGGGGGCCTTCACTCACTTGGATGAATCTCCCCTCATGAATCAGCACAAAACCATTGTCGATCATCTCTTCGTTGTCCAGAGTGATTACCGCTGCATTCTGGATTAACAAATCATACATCTTATCTGCCCCTTACTCCTTCAGATATAATCCTATTTCCTGGAGATTAATGTGAACCATTCATTTTTTTCTTTGTTCCATTTAAAAGAGATAGTACCGTGCTTGCCTGTTTGGTACACATCAATCCAGGCATCATTCAGCCGTTCCAATAACCCTTTGTCCGCCCGGTCTCCACCCAAGAGAAAAACGATTGCTATCTGGGGATCCACATGGTCCAGGAACATAAGATTGGCTCCAAAATGACTCCCGAAATCTCCTACTTTCAAAAACGTTGATTTAATTCTGGGATGATCTGTCAGCGCTTCTTCTACTTCTTCCTTTGCTGTCCCCATGTATAAAAGACTTTCTCTGCCGTAGGAAAATTTAAGAACGAGCGCGCCCTCCTCATCTTCTCCCGCAAAAAGAACCTCGGTTTCCATCCCACTTGCAGGGAAATTCACTTTCCCTTCCTCCCAATATATCACTTTGGATGAAAGTGCCGGAAACCGGTCTGCAATCATTTCAGAAGATTTCCGGCTTCCAATAATGGTGTCTATGCCGTATTGGGCGGAAAGCCAGTCTGTGTTAGCTGTATAAGCCTCATCCTCATTTGTAAGTACCAGAGCATCAATCGCATACACATCAAAGGCCTGAAGACTTTCTTCAAGCTTTGGCCTGCTTCTTTGCCCCCCGGTGTTTATAAGGACATTTTCTCCTGCACCTGATTGAAGAAGGGTAGCCTCTCCGTCGGGCAAATCCATAAAGGTTATTAAGAATTCATCAGCTTCTAGATGGATGTCCATTTCTAAGGCAGGACTTGCCTCAGTGCTGGCAGGATAACTTTCCTGACACCCCGTCAAACCAAGCTGCAAAAAGCAAAACAAACAGACATATAGCAATACATCACGCACCTGTGTCGCTCCCCTTCCTTATAAAGAGCCTCCTGAACCTTCCTTAGTGTACGTGATTTCATAGCAGCTTATGAACTTACTCATTTAAAAAACGATCAATTTCATTTAATACTTCGTCCATTGGTTTCTGAATGACCGGTACCTTGGGAAGAGACCTTATAAAATCTTTGCCATAGGATGATTGCAGCAGCCTTTTATCAAGGACCACCACCACACCTTTATCGTTTTCCTGGCGTATCAGGCGTCCGAACCCCTGTTTAAATCTCAGCACAGCTTGTGGAAGAGACAATTCAGAAAATGGATTTTTTCCCTCTGCTTTCACTTTTTCAGATTTAGCCTGCAAAACAGGCTCGTCAGGAGGAGAAAAGGGCAGGCGCACGATTACAAGGCAGCTTAAAGCGTCACCTGGAATATCAACACCCTCCCAAAAAGTGCTTGTTCCTAAGAGAATAGACCTTTCATGCTGTCTAAATGTCTTCATGAGCTTTGTTCGGCTTCCTGTTTTCACCCCTTGGCCAATCAGGACAAAATCACCTTCATCATCCCATTCTCGCAACAACCTGTAAGTTTTCCTGAGCATGTCGAACGATGTAAATAATACGAGCATACGGCCTTGCGTAATAGATGCACTATGATAAATAAACTCTGCTGTTTGCTCAATAAAAGCTTTTTCATCAGCCCTTTTAATGCTGCCCATATCCTCTGGTATTAACAATTTGGCCTGTCTTTGGTAGTTAAAGGGAGAGGGAACAGATAAGGTTTCAACTCCAAAGTCATCAAGGCCTAAACGTTTTTTTATAAACCGAAAAGAATTTTTAACGGTCAAGGTTGCCGAAGTCATAATTACGCTGTCTTTTTTTGCAAAAAGTTTATCAGCCAGAAGTTCGGAGACATCGATTGGACGGGCATACAAATACGTGGCATTTTGAGCGCCTTTGCTTTCTGCTTCCATCCAATACACCATATTAGGATCTTCTTCAAGGAGCAATTTTTCAAGCATGGTTCCTTCTGCCAGCAAGTCTCTTACTGCTGATAAAAAATCTGAGAAAATCCCCCGTTCTTGAAAGGAGAGGAGCTCTTGATCTATATGATCACCGACTTCAAGAAGCTTCTTTCCCTCTTCTTCAAGAAGCATAACCACTCTTTTGGCTCCTTCCTGGATAGCCGACAATCCCTTTTCCTCTGATGGGGAAAAACGTATGGAAAGCCTTCCTACTTCAGAGCTTCCTCGTTTGGAGCGGCCCAGACAAAAACCATGAAGCATTCGAAAGAGCTCATCTATTTCAAATTTCAAATCAGCCAGTTTTTCAGTTCTTGCCTTTACCCATCCCTGCTCTTTTATCGGGGGACCGTCAGGAATAATGGCTACACTTTGAGCAAGAAGGCCCTCATTATCCATTGTTCCAAGGCGATGAATAAGATGAGTGAACCTGGTGTAATCTGTTTCAATTCCCAGGTGCTGGCTTGCCAGCTGCTCTAAATGATGGGCTTCGTCAATTACAGCATGCCGGTAACCAGGCAATAGAGACTGGTCATGTACCATGTCCGTAAACAACAAAGCATGGTTAGTTACCACGATATCTCCATGAAAAGCCCTTTCTCTTGCCTGTTGATAAAAGCAGCGTGAAAACCATGGGCAGGAAGGACCCGTACATGATTCCCCGTCGCTCTTCACTTGATCCCAGAATCTCCGTGAAGCTCCACCCACAAGGTTAAGTTCTTCAACATCCCCATATTCTGTTTCTGTAAGCCAGACGAGAAGCTGTCCCAGTGCCAAAGCCTGCTCATAATGTTCGGGCTGTTCATCAAGAAGCTGTTCAAACTTCCGCAAACATAAGTAATGACTTCTGCCTTTTAACAGGGAAACATCAAAGGTATAAGGGAGAGCTTTTTGCAGAAGGGGGATCTCCTGAGCCATCAGCTGGTCCTGCAGCGTGATCGTTTGCGTCGACACAATTACAGGACGGTTCGTTTGCTTGGCAAATTCCACGGCAGGAAGCAGGTAAGCCAGTGACTTTCCTGTTCCTGTACCTGCTTCTACAAGTAAATGGCTGTTCTGATTAAAAGCATCATGTATTGAAGCTGCCATATCTTCCTGTCCGGAACGATATTCATATTTTTTCATCGAACGAGCCAGGTGCCCTTCTTGCTTGAAAAATTCATTGCTGTTTATTCTCTGTTCCCCATCTGGCTGTTTTTGACTTCTCTTTTGAAAGGGAGTCTTCCTTTTAAGAGCTATTTGGCGATAGACTTCAATATGAGCCGGGTCTTCAGCATCTGCTTTCACTTTTTCTCTGAGAGCACTTTGAATGATAGGCTCAATCTCGCTTTCCAGGTGTTTTGATAATGGAAGCATACGGTGCAGCGTAGCTGCTGGCAGCTCTTCAAGCTTTTTCTTCAGTTTCATCCAGATAATAGCTGTAACTTCTGCATCACTGTCCGCCTGATGAGGGCGGTCATGAACCACAGAAAAGGTTTCTGCGAGCTGATTCAGCTGATAGCTTGCTTCTGTCGGGTAAAGAAGGCGGGCGCATTCAACGGTATCTATCACCGGGCCGCCAAATGGCTCATAACCTGCCCTTTCTAATTCCCCATTAATGAAAGAGAGATCAAAAGGAACGTTATGGGCGACAAAATAGGAACCTTCCAAAAACGTAAGGAGTCTCGGCACCTGTTCTTCAAATAATGGAGCGTCAGCCACATCATTATCATTGATACCAGTTAGCTGCTGTATGAAGGAAGGAATGCTGTGCCCCGGGTTAAAAAAAGAAGAGTAGGAATCAACAATTACTTCGTTTTCTACAGCGACTGCACCGATTTGAATAATCCTGTCTCCTTTTTTGGGAGCATTTCCAGTTGTTTCTACATCTATAATTACGTATCTTTCAGTCATTTTTTCACCCCTGCTGCCTTTCACGATGGCTTAAAACTATAGGTGCATTTTTCCACACTCATTTATTATAACAGATTAAAAACATGGATTATCTCTGTACCGTTACCAACTTATATTTCTCCTATCAGGTAAAGCACCAATTAAGTATATGTTACGAAGCAGGGTCCTTATTTTTCGGAAGGTTTCCACAAGGGAGGACTGAAGAAGGCACATGTATGTCAGGATCCGGCGGCCTGCGGCCAAGTATAGTAAAAAATATGGGGATTGTAATGAACGATCCCACTCCTGCTGTAAAACATACAAACAAACGAGCTGGAGTGAACCCTTCCAGCTCGCTTAACGAGGAGTCGAGACTTTTAAGACAACCGCCTCTCCTATTATAAAATTGTATGTGCAGGTTCTGTTGCCATTAATGTCTCAATTTCATTCTTATCATTCATTATGGCTACTTTTGGTTCAAACTTTTCCAAGTTTTTCTCTTCGACCATCGCATAAGCAATTACAATGATAAGATCCCCGGGCTGAACTAGACGGGCAGCTGCTCCATTTAAGCAAAACACTCCGCTGCCTCTTTCGCCAGCGATCACATACGTTTCCAGCCGTGCGCCATTATTATTGTTTACCACTTGAACCTTTTCGTTTTCAATAATGTTTACAGCATCTAATATATCCTGGTCAATCGTTATACTTCCTACGTAGTTCAAATCCGCTTCAGTGACAGTTGCACGATGAATTTTCGACTTCATCATAGTTCGAAACATATTCTTTCCCCCAATAAATTTAATAGGCGGCAGCAGCTTTGCGGCTGGCCTCTAATGTTATATTGTCAATCAGGCGAGCTTTCTCAAAACGCAGAGCCGCAGCTATAATTACTCTGCCCTCTATCGACTCAACAGGCTTTAAATCCGGATAAGAGAGAAGCTCAACATAATCTATTTCTCCGTCTGTTTTGGCCTCAATCATATCCTTTACTTTTTCAATGACCTTCTCCGGCCGATCTTCCCCTTCGTTTATCAATGCTGCTCCCTGAACAAGACTCTCATACAAGGCAGGGGCCTGACGCCTCTCTTTTTCAGAAAGATACACATTTCTTGAACTTTTGGCGAGTCCGTCGTTTTCCCTTATTGTTTCACACGGCACGACCGTCACAGGGATGTTTAAGTCACTGACCATCTTTTCGATGACTGCTACTTGCTGAGCATCTTTCATACCAAAATAAATACGAGACGGCTCTACCATATGAAGGAGTTTCAATACGACAGTCGCCACCCCATCAAAATGACCCGGACGATGCCTGCCGCATAAAACGTCTGTCCCCTCCTTTACCTGCACTGTGACAGAAAGGGGAGAAGGATACATCTCCTTCGTATCGGGGCAAAACAGTATATCTACACCCCGTTCCACTGCCAATTTCTTATCTCTTTCAATGTCTCTTGGATAGCGGTCAAAATCCTCATTAGGACCGAATTGAAGAGGGTTAACAAAAATACTCATCACCACGGTGCCGTTTTCCTGGCAGGCTCGATCCACCAGCCGTAAATGTGCTTCATGCAAATATCCCATTGTAGGAACAAAACCAATCTCATGTCCTTCGTTTTTCTTGCGGGAAAGTTCTGTTTTAAGCTCCGCGATTGTTCGTACGACCCGCACTACTTCACACCCCCGTAAAAGCTTTTCAGCTGTTCTTCTTTCATCGTAAAGGTGTGCTGTTCTTCGGGGAAGCTCTGTTCTTTCACTTCGTTTACATACTCTGCGATGGCTTTTTCAATGATAGAATCCACATCACTGTATTGTTTCACAAACTTTGGCACAAACCCATTACCGTAACCAATGACATCGTGATAAACAAGCACCTGTCCGTCTGTGTCTTTTCCAGCTCCTATACCAATGACAGGGATAGAAAGTTGTTTTGAAACCAGCTCAGCAAGCTGCTTTGGAACGCACTCTAATACAATTGAAAAAGCTCCAGCATTTTCAATTTCTTTTGCCTCTTCAAGCAATGCATGGGCTGCCTCATCACTTTTCCCCTGTACTTTGTAGCCGCCTAGGACTCCCACAGACTGCGGGGTCAGGCCCAAGTGAGCCATGACAGGAACCCCGCCGGATGTTAAAGCGGAAATACTCTCGACAACGTTCCCGGCCCCTTCCATTTTTACCGCATGGGCTCCGCCTTCCTGAATAAGGCGTCTTGCATTCTGAACAGTTTCTTTTGTTCCTTCGTGATAGGTTAAAAAAGGCATATCTGTTACTACAAAGGTATCCGGCGCTCCGCGGCGGACGGCCTTCGTATGCAAAATCATATCCTCCAATGTAACTGGCACAGTAGAATCATAGCCATGGACTACCATACCTGCTGAATCACCGACAAGAATAAGGTCAACCCCCGCTTGTTCTGCACCCCTTGCAGAAGGCGCATCATAGGCAGTCATCATTGCAATCTTTTCGCCGGATGATTTCATTTTCTGAAAACCAGAAGTTGTTTTCACTACTCTTCTCCTCCTTTTTTAGCAGAGAAGATACAAAAGAAACCACAGAATGGAGTAACCACAAAAATTCCTTCTCCCTGGGGAAGAAGGATTTATACCATTTAAGCAGGACAAACTAAACCTGCTCGAGCAGATCACTCTGATAAACGGTTTCTTGCATCCCTCTGTCCCTGTCCTCGTAATGTTGGATCAAGGCAGACATAATAATAAAAATGCTCTGAATAGTGCTGGCACAGCCAGCTGTCATGATAGGCCAGTGCAATTCACTTGGATATTGCCTGTCCATTGATTATACCAAAATTTTAATTGGTATCGTTGTTAAATTCAATATCTGCACTGTAAATATATTTTATTTCACCGTCTTCTTTTTCCAGGATGAGTACACCGTCATCGGTTATTCCCTTTGCCGTTCCATATTCTGCTCCTTGAACGGTGCGAGCTGTGATTTTTTTGCCAAAAGAAATAGCAAGGGCCTCCCATCGTCTGCGCACACGATCAAATCCATCGTGCAAAAAGTACTGATACCAATATTCATACCTTTTGAGCACTGAAGTCAATACATCAGCCCTGTGAAAAGTTGTCCCTTTTTCAATAGCCAGAGATGTGGCGATAGATTGAAGGTCTTCGGGAAGGCTGCTTTTTTCCTGATTCACGTTAATGCCCACTCCTACAATGACAGCTTGTACTCTGTCTGGTTCTGACTGCATTTCTGTGAGTATGCCAGCTATTTTTTTTCCTTGTACCAAAAGGTCATTAGGCCATTTAATTTCTGCTTTTACACCAGTTGCTTCCTCAATTCCTTCAATGACAGCTACTGCTGTCAGCAAAGTAAGCTGGGGCGCTTGCTGGGGAGGAATATCCGGTCGCAGCAACAGACTGAACCAGAGGCCTGTCCCTGACGGCGAAAACCATTCTCTGCCAAGCCTTCCTTTTCCTTTTGTTTGTTCATCAGCCACAATCACTGTTCCTTCCGCCGCTCCGTCCCTTGCCAATTTGTGAGCGACTTCCTGGGTGGAGGGTACAGACTTTTCATAATGAACATGAGCTCCCATGATAGAGGTTGTCAGTCGTGAAGAAATTTCTTCCGCACTTACTGTGTCCGGTGTAAAAAGGAGACGATACCCTTTTCGAGGGACCGCCTCTAGTTCGTACCCGCTTTTTCTCAATTCTTCGATATGCTTCCACACAGCTGTTCTTGATATTCCCAGCTGCTCGCTGATATACTGCCCGGATATAAACTCATTCCCAGCTTCTGTAAGTACTTGAATTAGTTTGCCTCTCACGGATCCATCTGCTCCTTTATCCAAATTATAAGGTCTTCTTTACAGTTTTTCACTTTGTTATTTATCACGGCTGTTTCCAGTTCCTTTAGACATTCACTTATCCAGGGCCCTGGTGTTCTTTCAAGCGCTTCTGCAAGTTCACTGCCATTAACAGACAAATCTTCCCGAGAAGCAATAGGGAAGCTGTCAAACCTGGCATGTAATTCTTCTTTGCTCCAGGCATCATTTTTCTTAAAGAACACACCATAAAGTTCCTCGGCAGCCAGTGCCGCAGTCTTCCCTGCCCTGTACAAGTCTTCGTTCGTCCATTCATTAGCCTTTCTCCAGCAGCTCCAAAACATCACTTGTTTGACCTTTTTTTGCAGCGAATTAGATCGCTTCCACTTCTTTAAACGAAAACCAGGTTCCCTTTCATTCATTAAAAGTAAAAATGCAGCCCAGCACTGGACTTCCCCCTCTACCCTTACTACTGGCTCCCAAGAGTCGGGGATCTCCCAGTTTTCAGGAAACAAGTCTTTCCTTAGAGAAGTCAGGGGCAAACAAGTAAAAAATTCATTCAGAGCTCGCTGGCTGTAAGGACCTGTGAGAATTTTAACCCATTCACTGCCTATACGCTCTGCTGCTGTGTTGTCCAATTCTTTTGCTAAGGAGCGTATCGCGTTTTTTGTTTGTGGTTCAATGAGAAAATCATATTGGGCAATGAAGCGAAAGGCACGTATCATCCTCAAAGGGTCATCGAGTATACGTGCATTAGGATCTTTGACTCCTCGTATAAGTCCCCTTTCAATATCCTTTTTTCCCCCGAAAGGGTCAATGACAAGTTCATCCGCAGTTAAAGCCATAGCGTTCATTGTAAAATCTCTTTTTTCTAAATCGGCTGATAATGTGCTGCTTTCATCATTCTTTCCCCGAAACGTTGTCACTTCATAGGGTAAGCCACGGTGCAACACTAAAATGGTTCCATGTTTTTTTCCCAGAGCTGCCGTTTTCGGGTACATTCTTTCAATTTCTGCTGGCCGGGCATCTGTCGCAATATCAATATCATTTACTGGTACATTTAGAAAGTAGTCGCGTACTGCTCCCCCAACAATATAACCTTCAAAACCGTGAAGCTTTATTTCACTCAATAATTCCTTTGCACCTCTCCAAATATCTTGCTGGCGGGTCATTTAATTTTCCTCATTTTCTAGTGCTGTTTTGTAAATTGATTCATATTGCTCCACAATGGAAAACGATGAAAACTGCTGCTGCGCCCTTTCCTTTGAAAAAACCGACAGCTTCCTGTATAAGCTTTCACTTTCTAAAAGCTCGACAGCTTTTTCACCTGCTGTCACAGGATCTTCTGCCGGAGTGATAAAACCTGTTTCTCCATCGAGAACTACTTCCGGTATTCCACCGACCGCTGTGCCGATAACAGGAACTCCACAAGCCATCGCTTCTAAAGCTGCGAGGCCAAAGCTTTCTTTTTCAGATAACAGAAACATGACATCAGAAATAGACAACAGGTCTGCTATATGTTTTTGGTTGCCTAAAAATTTAACTCTATCTTCAATACCGAGTTTTCTGGAAACTTCTGCCGCCTTGTTTTTTTCCGGCCCGTCTCCTACCATTAAAAGCCTGGCTTCCATTTGCGAGGCCACGACTGAGAATGCTTCGACTACATCTGTTATCCTTTTGACCGGACGAAAGTTGGAAACGTGGATAATCACTTTTTCCCCTTCCTTTATTCCGTATGCCTCCCGTAAACCTGGTACTTCTTTTTCCTGATACACACGCTCGTCAATAAAGTTGTACACTGTTTCTATAGCTCTGTCCGTATGAAACATTTCCCTGGTCTGCTTTACCAGAGCGGATGAGACAGCTGTAACCACATCAGAGCGGTTAATTCCGTATTTGATAATTTCTTTTAAAGAAGGATCATACCCTAAAACCGTAATATCTGTACCATGCAGAGTCGTGATAATTTTAACATCCTGCTCGGTCATATCCTTGGCAAGCAGAGCACAAACTGCGTGAGGGACTGCATAATGGACATGAAGAATATCAAGGTCCTCCTCATTAATTACTTCTGCCATTTTACTTGCCAGCGTCAAAGAATAAGGAGGGTATTTAAACACTTCATATTGGTTTACTTCTACTTCATGATAATAGATGTTTGAATACACTTTATTTAATCGAAAAGGAAGGCTAGAAGAAATAAAATGGATTTCATGGCCCTTTTCAGCTAACAATTTTCCCAATTCAGTTGCAATTACCCCTGAGCCTCCGACACTTGGATAACAGGTAATTCCTATTTTCAATTTTCTCATGGCTATACTCCTAATAGATTGTCAATAAGAAGAGGGCTGTCTTTTATGAATGCTTCTGCATACCCCACACCTGCTTGTTTGCCAAAAACATATTCCCGGGCACGAACCCCTTCCACATATCCATTCGTCAACGGGGTTTCTATTGTTCCTTCTCGTCTTTCAAACTGGCTTTTATAGCAGGAAAGGGCATTAATCTTTTTCTCTATGTAAGCTGATATATCCACATAAAAGTCCGCTTCCTGGATACCGTTTATCATGTAAAAATGCAAAGCATCCACTTTATGAGCTTCGGTGTGAAAGGCTTGATATTTTTTGATTTTGGCGTTAAAGACTGCTTCCTTTACGATCTTTCCGCACATGCCGTGATCAGGATGCCGATCAGGCATAGGAGCAAATACCACCTTAGGCTTTACAGCTCGAATTAAAGCCACGAGTTCTGTAAAATCCTCTCCTTCTGTATGCAATGATCGATCATTAAATTCAAGCTGATACCTTTGTACGCCCAACACCTCAGCAGCCTCTCTTGCTTCCTGCTGTCGTTCTTCCACTGTACCATTTGATGACAGCTCTCCTTTGGTAAGAGAGCAAAGGGCCACCTTTGCTCCATTCACCACATGTTTTGCAAGGGTCCCTCCCATACCGATTTCTACATCGTCCGGGTGGGCTCCGACGGCTAATATATCAGCTCTATTCATTACGGGCTCCTCCAGCAATATCTTGTCTAGAGGGGATCAGCCCCTCATGAAGGGCTTTTATCATTACTCTGGCACTAACTGGATTTGTGGCAGCAGGCACGTTATGCACATCACATAAACGCAACAAGGCTGAAATATCCGGTTCATGGGGCTGGGCCATTAAAGGATCGCGGAAAAAAATAACCAAATCAATATCATTACTTGCTACAAGCGAGCCAATTTGCTGGTCTCCTCCAAGAGGCCCAGATAAAAAGCGAGTGATATCCAGATTCGCAGCTTCTGTAATTCTCTTTCCTGTAGTTCCTGTTGCATAAAGTTTGTGATCTTTTAATGTCTCTTTTGCTTCTATAGTAAATGTGACCATATCCTGCTTCTTTTGATCATGAGCAATCAAAGCTATATTCATCAGATCACCTTATTCCATTATATTTTCTAAGCCGTAAACAAGAGTATCAAGTTTCATTGCAGTTTCCACTGCGAGCTTAACACCAGGCATAAACGATTCTCTGTTAATGGAATCATGCTTTATGGTAAGAGTCTGTCCACTGCTGCCAAACATCACTTCCTGGTGTGCCACAAGGCCCGGCAGACGGACGCTGTGGATATGCATGCCTTCCATACCAGCTCCTCTTGCACCTTCCCATTCTTCTTTTTCGTCTGGATGCCCCTGCTTTTTCTCTTCTCTTACTTCACTAATTAGTTGCGCAGTTTTGATTGCTGTGCCAGAGGGGGCATCAAGCTTTCTGTCATGGTGCTTTTCTATAATTTCTACGTCTTCGAAATACTTTGCAGCCATCTGGGAAAATTTCATCATTAATACAGCACCTACAGCAAAGTTAGGGGCAATGATCGCTCCAAGCTCTTTTTCCTCAGCTTTCTTGCGCAGGCGCTTTACATCCTCTTCTGTAAACCCAGTTGTCCCGACTACCGGACGGACATTATAATCTAACGCTAAATCCATATGTACTTTTCCTGCTTCAGGGTTAGTAAGATCTATGAGAACATCCGCTTCCACGTCCTGAAGGCATCGTTCCATGTCTGTGTACACTCTCGCTGATTCATCAGGCATCCCTTCAACTTCTCTTAATTCCTTCCCTTCGTTTCTTGAATCAACTGCTGCTACTAACTCAAGGGAAGGTGCTCTGTTAACTAATAACACTGCCTCTTTCCCCATGTTTCCTCGCGGTCCTGCTATAATCACTCGAATCGTTTCAGCCATTATTGATCATCCCCTTCATTTATTTTCGTCCATCGATCCTTATCTCTCGTATTAAACTTTTCCATTACCAGATCAAAGGATTCTTCCATATTAATATCCAAAGAATTAGCAAAGCAAATAAGGACAAACATCATGTCTCCAATCTCCTGCTCCATTGCTTTTACATCTTCAGTGGACTTTTTAGGCTTTTCTCCATACAGATGATTAACTTCGCGGGCAAGCTCACCCACTTCTTCTGTCATCCTTGCAAGCATAGCCAGCGGGCTGAAGTACCCTTCTTTAAATTGGCCAATATACTCATCAACTTCTTTTTGCATTTGTTCCATGGTTTTTCTCTCCATTGTTTCCACCTCGCACTTCTCCCTTATGGTAGCGAAAGAAAAGCTGTTTGACAATCATGTTGTTCGTTGCTCGCCTTATTTCAATCCCTTATAATGAATAAGGCTTTACTAAGTTTTCGTTTCATGCGAGGAGGCAGTAATTTTGAGCATAGGAAAACATCTGAAAAATTGTTTTTTTGTTTTAGTGGGTTCTGGGGTGATGGCCTTTGGGCTCGTCTACTTTAATATGCAAAATAACCTGGCAGATGGCGGCTTTACAGGTATTACCTTAATTTTATATTTTATGTTTACGATAGACCCTGCGTTTTCTAATTTAGCATTAAACATTCCTCTTTTTGTCATTGGATATCGAATACTAGGAAGAACGGCATTTGCCTACACTGTCATTGGCACGATCGGTCTTTCTTTTTTTCTGTGGCTTTTTCAAGTCTACCCCGTCGTACATCTTCCTCTTGATGAAGATATGACTCTTGTCGCCTTATTTGCAGGGGTATTTCTTGGTGTCGGATTAGGCATTGTCTTTCGCTACGGAGGAACCACAGGCGGAGCGGACATTATTGCCAAGCTGGGCTTTCGCTATTTTGGATGGAGTATGGGAAAAACGTTATTTGCCTTTGATTGTATAGTCATAGCTTCCTCTTTGATTTACTTGAATTACCGGGAAGCCATGTATACACTGCTTGCGGTTTTTGTTGCCGCAAAAGTAATAGACCTTATCCAGCAGGGAGCCTATTCTGCAAAAGCTTCATTTATTATTTCTGAAAAAGCTCCTGAGATCGCAGAGGCTATTTTAAAGGAAATGGATAGAGGAGCGACAACATTACAAGGAAAAGGAAGCTTTACTGGTTCAAGAAAAGAGGTTCTTTACTGTGTGGTCGGGAGAAGTGAGCTAATGAGGCTGAAAAACCTGGTTACTCGCATTGATCCTCATGCCTTTGTCACCATTAACGACGTTCAGGATGTTTCTGGTGAAGGATTTACGCTCGATGAAAACAAAAAGCCATTAGGGCACCAGTAAGACCTGGCAGGTGACATTTATAAAGTGGACCAACTAAAAAAACCTCCAGACTGGAGGTTTTTTAGTCGTCGTTCATCATGAAATACATCATCACAAAACGAACCAATTCAAGAACTGCAACTAGTGCTGCTGCAACGTATGTCAAGGCTGCTGCATCTAGTACCTTTCTCGTTTCACGTTCTTCATCATTTCTTATAATCCCGGTGGCTACCACCTGGTGCATCGCACGACTGGAAGCGTTAAATTCAACCGGCAGAGTTACCACTTGGAAAAGCACTGCTGCAGACATGAAAACAATTCCTAACAGCAACATACCTGAAGCCTGCATAAGGATACCCGCAAGAATGAGGAAGAAAGAAATATTTGATCCAAAGTTTGCAATGGGAACTAAGGCATGCCGGAAACGAAGGAATGCATAGTCTTCTGCATCCTGAATGGCGTGACCAACCTCATGGGCTGCCACAGCAGCACCAGCCACAGATTGACCGTAATAGTTTCCTTCTGAAAGCCTTACAACTTTGGAACGGGGATCATAATGGTCAGTAAGCTGGCCTTTGACCGGCTCAATCGCTACATCAAACAACCCATTTTCGTCGAGTATCTTCCGTGCGACGTCAGCTCCGCTCATCCCTGAGGAGTTCTGAACCTGTGAATACTTTCTATAAGCGCTTTTCACTCGCATTTGCGCCCAAATCGGGATCAAAATAAGAAGCCCGAAATAAATAATCATCATTGTTAAACTCATAATTTCACCTCCACCCTCCAATCTATCTCTATTTACCTATTATTTTACTGAATCCGCTGTAAGGCGTCAATCGAAACGTATTAAAGCCTTTATGAGGGATTCTACTGCTTCATTTTTTCCCGTCCTTTTTCTCCCTTATATTTCTTCCATCCTGCATAGGTAAGAGAAAGAATGACCATTCCTCCTACTGATATCATCACCCAAAGCAGGGAAGGATCGAGAGCAGAATCTCGGTTTTCTGGATGAAAAAGAGATCTCATTTCCTTTTCCAACTTTTCCAAGTGTTCTCCCCCATCTTCCTGCAGCCATTCCCTTCTGTTTTGGTCCATAAACTTTACATAGGAAGAAACCCGTTCATAAACAGCCGGTTCTTCACGTATTGTAAAAGCAGGGCGAATGATCTCAAACTGTCTCAGCCACTCATTAAAAACACGCTGAGCTTCCTGCTCTTCCTGATTCACTGCATGCTGGTACACTTCCTTCAGCTTTTCTTGAAGCGTAGGCTCTGTTTTTTTCCATAAGGGGTTTTCCCTGCTGATTACACTGTCTAGAGCAAGTCTGAAAGTAAGAAGATGTCGGACTCTCTCTTCCGGCGGAAGATCAGCAGCTGTCACGCCCTCCTGTGCTCCTTCATAAGCTCGTATTAAGGTGCCCATATCTCTTGAATTCAGATCTTCCTTTTCATAGTCCATTTCCGGAAGCCTGTCTCCTATCCAGTTAAGTACCTGCTTGCCCTCTTCATATCTTTCTTCTTGCACGAGGCGCAGTGCCATATCCGCTTTTTTATTTAGTGAATGGAAGTCAACTGTGTCGTCAGCCAGTGCTTGACCATTGAACAGAAAGCTTATATGAACAACGACTAATAGGAAGCATACACAAACACGCAACGTTTTCCCTCCTTTTTCCTCTCTCTCATCCTTATGCTTTTTTGGACAAGAGTAGAACAAAGGAAAGGGTTGCTAAGGAAGCTGCAGTTTTTTGCGCTCACTTCTGACACCAGCTACATACACGATCCAGATAGAACCTATTGAAAGCCAGAATGTAAAGTATGCAACATGGTGGATGTGATCTGTTAAAAGCCCGGAAACCCATGGATGCATGCCGTAGATGTAATCTATGACATCATTGTGCAGCGTCCAAACCGACACAACAACAAGGTGCCATACCTTTATACGGTAAAAAGGAGCAAACAACAGACCTTGAATGGCCATACCAAGATGAGAAGCGATCAGCAGATAATTCTGCCACCCGAGTTCAGCCCCCATAAAACCGGGCACGATGTTCATTACAACAGCCCATATCCCATACTTTACCAGCGTTACTGCCGCCAAAGCTTCGATTAAACCGTTATTTTTTCTAAACAGAAACAAAGCAAGTACAAAGCAAAAAAATAAACTTGCGGTCGGGCTGTCTGGTACAAAAATCAAAAAGTGAGTGGGGGTGATGGCAAGTTGATCTTTGTACCACCAGTATCCATAAATCGTCCCAAGGATATTTATAATCAGCAGAAGGGCCAGCATTAAGGGAGAAGCCAGCCAGTACAGCAATTTTGACATGAAATATCATTCCCCGTTTCCAACTTTGTCATCCCGTGTTGCTCCCTGCTCTTTTTCTGCTCCTCTGCAGATTCTGCTGCATTAGCAGAGGTTTTATGTACATTGGAATACATTCATCTACAAGAAAAAGCTGACCTTTCAGTCAGCTTTTCCAGTAATTCTTATTCTTCTTCTTCGTCTTCGTCTTCCTCGTCTCCACCGTTGCCTTCTCCATCAGGCTGTCCGTTAGCGGCGATGTATTCTGCAAGAATTTCAAGCTCTTCGTCACTGCCGTCAAATACTCCAGGCATTTCTCCAATACCTTCTACGGCGATTTCAGCAATTTGATCAACATCATAAGGTACATCATACAGGTCAGGACCTGCTGCTCCGGCGCCTTCCATCTGGTCACCGTGACAGCCGATACAGCCTTGCTCAACGTATATGTCATAACCCTCATGATCTTCCACGATATCAATCAAATCGTCCTCGTCCATCATCTCACCTTGTTCAGCTGCCGCTTCCCAGTCATGCTGGTCTACAGATTCCCAAGTAAGATAAATGGTAGCAATAACACCAAGAAACATCATTGCACTTGCAATCGGACGACGAGAAGCTCTTCTTTCTTTCCCTGTATCAAGCCAAGGTGCAAGAAGAAGTGCGCCAAAAGCAAGTCCAGGGATAATTACAGCTCCAACAACCGTATAGGCCCCGGCAGCAAACTCATACTTTAAAAGCTGGTATAAAAATAAGAAATACCAGTCCGGCAAAGGAATATAGCCAGAGTCCGTTGGATCAGCCACGCGCTCCAGTGGTGCTGGATGTGCAATAGTTAAACACAAATACCCAATGAGAAAGACAGCCCCGACCATCCATTCACGCAAAAGAAAGTTTGGCCAAAAGGCTTCGGTCTTACCCGGATATTCCGAATAGTCTTTAGGAATATTGGGTTTACGGTCAGCAGGAACACGGGAGTCCCCAACGAACCTCATACCTTTTCCACGATGCATCGGTTTCCCTCCTCAGTCTCAGTACAAAAAACAAATAATCAGTAACGCTGAGGCCTACAATGGGCCAGAGATACCTTGTCTTCTGATCATAATAAAGTGTGCCGCCATAAGTCCCAATAAAGCGCCAGGCAAGAAGAATACATGAATAGCGAAGAATCGGGTCAGAGTCTGGGCACCAATAATTTCACCGCCGGCAAGCAATGTAGCTGCCAGTTCACCGACAAATGGAACGGCTTCAGCAATCTCAAGTCCTACGACAGTTGCGAAATATGCTTTCATATCCCAAGGCAATAAGTATCCAGTAAAACCTAAAGCGAGCATTGTAAAGAAAATAAGTACACCTACAACCCAGTTAAGTTCACGCGGTTTTTTGTACGCTCCTGTGAAAAATACGCGCAGCGTATGTAGGAACATCATTACAATTACTAAACTAGCTCCCCAGTGGTGCATGCCTCGAACAATCATTCCAAAAGCAACCTCACTCTGGAGATACCTTACAGATTCATAGGCATTAACGATATCGGGTACATAGTACATGGTCAAGAACATCCCGGACAAGATTTGAATAACTGTAATAAAGAAAGTTAGTCCGCCGAAGCAGTAAACAAATGCCGAAAAGTGATGTGCCGGGTTAACATGCTCAGGCACCTCATGATCGGCAATATCTCGCCACATCGGTGTAATGTCCAGGCGTTCATCAATCCAATCATAAACTCGTTGAAGCATGGATGACGCCCCTCCTAAATTTGTGGTTCTGGTCGACCTAGATAAACAGTGCCATCGCGAACTTCTAGTTCATAACGATGAAGTGGCTCTGTTGGAGGTCTACCTGGCACATTAGTTCCATCTTTTTCAAATAAGCCAAAATGACACGGACAATAGTAATGCTCAGGGTAATCGTCGCTACCCTCCCAGTTAACTGTACATCCTAAGTGAGTACAGATTGGAGAAAGAGCTACAATTTCGTCGCCTTCCTGATAAATCCAAGCTGTATTAGTCGTTTCAGAAGTGTACCAGCCGTCTTCTTGTTCAAAACTAAAGTCAAAACGCTGAGGCTCCTCGGTCAGCTCATCCACTTCCGCTACAGCAATAAAGTCACCTTCCGCTCCTACCTGCAATACAGGATCAATTGCAAACCGAGCCATAGGTAAAAGCATTCCAGCCGCCATGAATCCACCTACACCCGTTAAAGTGTATGTAAGAAATTGACGTCTTGAGACATTATGATTCTTTTCACTCACCACATTTCCCCCCCTACTATATAGGTTCAGTCCATCCGGACACGTTTATCACACACAATATAACACTAGGACATACTCATGATAGCCTAGTAAAGCTTTGCCTGTCAATCTTTTGGCTGAAGGAATTTAAGATCAATTTCACTCTGATGGATTGCTCTTCCATTTATCGACCATTAAGGGAAGGAGCTGCTTGATCTGCTCAGAAATGATTTGCTTTCTATATGCCATATCCAGGTGCTCAAAAGGGATTACAGGCATCCAGATAAGCATGTTGCGGAGATCTCCTTCTTTCTTTTTCCACTCATGATCAGATGTCACAAAGAAGACATATTTAAGACCTTGTTCTCTCATTACTGAAACCCATTTCTCGAGCCTCTCAATTCTCGTATCCAGATCTTCATCTGACATATACGTAAATGGAGGAACCTGAAATACTCTTCCTTTAAACTGCTTTTCTACTTCATCACAAATCACTGTAATAAACTCTCCCATTGATACATGGTTCTTCATTTCACTGCCAAAGCTTACTGGCACGAGAGGAAGTACTGCGGTATCAACATACTCCCTCGCATCCAGGTAAGTTTTTACATCTTCGGTTGTCCACTTCATGGCCTTCACCCTTTCATCCAATTGCATGCACAAGAAAAAAAGCCCTTATTATTAAGGGCTTTGTATCATTTTCTTTTTTAATTGTATCATTTCCAAGGACAATCTTTCAAAAGAGTCCCTGTCCTTTTTTAAAAGTGCTTCATCAATCTCCACTTTCAGAGAGCGAAGGCGAAACGAGCGAACTGCCTCTTCTGTAATTATTTCAGCCATAAGCCTGAAAAACACATTTTCTTCCGTCCGGTTTGGAAGATAAGGGTTCTCTTCGAGCACTGAGATATACTTGTGACTGCCTTTGGAATCCTGAAAATTTAACTGAAGATAGATATCTTCGTCAGGATTCAAACGTATATCATGAAATGAACGTTCTGCGTTCATGGTTACATGCTGGTTTTTGTGGAAGGAGAAGGGTATATGGTCTACGTCATTTGCAGAAATAACCAAGGCTTTAGGGCAAAATTCAGCTTTTTCAACAATGTGCACTTTTTCAAGCAAAGTGTCCTCACTTATCAAATAGTTTAAAAGCCATGCACACTCTCTTCTCTTTAGTTCGTGTACATTAAGAAACCAACGTAAAAAGTCGCGCTTTTCAATGAGTGATTTAGTGCTGCCCATGGTAAGACCCTCCAATACGTTGAAAGACAAGATTCAGAGAATCCACTGTCCTATCTTAAATATTATAGGAAGACTCTTCGACAATACGAACTAAATGTCCTTTAATTTTCAATAAAAATGTGACCATTTTTAAAACATTGCTTCTTCTAATTCCATTATAAGCTCTTCAATATCCTGACGGGAAGGATTCTTTTCTAATAGAATTCTAAATTGATGCAGAGCCTTTTCTCTGTGTCCCATTTCTAAAAGTATACGTCCATATTCTTCAATAAATTCTATATCCTCTGAAAAAGCCGAAAACGCATTCTCATAACTTGTTAATGCTTCCTCCAGCTCATCCATCAGGTTTTTCGCTTTACCTTCATACCATGTAAATACCGGATCTTCCTCTCCCATTTCCCTCAAATGAGAAACCAGCTCAAGAAGCTCTTCTCCTTGTTCCTGCTCTTCCAGGTAACTTAATAATGTCAAAAAAGCTTCCTGATTGCCTGGGTTGATGGCAAGAGCTTCTCTAAGCATTTTTTCCCCCGGCTCTTTTTGACCTGATTTTAAATAAAGTTTTCCGGCCTCCACGTATAAATCATCATTAAATTCATCAACTTTGATCCCTTCTTCTGCGACCTCCAGAGCCTTCTTAAAATCATTGACTCCTTCGTACGCTCTTGCCAGGTAAGGATAAAGGCTGGCAAATTCTTTATCCATGCTCTTTACTTCTTCAAGCTTTCTTGCCGCCAGTTCATAATCTCCTACCTGAAGAGCCGTATAACCATATCCAAACAAGGAGCTGAGCTCTGTTTTCTCCTTTAATCCTTTTTCATAAAAAGAAAGAGCCTCTTCAAATTGGCCGGTGGCACTGTATGCTTCCGCCAGACGAAGGGCCAGGCTCCCTTCTGGAAATTGAAAACCTTTTTCATTCGCTTGTTTTAAGTAAGGAATACTCTTGTTGAAGTCTCCTCTTTCAATATAAAATTCACCTAGTCCAGCCAGCAGGACTGGCTCTTCTGGAGCATGCTGCAAGGCTTTTTTCATTTTGTCTTCCGCAACTTCATCAAGGCCCTGAAGCTGGTATAAATCAGCAAGGAGCAATTGGGCTTGAAGGAACGTACTATCCTCTTCCTTTATCTCAAGAAGCCATTCAATCGCATCCTCTTCTTCATCCAGATCAATAGCAATCTCGGCTGCCAGTATATATAATTCCCCTTCATCGGGATAATAAGTAAGAAGCTCTTCAACAAGGGGACGGGCACGATCAGACCGGCCCAGCTCCTGATAAAGCGCTGCCAGATCATATTTCGTTTGATGGTCAGCCTTTTCTTCGAGGGAATGGAGATGGGTGAGCCCTTCCTCTACGTTCCCTTTTTCAATTACCCTTAACGCTTGTTCTATTTCACTGTTCAATACTTGATCCTCCTTTATTACCCTTCGGCTCCTACTCTTCTTTACCAGAGTATTTTCCCTTATGGCTTTTTTTAACCTTAACACCTCTATAATTCCTAAGAACTAATGAAATCTAGCGGCTTGGCATTTCATCAACTTTTTAGTATAGCAGAAAATAATCACACACCATATCTTGAAGCATAAGTAAATCACAGAGCTGGTACACAAAAAAGCAAAAAAAAAACTGATTTGTAAGTAAACGCTTACAAATCAGATTAGCATAAAGCTATAAATGAGTATGGATAGGAGTGGAGAGAAACCATACACTACCTTTATTATATCTTTTTTCCTCAATATGTCAATATACTTTAAAAAGAAATGTAGAATTCCAAAAGAAAGGACTGTCCGTATCAGCCTTTCTTTTGGATATGAATATCTTCTTTGTTTAATTTCCGGTGCCTCTAAGCTTGTCAATATGCTCGTAAAAGCTTGGATAAGAAACTTTAATTGCTTCTGTATCGAGGATTATGCTCTCCCCTTTTGCTATTAAGGCAGCAATACTCATGGCCATTCCAATTCGGTGATCTCCAAAACTATCGAGCTCAGCTCCTTGCAATTGGGCAGAGCCGCGAATGATCATACCGTCTGGCGTAGCTTCGATATCCGCTCCCATTTTTTTCAACTGACTGACTACCGTATCAATTCTGTTGGTTTCTTTAACCTTCAGTTCTTCAGCATCTTTAATTACAGTGGTACCCACAGCCTGGGAAGCCATGACTGCAATGATAGGAATCTCATCGATTAGACGAGGGATGAGATCTCCTTCAATCGTTGTACCCTGCATATTTGACGTTTCCACCACAAAATCTGCCACGGGCTCCCCGTTGACATCCCTTTTGTTTTTTTCCTTAAAAGACACTCCCATTTTTTTCATAACGTCAATGATTCCCGTTCGTGTCGGATTCACTCCTACATTTTCGATAGTAATTTCACTGTCGGGAACGATGGCCCCGGCTGCAAGCAGAAATGCTGCAGAGGAGATATCACCTGGCACAAACACCGAGCGTCCCTTTAGAGCTTGACCGCCTTCTACAGAAACAGTCATATTGTCACGGGTTACTTCCGCTCCAAAAGCCTCAAGCATTCGTTCTGTATGATCTCTTGAAAGTGAAGGTTCTTCAACGGTCGTTTTGCCTTCGCTTTGAAGCCCTGCCAAAAGAATGCATGACTTGACTTGAGCGCTGGCAACTTTTGAGATCCAGTGAATACCTTTCGTCTCTCCGCCGCGAATGGAAAGCGGTGTATAGGTTCCATCTTCTCGGCCGTCTATTGCTGCGCCCATTTGCCGTAAAGGTTCTGTCACTCTCGACATTGGCCGTCTCGCTATCGACTCATCGCCAATGACTACAGAGTGAAAAGGACGGCCAGCAAGAATACCTAGCATTAACCTTGTAGTCGTACCTGAGTTTCCCACATCAAGTATTTCTGACGGCTCATTTAATCCACTCCATCCTTTTCCGTAAACAGTCACCTTATCTTCCTTCTGGAGGATGTCAATTCCCATTTTCTGAAAGCATGCGATTGTACTTAAGCAATCAGCCCCTGGGAGGAAGCCAGTGATTTCTGTTTTACCTTCAGCTATTGCTCCAAACATGACTGCCCGATGGGAAATTGATTTATCCCCGGGCACCTGGACGGATCCCTTTAATCCTTTTTGCAAGCAAGTTAATGACTTATTACTCATCTTCCAGCCTCCTATTCCATAACGTATGTTTCATACAGCTCCCGCTGCAAACACTTTTTCCCTCGTTCCCGGTCTTCATCAGATCTGAACGTAAGGCGGAGTACCCCCATAATATCCTCACGGGTTTCGATAATTCGAATGTTTGTTATACTGATTCCTTCTGTAGCTAATAGGCCGGTTACATCAGAAATGACGCCGGGATGGTCAGGCACGTCCACATACAGATCATAAAAGGACGGGATGGCACCTTTTTTTCTCGAAGGCAGGCCATCTCTAAACAGCTTGGCTCTTTCAAAGAAACCATATATTTCTTCTTTATCACCCTGTTTAATAAATGTATGAATTTTACTCATTTCCACCTGCCACTTTTCAAGAAGATCAAGGAGAGGCTCTTTGTTATGTAAAAGAATGTCCCGCCACATCACAGGGCTGGCAGAAGCAATCCTCGTAATATCACGAAATCCCCCAGCAGCGAGGGTCTCCACCATATCTTCTTCTTCTTTCATTGAAGCGACCTGGTGAACAAGCCCGGCTGCAACGATATGAGGAAAGTGACTAACAACACCAACTAGTTTATCGTGCTGGTCTGGAGACATTTCGATAAATTTAGCTTTCGTTCCTTTCAGCCAGTTTTGAAGCTGAATGACTTTTTTTAAAGGCGTATCCTTTGCTGGAGTCAGGATGTAATAGGCATTTTCAAACAGGTGGGCCTTTGCCGCCTGCACTCCCGTTTTATGGGAACCTGCCATAGGGTGCCCGCCAATAAAGGTAACGTCATGGTTTTGAAAACCCTGAGACTTTTCAAAAATTTTCTTCTTGGTACTCCCTACGTCTGTAATGATTACTCCAGATTTCAGCTTTTCATCCTTCAAACTCTCCACTAACTCTTCTGTCTTGGTCACAGGGGTAGCAAAAATAATAAGGTCGGCTTCGTGTACTCCTTCGGCTAAAGACCTTGTTCCCTGGTCGATAACCTTCAGAGATTCAGCCAGCTTTAACTGGTTCTCATCAACCTCTACCCCTATGATAAAAGCATCATGTTCTCGCTGGATGGCAAGGGCAATGGAACCGCCAATCAGGCCTAACCCTACCACGCATACTTTCCGGCTCAATGAAGGTTCCTCCTTTGGATTCCCATGCTTAGTTCCTCGGTAAAAAGGCATGGAGAAAGCCCCATGCATGGGGCTGAACTCCTTTATCTCTCGGCTACTGTTTTTGCTTCCTCGATCGTTTCCTTTAGGGCCTTCATACATTTGCGGTTTTGCTCTTGATCTCCTATTGTGATCCTTACACAATTTGGAAATCCAAGGGCTTCCCCGGATCTGAGGATAAAACCTTTTTTAAGCATCGAGTCAAATACCACATCTCCGGAGATACCTGTGTTGATTAATAGAAAGTTAGCCTGAGAGGGGTAATAGTAAAGGCCTTCTTCTTTACAGAAAGCCGTAAATTCCTTAAGGCCTTGTTTGTTTTTCTCATGACACTGTCTAACATAATCTTTGTCCTGCAAAGCTGCAATGGCCGCTTCATGAGCCATGACTGTCGTATTGAATGGAGGGCGGACTGGATCAACCGTGCGAATTAATTCCCTTGATGCCACACCAAAACCAATGCGAAGAGCTGCCAGCCCATAAGCTTTAGAAAATGTTCGGAGAACAATAAGATTTGGGTAATCATCAAGAAGTTCAATGGTGTTTGGATAATCTTCCGCTGTTACGTATTCTATATACGCTTCATCGGAAACAACTAAAACGTCTTTAGGTACCTGCTTAAGAAAACGTAAAAAGTCCTCCTCATTATTATAGGTTCCAGAAGGATTATTAGGATTGCATACCCATACAATTCTCGTCTCATCATCTATTTCTTTGAGCATAGCGTCTAGATCATGCACACCATCAGTTAGAGGAACTTCTCTGATTTCAGTACCTTCCACGACTGCATTGTGCTTATATTGTGAAAATGTTGGGGCAGCCATGACTGTGTTCGTTTCAGGTGTTAAAAAGGTGCGGCAAAGCATTAAAATGACCTCATCAGATCCAGCACCAAATATCAGCTGCTCTTTCTCTACTCCAAGTTCTTTTGCCACCGCTTCCCGCACGCGGGCTGCATACCCGTCAGGATAAATTTCAGGTGAAGAGGAAGCTGCGATCATCGCTTCCTTCGCTTTTGGAGAAGGACCAAAAGGGTTTTCATTTGAGGCCAGCTTAATGATTTCACCCAGTCCCAATTCTGCCTTTACTTCTTGAATGGGCTTCCCCGGCTTGTATGGAGTCAGGCCCAATACTTGTTTTTTTGCTTTCATGTTAGTAGCACCTCACCACGTAAATTCATTGCTTCTTCTATGTTACGATGAAATAATGCCGGCGACAAATTCTTTCAATGATTTTATTGCTTCTTCCCTTTCGCCTTCCTTCTTCAGCTTGTCCTTGTGTTTTTCAACCTCTTTCATAATTGCACTGCCGATAATTACTCCGTCGCAGGAGCCTTGCAAATCTGCTACATGTTCTTTTTTTGAAATGCCAAACCCAACAGCAACCGGGACTTCGGCGTGTTTTTTTACCTGCTTAATAAAAGAAAATGCTTCAGGAGGGAAATTCTCTCTCGTTCCGGTCACTCCCAGACTTGATACACAATATAAAAATCCTTGAGCCTCTTTTGCAATCTTTTCTATTCGATGCTTTGAGGTAGGAGCGACGAGAGAAATAAACGACAACCCATTTTCTTTTGCGTTCTTTGCGAACTCCTGACTTTCTTCAAAAGGAAGATCAGGTACTAACACACCATCTGCCCCTGACTCTTTGGCACAATTGATAAATTTATCCTCGCCAAACTGAAGGATCGGATTATAATAGGTAAAAATAACGACAGGAATCGTAAGGCCCCTTTTTCTCATTTCCGGGATTAGAGTAAGGGACTTTTCAAGAGTTATTCCCTGCCCCCGGGCCCGCTCAGCTGAACGTTGAAGGACCGGCCCGTCTGCCAGGGGATCCGAGTAAGGAATACCAAGCTCCAATATATGAGCCCCTTGCTCTTCAAGCGCCAAGGCTAATTGGATGGTGGTTTCTTTGTCTGGGTCTCCTGCCATAATGAACGGAATGAATAATGGGTAGGAAGCTTTTTTTGCGGCAGCCTGTACATTGTCCCTAAGGGCTTTCATTAGCTCTCCCCCTCTGTTTTCAACTTTTCACGGATCGTATGGACATCTTTATCCCCTCGTCCTGAAAGGCAGACAATCAGCGTTTCGTCCTTACTCATTGATTGAGCGGTTTTAAAGGCAAGGTGAAGAGCATGGGAGCTTTCTAGTGCTGGCAGGATACCCTCTGTCTTTGAAAGCTTCTTAAGAGCCTGCAGCGCTTCTTCATCCGTGACTCCCTCGTACACAGCCCGGCCGCTGTTAGCCAGGTGGGCATGTTCCGGGCCGATGCCGGGATAATCTAACCCTGCTGAAATAGAATAAGGTTCGATGATCTGGCCTGCTTCATCCTGGATTAAATAGGTCAGGGATCCGTGAATAACGCCTCGTGTTCCTTTCGTGATTGTAGCAGCATGCTCGTCTGTATGAAGACCTTTACCTGCTGCCTCTGCTCCGAAAAGCTTCACATCATCCTGAAGGAAAGGATAGAATAAGCCAATTGCATTGCTTCCCCCTCCTACACAGGCAACCGCTGCTTCTGGCAGGCGGCCTTCTTTTTCTATGATTTGCTCTTTCGCTTCGTCTCCAATCACTCTTTGAAAGTCCCGGACCAATTTTGGATAAGGATGGGGACCGACAACCGAACCAATTAAATAAAAAGTATCCTCCACGTTTGCCACCCAGTATCTGAGCGCTTCATTTGTAGCGTCTTTGAGTGTTTTACTGCCTGAAGAAGCAGGTATGACCTCAGCACCTAACAGCTCCATGCGAAATACATTCAAAGCTTGCCTGCGAATGTCCTCTTCGCCCATAAACACCTTACATTCCATTCCCATTCTTGCTGCAACTGTTGCAGTAGCGACCCCATGCTGTCCTGCTCCTGTTTCGGCCACGATCTTATTTTTCCCCATCCGTTTTGCAAGGAGAACCTGTCCGATTGCATTGTTCAGCTTATGAGCTCCAGTATGGAGAAGGTCTTCTCGTTTTAGGTAGATTTTCGCTCCGCCAAGCTCTTCTGTCAGCCTTTGGGCAAACGTAAGCGGAGTAGGTCTGCCTGCATATTCTCTTAAAGTATCAGCATACTCCTTTTGGAATGCTTCATCCGCCAAGGCTTCTTCTAATGCCTGCTCTAATTCTTCAAGGGCATACATCAATGTTTCAGGAACAAACTTCCCTCCAAATTCACCGAATCTGCCTTTATGATCTGGATACATTACGCTCATGAGTTTCCAACCTCTTTTCTATCTCCTGAATGATTGCGGGATCTTTTTTGCCTTCTCTTTCAGTTCCGCTGGATATGTCCACTCCATAAGGCGAAAAAGTCAGGAGTTCTGCTATATTGTCTTTATTGATGCCGCCTGCTATAAAGAGAGGCAGGTTATATTCACAGCCTGCTTGCTTATAAAAAGGAACAGCCTCCCAGTCAAAGGAGGTTCCTGTTCCTCCCCAGGCCCCTTTTACCCTGGCATCAATAACTATTCCATCGGCCTCCTTAAACTCCTTCAGCTGTGAAACCGTTTCTTCCCCGTGGTGAAGAGCTTTCCACACCAGACAGCCTGTCCGCTGCTGCACGGTTTTAAGGAAGCTGCCTGATTCTGTCCCATGCAGCTGGATAATATCAATGGGCACTTCATTTAGTACCGCTTCTATTTCTTTAATAGACGGGTTCACAAATAAAGCGACAAGCTCCTTATTTCCTTTCTCTGCTGTTTCAATCCAGGATTTTACTTGTCCTGCCGTAACTTTTCTTTTGCTTTCTGCAAAGACAAATCCTAAATAATCTGCGCGGCTCCCCATAGCCGTTTCTACATCCTCTAAGGAATGAAGACCGCACATTTTAAATTTAGTCTTCGCCATGAAGTGATTCCCCTTTCAGCCGTTTTACAGCCTCGCCAGGATCGTTTTGTTTCATTAGTGATTCACCTACCAGCACAGCATTTGCCCCTGCTTTTGCCACGCGCTCTAAATCCTTTGGTTCATGTATGCCGCTTTCACTTACAAAGACCGATTCTGCGGGAATCAAAGATCCTGTTTGTTCCGTCACTTCCAGACTTGTGACAAAAGTAGAAAGATCCCGGTTATTCACTCCAATAATTTCAGGGGTGAAAACGTTCATCAGTTCCTCTAATTCCTGGGAGGAATGAACTTCTACCAGGCACTCCATTCCCTTATTGTACGCCAGGTCATACAGTTCTTTAAGCTTTTCAGGTTCTAAGGCCGCGGCTATTAACAGGATAGCATCGGCTCCCAGGGCTTCACTTTCCTCTACTTGCAATGGATCAACAATAAAATCTTTCCGGAGGACGGGAATCGTAACGTGCTTTTTTATCTCTGTTAAATATTCTCGATTACCTTGAAAATACGTCACATCTGTTAATACAGAAATCGCATCTGCCCCTCCACTTTCATAGGACAAGGCAATCTCCAGCGGGTTAAAATCCTCTCTGATTACGCCCTTTGAAGGTGAGGCTTTCTTTACTTCTGCAATCACGTGAGATTGGCTTCCTCTGCGGGTTAGATAAGCTTTTAAGGAACGTCTTTCGCCTTGATAAGGATCAGGAATAGTAAGAGAAGCAATCTCTTCCCTTTTCGTTTCGAGAATTTTAGTTAGCATTCGTCTGTTTCATCCTTTCTTCCTTAAGCTCTTCTAACTTTCGCAAGACCGTGCCATCTTCCACAAACTGCTTTGCACGTTCATACCCTTCCTTTAGACTTTCAGCTTGGCCGGCAACATAAAGGCCGGCAGCGATATTTAATAATACAATGTCTTTTGCTGCCCCTGTTGTTTCACCAGAAAAAATACTATAAATAAGCTTGCTGCTTTCTTTTGGGGTGTTTACCTGAATGTCTTTAAGGGTCCACAGGTCTGCCCCTATTTCTTCAGGCGAGATCTCATAATGTGTAATGCTTTCACCATGTAGTTCTGTTACATATGTGTTGCCCGTGATCGTAATTTCATCAAGGCCGTCTGTACCGGTCACAAGCATCGCCCGTTTTGTTCCCAGGCGTTTTAAGACCTCAGCCATTTTTTTTCCGTACTCTTTATCAAAAACCCCTATCACCTGAACCTGGGCGTTTGCCGGATTTGTTAATGGTCCGAGCAAATTAAAAATGGTGCGAAATCCAATGTCTCTTCTAGGCTCCACTGCGTGTTTCATCGCAGTATGGTACAAAGGCGCAAACAAAAATGACATCCCTTGCCGGGCCAATGTCTGAGCTGCTGACTGCGGTGTACTTTGTACCGGTACTTGAAGCTCTTCAAGAACGTCTGCACTCCCGCTTTTAGAAGAAACAGAGCGGTTACCGTGCTTTGCCACCTTAATGCCCGCTGCTGACAAACCAATGGCAGCTGCCGTAGAGATATTAAAGGTAGATGTTCCGTCGCCTCCTGTACCGCATGTATCAATGACAAAGTTTTCTTTATGTGGAATTTTAACTACGTGATCCCTCATTGAGCGGGCAAACCCAGTCATCTCCTCGACTGATTCCCCTCGAAACCGAAGAATGGTTAACAGGCTCGCAATCTGACTTGGCGTGGCCTCTCCTGTCATGATTTCATCCATCACTTCTTTGGCTTCATGTTCAGTCATATGTTCTCCATTAATACAAGCGTTCAGCATGGCTTTGATCATGGTTTCCACTCCCCTCATTCTTTTCTCGGCTAAACATGGTCTCTGCTGTTTCAATAGCTCTGATTAAAGCGCCAGCTTTGTTTTGCGTTTCTTCATATTCCTTTTCTGGAACAGAATCAGCTACAACGCCTGCTCCTGCTTGAATATACGCCTTCCCATTTTTGACTACCATCGTGCGGATAGCAATACAAGAATCGACATTTCCGTCATACCCCACATATGTCACGGCTCCTGCGTACACTCCCCGGCGATCAGGTTCAAGTTCCTTAAGAATTTCCATGGCCCGTATTTTTGGCGCTCCAGATACCGTTCCTGCAGGAAATGCTGCCATGAGAGCTTCCAAGGGCTGCTTTTGTTTAGACAGTCTGCCGGTAACTTTGGAAATGATATGCATTACGTGAGAAAAACGTCCGATCTCCAGGAGTACAGGAGTCTCCACGCTGCCATACTCGGCTATTCTGCCTACGTCATTTCTTGCCAAATCCACAAGCATGTAATGCTCAGCTCTCTCTTTCTCATCATCAAGGAGCTCCTTTGCCAGCGCTTCGTCTTCTTCAAGGGTTTGACCTCGTTTTCTTGTACCGGCAATCGGGTGAATTTCAACATGTTCATTATGAATCTGGACAAGTCTTTCCGGAGAACTTCCTACTATTTCGTAATTTTCAAAATGTAAATAAAACAAGTATGGAGAAGGATTAATCATTCGTAATACACGGTAAATGTCAAATGCTGTTACTGTAACTTCCCGTTCGAAACGCTGAGATAAAACAGCTTGAAATATGTCCCCGGCATGAATGTATTCTTTGATCTTTTTTACATCTTCTTCAAATTGTTCTTTGTTATAGTTAGAACGTACCGAAGAAAAATCGGGGGTCAAGTTAGCAGTTATAGGCTCAGACAGCAGTCCTTCCTGTGAGCTGTTCCTGAATAAAGAGCTCACTCTTTCAACTTCTTCCTGTGCTTTTTTATAAGCTGTTCCCGCTGTACTAGATTGAGTATCAGCATGGTGTATAATAGATAATTCCTTGCTGTTATGGTCTAACGCTATAATTGTTTCACAGAATAAAAAGTGAATGTCTTCTCTTTCTTCGTCCCTGCTCTGCTCTTTTAAAACCGGCTCAAAGTCTTCAGCCGCATCAAAAGGAACCACTCCAACAGCTCCCCCTGAAAAAGGCACTTCAAGCTCGGAGGGTGCAGGATTAATCCACTGCAGCGCATCTGCAAAAAGGCTTGTTAAATCTGTAGATGCCAAGACAGTTTCCTTATTCATCCTCTTAAAGGTGAATTCCCCCTGTCTCCCATCAATGCGGTATATAGGGTTCAATCCTATAAAGGAATATCTTGACCAAGGTGACGCTTCATCCTTGCTTTCAAGGAGGAAAACAGCTTCCCCTTCTACTTGTTTATAAAGTTGTATAGGTGTTAACGCATCTGCAAAAAAACGGCGGACATAAGGCACCGTGCGATAAGTATGGGAATATTCAAGAAATTGACTGTTCGTTGTTTCAGACATTTTCATTCACCTCTCTACGAAAATTTGTACCGTGAGAGGAGTACAAGAGGAGGGGGGAGGGGAGACTTTATTTATTTATCTAAATTAAATTGAAAAGCCTAAAGCGCTGGAGCTTTAGGCTTAAAAGGACATAACTTTTCCTTCTCCGCTCAACTATACTCTGCTCAACTCTCACTCTGCTCTTTTCTTTCAACTTACAATCTTTATCCTAATCTCAGCTCTAAACTTCTTTCATGTTACCTTGCATCTTGAGAATTTGTCAAACCTAAATCAGGACGAAGAACGGACGCTCCGCCAAGGTATACATGGTTAATTTCTTCCTGGGCTTTGGCTGTATCAACGGTTACCATGATCCTTATGCACTTTTCAAGACTGCCAGGCACAGGAATTTCCGTCGCACACATAACAGGCACGTATTGCCAGCCTTCAAAGGATCTTGTTACCTTTGCCGGAAAGGCAGTATCCAGATCCTTTGTTACTGTAAACCAAATGTGAGCGACTTGCTCAGCGTTTATTCCATTTTTATCAATCATCTGCTGTAATAAAGATGTGGTAGCTTGTAAAATGTCTTCGGACTGGTTGTTTTCTACAGTAATAGCCCCCCGAATACCTCTAATCATTGTCCTCCCCCTTTACTTATCAGCCAATACATTCTGAATAACTTTCTCTTCCACGGCAGCAATCATTGGTTTTCCCGGTTCTGGAAGAAGAACCATTCGTATCTGGCCTTTTGAAGACTTTTTATCCTTTTTCATTGTCTCAATTAACTCTTTATGAGACAGGTCTTTATGTTTATTTACAGGGTATCCCAAATCTTCTAACCATTTTTCTTCACTTTCTACGTCCCAGGCAGACAGTTGCAAGGCGTTGCTTACTTTCATTGAAAATAAGATGCCGATAACGACAGCCTCGCCGTGGGTAAGGCCTCCATAGCCTATGTTTTTTTCAATAGCATGGCCAAGAGTGTGGCCGAAATTCAAATAACCTCTGACCCCTGATTCTTTTTCATCGTCTTGAACGATGTCAGCTTTCACTTGAATGGAGCGAGTAAGCAGGTCTTTGATTTGGTCTGACTTTAAGTCTGAGATCGACTGAACTTTCTTTTTAAGCAGCTCCACAAACTCTTGATTACTGATGTAGGCATGCTTAATCATTTCAGCAAAACCTGACCTCCACTCTTCATCCGGCAAGGTAAGAAGAGTGTTAGTATCATACAAAACGGCTTTCGGCTGATGGAAAGCTCCCACCATGTTTTTGCCAAGAGGGTGATTGATCCCTGTCTTCCCCCCCACACTGCTGTCATGGGCAAGAAGAGTAGTCGGCATTTGAATAAAAGGAATCCCTCTCATATAAGTAGCTGCCATAAACCCGGCAATGTCACCAATTACACCCCCGCCTAGTGCAACGATAATTGACTGGCGGTCTAGTCCCTTTTCAAGAGCCTTTGTCAGTAAATTTTCATATTGAGTGAAAGATTTGGTTTCTTCCCCTGCCGGTAACACAGCTGTTTCTACAGGAAGAAAAGGAGCAAAAGCTTCCGACACCTCTGTGAGATAAACAGAACCGACCTTGCGATCAGTCACAATAAGAACTTTGCTTTTTCCGCTGAGGATGTCTTTTAACAGCATCCCTGCCTGCTTTCTGATGTTCGCTCCAACCCAGATAGGATATTCTCCTGAGGAGGAACGGATGGTTAACGTCGGTTCCATTAAAATTCCCTCTCCCACTGTCGCTGTTCTTCAAGATTTCGTTTCAAGGCATCCATTCTGTCCGCTCCGAATGCTTCTACGATCGCTTTTGCCACTTCAAATGCTACTACATTCTCCATTACAACAGAGGCCGCGGGCACTGCACAGCTGTCAGACCTTTCGATACTTGCCTGAAAAGATTCTTTGGAATCGATATCTATGCTATTTAAAGGCTTATATAATGTAGGAATCGGCTTCATGACACCCTGGACCAAAACTGGCATACCGTTTGTCATGCCTCCTTCAAATCCCCCGAGGTTATTTGTTTTTCTTTTATACCCTTCCTTTTCATCCCAAGTAATCTCATCATGAACCTTGCTTCCCGGCTTGCGTGCGGCTTCAAAACCAATGCCTATCTCCACACCTTTAAAGGCGTTAATACTCATTACCGCGCCTGAAATTTTCCCATCAAGCTTTCGGTCGTAATGAACATAGCTTCCTAGCCCAACGGGAAGACCTTCTACTACAGCCTGCACCACACCGCCAATTGAATCTCCCTCTTTTTTTGCCTGGTCGATAGCTTCCATCATTTTCTTTCCCGCTTCTTCATCTAAGCAGCGAACAGGAGAAGATTCGGTTCTTTCCTGAAGGTCCTTAATACCGTTATACTCGGTATTTTCAGCTTTCACCCCGCCGATTTCCAATACCTGTCCGGCCACTTCAATGCCAAGGCTCTTTAAAAACTTTTTAGCTACTGCTCCGGCGCATACTCTGGCAGTAGTTTCTCTAGCAGAAGAGCGCTCTAGCACATTTCTCATATCTCGGTGATTATATTTAATGGCTCCATTTAAATCAGCATGTCCTGGCCTTGGCCGGGTGATTTTCCTTTTCACTTCTTTTTCTTCCTCTTCAGTGAGAGGATCAGTACCCATTATTTTTGTCCAATGCTTATAATCATCATTTTTTACGACTAACGTTATGGGAGCACCTGTTGTCTTACCGTGCCTGACGCCGCTTAAAATTTCCACCTGATCCTTTTCAATTTGCATGCGGCGCCCGCGGCCGTATCCTCCCTGCCGGCGCAGCAGCTCTTTATTTATGTCTTCCTGCAATAATTCGAGGTGAGCAGGTACTCCTTCAATAATCGTAGTTTGCTGCGGGCCATGAGATTCTCCTGCTGTCAAATATCTCATATTACAACTCCACTCCTCTTCTCACTGTTCTTATCTCTTTAGCGCTTTTATGCATTAAATGATAACATATTCTTGCTTTCATTTGAAAGCTCAGACCAAAATTCTTCTATTATTTTGAATCTTCCTGCCAGTTTTAAGGATGAAAGGGGACAGTCTGACCTCTCTCACGCCTATATATTTTTTATTTTTTTATAAAAAAATGTATCCTCTGCTTCAAAACCATATTGTTCAGGATTAAAAATCTGCTCAGTGCTTCCTACAAAAAGAACTCCCCCGATCGTTAACGCTCGGTTAAATTTCTTGTAAAGAATTTCTTTTGCTTCTTCGGTAAAATATATCAGTACATTTCTGCATATCACCAGGTTCAAGCCTTTGCTAAAAGGCTCGGACAACAGGTTTTGTGTAGTAAAACTGACATTTCTCTTAATGTCTGGAGCGACCCTGTAGCCTGAAGACTCTTTTTGAAAAAATTCATTTTTGGCCAGCGGAGGAACATTTTTTAATGAACGTTCACTGTAAAAGCCTGCTTCTGCCCTTTTAATTACAGATTGATCGATATCTGTGGCTAAAATGTTGTAGAGACAGTCGGGAAAGTGAGACTCCATAATCATGGCCAGCGTATAAGGCTCTTCCCCTTGCGAACAAGCGGCAGACCAGGCATTAAGGCTCTTTGTTTCCGATAATAAACGAGGCAGTATTTTTTCTGATAAAACCTGCCAACGTCCTGGGTTTCTATAAAATTCAGACACGTTAATCGTAATTCTTTCAAGAAAATCATCTAACAGCTCAGCTTGTTTTGTTAAGCCATGCTGATAAAAGGCTGAAAAATTGGAAAACCCTTGTTTTTCATAAAATGCTGTAAGCCTTCTTTTCATCTGAGCTTCTTTATACAAATTCAAGTCTATACCTGTTTTTTTCAAAATCTCGAATTTAAAACGTTCATAATCCTGCTTTTCATCGAGAAGGCCCCCTGTAATTTTCTCTTCCCCCATCTTCTTATGTCCCCTCTGCTGTCAATAAATATGTAAATGTAATAGTCTCTTTGTACCACAAAAAGAATGAACCTGCCAGCATTTTCAAAAGCCCTCTTGTTCCACCCTTAACAACGTTCTTCCAAAAGTATCACAGCCTGTATTAATAAGAAGTCTTGAAAATACAAAAAACCGGCATCTGCCGGTTTCTTATTTCTTATACCCAAGTACCAATCGTTTTTGTATAAGATTGAAGTTCACTTTTCTCAAAAAATAACCCTATTTCTCTTTCTGCGCTCTCACTTGAATCAGATCCATGAATGATATTCATTCCTACTTGAACGGCAAAGTCACCGCGGATCGTGCCAGGTGCTGCATCACTAGGATTGGTAGCTCCCATCATCTGACGAGCGGAAGCGATTACATTTTCGCCCTCCCATACCATTGCAAACACTGGACCAGAAGTAATAAAATCAACCAACTCACCAAAAAACGGCTTATCTTTATGCTCTCCGTAATGCTTTTCAGCTAATTCATTGGAGATTGTCATTAATTTAGCACCTGCTAACGTGTACCCTTTCTTTTCAAAGCGGCTGACAATTTCCCCTACTACATTTCTTTGTACGCCGTCAGGCTTTACCATTACAAATGTTTGTTCCATAAAAAATCCCTCTCTTTATCATATGTATAAATACTTAACTCGTTTCAACCTTCATAATTGTACCAAAAGTTCCTTGCTGCAGCAATATTAGTAACGTTCTTTTTTTTCAATCTATTGGAATCGTTTTCTTTTTTTCATACTGGCAGATCATTGTCTCATGTCTTCCTAGGGGCCCTGCGGCCAGAAGGCGTCTTACACTTTTTCTCTACAATCAAGTGACCTAAAAATGAATATTCGCCTTAGGCTCCTCTTATGGGAAAGAGCCTACCCAAACAAAGCTCTGCCTATATAAAAAAGACAGAGCTTCCCTTAATGATCTCTTTTCCCAATATATTTTGCAATGCTTTGAAGTGATTCTGTGGCGGATATATCCGGCAGCCCTTCAAGTGCTTCAAAGGCTTTTTTTAGATAGCGCTGGCTCATATCTTTGGAAAACTCCATACCCCCGGATTCCCGGATTTCCTGCAGAACTTCCCTCATTAGTCCCTCTTCAGGATCTTCATTCGCAAAGATTTCTCTTAATTTCTCTCGCATAGAAGAATCCTTATCCATAGCATACAACACCGGTAAAGTAATATTGCCCTGAAGGAGATCACTCCCCGCCGGCTTGCCCAATTCTTTTTCTGTTCCCACAAAATCCAGAACATCATCAATAATTTGATAGGACATCCCCAGGTTGTATCCGTAAGCATGAAGTCGTCGCTGGTCAGCCTTACTCGCATCTGACGCCATCGCTCCTAGTTCACAGCTAACGGCAATGAGTATGGCTGTTTTGCGTCTAATACGTCGTAAATATGTACGAAGATTTTGATCCCAGTTATATTGATCCCTGATTTGCTCTACTTCCCCAATACACATTTCAATCATCGTATTAGATATAACCTTATGGATTTCCGGTTTTTCAAAAAATGTAGCTTTTTCTATCGCTTTAGCAAACAAATAATCTCCTGAATACATTGCTACCCTGTTATCCCACTGCGCCTTGATGGTCTTTTGCCCTCTTCGAAGCTCGGCATCGTCAATGACGTCGTCATGAACAAGGGAAGCCATATGAATTAATTCAAGAGAGACAGCAATGTGCTTTATCCGTTCAATATCATACGTACCGTAATTCCCTGCAAGTAACACCACAACAGGACGAATTCTTTTCCCGCCGGCTTTAAGCAAATGAAGGGACGCATCTTCCAGTACAGGATGAGTGGTTAAAACGGAGCGCTCCAGCTCCTCTTCAATTTTCTGAATCTCTGGTCTTAAATAATTATATAAATCTGCCAACTTCATTGCGTTCACCTTCAAATAATGGTTTGGCTCTCTAAACCTTTCTTCCACATGGACAGCTGTTTTACAGGCTGTTCAATAAATCTGTGTTTGTACACTAAATGATAGTAATAGAGTAGGCCTTCTTTTTCCTTTTCTGAAAAATCATAAACTAATCCACTGAAATAATGATCCCAAAACTCTTTTCGTCCGCCATGCTTATGAATAATTTCTTGAATCATGGTCTGGAAATTGGTCTGAATAGACAGCTGTTTACTTCGTTGGAGGTTCTTATAGAGTTCTTCAAGCAGCTGATTTTCTTTTCTTGCAATATCTTTTCTCACTGCAATCACTGCAAACGTCATAGGAAGTCCTGTATTTTCATACCAGAGTCCCCCGATATCATAAACATACAGCCCTGAAGACTTTTCCCAGCTCTTAAAGATGGCATCATCACCAATAAGAAGACATGCGTCATGTTCTCTGAGCATCTCAGCTCCATTTGGCTCCATCAAATTGTACGTAATATTTTCATGTTTGTAAAACTCTTTAAGGATCACTTTTAATAAATGGACTGATGTGGCGCTGCTGTTCGTTAACGCAATGTCACTGTGTGAAAGCTCAGTTATAGGCTTTTTGGAAAATAAGAAAATAGAACCGACATTCCCTTTAGCAGAGACAGAAAGATCGGGAAGAAGGTCATAGAGCTCAGGATTCTGTCCGTAGGCAAAGGAAGAAATCCCCCCCACATGAACGCTTCCTTCCTTCATAGATTTATTCAGTTGAGCCGGAATCTGGGGAACAAAGGAGCACCCTTTTTCCTCTAACTCCTCACGCTTTAAAAAATAATAAAGGGGCAATATGTTTGTATAAGAAATTTCCCCGATTGCAAGCTTCACTGCTGTTCCCCCCATCGTGTAAATAAGGTATGTTCAACTCCTAAATTATCAAGCACTTTCCCTACTACAAAGTTAACAAGATCATCAAGTGATGCAGGAAGGTGATAAAAGCCTGGCATCGCCGGAATAATATGGGCTCCTGCTTTTGAGAGAGCAGTCATGTTTTCTAAATGGATTTGATGCAAAGGCGTTTCTCTTGGCACAATGGTCAAGCGTCTTCCTTCTTTTAGCATGACATCTGCCGTTCTTTCTAAAAGATTCCCTGAGTTTCCATTAGCAATTTTGGATAACGTTCCCATGGAACAAGGAATAATAATCATTCCGTCGTTTTTGTACGAACCGCTGGCTATAGGAGCTGTAAAATCACGAAGACTGTGGGTGTGCAGGTGCTCCAGATTCCCTTCTCCAAATAATTGTTCAAGGCAGGCACTCCTATTTGATGTATCAAGCCTCAGCTCTTCTCGAAACACCTGCCAGCCGGCTTCTGAAATAAGAAGGTGTACCTTACAGTGGTTTTTAAGCAGCTCCTTTGTTAACCGCACACCATAAATCGCCCCGCTTGCACCTGTGATTGCTACTGTGTAAATCTTTTGAGGGGTCTTCATATTAATAAATCTCCTATCGTGAAAACAAGCATTACTATGCTTATCACTCCGTTCATCGTAAAAAAAGCCACATTCACTTTTGATAAATCGTCTGCTGATACCAGAGAATGTTCGTAAACCATAATGGCGCCTGCAATAAGGACTCCCACTAAAAATACCCAGCCTAATGTTGAGGCGGCAAACAGCCATAATAGAAGTGAAAAGCTGAGTATGTGAAAGGCCTTTGCAAACATTAATGCTTTTCGGATGCCAAACCTGCTGGGAATCGAATGAAGCCCTGCTCCCCGGTCATAGTCAGCATCCTGCGTCGCATAGATAACGTCAAAGCCTGCTGTCCAGAAAGCAACAGCAAAAAACAACAGATAGGCTTCAAGCTGCAAAGTTCCTGTCGCACCAACCCAGCCGCCCAGTGGGGCTATTCCAATCGTAAGACCGAGAAATACATGGCAGAGCCAGGTAAAACGTTTCGTGTACGAATAAAAAACAAGAAAGAAAACAGCCAATGGCAGTAAATAAACAGCCAGCATATTTAACTGAAAGGCAGAAACGAACAAAAGAGCAAAGGAAAAGAGAATAAAGGCTAAGGTCTCCACCTTTGATATCAACCCTGCTGGTATAGCCCGCCCTGCTGTCCGGGGATTGTCCTTATCAATTTTGGCATCAATGACTCTATTTAGACTCATGGCAGCACTTCTTGCCCCTACCATTGCAAGGGTGATCCAAAGCCACTCCCACCACGTTGGCCATGTTCCTTCTACAACAAAGCTTCCAAGTACTGCTCCTAAAAAAGCAAAAGGTAAAGCAAAAATAGTGTGTTCAAATTTTATCATTTCAAGTATTATCTTTATTTTTCGCATAACAGTAATTTACCCCAATTCATCCTCTAGGACAGCTGATCCTTTCTTAACAGCAAAATGCGTCGCAGCCACTCCTCCGGAATACGATTGAACGTCTACGCGGTCAAAGCCTGCACGGAAAAACATTCCTGTAAGTTTATTTTTATCTGGAAAGTTCATTGTAGATTCCTGCAGCCAGGAATATTCATCATAGCTTTTGGCAAGGACTTTGCCAAATGCCGGCATTACATACTTAAAGTATAGGTTGTATACCTGTTTAAATCCCGACTTTTCAGGCTGGGAGGTTTCCAGACAGACTGCTTGTCCACCTGGTTTCAGGACCCGATGCATTTCCTGTAGTACTGTATCATAGTCCGGCACGTTCCTAAGGCCAAAACCAATGGTAACAAAGTCAAAGGAATCATCTTCAAATGGAAGGTTCATAGCATTTCCCTGCATCAGAGTTATATTGCCATACTTTGAAGCATCTACTTTCTTTTGACCTACCTGAAGCATATTCGCACTGAAATCCAATCCAGTGACTTCCCCCGACTCGCCTGCTTCTTTTGCTAACGCCAAGGTCCAGTCTCCCGTCCCGCAGCATATATCAAGAGCTTTTGCTCCTTCGAAAACTTTCATTTTTTTCATGGTATCCTTGCGCCAGGCTTTATGGCGCTGAAAACTGATTACAGAATTCATCATATCGTATTTATCATGTATTGACTCAAATACTTGATGCACTCTTTCTTCTTTAGTTTTTGCCATCTTTACCCTTCTTCCACTGCATTATCCTGATAATAGCTGTCTTTTGAAATTACTTCCTGAATCCGGTTCACCATTGGAGCTGGAAGCGGATGACTGGAAAGAAAAGACTTAAGCTCGCCTTGAAATTGCTCATTCTTCTCAGCTGCCCAGCGTTTTGTTTCTGTACTTGGCCAATTCTTCGGCTGGCTTTCCGCTCCCCCGGTAACATAACGGTTAATGGCGTTCGCCACAGCGGACACCACAACAGAAGAGTCTTTGTTTACTTCTTCAGAAATACGTTTATAAACAAAGAAGATTTCAGCCACGGCACCTATCCATTCTTTCCCATAAAATTCAGCCATATTTCTGATTAACCCGGTTTCGGCTCCTGTTATTCCTTCCACCAGCGCCTCTTCACTTAGGACCTCTGATTGATGGAGGGTCATTTTGTGTTCATTCATTTGTTGTATGGAGGCCGTAAACACATTTAATACGGAAAAATGTTTTCCTTTGGTAAGAGTATGGTAATAAAGACTGCTGAAGAAATCTCCTGCCAGCACAGTTAATTGCCTGGACTTTTTCTTTTGGTCACAATCTAAATTTTGTAATGATATGGATTCATGCACTTCAAACGCCGCCTCGACTAAAAGGGCAGCGAGAATTTGTTCTTTTTGTTTTTTCTTTGGTAAATGATCGGTTATCGTATAAAAGAAAAGGATCTTATCTTCGTCTACGGTCGGATCCTTTACATATCGGGCCAAATATGAGTGATCAATAAGCTCGTAAAAGCTTTCTTTGATCTCAGCAATCTTAGATGCCAGAATATGTTGACTGTTCATTAGTGACGTCCCCCATACTCTATTCTGTTCATAAATGACTGTCTTACGTTTCGACAGAAATTCTATGTAATGTGACAATAAAAGCATTCATGTCTTTATATTATAGCATAAAAAAGAAAAACCCTTAAACATCTTGTTTTTCCATAAGTATTCTAGGCAAACCCTTTCAAAAGGGCAAAAAGAGTGCTTTCACAGCAGATGCAGTGAAAGCACATAAGTTATGAATCTGTATCCATCTCCCCGTGACTCGTTTGGATTACTGCTTTGCCACGAATTTTGACAGCTGAAGTATGTTCAGTAAATTGGGCGATCATTACTTCGCCTTTGTCCAGTTTTTCAGAATGATGAAAACGTGTATCCGTTCCTCGTGTCAGGCCAATCACGTTCACACCGTCTTCTTTTGCTTTTATGACAAAAAAGTCATCCTTCCCATCCATAGCACTGGTTCCTCCTCTTCACGTTTCCGTACTCAGCGGTTTATTAAAGAAAGGACTTCTGCTCGCGAAGCTTCATCTTTTTCAAAAACTCCTCTTACAGCAGAAGTGATCGTCATAGATCCAGGCTTCTTTACACCTCTCATCGTCATACACATGTGCTCTGCTTCCACTACCACTATCACTCCATGAGGTCCCAGCATTTCGACAATACTGTTTGCAACGGTTGATGTTATCCTCTCTTGAAGCTGAGGTCGTTTTGTTACTGTTTCTACGGTTCTTGCCAGTTTGCTTAACCCGGTAACTTTCCCGCCTTTTGGTATGTACCCGACATGAGCTTTCCCATAAAAAGGAACTAAATGATGCTCACACATTGAATAAAAAGGAATATCCTTCACAAGAACAAGTTCCTCATGGTCTTCTCCAAAAACAGTGCGCAAGTGCTCTGATGGATCTTCGGTTATTCCGGAAAAGATTTCCTGATACATTTTTGCTACACGCTTAGGAGTATCTATTACGCCTTCTCTGTCCGGATCGTCTCCTATGCCTTCCAAAATCATCCGAACGGCTTGTTCAATTTTCTCTTGATCAAAGGTGCTCACTCGTTAGCCCTCCATAAAATAATGTATTATCTTGAAAAAGTTTAGCACAGGGACCTCTTAAAAGCAAAGAAAGTCAGCTATCTGCTCCTTGTAAGGCAAAAGCAAAAAAACCTCCTGAAGGAGGCTTTCCACTTTTTTCTGCCGCTGCATTTTTCAGCTATAAAATGATCGCAATGAGCCCGCCGGACCCTTCATTGATAATCCTTTCTAACGTTTCTTTAAGTTTGTACCTTGCATTTTCCGGCATCAATGAAAGCTTTGCCTGGATTCCTTCTCTTACAATGGAATTAAGGGAACGTCCAAATATATCTGAATTCCATATAGATAATGGATTTTCCTCAAAGTCTTGCATTAGATAGCGGACAAGTTCTTCGCTCTGCTTTTCTGTTCCGATGATCGGGGCAAATTCAGACTCGACATCAACTTTAATCATGTGTATGGAAGGAGCCACTGCTTTCAGCCTTACTCCAAATCTTGCACCCTGCCTGATAATCTCCGGTTCATCCAGACTCATATCAGTCAATGCTGGCGCTGCTATTCCGTATCCAGTCTGCTTTACCATCTTTAAAGCATCAGCTACTTGATCATATTCACTTTTTGCATAAGCAAAGTCCTGCATAAGCTGAAGAAGGTGATCTTTTCCTCTAATCTCTACTCCTACAACTTCTTTTAATATTTGATCATATAAATCATCGGGCGCGTACAAATCAATTTCAGCTACTCCCTGCCCCATTTCAATGCCTGCCAGACTAGCATTTTCAATAAATTCAAATTCAGTCGCAAACTGGTCTACTACCCTGTCTACATCCCGAAGCCTTTTAATGTCTTTTACAGTGTTTCTTACAGATTCCTCATATTCATTTCTGAGCCAATGATCTTCTCTTAGCACCATTACCCAGCTCGGAAGGTTTACATTGACTTCATGCACCGGAAACTCAAACAATACTTCGCGCAGAACATTATGAATGTCATGCTCACCCATACTTTCAATACTTAAAGCCAGGACAGGGATATCGTGCTCCTCGGCTAACTGTCTCCGCAGATCTTCTGTTTCAGGATGCTGGGGCCTGACGGTGTTGACAATCATGATAAACGGTTTTCCAACTTCCTTTAATTCTTCTATTACCCTTGTTTCAGATTCCAGATAGTCGGCTCGAGGGATTTCACCAATTGTGCCATCTGAAGTCACCACAACGCCAAGGGTTGAATGCTCTTGAATTACTTTTCTCGTCCCTATTTCTGCGGCTTCTTGAAAGGGAATAGGTTCCTCATACCAAGGAGTATTTATCATACGAGGACCATTTTCATCCTCATAGCCCTTCGCTCCAGGGACAGCATACCCAACGCAATCCACAAGACGGATATTAACCTTAAGTCCTTCATCAACTTCCAGGGAAACAGCTTGATTAGGCACAAACTTCGGTTCTGTGGTCATAATTGTTTTGCCCGCCGCACTTTGCGGAAGCTCATCCTGTGCCCTTGCCTTATCGGCCTCACTTTCCATATTTGGAAGCACCACTAACTCCATAAATTTCTTGATGAATGTGGACTTCCCAGTCCGAACTGCCCCAACCACCCCTAGGTAAATGTCGCCGCCGGTTCGTTCGGCGATATCTTTAAAGATATCAACTTTTTCCACGAGATCCCCTCCCGTTCAAGATAATATTTCCTTTTTAACGAAATTATTATGGCAGACGTTACATTCTATGATGTTGTCCACACGATATGACTGAAAATATGAAAGTAAAGATAAGGAAAGCTTCGTCTTACTTGGCTCCTGCCGGAAGAGGAGAAAATGTCTGCCAACGGTTTGCCTGTCTCCTCTTGGTTAGTCGAACCTGCTCCCGGCACACCCGTTGTTGCACAAAAAAACCTCTTTCAACCCATTATATAAGGGAGAAAGAGGTTTAGAACTGTTATATCTCTTCTGTCATGAAAACTGGTTCATCATCTTCTATCGTATAAGGGACAGAGAATGCCGGGACAACAGGAAATTCTTCAGCCAAAAGCTGCCTGATGTCTTCTCCTTCTTCATAACTGTGGTCAAATTCACGGAGAGCCATATTCAAATCAATTGAATAATCTATATAGATCTGGCCGCTTCTATCCATTAAAAGAGGGAGATAAGTGTCGAAATAAGGACTTTGCACTCTTGCATCTCTATGGTAATTTAACCGGTCCAAATCGATCGTGAACAATCCTGGAGCGACTGTCTCATCTACTGGCGCAAAACCGTTCTTATTAATATACTGATTGACAAAACGCTGGAACTCCTGGATTTCACGCATAAGTGAAAGCTGAAGCACTTTCACTTCAGGATCTTCCTCGACATTCATCAGTACGTATTGAAAAGTACCTCCATTTTCAAAAGAATTACCTGGAGGTTCTTGAATATAACGAGGCATTAACCTTCTAAAGTCTATCACATATCTTTGATATTCTTGTATGTTTCCATCTCGTGTCTGAATAGGCAGCACACCGTGGTCCTGCTGATATTGATCTACTGCAGTCTGGACAGACTGGATTTGGTTGTCGTAAGGCACTTGGTTTTCAGCACGCTTTTCCTGTGGATACATGCAGCCGTTCAAAACCAAAGATACTAAAATTAAAATACTTATAAGCTTTCCTTTTCTCATGGTGCTACACCTCTTTACGTCAATTGCACTATACTCCCAGGTCTAGAGAGGTCTGACTTACAGCAAGGTAGCCGCATCAGCCAGTGGGCCGCGAAAAACAACAAGAAATACAATCAAACCAGCAATCATTAAACAAACAAAGGAAAAAGATAATACGATAAATCGAAAAATACCTGATAGCTTTTCTCTTGCTAATAATGCAAAAGCTACGGATACAAACATTAAAAATAATCCTACAAAAGAAAACCACATATTATCTAAAGCGCTCATAGCTCACCCTCCTTTTTCACCGTACATATTATAACACAGGCTTGTCTGCACGCCAGGATTTTCATGACAATTTTATGTATTTCTATTCCTCTTCAAAAAAAGAACTGGAGAACGGGGCCTCTCCAGCTCTTTGCGACTAAATTCTTTCTATAAGCAGTCTGCTCCATAGTTTCCGATTCATTTTAGTATATGCTTAGCATTTATTTGTTCCTTCACACCGGCCCATTTTTTTAAAATATATATTTTCCAGAAAGGGTTATTTTCTAAATAGCTGACTTAAAGAGGCAAAGTCCATAGGGATGTTATTGTTTACAATAGCTTTTACAAGTTCATCTTCCTTTTGTTTGGAGACCTTTACTCCTGCCAAACGAGCAACATCATTAATCAGCCTTCGAACCGTTGATTCATCTTGAAAGTTAGCCCCTTCCACTGACTGGGCCAGCTTAAATAAATCTTCCTGTTTAACATTTGTTTTTCGTTCTACATTATCAAAAAAGCCATCCTTACCACTCACATTTATGCCTCCCTTTCGTTTCTGGCTCAAGGTATCTTATGCAAAAGGGAGGAAACTGTGCTAGATGTCTTCGCTTCTCGGAGGAGAAGTTTTTTCTGAATAACCGCCTTGAAAATCCGGTCCCAGAAGAAAAGAAAGGTTTTCGACTTCGTGTTTTTTCACACGGCCCATCAGCCTTTCAACGGCTTCTTCAGGAAGGCGATCATTAAATAAAACGTCATATAGTGCTTCTGTTATTGGCATTTCTACACTTTCTCTCTCGGCAAGCTGGTAAGCAGCTTGAGTCGTTCGCACTCCTTCGACAACCATTCCCATTTCTTTGAGTACCTGGTTTAGATCCATACCTTTTCCAAGCATATTACCAGCCCGCCAGTTTCGGCTGTGAGTGCTTGTACAGGTAACAATTAAGTCCCCGAGCCCTGACAGTCCCGCGAAAGTCATCGGATTGGCTCCCAGTTTAATACCAAGTCGTGCAATTTCAGCCAGGCCTCGTGTCATTAAAGCTGCCTTGGCATTATCCCCATATTCCAGGCCGTCAGTCAAACCGACACCTAATGCAATAATGTTTTTCAAGGCTCCACCCAACTCTACCCCAATCAGGTCAAGGTTTGTATAAACACGAAAATGCTTGTTCATAAAGAGGTCCTGAGCCTGTTTAGCGCTTTGTGCGTCCAAAGATGAAACCGTCACGCTTGTAGGCTGCCTCTCACATACTTCTTCCGCATGACTCGGTCCTGACAAGACGACGGTAGAGCCGATCAGGTTATCCTCCACTTCATCTTCAATCATTTCGGAAATTCTTTTTAATGAGTCTGGCTCAATTCCTTTACTTGCATGGATAAGCACAGGTTCAGAATTAAGATAGGGCTTCATATGCTGAAGAGTTTCCCTGATTGCTTTTGTCGGGACGACAAGCAGCACAAAGGACACCCCAGAAACTGCTTCCTTCAAATCATGATATCCTTTTATATTTTCAGGAAGCACCCGGCCGGGAAGATACCTAGTATTGGTATGTTCCTTATTCATTTCCTCTACCTGCTCTTTGCGCCGAGCCCAAAGCCTGACGTCATGTCCATTATCAGCAAGGACCATAGCAAGGGCTGTTCCCCAGCTCCCTGCTCCGATCACTGCTACTTTTTCTTTCACATCCCTCACTCCTTTCCCTCACACCTCTATACCCTATATGTATCGTTACTATTTTGTTTTTGCGCCAATTTTACTTTCGGTGCCCTTTGCAAGCCGTTCTAAATTAGTACGATGACGCCAAATAGAAAGAAGACCAACAACTATTGTAAAATAAAAATAAGGCATAGGATGATCATAATGCTCCAGCGTCAAAAAGACCGCAAGGGGAGTCAGGGCAGCAAAAATAAGAGAACCCAATGAAACGTAACGTGTAATAATAATAGACAATATAGCGATCACACCTACATATACAGCAGGAAAGAAAACAAGGCTGGCCACCACCCCTATAGTGGTGGCTACTCCTTTTCCTCCTTTAAAGCCGTAATAAATCGGCCAATTATGACCAAGGATAGCAGCCAGGCCTGCAAGGGCAGGAGCCACTCCCTCCATCTCTCCAATTACGGTGAAAGCTGGCAGCACCTCGGCAGCCTCCAGGTAACGAGCAATAACTACAGCAGCAACCCCTTTAAAAATATCTAACGCCAGCACCAGGACCGCAGGGCCTGTACCAAGTACCCTAAGTGTATTGGTAGCACCGGCATTCCCGCTTCCATGCTGGCGGATATCAATCTTTTTAATTCTCTTTGCTATGACGTAGCTAAAGCTGATGGAGCCGATAAGGTATGCCAAAAGGACTGATACAATCGTTTCCATACTATTTTCCTCCCCCTAGGAACACTTTATCTCTAGTTATTCATTCTTTTTCCTTGCAATAATTCGCAGCGGGGTTCCTTCAAAGTGAAATGCCTCTCTAAGCCGGTTTTCTAAAAACCTCTTATACGAAAAATGAAGAAGTTCAGGATCATTCACAAAAAGAACAAACGTAGGAGGCGCTACTGTTACTTGTGTGACATAATTGATTCTTAGCCTTTTCCCATGATCTGTTGGTGTTGGGTTCATTGCCACAGCATCCATAATCACATCATTTAATACGTGAGTCGGAATTCGCTGGTTATGATTGTCCGCTACATTGTTCACTAAAGGAAGCAAGTGCTGAAGGCGCTGCTTCGTTTTTGCTGACAAAAAGAGGATTGGGGCATAGGAAAGAAATAAGAATTGCTCTCGTATATTTTCAGTAAACAAAGCCATTGTTTTGTCATCTTTTTCTACGGCGTCCCATTTATTTACGACCATAATGACTGCCCTCCCTGCTTCATGGGCATAGCCTGCAATCTTTTTGTCTTGCTCAATGATCCCCTGTTCCCCATCGATCACTATTAAAACCACATCAGAACGTTCGATAGCCCTTAAAGCACGGAGCACACTATACTTTTCTGTGCTTTCATATACTTTCCCTCGTTTTCTCATCCCTGCTGTATCAATGAGTACATACTTTTGGTCGTCTTTTTCAAACGGTGTATCGACGGCATCTCTTGTCGTACCAGCAATATTGCTGACAATAACACGCTCTTCTCCCAATACTGCGTTTACAAGAGAGGATTTACCTACATTTGGACGTCCAATGACAGACACTCTGATTGTATCTTCCTCATACTCGTCTTCTTCTTCCTCAGGAAATTGATTGACCACCTCATCGAGCAGGTCACCAAGACCAAGGCCATGTGAGCCTGAAATAGCTATAGGCTCTCCGATGCCAAGAGAATAAAATTCATAAATTTTATCCATCATGTCAGGGTTATCAATCTTATTTACACCAATAATGACAGGTTTTTTCGTACGGAAAAGGAGATTGGCTACTTCTTCATCAGCCCCTGTGACTCCTTCTCTTCCGTTTACCATAAAAACGATAACGTCAGCTTCATCTATTGCGATTTGAGCCTGCTCTCTCATTTGAGTTAACAACGGCTCGTCCCCAATCTCAATACCACCTGTATCAATTAAATTAAATTCCTTATTTAGCCATTCAGCTTTACTGTAGATGCGATCCCTTGTTACTCCTGGAACGTCTTCTACGATGGCAATTCTTTCACCTACTACACGATTAAAAATAGTCGACTTCCCAACATTAGGGCGTCCTACAATGGCTACTACCGGCTTGGCCATGTTTTCCCAACCTTTCTTTCCACTTCTTATTCCATATTCTTGTTGCTGTTTATCCGCTTTCAGAAGTGCTTTGTGTTAGCTTCTCATTTTCTTCCACGCAACATCTGCATACACTATACCTGTATTCTCCACAGAAGAAAACCCTTCTTTTCTCTGGAAGAAGGGAACATCAGCTTTCTTATTCTATCAGAGTGATATTCTCTTCGACAAGTTCTTTGAAGGAAAAGACTGCCTTTTAGACACCTGGTATAGCCCTTCTTCTAAGCAGCCCCATAAATAAATAATAAAAACAGCCGCTGCCCATTTATCAAAAAAAATAGGAGGCGCAATAAACATTCCTTCCGTTAAAGATGATAAGACCATAGAGGCGACCACCTCTCCTGGAAAAAATATAAGAAAGGATGCTGCAACCCTTTCCTTTTGCCTTTGGAGCAGTAATATAATAGAAAACGCCATAATACCAGCGGGTACAAATGTCAGATGCCAAAGGAAAAAAACAGGATCATACCATTCGATAAATCGAAGGGTTGCATATAAAAAAAGTAAGGCCAAACTGTTTCCAGCCACCCTGAAAAGTGAAAAGCCTTTACACCTGCCGGCATAAAGAAAGCCTGCTGTAAACAACAAAATAAATGCTAGATTTATATTTATGTTCCCCCATTGTACATGAAACGAAGAGGCTATAATACCAAGGAGGGTAACAGAAGACCACCATAATCGTTCATTTGTTTCTTTATGAAAAAAAGTAAGACATATCCACAAAAACCAGCCTATCAAATAAAACCAGAGTCCAACCATTCTAAACTCCTTTTTATTGCCCAGTATAGACAGAAAGCTACAATCCTAACCTCGCTTATATAAGAGACAAGGACAATAATCAATAAAAAAGAAGAGGTATTCTCAAAAATGATGATTTTGAGCGCGCCTCTTCTCATAACAATTAGGAAAGCAAGAGCCTCTTAGTGAGAAAGGTTTTTCCCCTCCTCTACCTGCGGCTGTAGATTTCCGTAGCAATCCCTCTTTCACTTAGCCAGTGAGCGGTTTCCCCGCTGATCACCAGAGGAGCTTTTTGCAGTCTGTCAATGTCCGGAGTACCTAACGCAGTCATAACCGCTTGTAATTGACTCTTAGCAGTCTCGATATATGATATGACCCCCTCGGTACCTGATTCTTTCAATACTTTCAGCATACTGCCAGCAAGGCCTGCTGCTGAAGCTCCGAGTGCGATGACTTTAGCAATATCTGCTCCATCCTTTATGCCCCCTGAACCAATGATGCTCACTTTTTCTTTGCATTGAGCAATCTCTGCAATAGATGCCGCCGTTGAAATCCCCCAGCTGTCAAAGAAATCCAGTGGTATCTCTCTTCGTTTGTTTTCAATGGTCGAAAAATTAGTTCCTCCCTGGCCGCCTGCATCTATAATGGAAACACCTGCATCCGCAAGTTCTTTGGCCGCTTCCTTTGCTATCCCAAATCCCACTTCTTTAACAATTACAGGTACTCCTATCCTTTCAGAAATAGAAGAAATACGAGAGACGGTTCCTTTAAAATCTCTGTCCCCTTCTGGCATTACGAGCTCCTGAATCACATTTAAGTGGATCTGCAGGGCGTCTGCTTCCAGCATGTCTACGGCAGCCTTTGCCTGATCTACCGTCGCCTCACTTCCAAGATTAGCGAAAATACAGCCATTTGGGTTTTCCTTTCTTACAATCGTATATGTATTCTCCTCCGCATTATCTTTTAAAGCTGCCATTTGCGACCCTACTGCCATAGCTGTATTTGTGGCAGCGGCAGCTTGTGCCAGCTTGCGGTTTATCGTTTCCGTTTCCTTTCCTCCGCCCCCGGTCATGGCGTTAATAATAATCGGCGAACTTAATGTAAGTTCGCCGATTGCTGTAGAAATATCTACTTCCATAAGGGAGGTTTCGGGTAAACTATTATGAACGAAACGGAGGTCATGTAAACCGTTACCACCGGAAAAACCGGTGGATAAGGCGTGCGTGATGTGGTCTGCTTTACGTTTCGCTCTTGTCACCTTTTCTAAGCCTCCTTATTTTTTATATTTTTTTAACTGATCCCCAATCATATCTCCAAGAGAAAAACCGGAATGATCTTCTTCAGGAGCTTCATATTCCTGCTGAACCTTTTTCTCTGGAGTTGCTTTCTCTTCAAGCTCTCGTATGCTTAAAGAAATCCGCTGTTCTGACGGGTTAATATCAAGGACTTTTGCTTTTACTGACTGGCCTTCTTCAAGGACTTCGCCAGGTGTTCCAATATGACGGTTGGCAATCTGGGAAATGTGGACAAGACCTTCCACGCCAGGTGCTACTTCTACAAATGCGCCGAAGGAAACCAGGCGTTTAACCTGTCCTTCAATTACATCTCCAGGCTCAATTTGACCTTCAATCGTTGTCCAAGGCCCAGGAAGAGTTTCTTTGATGGAAAGAGAAACTCGTTCGCTTTCCGCATCAACGGCAAGGACTTTTACATTAATTTTGTCGCCTTCTTTCACAATCTCTCCCGGGGATTCCACACGGTGATGGGCCATTTGTGAAATGTGAACAAGACCGTCAACTCCGCCAATGTCCACAAAAGCACCAAAGTCTGTCAATCGTTGAACCGTTCCTTCTACAGTGTCGCCAATTTTCAGGTCTTCTAGCACCTGCTGTTTTTTACTGGCTGCTTCATCATCTAACACAGCACGCTGTGATAGGATAAGCTTGTTTTCACTCGGATCGATTTCCACTACCTTGAGACGTAGTGTTTTCCCTTTGTAATCAGAGAAGTCTTCAACAAAATGACGTTCAACCAAAGAAGCTGGAATGAAGCCGCGGACTCCTAAATCCACTACTAATCCGCCCTTTACTACTTCAGCAACATCAGCTTCAATAATCTCACCTGACTCAAATTTCCCCTGCAATTCGTCCCACGCCTTGTCGGCTTGCGCCCCGCGGCGTGATAAGACAAGCTCATCATCCTCCATTTTGGTAACTTTCAACTCTACTTCGTCACCTTCATTAAGGATGTCACTTACTTTTTCTACATGCAGGCTGGAAAGTTCGCTGATTGGCACAATTCCATCTACTTTATAACCTACATCTACGAAAGCCTGCTTTTCCTCTACTTTCGTTACTTTTCCTGTTACAGTACTGCCTACTGAAAATTCGGCCATACCGTTTCCTTCATTGTTCATTTCTTCAACCATTGACAAAAGCCTCCTTCACTGCCCTTTAGGGAATAGAACTAAATTAAAATATATAAACTCTTTTACTAGCAGTAAAAGAATTTACTTATCCTTATTTATTTGGATGTTCCTTCATTGTGTTCATCCAATAGACTCTGAATCCTGGCCATTATCCTTTCAGTGGCCTGTTCAGCACTTCCTTTGTTCTCTCGTAAATCTTGGATGTCAAGTGGCTCTCCGAAAACAACTTTCACACGGCGAAACGGCTTATAAGGTCCAATGATTACAGCCGGGATAACTGCAGCATCACTGCGGAGAGCAAAAAAGCCTGCACCAGCCAGCCCTTTACCTAATTCACCAGTCTTGCTTCTAGTTCCTTCTGGAAACAAGCAAAGGACACGGTTTTCTTTTAAATATTTAATGCCCAATTTAAGAGCCTGCCTATCCCCCGCCCCCCGTTTTACAGGAAATACGCCGATTTTATCAAGGGCGGGGCCAAGGACTTTCACATCAAAAAGCTCACTCTTGGCCATAAAATTAATCTGGCGCTTAATAGATGTTCCTATTAAAGGAGGGTCGAAGTTGCTGATGTGGTTTGAACAAATAACCACAGGACCCTCTTTTGGTATATTACTTTTCCCGATTACTTTAGGTCTGTAAACCACGGAAAAGAATATTGTAAAAAGTGATTTTCCAATTCGATAAAGAATCATGTAGCACGAACCCTTTCTTCGACGAGCCGGCAAATCTGCTGAACTACTTTCTCAATAGACAATTGCGTCGTGTCAATTTCTTCTGCATCCTCTGCTTTGATAAGGGGAGAGATCAGACGCGTAGAATCCAGCTGGTCCCGTCTTCTGATTTCTTCAATCACTGCATCTAGCTTGGAATCCATTCCTTTGTGAATTTCTTCCTCGTATCTGCGCTTGGCTCTTTCCTCGACAGAAGCAGTTAAAAAAACTTTAACCTCTGCGTCCGGAAGCACGGCGGTGCCAATATCTCTCCCGTCAAGGACGGCCCCCTTTCTGGAAGCCAGCTCCCTCTGGGCCTCCACCATTTGCTCTCTCACCTTCTCGTGAGCTGCAACAATGGATACATTGCGGGTCACCTCATTTTGACGAATAGCAGCAGAAACCTCCTCGTCATCCACAAAAACTTCTGTCCCCTTCTCATCAGGAACAAGCCGAATTTTTGTGTTTTCAAGCAGCTGACCCAGCTGCTCACCGTTGTTCAAATCCGCCTTTTCCTGTAAGGCTTTCCATGTTATCGCTCTATACATGGCGCCTGTGTCAATATAGAGATAGGAAAGAGCTGAGGCAACCTTTTTGGCTACCGTGCTTTTTCCTGCTCCTGCCGGGCCATCAATGGCAATGTTGATCAGTTTCATGATTCACCCCGTATAGTTGCTATGTAGAAAATGTAAATTAGTCATTATCACTGTTATGACCCTTTGTGTACATTTATATTTACACGTTATCATAACACAAAGGCCTATACAAATCTAACGTAACGCTTTTCCCACCTTCCCGCGCTGAGCGATTTGCTGTTCAAAACAAAAACGCACAATCTTCTCTCGGTCTTTACCGCCAATTTCAATAAACTGCAGGGCAGCCTGTTCTTTCACTTCGGCTCTTTTTTTATAGACATTTACGACTTTTGCTTTTGCACGGATCAATTCTGTTTCCTCTGTGTTCCTGTAAAAGAACTACGTACACCTGCCATATGCTTCCTATGTCTACTTTTGTGTTCCATGGAAGCACAGCAGCAGCTCCCCCGCCGCTAATATTAGTAGTGAAAATTATGATGGGAGAAGCTTCCTCATTCACAGAATGAAGAGCCAGGTTTGCACAGGCATCGACTCTCACATAGTTCCGTCTTTGAATTCGTTTCATCCCTTTTTCTCCAGGATCCTTTAACAATAGTACTGGAATCTTATCCTTATTTCTTGCCTGTATTTCTGTCACGAAAGAGTACACGGCGGAATCAGCGCCAATGATCCATGCGTGAAATACAGTACCTTCAATAAAAAAGGCACTTTTTTGAGTCTGCTCATTTATCGGGAAATCAATAATCAATACCCCTTCCCTCTTCCCCACTAACCGGCACCGAAAACGGCTTAATTCACCGCTGCTTATTTCTTTACGCTCCAGAAATATTCTGTCTCCTATTTCTATCATGCCCAGTATCCTCTTTCCATTTTGAATGAATATATTCTGAATTGTTTCCCAACCATTTCTTCTTTGTCTTTTATTATGGCATGATTCATAAAAAAGAAGAAGCCTGAATACAGGCTTCTTCACAGCTGTTTGGCATTGGGAGTGAAGTATGTAAAGAGTACTCTTCCCCTTACCATTTCATTTTCTGCGGCAATAAGAACCACTTTGTCAAAGATGTCTTGAAACACATTTGTCCCTCAAACAGATTATGACGGTTGAAACTAGCGTAAATTGGACGAAACATGCCGTTCATCCCAGATAAAAAAATGTAAATGAAACTTCTATATGATTTCACTACGATTTAGAGAAGCGAAAGGCGGCGACTCCTGCGGGAAAAGCAACAGCTGAAGATCACGCAGGGCGATGTTCCCGAGGAAGCTGAAGCGTTGCCCGCGGAAAGCGGCCGTCTGTAGCGAATGAAGAGTGTAGACTGTTTTTGTAGCAGTTATCTTTTTAGGTTATATTCATCTGAATAACCCGGTTAATCATTTAAAAATGGCTGGTGATAAGAGTTTCTCAAGCAAATAAACGTAAATTCATAAAAGAAACAGTGCAATCGTCCAGGAGCTTGATGAAGCGATTAAAGAGGATCACGATCACACAGAAAGAAGTCCCTAAAAGAAGAAGCTGAAAGAAAAGGAAATCAAAGTGAGTATCACCATCATATGAATTAGTCATATTCATCGCTACAACCGGGAGCTTTTACCTGAAGGCACAAGTACAACATGCGCGTGTATTTTTGAACTAGCAGCTACTATAATATTGGAGACAAGAAAAGGGTCTCACCAATGGTGAAAACCCTTCTTATTAGCTGGGTTTTGTCCCAGCCTCAGTGGCTTGCTTATCTTTTAGTAATCTGTGTTATAAACCGGCTCGGCTTCTGCCATTTTATCTATCTGCTCTTCTTCACCGCTCTTGGCGTTAATAAAGATTCGGAACGTGTCTTGTCCGAGGGTGCCATAGAACTCATAACAAAGAACTTCTTTTTCCTCTTCGTTTTCAATAACGGCCACATGTGCTTCTCTTACTTCAAGGTTAGGATTTAATGCTTCTTCAGCTTCATCTTCTTCCAATTCAGGGGTGAGGTCTTGCCTTTCCTTATGATTAGCAAAGTAGTCAACTCCCTCATATCCAATCACATCCCCAGTGTCTAATGCGACATCAACTGTTACGATATCAGGATATAAACGGACGTTGTCTTGAACTGGCGCAAATTGAAACACCCCAACTGATTCATACTGACTGCTGTCAATGAGCTGCATGTTGTCAAAATGATTCCTTTGAAGGAAATGTTCTGCTCTTTCTGAGGCTGCGTTTAAGCTGATTTGAGGCTCTCCTACAGTCCTTGATTCAAGTAAGAATAAAGGGAGGCCGCCTTTTTTTGTCATTTCCATGTACACAGATGATTCACGCTCAGGGTCCTCAATGACCAGCTCATACCCTTCATAAAAAGACCCTTCTCCTAATTCCTGGATGACAATGTTGTCCTCGTTTGGTACATCAAGAAATTCTTTCGCCCTCGCAACTGCTTTTTCTTCATCTATTTCTTCCTTGTCATCAATTCTTTCTGATAATCTCTTTTCAAAGTCTCCTCCAAACCCATTTTCAGGCCCCCAATTTGTTTCCGAGAAACCTTCTACTTTCTCATCAATCATCGTAAAGCCGTTTACGATAGAATTATTCATGGGCTCCTGTTGTGCGAGAAGTTCACTTTCTGCGTCTGTCCAATGCCAGCCTTCTCGTAAAGCCGAAGCTTGTATCTGTCTTAAGTCATGTTTGATCTCTTTTGCTTGTTCATAGTAGTTCTGCAATTCTTCATATTCTTCATCTGATAAAGGATCATCGTCCAAATTTCTAATTGAGGTTTCATAGCTGAAATCGCCTATATTATAAAGGAATTCCTCTGTTTTGCTTACTGGAATCATCCCAAGAGGAAGCTGACCCATTTCGCTTTGAGCCAGTGATGTAACTCTCCAGACTTCTGCTAATGATCCCGACAAATGTTTTCTGGAATTCATCGCCAGCGTAGAACCAATTTCGTCTTCCAGCTGATCTATGTGATAGGCTAAATCATGAAAGGCACGCTGATAGTTGTTTTCTGTCTGCATTAGGACCTGGCTTTTTTCCTGGTTTTCATTAAATCCCCAAAACCCTAATCCGATGACGCCAATTGCGAGAGCCCCTATAATAATATTTCGTATCACGTTTCTTCACCTCCATTAATGACAGAAAATATGTTTTCCTATTTTTTTAATTTGCGGTCTCGTCCAGATCCATCCTGAAGTTGCTGTATCTGGATTAAAGTAATATTCTGCTCCGCTTGATGGATCCTGGCCGTTAATTGCATCCAGTACAGCACGTCTCGCTGTATCATCAGGCTCAAGCCAGATCTGACCGTCAGCTACCGCTGTAAAAGCTCGCGGTTCAAAAATCACTCCAGAGGCTGTGTTTGGAAACGTCGGGCTGTGGATTCTATTAATTATTACTGCAGCCACGGCAACCTGGCCAACATACGGCTCTCCTCTTGCTTCCCCGTATACAGCGTTTGACATAATCTGAATATCATTTTCAGAATAGCCATCCGGTACATTCATGGCCTTTTGAATGTTTGCTTCATTTGTCTGTTCCTCGGGCTCTTCTTCTTCAGGCGCAGGCACTGCCGGTTCTTCCGGTGCTGCTTCTGGTACAGGTTCTTCTGCTGGAGCCTCTTCCTGTGGAGCTGGTGCTGGTTCCTCTGCTGGAGCTTCCGGAGCTGGTGCTGGCTCCTCTGCTGGAGTTTCCGGGGCTGCTCCTGGATCCCTTCTTGCTACCTCCGGCTGGTCTTGCGCTCCTTTTGGTCCTTTTTGCTTATGTTTTGGCGTCTGACCATAGTGTGTAAATTGTCTTCCTTCCCTAAGAGCTCTTTGAACAAATTCTTCATCATAATTCGTAGAGCGTTCAAGCATGGCTTTCATTTCTTCACCTACTAAACCATCCACTTCCATTCCAAATTCTTCTTGATACTTTTTCACAGACCAGTAAGTCCCCCACCCAAATACACCATCGATGGTTTCATCGTAAAAACCAATGTACTGCAGGCGTGATTGAAGTTCCACTACATCGTCTCCAGTGGCTCCACGTTGTATCACCTGGTCTGTAAACGCTTCTGCAGCTTGAGGCGGAAATAATCCGCACAGGATGGCAGTGCAAAGAGATGCAATGATCCCTTTTTTTAAACAAGAGAGCATGTTTGTCCTCATAAATGATCCTCCTTACTTTTTTCATGACTGCCAATGTTTCCATCATTACCTAACGCTAGTTTTTGTTGGACGTTTGTTTTTATTCATACATTTTCCTTTAATTATTGAAGCAAGAAAAAATGGTAGAAAAAGTAAGCACTTTCCCCGATTTTTTCGCAGAAAAAAAGCTGCTCACATTGCCTATTGCAATGTGAGCAGCTTCCCTCTACGGCGAATGCCCAAAATAATCCAGATATAAAAAACATATTATGAAATTTAGAGAACGTTAAAATATCTTCCTTCCGGATGAGCAAAAACCATCGCGGACACGGAGGCTTCTGGTTCCATCATAAATTCATCTGTCAGCTGGACTCCGATTTTTTCAGGATTCAAGAGTTTAAAGAGCTTTTTCTGGTCTTCCAGATTAGGACAGGCAGGATATCCAAAGGATACCCGGATACCCTGGTACTTAGCAGAAAAACGTTCCTCCATTGTTAAGTCGGGAGAATCCGGAATTCCCCATTGGTCTCTCATCATCTGATGGACTCTTTCAGCAAACCCTTCCGCTGTTTCCAGTGCTGCAGCCTGAACCAGATGACTGAACAAATAATCGCCATTTTCCTTTGCTTCATTAGCCATCTGCCGTACTCCTTCTCCTGCAGTAACCGTGAGCAGCCCGATATAATCCATTTCTCCGCTTTCAGTCGAACGGATAAAGTCAGCAAGACAAAGATAAGGGGCCCGCTGCTGTCTTGGAAAGGAAAATCTTTCAATTACATTTTTCTTGTCCGGACTGTCATAAATGAGGATGTCATTACCTTCAGACTGAGCCGGGAAAAACCGGTAGATGCCGTGTGCCTGAAGGAGCTTTTCAGACTTGGCTCTTTGCAGGAATTCATCTACCTTTTCTTTTAGCTCTACTGCTCTTTCGTCGCCTTCACTTAAAAGACGGCTTACTTTCCCTTGAAGGCCGAGGTGCCTTCCTAACAGCATCTGCATATTAATGTATGGCTCTAAATGGGAAAGTTTATAATCCCTTAATACATGCTCTTTAAGATCCGGCGGTGTTAACACTGGAACCTCCTGAGAGACTTCTGAGCGCACAGGGATTTCTTCTGCCGCCGCCTGCTTTGGTTTCTCTGCGGCTTTTGATTGTTTACTCTGCTGCTTTTCCCTGATTTCCTGCTCTAATGCCTCCCGCTTTTCTGGGTATGCAAGCCGGTTTGCCAGTTCAAGACCATTCATGGCATCTTTTGAATAGAGAACAAGCCCATCATACTCTGCAGCAATTTTCTCATCGGTGAATTTCCGGGTTAACGCTGCCCCGCCAACTAACACTGGAAGGGAGATTTCCTGATTCTTTAAATCCTGTGCTGTCAGTACCATCTGCTGGGCAGACTTTACCAAAAGACCGCTTAATCCGATAGCATCAGGCTTTTCTTTGCGTACTGCTTCGATCAATTCATTTGAGGTAACCTTGATTCCAAGGTTCACAATTTTAAACCCATTATTAGAGAGGATAATGTCTACAAGGTTTTTCCCAATGTCATGGACATCTCCTTTAACGGTAGCAAGGAGAATTTTCCCTTTCCCGCTGTCATCCTCTTTGACTTCCATATACGGTTCTAAATGTGCTACGGCAGCCTTCATCACTTCAGCACTCTGGAGTACTTCGGCCACAATTAACTCGTTATCATTAAAAAGCTTTCCTACTCTATCCATACCGATCATTAACGGCCCGTTAATGATATCTAAGGGGTCTTCATAAGAGTCAAGAGCAAGATCTAAGTCAGGGTATAACCCTTCTTTTGTTCCCTCGACAATATATTCTCCGAGACGCTCTTCAAGAGTAAGGTTTTTTTCTACTTTCTTTTTTTCAGACTTCTTGCCTCTGTAATGAGCGGTAAATTCAGCTAGAGTCTCGTCTGATGTTTCAAAAAGAAGCTTTCTCGCAAGTTCTTTTTCATTGTCTGGAATACTTGCATACCTTTCCACTTTTTCCGTGTTTACAATGGCGTAATCAAGGCCTGCGTTTGTGCAATAGTACATAAACGATGAGTTTAACACTTCACGGCCAACCGGGGGTAGACCAAAGGATACGTTACTAATTCCCAGTATCGTTAAACATTCTGGCAGGGCTTCTTTGATCAAGCGTATCCCTTCAATTGTGGCTTCAGCTGAACCAATGTACTGTTCATCCCCTGTCCCAACGGGAAAGACCAATGGATCGAAGATAATATCTTTTGGATTGATTCCGTACTGGTTAACAAGGATGTCATATGAGCGTTTGGCAACTTCAAGCTTTCGTTCAGCTGAAACGGCCATTCCCGTCTCATCAATCGTACCGACTACAACAGCTGCCCCAAATCTTTTAACGATCGGAATAATCTGTTTAAACCGCTCTTCCCCGTCCTCGAGATTAATTGAATTGATTACTGCTTTCCCCTGAGAATAAGTTAACGATTTTTCAATCACTTGGAAGTCAGTGGAATCAATCATTAAAGGGACCTTCACTTTATTGACGACATGCTGTAAAAAGTTCTCCATGTCTTCGGCTTCGTCCCGGTCAGGGTCAGCGAGGCAAACATCTATAATATGGGCCCCTTTTTTCACCTGTGCTCTTGCAACTTCTGATGCTTCCTCAAACTTCCCTTCTCCGATTAACCGTTTAAACTTACGAGACCCAATGACGTTTGTCCGCTCCCCGACAAATAACGGACGCATATCTTCTTCATAAATTAAAGGCTCAATGCCCGAAACGGCGTGAGGGTGATCGTTTTGTGCTTTCCTTGGCTCGTAGCGTTCTGCTACGTCTTTCATTACCTTGACGTGCTCCGGAGTCGTTCCGCAGCATCCCCCTACTACATTCAGCCAGCCTTTCTCAGCAAAAGATTCCAGCTTTTTTGCCAGTGACTTGGGAGATTCATGGTAATGTCCTTCTTCATCAGGCAAACCGGCATTTGGGTAACAATGCACGTGGGTTGTTGCTAATTCTGAAAGAGAACGGAGATGATCTCTCATAAATTCAGGCCCAGTTGCACAATTTAGTCCTACAACTGCAGGTTTCATATGCTCTAAGGATATATAGAAAGATTCAATGGTCTGACCGGCAAGAGTTGTCCCCATTGGTTCTATCGTGCCTGAAATCATTAAAGGAAGTCTTATTCCTAAAGCTGAAAAAGCCTGGTCAATTCCTAGATAGGCAGCTTTCACGTTTCTCATGTCCTGGCTTGTTTCAAGAAGCAGGATATCGACCCCGCCTTTAATTAAGCCCCTAGCCTGCTCTTCATAGGAGGCGATAAGTTCCTCAAAAGTAGTTCCTCCGGTCACCGACAAAGATTTTGTTGTCGGTCCCATCGCGCCTGCCACATAGCGGGGAGCATTTTCTGTTGAAAATTCATCTGCCACTTTCCTGGCAATTTGTGCCGAAGCAATATTAATTTCTTCCGCCCGGTCCTCAAGATCATAATCAGCAAGGACAATATCCGTGGCCCCAAATGTATTGGTTTCTATAATGTCAGCACCCGCTTCAAGGTACTCCCGATGAATCCGCTCAACGACTTCAGGAGCTGTAAGGTTTAAGAATTCATTACAGCCGTCATACTCTTCCCCGCCAAAGTCCTCAGGCGAGAGGTCTGCATTCTGAAGCATCGTCCCCATTGCTCCGTCTAATACCAATATCTCTTTTTGTAATCGTTCTTCAAATGATATTTTTTTCTCGGTCATTGGTGTGTCCACTCCTTTTACCACCCGGTACCCCTATGCTTACCTGCTTTTTACAGTTTCTTTCTGTAAGCTCGCTTTTTCCTTTATATAGCGGGTCAGCTCTACTGTCATTTCATAACGCAAAAATGGTGTAATTAAATAAATTCCATTAAAATATTTCATTGCTTCATCTATTAATTCTTTTGCAATATCAAGGCCTTCTTTTTCTGCTTTCGCCCGATCTTCCCCGCAAGCAGCCATTCTTTCCCTGATTTCATCCGTCAGCTTAATGCCTGGCACTTCGTTATGAAGAAACTCTGCATTTCTGGCACTTACTAAAGGCATAATGCCAATATACACAGGCACCGGCAAATGTTTGGTTGCTTCATGGATATCATGAAATTGTTCTTTTCCATACACGGGCTGGCTCATAAAGTAATCTACCCCAGCCTCAATCTTTTTTTCGAGCCTTTTAACCGCTCTTTCTAACGATCTTACATTCGGGTTAAAAGCACCTGCTACTGAAAAAGATGTTTTTTCCCCTAGAGATTTTCCTGAAAAAGATCTTCCTTCGTTCATTTCTTTAATCAAGGAAATAAGATCAAAGGAAGTCAGGTCGTATACAGAGGTGGCGCCAGGGAAGTCCCCAACTTTCGTTGGGTCTCCTGTTACAGCCAGGAGATCATGAATGCCCAAAGCATGCATTCCCAATAAGTGAGATTGGAGCCCAATTAAATTTCTGTCACGGCATGCGATATGAATAAGAGGACGTGCTCCTATCTTTTCCTTCACCATCGTTCCCATAGCCATGTTATCAATGCGTGGTGAAGCGAGTGAATTGTCAGCCATAGTGACTGCATCAGCGCCAGCTTCATGAAGCTGTTTCGCACCTTCTAAAAACTTGTCTGTCGCCAGCTTTTTTGGAGGATCTAATTCAACTACAATGGCAACTTCATTTTTTGCCTTTTCAGAGAGAGAAGGCGTTTCCGTCCTCTTTGAAGCCTGAATAACTTCCTGTTCAACAGGGACTGTTTCCTTTGTATCGACAGGCTTTTCTCCTTTTACCGCCCTCGATAGCTCAGCAATATGTTCCGGCGTTGTACCACAGCATCCGCCTATGAGACGGACACCCTGGCTTCGCAAATCCTGGCCTCTCTCATAAAAATAACTTGGGTTCGATTGGTATACAAATCTCCCGTCATCTAAATCTGGCAGACTGGCATTCGGATAAGCCGAAATATACGCTCCTTCTATTAAGGGGACATTTTCCAGGGAACGCAGGATATGATACGGGCCCATCCGGCAGTTTAAACCGACCACATCAGCTCCCTGGGCTGCAAGAGTCTGAAAAGCTTCTGTGACGCTGATCCCTCCATGGAGAACTCCAACCTCACCCAGAGAGACCTGGGCTACAATAGGAAGATCAGTCATCTTACGAAACATCTTAACCGCCGACTGAACCTCTTCATAATTATAAAATGTTTCTAGAATTAAACCATCAGGCTTTTCTGAAAGAAGAGCTTTTGCCTGTTCTTCCAATGCTGAAAGAATATCGTCATTGTCATAATCTGTTTTTTGAACTCCACGGATGCCTCCGATCGTAGCGAGGACAAAAGCATCTCCTCCGGCTGCTTTTCTTGCCAGACGAACGCCTTGTTTATTTATCTCTATCGTTTCATTCTCAAGACCATACCGCTCTAATTTAAGACGATTTGCAGCATAGGTGTTTGTTTGAATCACGTTTGCCCCTGCCTTGATATATTCCCTGTGTACGCTTGTCACAGCAGAAGGATCTTCTATATTTAAGACTTCAAAAGAGCCTGTAAACCCTTTGTCATATAAATATGTGCCTATCGCTCCGTCTCCGACAAGCATTCCATTTTCCAGAGCTTTTAAGAATTCCACTTCATTCATCCTTTCTCCAATACGCTTCGGTTACTGTGAAAGTTGTTCTAATGCCTGCTGTAAATCTCTTATTAAATCCTCAGCATTTTCAATACCCACTGAAAAACGAAGGAGACGGTTACAGACACCATTGGCCAGTCGTACTTCTTCAGGAACGTCAGCATGGGTTTGAGTGGCAGGGTAGGTCATAAAGCTTTCTACACCGCCAAGGCTTTCTGCAAATGTGACGAGGTTTAACCCTTTTAAAAGCTGATTTACATGCTCTTCATCACAGATACGAAAGGAAAGCATGCCTCCTTTTCCTGGATAAAGAACTTCATCAATCAATGGATGTTCGTTCATGAAAGCAGCTACCTTTTGGGCATTTTCCGTATGCTTTTCCATCCGCAGAGACAGTGTCTTCATGCCTCTCATTAACAGCCAGGCATCAAGAGGAGAAAGAATCGTTCCCATACCGTTATGAAAAGCAGCAATGTCTTCACAAAGCTTCTCTCCTTTTGCAACAATTAAGCCTGCGATGACATCATTATGGCCGCCTAAATACTTGGAAGCACTGTGAATGACAATGTCGGCTCCTTTTTCAATAGGTCTTTGAAGCACTGGAGTATAAAAGGTGTTATCTACAATTAAAAGCAGGTTATTCTCTCTTGCAACAGCAGCAAGGCCTTCCAAATCAGCTTCCTGCATTAATGGATTTGTCGGCGTTTCGATAAATAAAGCTTTTGTATTTTCTGTTATTTTTTCTGAAAAAGATGCAAGGTTTCGAGGATCTCCGTATGTAAAGGTTAATCCCCACTTTTTCCATCCTTCTTCAAATAAACGATATGTGCCGCCGTACAAGTCCTGGGATGCCAGGATCTCATCCCCGCTTTTAAATAGCGCTAGAACTGTTTGAACAGCTGCCATTCCTGAGCTTAACGCAAACCCCTTGTCTCCGCTCTCTAACTCTGCAATCGCCTTTTCAAGAAGTTCTCTTGTAGGATTTCCTGTCCTTGAATAATCATAGCCGGTCGATTCTCCTATACCGCTGTGCCTGTATGCAGTTGAGAAATAGACAGGTGCGCTTACTGTACCTGTAGCCTCCTCGCTTCTATTTCCTATTTGTGCAAGTTTTGTTTCTAGGTTGTACCGAGACATTCTCTCCACTCCTTATGATGATAATCTGTTTTTCTTTATTTTCAAATTTTTTCAGAAAAAGGGCTGCCTAAAGTTTTTGCGACCTTTATCCCTCTTTACATTTGTTGGAAAAATGCATATGTACAAAATAAAGCCTTCTTCGGTTAAGAAGAAGGCAAGACAGTATCGAGACACGCTAGCTTCTTCTCATCTTGCAGGTTTATCTCCACCTGCTGGAATTAGCACCTGACCAAAACTGGCTGGTTGCTGAGATTTCTTCGGGCCATTCCCTCCATCTCTCTAGATAAGAAAGCTTCCTATAATAAAGTTGTTATTGCTACACTACACGAAAAAACATGAAATTGCAACCTTTATTCCGGCGTAGCCTCTACATTGAGCTCCGTTTCATTCCCGCATACACATCGTTTAAACCCTGTTTCATATTCACCATCAGCTCGCTGGCGGCCTCGCAGAATATATTTTTCTCCGCATTTAGGACAGCGAATCACCACTCTGTATCGAGTTTCAGTAGTCAATACGATCACTCCTTATTCCGTTCTCTCATTCGCTTTTTTCACTTTTGTTAATGCAAACCACCATAAAAAAATCATAAAAGGGGCGATGCTCGTAAAAAGATATTGATTAATGGTTAATAGTATCAAATCAAAAAAACCGTGTAAAACAACAGGGATGATCAGGGCCAGGAAAAGCCATTTGTTAACATGGTCATTCACTTTAAAACGAGCAGATCCCAGATAATATCCCATGACTACTCCAAACAATGCATGACTGCTCACAGGCAGAAACGCTCGTCCGACAGCAAAGTCAATACCTGTTGCCATTAGATATAACACATTCTCGGCTGCTGCAAACCCTAAAGATAAAGAAACAGCGTAAACAATTCCATCGTACCTGTTTTTCAGTGTGCCAAAACGATAAGCGATAAAATACAGCAGAAACCATTGAAAAAACTCTTCAAGGAAAGCGGCGCTGACGAATGCTTTGAACCAAGGTTCGGTAATTAAAGCCTCCCCTTCTAAAGCATATTGTATAACCATCACGGGGAAAACTAGCAGCACTCCTATAATAAAAGCTTTTATGACCTGCCCTATCATGTTTGAACCGTATTGATTGCGAAGATAAAAATATACAAGTAATGATATGGCAGGTGCAAGTGCTGCTGTAAAAAGTGTCACCACCGTCATAACCGTCCCCTCTGTTCATCTTCATGGTAACATGTTAGTTTTAAGGTTGAAAATTGTTTACCTTTTTTTGCAAACCAGCATAGTTAAAAAGGTTTGGAAACACAGGGTATAAATTATTCTTATGTGAGGTGATCCTTTGAAAAAAATACTCATCATCCATACCGGCGGTACGATTGCCATGTCTGAAAATAAAGAAACAGGCATGGTCGCGCCAGAAGAAAAGAACCCTCTTCATTCTGTAAATGAAATGTTACAGGAGACAGTAAAGATAGAAACGGAAGATTATCTTCACCTTCCTTCTCCTCATATCACCCCCAGGCACATGCTGGGTCTTGCCGAAAAGATTAATGAAAAGATGAAAAATTCTCATTTTGACGGGGTCGTAATTACCCATGGAACAGATACGCTGGAAGAAACCGCCTACTTATTAGACTTGCTCTTACATTTGGACCAGCCAGTTGTTATCACTGGAGCTATGCGTTCAAGCAATGAGCTTGGCGCTGATGGCCCTCATAACTTAATTTCAGCTGTAAGAACAGCAGCAAGTGACAAAGCAGCCAAAAAAGGGGTCATCGTCGTCTTTAATGATGAAATCCATACAGCTAAAAACGTAACAAAAACCCATTCAAGCAACATTGCCACCTTTCAAAGTCCTCAATACGGGGCCATTGGGATCTTAACAAAACGCGAAGTTTCTTTTCATCACATTCCAGCGCACAGGGAACACTTTCCTGTTACAAAGCTGTCTAAAAAGGTGCTGCTTGTAAAAGCATACGCTGGCATGGAAGAAAGTGTGATGGCTCATATAGCCTCTCATCCACTCGATGGTCTGGTGCTTGAAGCATTCGGACAAGGGAATGTGCCGCCAGCTATTGTCCCCCCTTTGGAATCACTCATTGAAAAGAACATTCCAGTCGTACTGGTTTCCAGAAGCTACAGCGGTATCGTCCAGGACACATACGGCTATGAAGGAGGGGGCAGGCAGCTGAAAGAAAAAGGAGTCATATTTACAAATGGATTAAATGGACAAAAAGCACGGCTTAAGCTGATGGCTGCTCTTGAGATGACTCAGGACCATGGAAAGCTCCAGGAAATATTTTTGCGCTGAAGTTCTTTAAATCAGGCTCTGTAAAAGGTGAAATTGATTTTTTAAGTCATTAGATAATAGATAAAAGCGCGAAGTTCCTTCGGGCCCTTGAGCCGCAGCTCCCCCCAGAGTTGTTTCCCGAGGGAGCCGCGGCAATTCACGTACTGTAGAAGACACCGTGGATGCAGGAAGGGACACCAGAATGGATATGGCACTTGGTCCTTTAGGTACAAGCGAGGGCCTGTAAGCGGGAAATCAACAACAATATCCAAAGCCACGATCTAAAAATGACAACCTTATGAAGGCTGTCATTTTACAACTGTGTGTTATAGTCCCTGGATCTCAGCCGCTCGTATATCGTTTTGGAGACAGCATCGCCATGGAAACGCCCGTTTTCTATAAAAATCTCGTTTGCATTGTTTCCTGCTGCAATCACACCCGCTATAAAAAGATTTTCCACATTCGTTTCCATTGTTTCCTCGTCAAATACCGGGCGCCCTGTTTCCATTTCAATTTCCACACCCATCTTGGTTAAAAAGCCGTGGTCAGGATGATACCCTGTCATCGCCAAAACAAAGTCTGCCTCAACAGTTTGTTGTTCACCATCAGCTATAAAATGAACATTATTTTCAGTAATTTCTTCAGGGACAGCATGGTAATGCATCTTTATTTTATTGTGGCGGAGCAAAGAAAGAAATTCAGGCAATATCCAAGGCTTTACATCCTCTGGCATCTCCCCGCCCCGATATAAAACGGTAACGTTTGCCCCTGCTTTTTCTAATTCAAGTGTAGCATCTACGGCTGAATTTTTTCCGCCGATAACGACCACATTTTTTTTGAAGAAAGGGTGAGCTTCTTTAAAATAATGGAATACATGCTCGCTTTCTTCTCCCTGTATCCCCAAATAATTTGGATTGTCATAGTAGCCAGTGGCTGTGATCACAAAAGGGGCTTTATACTCCTTTGCTTCACCTTTTTTATCTTCAGTTAAGAGTAAAAAGGAATCATCTTCTTGTTTACAGACTTCCTTCACTTCTTCAAAAGAATGAATACGTAACTTTTTACGTTTGACAACTTCCCTGTAATAAGAAAGGGCCTGGTTTCGCTTTGGTTTTCTTTCTTCTGTCACAAACGGCAGATCCCCAATCTCTAATTTATCACTTGAACTAAAGAATGTTTGATGAGTCGGATAACGGAAAATCGTGTGAACAACGTTTTCCTTTTCAATAATCAGGGGATCCAGCCCCTTTTCCTGACAAGAGATGGCAGCTGCCAGCCCACAAGGCCCTGCTCCGATTATAATGACTGTCTCTTTTATGATGCTCACCTTTGCCACTCCTTATCTTTGTGCATTAGCGAACCCCCTTCCTCTACGAGCAGGGGGTCCTGAATGTTATATGTTCTTTATATCCAGCCTCGGAATCTGGATGCCTCGGCCATTTTTCTCACACCAATCATATAGGCAGCAAGGCGCATATCTACTTTTCGTCCATGAGCAAGACGAAAAATATTTTCAAATGCATGGACCATTACCTGTTCGAGCTTTTCTTCCACCTCTTCTTCTGTCCAGTAATATCCCTGATTATTCTGCACCCATTCAAAATAAGAGACCGTTACCCCTCCAGCACTTGCCAGAACATCCGGTACAAGAAGTACACCTCTATTAGATAATATTTTTGTTGCTTCCATCGTAGTCGGTCCATTTGCTGCTTCCACGACTATGTCTGCTTTTATATTATTGGCGTTTTCTTTTGTTATTTGGTTTTCAATCGCTGCCGGCACCAGAATATCACACTCTACCTCAAGAAGCTCTTGATTGGTCAATGTGTTTTTAAACAAGTTGGTCACTGCTCCAAATGAATCTCTCCGATCAAGAAGGTAATCAATATCTAATCCATCCGGGTCATAAAGAGCTCCGTACGCATCAGAAATGCCTACGATATGAGCCCCAGCATCATAAAGAAACTTAGCCAAGTAGCTGCCTGCATTGCCAAATCCCTGAATAGCAACCTTGGCACCTTCAAGGGCAATGCCTTTCTTTTTAGCCGCTTCTCTCATGCAGATGGTAACTCCTTTTGCGGTAGCAGATTCTCGTCCGTGAGATCCTCCTAACACTATAGGTTTGCCTGTTATAAATCCAGGAGAATCAAACTCCCTGATCCGGCTGTATTCGTCAAGCATCCAGGCCATGATTTGCGAATTTGTAAATACATCGGGGGCAGGAATATCCTTTGTTGGCCCGACAATTTGGCTGATTGCTCGTACATACCCTCTGCTTAAACCTTCTAGCTCACGAAAAGACATGTCTCTTGGGTCACAGATAATTCCGCCCTTTCCGCCTCCATAGGGCAAGTCCACAATGCCGGCCTTTAAAGACATCCAAATAGATAAGGCTTTGACTTCTTTTTCAGTAACGTTTGGATGAAAACGGACTCCACCTTTTGTAGGACCAACCGCGTCATTGTGCTGGGCACGAAATCCGGTAAACACTTTTGTGGAGCCATCATCCATCCGAACTGGAATCCTTACAGTTAGCAAACGTACAGGTTCTTTCATGAGTTCATATATTTCATCTGGATACCCCAGCTTACCCAGGGCCTCTTTTACTACTTTCTGTGTAGAAAGCAAGACATCCATGTTTTCTTGCTCTGTTTTCTCATTTTCTTCCATGTCTGTTCACCTCTATAAAAAAATAGAAAAGCGTTTGTCTCAAGGCCTTTAGCCAGGAGCGTCAATTATCGCGCATGTTCTAGATTTTTTACATTCAATCACTTACTACTATAAAGAAAGATTGCGTTTATTTCTACCGAAACGCTGTCTTTCTTTTTCTCACTTCAAAGAGACTGTCATCCTCTCCTGCCTTTCATTTCAGACCCTTAGATCCAAGCTGGTAAACCCCATAAAAAAACACCTCTTATAAAGAGGTGGCCTATCGTGAAAAGTAAGATACAATCTCACTTACTGCGTTTTCATTCAGCAATCTGGAAGAATATTCTTTTAAAAGTGTATAGGAAGTAGTAGACGGCTCTCCATACTCGGACATCACTGCAATAAAGGTGTCCTCTGAAAGAGCAGTGGTTTCTGCCTTGTGAAAATATATATAGTAGCGCTCTTTATGAAAGAGCAGCTGCCCGCCAGTAATTCCAGAGTCATAAAGACGCCACGCCAGCTGAATAATATCTTCAAACGATCGATATTCAAAAAGCATTTCCGGCCTCTCATCCATCGTTATTTCTAATTCCAGAACATCTTCATCCATTTCTTCAAAAGAACAAGGTGCTTCTTCAGACGATAAATGAATGATCATTCCCTGAGCAGGCAGAGCATATACTTCTACTGATAAATACCCTTCTACTTTAAATCCAAGAACTTCATCTGCTTCAAGAACCATATCTCGGAACAATTGTTTCACTCGAGGAGAGTCATTCCATAGATCATCTTTTTCTAACCCCCGCTCACTTAAATCATCCAACGTTAAAAACACTTTCACTTTATTGGTGGTAATTTTCTCCAGGCGCATAGCTGCCCCTCCTTCGCCCTGATCCACCCCGCTTTGATGCGATCACTTCTTATCCTACTTTATTCATTAAGCTTTTCCACCGTGATAGACTTTTCTACCTTCTATATTGCTGAAAGTAATCATGAAACCAATGATCCCATCCATGTATGGTGGAATCCATCATAAGCAGGTTATTATCCAACTCATTTGTTGATATCCCTTTTAACGCTCTCCCACCAATTCCAGTGACCATCTTCGGGTGTTTTTTTGCTACTGTCTTGACCACTTGAAGGGCACCCTTCAAATTCTCAATCATCGTACACGACATGAAAAAAAGCTTAGGCTCCACTTGATTTACTACCGTGAGAATGTCTCTGCCAGGAACCCCCGTACCTAAGTAAATCACATCAAAGCCTTTTCTCCTCAAAAAAAACGTAAATGTTAGCAGACCTAACTCATGGCGTTCATCAGGTGCACAAACAACCAACACTTTAGGAAGATAGGCATCAACCCGGTAACTTTGAAAGATGTTACCCATTTTCATTTTAATAAAATTTGAAGCGTAATGTTCATGAGCAGCCGTTATAGAATTCCGCTCCCATAAATCCCCTACCTTTATAAGCAGAGGAGTAAATATTTCCATAAGAACCTTTTCGATGGAGAATACACTAAAGGCTCTGTCAGTGAGAGCCTGGGCTTCACTTTCATTAAAAGATAGCAAGGCTTCCATTATTTTAATCGAAAACTCTTCAACCTGCCCGTTATCCTTTACTTCAACAGAATCCAGTTGAAAATTTTCTTTCTCAAATAGATCCACTGCCTGCCCAATGGTAAAACCCTTTTCCACTTTAGCTATTAACCATCGTAAGATCCCTACATGCTCCTCAGTATACAACCGGTGCCCTGCCTGGTTCCTTACTGGTTCTATAATTTGGTAACGACGCTCCCAGGCCCGGAGCGTACCTGGCTGGATTCCAAGCATCTTAGATATTGCCTTAATATTATATTTACCGGTTTCTTTTTGCGACACAGGAGATTTTCACCTCTTACCTTTCTGCGTTTTCTTGAATCAGTTATTTATCGTCTTTTACTAATGTGAGTAAATGTGTCTCTGCCGGCGCTCCCAGCCTCATTGGTATTGTTGTGGTTCCGTAGCCGTTGCTCAGGAGCAGGATGGCACCGTTTCTTTGTTTTATGCCGCCCTTTTCCCTTATCCCCTTTCCAAAGAGCCTGATTTGCCCCCCGTGTGTGTGTCCGCTGAAAACAAGAGATATATTATGAGACTTTTTAAGCTTGTCGATGATGGCTGGATCATGGGCCAGTAATACTTTAAAGCCATCCCCTGAGTATGCTCCTGCTTTTTCCAGATCATCTCTTCCATGATTGAGTTCATCCACTCCTATCAGAAAGAGCCTTTCCCCGTTCTTTTGTAAGACAGCTGTATCATTGGCGAGCACCCTTACGTTGTGGTCCCTTAGTATCTTCTCCAGCCTTCGGGCATCTTTTTCATAATCATTATTCCCCCATACGAAATAAACGGGAGCAATAGATGTAAGCTTTTTAAGATTTTCTTCCACTCTGGAAAAAGGAACTGCTTTTTCCATGATGTCTCCCCCGACAAATACATAATCAGCTTTTCCTTTAACCTCTCTGAGAATGGAAGAGTGAATGGAACGAAAGTGCAAATCAGATATAAAAAAGATCCTTACTCCATGAAAAGAAGAAGGAAGGTTTGAAAAAGAAAATGTGTGCTCACTGACACGATTGCGCCTTGCTTCAATAAGCATGTATCCAAATAATGCAGCACAAACAGTAAAAATAATTCCTATAAATGATTTCACGATTACCCTCCTCGCACTCCTAGAAAGAGTATAGCGAAATTCTACTTCATTGAAAAGAAAAGAAGTGGATACTATTACCACGTCTTCTTCTTTTTACTAAACATCTCTATATCTTTTCCTAGTCTGCTCTTTAAAGGTTATTTTATTGTTTGTACACAAAAAAATAACAGGTTGAAAACCTGTTATAAAACAATCATTGTATGTTTATTTTGTTTATTCACCGTGCCGAAGGCATCTATCACATTGGTTCATATAGGATTCGTGCTGCTCATGCATTTCTTCTCCGCAGTCGGTACACATTTTTGGAGGCAAATTTCTAAAGAATTCCAAGATATTTTTCATACATTCCACTCTCCCTTGAGTTGTTTGTATACTCATTGTATTATAACAGTTCTGAAAATACAACCGTGTTTTATAATATTTTTCCTTTTTTTCTTTTACTGTTCTATTACAATTACTATGTAATGGCTTTGTTAAAAGGTAAGAGTGTATTTTTGATTGCAGGTAACTGTGCGAAACGTCTTCAGGTCTCGAATAATAGGAAAAAACCGCAGCGTCGTTTTCCTGGAAAGTTGAGGCATGGCCCGTCACGTAGAAGACACCGTCCTAAAAGGGCGTCGTACTTGTACCGTTTAGGTAAAAGCAAGCATCTTTTAACGAAAAACAACAACATGATCGAACAAAGCTTATTCAATAAAAAGCGCTGGGACAAAACCTAGTTCGTCCCAGCTCCTACGTAATTATGTTGTTAAGTTGCTGCAGAATGTCTTTCGCACTTCCTTCAATTGTTTTATCAAATTGTGAAAAAGAATCAATCTCTTTATTCAGCCATACCGTTTTCCCTTTTGTCATATAAGGAAGCTGGTTTACTGGCGAGACTTGGAGGCTTGAACCGATAACTAATATCAGGTCTGCTGAATCAATGGCATCCAGGCTTGTTTCCCAGGCCTCTTGAGGAAGCATTTCACCAAACAATACGACGTTTGGTCTCAGTCTGCCACCGCATTCTCTGCAGTTTTCACCATTCAGAAATAACTCTTCAAGAGCTCCTGTACCACAGTTGTGACAGCGAAACGTTCGGATATTCCCGTGGAGCTCTGAAACATTTCTATTACCCGCCTGGTGGTGAAAACCATCAACATTTTGAGTGGCAACGTGACTAACCATGCCCTTTTCTTCCCATTCTGCAACTATAAAATGACCTTCATGAGGCTTACAATGACTGAGACTGATAATCCTGTCCCGGTAGAATTCGTGAAATAAATCATAGTTACGGTGCAGGGCATCCACATTGGCTACAGTAGAAGGATCAATGCTTTTCCACCAGCCTTCTTTCGAACGAAAATCCGGGAGTCCGCTTTCCGTTGACATTCCTGCTCCAGTTAATACAACCGTGTTTTTGCTTTCAATCATCCACTTTCCAACCTCTTCCAATGGCGCCAGTCTCCTTTCAAGGTAGTAAAAAATTTGTTATGTTTTTGTGAAACACATAGCTCTTTCTATTTTACTTTCTTATAATTAATAATGAAAACAACCGATATAGAGAAAAGAGGAAAGAATAATGGACCTCACTGTATTTTTAATTGGGACTGCCTTATTTGCCGGCGGCTTTGCATTACTCCTTTATTTCCTTGTAAAAAAGAAAAAGTTGACTGTGCCTTTTCTTGCTATGGGCGTCGGAGTTATTTTATGTTTTTCGGGGTTAATGCTTGCTTCTCCTTTATATGAGGACGAAGAATCCGAAGAAGCTTTCTCGAGTCTGCCTCAATAACATCGTTCCCCCTCCTTCATGAGCTCCCTTGTAAAATTGAAATATATGGAAGATAATTTGCTAACTTTATTGAATTTTCAATCAATTTAGTTTACACTGTTAGTGAGCGCTTACAATTACGTTTTTGTTCGAAGGAGGAGGAACAAATGATACTTACTAAAATAAAACATCGGTCTCTATTTACTAACGACGATTTACGATACAATGAAAAACTTGGACTTCCGGTAGAAGTATTCTGCACGATGCAAAATACCACGGTAGCATTTGGCCAAATTGAATCTTTTTCCAATTTATCAGTATCCATAGCGAATACATGTTATAACCGAAAGCGGTTTGTGTTCTTCGGTCACCAGCCTGTGGATCATTCAACCCTATAAAAAGAACCGTTCCATTTGGACACGGTTCTTTTTTCACGGGCTTCCCTTCTGTTGGATCATAAATGAAACAGGTTAATATCATAGTTTTCCTGTAAGCATGAAAACAACTCATGCCTTGTTTCCCATCTTTCCTTTGTGTCCCAAAGCTCTTCACTTCTTTGAATTAATTCTTCGCGAAGCTTTTCAAACTCTTCCTCGGCTTTCACAAGTTTTCTTTTCCCTGTGATCAGTGTCCCTGCACCAAGAATGCAGCTGACAGCCGCCAGCTGACCCCACCATACGGTAAACAGCATAAGAATATTTTGTAAAACCTCATTGTGCCCCTGGCTTTGCATGTAAAAAATTGATAAGAGCAGGACTGCCATGCTGACCATTGTAAGGATTCCTGCTCTTTTAACCAGGACAACAGCTGCCTTTTCTTTTTCTTTTCTAGATACTAATTCCAGTAACAACGTTTCAGCCATAGGCGAAATATCAACCTCATTTAATTTTTCAGCTGTCTTTTGCTCCATTTCCCACCTCCTCCACTCTACACTTTATTTGGAGAGTTTAGGAATTATACATTCAGAGAGATGGCATAGGAGAGATTATTCATACCAGATAAAGGAACTTAAACCAAGGAGTACGATCAATATAAATAATATAAACAACAAATTTATGAGAGAAAAATGACTATTTTTCTTTTTGACTTTCTTATTTCTATGAGCTTCACTCCTGGGAGGAAGAGATTCGTTGTTGACTTCGTCATAGCTGTGGTCATTCAAATGAAGGGACACATTATCTTGTTGCATCCTTCGAGAGCGCGCGCTTTTTATCATGAATATTCACCTCTATTGTTTAGAAATGATTTACCCTCTTTCATGCCCTGGTTTACGTTGAGCTGGATTTACTCTCCTTTTTCTTGAAAATGACTGTTATTGGTGCAGTATGTGGCGTAAACGTGCATGCCACTGAAAAATTGTTTCGGCTTTTTGTTCAGTTGTTTCGGCTTTTTGTTCAGTTGTTTCGCTTTCAGGAGGATCGTGACCGCATTCATCACAGCAAATAGCTGGCCGCTCAGACTTCATCGTCTCATTAAATACTTTTAAAAGGCCTTCCCGACGGCACCCCTTTTCGTGAATCCATGTTTCCATTTGCCGAAGTTGACTATATTTCACTCGTTTTCTTTTCACAATCTGATTTTCCAGTATTCTTCCTATCTCTGTCACATTATGAGTCGTGAGAATGGAGGTAGCATCTATGATCTGAAAGAAACGTAAGTAAAAGTGAAGAAAGCGTGCGTGGGTTTCCTCCATTCCGTACTGTTGCATGAGTACTTCCTCTGTGATCTGCTTGCAGGAATGGTTGTTGACGATATTATCTAAAACGGCAAGATATTCCTCTTTAGGGGGAAATTCATTTTCAATCAGCAAGGCAGGAATATCGCCATCTTCTGGGCTTACAAGCAGCAGGGATACACTTTGCCTTCCGTCTCTTCCGGCTCTCCCTATCTCCTGAATAAAGGATTCAAGGTTTGTTGGGTATTGGTAATGAATAACAAAACCAATGTCAGGTTTATTAATGCCCATGCCAAAAGCGCTTGTACAGCATATGACATCTAAGGAAGAGGATAAAAATTGCTGCTGAATCAACAGGCGGTCTTCATTACTCAACCCTCCATGATAAGATGCTGTTGTTTTTGAGGTTTTTTCCCTAATAAGCTGTGCCAGCTTCTCCGCTTTCTTTCGCGAAGAGATATAGACCATTCCCGGCCCAGGAAGATTCTCTATCCATTCGATAAGTTTTTTTTCTTTGCCATGCTCGCCTGTGTGTTTCTCAACAAAAAGGGCAATATTAGGCCTGTCTATGGGGTGAATGAAATGCACAGCCTTCTCTAACTGAAGCTGTGTCACAATATCCTTCTGGACTTTAGGAGTGGCTGTGGCAGTTAATGCCAGGCATGGTGGGTTTCCAATCCTTTTTCTCACTTCACCAAGTCGTAAATAGTGAGTTCGAAATTCATGCCCCCATTGCGATATACAATGGGCTTCATCCACGGCAAACAAAGAAATATTCATGTTTTCAAGGCGGGAAAGTACCCATTCCTGGGTCAATGTTTCCGGTGACAAATAAACGATTTTATGAAAGGGGAGTTCCCTTATTTTCTCCTTTTTTTCCTCATGACTGAGAAAGCTGTTAATAGCTGTCACTGATTTTATCCCTTGCTGCTTCAACTCTTGTACTTGATTGTCCATCAGAGCCAAAAGAGGGGATACTATGACAGCCGTTCCTTCTTTTATAAGAGCGGGAAGCTGATAACAGAGGGATTTCCCTGAACCAGTCGGAAGCATGGCAAAGACATCGTTCCCGTCAAAAATATTCTGTACAATTTGCTTTTGCCCCTGCCTGAACTCTTCATAGCCGAACCATTTCTTTAAAGCATCCTCAAGCTCAAATCCCATGTCTTTCCCCCTGTGCGAGGGCCAGCCGAATCTGAAAGTAAGTAACCCCTGCTCCGACTTCCTCTTTGATTATTTTCAGTTTTTTCGTCTGTCTGCGCATCGACGCTTGAACAATTTCTTTTTGCAGCTGTTCAGAGACATATGTATCAATTAAAAACGACGGATCGTGAGAACTAATTTCAACAATATGGTCTTCTATTGTACTTGGCCGCAGCCCTCGTATAACGGATATTTCCTCTTTACTCTTTTTCTGCAAAAGAAGTTCTTTTGTCTTTAGGGCAGTTGCTGTAAGCCCCTGGCTGTTTTCAATGTCCTTGATAATAGAATATAAAAATGGATATGACCAAGGTCGGGCAGATCCTTCCTTAATCAGATAATGAAGTACACCATTAAAACGGAACCTGGCTTCAGAGCTTTCAATGTCAAATGTTGAAGCACATTGGCCAAAGGTCAGACCAGGGGCTTTCCATCCGCTTAACCTTGAAACAAATATATCTGAGTCCAGTTTTTCGAGTGTGCATAAAAGCTTATGTAATTCTTGAAACAAGGTCTCTGCCGAAGCTTCTTTATCAGGTTTTCTTTTCCACTCTTCTTTCACCCACGTGAGCACATCATGGTTGTTAGTTACTGGAATGTAGTAAGAATCTTTTTTTAAACCGAACGACAAAGCCTGAACAAAAAGAGAAAGCCTTTGCCACAATATAGAAGCCGCTTTTTCGTATAGCCAGCCATTGTAATGGTTAGACCAAGGAGGATGAGAAACGAGTTCATTAACCTTTTCCTTTCCTTTGGAGGTTAATGTGCCGCTGTCTTGTGAAAGTACTATGTACTTCTGTTGAAACGCTAAATCATGAACATCCTGGTTAAATTCTCTTTCACTGTAACCCGGAAGTGACTGAAATAAGAATAACGTCTGATAAAGCTTTCCATCTTGAATCGTTTGTGCTGTTTTTTTCCCTGTAAGAAGGTGGTAAGCGGATCGCAGTGTACGGTCTCCTTGAATGCGAAAAAGAACAAACAAAAGAAGTTTCTGCCTGAATAAAACCCTTTCTGCCAAAGAAACCACCTTCCTTTTTTAATAGTCTTCATTTCCAGTCGGAATAATTATAATATAAACAAAGCCTACTATATCGGCGTCTTGTAAGGTTTTTTCAAGTTTATCTGTTGAAAATTTTATCACGAAAGCATACAATATGAAATAGAAATCAATACGTTATCCATGTAGATAGATTCAATAGAGTCGTGGATAAATTATATATAACAGGAGGATTTCAACATGGCTAAATATACAATTGTAGACAAAGACACATGCATTGCCTGTGGAGCTTGCGGGGCAGCTGCACCTGATATTTATGATTACGACGATGAAGGATTAGCAGAGGTGATCCTTGATGGCGATGAAAATAAAGGAGTAGTAGAAGTACCTGATGAACTGGAAGAAGACATGGAGGATGCCTTTGAAGGTTGTCCGACTGATTCTATTAAGATTGCTGATGAGCCATTTGACGGCGATGCATTAAAATTCGAATAAAAAAGCAGCTCGTCAGCAGACGAGCTTTTTTTATTCCTTTTCCCATTTATCCAGCGGCGGAGAAAAAGAAGGAAAAGTTAAACTTTCTAAAATAAGAGGAACATTATTCAGCCACATTTCCAGTGAGGCGTCAAAGGAAAGAGGATTTTTCCCGTTGCCAGTTTCAATGGTAAACCCGGGGCGCTTCCATTCTTTAATAAACCAATCTTTAAACCCGGCAGCACTGGCAGCGGTTTTTACAGGGTGATAAGAGCTGGCACTGGCAAGCCTCTCAGCGAGATTTTTGCACACCTTAGGTTCCATATCCCGGTATCCCCAGTAAATTTCCTGCCCTTGAGAATGAAATGCCAGCACGTGGGAAAAATCTTCTTTCATTGTAAGCAAGTATATGCTTTTACTTTCAGGCTCACTGATTGGGCTCACCCCTCCGAAATGGCGGTACCACGGCTGCTTTGGACTTGTTTTAGCCTCCTCCTTCCAGCCGGCTGGCCATTGGTGATTTAAATCTACTCCATTTATATTAGCTGACCAATGCCTGAAGTCGGACCAGCCATCATTTATAGCAGCCACCTGTTCATAATGAGAATGTCCTTTAGACAGCCCTTCTTGAACAAGTTCTGCTCCATCAGGGTTTACTAAAGGAACAATAAACAAAGTGGCGTCTTGATACAGCTTATGAGGAGAATAACCGAGCCATGGAGCTTTTGTATTTACTTTTTTTATAAATGTTTTTAAAAAACTCATCAAAAGCCACGAATTCATCCACTCATTGCCATGCCAGGTGCCTGTAAGAAAAATTTTTTTCTGCCCTTTCCCATACTTAAACAGCCATAAGGGCTTCTTCATTACAGACTGGCCGATCTGCTCGACCTTAAGTCCTTTAATCGTTTGACTCTGCAGCAATCTGCGATCATTATCAAGCTCTCTCCATCCGTATTCCTCACTGCATGGATATAACTTTTTTCTTTTCGTTGAAGAAGCATTGTCCGGGATTAGGAGGTGTCTTCCCGGATAAAGATAAGAGTGTGATGAAGGAATCTCCTTGTTGGCTGCCAGCAGATCCTCTATCCTGATATGAAAACGATTGGCAACTTTCGTTAACGTATCACCGGATGTTGTCTTATAAGTAAATACCATACTATCCCGCCTTTCTCATGTATGTAAAAGTATATGAGCTTAAACAAAAATGAGAAGGAGGGAATTGACAGATAACCAGCCTTGTGTTAAATTATCAGACAATAAGAGATAGACAACTGTCTATCTGTCATGGACAATATGATACATGAAATCCGAAGATGAAGAATGACGAAAACTTTGGTCATCCCAGAGAGCCGGCGGTGGTGAGAGCCGGTATGCCAATTTTCCGATAGCCCTTCTGAGCAGTCACTTTGAATAACAGTAGAAGTGAACGGGTAAACCGTTATCTTATGAGCTTAGGCTCCCTAAGGCAGGCATCTCCTGCGAACGAGGGTGGTACCGCGGACTTCCGCCCCTCACGATTATTCGTGGAGGGGTGGAAGTTTTTTAATGGAGCGCTTTCATAACCAAAGGAATTTGCATAATTTATGCTTATTTAGATACAGGCTATGTCCAAAGCACAATATTGTGTGATAAGGTCAAAGCTATAGTCAATGCAGAGGCCAGTGTTTACAGTTCACGAGGCTTAGGCATGAAATACCCTTAGCATAGCTTAGATATAATAAAGGAGAGTGGAGAGGTAATGATTCAGCAGCCAGTTCTTGAACAAACTCAACAGAAAGGAAAGAGTCAGTTGTACAATATACTCGTAGCAGACTCTATGAGCAAAGAAGGATTAGTTCCTCTGCTCAGCAATGAAAATGTAAATTGCGTAGAAAAGAAAGTTGACGAAGTAGAGGATCTTTCCGTGTATGACGCTCTTCTTGTCCGGAGTGCGACGACTGTTACCCCGGAACTCATGGACCAAATGAAGAACTTAAAGATCATAGCTAGAGCTGGTGTCGGTGTTGATAACATTGATATCGATGCTGCAACAAAACGCGGAATAGTGGTGGTTAACGCTCCTGAAGGGAACACAATTTCCACCGCTGAACATACGTTTGCCATGATCATGTCTTTAGCCCGCAAAGTTCCACAGGCCACCATGTCTATTAAAAATGGTGAATGGAACCGCAAAGGATTCCAGGGAACCGAGCTTCGTGGGAAAACCCTGGGAATCGTTGGTTTTGGGAGAATTGGTACTGAGCTTTCCAAGCGTGCCAAGGGATTTGAAATGTCAGTTCTCGTATTTGATCCTTACTTGCCTACATCACGTGCAGAAGAGCTCGGCGTAACCACAGTAGATTTAGACGAGCTTCTGTCCAAAGCTGATATCATTACCGTTCACACCCCGCTTACAAAGGATACAAAGGGTCTTCTCGGCATGGAAAATATTGCAAAAACAAAAAAAGGCGTGTACCTCATCAACTGTGCCCGTGGCGGTATTATTGACGAAGAAGCTCTTGAGCATTATATCGAGAACGGGCATGTGGCAGGAGCGGCTCTGGACGTGTACGAAGAAGAACCTGCTACAAACCACAAGCTGCTTGCCCATGAACAAGTCATTGGAACGCCTCATATAGCTGCTTCCACAAAAGAAGCACAGTTAAACGTGGCTGCTCAGGTTTCTGAAGAAGTGGTAAATTTCCTTGATGGACTTCCTGCTCTTAATTCAATCAACCTTCCTACGATGTCTAAAGAGCTTTATGAAACGATCAGGCCTTATTATGAACTAACGAAAAAAATGGGAGATATTTTATCACAGGTAATGAAAACACCTGTCCAGGAAATTGATGTTCAATACGGCGGAGAGGTTGCTGACCTGGATACATCCGTCTTGACAAGAGCCCTTATGGCCGGGTTTTTAAGCCATCGCGTGGATGCACCTGTCAATGATGTCAATGCTTCTCTTATTGCTAAAGAGCGAGGCATTATCTTTGGTGAGAAGTACCTGACAAATACAGTTGGCTATTCCAACCTGATCAAAGCTACTGTTCAGGGAGAAGGACGCACCTTTACGATTCAAGGAACGTTTGTAAAAGAATACGGCCCACGAATTGTCCGTATCAATGATTTTAACGTTGACTTTTATCCGACCGGGCACTTAATTTACATTCAGCATTCTGACAAACCAGGGGTCATCGGAAAAATGGGACAGCTGTTAGGAGAGCATAATGTCAACATCGCAACCATGCAGGTGGGACGCCAGCAGGAAGGCGGAGATGCCATCATGATGCTTGCTGTAGACAAAGAGGTTACAGATGAGGTTGTTAAAGATTTAACCTCTATTGAGGAAATCACGTACTCTGATAAAATTGAATTGTAATTACCTGCAAAACAAACTCCCTTGCGGTTAGCGCAAGGGAGTTTGTTTATTATACTTGGTACCTTAATGAACCGGCCATATGTAGCGAAGAATCTTACTCTGCTGCACGGGCTTTTTTTTCTGTAAAAATTGCTTCCCTTGCTGAGAAAGTCTTGCATGCCCCTCTTCTTTCACAATGAAGTGCTCCATCTCTGCCACCTTCTCCATGAAACGATATAAAGAGATACCTCCCGGGCGCCTGTGTTTACTTAAAAGCTGGTAACACAATGCCGCTTCAATTCCTTTCCAAAAGCGCCTGTGTAAAAAACCGTCGCGGTCCAGCCTGATTGTTTCATGCATTTCTATCTTTCGCAGGAAAAATAGAAAGGAGTCATAAAGGAGCTCTTCCTGTCCCTGTGAATCAGCCTGTTCGTTTAACCAGAGAAGGAGCGAAGCATCCACAGTAATAGTTTCATCCTCTTCCCATTTCATTTCCATTCGATCCTTTGTCTTCGTAGGTTACTTAAAGTGTATCATAACTTAACTCTTTCAACGATCTTTTCATTTTCTATACAAAGACACTCCTCTTCTGCTGAGTCACTGCTGCTTTGTTCTGAAGCAAGCGTGGAAATACTAAGAAATAAAAAGACAAACCCTACCACCAGTGCAAAAACAAATACCACTAAAAACCGTTTACTGTAATCAGCTATCAAATTTCTTTCTCTCCTTTGCACACAAACTGAGATTAGTGTATGCACTTCACTTTCCTTGTAGAACTTTTTAATCTGTCGCTCCAAATTGAAGAATATTTACATCCACCTTCACTTCAGCAGTTAATAAAGGATATTTGGTCTCTTTCCATTCCTTCGGATCCCAGTCTCTTGTCCTGCTTCGGTATTGTTCTCCAAAGCCTAATGGATCAATATTCAAATCAACAAAATAGTTGATCAAACGCTCACCTGTGTCCTCAATCTGATTAGCTATGGAATCTTCGACAGCTTTTAAGTGCTGATCATTTTCTAAATTAACCTCTCCAATAAAGTCATCCACGTCACCTTTAACATCCAATTGTACCACATAATGGGGATGAGGATTCCGTTTTACCTCCTCATACCTCACCCGGGAATGAATATTATCTAAATGAAGGGTGACATCGACTCCATCTCTTTTCACCTCAAACGTGTGGTTCCCGCTGTGTGACCCTTCAAGTATCATTTTAAAAATAAACGACTCATCAGGGCCTAAATGAGCCACTTTTTTCTCCCCGTCAAAAAGGGCTAGTCCGTTAACAATGATTCGGTCTTCTACTGTTTTTAGAAAGGGAAGGTATGCATCCTTTCCATCACTATGGAAATCAAACAAGAAGCTGTGGAGATTTGAGCGAGGAATGTTCTCTGCATTTTCATTTTCTTCAATTAAATTAGCAAAGTACATGCCCACTCTTTCCCTGGCCCCTGTGTGGTCTGTATCAATCGCCTTTTTAGCTTCTCCTTCCATAATAGATAGGTGAATCTGATTCCCTACTCTCGGATCGCGATAGAAGCTTTCTACAAAGGCACTTATTCCCTCACCCTCTGCCAGGTGCTGACTAAAGGCAAGTATTCTCAATTGCCCGTACCGAAGGGGCCTTTGCCAGTCCCTGGTAAGTTCATTGCGTGTCTCCTTTGGACTTCTCCCTCTTGAGCTTAATGTCACGTTTTCGAGCTGACCTTCCTCTCCGGCTTCAAAATAACTAGGAAACCCGACTGTTTGTTCATAGACCCCTTCTCCTTCATCAAGATCAAATGCTACAATCTGGACAAGAGCTATTTCATCAAGAATTCTTGTCTCCCAGCACCCAGTAAGAAAAATGACAGTAGAGAGAATAAAGAAAGTAAATATTTTTTTTATCATGGTTTCTTGCTCCTCTTCGTTACGATCAACTGAGTAACAAACAAGATTGGTATATACACAGCCAGAAAGTAAAAGCCAAAATTCGATACATAATTATTAAAGTTCCCGATAGCTTCTCTGCTTTGCAGAAGTGGATTTATAATTAACAAAGCAAGCAGAAAAAAGCAAAGGGCATAGCGCTGCCTTATGGGAAACATTTGTTTTAGGCCCCTGCTTGCCGCCCAGAAAGCCAAGCCGATATTTGGGGCAATGATAATCATCCAGATAGAAATACCTATATACTCAAACCTTTCCACAAAGGGAAGCTCTATTACTTTTAAAAGAGTGAGTGTTGCCCAAATCGTACGGTTAAGCTGTTCTTCACTATAAAAAGCCAGGCTTATTATCATCAGGGTCGTATATGTATAAACAGTAGCCCAATGACCCAGCTGTGCCCACTTTAAAGAAGAGGGGGCATTTTTAATAAACGGGTAAAACATTAGCAGAAATTCTACTCCTAAAAAAGTTAAGGTCGTATCCTTAGATCCTAAGAGGATTTCTTCCACGCTGTGCTTCCAGATCGGGAGCAAATTAATAAAATGGGCATATTCAAGGGGCAAAAGCATAACAAAAAACATTACGCTTGGCAGGATGACTCCAAACACACACAATCCTACCACTGCCCTGAATCCTCCTAATATTAAGTAATAAAAGAAAATGACTGTGATAACCGTTAATATTATTGGCGGCATATCTTCAAAAATCCACACCTGCACCACTTCGATATATGTTCTGGAAACGAGGATCGCAAGTGCGGCAAAGTAGGTGATCAGAATAAGGTTCAACAATCCGCCCAACCATTTTCCAAAAAGAGTCTGATGAATACCGATAATGTCAGTATTTCCTCTTTTTAAAATACTGTAGATCATCGAAAGAATAATAGAAATCCCTATTCCCGCAATTATTACTGATATCCAGCCATCGTACCCGCTATGTTCGATGACAATGCGCTGAAAGCCCAACACCCCTATTCCCACCTGCATTCCATGAATAAGAAAAAAAACCATAGGAGGACCAACTTTAAACTGTTCTTTTATTTCATAATTCATACAGCCTGTCCTCCTTTTTACTCGTCAATATCCTTTTTTTGCATTGCTTTTTGGAAAGGGATCCTCTGCCGTTCCTTTGTTCTGCTCTGTTGAGGCCTCGTTGTCAGCTTGTTAAAAGGAAGCCTTAAAAATGCGTCTTTCCAATCGTTCAGCCTTAGAGGATAAAGGGGAGCCAGATAGGGACGCCCAAGGGAATTAAGCTTGATGAGGTGAGCAATCGTAAACATAAGGCAGACTACAATTCCAATGCCTCCCATTAAGACGGCCCCAAGCAAGAATGGAAATCTGATCACACGGATCGTATTACCCATTTGATAAACTGGGGTTGTAAAAGAAGCCAGTGCGGCCAGTGCCACTACGATTAAGAGAATATTACTCGTCAGACCTGCTTCTACAGAGGCTTGACCAATTACAATCCCTCCTACGATACCAATCGTCTGTCCTACCTTAGTAGGAAGCCTTGCTCCAGCCTCTCGTAACAGCTCAATGGTTAACTCCAGAAATATGGCCTCAATAATTGGAGGAAAGGGAATATTACTGCGAGATAGAACCAAGGTTGTTAATAATTCTTTTGGAATAAGTTCATAATGAAATGTTAAAACAGCCACATAAACAGGAGTAGCCAGGACTGAAAATGAAACAGCAGCAAAACGAAGAAGCCTGACAAACGATGCAATCTGCCAGGGAAGGTAGTAATCTTCCAGCGAAGAGAAAAATTCTATTAAGGTAGCAGGGGTCGTGATACCTTCTGGTGACCCATTGGCCATAAATACTACCTTACCTTCTGTCAGTGCAGCAGCCACCCGGTCGGGCCTTTCTGTATTAATAAACTGAGGAAAAATAGAGTACGTATGATCCTGAATCATTTGAGCCAGACTGTTGCTGTCAAGAACCTGGTCAGTCTCCAGCTCAGAAATACGCTGAATGACTGTATTGACATTGTCTTCATCAGCTACATCTTTTATATATAAAACAGCAACTGAGGTTTTTGTGAGAGAACCGATTTCCATCTTTTTAATGTAAAGAGTAGAAACAGGAAGGCGTTTTCTAATTAAATGAATATTGGTATCTAAAGTTTCTACAAACGCTTCCTGGGGACCAGCTACACTAAATTCAACTTCCGGCGGTCCAACGTCTCTTTCTTGTATGTTAGGTACACCTGCCAGAAGCCCAATTGCGTCATTTTCTTCTTTGTGAATAAATACAGACCCTTCTAATAAAGCCTTTTCAATGTCTGTAAACTTTACATTTATAGAAGTCTCTTCAACAGAGACAATGTTTGAGATATCTTCGTAAGTACTCCAATTCTTCTCCTTTAAGGGCAGAATAATATTATTTTGAATTTTTTCTTCAGCAGTCAGCGTTTCAAAATAATAAAGGGAAATGAACCCTGATGAGGTATAAACCGGCTGCTTTTTAAAGTCATTACTTTGAAGCTCATGGCGCTTTAATCCTTCTTTTATGCTCTCTGGAGGCCGTTGCTCTCCCGGCTGTTTTCTTTTAAAAAACCTTTGAAGAAACAAGGGATACCCCTCCTCTCCGTTCTCTATTCATTTCTTTAGTATGAGAGAAGGCTCGTTTCTTTATTCTTATAACCTTGAGTGAGATACTTTTTCTAACTAAATTTTTTTCATAACAAACAGCGAAAGGACCCCCTATGATGGAAGTCCTTTAGCTTCTGCTTCTCTGGATGAATAAACGAAGGCTTGCTTTTTCTTGCTTTTTTATTATTTTGAGGATGATAAAATATTTACAGTCAGTTCCCCTTGATTTTTATTTGTTTTTGTTTCTATGAGAATAGGAGCTTCGTTTGAATTTTTGAACCTAAAATCAGGTCCTTCCCAGGATACGGTAGCGTCTCTTCCAGGCGGCACATACCCAATGTCTTTGGAATGAGTGTGTCTCTCGGTCACGGCTAAACCCGCTTGATCTACAGCATTAAATAGTGTGCTTGAGGTCTGGCATATCCCTCCGCCAATACCCCATACAAATTGCTGATTAACAATTTCCTTTGCCGGCTGATATCCTTTGTCTTCCGTTCTTTCCCCTACAGCATCATTAAAAGAGAATTCCTCACCAGAGGGAACAATATGATAGTGAAGGCTTTCTGCGGAAAGATTAATATTTTCAGAGCGTCCAGCGTCACCGCCATTGAAATATGTAGTGAAGCTTCCTAAGTTCTTATCTGTTATCCCCTTGAGGTCTTCTGGCTTAAGCAGCGGCTGAATCTCTTCCACGGTGATTTCCAGGACATTTTCATCAAAATCCATCTGTAATAAAGTTTTTTGAGTCTCTTCTTTATTCAATCTTTTTCCAGGAGATCCTTCGACTACTTCCCCATTTTCTGTCAACCCAGGGTTTTTTGCTGGTTCATACACTAATTTGTCCAGCTCTTTCAAAAACGCATTCAGCTTATTTCTTTCCCATTTATCTCCTGGCTGGTAACCATATTCGTGGAGTAAAAATGATTCCAGGGTTTTTCCTTTTTCCTTTGCCTTGATCTCCCACATATATGGAGCTTTTATAAGCGCCGCAGAATTCTCGGCACTGGCTGCAAAGCTTATCTCACGTGCTTCTTCTTGAAAAAGCTGAACGAAAATACCTGCGGCCACAAAACAGATGCTGCCAGCTAAGATCGTCTTTTTCATAGATCTCCCTCTTTTTTTAAAGTTTGCTTTCTCCTCTTCACTTTATGAAAGGGATGAGAAAAATAAGACCATAAAAAAACCAGGTGAGAAAGGGGGCTCACCTGTTTTTGTTTATTTTTTATTTTTTCCTCGAAAAACAATCGCACTTCTTTCATATTCCACATCGGGAACAGAAAGACGGAAGTTTGCAACTCTGGCCGCTGCAAAGAAGTAATCAGACAGGCGGTTTAAATATTTTAATACCTCCAGGTTAATATCTTCTTCTTTTTTTAATCCAGCTACTATACGCTCTGCTCTTCTTGCCACAGTCCTGCATACATGCAGCTCTGCTGCAGCCTGCGAACCCCCGGGAAGAATAAAGCGCTCTAACTCAGGAGCTTCCTTAATGTACTCATCTATTCTGTCTTCAAGGGAAGATACCATTTCACTTTTAACCTTTACAGGGGCTTTTTCGTTTACGGTAGCAAGATCTCCGCCACAGTCAAACAATTCGTGTTGAATTTTCATCAGTTCAGGGACAATATCAGGGAACAGTTCAGGATCCATGACACTCACTGCTTTTCCAACAAATGAATTTAATTCATCACAAGTCCCGTAGGCTTCAACACGGATGTGGTCTTTGTCTCTTTTTCCGCCAATAATGCTTGTTTGGCCGCTATCACCAGTTCTTGTATATAATTTCATATTACTCCTTCTCCCTTCCTTTTAAAAGGTTTCCTATACCAAACCATAATACATACGCCTTTTCTGACTTTTTCACCATATATTGATAGAGCCTGCCGGTTTCGTCACGCCACCTTCTATCTTCTTCATCAACAGGGACAATTCCTTTGCTTATATCCGTGCCTATGATAAGTAACAGCCTTCCTTCTTTGTTTCTTTCCCACTCCAGCCAATGCTCTATGCTGCTAAGCACAGCCCCATAATTCCCAGCACACTGTTTCATCCAATGTTCCATTCCTTCTAATATCATAATGTCTTGAGAAGAATCATCACAAGAAAGACTGTCGCCATCGTATGCACATGCCCATACATACTCCCTTTGTGATTCATACAAGTACGTCTCTTTTACCCATTGTCGTTTTCCGTTGAAGGCACCACCTGTAATGAAATGCATACTCTCCCCCCTTCTCTTTCTTGAAAAGAAGCCTTAATCCCCCCACCATAGGGGATGTGCCACAAAGAAGATTTCTGATCTGCAGCCACCTTGATCCACTCTCTGATGACGCCTCCATGTGTGAAAATCACTGTGTTCTCTGCTCCGTGGTTCCATGCAGTCTCCCATGCTTCCTGAATTCTGAAATGAAAAGCTGATAATGTTTCTCCTCCAGGGGGGGAAACAAGTGACGGGTCGTTAAGCCATTGACGGTACCTGGGATTTTCTTTTAAATCTTCATATGTTTTCCCTTCCCACGTGCCAAAATGGATTTCTCTCCAGCCTTGATCAATGATTGGTTTCTTCCAAGGATAAACCATTGATGCTGTTTCCTGGCAGCGCAAAAGGTCACTGGAGAAAAGAAGACATGAGGAAGGGAGGTTCAGCTCTTTTATCAGGTTTGAGGAAGGCTCCCAGCTGCTTTGTAGCGAAGGGTTGCTCCAGCCGCAATATCTCCGCTGTTCGTTGTAGTCTGTCAGACCATGGCGAAGTATCCAAATGTAACGAGTGTCATCCATAATAACGTTTCCGTCCCTTCACATAATGCTCCTGCCATATCTCCATTTACTCCGCCAAAGTGTCTCTTAAAAAAGAAGTAAGCCAACACATAGCCTCCAGTCACTGTAATACATAACAGGAAAGTCAATTCTAAAGACAAAGGAAACAGAAGGAGTAGAAGAAAGGCAAGAAACACAGCAGCGAGTACATCTTTCTTTTCTATTTCTGTGCGAAACCAGACAGCCAGACCTTGACGGGAAGCTAACGGAGCAAGAGACAATAAGCAAGCCATTGAGACTCTTGCCAGCATAGGAATACAAATAAGGAGGAAGAAAAGCTCCCAAGTAAATAACCCTTGTGCTTCATATAGAAAAAGAAATCTTCCCCCAAGAAGGAAAACTACTGATAAGACAGCAAAAGACCCGACGTGGGGATCTTTCATTATTTTCATTTTCTTTTCTTTCTCCTGCCGTGAGCCTACCGCATCACTGACATCCATCCAGCCGTCAAGGTGAAGACCGCCGCTTAGCCCAGCCATGATAACCAGCAAGAAAAAAGCGGTGACGGCAGGAGGAAGCCATGGAGAAGCAATCAGATAAAACAACGCGCCTGTCCCGCCAATACATGCACCAATAAGGGGAAAAAAGGGAAGAGACCTCCTGGCTGAAGCTGTACTCCAATCCACTCTCTTTCCGGCCGGGATAACCGTTAGAAAGCTTAAGGCAAGAATCATGCCTTTGTACCACCTCATTCTTTGTTCCTTCCCTTCATTAAAAGGGGCATATCATGTTCCACCATATACGCATTATCTGCCAAACGTATGAGCTGTTGGTGAAGCCTTCCTAAAGCCGCCATATACTGATAAACAAACGGATCATCTGGGACCGGTGCCTGAAAAATATCATTACTAATTAAGATTAAGTGCCTGCTCTTTTTCTTCAGATCTATAGTCACGTTCATCATGCGCTCCTTGACATCATCTACGGGCAGAGCATCTTGAACTGATCTATGACTGTAAAATAGCTCATTACTCAGCCAAGTGGTGATGCAATCGAGAAAAACCGTGTCTCTCTTGGTAACAAGTGGAACGCATTCATGAAGATTTCTTGCTTTTTCGATCGTTTCCCAGCTCCTGACACTTCCTTCTCTCCTTGCTTGATGTTCATCAACCCGGCTCTTCATCTCCTCATCTGTTATTTTTGAAGTAGCTACATATATCAACCTTCCGTCCCTGTCCACTTCTTTTTCTGCCAATCCCTCGCCAAATTTACTTTTTCCGCTTCTGACACCTCCGCAAATGAAAGTCATCATCGCTCTTTCCACCATTGCATGACTGCCAAGAGACGGTCGTTTTCTTCTTTCTTTTTTACTGCCATTCGTATGTAGCTCCCATTCAATCCAGAGAAATTATAGGTGTGTCGCACATGAATGCCTTTCTCGGAAAGAAAGGTAATCAAAGGTAATAAATCTTTAGTAGGGTCTTCTCGAAGCAGGTAATAGTTTACAGTTGATGGAGAAATGACAAAGCCCATTTCTTCCAGATTGGTTTTCACCCGCTCACGCTCTGTGGCAATCATGTTTACTGATGCATCTGTAAAACTCTGTTCTTTGAATGCTTGTTTTATCGCGCAACCCGCTATATTATTCACGCTCCATGCAGGCATAAGCTTCTCTGCTTGTCTTACTTTATCAGGTGAAGCAATCAGATACCCCGCTCTTAACCCGGGTATTGAAAACATTTTTGTCATTGAACGGATAATGATAAGGGTGGGGAAGCTGTGTCTCCAGGATAATAAATGGCGATGATTAACGGTAAAATCGTAAAATGCTTCATCGCAGACTATATCAATATCCCTATCATGACAGGCTTGAAACATTTTGCTCAGCAGTTCCTCCCCATAGGAAACACCAGTGGGGTTATTGGGATGAGAAAAGAACACGGCATCAACACTGGAAAGTGCCCCAAGAAAATCATGCAGGGAAGGCTGCCACTGGTTTTCTTCTTGGGCCATGATTGTTTTAATCCTTGCTTCGTTTGCCTCTAAAGCCGTGCGGTATTCTGCAAAGGAAGGCTCTATTAAGAGTACGGTTTTATCTTTATATAATCGGGCAAGAAGAAAGATAATCTCCGATCCCCCGTTGCCAGCTAACACTTCCTCTTTCCTTACTCCTGCAGCTTCTGCTACAGCCTTTCTTACATCCTCGCCCTGGGGGTGAGGATAATAAAAGGCTGCTTCCATCCAGGACGGCCATAACTTTCTAAACGAATCAGGTGGTCCAAAGGGATTCGTGTTTACACTGAAATCAAGAATGTCCTGGGGTACTGAGGTACCAAGTCTTCTGGCTAATTCATTTGGCATCGCTCCGTGTTCAGGCCAATGCATAGACAACTCCTCCTATTAACCAGCAAAAAAGTATAAATACTGCTACTGTCTTTTTCATGATATGAACGGCTTCTAAAATTCGATCAGGAGCAAGTTCTTTTGTTCCCCTGCCAAAATGAGGTCTGGATACCATTTTACCGTGATACATTGTATCCCCGCCAAGAGTAACGCCTAGTATGTATGCTATGGCTGCCTCCCCATACCCGCTGTTTGGGCTGTCATGAAGCTTTGCATCTCTCATGGTTCCTTTCATGCTTTCGAAAGTAGAGAGTGGTTTGCCAGCGCCAGCACTTATCACCATTAATAAAGCAGTCAGCCGTGCCGGAACAATATTTGCCAGATCATCTGCCCTGGCAGCTGCCCAGCCAAAATGAAGGTATTTGCTTGTTTTGTAACCGACCATTGCATCACATGTATTAATGGCACGATAAAGGTAAGCAAGAGGAGCTCCTCCAATAAGGGCATAGAAGAGAGGCGCTGTTACACCGTCAGACGTATTTTCGCCCACACTCTCCACAGCCGACCTTACCATATCCTTTTCTTGCATCGTCTCTGTATCCCGGGAAACGATCATCGCAGTCTGTCTCCGAGCCTCATTAGTGTTTCCCTCTCTTAGAGGCTTGGCAATATTTTCAGCCGCTTTTTCTAAGCTTCTCTGTCCGATCGCAAGCCAAATCAGCACACTCTCAGTGAGTACACCAACGACTGGATGGATGCTGTAAGCGGCAACAACAGCGGCTGAAATGACACCAAGGGTACAAAGGCAGACAATAAAAAGGAGAACTCCCCCTCTGGCTTTTAAAAAAGTGCCCTTATTTAATTTCTTTTCTAAAAAAGAAATTAGAGTACCCATTACTACCACCGGGTGCGCTTTTGAATGAGGATCACCCAGGAAACGATCAAGCAGCACCGCTCCGGTCAGTGCCATCAAATGATACATCATCAAGCCATTGTTTCCTTCCTGCGAAAATAGGAAGAAAGCGATTCTGTCACAGCTTCATAAACCCCTCTTCCGATTTGGCGGCCAAGAGGCGTAACCGTTCCCCCATACTCATGGGTTCTGCCCTGCTGGCTTGCCGCCACCACGATACTGTCCGTAGATGTGCCTGTCGCAATCGTTTTTGTTCTCTCATCCAGTATCCCAAAGTCTGCCAGAGATTTTGCTTTCGCTTCCGTAGCGGTCATTAAAGCCTGAACAAAGGCGGCATCAGGAAGCGTGCCGTCTATAAACACCCACATATTAATTGTGCCCGCTGTTTCTTTAACGGATTGATGAGTATGTGCTCGAGCCGCATCAACGGCATTAGAGGTGCCTGCCGTGACCAGGATCAGCAAATCTGCATCCTCAGTAGAAAATCTGCGGAAGGCGGCGTCTTTCAGAACAGCTGCGGTCATCATCCCTACAGTATCTGCATCGTCAATACCTCTTTGTTGTAAGAATTGACGAAACTCTTCCTCCGTATTATCACAATAATAATCATAAGGGACGTGCCGGTTAACAAAATGGCTGGCCCATCCTATTCCTGATCCGATAACTGCTGAAGAACAAGTTTTAAAGGGAAACGGGACAGTAAGGTGAATGATTTCCTCAGTTGTCTTCTTTTCAATATTTGTCAGCACGTTCATAGATCTCTCCTCTTTACTAGGAGTAAGTGAAAGAAGGGGGCTGGGAACATCCGGATGTTCCTTTCGTGTAATGGCCGTTTCGTAAACTTCCTCCAGCAGATTTCCTTCCATCACCTTGGCAGGGGGACCGAGAGCCTTTTCTTTCCCTTTATCCATGAGAAGCACTCTGTGACAATACATAGAAGCCATATTTAAATCGTGGAGAACTGCCACTACTGTTAACCCTTTTTCACGTGTCCAGCTTTTCAGCGTGTCGAGCAGGCTCATTTGAAAAGAAACATCCAAATGATTGGTAGGCTCATCAAGCAATAGTATATCTGGTTCCTGTGCCAGCGCTCTGGCAAGCATTACTCTTTGCTTCTCACCGCCGCTTAACTGGCTAACAGGCTTCTCCGCAAAGTGAAGGACATTCGTTTCCTGCATTGCCTGGTGGATGACTTCTTCATCAGCTGATGTGGTTAAACCAAGCCACCCCTTTTGATAAGGATATCTCCCAAGCTCAACAACCTGTCTGACACTATAGGAAAAGGCAGTCTCTGCATGCTGGGGAAGTACCGCCATTTTTTTAGCCAGTTGTTTCGAGGAGTAATCCATAATATCCTTGTCACCGAGAAGAACTCTTCCTGAAGAGGAAGGAAGGGCGGCATGAAGGATTTTTAATAACGTGGACTTTCCGCTTCCATTTGGACCTAGTATTCCAAAGATTTCCCCTTTGTTAATGTTAAGGTTAATGTCCTTTACGACATCTTCTTTATTTGTATAACCACCGGAGATATGTTCAATCGTCAGCACGTTTCTGCACCTCCTTTTCTGCTTAAAGCTTTTTGCGTTCTCTCAGGAGAAGCAATCCAAAAACAGGAGCACCAATGATTGCTGTTAATACACCAATAGGGAGTTCCGTCGGGGCAATCAGAGTCCTTGCTGCCATGTCTGTTAATACGAGAAATGCCCCTCCTATCAGTAGCGATAACGGTAAATGATGACGGTGGTCAGCTCCAAACAACAGACGGACCAGGTGAGGGATAACCAGCCCGACAAATCCAATCGTTCCTGAGACCGCTACTGCTGACCCCGTTAACAAGGATGCTCCAAGTAAGATGGAAATCTTTCTTGCTTCTGTATTTACTCCTAACGTTTTAGCTGTCTCTTCACCAAAAACCATTGCATTCAGCTCTCTGCTGTTTGCAAACAGTATAACAGCTCCCGCTATAAAGAAAGGAAGCATAAGAAAGACATGACTCCACCCTCTCATTGATACACTGCCCATCAGCCAGGTAATGATCTGACGAAGTTCCTCACCTGTTAATGCAATCAAAAGAGACATCAACGATCCTAGAAATGAACTGAATATGATTCCCGCTAAAATAATAGTTTCTGTAGCTAAATTCTTTTGCACAATCCTGGCAAAAAACAGTACTAGAAAAAGAGTCAAAAATCCGGAGACCACACTGACAAAAGGAAGAGTAAAAGCTCCAATCAGCGGGAGAGAAAGCCCAAGAAAAAGAACAATCACAGCACCAAGAGCAGCCCCGGATGATACACCCAGTGTGAATGGATCTGCCAGGGGATTTTTTAAAAACCCTTGAAAAGCAGATCCTGCCATGGCTAGAGATGCCCCTACCAAAAGGGCAAGAGTTACGCGAGGAAGACGGATATCCAAGATAATGTTTCGCGTAACGGAATCGATTTCAGCGCCTAGTGGTATTCCGGCACCTTCCTGAAGAAGAACTATCACTGTCGTTGAAAAAGGAATTCCAATACTGCCAATTGAAATACCAATAATAAGGGCTGCAAAAAGGAAGAGAACACTCCCTCCATAAGCAGCCCACTTTTTTTTATTCGTTGTTAAAGACATCAGGATAAACCAGCTCAGCAATTGCTTCAGCACCGTCTACTAAACGAGGTCCTGGTCTTGTAACTTTATCTGCATGTACATCATAAATTCTTTCATTTTCTACAGCTGGAATATCACTCCAGCCCGATCGTGAGAGAATTTCTTCTTCAGGATCTTCCACATAAAAACCATAGGTTGTAATGATCACATCGGGATTTAAGGCGATAACATCTTCTTCACTGTACTGAACCCACCCCTCTTCATTTTGGGCAGCATTTTCAGCATTGATCATTTCCAGAATCTCATGTAAAAAGGTGTTTGTGCCAGTAGTATATATTTCTGGAGCCGGCCCCACCTCAAGCCAGACTGTTTGTCTTTCATCCTCGGATATTTCCTGGGCTTGTTCCTGGAGATCATTAACACCTTCCTGCATCTCAGCTACAAGCGTTTCAGCCTCCTCATATGTCCCTGTGGCCGCACCAATCATTTCAATCGAATCGTAAGCATCATCAAAACCAGAAGCCTCACTTACAAATAAAACGGTAATGTCTGCCTCCTGCAATTGATTGAAACCTTCCTCACTGAAGTGAGCGGAGGACTCATGAGCCAGAACAAGATCAGGCTCTAATGACAAAATGGTTTCCACATCAAATTCCATCCCGCCTACACTCTGAATATCATTCACTTCTTCGGGGTATGTATCGTTGTCAGTAACTCCCACAATGCGATCTCCGGCTCCTAATGCAAAAGCAGTCTCTGTATTGCTCGGAATCAAGCTGACAATTCTTTGAGGCTCTTCCTCAATTGTAACCTCTTCACCAACTGCATCTTCAATCGTCACTGGAAAATCGGCTTCTGCACCGACTTCTCCGTCGGTGTCAGTGTCTTCTTGCGGCTCCTCAGCTGTCTCTTCTTCCATAGATTCTTCAGTCGTATCCTCGGCAGCTTCTTCTCCTGTATCCTCTGTCTCTCCGCATGCTGCTAAACTCATTACTAAAAGTAGTGACGTACCCATTACCCATTGTTTTCTCACTCTTTGTCTCTCCTTTTCATTTCCGTTCTTTCTCTAAAATGGTGAAAGGACTCGATACGGCAGCTTTTCTTATCCCATGGTTACTAACATCCTATAGATGCAAAAAAGCTCCCCTTTTTCAAAAGGAGAGCATACATGTGTATAACCTAAGTCACTGTTAGACAGCCGTAAGGCAGTTATCACGTCTGCTTCCACCTTTTCCTCGAAGGCATGGCATATATTCATCTAAGGCAGGTCTCCTGACTTCCACGTTCTGGACCAGCCTGCCTTCCCAACCTGCTTGCAGCAGACAGTGGCTTGATAGGCTTTCCACGCGTATACAGTGGCGGGACCGTGCCGGATTTTCACCGGGCTTCCCTTTTAACATTTCCCTTGATAGGAAATTGACCATAGATGTGAACGGTATTTTGTTTTCTCCATATTCAAAGTATACAGGATATTTTTTGTTTGAAAAGATGATTTTTCAGCATTTTTTTCATTTTCCCTTTATTTCTCCTTATGGCAAATAAAAATTTGTCGAGGAGATGTGGCGGATTGGTAAGGAGAAGCATCATAATCCCCAAAGTGAGATTGAATAGTGAAACCGCTGCTTTCAAGCATACGTTTAAGCTCATCTGCAGAATAAAGCTTCACTCGTTCAAGGTATTCTCTTTTTGATTCATTATCGTGAATCGTAATCGTTTTCGTAACAAACCCCTTGTCAATTTTCCGCTGCTGCCTGATGTGCAGGCCGTCCTTATTTGATTCATCCTCTGCTATCAGGTTTTTCGTAACATACTCAGGATTTAAATAGTCAAATAAAAACCATCCCCCAGGCTTTAATGCTTGATAAGCATTTTTAAAAACAAGCTCATTCTCTTCATCATCCGGAAAGTAACCAAAACTTGTAAATAAATTAAATACAGCATCATATTCATTGTTAAATTGAATATTTCTTACATCCGCACGCATGTACTTAATAGGAAGGTCACTCGTCAAGTCAATCGCTTTTTTCAATAAAACAGCTGAGAGATCGACCCCGGTGACGTCAAAATCCTTACGGGCAAGCCAGCGGCAATGGCGTCCATGACCACAGCACAGATCCAGCACTGTCATCTTTTTTTGAAGAGGAATATAGGACATTAATGCTTCAAGCTCCCGAGCTGCTTTTTGTTCATCCCTGTGATCATAAATTCTCAGATAGTCTTCCTGAAAGCTTTCTTCGTACCATTCTGTCAATGTGCCCACTCCTTTCCCTGAACTTTTGTATGGAGCTTGTAAGTGTCATCGGACAAAGACTGAGAGAGCTTTCAGCCTGTGCTGCCCTCTCCCTTCTTTATACCGTGCCAAAATAATTCTCTTTTCAACAGCACTAGGAAGACAAATAACTACCGAGGTTATTGAACGTCTTCTCTTGGTATATGAAAGGTAAAAGTCGTGCCCTCCTCCACTTTACTGTGAGCAGAAATCTGGCCGTTATGTCCCTCCACAATATTCTTTGCGATAGCAAGGCCAAGGCCCGTTCCTGAGCGGCCCCGAGTTCTGGCTTTATCTGCCTTATAAAAACGTTCAAACACAAAGGGCAGGTCTTCTTCTGGTATACCTGATCCAGTGTCCTCCACATCAACAGAAACTCCGGATTGGTCTGTTTCCACACGAAGTGTCACCGTTCCGCCAGCCTCCGTATGACGAATGGCGTTATGAATTAAGTTCGTCAGCACCTGCTCATATCTGTCTGGGTCAACATCCATCACAGGCTCTTCTCCGGTAACTTCGGTTTGAAGATTGACTCCCGCTTCTTTAGCCAGGCCGTGAAACTTTCTGGTTATTTTTGCGCTCATTTCATGGATCTGAATCGGCTCTTTATTTAATTGAATATGGCCGGCCTCCATACGAGCAATATCAAGAAGCTCATTGACCAGTCTACCCATTCGGAGAGACTCTTCATATATAATCTGGCCAAGCTCCTTTTTCTCCTCATCTGTAGCTGCAATATCATCAATAATTGCCTCACTATACCCTTGAAGCATCGATATCGGGGTTCTGAGCTCATGGGATACATTGGCAATAAAGTCCTTTCTTAGCTTATCGTGCTGCTTCTCCTCTGTCATGTCTCTTATCAGCACGACGACCCCTCTCACAAAGGTGCCATCGTATAGAGGTGTCATAATAATCGCATAGTGCCGTCCTTGCAAATCAATTTCAGTTACTTGTTCCCGCTCGATCGCTACTACCTGCTGGAAGAGCTTTTTCATATCCTTTGGCAGCTTTTCCAGTGTTAATTCTCCACCCATTTCATAATAATAGGCTTGAAGAAAACGATCTGCAGGAGGATTAGTAATCAAAATGCTTCCTTTGCGGTCAATCGTTACTACCCCGTCGGCCATACTGCTTAAAACTCGGGAAAGCTGCTCTTTTTCTTGATTAACCTGGGTTACGCTTCTGTTTAATTCCCGGCGCATTCGGTTAAAGGCATTAGCAAGCTGCCCAATTTCATCGTTAGTGAGTGTTGGAACCTTTGTGTCAAACTTCCCTTCTGCTACTTCAAGTGTTACCTGCCTCATTTTTCGGAGGGGGGCAGTAATTCGGCTTGAGAGAAAAAATGCAAAAATAGTCGTTAAAATAATAGCAATTCCCGCAGAAAGAAGGATAATCTGCCTTGTCACTCCTGTCGTATCCTCTATTACAGCAAGAGACTGATAAAGAAATAATGCTCCATCATCCTCTCCCATTTCCAGAGGGATACCGACCACAAAAATCTCATTATGGATTTCTTCACCATTTTCATATACCGGAAAATCCCCGTGGGTGACGACACTTTCATTTTCAGTAATGACCCTTGAGAGGATCTCATTTTCTAAGAAAATGTCTGAGGGCAGGTAGACATTATAAGGGTCCTCAGCGGTTGAGGACCAGATGTGTTCCGTGCCTTCAAAGATTGTCAGCCTCGTTTCGTATGAGGCGGCGATCCCTTCAATTGTTTCAAGTGCTTCTATGTCGTCATCAAACTCCTCCATTAAAGAAGCGATTACATTCGCATGATTTGTCAGCTGCTCTTCCGCCTCATTTATATGGAACCCTTCAAAAAACTGCAGGAGAAGAACTGTCAGGAGAAGCAGGACGACTGATACAAGTAAAAGGATGGTAAGCCAAAGCTTACCAACAACGCTTCTCCACAGCATTATTCGTTCACAGCCTCAAATTTGTAACCTACTCCCCATACGGTAGAAATCATATTTGCAGCATTTTCTGACACGCGGCTTAGTTTTTCACGGAGCCTTTTTATATGAGTATCTACTGTTCTCAAGTCACCGAAAAAGTCATAGTTCCATACATCTTTTAACAGCTGCTCTCGTGAAAAGACTTTATCTGGTGACTGAGCAAGGTAGTAAAGAAGTTCATACTCCTTTGGAGTCAGGTTTATCACTTCACCTTCAACGGATACTCTATGGGCATCATTATCAATGGTTAAATAAGGAAAGACCAATACATCCTTTGTTTGCGTTTCTGTTTGGAGGAACTTTGTTGTGGAAGAGCGTCTAAGGAGAGCTTTTACCCTTAACACGACTTCACGGGGGCTGAATGGCTTCACAATATAATCATCCGTTCCTACTTCAAACCCTTGCACCCTGTTTGCTTCCTCTCCTTTAGCTGTGAGCATGATCACTGGGGTCGCTTTTGTTTTTCGAAGCTCCTGGCACACTTCTACTCCATCCATGCCAGGCATCATAATATCCAGTAAGATAAGATCATATTCTTCGTTTAATGCTAACTCTAACGCTTGTTCTCCATGATCGGCTTCCTCAACTTCATAATTTTCTCTTTCTAAATACATTTTCAGTAGACGGCGGATACGATCCTCATCGTCGACTACCAATATTCTTGCTTCCTTACTCATATCGCTTGCCTCCTAATCCTCTTCCTAAACTGTTAGTCTTCATGACTCGTCACATAATGAACATATGAATACATCCCATTCGCACCGTATAAAATGACTGGAGTCATTTTATTTCTTCCATGACCATTCTAACATGATAAGGAAAAGAGCATAAATTAAATGTACTTTTAGCACCTTCCGATTTCTTTACGTTATGCACACAGCATTTCTTGACCTCTTTTAAAAAATCCTCCCGTAAAACGGGAGGAAAATATTATTAAGCGTACGAGTGCAGCCCTGCTATGACAAGATTTACAAAGATTAAGTTAAACATAATAATAGCAAACCCAATCACACACAGCCAGGCAGACCTTTCACCGTGCCATCCTCTTGAAAGACGCAGGTGGAGATAGGCTGCATAAAACAGGAATGTAATGAGCGCCCACACCTCTTTTGGATCCCAGCCCCAAAATCTTGTCCAGGCAATCTGAGCCCAAATCATGGCAAAGATCAATCCACCGAGAGTAAAGACAGGAAAGCCAATCGCAATGGCCCGGTAGCTGACTTCATCGACCATTTGGGGATTAACTCCTTTTAAAATGGGCTGGATAGCTCCACCAATCCGTTTTCTAAACCCTAATCGTAATCCCCCGTAAAGGATAAGACCAGAAGCTAGAGCCCAAACAACCGTATTTAAGTCGTCACTCCGAAGCCATTCCGGCATAAAGACGAAGGGATTCATTCGGTCTTCGCTGATCAGCTCGCCTTCATTCGGTCCGATCAATGCAGGAAGCTCATACGTAATTTCCGCCTCTGCTCCCTGCTCATTTACGTACTGAAATGTCGCCTCATAGTCCATAAGGTTAAATACATTGGTAATGATGACAAAACCGAGCACACTGATTAAAGAATACATAATCAGCTCAAGAGAAAAAGTCTTCTTGTTACGCTGGGTAAAGTCAAGCGTACGAACAAGGTATACAAGACCTGCTGCAAAACCTATCGCAAGGATCCCCTGGCCAATGGCAGTCGTAATGACGTGAATATGAAGCCAGTAGGACTGCAATGCCGGTATTAATGGATCCACTTCTCTTGGGAAAATGGAAGCATATGCAATAATCAGCATCACAATCGGCATCGTAAACAAGCCGAGGACATCGTACTTATAAATAGCATAGAGAATGATAAAAGCAAGCCCCATGCAGATCCCTAAAAAGGTTGTATATTCAAACATGTTACTTACAGGAGGATGCCCGGCTACCGACCAGCGGGTAAAGAAATAGCCTAAGGCAAAAATCAAACCAATAATAGAAGCAATAAAACCTAATCGCCCCCAGCGGTTTCCAGACATTTCTCCTTCCTTGTTACGCCATTTTTTACCTGTCACAGAGACAGCAAAAAATATTGTAGCAGCAAGGTAGCAAAAAAAGGCGACTAATAATAAATTTCCACTAAGTGCGGCCATTGCCCTCACTCCTTCGTACTTTCAATTTTCTCATCCAGCTCTTTTTCTTCTTTTTCAGCCGTTTGATCGGCAGGCATTTCTATGTCTGTCTCATCAGTTACAGACTGTATATCTCGCTTTAGAGTCTGATAGTTTTTATTCGTGTGGCCGGCTACCATTACTTCGCTCCCATTGTATTGAAGCCAGATTCTCCGGTGAGACCAGTAGGAGCCTTGAACGAGACCGATCATAAAGATAATGCCTCCGACAATGATATAAGGAAGGGTCAAGTCTTTGCGAACAGTCAAGGCCGTCACATTGTTGGTTTCGACTCCTGCAAAGCTCATTTCATACTGATTTTCTCCGAACACATCCATATTCTGCTGGATCGCGACAAAGGCGTATTCTCCTTCGTCATCTACGTCAGGACCATGCATTTGGAAAATGAATGCCGGATTATCAGGAATCCTGGATTCAGTAGAAGGAATACCGTCATCATCAAAGAAAAAGTTTGGAAAATAATCAGAAATGACAACACTGTAACCGTCACCGAGATCATATGAATCTTCAGGGTTATAAAGGTCGATGTCAATCTGCCCGAGGGCCTCTCCTGTTTCCCTGTTCTCCATCGTAAAGCTCATCATGCTGAATTCATTGAGCTTATAATCGGTCTGGTATAAGGAAAAGTTATCTACATTCATCGGTTCATTCACACGGATCTCCTGGCGTGCGATTTCCGTTAAATCACTTTCCGCACCAACGGTTCCCCCTGCTTCCCTTTCATAGAGAACAGCATTGGTCTGGAATGTTTCAACGACTGGGCCTCCGGCTCTTTCAATAGCAGCTCCAAACGTTTCATCATCCTCATCATACAGCTCAACAAAAAACTCTTCATTTTCAAGGTAATACTGACCGCCTGTGCCTGGAATAACTTGTGTTTCCCCTTCACGCACCCACACATGTTCGTCCACGTACATGCCGGGGAAGAAGCGGAGCATGGCACCGATAAGAAAAATGATAAGTCCGAGATGGTTCACATATGGTCCCCACCTTGAAAATCTACCTTTTTCCGCTAACAAGTTTCCATTTTCTTCTGTGATTTTGTACTTCTTCTTCTCGAGAATGTCTTTAGCCTTCGCAAAAGCTTCTTCTTTATCAGATACCTTGTTTTTCCCATAAACTCTTTGTCTTTTTAGAAAACCTTCGTGACGAGTGACTCTTTGGGTTTTTAAAGCTCTGTGCAAGGGTACTACTCTATCAATACTTGCAATAAGAAGCGAGATTCCAAGACCCGCCACTAACGCCATGTACCACCACGAACCGTACATGTTATGGAGCCCCAGTTCATAATAAACCTGGCCGGCTATTCCATACTCATCCCTGTAATAAATGGATGGATCCTCTCCTGGAGGAATGTACATTTCCTGAGGGAAAATGGTTCCCAGAATTGAAGCGAGCAGAGTTAAAACAATCAGCCAAATACCTACCTTTACCGACGAAAAGAAATTCCATACTTTATCGACTATCGTTTTGTTATAGGTTTGTGATCTTCGTGCTACTCCTTCATAACGCATATTAATAACTTCTTTGTTTTCAGCTGCTTCCTCCAAAGGCTTTCCGCAGGATTCGCACAGCTGAGTGCCATATGGGTTCACATGACTACAGTTATCGCATTTTACCTTGTTGCTCATTTGAACACCTCGTAACTACTGTTCAGGCTTAATCTTTTCCATAAATTCTGCTACCATATCTTCTGTCATCTGTCCCACATGCTTGCCCACGACTGTTCCATTTTCATCTATGAGCAGCGTTGAAGGCAAAGGGCCGATTCCATAGGCATCTACAATATTATTTCCTTTATCAAGTAAGATTGGAAAGGTAAGGTTGTGGCGAGATACAAAACGCTGAACCACCAGCTCAGATTCATTTACGTTGACAGCAAGTATTTCTACACCTTGATCCTTAAAGACTTGATACTGGTTTTCCATATAGGGCATTTCTCGTTCACATGGAGGGCAAAAGGTTCCCCAAAAGTTAAGAAAAACCCCCTGGCCTTCATAATCTGCAAGCTCTACCCTCTCTCCTTCCAGGTTTTGAAGGACGAAATTAATGGCTTGATCCCCTTCAGCTACTACCTCCTGCTCAGAGAAAAAGTTCATGTAAAACGTATACAACAGAGCTGCCGCTATGGCGGATAACACAGTACTTCTAACGATAAGCCTGCGTTTTTTATTCATTTTTCCTTCCTCCTGCCACCTCATAAAATAAAGAAAATAAGTGATCAATCGACATCTTTTCTTACGCCAATATTATTATAACGTTACTTGTCTGTTTATGGGTGACTGCCTTTTGAAACTTATGTGACAGCAAGCTCCCTAAGCTTTTTAACTTCTATTGGCTTAAGCGCCCTTGCTTCCCCGGGTTCCATACCTTCCAAAGTCAGGAAGCCGTATTTCTCCCTTTTCAGCTTCAATACAGGGTGACCTATCGCTTCAAACATCCTTCTCACTTGCCTGTTTTTACCCTCATGTATTGTTATTTCAATAATAGAAGTGTTTCTCTTTTTATTCCCTGATTGAAATTTGACCTTAGCAGGTGCCGTTTTCCCGTCTTCCAACTGAATGCCTCTGGCTAATTGAGTCAAAGCATCTTTACTTGGTTTTCCTTCCACTTTTACAATGTAAGTTTTATTGACCTTGTTCTTTGGATGAGTTAATAAATTTGCAAACTCTCCATCGTTCGTAAGAAGGAGCAGACCAGAAGTATCATAGTCTAGACGGCCGACCGGGAATATTCTTTGTTCTACCTCAGGCAAGAAATCAGTAACGACTTTGCGGCCTTTGTCGTCATTTACCGCTGATATCACTTGCTTGGGTTTATAGAGAACGTAATAGACAGGTTCTTCTTTATCGATAGGTATACCGTCAACCCTTACTTCATCTTTATTTGGCGTAACTTTTGTTCCAAGTTCTGTAACCTTCTTTCCATTTACTTCAACTCTTCCTTCTTTAATGAGGTCCTCTGCTTTTCTTCTCGATGTGACCCCAGCATTCGCGATTACTTTTTGTAAACGTTCCATGGCTTTCACCTCATTCATCATCATACCTACATCCTAATCAATTCTCAAGTTCTCAACGATTAGAGCAAACTGCCTATCACAGCATACCATGTTTTTCCCGGCCAAACATAAAAAAAGCTTGGCAGACGCCAAGTCAGAGTAATTCTCTATTTATTGTTTTTAGTAAAGGAAGAATCAGGAAAAAACGAGAAGGACAATGACAATGGCAGCAATGATTCCCGCCAGATCTGCAAGCAGGCCAACTTTTAAGGCATCGCCCATTTTCTTAATTCCCACTGCTCCGAAATATACAGTCAGAACGTACAGGGTAGTATCTGTGCTCCCCTGCATGGTTGAAGCAAGACGTCCGATCAATGAATCTGGCCCGTAGGTGGCAATCAAATCACTGGTCATTCCTAACGCTCCTGTGCCTGAAATAGGCCTGATCAGGGCAAGAGGGACAATTTCTGCAGGAACACCGAAAACGCCAAGAATAGGCTGTATCCAGGAAATAAGCAAATCCATTGCACCTGAAGCCCTGAATACTGAAATAGCAACCAGCATGCCAACAAGATAGGGAATAATGGAGACCGCCAGTCCAAATCCTTCCTTAGCCCCTTCCACAAACGTTTCATAAGTAGGCACTCTTTTCATCGTACCTAAAAAAAGAATACCTCCTATGATAATCGGGATAATCCATGTGGAAATTAAGGTGACCCATTCCATATTACCTTCTCCTTTTCACTAGCCGGCGGTGGTAAAAGTAACGGTCAATTAATAAAGCGGCGGCCGTGGAACACGCCGTAGCAATAATAGTAGTTCCGACGATTTCTGTGGGGTTGGCTGACTCGTAATTCATTCGAATGGAAATGACAGTGGTGGGAATAAGGGTAAGGCTCGCTGTATTTAGTGCCATAAGTGTAATCATCGAACGGCTCGCTTCATCCCTCCCGTTATTGAGGCGCTTTAGCTCTTCCATTGCTTTAATCCCCATAGGAGTCGCCGCATTACCAAGCCCAAATAAATTAGCAGTCATGTTTGAAATAATATAACCCATGGCCGGATCATTCTTGGGTACCTCTGGAAAAAGCCTGCTGACAACAGGGGAAAGCATCCTGCCAAGTAAATCAAGCAGGCCGCTTTTCTGGGCTATTTTCATCAGCCCAAGCCAGAATGCCAGAATACTGATTAAACCGATACATAGCACCACTGCTTCTTCAGCACCCTTAAATACAGCTTGATTGACCTCTTCCATTTTCCCGGTAGCAGCCGCAACAATGAAACCAATGATCAGCATGGAAGCCCAGATGATGTTTATCATTATGACTCACTCCGATAAGGCCCTGTACAGACCCCTCAATTTCGCCCAGAATCCTTCCTCTTTATCAGATGATGTATCTCTCTTAAAGTATAAGGCAATCGCATGAAAAGGCTCTCCGTTCAAGGAGTACTCAAGCTTTCCCACTGGCTGGGGAGGAATGTATGAATCTGCTCTCTCTTCTGATGGGGGTTCATACAATACAATTTGTTGTTTTACGTTCCTTTTCTCCTCCTCTGTCAGGGGGTAGCGATACGTATAAGGGATGAGCACTTTTTTGTCGTAAAAAGGATCATCTGTTTCCTTTAGCAGCCCTTCTTTCGCAAGAACTTCCATATCGTAATTTTCAAAAGTCCATTCATACATCTTTATATGGTCATTCCAATCAGAAGGAGCATTAATTGTTACTGCGATGAGAGACATGTCGTCTTTTTCAGCTGTGGTGACAAGTGTTCTTCCCGCTCGTTTTGTATAACCTGTTTTCCCTCCGGTACAATACTCATACAACTGTGTTAGAAGACGATTTTTATTGCTCCATACCCTGTCCCAATCTTCCCCTTCCTGGGGAGCACGGTACGTTTTGGTTCCTGCCACTTCCTGGTACTTTTCATTCTTCATGGCGTACTTTGTAAGCAGAGCCATATCATAAGCCGTTGAATAATGCTCTTCATGATCATCCAGCCCATGTGGATTAGCAAAGCGGGTATTTGTCATTCCTATTTCCTGTGCTTTTTCATTCATTAAAAAAACAAAGCCATCAAGGCTCCCGCCTACATGCTCGGCTATGGCTACCGCTGAATCATTTCCAGAACGTAGCATCAGTCCAAATACAAGATCTTCTAGTTTAATGTTCTCTCCTGGCTTTAAGTACAGGGACGACCCTTCCGTATAAGCTGCATTTCCGCTTACCTTCACTGTTTCATCCAGCTTCCCTGATTCAATCGCTATAATTGCCGTCATAATTTTTGTAATGCTGGCAATACGCATCTGTTGATCTTTATTTTTTTCATACACCACCCGTCCTGATTCAGCTTCCATCAAGACAGCTCCCTTTCCCGACACTTCAAATGGGGCAGCCTCAGCAGCAGAAGGAAATATTTGAAAAAGAATGAAAAAAACAAGCAGTGATCCATATAATCTTCGTTTCATCTCCACCCCAGCTTCCTTCCTGTTTCTATTTCTCCTTGAGGAGAACAATGATACAAGCTCAGCTTGTTTGTACATTCTATGTATTAAGCCGTTGTTTATGAATGGCTCATAAAAAAAGAAAGGAAGGCCCACAATACAAAGAAAAGGGGGTGCAGGAAATAACGGAGACGTTTCTTTCAGAAATGCTTACTGTTCTCTTGCGGATCATAACTATTTTTCCTCTTTTACTTGTTATTACCTTGTACATGGGCAAACGTTCCATAGGCGAAATGCCTGTATTTGATTTTCTTATTATTATTACCCTCGCTTCTGTAACCGGAGCTGACATTGCTGATCCTTCTGTTTCCCATGCTCATACAGCATGGGCTCTCGTGATTATCGGGCTGTTTCAAAGATTCGTCTCACGAGTATCCATACGCTGGAGAACATTGGGAAAAAAGATCACCTTCGAGCCTACGATGGTCATCGCCAATGGGAAATTCCTTCCTGAAAACATGAAGAAGATCCGTTATTCTATCGATAATGTCCTGGGGATGTTAAGAGAGAAAGGAAATTTCCATATAGGGCAAGTTAAGCAAGCCATCATTGAAAGCAACGGCCAATTAAGTGTACTTTCTGCAAATAGTGCGGGAGAGGATAAAGATAAAGGTGACGAGCTGTCTTTTCCTCTTATCCTGGATGGAAAGATAGATCAAAAAACCCTGAAAGAATGCGGAATTACAGCTGACTGGCTTGCCACTGTTCTTCGAAAAAAAGGAATCTACCGAACAGAAGATGTCTTCTTTGCAGCTGTCGATCAGCAAAAAAAGCTTTATGTTACGAGACAGAAGGAAAAAGAACCTGAAACTTTTCCCCGCCACTAAAAAACACCCGGTGGAATCCCACCAGGTGTTTTTACGTTTGTGACAAAATCGGGCGAAGAGCGTTCAATACTTTTTCAAGGTCTTTTGCCGACTTACTATACATTGCTTTTGCCTGTTGATCATCTGTTGCCAGCGCATACCCCTCCAGATCTGCCTGACACTTTTTTACTGCTGACAGGAAGAGGGGTTTTTCTATAGGCTGCGGGGTCTGAAGCTTATCATCAAACAGGTCCACTTGCAGCTCTCCCAGTTCGTCCACCTGAGCTAAAAAAATATTTTCTATCGTAATGCCCAGCTTTTCTACTTCTGTTTGAAGCCACTCTCTGGAATATCCTCTTCTTGCCAGTGCCTCGTCTTTTACTTCTCCGTCCTGGACAATTGTTTCTGGTTCTTTTAAAGAAGGAACATCCAATTGTGCTGTTTTAGGAGTCAGGGGCTGCTGTTCTTTTTTAAGAAGAACATTCAACTCGCCATTAGGTTCTAGTAAAGCGAATTCTACATCAGCGACTTGAAATGCCTGCTTTTCCCTAAGCTTTCTTAACAACTGATCAGATGAAAGCTGGCTTTTTTTCATGTGGTCCTCTAATATCTTGCCATCTTGAATAACGGCAACGGGCTTTCCTTCATACCAATATCTAAAGGTTTCGCTTCGAAGAGCAAGAAAAGCCAGAGCAAATGGGAGAAATCCCCAAATCAGCAGAGCAAAAACAGGAAAAGCAGGGGGGATAGCTAAATAAACTGCTGATACTCCTGCAGCTCCACCAGCTGCTATCGATAGCATCCCTTCAAAGGCGCTCCACTCACCGACAGGTTTTCGCACCCACATTTTTGCTATCAGAAAAATTAATACGAATAATACAATGGACCGAATCATCACCTCTACCCATCCAGGCATCCATGACACCTCCTATTTGTTTTATAACCCTTTATATTGGGGTTCCTCCAGCTCAAGCAGAGATATTCGCTGCTCCATCTGGACGATGACCTGGCTTACAACCTCTTTGTTGTCCTGAAATAATTTTCTGTGATCGGCTTTTTCAGATTCAGCTGTATACTTTTCCAAGGATGCTTCAATTCCTTTTAGCTGTGCGAGCGTACCTTTTACCTGGGAAGCAACAGTCATTATGGTTCCTCCTAACCCTTTGGTCTAAAAATTAAAGCTGCGATAAATGAGAAAATGATCGCTGAAGAAATACCTGCACTTGTTACCTCAAAAATACCTGTAACCACACCTACAATGCCATGCTGTTCTGCTTCTGCCATAGCCCCATGGACAAGAGCATTACCAAAGCTTGTGATGGGAACAGTGGCCCCGGCACCTGCAAAGTCAATAAGAGGCTCATATAAACCAAGGCCATCGAGGATGGCACCGAAGACCACTAATGCGCTCAATGTATGAGCTGGTGTCAATTTCCCTACATCCATCATAAGCTGCCCGATCACACAAATAAGGCCTCCGACAATAAAAGCACTAATGAACATTGTCATCCCTTTGCCCCCTCGCTTTCAATGGCTACGGCATGCGCAATACATGGAATGCTCTCTTTTTGCTGAAAGGTCAAAGGAGATAGCAATGCACCGGTTGCCACTACGAGAATCCTCTTATAGTCCCCATTTCTCATTCGGTTTAATAAATGGCCGTATAGCACGGCTGCTGAACATCCGGAACCACTCCCCCCGGCGATCACTGGCTGATCATCGTTATAAATCATGATTCCGCAATCCTTAAACTTTTCATCTGAAATACTTAGGTTATGTTTTTCAAATAAATCTAAAGCGATAGGCCGTCCTACTTTACCCAGGTCACCTGTTACAATTAAGTCATAGTAATCAGGTTCAATAGTAAGATCTCTAAAATGAGCCTCAATCGTATCAACTGCTGCGGGTGCCATGGCCCCGCCCATATTAAAGGGATCGGACAAACCCATATCCACAACCTTCCCAATCGTCGCTGCGGTCACTCTAGGACCAGTGCCGCTCGAAGAGAGGAGAGCCGCTCCTCCTGCTGTAACTGTCCACTGGGCTGTAGGTGGTTTTTGTGCCCCGTACTCGGTTGGGTACCTGAACTGTTTTTCAACGGCTGAATTATGGCTCGCGGACCCTGTTAGTATATTATTGGCTCCTCCATTATCAATAAGGAAAGCAGACAGAGCCAAGCCTTCCATAGAAGTAGAACAAGCCCCGAATAATCCTATATACGGAATACTTAAAGTACGGCAGGCAAAGCTTGTCGCGGTAATCTGGTTTATTAAATCACCAGCAAGGACAAATTGTACTTGATCCTTGGAGAAACCCTGCTTATCTAATGCAAATTGAAAAGCTTCCTCCATAAGTACTTTTTGAGCCTTTTCATAAGAATCCTGTTCCATCCACAAATCTTCATGAAGGGCGTCAAAGTCATTACTTAGCGGTCCCTTTCCTTCGAATGGACCGCCAACGACTCCTGTTGAAATGATTGCCGGTTTGTTTTCAAACACCCATGACTGGCGGCCAGCTAACATTATAATCCCCCCCACTGTATAAGAATGGTTCTGATGAGAGCGATAAAAAAGGCAGCGACACTTCCAAAAACAATTACCGAACCGGCCAGTTTAAACATGTTACCGCCGACTCCCAGGACATATCCTTCCGTCCTATGCTCGATGGCCGCACTTGCCATGGCATTGGCAAACCCAGTAACAGGAACCGCTGTTCCAGCTCCAGCATATTGAGCAAAGCGATCGTATACACCTAATCCAGTCAACAAAATTGATAGAATAATTAACACTGCAACGGTAGGATTGCCCGCTGTCTGCTCATTAAAATCAAAAAAATGAAGAAAAAAAGTTTGAATACCTTGTCCTACAAAGCAAATAAGGCCTCCGACCCAAAAAGCACGAATGCAGTTCTGCACCACAGGCCGTTCAGGTTCTCTTCCTTTCGCCAGTGTTTGATATTCCTGCTGGGCTGGTGTAAGAGTTTTCTTTTTTTCATTAGCCACCTTATTATCCCCCTTGTTATCCCTTCATGTACTCTTCCACTTTACCTAATCGTTTATTGATATCACTTTTGTTAAGCTGGCGCTGATGGACCTCTCTTTCTAGTTTTTCAAGCTCCATATAGGCTTTCTGGTCCGTGGACAAATAAATCGTCATTCCAGGCCAGCGCTTGGTGAGCTTCCTGTGACCGGCTTCTCTAATCTCTTTCAGACGTAAACGGGCACTGTGCTTCACTTGCGGTGCAATATAAAGCTCTTTTTCAAAACTTACTGCTGTAACATCTGTCACTTCTTCCATGGCCCGAATTATGGCTTTGGCTTCCTCGGCCCTCGCCTGAAGCGGTGCCGCAGCATTTTTAACAGGCTCTGGCGGTGACACTTCTGTATGTCCGGATATTTCAGGAGGCTGTTGGCAGCCAGCGGTGGTAAAAACAATGGAAGCGATGACCAGCAGTACACATGTTAGTTGTTTCAATTTCATTGACCTGCACCTCCAACCATCTACATTCTCCTTTTAGTATGAAAAATTCAGTTCCATTTATGTATTTCTTATTTGGAGAATGTTGTAAATCAACTGATGGGCTGTTCTTTTTGGTCTGCAGAACAGCGTTTTGATTACATCTACCACTCTGTGTCCATTCATCGATTAAAACTCTTGAGTAAATCCTGTATTTTTTGGAAAATGAGGGAAATAGTATAAAAAAACACTATGGAAGTTGATGGAATATGAATACAAATTATGCTTTTTTAACCGTTGAGCTTCTCATAGGCTTCTTTGCTCTTTTAGTGGTTACAAAGCTTTTAGGCAAAACTCAAATTACCCAACTTACCCCCTTTGATTTTATTTCTGCTTTAGTTTTAGGTGAACTTGTTGGGAATGCAATTTATGATAAAGAGATTCATGTTACATACGTTCTTTATGCCATCTTTGTCTGGACGGTTCTCATTTCAACAATTGAAAAAATCACTCAGAAATTCAAAAGGTCCAGAAATGTTTTAGAAGGGAAACCTACGATTGTAATTAGGAACGGACAATTAGATTATGAAGCGTTACAGAGCAATAAGTTAGACATAAACCAACTGCAGCACCTTCTCCGGGATAAGGATATATTTAGCTTGAAAGATGTACAGTATGCTATTTTAGAGGCGAATGGTTCGGTTAGTGTTATGAAAGCAGATCGTGCTGCCACGCCAACAAAAGAAGATTTAAATATACCTAAAACCTCTTCTTATCTTCCTATGAGTGTCATTCTAGACGGGGAATGGGTAGAAGATAACCTCAAAGAAATAAACTGGACCAAGGACCAGATTTTAAATGAATTAAATAAAGCCGGTATACCTAACATCAGGAGAGTGTTATACGCTGAATGGAACGGGTCCCTGCCTTTGCACATACAAAAATATGAGTAAAAAGCTCACTCGCACTGGAAGGCTATTCAGATGATCTTACATTTCCTGGCTTTCTCAAGAGTCTTTCAGAAAAGGAATGGTTTGGGGGACAAATCTGACGAGGAGTCAGCGAAGGAGAAGAGAGTGTGATGTTTTACATTTTTTACCATCATCTACAAGAAAAAAATATAAAAAACCCAGCTTTAGAGAAAGCCTGGGTAATTGACACAGTGTTTTCTATTGCTGGGAATATTGAGGTTCTTCCTGTTCCACCTGCTTCATTCTCATATCTAAACTGTCCACGATATTCTGAGTTTGCTGCGCAAGATTTTGATATGTTTGCTTTGCTTGTTGATTTTCAGTTTGTAAAGCAAAGGTCTCCAAACTCGCTTGTGCACTTTTGAGACCTGCTAATGTTTGTTTAATTTGTGTTCCAACTGTCATTCCTATCTCACTCCTTTATCGTATTCCTTATTTAATATGGAGTAATCCAAGTACAATATGCGCGTCATACTTTTCCATTAAGTAACCCGCCTTCCAACGAAGACGGGTTCTTTATACCTAGGCTAAAACAACGAGCTATCGTGCAGACGTGCTAAAAGGGCTCCCACTGGAGACGACGTGCTTTCTCAAATCTGTCAGACACATCATCCCAATCAATGACATACCAGAAATTATCGACGTAATTCCCTTTTTCTGTTTTGTATTGTAAGTAATAGGCATGCTCCCAGACATCCAGTACTAAAAGAGGGATGACATCCCATTGTGATAAATAATGGTGCTTCTCAGCCTGGAGAATTTCCAGTCTTCTGGCTCGTGGAGCCCACACTAAAATAGCCCACCCAACACCCTGGACCTTTTTTGCAGCTTCACTAAAATGCTCTTTAAATCCTTCAAAGCTGCCAAAATCTCTTTCAATGAAATCTCTGAGCTCACCACCAGGTTCTTCTCCGCCAGCAGGGCTCATATTATTCCAAAAAATGGTGTGTAAATAGTGGCCGGCGCCATTAAAGGCAGCTTCCCTTTCCCAATATCTCAACAGTTCAAAATCTCCCGTTTCTCTTGCCCTTTGCATTTCTTCTTCTGCTTTATTTAATCCATCGACATAAGATTGGTGATGCTCACTATGATGAAGTCTCATAATTTCTTCCGAGATCACTGGCTCTAACGCATCGTAGGAATAAGGCAAAGGAGGAAGACGGTGTTCTCCAGGGGGCACGTAATCCTGAGTCTCCCCTCTGCTTTCAGTCGTTACACTTGCTCCGCTCTGAAATTGTTCATATGCTTTTGCTGTTTTTCCTACCTGCTCTATGAAATAATCGAGCTTTTCCTTATCTTCTTCCATTGATTCCGGCCATGATTCTTTTAAGCGATAAAGTTCCGTTTCCATAGGTGCTTCTTCCTGCTCGTCACTTTGCACATCTACTCTTGAATGGTATATATATTCTTCCAAATCATCCATCCACTCTTTTACACGATAAAGATACTCATTCCATTCTTCCCGCTGGGACAAGAGCCTCACTCCTTTCTCTATTTTAAAACTTATGGAGTGAGGAGTTGTCCCATTCTCTTAAAAATGACAGGTCCTATTTTATGGGAGGTGCCTGGCACCTTGGAACGCTGTAACATAAATAAGAGCCCACGTCTGATCCAACAGGAACTACTATTACAAGCAAAGGTGGTGCCTGGCACCAGGACAGGATGACCTATTCCTTGATTGTATCTTCAAAGCTTTCAAAGAAAAGGTCTGCTTCTTCCTCACTTTCTTCTTTTCCCTCAGGCAGCGGAGGAAGCTCATCTAAAGAGGAAAGCTCAAAAACATCAAGAAAACGCTGGGTCGTTTGATACAAAATAGCCCTTCCTGTACTCTGCGCTCTTCCGGCTTCCTGAACCAGTCCTTTGCTAATCAGGGTCTGCATCGGCTTCTCCGATTTCACTCCCCGGATTTCTTCTATCTCCACCCTTGTGATGGGCTGTTTATATGCAATGATAGCCAATGTTTCAAGAGATGCTTGTGACAGACTGCCTTTTCTTGACTGGTCAATCAGTTTTTTAAAATACGGAGCATGTTCTTTTCTCGTCATCATATAAAATCTGTCGCCAAATTCCTTGATTTGCAGGCCACGTTCTTCATATTCATAGTTGCTTGAAAGGAGAAGGAGCGCTTCTTTCACTTCCCCGGCATCTCCGTCTAACGCTTTTACCGCATCCGGCACAGCTAGGCCTTCATCCCCGCACACAAATAAGAGTCCTTCGAGCACCGACAGCATATCCTTGTTACTCATCTTGTATCTCCCCCTCTCTGCTGATAATAATGATGTCCTCAAAATTATCCATCTGCATGCATGAGATGGAATGAGCTTTCATTAATTCCAAAACCGCCAAAAAAGTTACAACCATATGAGATTTATCAGGGGAATCAAATAGTTTTGAAAAAGTAGTAGGTTCCTTTTGTCTTGATAACAATGTTCGAATTTCGTCCATCCTTTGAGTTAAAGGAATTTCTTCGGAACGAATCTTCGTTTGGCGAGGCTTTTTGTACCGCACACGCTCTTTTAACTTCTGAAAAGCTTGAATCATATCATATAAAGAAAGGTGTTTCGTATCAATTTCGTTATCTTCCTCTAAAGTCTGGCTGTTATCTATCGTGCTCGGGGGCTTTGAAAATGTAAGATTCCTTTGTTCCTCACGATTTTTTAAAGTGCCCGCCGCTTCTTTAAATCGCTTATATTCCAGCAGCTGGCTCATTAATTCTTCCCTGGGGTCTTCCTCCCAATCCTCAGTCAGTTCTTCGTCTATCATTTCTTCCTGCTTTGGAAGGAGCATTTGACTCTTGATAGCAAGCAGCGTTGCAGCCATCACTAGATATTCGCTGGCAACATCCAATTCCAGCTCTTGCATTGTCTGCACGTACAAGAGATACTGCTCGGTTATTTCTGAAACAGGAATGTTATAAATGTCAACTTCTGCCTGCTGTATCAAATGTAACAAGAGGTCAAGGGGACCTTCAAAAGCATCAATCTTTACGTTGTATGAATTCACGTCTTATCACCTGATTTTTAAAATGGTTCTGTTAAAAAGGGAATGTTAATTTTTTACAATTTGTGTCATTGTGATAAAAGAGCGACGCCTTCGGGAATAGCATGAGCCTCACGAGCCCGCAGGGAGCTCCCGAGGAATCAGAGATCATGCCCGAGGAACGCGAATAAAGTAATGTATAAATCGATGTCTGCTTGCCCCTATAGGTGTTATCAAACGTCTTTGACGAACAAGATGGAACAAAGATAAAAAAATAATTAGTAAAAAAATATATTTTTTCCAGCAAAACACCGTGTGTTTTTACTTGAAACTGTTGAAATTATAACATAACACCTTTCTTAACAAAGGCAACCAGCTATTGAAGCTGGATTAAATGTGTTATAATAATTGCCATGCTAAACTTATCGGTTTTCTTTGTAAGAAAGGAGTTTCTGTTGTCTATGTATCCAAACGCATATATCGAATACCTCGTATACTTTCATGGGCCCAGAGACTTCTTTGAATGTCATGAGGTTCTTGAAGAGCACTGGAAGAAAGATAAGAAAGAAGAAAGAAATCCACACTGGGTGGGTTTAATACAAGTAGCCGTTTCCTTATACCACCAAAGAAGGAATAATTTCTCTGGCGCCATTCGTATGATGGCAAGCGCTATAAACATTCTAAGTAAAGAAGCCGAGAATTTGAAGCTCCTTGGCTTACAATATGAGGAATTACTTCAAAGGCTTGAACAGAGGCTAACGGATATGTATGAATATAAGGACTATGAGGAATTTAACCTCCCAATCGCTGATTTGGATCTCCTTGCCTATTGCAAGCAAAAATCCTTGGAAATCGGCTCGCTCTGGGGATCCGACAGCGACTTCGAAAATGGTATGATTATTCATAAACACACTCTTCGTGACCGATCCGAAGTGATTGAGGAACGCCTTAAACAACAATATGTCAAAGAAAAGGAACGGAAGGCGTAACTTACGCCTTCCGTTTTTTTTATGCTTATTATATTATGCTTATCATTTACAATCCTGCAAGCTTCTAATTCACTTCTTGATTCACTTCATTTTCACAGCAGCTCAAAAAACCTGATGTTTCTTCAGAACCAACCATTTCACAGCCTAAGCGTTGCGAAAGAACAGACACCATTTTCCGGCCAATTCCTTCATCTCGAAACGAAGGGTTTACACAAAGATGCTTGAGTTCAGGTGTTCCATCTTCATGCATATAAATTCCGATTACACCTACAAGGTCATCGTTTTCTTTCCAAAGATACAGCTGCCTGTTTTCCTCTTCTTCATAAAGACGAATGGTTTCCTGCAGTTTCTTAACTTCCTTTTCTTCAGGCATAAAAGAAAGAAGACCCATAGCTATCTTTTTATACGAAGATTTGTACTTGATGAACATTTTCATCCCTCATTGCTCATGTTGATCTTATACCTTAATATGCTGTTCCTTCTTCCTCAATTATACCTGTGTATCACCAAAAGAAAAGGTTCAAACGACATATTTTACCACCTACAGGCAAGGAAATTTGACTCACATTAAGGATGTTTGTCCTTTTATGTTATACTGCTTAGCCATTTACGCTATCGTTATTTTACTCTTCTTTTAAGCTTTTATCAAGGTTGGCCATTTCAATTGCTGTCACAGCTGCTTCTGCCCCTTTATTTCCTGCTTTCGTCCCGGCACGCTCAATCGCTTGCTCAATTGTGTCCGTGGTAAGGACACCAAATATTACAGGAATCCCGGTTTGAAGAGAAAGAGAACCTACTCCCTTTGCAGCTTCACCGCACACATAATCAAAATGAGGAGTAGAACCGCGAATAACAGTTCCAAGTGTAATGATGGCGTCATATTTCCCTGTTTCAGCCATCTTCTTTGCTGCAAAAGGAATTTCAAATGCACCCGGTACCCAGGCAATATCGATATTTTCTTCATTTACGCCATGGCGTTTAAGCGTATTCTCTGCTCCGCTTAATAATTTACTCGTAATAAATTCATTGAACCTTCCAACCACAATCCCAATTTTCTGGCCCGTGCCTACTAGTTCACCTTCATAAATGTTTCCCATGTCAATTTCCCCTTTCATTGCTAAAAATGCAGCATATGTCCTAATTTAGAATGTTTGGTGCGTAGATAAGTTTCATTATCTTTGTTATATGGTAATTCTAACGGCACTCGCTCTACAACTTCAAGTCCGTACCCTTTAAGACCTGTTATTTTCCTGGGGTTATTAGTCAGCAGCTTCATTTTGGAAATTCCAAGATCTCTTAAAACCTGAGCTCCTATGCCATAATCACGAAGGTCCGGACCGAATCCAAGCTTTTCATTTGCTTCAACGGTATCGTAGCCTTCTTCCTGAAGCTTATAGGCTTTCATTTTGTTAATTAAGCCTATCCCCCGTCCTTCCTGTCTCATATATAACAAGACACCTTTTCCTGCTTTTTCTATCTGCTGCAAGGCAGCATTCAGCTGTGGTCCGCAATCACAGCGGTGGGAACCAAATACATCTCCTGTTAAACACTCGGAATGCACCCGAACAAGAACGGGCTCATCCGGAGCAAACTGGCCCTTAACGAGGGCAATGCTTTCTTTTTCATCCACAATTGATGTGTAGCCTACCGCTCTAAAATCTCCATAGTCTGTAGGAAGCTTAATTTCAGTTTCTCTTCTGATTAATTTATCTTTTTTATGGCGGTATTGAATCAGGTCTTTAATGGTTATCATTTTTATTTCATGCTGGTCAGCAATTTTTCTCAAGTCAGGGACCCGCGCCATCGACCCGTCATCTTTAATAATTTCGCAAATAACCCCTGCAGGCTCAGCTCCAGAGAGCCTGGCTAAATCCACTGCAGCTTCTGTATGCCCTGCTCTGCGTAACACACCGCCATTTTTGGCCACAAGAGGAAATATATGTCCAGGCTTTTTAAAATCATGAGGCTTGGTGTCTTTAGCGATTAAAGCCCGGATCGTGTCAGCTCGTTCATGGGCAGATATTCCTGTTGCATTTGTTTTGTGGTCAATACTCACGGTAAAAGCAGTTCCGTGTGGATCAGTATTATGGTCTACCATTGTCTGCAAATCAAGCTCTTTTGCACGATCTACACAAATTGGAGCGCAAACCAGGCCTCTTCCGTGAGTAATCATAAAATTAATTGTTTCAGGAGTAACTTTTTCTGCTAAAGCCACAAAATCTCCTTCATTTTCACGATCCTCATCATCACAAACAATAACTACCTTTCCTTGCATCAATTCATAAATCGCTTCCTCTATCGGATCAAACATTTTTTCAGTCATGGTCTTTCACTCTCCTGCCCATTCTATTTAAAGCCGTTTTCCTCTAGAAAAGATTCACTAATATTTCCTGTTTTCGGTGATTGAAGCTTTGTTTCCACCAGCCGGTCAACATATTTTGCAAGCATATCACACTCAATATTTACCGGATCACCAGCAGACTTCTCCCCTAGTATTGTTTCCGAAAGAGTATGAGGGATGATGGAAAGTGTCAGCTCCTGTTGATCTATTCCAAACACGGTAAGGCTTATTCCATCAATGCAGACTGATCCTTTATTCATGATGTAAGGTGTTAGAGGAGCTGGTACCTTAATGGTAAAGTACACTGCATTATCTAACGGCTTCTTTGCAAGCACCTCGCCTGTTCCGTCAACATGGCCGGAAACAAAGTGACCTCCAAATCTGCCGCCGGCTGCCATGGCTCTTTCCAGGTTTACTTTTGAACCAGGTTTTAATGTCCTTAGACTCGTAGCTCTGACTGTTTCCGGCATAACATCAACAGTAAAATGGCTGTCATCAAACGAAGTAACTGTTAAGCATACTCCGTTCACCGCGATACTGTCACCAAGACCGACATCCGTTAATATTTCTCTTGCTTCGATACTCATGACGATCGCCTCGCCGCTTTGATGTAATGACCTTATCGTTCCCTTTTCTTCAATAATTCCTGTAAACATCTTAAAAAGCCTCCTTTGGCCGGGCGGTTATTTTGAGGTCGTCTCCTGCTTTTTCGACAGATATGATATCAAGAGCGATGGCTTCATTAATATTTGCTATCCCTGCTCCTCCTACAGCCGTAGGAGCATCTTTGCCGCCAATCAGCTTGGGTGCCATATACATAATCACTTCCTGGAATGCCCTTTCTTCCACAAAGGACCCGGCAACTGTCGCGCCCCCTTCGACATAAAGGGATTGAATATTTCTTTCTCCTAAAACGTTCAGCATCTCCTGAAGGCTGATAGAAGAGCGACTCATTTTAATGACTTCAGCACCTAATGATTTATACTGGTTTATTTTTTGTTCATCGTTATCGCTTCCACAAATGATCCATACGGGAGCAAGCCCATCATGAAGCATTTTCGCCTGCAGGGGGGTTCGTAAATTTGTATCGAGAATCACTCTTATCGGGTGGGCGCCTCCTGAAGGAAGCCTTGTCGTTAACGAAGGGTTATCCTTTTTCACTGTCTCAACCCCTGCCAGGATGGCATCATGAGTATGCCGTGAATAATGAACATCCTCCCTCGCTTCTTTTTCAGTAATCCATTGGCTTTCACCGGTCACCGTAGCAGTCTTTCCGTCTAGAGAAGTCGCCGACTTTAAGGTAACATAGGGCGTTTTCGCCTTCATAAAATGAAAAAATTTCCGATTCAGCCAGTCTGCTCTTTCTTTTTCCACGTAAAGGACAACCTCGACTCCCGCCTCCTTTAATTTCTGTATACCCTTTCCTGCAACTTGAGGGTTAGGATCGGACGTTGCTATAACAGCGCGCTTAATTCCTTTATTAATAATTGTATCCGCGCAGGGCGGAGTTTTACCGTAATGACTGCAAGGTTCGAGGGTTACATAAATATCTGCTCCCGCTGCTTCATCTCCAGCCATTGCCAAAGCATGCACCTCTGCATGTTCTGTCCCTGCTTTTAAATGAGCCCCCATTCCAAGAATACGCCCTTCTTTCACGACGACAGCGCCTACTACCGGGTTTGGGGAAGTTTGTCCTTCTGTGTTTTCCGCTAAGTCCAATGCTAGTTTCATATAGGATTGATCATTTATCATGGATGGCTCCCCCTTCTATCAAGCTTCCTTCTGCGGTCAATTGGTCTTTGCTTTTCTAGAAGGCCCTCACTCTTTCACCGCTTCTTATATAAATAAAAATCCCCTGAAGAAAAGGTTTCTTCAGGGGAACGTAAGTAATATACACGTGTTCAAATAAGCCTCTTTCCTGGAAGGTGAAAGTCTTAAATGGACAGACTCCCCCCTAGGATATCCGGCTTGTTAAAAAACAAGCAACATAAGTGCAAAGAGGTGAACACGGTTTTTCCTTCTCCCATCCAGACTTTACTGTCGGCTCTGGAGTTTCACCAGATCCACCGGGTCTTCAATGAAAACACGGGTCACGGACTGAAAAGCGAATATCGCTTTATCACCGCCGGTTGGGAATTTCACCCGACCCCGAAGGCAAACCGCATGGCTTGATATATTCAATTTTTAATTAGTATACCATATTATCCGGCTAAACTAGCAACAATGAAGACTTATTCATAGAAATCTTTCTCTATCGCCCATTTCATTCAGTCCTTTTTAGTTACTGGAAAATCAAACATGGCTGTACAAGAACGTCCTGATCTCAAGCCCAACCAGTTAAGAAGTGTCTGATACAAAACTGCCTCCCCTATGTCAAAAACTGTTTGATCCCCGGTTAGCTGAAGTCTTACCAGCTGTATAGAAGTGAATGCGAATGAAATGAAGCTTGAACGGATGTCGCACTTGCGCCTTCAGGTACATGCGAGTGTGCCTTTGATAGAATCTTGAAAACAAAAAAGAGCTCTCACGATGATGAGGGCTCTTCTCTTTCGCCGGGTTTTGTCCCAGCCTTTTATAGACAACCTAAAGGTTTATGCAATGAAGCCTTTAATGGGGTGCTTATTCTTCCCACACCTTAACTTCCTTCATTACGTCTCCGCCTTGAATACGGTCTACCGTTTCAAGTCCATCTGTTACCTTGGCAAAAACAGTGTGGACGCCATCCAGGTGAGGCTGGCGTTCAAACAGGATAAAGAACTGGCTTCCGCCCGTATCTTTTCCAGCGTGGGCCATTGAAAGGTATCCTCTCTCATGCTTATGAGGGTTTCCTTCTGTCTCACATTTGATTGTATATCCAGGACCGCCTGCCCCAGTTCCTTGAGGACAACCGCCTTGTGCTACAAAGCCAGGAATTACACGGTGAAAAGTCAGACCGTTATAAAACCCTTCATTTGCAAGTTTTTCAAAATTAGCTACCGTGCCAGGAGCATCTTCTTCAAAGAATTCTAAATGGATTGTCTCACCGTTTTCAAAAGAAATTGTACCTTTTTTCATTTCTTCACCTCATTGTATGTAGTGGCCCTTTCAAAGAAGGGCACTGTTTATTATTATACTCGTTCCGGGGCATATAAAGGAAGGTCATTACGAATTAAATCATCATATGTTTCGCCTTTTACAACCAGACGAGTCTTTCCTTCTTCTGCAAATACAACAGAAGGACGCGGGATTCTGTTGTAGTTATTAGCCATAGAATACCCATAAGCCCCCGTACAAAAGACAGCTAAAATATCACCGTGTTTTACTTCCGGGAGCGGGAGGTCCCAAATAAGCATATCTCCGCTTTCACAAGCTTTGCCTGCAATTGAAACTTTATCTGCAGCTTTCTCGTTTGCTCTGTTCGCAAGAATTCCTTCATACTCCGCCTGATAAAGAGCCGGACGAATATTATCTGTCATTCCTCCGTCAATAGAAACATATCTACGTACATTTGGAATATCCTTTGTAGAACCAATTGTATAAAGGGTGGTTCCTGCATCTCCTGCGATAGAACGTCCTGGTTCAATCCAAATCTCAGGAACATCCATTCCAGAAGCCTTCGCTTCTTTTTTTACAGCCTTAATTACATCCTTTACATACTCTTCCGGAGGCAGAGGGTCATCTCCTTCAACATAACGTATGCCAAAGCCCCCGCCGACATTTAATACCTCAGGGGTATAGTCAAACTTCTCCCGCCACTTTCTAATACTCTCGTACAGCTTCTCAACTGCCATTGTAAAACCAGTTGTATCAAAAATTTGGGAGCCAATATGGCAATGAAAGCCGAGGAGCTCTATTTCTGGTTGGGAAAGAATGGTTTCCATTGCTTTTTCAACCTGCCCGCTCGCAAGGTCAAAACCAAACTTTGAATCCTCCTGGCCAGTTGAAATGTAATCATGAGTATGAGCTTCTACTCCAGGAGTGGTCCTGAGAAGCACCTTCACAGTTTTCCCTTGACTCTTCGCTTCTTCTTTAATTAAGTCAAGCTCATAAAAGTTATCAGCAACAATACAGCCTATATTTAATTCTATGGACATACGGATTTCCTCAGCGCTTTTATTGTTACCGTGGAAATGGACACGCTCCATCGGGAATCCCGCTTGTTTAGCTGTATACAATTCTCCTCCTGATACCACATCAAGGCTCAAGCCTAGTTCATCAACCAGCTGTATCATTGCCAGGCAGCTGAATGCTTTGCTGGCATACGCCACTTGATAGGACACACCTTCTTCTATAAAAGCCTTTTGAAAGCCCTCAGTCCGTTTACGAATTAATGCTGTATCGTATACATATACAGGGGTTCCATATTTTTTGGCTATAGCGACAGTATCTACTCCGCCAATTTCCAAATGACCCTTTTCATTTATCCTGCTCGTTCCATGTAAATACATGAGCGTTCTCTCTCCTTACCCCTTAAATCAATGTGTCCATTTTATCATCATTTATACATAAGCAAAAGAAAAAGAGTTCACTTCCCTGAAATTGCATTTTTGTCCTATGCCGTTATTTTATACAAAAGTAAATTCATATCAATTACACCTTTTAATTGCCCTCTTAATTAAAGAATACATTTTGGTTTTAAAGGAAAAATAAAAACCTACTCACTTCTTGGGAGGGAAAAATAATGAGCTTTTTTAAAGAAGATTCTCCAAAGGAAAACCGTGCTTCCCGAAAGCAGGAACAAGCTACAGATACAGAATTTGCGAGAGATAATGCTCATATTGAGCTTCGGGAAGAAGAAATAGACGTGCATAAGCATCGAGCAGAAACAGGAGATGTGACCCTTCATAAAGATATTATTGAAGAGGAAAAAGAGATTAACGTGCCTCTATCCCACGATCAAGTTGTTATTGAGAGAAAAGCAGTTAATCATGAGCCATCAGAAGAACCAATTGGAAAGGAAGAAACGATCCGGATCCCTGTGACGGCTGAAAAACTTGATGTTGACAAACACACCGTAGTGACAGGTGAGGTCTCAGCCCATAAACAGGCTGTGGAAGAAACAGAACAAATAAAAGATGTCCTTCATAAAGAAGTAGCTGACGTTGAAGAACATGGAGATGCAGAAATAATTAATGATGACAAATAGCCTTTGCATTTAATTGCTTTTTCCTACTTAGCGTTTGTTAAGTAGGATTTTTACTTATGTAAATTTACAACTAAACACAATAGGAGGGTAAAATTTATGAAAAAATCTATTCTGTTCGGATCCATTATTGGTGGACTTATTATTTTTTTGTTAGGGGGATCTTTTTTTGCAGGAGTTGTTATGGGGGGGATTATAGGGGGGATATGGGGAGCCTTCTTCAGGCAAAAAAAATCATTGCCTAGAAAAAGCACGAAAAAAGGCTCCTCTTTAAAAGTTCGTGAAGAAGAACTAGAAATAAAAAAAGTGAAAGTTCCTATAGGGGAAGTTAACGTTCATAAGGAAGTAATAAAAGACAAAAAAACGATTACCGTGCCAATTAAACGTGAAGAAATGGTAATTGAAGCAGGGGATGAAGAGTATTATCGCATTCCTCTAAAGGAGGAGGAAATTAAAGTCAGTAAACATCCTGTTACATTAAATGACGTTTCTATAAAAAAACAACGAAAAAATGAGATTCAAAAAGTGAAAACCACACTAAAAAAAGAAAAAGTTATATCTGACGTTAACGGAGAGGCGGACATGAAAGAACAGGATCCTATTACGTAAATGTTTATGGACTTGTCAAAGGCCATTGTGGGAAGTTCTCGTTTTTGCTCACTGCCACTTGTTGTGCCTTCACGTGAAAACGAAGGGCGTTGCATTCATGAATGGCTAAAATAAGAAGACCCGAACCACCGCAATAAATGGTTCGGGTTTTTTGAATGATTTCCTTTTGTTCCACCTCTTTTATGATTGCTTGATGGGATCCTGAGGGTCAACAATCTTTGGTCTGAATCGGAGGGTTGGTACAGTAGTACGTACAATAATCTGCCAGAATTCCTTTGGTGCAAATGGCAGAAACGGCCAAAGATAAGGTTTATTTAAGGAACGAATGGCACATACCAACAAGAAAATGATCGTGGTCCCAATAATGAAACCCGGCCCTTCAAACAAAAAGACGAGCACAATCAGAACAAGTCTGGAAATCTTTAAAGCAACACCCAGCTCGTAGCTTGGTGTGGCAAAAAGACCTACCGCCCCTGCGGCAATATATAAGATAACTTCTGCGGTAAACAAACCGACCTCAATGGCAATTTCCCCAATTAAAAGTGCCGCGACTAACCCAAGAGCCGTTGCCAAAGGAGAAGGAGTATGGATGGCAGCCATCCTCAGAAGCTCTATACCAAATTCAGCGATTAGAATTTGAGCAAAGATAGGAACATTTTGATCTCCATTGTCGGGACCTATATAATCAAGCATTTCAGGCAGCATTTCCGGAGACAACACCATTAGCAGCCAAAGTGGAACTAGAAAGACTCCAGCAAGAATTCCAAGGAACCGAACCCAACGAAAAAACGTCCCAATGGCAGGGGCCTGCCGGTATTCTTCTGCATGCTGGACATGGTGAAACATTGTCGTTGGCGTGATGATTACGCTAGGGGAGGCATCCACAATGACAACAACATGCCCTTCTAAAAGGTGAGTAGCTGCCACGTCAGGCCTTTCCGTATAACGAACAAGCGGAAATGGGTTGTTGCCCTGTTTAACAATATACTCTTCCACTACTTTGTCAGCCATAGAAAGCCCGTCAATGTTTATGGACTCCAGTTCTTTTCTCACAATCTCCACCAAGGCAGGGTCAGCAATCCCATCTATATAAGATAGACAGACATCGGTTTGCGATCTCGTTCCAATCCGAAGCATTTCATTGCGAAGGTTTGGATCCCTTATCCTTCTTCTTGTAAGTGCCGTGTTTTCCACGATGTTTTCTGTATATCCGTCTCTTGCTCCACGTACGACCTTCTCTGTGTCTGGCTCTTCAGGTCCTCGTCCTGGATAGTTCCTTACATCTACTATGAAGGCTTCATCTTTTCCCTCCATTAAAATAACAGCAAGGCCGGAGAGGAGTTCTGTAATACAATCTTCAAAGGTATCTTTATACTCTACTTGAACATGTGTAAGGTGATTTTCTATTGCTTTTTGAACATCGTGAACTTCTCTTCCACGTGATTCAAGCAGCATAAGCTCTCGCAAAATCTCAATGATGTATTGATCATTTGAAAGCCCATTTACGTAGTAAATTTGAATTTCTTTCCCAAGTATGTCCAGCTTTCGAATTCCTACGTCGTAACTTGTCCCGATCCCAAGACGTTCTGTTAGTATTTTTTCATTTTTATGAAGTTGTGGAAAGAGAGACTGTTTTTCTTCTACTTGTTGCGACAATTCCAACCACTCCGTTCGATAAGGATTTCAATAGCTTTTCTTGTTATCGGCGAGCCTTTTTCAGGGTCATCCCAACCTCCCATTTTGCCTATATCCCCTACGCCGATAACAGGAACTCCCAGGTCATCAATGCAATACACTGTATCTCCTTTGAGACGGCCAATTTCAAGTTCCTCTATCCCTTCTTTATCCACTCCATAAGAAGTAAGGTTCCCAAACTTGTCTATTGATACATCAACATTGGTCCAGTCAAATTGTTTCGAGGTGGATGCCACGGCTATGACGCCTAATACATCAACTGTTTTGCTGCTGTTAAGGGCTATCATCTTCTCTTCTCCACGCCCTATCCCTTGCTGTCCGGCATCATCAAACAACAGCAAAACCGGCTCCCCTTCTGCGCTTTTAACCATTTCCTCCAGCTCTGTTGTATTAGGAGGAGAAGGGTTACCTCCTGAAGCTGTTAGAAAAGGGAGCTGTAATTCTCTTGCAGCACACTCTACTGCTTTCACGGCAGCAGAATCTCCATCTGTTATAAAAATTACTGACTTTTTCCTACTCACTAGCTTCTCCCTTTCCTTTCATTTTATTTAATGGTTAACAAAGTAAAGCCAATGAAAGAGTGATCCCGTTATTTTCCCTAAAACAAGCGCCATCAGTAAAACAAGGATATTATTCTCCATCCCTACTCGTTTTGAGAGAATGGGAAACACGTTGAGCACTTCTGTTAGGCCTGCTGCCAGCATGCCTACAAACATTCCAGCAGCAAGCCCGACCGGAACTGCTAAAAATGAAGGCAGATGTGCATGAGGCTGATGAAGGGTGAAAACAGATCCGGCAATGGCACCTGTTATCACTGCCCACTCATACAGCTGTACAAGATGATAAGACCGAGTCAGCTGGACCAGACGAGGAATAATTCCAAGCACGGAAATAAAAGCTACAAAACCACTTCCAACAGCCAGCCCCCCTGCTAATCCAACGAGAATTGCCAGTAACGGTTCAATAGTCATCTTACAGTTTTTCTTTTTCGGTCATGATTACGTAGCGATCCATATCTTGCTGATAATTGAACATTTCCACTTCAAGGGGACTTGGCTCTTCGTTTATTCTCTTGCGGAATAAATGATTAAAAAATAAAATCATTCCAAGCCCAAGCCCAAAGGAATACGGAATTTGCAGAAGCCAGGGTGCTGATACTTCATTTCCGGTAATGATCGTAAAAATTTTCTGATGAACTTCCAGCATGCTCACGTCTTCATGAAAATTCATAATGGCAAGTCCTGCTCCAACAAACAGAAGAAACCAAACAAAGGATACAAAAAGAAGAGATGGAGGGCGCTTCCCCCGGTCGACTTCTATAATCGTGTTCACCGGGCCAAGAGACTGAACGTCAAGGTCAGGATGCCGGGTTCGAAGGAGGAAAAGCACGTCCATAATGTCTATCACCACGTGGGTTTTATCTGCTTTGGTTACTTGATAAAGTACGAGATCTCCCATCGCCGTTTTAATCTTTTCCTGACCTTCCAGATAAGCAACATCTTTGACCTGCACTCGTTCGTTCAGTTTCTTTTGGATTCTGCTTTTAAGCTTTATATAAATGATTTCATCCAAAGTTGTTCCTCCTCTCAGGAGATCTTAGTTGTTTTTAGTATGAACGCCTTTTTTTTCCTCATTCTAAAATCGAGTAAATACTTCATCTTACTAAGAAGAAATCTCTAAGAAGGACGCCCCCCGTTCTTACGATGAAAAAATGATATTTGTTGTGAAAACACAAAAAGCCGGATGGTTTATTCATCCATCCGGCTTTTTATTTTATCCAATATTTTCTTTTCTAAACGAGAAACCTGAACCTGGGAGATACTAAGTCTTCTTGCCACTTCTGCTTGTGTTTGATCCTTAAAATAACGAAGATACACAATCAGCCTTTCTCTTTCTTCAAGATGGCTTACCGCCTCATGAAGAGCAATCTTATCAAACCATTTCTGTTCATTTTCATCTGAAATCTGATCCATAAGCGTGATAGGATCACCGTCATTTTCATAGACGGTCTCGTGCAGGGAAGAAAGTGATCTTGTCGCTTCATTGGCAAACACTATCTCCTCAGGTGCAATCTCTAAAGCAGCAGCAATTTCATTCACAGTAGGGGTCCGTCCCAATTCCTTTGTCATTTCTTCCTTTTTCTTTCTGATCTTATTATTTAATTCCTTTAAGGAACGACTCACCTTCACCGTGCCATCATCTCTGATAAATCTTTGAATTTCCCCGATAATCATCGGCACAGCATAAGTGGAAAATTTAACATCGTAACTTAAATCAAATTTGTCTACAGATTTAATTAAACCAATGCAGCCAATTTGAAAAAGATCATCTGCTTCATAACCTCTGTTCATAAAACGCTGGACCACTGACCAGACAAGACGGGTGTTACTATTAACAATCAACTCTCTTGCCTCAAAATCACCTTTTTGGCTTTTCGCTATCAGTTCCCTCAGCTTAGCATCACTCAACTGTTTATTCTTTTTTACTTCTGTCCCCATGGCGCTGCCCCTTAATTGCAAAACGCTTTGGTTTTAGATAAATGCTTTTTTAAATAAACAGTGGTCCCCAATCCTGGTTCTGAGGTCACTTCTACTAAGTCCATAAAATTTTCCATGATCGTAAAACCCATTCCTGACCGTTCTAAGTCAGGTTTTGTGGTATACAATGGCTCCCTTGCTTTATCAACGTTTCCAATCCCTTGTCCGTCGTCTTTTATCGTAAGTTCCACTGTATCTTCCTCAAGTTTAGCCATAATAATAACCGTGCCTGCAGGATTTTCACCATATCCATGAATAATCGAGTTCGTGACTGCTTCGGATACTACTGTTTTAATCTCAGTTAACTCTTCCATCGTTGGATCCAGCTGTGTCACAAAAGCTCCGACAGTAACTCTGGCAAAAGATTCGTTTTCACTAACAGCGGAAAACTCAAGTCTCATTTCATTTTTCACTGTTACGCCACCCCCAAAGTTCGTAAAGCATCAAATTCTCCTTCTTCCAAGCGCAAAACTTTAAAAAGCCCTGACATTTCAAACAGTCTTTTCACAGGAGGAGAAATGTCACATACAACCATTTGTCCCCCTTTATTTATCACTTGTTTATACCTTCCCAAAATGACTCCGATTCCCGAACTGTCCATAAAGGTCAAGTCTTCCAGGTTTAAAAGAATATGCTTTATTTCTTCAGGCTCGTACGCTCGTTCCACCTTATTTCTCACATCATGGGCAGTATGGTGATCTAATTCCCCACATAAACGGACACAAAGTACGTCTCCTTTTCGTTCTAAATCAATCGAAAGGCTCATCGGCTCTCACTCCCATTTCATTCTTGATAAACACTAGCATCTTTCTGAAACATATATTCTCCCTACACCTTCCTCTTCCTTTCCCACTGACAAAACTAGTGGCAAATCGTGTAAAGAAGAAGCTATTCGCTTTCCTTTTCATTACTGCCTGCATCTATGCCGGACATCTTCGCCAAAGTTCGTTTAAACAATCCCCACCACGTGGCTTCTTTTATATCTTCACGTGCGACAATATCCGTTTCTGCCAATATTTCTCCATCTTTTTCTACTACAAATTTCCCGATCGTTTCTCCCTTTTTAATCGGTGCTTTTAAATTCTTGTTCATCTCAACTTTTTCACTTATATCTTCAAGCTTCAGGCCTTTTTGAATCAGAAGGCTTATCCTGCTTCCTAACACTCCAGTCACATGGGAGGCATCCCCTTTTTCCACTGCTGCACGATCTATGACGTGGTCCTTATCGTAAAGAGGCTGGATATCATAATGGTTGAAAGCGTAATCAAGGAGCGATGTTGTCTGACTGTTTCTTGTTTTGGGTGTTGTGGCTCCCATTATTACTGAAATCACGCGCATATTCTGCTTTTTCGCAGTTGCAACCAAGCCGTATTTAGCTTCTTGAGTAAACCCCGTTTTTAACCCGTCCACTCCTGGATAAAATTTTACAAGCCTGTTTGTGTTTACCAGCCAAAATTCATCATCTGTTCCCTGTCTTAAGTAGTCTTCATATATTCCGGTAAAAGATGTGATTTTCTCATGTTTTAACAGCTCTCTAGCCATTAAAGCCAGATCCTTTGCACTCGTGTAATGATTCTCAACAGGCAGGCCGTTAGTGTTCGTAAAGTGAGTATTTTCAAGGCCCAGTTCCTCAGCCCTTTTATTCATCATCTCTACAAACTTTTCCTCTGACCCGCCAATATGTTCAGCCATTGCCACAGAAGCATCATTTCCAGAAGCAACGGCAATTCCTTTCAGCATATCCCTTACAGTCATTTCTTCACCAGGCTCAAGAAAGATCTGTGATCCTCCCATTGAAGCCGCATACTCACTCGTTACTACTTTATCTTCATAGTCAATTTTTCCTTCGTCTATCGCTTCCATAATTAAGAGCATGGTCATAATTTTTGTCATGCTCGCCGGAGGCAGGGACTCCTCACTGTTTTTCTCATATAATACTCTACCTGTATCTGCTTCCATCAAAATAGCAGCTGCGGCCTCTTCTGCAAGCTCAGCTTGTTTCTCCTCTGCGAACGCATGTTGAGAAACGGATAAGACTAGCAAACAAGCAAGAAATATAGATGCACTTCTTTTTAATAATCCCCTCATAGTACAGGACCTCCAGATTTTTTATTACTAGAGTTTCCATAAATTTCTTCTTTCATACTGCCAGGACAATGGAAGGATAAAAAAATTCCTATCCTTTAGAAAGGATAGGAATTCGTTAGATTATTCAATGGTATCATAAATTAAAGAAGGGGCTGAGGCAGGCTTCTGTTCAATCTCATACGCTCTATTAATCATATCTTTGACAGCTTCATTATCATCTTTATTTGTATGAAGAACGGCCAAAGTCTCTCCATGCTTCACAGAATCCCCAATTTTCTTTACTAGTTCAACTCCTACTGCATGGTCTATTTTATCTTCCTTTGTCGCTCTGCCTGCACCTAGTACCATTGCTGCCCTTCCAATTAAAGCGGCATCCATTCGATGGACAAAGCCTTCTGTATCAGCTTTTACCTCAATGAAAGAGGAAGCTGTAACAAGGGTCTCCGGTCTTTCAACGGAAGCCGGATCTCCCCCCTGTGCTTCAATGAAAGTCTTCATTTTTTCCAAAGCTTTTCCGTTTTGAATCACTTGCTCAAGCATGGTCCTAGCTTCATGAACAGTGTCTGCTTTTCCTCCCAGCACTACCATGTGGCTTCCAAGTGTAAGACAAAGCTCATGAAGATCTTCCGGGCCTTCACCTTTTAGCGTATCAATAGCTTCTTTGACCTCAAGTGCATTGCCGACAAGGCGGCCCAGTGGCTGATTCATATCACTAATGACTGCCATTGTCTGTCGCCCCAGAGAGTTACCAATATCAACCATTGCTTTCGCCAGCTTTCTTGCATCTTCCACCTTGTCCATAAAAGCACCTGAGCCTGCCTTAACGTCTAAGACAATCGCATCGGCTCCGGCTGCAATTTTTTTACTCATTACCGAGCTTGCAATCAGGGGAATCGAATCAACAGTAGCCGTTACGTCTCTGAGCGAATAAAGTTTTTTATCAGCAGGTGTCAGGTTTCCAGATTGTCCGGCGAGAGCAATTTTGTTTTCGTTCACAAGACGAATAAACTCCTCACGCTCTATTTCTGTCCGAAAGCCATTGAAGGCTTCCAATTTATCAATGGTGCCTCCTGTATGGCCCAGCCCCCGTCCTGACATCTTTGCAACTGGAACACCAAGGGCGGCCACTAGTGGCCCAAGGACCAAAGTAGTCTTGTCTCCTACTCCTCCAGTAGAATGCTTATCTACTTTAATTCCTTCAATTTCCGTCAGATTTAGTTGATCTCCTGAGGCTGCTATTTCATAAGTCAGCGTCGCCGCCTCTTGCTGAGTCATTCCTTTAAAATAAATGGCCATGGCAAAAGCAGAAGCCTGGTAATCTGGGATTTCCCCTCGGCTGTAGCCTTCAACAAACCACTTAATCTCTTCATTTGTAAGGGTTTCCCCATCTCTTTTTTTTGCAATGATATCTACCATACGCATAGTAAATCGTCCCCCTCTCTCCCTATGGCATTGTCTTTAATACTTCTTTAATGAGAGAAATAAAACGAGGCTTCGTCTTCGTCGCCGTTTCTATTACTTCTTCGTGGCTTACACCTTCAATTTCTTCACCGATTGCCATATCTGTGATACAGGAAATGCCCAAAACTTTCTGTCCTCCATGTCGTGCGACAATTACTTCAGGAACCGTGGACATCCCTACGACATCTCCTCCAAGCCTACGAAGCATAATAAGTTCTGCGCCAGTCATAAAAGCAGGACCTGAGATTCCGGCGTACACACCTTTTTGTATGGAAATTCCCAGCTTGTCAGCTGCCCTCTGAGCTACTTCCTGTAAACCTTTTTCATAAGCCTGACTCATATCTGGAAAACGCGGTCCTAACTCCTCATCATTTGGCCCAATGAGAGGATTGGCCCCTGTCATATTTAGATGATCTTCAATTACCATAAGATCTCCAGGCTTAAACGAAGGATTCATTCCGCCGCAAGCATTCGTAACAATAATCGTTTCTACCCCCAGCTCTTTCATGACGCGGACAGGAAACGTCACTTCTTGCATACTGTAGCCTTCATAATAATGAAAACGTCCTTGCATCGCTACAACGTCTTTTCCCTCGAGAGTCCCCCCGGCTAGTCTTCCTGCATGTCCTTCCACTGTAGAAACAGGAAAATGAGGAATGGATTGGTACTCTACGTAGATCGCATCCTCTATTTCTTCTGCAAGATCACCAAGTCCTGATCCTAAAATGAGCCCCACTTTTGGATTTACGCTAAATTGTTCTTTAAGATAAGACGCAGCTTCCTTTACTTTGGCAGACATATTCATTTATAGTTCCTCCTCATTCATTCGTCCAATAATCCCTTTCATAAGAGACAGAAATTCTTCTCTCACTTTTTCAGTTGTTTCCATAACTTCGTCGTGGCTTAGAGGCTGATTGAGTATGCCTGCAGCCATGTTAGAAATGCAGGAAATGCCGAGTACTCTCAAACCGCCATGTCTGGCAGCCAGAACCTCAGGGACCGTAGACATCCCTACGGCATCGCCTCCGAGAGTCCTTGCCATTTTCACTTCAGCAGGCGTTTCATATGCAGGGCCCGTATTGCCTATGTACACGCCCTCACGAATAGACATGTTCAGGGATTGAGCAGTTTCTTTTGCCACTGCCCTTAGTTTCTCGTCATAGGCAGAAGAAAGGTCTGGAAAACGAGGACCCAGCTCTTCATTATTTTTCCCCATTAGAGGATTATCCCCCATAAGGTTAATATGATCCTTGATAATCATCAAATCTCCGGCCTCAAAGGATTCATTTACTCCGCCGGCTGCATTTGTCACCAGCAGCGTTTCTACGCCCAGATTCTTCATTACTCGTACGGGAAAAGTCACTTCTTTCATCGCATAGCCTTCATAAAAATGAAATCTCCCTTGCATAGCCACCACAGGGAGACCTCTTAGTCTGCCAAAAACCAGTTGACCGGCGTGTCCTTCAACAGTTGGAACAGGAAATCCTGGAATCTTGCTATAAGGAATGACAATTCTCTCTTCAATTTCATCAGCCAGCACCCCAAGACCGGACCCTAAAATTAAGCCTGCCTTGGGTGTTTCTTGAATCTGTCCACGCAAAAAAGAAAATGCTTCTTTTTGTTTCATTTCTTCACTCATGGCCTTACTCATCCTTTCTTAGAGCGGATAAAAAACTCGTTCCATGGGAAGGAGCTTTCAATGTAAAATTTTCAGCAATTGTAGCGCCTACATCAGCAAATGTCTTTCTCACGCCAAGGTCCTGTCCCCCTGAATGAGAAGGGGAATATGCGATTAAGGGCACTACTTCTCTCGTATGATCTGTACCATGGTGTGTCGGATCATTTCCATGATCAGCGGTAAGTAACAGGAGATCATCACTTTTTAAAGCTTCCAGTAACTCCGGCAGCTGGCGGTCAAATTCCTCAAGGGCTTTTGCGTATCCATCTACATCTCGGCGATGCCCAAATTTAGCATCGAAATCTACAAGGTTCAAAAAGCTCAGTCCTGTAAAGTCACGGTTTGCTGTTTCAACGATCTTATCCATTCCGTCATTATTCGAAGTTGTCCGCAAGGATTCAGTGATCCCCTCTCCATCATAAATATCGCTGATCTTCCCTATGGCTAAACTGTCAAATCCTTGGTCTGCCAGGTCATTCATAACTGTTCTGCCAAAAGGCTTTAATGCATAGTCATGACGATTTGCTGTACGCTCAAAAGCTCCTGGTTCACCAATAAACGGACGAGCAATCACTCTTCCTATCATATAGGGAGGTTCGTAAGTAAGTTTTCTGGCTTTTTCGCATATCTCAAAGAGCTCTTTTACAGGAACAATCTCTTCATGAGCCGCAATTTGAAGCACAGAGTCTGCGGACGTATAAACAATTAAATCACCTGTCTCCATATGCTCCTTGCCTAATTCTTTGATAATCTCTGTTCCTGAGGCTACTTTATTACCGATTATCTTTCTTCCTGTTTTCTTTTCAAGCTGTTTAATCAGCCCTTCATCAAATCCATCAGGAAACGTTCGAAACGGCTCGTCTATTCTCAGTCCCATAATCTCCCAGTGGCCTGTCATCGTGTCTTTTCCTCTTGAGGCTTCTTCCATAATCCCAAAAGAAGCAAGAGGAGCATCTATTTTACGGATCCCCGTCGTTTCCTTAATCCACCCAAGTCCTAGTTTTTCCATATTTGGCATAGAAAGACCGCCTGTTTTCTCATCAATGTGGCCGAGGGTGTCAGCTCCTACGTCATTGAATTCGGCAGCATCTGGAGCTTCCCCTATCCCTACTGAGTCCATCACAATTAAGAAGACTCTCTTAAAAGGTATATTTTCCGCCATATCATTTCCTCCTTTATGTACTGTTTATTCTCCCTTTTCATTGCTTTGTAAGCAAACCAAAAGCCCCCATAAGAATACCTCTCTTATCAAAGGGCCTGAAATAGAATCTTTGTTTATTTTGAGCCTGTCCTTTTCTTTTATGCTCTGGGATGGTACGAACTGTAAATATCTTTTAGTTTTTTGTTTGATATGTGTGTATAAATTTGTGTGGTTGAGATATCAGCATGCCCAAGCATCTCTTGTACCGCTCTCAGATCTGCACCATTTTCCAGCAAGTGAGTGGCAAATGAATGACGAAGAGTATGAGGGGTCAGCGCTTTTGTTATATTTGCTTTGTCGGCTATTCCTCTTAATATTTTCCAAAAGCCTTGTCGTGATAAAGGGTTCCCGTGATGATTTACGAATAACTGCTCGTGTGGTTTTTCTTTTGCTAATCCAGGACGTGCTTTTTGCAAATAGATTTCTAGAGCTTCAATTGCAACTTTTCCTAACGGAATAATTCTTTCCTTGTTTCCTTTTCCCGTGCAGCGGACAAACCCCATTGATAAATGAATATCGCCTTTTTTTAATTCACACATTTCAGAAACTCGCAGGCCTGTAGCATAAAGAAGTTCAAGCATCGCCCGGTTTCTCCTGGAAAAATCATCAGCTCCGCCAGTTGCATCTAATAATAACTCTACTTCTGTGGTTGATAGCACCTCGGGAAGCTTCTTGTCCCCTTTAGGTGTTTCTATCAGCTCTGAAGGGTCACTGGAAGCCGTTTTTTCTCTCAGCAAAAATTGATGAAGCGCCCTTATGGAAGACGTGGTCCTGGCCAGCGTGGCCTGGGATCTTCCTTTTTCTTTCAATAGATAGAGGAATTCCGTAATGTCAGCTCGTCGTACTTCATCCCAAGTTGCGATGTTGTTTCCTTCTTTTAAAAATAAAAGGTAAGCCTTTAAATCTCTTTTATACGAATTGACAGTGTTTTCACTCAATCCTCGTTCTACTTTTATGTAATGGAGAAAATCATCTACCCCATGCTCCATTAAATTCCCCCCTTGTCATTCCCCGTGCCGGTAAAAAAACAGTAGACGTTCCAGCCAGACTGACGGTCCTGGTTCTTCAAACATTTCTATCACTTTTACTGCCCTTCCCTGGGGCTCTTCAAACCTATGATCGCTTTCATACTCTGCACTTATCCATAGAATACCATAATAAAAAAATGTCGTGCACATTGCAAAGACAAGAAATACTTTAACAGCATCAACCATGGGGCTAAACCACTTTCTCATATTATTCACCTCTAAAAAAGCATGCTTAATTTCAAGCTATGCCTAAATAGATAAGAAATATACATGAGACAGCTATCTTACTGAAAAATCTTTATGTATAAGAAAATTATATCCTTCCAGCTGCTATAGGAAGGCTTTCTATGTCTTATATAAACCAAAAAATAAAAACCTCTTCCTTAAATGAAAAGGTTTTTATCGGATTTTGGTTTTACTATCCTTTTCTTCGGTTTTCTCCGCTTTTTTCTCTGGGTCTGATTTATTATTGCAGCGGTGGCAGATTCCGTGGAAGGTTAATCGGTGATCTTTGATTTGAAAGTTCCAGTTCCTCTCAACGACATTTTCTACATCACCGAGAAGATCCTCTTGAATTTCATCCACTGCCCCACATTCTATACATACAAGATGATGATGGAAGTGAGCAGCTCCTTCTTTTCTCAAGTCATAACGGGAAACTCCGTCCCCAAAGTTAATCTTATCTACCACTTCAAGCTCATTTAAAAGCTCAAGGGTACGGTATACGGTAGCCAAACCGATTTCAGGAGATTTTTCTTTGACAAGCAGATATACATCTTCTGCGCTTAAATGATCCTCTTCATGTTCTAGAAGGACTCTCACTGTAGCTTCTCGTTGAGGCGTAAGCTTGTAGCTTTGCGCATGAAGCTGCTTCTTAATGCGGTCTATCCGGTTTTCCATTGACATTCCCCTCCCCCTGGTGACCATTCACGATTAATTATAATCTCAGGATAAGAGAGTGTCAAATGATAATTAAAATCATTATCACATTATAACTATTACAATTAAATTTTAGTAATTAACCTGCTGTCCAGTCTATAATGATTTTCATTAAAGAGGGTGACAGAAATGCTTCAATACTTGAAGCAAAAGCAAGCAGCATAAGGGAGACACCCATATACAAACACGATTTCATAAACATAGGAAAGATAGGCTCATAATTTGTTTTTAAGAATTGATGTCTGATCAATTTAAGTGAGAATGCCAAAGAAATTGCAGCCACAAAAATATAAACAGGTACAACAATCAGGTTTTGAGGGAGCACTGAAACAAATGACATGGCAAAACCCGGGATACCCATTTGATTCACCAGGAAACCTACGGTAAAACCGACAACGATCCCTTTTAAAAACAACAATAATAATATAAATGGCAGACCGATCACAGATAAGCCTAAAAGCCACATAAGCCCTGCATATTTAGCGTAGTGAGAGAAGCTTTGTTTAAACATATCACTTGCTGTGGCATAGCTTCCTTCACTGACTTGTCCAAAAAATTGGTTCAGATACATATATAAATCATGTTTTTGTGTCAAGCTCAAGCTGTTTACTACAATAGCTCCAAACACAATACCCATGAGAAAGAGAACAGTGACAAACAAATAGAGCGACCGATGCTCTTCTATATGCTGATAAGCAGACCTGGCCAGCTTTCTCTTCATAGAATTCTCCCCCTCTCGTCTCTGTTTCTGTCTCTACTCTATGAGAGTTATCCAAAAACTATGACTCAAGGAAGTACGCGATTTCGATTGCTAGGTATGCCTACACTGTTTTCACTGTCTTGATTATGAATTTTTTATGGCCATCTAATTTGTGAGACAGTGGACTGACAAATTACCATGCCCGCTTAACCAGGATAAGCGGGCACAATACAGGCAGGAAACTACCTGGTCAGAAATACACAAAAAGCTTGGTGAGAGAAGGGAAACAAGAGAAAGTTCACAGAAAAAACAAGCATTAACAGAGCCTTAACTTCAAAAACTGCAGAGCATAAGCTGTTTTTGCATCATGAATTTCCTGCTTTTCCATCAGGTCTTCTGCTTCCTCAAGGGTAACTTCCATTACATCTACAAATTCATCCTCATCGGTCCCGGCAGTCCCTGCCAATAACCCCTTTGCTTCATAAATATGTACCAATTCATCGGCAAAACCAGGAGAGGTATAAAACGAAGTGATTTTTTGGAATTCCTTAGCCTTATAGCCTGTCTCTTCTTCTAATTCCCGGGCAACTGTCACTGAAGGATCCTCTCCTTCTTCTAGCTTTCCAGCCGGAATTTCTACTAAGTGCTTTTCTAAAGGCTTTCGAAACTGTCGGACTAATACAAGCTTGTTATCCTCGGTTAGAGCGATAACCGCCACGGCTCCAGGGTGGTTAATTACTTCCCGTTTTCCATCCTTGCCATTAGGAAGTCTTACATCTAAAAGATTCAGATCTACTATCTTCCCTTTATATATATTTGTAGATTTAACAGTTTCCTCATACAGATGATCCTTCATTTTTCTTCCCCCTTATGTATAAAAAACCCCAATTTTACATACAGTTTATCATAAAATGAATAAAGGAGCTGTGGATATGAAAGTTTATATCACTCCACGCCACATTAGAATTGTCGGTAAAGCATGGGAAGTGACTCAATATTTAAAAGCTGCCTCACGCACTCATAAAACAATGGCTGAATGGGGGAGTAAAAACTAATCCCTACCCTGCCACAGCGAAAGCCGCTGACAGGCAGGATAAATAAAACGGCGGATCATCTTCTATTGGTCTCCCCATTGTTGTAAGAGTAAGAGGATAATCTTTTTTCCACTCTTTCCACTTAAGCTCAAGCTCGTCAACCGCCTGCCATAACACTTTGATGTGCTTATTTTTTTTCATGAGAAGAGTGCTTTGCTGATAGATCACTTCGTGTTTCTCTTTAGAAAGGTAAGGCAGTGCCAGGAGAGAGTAAGCCAAGGTGAAATCCTGTAAAGGTGTAAGGGTGTGATGACTGATTCCACTATGCCGTTTCCTTTTGTCCTGAAAGGAAATCCGTGCTGTCCATACAGGGATGCCTTCCAATGCCCCAACCAGGTTGGCCCAATTAGCCAATGACAGCCCGCTGAAACCCCATGGTGTGTTGGTGCCAGTAGTTCCAGGTCCCATGGAAATGATCATATAATCTGCGTTATATTTAACCGACAGCCATTGCAAAGCATTAGGTATAGTGGTGGCTTCTTCCTTTCCTCCAAAAGCCTGCCCCACGGTTATGGTTTTTACCCCTTCCCAGTCTTTCATTACACTTAGATGGCTGCTCATACTTAAAGGCAGCGAAGCTTCATCAGATAACACAACCCCAATTTTACTTTTAGGCCTTAGAGCTATTAAGGCTCCAACTAACACAGGAATCATGCTGTGCAGCTCTGCTAGTAGGATCTTTTTTCCTTTTAAAGTAAATGGCTGTTGAAAGATCCAATGATCCGGATGCTCAGGATCGTCCACTGAAAGTACACTATGCTGGGAAGGAAGATATCTGGCTTTCATAATATGTCCTTTTCCCGTGAGTGAAACAGCTGAGTCTGATACGAGAGAAGTCACAATATCCCAGCCCCCAGTTCCCAGTTTTAAGGAAGAAGCAGTGGTGTTTATTTTTACTTTGTCTCCCACATGTACTTTTGGAAGAAAGGATAAAAAAACCAAAGCTTTCCCGCTGCCATGATCCGTTGCAATACGTTGACATCCATTGTTTTCCTCAAGGATGGAAAGAACTGTTGCGAATCTTTCTTCATACATCCTGCTCGCTCCTTTCTGTCTTACACTCGTACTTTATGTATATGAAAAGTAATATATCCAGGAAACGAGACAAAAATTGACTGGCATGAGTCCGGTTCAGTACCTTTTTCACACCAGCCAATTGACTGGGAGCAATAAACTCTACCTTTCAAGGGGTATCACCAAACTTTATTGGGGTCATTTCCTAAAAAAGACATTTGCTCCAAAAAAGCGACCGGAAAACGAGGAGAAATTGACCTTTACTAAGCCGTTTATAATAGCTCCAGAACTTTCTGTTCAAGCAATTCATAACTAACCTCACCAGGAATCTTGTCCACTATGATTCCATCTTCATCAATTATATAGGTGGTTGGGAGGTATTGAATATTGTACATATCTGCTACGTCTCCCTCGACATCAATGACAGCCGGGGCTTCCGTCATATTATATTCCTCCACAAATCGCTGGGCGTCCTCCCTCGTACGTTCATAAGAATTCATATTAATTGTAAGGACACTCACTCCTTCAGCATGGTAATCTTCATGTAGCTGAAGCAGATCCGGTATTTCCCTGGTGCATGGCTCACACCACGAAGCCCACATGTTCATAATAACAATATCTCCGCTATAGGAAGAAAGAGACCTCTCCTCCTCCGTCCATGTCGGCAAGGTAAAATCTACTGCTGCATTCCCAACTTCCACTCCTACTCTCTCTATGGTCAAATTTGTATACACCACAAACATTCCAGCAACTCCAGCAACAATGAGTATAAACATCGTCAGCTTTTTTTTCATCATTACCCCACCTTATAAGGTCTAATTTTTTATATTTTTAAAAGTAAGCATCGTTTCTTTCATACCTCTGATACCCTACTAATATAGTAGAGGAAAGTCCACCTTTAAACTGTTGGACAAGTATGGTGGTCTCAGGAAAAAACTTCATAAATTTAATCTATCCGTTGGTACCTATATCTGCTAAAATAACAGAGATAACAAGAGGAGTGAAGAGATAAATGAGTTGGTATGAAGCTTTAATATTTGGTATTGTTCAAGGATTATCAGAATTTCTGCCTATTTCCAGTACAGCCCATATCGTCATTACACAGATGGTTTTTGGCTATACCTTTCCCGGCCTTTCGTTTGAAATCTTCTTACATATAGGTTCAATTCTTGCTGTTCTTTTATATTTTCGAAAAGATGTGGTCGAGGTCGTCACAGGATTCTTTGCTTTCTTAACTACAAGGGCTTCTCACCACAGAACCTCTTTTTTCTTTGCAATTTATATTCTTGTTGCTACCTTTCTTACCGGTTTTCTTGGCTTGCTTTTAAATGACCTTGTCTCAGACATTATGAAAACCCCGCCATTTATTGCAGGGGCTTTAGCGACTACGGGGCTATTTCTTATTTTAATAGAAAGATTCCACAAATACGGTTCACGAACTGAAAAAGATATGACATTTTTGGATTCAATTTTTGTGGGCCTCGGTCAGACTTTAGCAGTCCTTCCGGGAATTTCAAGATCAGGTGCTACTTTAATTACAGCTCTGTACTGCGGTTTAAATAGAGATACAGCTGTCCGTTACTCTTTTTTACTTTCAATACCCGTCATTTTAGGTTCTTCCGTGTTAGCCTTCGACGACATTGGCGGAGGAGCGTTTGCGTCAATAGGTACAGGTAATTTAATCATTGCTTTCATTGCTTCCTTTATATTTTCATGGATAGGAATTGTCTGGCTCATCGGATTCCTTAAAAAAAGCAAACTGATCTATTTTGCCATTTATTGTTTTGTTCTAGCTGTATTTGTTGTAACCCAGCTGGATCCAACAGTTGTTATTGATGTAGAATAGATAAAGCCAAGAAGCCGGGACAAAACCCAGCGAAAGAGAAGAGCCCTCACCATCGGCGGTGAGAGCTTTTTTGTTTTCAGTATTCTAGTAGTTGCTTGTTCAAAAATACACTCGCTTGCACCTAAAGGTACAAGTGCGACATCCGTTCAGCTTCATTTCATTCGCTTTCACGGTGTCTTCTATGCAGCGGGCAAGGCTTCAGCTAGCCGGGTTAGATCGCCCCGGCGGATCTTTAGCTCTTGCTTTTCCGGCAGGCGTCTCGTGATTTTTGCACCATCAACGAATATATACACAAAAAGGATACCTTCTGATAAAGTTACATCACCACAACCTAACAGAATCGGAGGTATCCTTATGTGTAAAGACTATAACATGAATCAAACCGTTTTGCCGATGGGCCTGCCCTATAAGCTTCAGGAAAATGATATGGCTTTTGCCGTCAATGATCTCGTGGAAACCATAGGATGTCGTTCCTGCGATAGAACGGGATAGCCTTGAGGAGTTATCTTCCGAAAAACTCAAAGAGGTCGCTAAGGAGCTGAGTGAAAGCAGCCGATGGTGCGAAGGTGCGCAAGCTACTCCGAGCAGAAAGGAACACCTAAACAGTACCTCAAAACGTTCGAGGATTTGTTAGGAGCAAACACAAGTACAAGCAGAATCTTGCGATCCTAGGAGAACAAAAACCTTTACTTGGGACGTGTTTTTTGGAAGAGAAAACAGGTGAAGCGTAAGATTGATGTAGAACCTGTCTTCGGATTTCTGAAGGCTAATTTCCATTTCACCCGAATGTCTGTGAGAGGCAAAGAGCAGGTTAAAAACGAAAATTCACTATGATGGCGGTGAACTTGAGAAAGTACACCTTTCGACAAGCTCATCAACCTATTTTAGATCAACAAAACGTGCCAACTATCTAAAAGCTATAATTGGCACCGTTTTTACTTTCCAGAGACCGCTTTGTACCAGCCTCTTTCTTGTCTCCAGTATTCCAGTGAGATTAAAAAGGAGCTGTCTCAAAAGCTTTCCTTTTGAGACAGCCCCTCTTACATCATCCAGTATTTCGAAGGCCTGCGGCAACTCCACTTATTGTTAAAAGCACCTCTGTCAGCAGTTCCTCAGGCTGATCTTCCTGTGAACGCATGATCTTAATTAATTCCACTTGCAGGTAATTTAGAGGGTCAACATAAGGATTTCTTCGATAAACTGACTCTTGGATGTTAGGAGTATGATCGAGAAGATGATCATTCCCCGTAATTTGCAAGAGCATCTCCTTTGTTTTTTCGTACTCCTCTTTTATATCCCCAAAAATTCTATTTGCTATCTCTTCATCCTTCACAAGCTTCATGTATTCTTTTGCTGTGCTCAAATCTGCTTTCATAAGAGCCATCTGCAGATTATTAACAGTAGACTTGAAGAATGGCCAATGCTGATACATGGACTGGAGAATTTTCACGTTCTCTTCATCTTTTGAAGCAAAAGCTTGAAGGCCTGTTCCAGCAGCATACCAGGCAGGGATGAGCTGCCTGGACTGGGTCCATGCAAATACCCATGGTATTGCCCGGAGATCTTCAAACCGGCTGCTCCCTTTTCTACTCATTGGACGAGAGCCAATATTAAGAGCACCCAGGTCTTTTATTGGTGTGGCTTCATTAAAATAGCCAAGGAAGTCTTTGTCACCAAACACTAACGATTGATATTTCTTTAATGAGTGGGAGGAGATTTCCTCCATTGCTTCTTCCCACTTGGATTCACGAATATGTGCTTGTTCTGACTTGTTAGAAATCTTAGCTGATGATTCCAGCAGTGCAGATGCTCCCTGCTCAAGGCTTCTAAAGGCAATATCTTCAAGAAGGTAACGAGAGGAAAGAACCTCCCCTTGTTCCGTAATCTTCACACCGTCTCCTAACGTTTCTGCAGGCTGAGAAAGGATACTGCGGTTTAACGGCCCGCCTCCACGGCCTAAGGATCCGCCGCGGCCATGGAAAAACTTTAAACCGATATTAAATTCCTTAGCCATATCGTGAATTTCCTGCTGGGCCTTAAACAATTTCCAGTTCGCAGTAAGGGTACCACCATCTTTACTACCATCAGAATACCCCAGCATGACCTCCTGATTGTTTCCTCGTTCATTCAAATGATTACGGTACACATCCATGCTAAACAAGGTTTTCATGATGTCTGGCCCAGCAATTAAATCATCAATGGTTTCAAGAAGAGGCGCCACATTTAAATGACTGTCTACCTCACCATTAGCGTGAAGGCGGTAAATTCCAGCTTCCTTTGCAAGCACAAGAACTTCCAGCAAGTCACTTGAGGACTGGGTCATGCTGACTAGGTAAACCTCAATGGACCTTTGTCCGAACTCTTCATGTGCCTGTTTAATCGTATGGAACACTTTAAGCATTTCTTGTGTTTCTTTTGAATAGTATTCATCTGCCAATAGAAGCGGGCGCGGATCTTTAAGGACACTTTCAAGCATTTCTACCTTCTCATTTTCTGGAAGGGTATTGTAATCAGAAGTAATATTGACTGCTCGCAGAATTTCCGTAATTGCTGCTTCATGCTCGCCGCTGTGATTTCTAATATCTAAGGTTGCAAGGTGAAAACCAAAGAGCTGAACCTGGCGAATTAATTTACGAATCATTTTTAATTTGTGATGTGAAGGCTGATGCTTTTCTACGCTTTCTTGGATCATCAGAAGATCGTTTAACAGCTCCTCAGCATCTACGTAGCCAAGGTTCGTTTTTCCGGTATGTTTTAACCGTTTTAAAATGATTGCAAATTTTCTTCTGTAGATCTCTGAATCCACCGGCCAAGCTTCACCTTCATCTAAGTATTTCACTTCGCCTTCTTCAACTGAACGAAGAAGCTCCTTGCTCACTTCTATCCTGACCATGGAATGACTGAATCTTCTCATGAGTTCTTCTGCTACTTTTCTGTATTTCTTAATTGCCAGTGCTCTTTGTTTCTGTAATGTTTCCCATGTTACTTCAGGGGTTACATTTGGATTGCCGTCACGGTCCCCTCCAATCCAGGAGCCAAATGTGAGGAAGTTAGGAACTTTCCAATCATGGTCAGGGAACTCAGAATCCAGCTGCTCCTCAAGCTCCTGGTGGATGTCTGGCAGAACATCAAACAACGTTTGGTCAAAGTAATACAGACCATTTCTTACTTCATCTACTACAGTCGGCTTGCGGTGACGCAGCTCATCTGTCTGCCACAAAGCTGTGACTTCATTAAATAGACTCTCGTGTAAGTTCTCCTTCTCCCGTTTTGTAAGGAGAGGATTATCAAACTGTTGCAAAATAGTAGAAATTCTCTTTTGGATCTCCAGTACGGTCCTTTTGGTTGCTTCTGTAGGATGAGCAGTAATCACGAGCTCTAAGGATAAATCATTGAGTACATCCTGTATTACATTCTCTGTTATCTTATTTTCCTTTAAAGATTTCACTGCTCCTTCCAGAGAAAAAGGCTGACTTACATCGTTATCTTCAAGCTGATATTGGCGTCTTCTTCGAATGCGATGATTTTGTTCTGCAATATTAACCAGGTGAAAATATGTGGAAAAAGCACGAATGACGTGCTGGCGCATAGGCGGTTCCAAGCTGCTGATTTCTTCTTTCAGCTTTTTGTATTCTTCTTCATTGTGAGTTTGCCTTAAGGCAATACTTTTTTTTCTGATTTCTTCAACTTTGTTTAATAAGGAAACACCGCCATGGTGAACTAAAATTTCTCCCAGAATGTTTCCAAGGTTTTTTACGTCATTTCTTAATAGTGAGCTGCTGTCTTCTACGTTGATCATTTATTACCCTCCTGTAAAAAGTCGTGCATACGATGATCATAAAACAGGGACTAATTCCGTCCCGCAAGGACATTTCACGGCCCTTTACGTGTAAAAAATAGACCTGCTTTTGCAAGTAGGTTTTATTCTAACATTAATTATACAAAATAATCAAAATTATTGCCTGAAAACGTAAAAGAAATATTTTCCTATGCAAAAAGCAAAAGAGATCACCCTTTTGCTTTTTGCACCATTTTACTGAATGATTCCTTTATATCGGCAGGATTAATATTGTAGCCAATGACAATCAAGCGCTGCACTCCCTCCTCACCTCTGTGAGAAAGTGGTTCTAAACTGAGAGAACCAGGTGAATATTGAAGAATAACCCCTTTTCCCTCTCCTTTCATGTGAACAATCCCTTTGACACGAACTACCTGTTCAGGGAGAGACTCAAGCCAGTTTTTAAGATTTCCTTTCAGCAGCTGTGTTTCCGGCTCAATGTGCAGAGCTTGAAAATGAGAATGCTCAATTTCCTGTCTTTGTTCCTGACTGTCTTCAAGGGTATGTTCAAACCGTGACATCATTAGTTCTTCATGTAAAACATCCCCATAGCTGGCTTCTATAACAGGAACAGAAGAAGGCTTTGCCTTGTCAATTTTTTTCTTCACCTTTTCAAGTGTCCTGGCATCACATTCATCTACTTTATTGAGTATAAGAAGCGAGCTGTGTAAGAGGTGAGACCGTAACACTTCTCTTACTTCTTTAGAGCTCGAAAATATGCTTTGGTATTCTATGTATCTTGCTGCATCAACCACGCCAATTACTGATTTAATATCAATAAAAGCCTGCAGTCTGGGATCAGTTAGTCCATCTATCACCTGCAGTGGATCAGCGACCCCTGTCCCTTCTATAAACATGACATCTGGTTTCTTCTTTGAATAGGTGAAAAAATCAAGGAGGTCATCTGTAAGATCTGTTTGTATAGTACAGCATATACAACCGTTTAACTTTTCTATTAGAGTCTCTTCGTTGAAGTAGCTTTTTTCAACATTTGCTTCCCCAAGCTCATTTAGAACTACTGCAGGTGTCTTTCCTGCTGATTTCTCTGCAGCAAGCATTTCTTTCAAAAGCGTTGTCTTCCCGCTTCCGAGAAAGCCTGTAAGCACATAGACCGGTGTTTTCTTTTGTTCCATTTTTGGCCCCCAATGGTTTCTTTCATTACAAGTTTGTAAAATCTGGATTACTTTCTATTTTACTTAATAAAAGTAGAAGAATCTATGCTAAAATACACTCTAAGCCACATAGAATTTACATATAAGACCAAGAAAGAATGGAGCAAAAATTTAATATGGAACATACCCCCTCCCCGCTGAACGGCTGGATGAAAGATGCCCTTGGTATTTTGCTGCTATTTACTTTTGTGATTCTTTTTTTCAGCATGGATCTTTTTAAAGATGGAGGTCTCTTTACGCTTCCGTCATCCTGGTTAAATGTAAACACTATTTTTCTAGGTATTGTTATCGAGGCCGTGCCTTTTATATTGCTAGGAGTTTTTATATCTGCTCTTATCCAAGTCTATGTTTCAGAGGATACTATACAAAGATACGTGCCTAAAAAAGCTTACGCCGCCCTGCTGCCTGCAGCCATGCTTGGAGCTATTTTCCCTATATGTGAATGTGCCATTATCCCTGTGGTCAGACGCTTAATCAAAAAAGGTATGCCTCTTCATGTCGGTGTGGTCTTTTTAGTGGCAGCCCCGATCTTAAACCCGGTGGTTGCGGCCTCTACGTATTTTGCTTTCCGCAATGACCTCACTGTTTTTTACACAAGATTTGGACTGGCTTTTGTTCTCTCCATCATCATAGGAGCGGTTCTTTATACCATATTTAAAAACAGCGACCAGCTCAAGGTGCAAAAAGATGAATTACTGGGAAACGGAATTGCGGCAGCGGCAACGCCAGCCCCTAAACCGCAAAGCAGCGGGATAAAAAGAACGGTTTACCATGCGGCAGATGAGTTTTTCCTTATGGGGAAATTCTTGATTGCCGGTGCCTTCATCGCAGCTATGTTTCAAACCTTTCTGGACAGAAGTCTCCTTCTTGCAATTGGTACGAGTGACTGGGCCTCTACAGGAGTTATGATGGCTTTTGCTTTTGTTCTTTCACTTTGTTCAGAGGCCGATGCCTTTGTAGCTGCATCATTTGGCAGTATGTTTACTACCGGGTCCATTGCCGCTTTCCTCGTATATGGACCGATGCTTGATTTAAAGAATACTATTATGCTGTTTGCTTTCTTTAAAACAAAGTTTGTCCTGATTTTCATGTCAGTCGTAACAGTGAGCGTGTTTACAAGTATCATGATCCTTCAATTATTTATTTTATAGGTTCGGCTCATGCTATCCCGAAGGCGTCTCACGGTTTTATCAATAATTAAATGACTTAAAAAAATCCACATTGGCCTTTAGCTACAACCATTATATAAGAAATTGTTCTGAAAGGAGGAGAACATGGAGAATCAAACCGATACAAGCTTTCATGCGTATATTCGAGGAATTATATTAATTGGCTTTGCCCTTCTTCAGCTTGGAATGATTATATCAGGAAGCATTCGGTTATACATTGCGCCAACGATGCTGCCGTTTGTCTATGCTGCAACAATTGTACTATTTATCTTAGGTGTAATTCAGATATTACGAAGCACAAGTAAAAAGAATGAAGATTTTTTTTGTGACTGTGGAAGCGACCATAGCATGACGGGGCGGCCACTAACGAAGGTAATGATTTATGGAATATTTGTTGCTCCTGTAGTGCTTGGTTTCTCACTTCCTGATCAAGTATTGGACAGTTCAGTAGCTGCCAATCGGGGAATTCAATATGGTTCTGGTATTTTCACAAGTCCAACCGCATCCCCTTCTCCTGCTACACCAGTAGCAGAAGCTTCTGAGGAGCAAGACACAGCAAACAGAGCGGAAGCTTACCTTGATAATCCAGAGCAGTATTTGGAGGATCTTGAGGCGGGCGCGATTTCCGCTTCCGGCGACAGCTTAGGGGAAATCTCAGAGGAAGAGCATTATATGATGGAGGATTTATACGAGGAGGAAGAACTGGATTCCCACTATAAAGAAATTGCAGATACTTATGAAAATCAAGATGAAGTAATCATTACAGAAGACAATTTTCTTGACATGGTCTCTGCGATGGACATTCACTTGGACAGCTTTAAAGGCAAAGAAATAGAAGTGGCTGGTTTTGTGTACAGAGAACCAGAATTTAACGAAAACCAAATGGTTGTAGCCCGATTTTCCATGACATGCTGCATTGCTGATGCTACGGTTTATGGGTTGCTGGTTGAATCCGAAGAAGCGGTGCATTATGAGGAAGACTCATGGGTTACTATTAGAGGGACAATCCAGGAGGGGGAATACGGAGGCTTCACGATGCCTTCTATTCACTTACAGGAAATTACAGAGATTGACGAACCTGATATGCCATATGTTTTTCCTTCCTTCAGGTAGATACAAATAGGCTTGGGACAATTCAGTCTCCAAAAAAGAATGGCTCTCACCACCTGTGAGGCCATTCTTTTTTGCTGGATTTTTTCCCAGCCTTCTCTTATTTATATTTCTTTATCTTTCAGTAACAGGCGGACTTCATTTACGTCTTTATCGCCACGGCCGGAGAGGTTAACAATAATAATATCGTTTTCATCCATGGAAGGGGCTGTTTTAACAGCATAAGCCACAGCATGAGCGCTTTCTAAGGCAGGAATGATCCCTTCCGTACGAGCTAGCTTTTGAAAAGCATCTAACACTTCCTGTTTCGATACCGTTTCATATTCCCCTCGTCCTGATACTTTCAGATGACTATGTTCTGGCCCAATTCCCGGGTAGTCAAGCCCCGCTGCAATTGAGTATGTCGGAAGGGGATTTCCTTCCTCATCTTGTAGACATAAACATTTAAAACCATGAATGACACCCGGCGTCCCTTTTGTGAGGGTAGCAGCTTCTTCAGGCTCAACGCCAACCAAGCGTACATCCTCCTCTTCAATATACTCAGAAAATGCACCAATCGCGTTGCTGCCTCCCCCTACACACGCAACAACCATATCAGGAAGGCGCCCTTCTTTTTCTAAAATCTGCTTTTTAGACTCTTTACTGATCACTGATTGAAAATGATGAACAATGGTAGGAAATGGATGAGGACCAACAGCTGATCCGAGAAGGTAAAACGTCGTTTCATAGTTTTCTACCAGGTCATTTAACGCTTCATCCACAGCATCCTTAAGGCGTCCGCTTCCTTTATCTACCGGGACAACCTTAGCTCCAAGAAGCTCCATGCGAAATACATTTAGCTCCTGCCTTCTTGTATCTTCTTTTCCCATATAGATGGTACAATCCATTCCCAGCATGGCACATGCTGTAGCCGTTGCCACGCCATGCTGGCCTGCACCAGTTTCAGCAATCACTCGATGGGCTCCCATTCTTTTGGCAAGTAATATCTGTCCAATCACATTGTTTATCTTATGGGCGCCTGTATGGTTCAAATCTTCTCTTTTGAAATAAATTCGGGCTCCTCCCAGCTCATTTGACAGCCGGTCAGCAAATGTTAGAGGGTTTTCACGCCCTACGTATTCTTTTAAATAATAATTGTATTCCTCAATAAATTCCGGTTCATCCTTATATTGTTGGAAGGCACTATCAAGCCTCTCTAATACTGCTTCAAGCTGGGGTGGTATAAAACTCCCGCCAAAATCCCCGAAATAACCTTTTTTCTCTTCATTTACCTCTGCTCTGCTCATCTCATTCTCTCCTTTACTATATCCTGTCTTTTATTGTACCAAAGACCAATAGAAATGCCATCCCTTTGCTTAATGGTTATTTACTCCAACTGGAGGCTTAACAGTATCTTTTTTTATGATTTCAAGCTCTTCGTCCTGCTTCATAAAGTGATACCGGATACTATCCACAAGAGCATGCCAGCTTGCTTCTATAATATTGGCGGACACACCTATGGTGCTCCACGTATTTCTTCCATCAGATGATTCAATAAGTACTCTTACTTTGGAAGCAGTAGCTTCCCCCTCATCAAGCACACGCACTTTATAATCAGATAAATACATCTTATGAATCACTGGATAAAACTCGCCTAACGCTTTACGCAATGCATGGTCCAGCGCATTAACCGGCCCGTTCCCTTCTGCTGCGGTCATTACCACTTCTTCGTTTACTTTTACCTTCACAACAGCTTCAGTAGTTAATTCATCACTGGATTCTTTATCTGTCAGGATTTTGAAATGATCCAGCTCAAAGAACGTAATGTCTTCTCCTAACAACTTCTTTACCAGAAGCAAAAACGACGCTTCAGCCGCTTCATAATGGTACCCCAGGTTTTCCATTTCTTTTAGTTTTTCAATAATTTCTTTAACCTTGGGATCATTCTTATCAAGAGTAAGTCCCATTTCCTCTGCTTTAAACATAAGGTTGCTTTGGCCTGACAACTCTGAAACAAGAACCCGCCGCTTATTCCCGAGCACTTCAGGTTTAATATGTTCATAGGTTTCTGGGTGTTTAAGAACTGCGCTGACATGCATTCCGCCTTTGTGAGCAAACGCACTATTCCCTACAAATGGCTGATTGCTTGCCGGCACTTGATTTGCAATCTCATGCACAAATTTTGATATAGAAACGAGCTCCTGCATAGGAGCGCTCCCAATACAGGAATACCCCATTTTTAATTGGAGATTCGGCAGTAAAGAAACGAGATTGGCATTTCCGCAACGCTCGCCATACCCATTTATTGTCCCTTGCACATGGCTTGCACCAGCACGAACGGCTGATAAAGTGTTCGCTACCGCTAGCTCCCCGTCATTATGACAGTGGATCCCGACTTGCGTGCTGACTTTTTCATTTACATCCTTTACAATGTCTTCTATTTCCTTAGGAAGGGACCCTCCGTTTGTGTCACAAAGGGTAATACAGTCTGCTCCCGCTTCCTGTGCTTTAAGGATGGCCTGAATCGCATACTCTTCATTGTTTTTATAGCCATCAAAAAAATGTTCGGCATCAAAAATGACCTCTAAGCCTTGTTCTTTTAAAAATAAAATAGAATCATATATCATCTGTAGATTCTCTTCTAAGGTTGTTTGCAGAGCTTCTGTCACATGGAAGTCCCACGTTTTCCCAAAAATTGCAGCAGCCTTGACACCGCTTTGAATTAATCGATTTAAATTTGGATCGTCAGAGGCTTTAATACCGGAACGACGAGTGCTTCCAAAAGCCGTGACCACACTGTTCCTTAAGTCCAATTCTTTTATTTTCTCGAAAAAATTCATATCTTTCGGATTGCTTCCAGGCCAGCCTCCTTCAATGTAATGAACGCCGAGCTCATCAAGCTTTCTGGCGATCTTTACTTTGTCATCAACAGATAAGCTGACTCCCTCACCTTGTGTTCCGTCTCTCAGGGTCGTATCATATATCCGGACTTGCTTATTCACTTGAGTCCCTCCTACTCTAATCCATCCATACTTCTTTTCTGAATTGTTTTAAATCTCCCCATATTGGAAAATAGTATATCATAGGAGGGGACATTTGAATATGTCCAGAGGACAATCAATTACCCGATTTCTGTATATTTCAGGCCATTTTGACTGCATCAATGAAAAAATGCCCAAAGACCAGAGTCTTCAGGCATTATTTTTTTCCTCTTCCTTTATTCTGACTAATATTCTTTGAATGTGCATCGATATATATACGTTCTCGTCTTCGGGAAGGTGCAGTCCATATTCTTTTTTTAAAGCCTCAGTTGCAGCTTGCGTGCTTTGATAGACTTCGGGATAACCTTTCTTGATCATTTGAACCATTTCAGATGGAGTAGAGCTTATATCTTCCTGTTGTATGACTGTTTTAATGGCAATATTTAAATGAGTAATTAACCCCTGATAGGCAACTGTATCCGTTGGAAAGGTAACTCCCAGCGACTTTTCGCATACTTCAACCATTAAATGTATCGCTTCAGTAAGATTCATCGCTTCTTCAACTGTAGGCTGTTTTGTTCTTGCAGTATAGAGATGAAGCGCGATAAAACCAGCTTCATCTTCTGACATGGAGGTCCCTGTCACTTTCTCTATCTCCTCAGCAGCCCATAACCCGACCTTAAATTCATCTGGGTATAATCCTTTTATTTCAGGAAGTAAATAATTTGCTGCAGACTGACCTGACTGCACCCTTTCTATGGTAAAGACAATATGATCAAACAACGCTATATAAATTCTTTCATTAAAAGTGGCATTCAATTCAGACTCAGCTTTTTTTACGATTTTTCTTATAACTTCAGCCTCTTCTTCTTTTATTGAGTGTAAAAGATGGGTGAAATGATCTTGTTCTTTTTCTTTTAATACAAACAGCTTTTCTATCCTTGTCGAATCAATCGTATCATTTCTCTTTTTATGGAAGGCAAGCCCCGCCCCAAGAGCAACTTTTTCCTCGTTACCTTCCTTTACTATAGCTGCATTATGGTTAAGTACCTTTTGAATGATCATAATACACTCACTCTTTCTATCAAACTATGTACCTTATTTTACTGTAAAGAGTAAGGCATTAAAAGAAAAACGAGTTCGCAGCCAAAGGTAAAATTTGTCTACCTTCAAAGAATCGGCGCAGCCTTCCAGCTGCACCCGTCCTAAATATCAGCTGTTACTGAGGGTCTGGTTCCTCTTTTTTCATACAGTCCTCGGAACAGTAGTATTTAAAAGAACCGTATGATGAATCTTCCTTCCAATATCCCTCATTTTTAATTTTTCGGCTGCATAGGGAACAAAGGCCATGAAAGGTAGGGTCTCCTTTAAACATCATACTCCTGCCTCCCTTTACTATTCTTTGGTAGCACCCCTACTGAAAAACAACACTATTCTTTTTAAAAAAGAGCAGCTTGTGCTGCCCTTTTTCCATTATTTATTTTCATTATTTTCCTGATGATTTAACGCGTTGTCAGAAAAATTGTCTCTGCCTGGTGCAGGATTTTGTGTCCCTTCGATTGGATGGTCACTCTCGTTTCTCGTTGTTTCTGTTCCTATATCAGAAGAGGATGCGAGGGGTTCGGCACCTGCATCCGAAGAAGTGGATGAAATACCTTCTTGATTATTGCCCTGACTACTCTTACTGCCGTTTTCTTCATAGGCAGGACGATCCACTAAGACCACAATCCCTCCGTCCTCCACTTTATCGTGGTACTTTCTGGCCTCTTCTTCCGGCAGTCCCAAGGTCATAAACTTATCAGTCAGGGTCCTTGCGTCACTTGTTTCAACCTCACCTTTTGTTTGAAAGGCCGCTTTGACCTTCTCAAAAAACCCTTCATCTTTGTCAGCATCGTACGTATCCGCCATCGTTTGAGCCCCGGTTTGTTCACCGTAAAAATTTGCTGTATCGTCGTCTTTCGCTACAATCGAAATGTCCGATGCATCAATGCCTTTTGCCTTAAGCTCTTCCACATTCTCCAGAAGTTTCTTTTTTGAATCATACACACCAACAACTCTATTGGCCATTTTTTTACCTTCCTTTCTTTAAAAAGTGTTTTTTACTTCAATTCCCCTACATTGTTCTTTGAAAACAAGGCTTTGCAAAAAAGGATGTGGTCACGTTAATGCAGCCGCTACCCAGGGAGCGATGGAAAATAAATAAATAAATAAATGAATAAAAAATCAATGCTCGTTCTTTATAATAAGAGAACCAGCGTATGCTGGTCCCCTGTCGACATTATAAGAAATGTTTTATTTGTTTCTATTTTCATCCTCTGAAGCGACTGGCTCAGATTTACTGTGTTGTGGAGAAGATCCTTCCGGCGCTGGATCACTAGTGCCTTGAGTCGCATATGACCTTTTGGGTTTCGCTGGTTTATTTGGTGATCCTTCTGTTTCAACTGGGGTTTGCTCTGTTTTCATGGAGCTTTCCTCAGTTTCCCTTTCACTTGAGGTGGAACCCATTAATGGAGGACGATCCGTTGACGTAGGTTTGGTAGTATGCCCAATTGGACCTCCTAAACCCTCGTCTGCATCTCTGGTTACAAATAAAACCATCTTTCCTTCTTTTATTTGGTCCTTATACTCTGTTGCCTCTTCCTCAGTCATGCCCATACTAATAAATTTTTCTTTTACATTTCCAGATGCCTCATTACTCTGTTGATCATTTCCTGTAAAAGCTTGCTTAAGTTTATCAAGCATTCCTTTATTATTGCCTTCGCTGGCTTCAGTTGTTTTTTCAGTTTCTGTTTGCACACCTGTTTCTCTCGTCAAATATCTGGCATCTGTCTTTTCATCAACAGCCAAAGACATATCAGAAGGGTCAAGTCCTTCTTTTTTAAGCTCTTCAACAGCAGTAATGACTTCTTGCTCTTTTTCATAAACGCCTATTACTCTTTCTGCCAAGGAAATCACCTCCGGTAGCTATACCTGTTTGTTTTGTTCTATACAATCTACCTTCCCGTATCCTATGGTTTAAAACTAAATTTCCCTGAGAAATATATAAGAAACCTAAAAACTTGCAGGCACAAAAAAACACCCGGTTGCTCGGGTGTTTTCACTAATGCCTTAAGCTTTCACAGTCACAGAAGCGACTTCCGTTTCTCCGCATTTTACATCTTCAGCTTCTTTTAATTCCAGGTTCTCAAATTGTTCCCCTTCAGTAAATACCACTGGAGTTAAAGTACTTTTTGCTTTTTCCTTAACATCGTCAAGGGAAAATTCAATGAGAAGGTCTCCCGCTTTTACTTTGTCTCCTTCTGAGACGTGAGCTTCAAACCCTTCTCCATTCATTGCCACTGTTTCCAGTCCGATATGAATAAGAATATCAAGACCTTCATTAGACTTAATACCAACAGCATGTTTTGTAGGAAATACTTGAATGACCTTTCCATCTACTGGGGATACTACCCGTCCTTCAGAAGGATCAACAGCAAAGCCTTCTCCCATCATTTTTTCCGAAAATGTTGGATCAGGTACTTCTGTTAAATCAACGTATTTTCCTGAAACAGGAGAATAAACCACCAAATCCTGTGGCTCATTTTTCTTTCCAAATAATTTTTTCAACATATTTAATCACCTCTTTTACATATGTATAACCTTGTCTAAAAGCCATGAAACCATTCATCTTTACTTTTCTTTATTGAGTGATTCAAAAAAGAATAGCTTTCCATTGCGGTTACCCTCATAAAATGTAACGAACAGCCATATAAAAGTCAACGAGACAGCCTGTAAAAATCACCATCTATCATTACTTCCTAAAAAGAAAAACCCGCCAAAATACGAACATTAAAATCCTAATTAAAATTAAAATTCGTATTTAAAGCTATTTTTTCTTTTCAACATTGTCAATTTGCGTTATAATCCATACATACGACAAATTTATACATACTCACTCATATAATCGCGGGAATACGGCCTGCAAGTTTCTACCGAATGACCATATCATTCGACTATGGGTGAACCTCGGATGAATATGGCTTATTTTATGCACACAGCCCGATCATCAGTTGTTCGCTCATATGGACACTGGAGATCGGGCTTTTTTCATTGAGTGGATGAATTGTAACTGAAAGGATGACAGAAATGAGAAGGTTGGAAAAGGCAATTACCGAAAGAGGCCTTGTTTTATCTGAAGGTGTATTGAAAGTCGATACGTTTTTAAATCATCAAATTGATCCTGCTTTAATGAGCGAAATAGGTAAAGAGTTTGCTGCTCGCTTTCGACATGAGGGGATAACCAAGGTGGTAACGATAGAATCCTCCGGCATCGCCCCTGCTCTTATGACTGCTTCCGAACTTGGAGTAGAGCTCATTTTTGCAAGAAAGAAAAAGTCAATAACTATGACAGATGATGTCTATACTGCGGACATTTATTCTTTTACAAAGAAAGAAACAAATACGATCACCATTTCCAAATCCCTTCTCACATCGACTGACCGCGTCTTGCTTATTGATGACTTTTTAGCTAATGGACAAGCTGCCCTGGGGCTTGCTTCTGTTATTAAGCAAAGCGGTGCGTCAATTGCCGGCTTTGGGATTGTAATTGAAAAGTCCTTTCAGCCGGGACGGCAGAAGCTTGTTGATGCAAGCTACCGGGTAGAATCACTTGCCCGCATAGAAACGTTGTCAAATAGCAAGGTAGAATTTGTAAAAAATGAAATGGCATCTCAGAGCCTGTAAGAAAGAGGGAAAACGATGACAACCAACACTGTCCATTACCCGTGGTATAAGAAAGAAGATACGGACGCCTTTTTTGCATTATTTCAAAACAACCTGGCCAATTTTGTTATCATTGCCGTAACCATGCTTGGTATGGGGTTTCCTGCAGAAATTGTTTTTGGAAAAGTAATTCCTGGAGCGGCCGCAGCAGTCATTTTTGGTAACCTGTATTACGCTTACATGGCCAACCGTCTCGCACAAAAGGAAGGAAGAACAGACGTAACAGCTCTTTCCTACGGGATCAGCACACCCGTTATGTTTATTTTTCTCTTCGGGGTCCTGCTGCCGGCAAACCAATTAACAGGTGATCCGGAACTCGCATGGAAAATTGCATTGGCTGCTTGTTTCATAAGCGGGTTGATTGAAGCTCTTGTTGCTTTTTCCGGAAACTGGGTAAAGCGCAACCTTCCCCGCGCAGCTATGCTTGGCGCCCTTGCAGGTGTCGCTCTTACGTTTATCGCTGGAGAAATGCTATTCAATACATTCTCTGTACCTGTTGTCGGCTTAGTTGTCTTAGCCATTATCTTAGTGGGCGTTCTTGGCAAGATATCCATGCCTTTTAACATTCCGACATCTCTTTTTGCGATTGTTATTGGTACCGTCCTTGCTTTCGCGATTGGTGAGGTAAATATGAACCAGGTACAAGAAGGAATGGCCAATCTTGGTTTTTATCCTCTTGTTCCCACACTTGCAGGGATTGAAGGATTTAATTATTTATTTGGCTCCCTTATTGGCTTACTGGCAGTTATTCTGCCTATTACACTCTATAATGCAATTGAGACAATGAATAATGTAGAAGCCATGTCTGCTGAAGGGGATGATTATGACGTAAGAGAATGCCAGGCTGTTGATGGAACAGGGACAATGATCGGCACATTGTTTGGTGGATTGTTTCCAACTACTGTGTACATTGCTACGGTAGGTTCGAAATGGATGGGAGCCGGAAGGGGATACAGCATTTTGAACGCCGCTGTATTTGCACTGGCAGCTTGTTTTGGCTTAATTGCTGCTATCTCCGCTTTCATACCTGTAGCAGCTGTTGCTCCTATCCTGGTTTTTGTAGGAATTTCCATGGTATCTTCTGCTTTTCAGCAGAATTCCACAAAGTATTATCCGGCAGTGGCACTGGCTATGCTTCCTTATGTCGCTAACTATGTAATGACAAGATTTAACAATGAAGCTGGTGAAGTAGTCAGAGATATTTCAACTGGCATTGTCCCCCTCGGTGAAGGAGCCATGTTTACGGCCATTATCCTTGGAGCCATTACCGTCTTTATCATTGACCATAATTTCAAAAAGGCTGCAGCGTTTTCTTTCGTTGGTGCCATCCTCTCTTTCTTTGGATTTATGCATGCACCATCTTTAGCAGTAAATGCAGCGGGAGACTTTACACTGGCTTATTGTGCAATTGGTGTTTTCTTTATTCTTTATTCCTTGAAATTTGCTAATGTTCAGGCAGATGAAATTTTGGAGGATAAAAAAGAAGCAGCTTAGATTCTTTATTGCCTCTCCTTAAAAGGGGGAGGTTTTTTTCCTTTACAGAAAAATAACTCATGGTTGGCGAATCCTTTTCATGAACAAACACAAGGATTTCTTATAGGATAGTATAACTGTGAAAGCTACATATAATCAGTCACAGCTCTTTGAGAACAAACAATAGCTTACCCATACCCTTTTCTTTACAAATTCATTTATTTAGGTATACTAATAATTGGTCAATCGAAGAGATTATTATCATGCTTACATAGGAGGAACAATGAATGAAAAAATCATTACTGCTCGTGTCCCTCTCTTCTGTGCTTGTTCTTGGAACAGCATGTAACGGTGAAGAAGACGATGCCGTTATTGATGAAGGAGCAGAAGAAAACGGGGATATTGTAGAAGAGGATGCACAGGCTCCTGAGGAAGATGCCGAGGATATTGATGAGGACGAACAGGAGGAAGAAGAAGCTCCAGATCCAGATGAAGAGCTGGATGAAGAAGAAGCGGAAGAAGAAACCACTACAGCTGAAGGAATTGATGATGCCACTATTATATATGAAGACACTGACCTTGGTATCGAAGAGGAATCCGGTCCTATTTCGCTTTCCATCCAAGAAGTTCTTGTTGGAGAAAAAGACGATGAAACAATTGTAGCTGTGCTTATGGAAGCTCAAAACAATGAAGAAGACACAGTAATTTTTTATCCTAACCAAGCTTCTCTTTCCACCAATACAGGTGAAGAGGTAAATGCCGATATTTTTGATTCGGGCAGTGTAGGCGGCGAGTTTGGAGAAGACACAGTCGAAAAGGATTATGTTATTTTCTACTTAGACATGGATCCGGCCGAACTTGAAACCCTTACTCTTTCTATTGAAGGAGCAACCGACGGTCAAGCAGAAACCATTGGTGATGACCTGGAAATTGAAATTAACCTCAATGATGCAGAGGAAGAATAACGAAACAAAAGAGGTTCCTTACTATAAGGGAACCTCTTTTGTTAGTTGAGCAGCTCATGGTAACAACATCCTTGTTTACATGCCAAGAAAAATCCTCATATTAATAGTGGCTGGGCTGAATGAATGAATTCCAGCTAAAACACAGGAGGAGATGGTTTCATGTTTGGCATGGGGCGAAATAACAACCGCAAAAACAATGGCAATAATGCAGTCATGTTATCTTTAGTTAGCTTAGGAGTAGGGGCAGCGGCTTACAGCCTGGGAAGAAGCCAAAGCAATGGAAATGGAAATGGAAACAATAACATGATGGAGCCAATGCAAAAAGCCTTTGATGAAATGCGGGATTAGTCTAATTACTTCCTGTTTAAAATGAGTCTGGGACAAAACCCAGCGAGAGAGAAGAGCCCTCACATCTGTGAGAGCTCTTTTTTGTTTTCAGTATTCTATTGGTTGTTTGTTCAAAGTCCACTCCCTTGCACCTAAAGGCACAAGGGCGACATCCCCTTAAGCTTCATTTCATTCGCTTTCACGGTGTCTTCTATGCCTCTAGCATGGCTTCAGCTAACAGGGGAATATCGCCACGGTCGGATAACCAAACAGTTTTGAATCCAATAGTTGGGCCTCAGTTACTTAGGTGAGACAGTTATTGTCCTAGCCTGGTTCATTCCCCCTATTATGGCGTCTTAAGGAGAAATAATGTCTATGTTGTTAATTTTAAGCCACTTATTCATTTGAACCATATTGGCAAGGAGCTGAGGTCCTGTCATCAGCTGCCCGAACCAGGGAACGGTAAAAGAAGCACCCTTGCTGTCAGCAAGCTTTTTTAATTCGGCACGGTCCACTATTTCAAGAATTGGAGCGTGTTTATCTGCCAGTATATCTCTGACTTTTTGAGTTACCAGATTTGTATAAACTGGATGGTGTGTTTTAGGGTATGGACTTTTCTTTCGGTAAAGGACTTCATAAGGCAAAATGCCCTCCAGCGCTTTACGGAGGATTCCTTTTTCCATCCCATTTAACCTCTTCATTTCCCAAGGAATATTCCACACATATTCAACCAGCCTGTGGTCGGCAAACGGCACCCTTACCTCCAGACTTGCTGCCATACTCATGCGATCTTTTCTATCAAGCAAAGTGGTCATAAACCATATCATGTTTAAGTAAAACATTTCCCTTCTCTTTGCCTCTTCTTTTGAATCATCTTCATGAGCAGGAACTTCCTTCAATGTTTCTAGATACCGGTCATGTGAATACTCTTCTACGTTTAGTTTTTCCTGCCATTCCTTTCGCAGCAGCTTTTTTCGTTCACTCAAGGAGTCCATCCACGGAAATCCTTTTCTCTGAAGAAGGTCCTTCTTGTAAAACCAGGGATACCCTCCAAAGATTTCATCTGCACACTCTCCAGATAGTGCCACAGTCGCAGTCTTTTTTATTTCTTTTGAAAACCACAGTAAGGAAGAATCAATGTCTGCCATGCCAGGCAAGTCACGGGCCATAACTGCATCATCCAGCATATCAGCCAATGTATGAACAGGAATCACTTTGTTATGATGAATTGTCGAGTATTGTTTACTCATTAATTCAATAAACGATTTATCGCTGGCCGGTTGAAATTCATTTGCTTTAAAGTGCTTGCTGTTATCTTCATAATCGATAGAAAACGTATGAAGCTTTCCTTTCCCTTCACCAGCAAGATGTGTAGCGGCAAAAGCTGTCAAAGCACTGGAATCTATTCCCCCGGACAAAAGAGTACTTACCGGTACATCAGCAATCAGCTGTCTTTCTACAGTATCCTGAAGCAGCTGGCGTATATGAAGAGCAGTATCCCGCTCATCCTCTTTATGATCAGCGCTCTTTACATTCCAGTATCTGCTGATTCTTTTTCCCGTTCTTGAAAGACGAAGGACATGGGCAGGTCGAAGCTCTTGAACCCCTTGAAACACTCCTTTCCCAGGTGTCCGTGAAGGCCCCAGGCCGAAAATATCCAATAGCCCTTCTTCATCAAGGACAGGTTTTACCTCCCTGTGTGCCAAAATAGCTTTTATTTCTGAAGCAAAAAGAAAGCCTCCGTTTTTTTCTGCAAAAAAGAGAGGCTTTACTCCAAGCCGATCCCTTCCCAGGAAAAGCTCTTCTTTATGATGATCCCAAATGGCAAAAGCAAAAATACCGTTTACCTTTTCCACGCACTGTTCCTTCCATTCAAGAAACGCTGTTAACAGCACTTCAGTATCTGAGGAAGAAGCAAAGGTATACCCTTTTGCTAGAAGCTCTTTTCGCACCTCTTCTGTATTATAGAGTTCTCCATTATAAATGATCGTACATGTCTTCCCTGCTGCCGTTTTTGTCATTGGCTGTTTTCCCCCAGCAGGGTCCACAACAATGAGTCGTGTATGTCCAAACAAAGCATGACGGTCAGACCATATATTTTCTTCATCTGGCCCTCGCAGCCGCAGCGTCTTTATCATTTTTAGCATCTCTTCTTTTTCTTGATGCAGGTCAGAGGAAAAATGTATCCATCCTGCTATTCCACACATAAAAAAGTCCCTCCTATAAAAGCATCAATACGGCAGAGCCTATATCTCATGCTATTCAGGAGGAACGATAACGTTCCATTTCTTTTTATTTGGCAATCTCAATCAAATACCATCCGCCTTCTTTAATGATAGGGGAGACTTTCTTTACTTTGAGACCGCTTTTCTTGGCATAACTCTTTATTTCCTTTTCAGAAGGAAGAGGGTATAAATTTTCATGGGCTGACATAAAGCTGTTAAATGCTGCTGAAAAGGCTTGTCCATGCTTGGAGTTCTGTAACGGAGCCATAATGAGTAAACGTCCTTTTTTATTTAACAGCTCTTTTGCATTTTTAAATAAGTCCTGCCGCTCTTCCATTGAAAAATAGTAAAGCAGGTTATTCATCATTACAATATCTGATTTGTATTCTTTTGTATAAAAATTCTGTATATCACCTTGAATAATCTCTACATTTGTTTGCTTAGTCTGTTCCTTTGCTTCCTTTACAATTTCTTCATGAAGCTCAATTCCAGTTAATTTAAGAGCGGGATTTTTCTCATAAATACGACTTAGATAACCGCCATAGCCACAGCCCATATCCAATATAGAAGAAGCTTTATTTTTCTTGATCACTTCCATAAGTTTTGGGAAAGCTAATGCTTCTAATAACGAAGATGTCTGGGCAACGATCGGACCGTAATCCTTTTCCAGGTAGCTAACCCGCTCCTTTCCCTTCATTACATCTTTATATGACAGAAGCGTCGGTATATGCAGCTCCATCATTTCTGTTAACAGGACGCCAACTGAATAAGGACTATGTCTAGAAATATATCTTGTCATCTCTTTATGACTTTTTACTTTCCCATTACGTTTCTTTTTCAGGTGTCCAATAGCAAGGCCTACTTCCACCCATCGTTTGAGAAGAGCCTCATCAAGCTCATGTTTTCTTTGTACCTCTTGGACCTTTGCCCCTTTGGCAAAATGATCAAATAAGTCCAAACTATATCCTACATGGGCATGCCAGGTCGGGAGAAATTCTTCATTTTTTTTCATCCATTTCCTTGCTTCCAGTAATCGTTTCATTTCCTTTATCATTTCTCCACTCACCTCATATCAAGTTAATGGTACTTGTAGTACCAAGGATAATCGTCTTTGTGTGTAAAAAAATGCGGCTGCTGCTTTTGCGGGGAATATTGCTTTTTAGAGGTAAACCATGGAGGAAGACCAATAGTTCTCATGTAATCCCATGCTGAAAACTTCCACATGCCAAGCCCAGAAATATTTAGCATCTGCTTGAAATGGAGTCTGGGTATATTCTCCATGTAATATAAAGCTCTCATCCTTGTCTTCCTTGCAGTTTGGTATGGAAAAGAGTAAGCTAAGGCAGATTGATGACTAAGAAAAGATAAGTATTCTGCCCTGGGCTTCCTGATCGTTTCAAACCACGTTAAATGTTTGTGGTCCGTTTTATTTTCTTTGTACATCCAGCCAAGAAGCTCTCCTAACACATCAGCATCTTGAATAGCCAGATTCATTCCTTCCCCAGCCATTGGATGGACGCTGTGAGCTGTATCCCCTATAATCACTTTATTTTCTTCCACATAATGGGAGACGTTATGGCGCTTTGGGATCATCAGCTGAATATCCCTCCATCCAACGGAGTCTACGTAACCTTTCATTTCAGGCATGAACTGATAATAAGCCCTGTAAAAACTTTCGATTCCATCTTCTTTCATTTTTTTCAGCTGTCCTGGCTGAATCAACAGAACTGTCCTTACCTCTCCCTCAGGCAATGGAAATAAGCCGAGAAAACTATCTTTACTTGCAAAAATAACAGATTCTTTTAAGGAAGGAGGACGTGGAAAGGAAACCGTTAAAAATTGATGATTATAATCACTTTCCTTCACTTTTGTCTTCATGGAATCCCTGATTTTTGAAACCCTGCCTTCAGCTCCTACGTAGAAATCAGCCTGGCAGTACAGTTCTTTATCCTTTGTTTTAATCCTTGCTTTCCTGGCATCAGGGGTTTGGTCCTCAGTAAAATCCAGGAATGTACCAGGCCATATATAATGAAATGTTTCGTATCTTTTTAATTCTTCCAGTAAAATGGATCTCAGCTTTTCATGGGGGATCATAAAAGCCTGATTGTAAAAAGAGTCAAGTTTATCATAACGAAGCTCGCTCTCAAATATGGGAGATGGAAATCCATTTTCTTGAAGCTCCACTTCAATCGAGTGAATAACATGTAAGGGGTAGCTCTCTTTTTCCAGCAAGTCATATAAGCCCAGATCGCTGAATATTTTTATGCTTTTCGGCTGCAGCAATTCTCCTTTATAGAGCACCTTTTGCGGGTTCTGCTTAGCCTTTTCAATAAGTAAAACGTGAATGTTTTTCTTAACTAATTTTAAAGCGAGAGTCAGCCCGGCTACTCCCCCTCCTGCGATTAACACATCATACTTCATCAAATCACCTGTCCCCTATCGTTCCTTACCTACCCTCATCAAGGCAGAAATAAACTTTTAGGTATAATTAAGGCAGCTTATCGTCACCCTAGGATATATAATAAATGAAGCAGCAAAGGAGAATCTGCCTATGAATATTCAGAGAGCTCAAGAAATATCATCCTCTCCAGAAATGAAACATGTATACTATAATGATGTAGCCGTTTACATTCAAGCCGTTGACCCTGAAAATAGCACAGCGCGCATTTATGACTTGCGCGATACGGAGAATGAAATGACGGTTAATGTTGGTAACTTAATTGAAAAATAAAACAGGGTCCTCATTGCCGAGGCCCCTGTTATACATATTTATTTAAAATTTTATCAACAGAACGTCCGTAGCTTTCACCAAAGATATTTAAGTGAACAAGAAGATAATAAAGCTGATACAACGGCTTTCGATCTTCAAAGTCGGGTTCCAGCTCCTTTGATTCCTGGTACGCTCCATACACTCGAGGAGAGAATCCGCCAAATAAATCCATAAAAGCGATTTCAAACTCATAATCACCATAAAACACAGCAGGGTCTATTAAGAAGGGTTCTCCACCCGGGCCTGCTATCCAGTTTCCACCCCATAAATCACCATGCAGACGAGAAGGCTTTCTGTCAGGAGGTACTAACTCATCAACTTTCTCTAATAACTTCTGAGATTTGCTCCCTCTCTGACCTGACAGTCTTCCAAGAGACCTTGCTAAATCAAACTGCGGCTTTAATCGTTTTTCTCTTAAAAAATCTCCCCATGTCTTTTCCCATCCATTGGACTGGGGGAGCTCTCCAATAAAGTTATCTGCCTCGAGACCAAAATAAGTTCCATGATGGGAATGAAGCTGAGCCAGTCTGGTTCCCAGCATCTCCTCGGTTTTGTTTGTTGCTTCTCCTTCCACCCATTCCATTACAATAAACTTCTTTCCCCACCCTAAAACCTCAGGCACAGCTAATGTATGGGTTTCCTCAAGAAACTGAAGACCGCCAGCTTCCTGTGAAAAGAAATCCTTAGGGGCTTCTTCATGAAGCTTAACAAAAAAACGTTCACTCGTCGTTTCTACGTAATAAGCTGAACTAATACTTCCTCCTGAGACAGGCTGGACAGTTTTGATATGGTCTTCGGCGTTAATCGAGGACAAAGCAAGTTCAACACTTGTTTTCATATCCCCTCACGCTCCCGTATATGAGTAAGGAGATTTGTACAGCTACAGTCAACCATCTCATACACTTCCTCAAAATTCCCTGTAAAATATGGATCCGGAACATCTTCACCAGGAGAAGATGGATCGTAGTCTAATAAACGTGAGATTTCCCCTGTATTGCTGTGTCCGGCTAACGCTCTGATATTTCCCAGGTTTTCAGCATCCATAGCAATGATGTATTCAAACTCAGAAAGGTCTTTTTTCTTTAACTGTCTTGCTTGAAGTCCGGCCGCATCAATATTATTTTTCGTAAGTATGCCAATCGTTCCTTCATGAGGAGGGTTTCCAATATGCCAGTGCCCTGTACCGGCTGAATCTACAGTTATTTTACTGCTTAAGCCTGCTTCCTGGACTTTCTTTTTAAAGACCGCTTCAGCCATGGGAGACCGGCAAATATTCCCCAGACAGACAAACAACACATTTATCATACAGTCACCTCAATTTTCCATTCTCTCTTTATATTATATCGTTAATAAGAATTAAGAACAAAGGCTCATAAATAAAAAAATAAAACCTCCATGGTATATACCAGGGAGGCTTTCTGATTTATTAAGCAAATATTTCTTGATGGTCATTTTTTACTTGTTTAAGGATTGCTTCAACAGAAGGATACTCGTCTACCTTATATTTTTCTAATGAACATAAGGAATTATCCTTGCAGCCGTAAAATATCTGCACAACTTCTTCTGTATCGGCTTCTTTTACAGAGAAACGACCGCTTTTCTCAAAGCTTGCATCACTGTTTTCAAACTTCTCATATACCACATAGTAGTCAGCCTTTGTTTCCTCTGTAAAATATTCTTTCGTTTCCACCAAGTCATGAACGATCACGTTCTATTCACTTCCTATTCTTAATTTTTGTTTAGATAAAAAGAATTTCTGATTTCTACTATACACTTCTAGCTTAGAGCTTTGGTTACCAATTTTTGAAAACCAAGTGAAGGATTTGTGAACAACTTCGTCTGTGCTGTTACCTTTAACAACCTGCAAAGCTAAATCACTCCTCTTTTCTTCACAAAGAATAGAATATTAGAAATGAGAATAAGCCGCAATCTTTAAAGCAGTTCATAAAAACGGAATAAGCATTTCCTAGAGAGCACTGCTTAAATCATACGCGAGAGAATCACAATATAGTCCATTTACGTCAAATTTCTCTTCGTTTTAATGTAATCAGTATTTGCTTTCTCTCTTAAAGAGAGGAGGAAAGCTTCCTGTACAAACCTATTATGTATAGACATTAACCAGCAGCCCTCTTACTTCCCCCACTAAATCAAGAATATCCAGGCTTTTTTTATTTTTTTCCAGCACTGCATTTGTAAGGTCAAGAAGCTTTTGATCCACTTCTTGAACGGTTTTGTATATTTTTGTACGCCCTCTTCTGTTAAATCCGCGTTTTTCTTCAAGACGAAGACCATGTTCCACTGCTTCCTGCATAAACTCTTTTACCAGAAGTTTATACTTTCTAAGCTCCTCTACTGTTCTTGTTTCGACCAGCACATTCCCCTGGTTTTCGATTTGCTGAACAAGCTTAGTGAATCGTTCATGTGCTTTTTCATCTTTTTGCTTGTTCATGATTTCAGTAAATGAAAGAGAAGGCTCAGGTCCGGATTTTTTTTTTTCATTTTGTTGAAGTTCCGAGCGGCCAACCTTTTGTATATCGATTCTCGTCACGCCCTTTACAGTTTTTCTCATTGTACCATCGGCCACACAAGGATGGTAGGTCACATTAGCTTCCTCTTAAAACATCATAAAACTTGGGCAAATGATTTCTATTATCCTGTGAATGATAACTTTTATTGAAGTAGCTGTAACACTCCCTGGGGCAATTGATTAGCCTGTGCAAGCATGGCTGTCGCCGACTGGTTTATAATATTGTTCCTTGTGAATTCTGTCATTTCCAACGCCATATCTGCATCACGAATACGAGACTCAGAGGCCGTTAAATTTTCATGAGTGATTTGCAGGTTATTAACCGTATGCTCAAGACGGTTTTGTGTTGCTCCAAGCTTTGAGCGGGCATCAGAAATCTTGTTAATTGCTTCATCCAATGCAAAAATAGCCTGATTAGCTGCTTCCTGGCTGCGCACATCTATTTCTTCAATACCAAGCTGTACGGTGTCCATCTTTGGGATGTCGACAAGCACATGCTGATTGGTGTTGGGGCCAATCTGAAATGCAAGGGCATTATTCACAATTGTAAATGCTGTCGCTTCCTCAGCATTCGATGGTTGTAAATTACTGGAAATAGGGAATTCAAGGCCTCCGTGAGTAACTACTCCATTTCTGGATGTAAGTTCTTTGCTAAAAGCGTGCGTATGATATTCACCATCTTCGTTACCTGGTTCCCGGTAATGGAGAGAGAAGGCGGCCTCCATTTCCATAGACACTTTAACCGTACCGGACCGCTGGATAGCACCTGTATTAATCGCTAGCCCTCCGATATTTTCTGGTCCACTGCCATCCCCAACCTCTACATTTCTAATTTCTATAGATAAACCATCCGGACCAAGAATTTCAATCGTTGCACTGTTTCCTTCGTAGTTTCTTACATTTATGGTGTATTCACCTAAAGGTATATTCGCAAAGTTGTTAATTAAAGGTGTACTTTCATCAGGGATACCTTCCCCAGAGTCTTCGTCTCCACTTCCTCCATTTAATTGTCCATCTGGAGTAAGGTCATCAGCTTCTGTTTCATCCCCACCGTTTTCCTGAGACTCAACTTCAGCGTCTGTAGTTGGTTCGGGGAAATTTTGTTCGTTTACCTGATCAGATAAATTATTAGCGTCTACTTGATCTCCACCATTTACCTGAGACTCCTCTTCAGCCTCTGTAGTTGGTTCGGTAGAGGCTTCTGATTGTACCTGTTGAAAATCAATATCCCCAGCCCCTAATCCTGCACCGGGCTGGACAATGGATATTTTGGGCTCGACTTCAGCTACATTAAGCCTGTAATTGCCTGACTTCAGGTTGGCGTTGACTGCCTTAGGAAGGCTTGTTAAATTAGCCTGGTTTGCATCGTTTCCATCGATAACGTGAAAAGTAGACAATACAGCGCTGGACCCGTTTAGAAGTTTCCGTGTATTAAATTCAGTTTTCTCCGAAATAGAATCTATTTCAAGCTTCAGCTGATCTATTTCCTTTTGTATTTGGTCCCTGTCATATTCAGTGTTTGTATCATTTGCTGCCTGTACTGCCAGTTCTCTCATTCGCTGCAGCATGGAATGAACTTCCTGCATCGCTCCCTCTGATGTCTGCATTAAAGAGATTCCATCCATTGCATTTCGTTCTGCCTGCTTCAGCCCTCTGATTTGTGAGCGCATCTTTTCTGAAATAGCGAGGCCCGCTGCATCGTCTGCTGCCTTATTGATACGAAGTCCGGAAGAAAGCTTTTCAAGGCTTTTAGAAACATGCACTTGGTTTTGACTTAAATTTCGGTAGGCATTTAACGCTTGAATATTATTATTAATTTTCATGTGGATCTCCTTTTCTGTCAGCTTTCTTGCATAACATGCTGCTCGTAAATATTGGTCTTTTGGCGAATCGTTTTAAAGCGGGTCTCCGGTTTGGCTTTGATTCCCTGATTCCATGCACCAGCCAGGTTCGTCAGGATTTCGAGAGCCAATTTCAAGGGCTCAATTTGTTTTTTTAGATTCGCTTCTATCACTTGTTCTGCAAGATAATTGTACAGAGCATCAAGCTGGTCAGAAATAATTCCAGCTTCATAATTTAAACCTGCACCAAGGCGGTATAAGATGTCATTGGTTTTTTGTAAATTCCCATTAGCTTCCATATAATTTTTCATTTGTATAGCAGTTATTGCTTCATTTATATTATGGATAGCTGCTTCATAAAGAAGTGAGGTAATTTCTTGAGAAGATTTCCTATGGATAAACTCATCTGTTAAGCCTGACATTAATTCAAACACCTCCGAAAGCAGTCTTTGCTTGTATTATCGTCAGTTAATCATTTCTTTTAATAGCTGTTTTCCATTTCTTCAATAAGCAGTAATATTTCTGCTATAACCGAATAAAGCTGAGGAGGTACATTTTCCCCCAGATCCATATCCAAAAGGTTTTCTACGAGCAAAGGGTCTTCCTGCATATGTATGTTATTTTCCTTGGCCAGAGCCATAATCTGCTGGGCAACCTGTCCTTTCCCTTGTGCAACTACCCTAGGCACCAGGTACTCTTCTTCGTCATAACGAATAACCGCTGCTGTCCGGCCATTTTTTTCTTTTCTCTGTTTGTGATTGTAATAAGCAGAAACGATCATATTTTATAGTCAAATCCTTTCTCTGTAAAAACGGGCATGGGTTCGCTCTGGTCTTCTTCTTTTGTTTCTTTTTCAGTAAACGTCTTAAAATGAATGCCTGCTACACGGTAGCCTAATTCAGTCAGAGCGATCTCAGTCTTTTTAATAAATGGTTCCATACTGCTTTTTAAATTTTGTTGATCATTTTTTAATGTGACCTGCAGATTCCTTTCACTCGCCTGTACGGAGATGCCAACATCTCCTAATTTTTTTGTTTCAATTAAAAAATAAAGGCTGCAATTTTCCCAGTCTAACATCCCTCTCTCGTCCCTTGAGTTCACATAAACCTGTAAATCTTTGACCTTTCCCTTTAAGAGATAAGGAAGCGAAAAAAACATAGTTTGTATAGGGCTTCCAGGGTCTGGCTTACTTAACAGCTGTTGGCCGGTAATATGATTCACCCCTTGGGCTGCCTGCTGTTGCAGCCGGCTCCCTTCTTCTTCATTTCTCGCTACCTGCATCAGCTTGTGCTTTACATTTTCATCTCCTATAGGACTTCTGTGTCCAGCCAGGCTCTGACTAATTTCTGCTTCTCTGTTAAAACCAATACTTCTTAAATAATCAAAGACTTGACGGGCGGATCCCTCTTGTAACAAAGTAGGCCTGTAGGCATCGGCAGAAGACGCTTGTGTCTGAGTAGAGGTAAGTCGGTCTCCCTGTTCCTTTCCACTGGCAGTAAAGTGCTTCAACTTTTGCTCCGATGGATGAAATTGAAGTCTTTCGAGTAATGACTGAACCTGGCGGACAATCTGTCTTGCTTCAGAAAGCATATTTTTTTGAAGAAATTTAGAAGCTTCTGCCAGCTGACTGCTTGCTTGCAGCAGGCTTCTTTCTGTTTTCATATCCGTAAATAGCGTCATCTCACTTCTTAAGATAGTTTTGTCCAGGCTTTTTATGGTCGTTTCAAGAAGCTGCCTGGCCTGTGGAGCAGTCCTTCTTTCCTCCATTAAGTGATGGGCCTGGTCCAGTTTCTTTGTAACGTCTCTTTTGATTCCTTGAAACTCTCCTGTTAATGCGGCTAATTTCTCTGTTATTTTCGTCTCCAAGAGAAGCCTGCTTTGATTTTGGCCTAAAAGACCGGTAGTATCATTCATTCTGTGCTCAGGAGCCTGTTCTTTCATTTGCATAAGAAGAGCAGCTAACTCCTGCCTTGCTGCCATTTCCATGCCATTATCCGCTTTATTAATGGCTCGTTGAACCCCATCTGTCAATTGGGCTTGCTGCTTATCTGAAAGCTCAGGGTGATTTCCCGCCTCATGCCTGATAAAATCTGCAGCTTTTCTAAAATCAGGTTCTTTTCCAAGCTGCTTGTGAGCCTGTTGTAATACTTCCTCAATTGACCCTGCGCTCATTAGGCTTTGAAGGACTTGACCAATTCTTTGACTTCCGGCTTTTTCTAATTGAATCGCCTGATTGATGCTTCGATCAACCGCAAGTGCCAGCCTCTTGTCTCCGGGTGGTAAAATGCTCATTGCCTCGTTTCTCATACTCGTCAGGTCAGTACCTTTTTTTAGTAGCTCTGAAAACTGGCGGGTTCTGACCGACTCTCCCTCTTCGGTCTGACTAAAAGCTTGTAGTACCCGGTCTCTTCCCGTCTGATGGAGATAGTCAGCTTGTTTTAATACCTTCTCAAGCTGTTTTGCAATCGTTTCACTCATATTCGGGTGGGTAAGAAGCCGATTTCTGACTATATCTAACTTTTCTTCCACGTTTGACAGCCGTGCTGTGCTTTTTCGTACTTCCTGAATCGTTTCATTCAAGGAAGTTTGAGCGGTTGCTTGCTGATTTTGTTGACTCATCCATCTTTGTAAGGCTCGTGTCACTGCTTGTTCTTCCTGTACTGTTAATCGCTGACCCGTCTCATTGATCCTTTTGCTTGTCGCCGCAATCTGGTGTAAGGTTTCATGCAAGGGCCTTCCGTGAAGGGCTTCATGTACAGCCTGTAATTGCGGCCTTGTTACTTGTAAATGTTTACCGGCAAGAGCCTTCACAGTCTGAATCCTCTCAAGCCTGCTTCCTGCCCCCTCATCAAAAAACTGCCTGAGCGCATTGACAGTCTCTTTAGTCAGGGGCACTCCTTTATCTAAAAGCAATTGTACACTTTGCCGTACTTCTTTTGATACAGGCTGCCCGGAACCTAATCGTTTTAACACCTCATCTGCTTTTGGTCCAGCATCTCTTTGGCTTTGTCTGCCTGTTTCTTCGTGGAGAGCTTTCACGACAACTTTGCCTTGTCCTTCATCCGTTCGTGCCACTTCTACTGTGACATGATCACGCTTAGGAAGAGTTCCTTCAAATTGTACTCGTACTTCCTGTCCTTTCATGTGAACAACAGCTTCGTTATGGGAGAGTCTTTCTGTAACAACCGCGCGGTGCACCTCGCCTTTTTGAACAGAATGTGCTGCTTCTCTCTGGGCTGAGACATGAGCTCCGGAAATATGGCCTACATCCATTTTCATCACTCCGATTCAATCTTCTTATACTCTTTATCGGCATTTACTGCTGTATTCTTAACGGGTAATTATACGTATGATAAGAAGCAGGTTGCAACATAAAAAAAGAAGCTTAGTCGTAATCCTGACTATGCTTCCTTTTTTGTCCCCAATATTCAAATAAAAAATCTTTATCAAGGCTCGTCCCTTTTCGGACATCTTTCCTTTCTTCTTTTTGAGTTTTTGACTTTTTTATATTAAAAATCTCTTCCCCGAACTGACCTTTTAGCTTCTCCATTGTTTCAGAAAGCTTTGCTTGTTTTTCCTCTTCCTTATAAGTAAACAAATCCAGTTGTTTGTACGCTTCTTTTAGCGGAGTAACATCTAAAGAGGTAATGCCAAGGAGGCGTACAGGCTCTTCGTTCCAGTATTTATTGAAAAGAAAATAGGCTTCCTTAAAGATCTCCTCTTCCTCTGTAAGAGGATTCGTCAGTTGCCTGCTCCGAGTAATCGTTTTGCGATTTTTGTAACGGATCGTTATTTGGATATTTGAAGAGCAGACTTCCTTTTTCTTCATTCGTCTGGCTACAGAAGCAGACAATGACTTTAAAGTAGAAGCTATCTTCTCATCGTTTCTAGTGTCAGAAGGAAGTGTGACGGAATTCCCTATGCTTTTAAAAACATTAACTGATTCAGGGTCTACTTCACGAAGATCATGACCGTTTGCTCTTTCATGAAGCTTCCTTCCACGTACCCCAAAGACACCTTCAATCATCTGCTTATCACTGCAGGCCAAATCTCCAATGGTTTCAATGGAAAGTGATTTCATCTTTTCGGCTGTTTTTTCCCCTACTCCGTGCATTTCTCCAATGGCAAGAGGCCATAGCTTGGTATCAAGCTCTCTTTTACGTAATATTGTAATTCCCATAGGCTTTTTCATGTCGCTGGCCATTTTTGCTAAAAATTTATTGGGAGCGACGCCGATGCTGCAAGGAAGTCCCAGGTCTCTCTTCATCTTTTCCTGAAGCTCTCCGGCAATCTCTGCCCCTGCCCCGTTCCTGAATACATCTGTCATATCCATATACCCTTCATCTATAGACACAGGTTCAACGAGGGGAGAGTATTCTTCAAGCAGCCTGAACATTTCTAAAGAGGCTGCCCGGTAGCGTTGAAAGTTAGGAGGACGAATAATTAATTCTGGACACTTTCTTAATGCTTCCCATACTTGCATTGTTGTTTTTACCCCCTTAGCTCTAGCCTCATAGCTGGAGGTTACGACAATGCCTTTTCTTTCCTCTGGATTTCCTGCAATAGCGAGAGGCTTTCCTCTGAGAGAAGGATCATGCACAGCCTCAACTGAAGCATAAAAACTGTTCATGTCTATATGAAAAACCACTCTTCCTTTTCTTGCTTTCATAAGAAAACCTCCTTTCCCAAAGTTCTCATAGGTATGTATGACACCTACAATAAGAAAATATAATACGGAATTATAATAAACACATTATAATATCATATGAGTAATGAAATGAACAGGAGTGTGCATTATGGGCGAAGATCTAATCCTATCAGTCACTTATAAGGATATTTTGACACAAATTGCGAGATGTAACAGCCTTTACAAGGATCTCCACGAGAAAAAACCAACAATCCCGGAATTATCGGAAATTGTTGGTTATTCAGAAGAGTTAATTCTTGAATCGATGGAATATGGCAATGCTAAACAGCACATTCATTAAGTTACTTTTAAAAATTACCCTTCTTCTTTAACAGAGGCATTTCTTAAGAAGATACTTCTTCCACCACAGAAACCATAAGCTGGGTAATTTTATTCAATTCAGAGATTGGCATCCTTTCTTGGGGAGTATGAATGTCCAGATAGCCTACGGCAAAATTGACCGTTGGTATTCCGTATCCTGAAAAGATATTGGCATCGCTTCCCCCGCCGCTTGTCTTTAAAGACGGTGTAAGTCCTGACCTCCGCACTGCATTCATGGCCACTTGAACCACGCTGTCCCCTATATCAAACTTATAACCAGGATAGGCGTACTTTACATTTACATTTGCAGAAGCTCCCATCTCTCTTGCTGTATCTTCAAAAGCTTTTTTCATTTTTTCTACTTGGACGTCAAGTTTTTTTCTATCTAAGGAGCGTGCTTCAGCTAATATATAGGCCTTGTCAGTCACTATATTTGTTTTTTGGCCGCCTTCAAATCGACCAATATTGGCCGTCGTTTCTTCATCTATTCTCCCAAGAGGCATTTTGGCCACTGATTTTGCAGCTACGGTAATGGCTGAAATTCCTTTTTCAGGTGCCACCCCTGCATGAGCCGTCTTTCCATTCACTGTTACTTCCAATGTTGCCTGGTTGGGTGCAGAGACAATAATGTTGCCTACATCCCCTCCGCTATCCATGGCAAATCCGTACTTAGCATTAAGCATTTCAGGATTTAACGCTTTGGCTCCAATGAGACCGGATTCTTCTCCAACAGTAATCACAAACTGCAAAGGTCCATGCTCAATCTTTTGCTCCTGAATGGTCCGAATGCCTTCTAGCATAGCAGCTATCCCCGCTTTATCGTCAGCTCCCAGGATCGTCGTCCCGTCAGTGACGACATGACCATCTTCCACACTAGGCTGAATACCTTTTCCAGGGATCACTGTATCCATATGGCACGTAAAGAAAATTGGGTCCGCTCCTTCCTTATTCCCTTGCATGGTACATATTAAATTGCCGGCTTCATGCTCAGTGGTTTCGGCCGCATTGTCTTCTACCACATCAAGGCCCAGAGCTATAAATTTCCCTTTTAATATATCGCAAATCGCTCTTTCATGCTTGGTTTCTGAGTCCACTTTTACTAGTTCTAGAAATTCATTTAATAAGCGTTTTTCGTTAATCATTTACTGTGTCCTCCTAACAACAAATGCAGCAGCCTTATTTCTTTTCACATAGTTCATAAAGAACACTGCCGGTCGACTTAGGGTGTAGAAAAGCCACCTCAGCCCCTCCGGCTCCAGGTACAGGAGTGTTATTTATAGCTTTTATTCCATCTTCCTTTATTTCTTGGAGCCTCGTTTCAATATCCTTGACACCTAGAGCAACATGATGAATCCCTTCCCCTTTTTTATTAATAAATCCAGCTATCGGACTATCATTTGATAAAGGCTCAAGGAGCTCTATCTTAGACTCTCCTATTTCCAGGAAAGCTACCTTTACTTTCTGTGAAGATACTTCCTCTATTTTTAATAAGGGAAGACGGAGGGTCTCCGTATAAAACGGCAGGTGATCTTCAATAGACATTACTGCAATTCCAATATGGTCGATTTTTGTTGGTTTTTCTTTCATTTTACACACCCCTTTGGCTATACCCATAACAATATGGCTTATACACTTTCTCTTCTTGTTTCCATAAAAAAATCCCTCTTTTTTTGGCATGCAGGCTTGAGACTTTCTTTAATTCCTCGTAAAATAAGACATAGATTGAATAATGATGGAGGAATTGAAATGCCAAGAAAGTTTCAGAAAGTCATTATATATATTATGATCATAACTCTCGTCGTAGGAAGTTTGTTAACAGGCGCGGCTACCTTTTTATAAAAAGAATCATAACTTGGACCGAAGCTTCCGCTTCGGTCCTTTTTTATTTTCCCCAATCAGTTCATTCTTTGTTTACTCACTTTGATTTTTTTATAAAATAACTCCTATTTCTTTTGCTATTTCCTCCAGGGTCTTTGCACTTTGCCCAATCCAGACTTTCGTGCCTACGGGAACCTTGGTAAACAAAAGGTCAACGTCCTCATTCATGAGGCGGACACAGCCATTGGAAACATATTCACCAATTAGATGAGGCTGGTTTGTGCCGTGAATTCCATAGATTCTGCCATCAGTCGCGTGTGCGTCAAAGCCTATCCATTTGGTTCCTAATGGGTTATCCGGTGACCCTCCGGGAATATCAAGCTTGCGAAAATAAGGATTCTCAGCTTTTACTACAACCGTAAATTCCCCCTCCGGTGTCAGACCAGGCTCTTTTCCCGAAGCAACCCGGTATTCCACTTGTTTTTCACCTGCGTGAAAATAAGCCAGTTCATTCGCAGAGGTATTTATAATAATATAAGGATCTCCAACGTCAGGCTCTGAAGCAAGGGGCCAAAGAAGAGATGCTGCCACAATCACTTTAAAAAAGAAGGAAAAGAAAACCATTATCATCTCCGCCTTTACTTATTCCTCTTTCTTATTTTCTCCCCGCCTTTTTACCTTATACCGTTTTTTAACAGATACCGTTTGAGTTCTTCTAAGATCAGCTTTAAACATCTTCTTCATAAGCAAATACTGCTCTAGTTCATGGAGGATATAGAATAATGAAGAACGAATTTCAAACTCCTGCCTCGTTTCTGGAAGATCCATTGCCTGGAGTTCTTCCCGCAGGTCATCTAATTGCGTAAGAAAATAATTTGCTGTATTCCCTGCATACACAGCCCCGCTTAATTCATTCATAAAATCTGCTATTTTCTCTCCTTGAATCACTGTGTCATCCAGAGTAGAAATAAACGGAAGGATCCTCTCCAGGATTTCAAGCTGCTTTTCTCTCATCTTGAAGTAATGATAAAAGTAGTCATCTTCCCGCAAAAAATGATTATCAATATTGATTAATGCCTTCCCTTTTCCGTGTGAAATAGTGTTGGATGCCTCTGTGAATTCTTTTCCAGTCCATCCTGTATCACCCTCTTTAAGATAGCGTGCAAACTCTTTCCAAATCGTCTGAAAGGCTTCCTCTATGTAAACTTGATCCCACACCAGTTCATTTTCCGCACTAGGCATGTACCAATTCATGAGTAATGCCACACCTACCCCTATGACTATCAACAGCACTTCATTTATCAAGATACCGGCTGAAACCTCGCCCAATGTATAGAGGTGAAACATGATTACCGAGCTGGTCGCCACTCCTTTTTTTGCCTTTACAGCTACCACGGTAGGAATGAATAGTAAAAGGAGAATTGTTATTGATAGAAAGTGGTACCCAGCCAGTTCAAAAATAACAGTAGCATAAAGCAGACCAATGAGACTTGCTAAAACACGCTCCCACGAGGAACGCAATGAGTCTCTTCTGGTAACCGTTATACACAAGATCGCTATAATACCTGCCGAGGCATAAAAATCTAATTGTAAAGTCTGGGCTATTAATATTGCTAAGCCGGCTCCAATAGCGGTTTTGAGCGTGCGGTATCCAATTTTAAACATTCGTTAAACCTCTCCCTGCCTGATAGGTTCTTTGTGTACGTGTATTCTGCTCATTTATAGCCACACTGCATTTTTTAACTCAAAACACAAATGAAAGAATGTTTAAGGGATACCATCCCACTAACATCCTTGCTTATTACAAGTAGGTTACCCTAATATATTCCTCACTCTTTCCTGACAAGAAAGAAATATTCCTTTGGAATTGTTTACAAATTGAACATCGAATTTTTGTATGCTTTTATTCTAGCAAAAAACCATAGTAAGAAACCTGTTTACTTGTAAACAGGGAATAAAAAAAGACAGTGATGCTCATCACTGTCTTTGCGGTTATGTAATTTAGTCATCTTTTAATTGGCGCGCCTACCAGGATTCGAACCTGGAATACGAGAACCGGAATCTCGCGTGATATCCCTTTCACCATAGGCGCAGCTATTTTTTAAGACAATGACAATTGTATCTAATTCTCTTTATTGTGTCAATCATTGTTTTTAAGGTGAAAAGGACTGGCACCTATACCAGCCCTTTTCCGGTCATTCTTTTTCTGCTGTCGCAGTGTCTTCTTCTAACATTTCTTTAAACCTTGCCCCAATTTCCTCATCATTATAACCAGCATCATGAAGACGCTTTGTGAAATGCTGGGCATATAGCTTAGTACGTTTGGCCATACGCTTGTATTTCTTTTGTTCCTTTGTCGTATCAGCATGTTTTGCTCTATTTTGAGCGTTGGACATAATACTTTCAACAACAAATAGAGCTTTCCAGACATCTTCCTCAGATAAATCTGCAGATTCTTTATCTAAATATTCGAGTACCTGCTGATAATATTCATTAAATTCTTTAAAGTCAATTTCTTCTTCCATGTTAAGGTATTCTTGAACTTGTGCGTAAAATTTATCCATCAAATTTCATCCTTTGTTAACAGTCCTTATACGTTTTTTGGCGATTACAAGTTCTCATCGAAAGCTTTTTCCAGCTTTTGAACAACATGAATAGGTTCATGTCCTTCGATTTCATGGCGCTCAACCATGGTTTTGATTTCTCCGTCCTTAATTAAAGCAAAGGAAGGGGAAGAAGGAGCATAACCAGTAAAGAAAGAACGGGCTTTTTCAGTCGCTTCCTTATCCTGGCCAGCGAAAACTGTTACATAACGGTCAGGCTGCTTTTCGTAATTTCTCATGTAGGCTGCTGCAGGACGAGCAATGCCTCCGGCACAGCCGCAAACAGAGTTTACCATAACAAGTGTGCTGCCTTGCTTAGATAAAGTCTCCTCTACTTCTTCAGCAGATGTTAATTGTTCATAACCTGCCTCATCCATATCCTTTCTCGCTGCCTGAACTACATCATTTATCATAAAATTAAAATCCATTTCTAACCATCCTTTCTTTTCCTAAACCCATGTACTACTTCTATTGTAAACAATACCAGAGTGCATTCACAAGTAAACCAGCTTCTTTTTATTTTAAAAAAAGTCAACAACTTTATCTTCAAGGAACCTGGTGAACAACTTTTTCTATCCACTTATCACTCTTGAAAACAAGTGAGTAGCTCTGGCTTTGTTAGTACAAGGACTCGCTGTCCGGATCAAAAGACTCCAGGCGCGTTTTAATACTTGAAAGAAAACGTCCGCATACCAATCCATCCAGCACCCGATGATCTAAAGACAGACACAAGTTTACCATGTGGCGAATCGCAATCATGTCACCTTCCATCACCACAGGCTTTTTCACAATGGATTCTACGGAAAGGATAGCTGCCTGAGGGTGGTTAATAATAGGCATCGACTGAACTGAGCCAAAGGATCCTGTGTTGTTTATCGTAAAGGTTCCTCCTTGCATTTCTTCACCTTTCAACGTGCCATTTCTCACTTTACCCGCCAAGTCCTGAACAGACCTGGCAAGTCCTTTTATACTTTTTTCATCAGCATTCTTTACCACAGGAACAAACAGAGCATCCTCCGTGGCTACTGCAATAGACAAATTGATGTCTTTCTTGCGGATGATCCTATCTCCTGCCCACGTAGAATTAAGCTCAGGATATTCTTTTAACGCCTCCACAACAGCTTTCATAAAAAATGGGAAGAAGGTAAGGCTGATGCCTTCTTTTTCTTTAAATTTCTTTTTGTTTGCTTCCCTGAACTTTGCAATGTTTGTAACATCCACTTCAACCATCGTCCAGGCATGAGGGATTTCATGTTTGCTTCTTACCATGTTATCGGCTATCGCTTTTCTTACACCGCTCACAGGAATTTCTTGATCACCAGACTCACTTTTCTGCTTTTCATCGATCTGTGGCTTCTGTTCAATGGAGGAAGCTCTCTTCTTTGGTTCTTCATAAGTATCATGCTTTTCTTCCCTTGCAGGTTTTTCACCTTTGTTTACAAGAGAAAGAACATCTTTCCGGGTAATTCGGCCTCCTCTCCCGCTTCCTTGCACAGTGGATAGATCAATGTCATTTTCCTGAGCAAGGCGGAGAACAGCTGGCGAATAGCGCGTTTTCATTGACTGGGCCGAAGAGTCTGTACTTTGCTTTTTTTCTTCTTTTGGAGATTGAACATTTTCTTCACTTCGTTGATCAGTGCTGCCTTTTCCTTCAACCTCCATATAGCATATTAGATCGCCTACCTGGATTGTCTCATCTTCCCCTGCTACTAATTCCGTTATTGTCCCTGTAAAAGAAGAGGGGACTTCCGCATTTACTTTATCTGTCATTACCTCGGCAATAGGGTCATATTTATTTACCTTGTCGCCAGGTTTTACAAGCCATTTACTGATCGTCCCTTCTGTTACACTTTCTCCGAGCTGGGGCATCGTGATTTTTTCAGCCATGAACAAACACCTCCTTTAAAATTCTGCTAAATCTTTTATCGCAGCCTCTACTTTTTCAGGGTTAACCATAAAGTGCTTTTCCATTGTAGGGGCGTAAGGCATGGCTGGAACATCTGGACCTGCCAATCTTTGAACAGGAGCATCAAGGTCAAATAAACAATTCTCACTGATGATTGCAGACACTTCACTCATGATGCTTCCTTCTTTGTTGGCCTCAGTTATTAAGAGAACCTTACCTGTTTTGCTGGCTGCTTCAATTATTGCTTCTTTATCAAGAGGGTACACAGTTCTCAAATCAAGAATATGAGCAGAAACCCCTTCTCCGGCAAGCTTTTCAGCGGCTTGCAAAGCAAAGTGAACACAAAGACCATAGGTAATGACAGTCACATCTTCCCCATCTCTTTTTACATCTGCTTTTCCAATTGGCAGGGTGTAGTCTTCTTCGGGAACCTCACCTTTAATGAGACGGTATGCTCGTTTATGTTCAAAAAACAAGACTGGGTCGTCATCACGGATCGCCGCTTTTAATAGCCCTTTTACATCATAAGGAGTTGATGGCATTACAATTTTCAAGCCAGGTACATTTGCAAACAGAGCTTCTACAGACTGAGAATGATACAATGCACCGTGAACTCCTCCGCCGTAAGGTGCACGAATCGTTATTGGGCAGCTCCAATCATTATTTGAGCGGTAGCGGATTTTTGCAGCTTCAGAAACAATTTGATTGACTGCCGGCATAATAAAGTCAGCAAACTGCATTTCGGCAACAGGCCTCATGCCATACATCGCTGCTCCAATCCCCACACCGGCAATAGCTGATTCTGCAAGAGGCGTGTCAAGAACCCTCTCTTCACCGAATTCCTCATAGAGCCCTTCGGTAGCTCGGAATACTCCTCCTCTTGCCCCCACATCTTCTCCTAAAATAAACACTTTTTCATCCCGCTGCATTTCTTCTCTCAGCGCACGTGTTACTGCTTGTATATAGGACATCATTGTCATTGTTCTTCACCCCTTTCTATTGTTCTTTATAGACATGTTTAAAAAGATCATCTGGATCAGCATAAGCCGCTTCTTCAGCAGCATCAGTAGCTTCATCTACTATGCGTTTGATTTTTTCAAGGAGCACATTTTCTTCTTCCTCTGTTATTACGTTATTTTCTTTTAAATAAGTGCTGAAGGTAAAGATAGAGTCCCGCTTTTTTGCTTCCTCTACCTCCTCTCTTGATCTGTAAGAACGGTCATCATCATCACTGGAATGAGGGGTGAGTCTGTAGGACACTGTTTCTATCAAGGTAGGCCCCTCACCCTTCCTTGCACGATCCGCTGCATTTTTCACTGCTTCATAAACAGCAAGGGGATCATTTCCATCCACCGTAAAGCCCGGCATTCCGTATCCTATCGCCCGATCGGAAACCTTTTCACACGCTAGCTGTTTTTCTATAGGAACGGAAATCGCATATTTGTTATTTTCACACATTAAAATGACAGGCAGTTTATGAACGCCGGCAAAGTTTGCGCCTTCATGGAAATCGCCTTGGTTGGAAGAGCCTTCTCCAAAGGTCGTGAAGGTAACGAAATCTTTCTTTTCCATTTTGGCTGCCAAAGCAATCCCAACGGCATGAGGCACCTGGGTTGTTACAGGGGATGAACCAGTTACAATCCGATTTTTCTTCTGTCCAAAATGCCCTGGCATTTGTCTTCCGCCTGAATTTGGATCCTCTGCTTTAGCAAATCCTGACATCATTAAGTCCTTTGCCGTCATCCCAAAGGCGAGGACCACTCCCATATCACGGTAATACGGAAGCACATAATCCTTTTCTCGATCTAACGCCATGGCTGCTCCGACTTGAGCGGCTTCCTGTCCTTGACAAGAGATAACAAAAGGTATTTTGCCAGCACGATTTAAGAGCCACATACGTTCATCGATCTTACGGGCCATAAGCATTTGTTCATACATTTCAATTACCTGCTCTTTTGAGAGCCCTAATTCTTCATGTCGTAGTACGGCCATACATATCCCCCCTAGTTATTATGAATGTATCGCTTTTCCATCCACTGCCAGAGCAGCTTCACCAATGATCTCAGATAATGTTGGATGCGGGTGAATCGCCTCAGCCACTTCAAAGCTTGCGGCATCCAGGAGCTTGGCAACGGCTGCCTCTGAGATAAGGTCTGTCACATGCGAGCCGACCATGTGAACACCGAGTAGATCATCAGTTTCTTTGTCAGCAATAAATTTAACGAACCCTGAAGCGTCCCCATTCACTAAGGCTTTTCCTATTGCCTTAAATGGGAATGTACCTATTTTGGTATCAAAGCCTTCTTCTCTGGCCTGCTCTTCTGTCAAGCCAATACTGGCCACTTCGGGACGACTGTAGGTGCAGCGGGCAACGAGTGAAGAATCTAATGGGTGAGGGTGGTTTTCTGTCATATGCTCTACGGCTATGATTCCTTCGTGTGAAGCAACATGAGCAAGCTGCATTCCTCCGATAACATCACCAATCGCATAAATATGGGACTCTTTCGTCTGCTGCCATTTATTTGTTTGGACAAAACCGTTTTCCACCACAATATCCGTATTTTGAAGTCCAATGTCTTCCGTATTTGCTTTGCGCCCTACAGAAAGGAGAACAGATTTGGCCTGGTAAGCCTGCTCTTTCTCACCTTCAAGAGCGTATACTGTTACGTCTGTTTCCCTTTTTGTTTTCTCAGGGAGTACTTTAGCATTTGCAACGATCTTGACGCCCCTCTTTTTCAGCTGATTGGCTACCTCTTTGGATATCTCTTCATCCTCACCAGGAAGAATTCGCCTGCTGTATTCCAACACTGTAACATCCACTCCAAAGTCAGAGAGCATTGAAGCCCATTCAATCCCAATGACGCCTCCTCCAATGATAATAATGGAAGAAGGCAGGCTTTCTATCTCCAACGCTTCATCAGAGGTGAAAATTTGTTCTCCATCTGGCTCCATCCCAGGAAGAGTATTGGGCCTGGACCCTGTAGCAATAATAACGTTTTTTGGTATAAGCATTTCATTTTCTTCTCCGCTGTCCATTTCTACAGAGATCGTACCCGGACTTGGGGAAAAAATAGAAGGACCCAGTATACGCCCATGTCCTTTATAGACGTGAATATCCCCTTTGTTCAACAAGTACTGAACACCTTTGTACAACTGGTTTACTATATTATCTTTACGTGACTGCACCTTATTGAAATCAAGAGATACCCCTTCTGTATTCACCCCGAAATCTTCGCTCGTTTTTGCTGTATGATACACTTCTGCACTGCGCAAAAAAGCTTTGCTTGGTATACAGCCTTTATGTAAACACGTGCCTCCAAGCTTCTCCTTTTCCACTACGGCCACTTTCAATCCTAGTTGCGCTGCACGGATAGCTGCCACGTACCCGCCTGTTCCCCCGCCAAGGACCACTAAATCATATTCTTCTGCCATCTCTATCCCTCCTTATAACCGTAAATCTTCGGTTCTTCTTCCTTCTTTAAGACACGAAGAGCCCCTTCGGCAAGGGAACGAAGCTCATCTTCGCCCGGATACACGATCACATCTGAGATCCAGCTTACCATCTTAATAATTTCTCCAGTCAGCCATTCACTATGAGCCAGGCCTCCGGTCAAAATAATAGCATCTACTTTTCCACTTAAACAAACACTTCGCGCTCCAATTTCTTTTCCGATCTGGTAAGCCATAGCCCTCATTACTTCCTCAGCTTCATGATTGCCTTGTACTATTTGAGCTTCAACTTCCTCAGCATTATTGGTGCCAAAATAGCTTACCAGCCCTCCTTGTCCAGCGGCCTTTTTCATCATCTCTGATATGGTGTAACTCCCGGAAAAACACATGCTAATGACATCAGCAACAGGAAGCGTACCCGACCTTTCAGGAGAAAAGGGACCGTCTCCATTTAAGCCATTATTTACATCTGCAACTTTCCCGCCTTTGTGGGCACCGACAGTAATTCCGCCTCCTAAGTGTACAACAATCAAATTGGCTTCTTCATAAGGTTTTCCGATTTCATCTGCAGCCTTCCTTGCGGCAGACTTTTGATTCAATGCATGAAAAATACTTTTTCTTTTTATTTCTTTTAAACCGGTCAGTCTGGCTTCAGGCATTAATTCATCCACTACCACAGGGTCAACGATATAAGAAGGAATATTTAATTGCGTTGAGATCTCAAAGGCTATCAATGCACCTAAGTTTGAAGCATGCTCTCCATATTTCCCTTCTCTCAAATCCTTAATCATCGCTTCCGATATTTCATAAGTACCGCTTTCAATCGGGCGGAGAAGCCCGCCTCTGCCGACAACAGCGTCAATCTTTGACAAACTGATCCCTTCCACATCCAGTGATTCCAGTATTGCCTGTTTTCTAAATTGATATTGGTCAACTATGTTTGAATACGCCTTAATGTCTTCTTGACGATGACGGACGACCTTTGAAAATAGGGATGCTTTATTTTCAAATACGCCAACCTTTGTAGAGGTTGATCCTGGGTTTAACACAAGAATCCGGTGGCTTGATATTTGCTTCAAGGGCTCTGCCTCCTATTCCTGCCGCGGAAGATAAACTATCTTCTGCGGCTTAAAATATGGTGTTCATTGCGCAAAAATTGCTTTCTTGAATTCTTCATTTTTCTGATCCGTTCCTCCGCCATGCGGTCAGCAGCTGAATAAGTCGGTATATTATCTCTTTTAGAAATGCTGATTACTTTCTCTATGTTTTGGTAAACCCCTTCCACCTTCTTTAAAGCACGCTCACTGTTATAGCCGTTCAGCTCATCAGCCACGTTAATTACTCCGCCAGCGTTGATCACATAATCGGGTGCGTAGACAATTTCTCTTTCATGGAGCATATCACCGTGCTTGTTTTCTTTTAATTGATTGTTTGCAGCGCCGGCTATCACTTTTGCTTTAATAGAAGGAATGGTTTCGTCATTTAACCCAGCTCCAAGAGCACACGGGCTGAAAATATCACATTCTGTTTTATAAATGTCCCTTGGATCCACTGCTTTTGCATTAAAATCGCTTACGGCTCTGTAGACTGCATCTTTATTGATATCGGTTACAATCAAAGTAGCTCCCTCTTCATACAGGTGCTTGCAAAGATTATAAGAAACGTTCCCTACTCCTTGCACCGCCACTTTTTTCCCAGCAAGCTCATCTGATCCAAAAGCTTCTTTTGCTGCCGCTTTCATCCCTACATAGACTCCGTATGCTGTGACAGGCGAAGGGTTGCCACTCGATCCAAAAGCAGGTGAGATTCCCGTGACAAAGTCTGTTTCTTCATAAATAATATCCATATCTTCCACCGTTGTACCTACATCTTCAGCTGTAATATAGCGTCCGTTCAAGCCCTGAATATACCTTCCAAACGCGCGGAACATTTCTTCGTTTTTGTCCTTGCGTGGGTCACCGATAATTACTGTTTTGCCTCCCCCAAGATTCAAGCCGGCTGCAGCATTTTTGTAGGTCATGCCTTTAGCCAGGCGGAGAGCATCTTCAAAGGCCGCTTCCTCAGACTCATACTTCCACATTCTTGTTCCCCCTAACGCAGGGCCAAGAGTTGTATCATGAATAGCAATGATAGCTTTTAGGCCTGATTCAGCATCCTGACAGACCACTACTTGTTCGTAATCGTATCTTTCCATATATTTAAATAATTTCATTACCTTACCTCCTTAAGCTAAGGTGCTCTGATATTCGCTGACATGACAAGCGATAGCAATAGAGTAGAGCTTACTCGCTGCAGTGTCAGCTCTTGATGTTAAAATGATTGGAGCCTTGGCCCCGGCTATGATTCCTCCTACTTTCGCTCCTGCAAAGTAGACGAGTGATTTATATAAAATGTTTCCCGTCTCCACAGTTGGAACTAGGAGAATGTCAGCTCTGCCAGCCACTTCTCCTCCTACCCCTTTATAGTTAGCAGCATCAACAGATATTGCATTATCCAGAGCTAGTGGTCCATCTATTACACAATGATTAATCTGCCCCCTTTTATTCATTTGGCTGAGAGCAGCCGCATCAATGGTAGCAGACATATCAGGGTTAACTACTTCCACCGCTGAAATAGGGGCAACTTTCGGATTTATTACCCCCATCGCTCTTGCTACTTCAACAGAATTATTTGTGATTTCCACCTTCTGATGTAAATCAGGGGCTATATTCATGGCTGAATCAGAGACAAAAAACAAGCGCTTAAAACCTGGCACCTCAAAGGCTGCTACATGTGATAAAACCTTTCCTTTCCGCAAACCGTACTCCCTGTTTAATACCGCTTTAAGCAATACACTGGTGGGAATCATACCCTTCATTAATAAATCAGCTTTGCCCTCACGGACAGACATGACAGACAACCTTGCAGATTCTTTCACATCCCTTGCCGGAATGACTTTTATAGAGCTCATTTCACTTAATCCTTTAGATGTAAGGAATGAACGAATGACTTCCTCATTTCCGTATAACCTGAATTCACCTAGCTTATTGTTTATTGCTTCCTTGACCATATCAATTACTCGTTCGTCATCTGCCGCCGCAATTGCTATTGTTTTCTTCTTATAAGCAGATGCATTTTCCATTATTTCTTGTAAGTTCATTACAATGACTCCTTCATGACGGACTACTTATACTTTAATGCAAATATCATGCCAATTTCAAACCACACTGTGAAAGGTTTTTCTCTTATTTCATAACGAAACACCGTGAAATATTTTTCACGGTGTGCAATTTATTGCATGCCATTTTCTTCAATGCCATGTTTTTTTAACTTGTAATACAAATTCCGAATGGAAACCCCTAGTTGTTTAGCTGTTTTTGTTTTGTTTCCTTCGTGCTCCTTCAATGCGTTCCACAATACCCTTTTTTCAAAGTTCTCTACCTGCTCTTGCAACGTCAGAGTCTGTGATGGCAGGTCAGTTGCAAAAGAAGGTAACTGGCTGTTAAGACCGGTTTTGGCAACTTCCAAATGTGGAAGATTATTACTGTCAATAAGTGTTTGGGAAAGGGGCATTGTAATTACCGCTCTTCCCAAAACATTTTCAAGCTCTCTTACATTTCCTGGCCAGGAATAAGCTTTAAGCATTGCTATGGCCTCTTCTGTAATGCCTTCTACTGTTCTTCCAAAATCCTGGTTTATTTTTTCAATCATTCTGTTGCTAAGAACTGCTATATCTTCTCTTCTTTCCCTTAACGGAGGAATAAAGATAGGGAGTTTATTAATACGGTAATATAGGTCTTCTCGAAACACTTTTTTGTGAATCGCTTTTTCAAGATTGACATTTGTGGCAGCAATCACTCTTACATCAACCTGAACAGCTCTTGTTCCACCTACTCTTACGATCTCTCCCTCCTGGAGAACACGAAGAAGCTTCGCCTGGGTAGATAATGTCATTTCTCCAATTTCATCTAGAAATATGCTTCCTTTGTCAGCTTCTTCAAAAAGCCCCTTTTTCCCTCCTCGTTTTGCTCCGGAAAAAGCGCCCTCTTCATAGCCAAATAATTCACTTTCTAAGAGAGATTCAGATAATGCAGCGCAATTAACGCGAATGAATTTATTGAACTTTCTGTTGCTTTCATTGTGAATGGCGTGAGCAAACAACTCCTTTCCTGTGCCTGATTCACCTCGCAGAAGAACAGACATCGGAGCAGCCGCACTTACTTTCGCTTGTTGAATGGCCAGAAGAAACTCTTTAGAATGTCCGGCAATATCGTCAAACGTATATTTTGCTTCAAGGGTGCGTATGATCTGCCTTGCTCTTTTTAACTCCTCGGTTAACGTTTTAATTTCAGACATATCGTGGATAACCCCTACGCTTCCTTTAAGCTTTCCATCCACAATAACAGGCGCCACATTTACGATCACGTCTCTTTTATTAGGGCCAACCTTCAGTCTCACCCCTCGAACGGCTTTTCGTGTTCTGAGGACTTTTAAATGCATGCTCTCTCCTTCAGAAATGTCTGCTGTAGCTGGCTGTCCAATCACTTTTTCCTGCCGTAATCCCGTAATTTTTGTGTAGGCTGGATTAATCATCATGCCTCTGCCGTTTTCATCCACCACAGAAATTGCTTCCTCAGAAGATTGAATAATCGCTTCCAGCATTTTTTGAATGCTTTTTAAGTTTGTGACTTCCTCAGCCATCCGCTCAATCTCAGTAACATCTCTAAAAACAGCAAACGCACCTACACGAATGTTTTCGAGCCATAACGGAATTCTGGTACTGAGTATTGAACGTCCGTTAGCAAAAGTCAGCGGCTGGTTTTCTTCCGCTTCTCCTTTATGAAGAACCCTTGGCAGCTCACTTCCTGGAATCACATCTTTTATGTATCGGCCTAACACCATGTGTTCTTTTAGATCCGTCATCTCTTCTGCAGAGCGGTTAAATAAGATAATTTTTTCTTCATCATCAATTGCAATCATTCCATCATGTGTGGCATTTAATATCATACTTTGAAACTGGTCATGGGCTTTCACTTCTTCAATCAGCTGCTCTTTATCCACGAGCAGCTCATAAAGAATACCAGCTGCCTGTCCAGGAACAACTGCTGTTTCTGCCTTGGCAAATGTCTGTATTTCATGATAAACCTCTTTTTTCCCTGTAACCTCTATAATGATATCAGGTTCAGTGGAGAGCAGCGTTTTCCAATCAGCTGCTGTCTGTATGCCATGCTCCAAGGCAAGCTTCATACCGGGAGCTTCTTTATTTATATCAGCCAGTCCGGCAACCTTCATTCTCCCGTTTTCCACGAGCATTCTTAACAATGAAACTCCGCCCTTGCCTCCACCAACAATGACAGCTTTTTTCATTTTTTCCCCTCCCGTTACTCTCTCCTTACACTATCTATGAAAAACTCGTGACATTCAACCAGAACCTTTGGAAATCTTACAAAAAATAAAGTACAATGTAACTTGGAAGAAAACCATATCTGTTAGTAAATATATCGTTCCATAGTATCACTTCTATTTATATCAGCTTGTTCAAAAGAGAGGTGCAGAACATGCGCACAGTTGCTTTGATGATGCTTGTCATCCCCGGTGTGATTGCCGGCCTTGGGATAAAATTAATGAGAGACTTATTTTTTAATATTCTACACCCCCCATTTCCTTTTTTATGGGTGCAGTTTCTTGTTGGACTTATTATCTTTGTAATGGGAATTGCCTTTATCGCCGGATTTGTCCTTCATAGAGACAGAAAGAATAACAAAGTAGGGCCCCGTTTTCAAAAGAAACAGAAAAAAGAAGTCCCCGCTGAGTAGCAGGGGCTTATTTTTTTGCTATTCCCCAATTGTCTATTCTGGAGAGGAAAGGAGAAGCCGCTATTGCCGACGTCAGGGAATGTCTTTCTGCATAAAGGGTAAAAAAAAGCAGCAATCCAGAAACAACCGCTTGTAGAGCTATAGGAGCATAGACAGCGGTTAAATAAAACAAAAGACCTCCTGATACAGCTGCTCCATTATCCCCAAGCATCCCTTCTTCAGCAGCCTCAATATAAAACCAGACCACCATAATCAAGAGAAGGGAAGTGGTAACCGTTACCTCCTCTCTTATTACATACAACAAAAGAATCCCATAAACAAAAAATACTTTCCAAACACGAAGAGGCCTGGTATCAAGTAGATTAAACATATGAGGGCCTAGAACCAATAAGCTAAACGTAAAAAAGAGTGCCAGTGGATGTTCAAAAGGATATGCCATGGTAGCAGCAAAGAAAGCAGCAACAACAGTAACGGCAAGCTTTAAAAGCCCGGTAGTCATTTCTCCTGATTTAAAAAAATGCTTTATATGGCCCTTGATTCCTTTGGGAAACGGCTTGCCATAACGATCATCCAGCCAGCCTGCAATCCAAACAGCCACCAGGTAAATCATCCCGCTGATAAAGGGCAGGGTTACTTCACCCGGGATCCAGATAAATACAAGGAAGCTAAGCACCAGCCACATCCCTGCTGTATATGGAATCTGCTTTCCTTTAAAATTGGATACCGTCCATCCTTTATAAAATGAAAAATAAAAGATACCTTTCCATAGTCCGTATAAAAAAAAGAGAATTAGTGCTGCTTTCCATAATTCCATAAGCACCGCTCCACTTCCAGCCACTGCTTTCCCCGGTGCCATGACCCCTTGACGGCTTTTCCATATTCCTTATGAGTGAATGGAAGCTCTATCTCAAGAATCTGCAGGCCATTGTTTAAAGCCTGGAGAGTCATGACCGTTTCTATGCCAAAACCAGTGGACCTCAGAGATTGAAACAAAGGAAGGTGTGCTCTTTTAAAGGCTCTTTGACCAGATAGAGGATATTGTATATGTCTCCCTGTTTTTTTATAAATTTGAGCTTGAACTCTTTTTTTGAAAATCCCCCGGCCGCTTTGCTTTCCGGCAGGAACATTTGCAATCACCATATCTGAATCATTTTCCAGAAGTGATGTATAAAGCCTTTGACTAAAAACAGCGCTCCCTCTAAGATCTCCATCCAGGCACATGATTATATCTCCTTTGCTATATTCCCATCCTGCCTGGAGAGCTGCTGACTTTCCGGTATTCTTCTTAAAATGAATCACTTGGTCGCAGTATTTTTCCATTACCTTTCCCGTTTCATCTTTACTTCCATCGTTTACCCCAATGATTTCTTCGATCCAGTCTTCTTCATACAGGGCCTGGAGGGTCTTTTCAATGCTCTCCCCTTCATTAAATGCCGGGATAATTACGCTTGTTTTCATTTTCACCCACCTTTTTCTTCTTGGAGCATGTCCCCATCTGCTTTCCACTTTATTCTCCTCTTAGCCTGGTGAACAAGCGGCCTTATATGATTAACAATTTTTTCAATATTGAAAGCCGGTAAAGGACTTTCTTTTAAGTAATGTATACCTTTCAAGTCTGTAACTTGACAGCCAGCCCACATTCTTAGTAAAAGTGAGGACCCCATTCCTTTTCTTCCTTTGCAAAGGTATTCTTCCATCCCTCGATGTCCGCCTACGATATATAACCTGGCTGCTTCTTCTTTGCAAGCCCATGCGATCGCGGCATCTTCACTCATACCGATAAAAGGAAGACTTTCATAAGCAACTTTCATTTCATCGAGTCTTTTCTTTCCAGGTGACTCCCCGTTTACCCTGCAATGCACCAATATTCGAGATACATTTCTACAAGCTTGTTCACTCACAGAATCCATGTCTCCTATTAATAAGTCAGGACGAAGACTATGTTTGAGCATTCCATCAGCTGCTCCATCAACAGCTATTTTATATAGCTTTTTTTTCTTCACCCATCTTTTAATAGCCTGGAGGTCTTTTTCGTAATCAGTTCCCCTTATCACTAAAAGAACTTCTCTCCCCCTTATTTCACCTTGACTCTTCCAATCGAACAAAGAATCAAGCATAGGAGAGAGATCTTTATCAGCATGGTACAAAGAGTTTTTTGCGAAGCGCCGGAATTCATTTTCATGCCGGCACAAAGCTTTCCGTTTCAATTGTGCCAATCGCTCCTGGTCATAATAACGAGCTTCCCCTTCAAAGTTCCATTGGCCGTCACCAAAGATCAAGCATTGATTATTTTCTATCTTAATTGGAAAAAAGTCTTCGACATCCTTTCTTTTCCATTCAATATCAAACACGGGAATGTTTCTATTTAACAAAACTCTTACTCCATCATGTTGAAATTTACCACTCATGGAAGGCTCAACATTCACTACTGCTTGTATTTTCCGTTCAGCTAAACTTTCAGCAGCAAGAGGGTCAATATCCTGGTGAGATAAAAAAGCAATATCGCCGGGTTTTAATTGGGGGATTAAATGTTTAGTTTTGGCATGATACCTGGCCTTGCCTTCAATTTTTGGATGTATCATAAACATCCCTCCCTTTTCCTGGTAGTATGCCCACCAAGAAAAAATAATACCCTCCTCGAATAACAGATGAAAGTAAGAGAGATAGTATAGGTAACTAGGAAGGAGGAATCAGCATGTTTCGCTTTATTGAATCCAGACATGGATATGACGTCTATCAAGCAAATTATAATGGCCGCCATTACGTCATTCAATTTAATCCTCGTTTAAACCGCATTGAACAAATGAGACCTGCTGTGGATGGAGGAAGCGGAATAGTCAGCCACTTATTCCAATCCTACCTCTCCAGCCTTCCTGAAGAGTAGAGAGAAGGTTTAATACAAAAGGCTTTGTTACATTTTGTTACTCATTTTCATTACACCTAAAGGTACAATTGAGACATCCATTCACCCTTCACTACATTTCGCGTTCACAATGTCTTCGATGTAACGATTTCTTAGGAAAACCATGCTTTAGGATCTTCAATTTATGGGATTCCCATAAGTAACAAAAAACAAGCCCTCCTTTCGAGGGCTTGTTTTTTAAGATGCCAATTTTATGTTTTACATAAGGGCAAAGTGATAGTAAAGGTCGTACCTATCCCTTCGGCACTGTCTACTTTAATGGTTCCATGATGCTCTTCTACAATTTTATGACAAATGAAAAGTCCTAAGCCAGTTCCCTTTTCTTTTGTAGTAAAGAATGGCGTTCCTATTTTTTCTACAATGGCAGGACTCATCCCTTTTCCTTCATCTACAACTTGTATGATCGTCTGTGATAAATGTTTGGCCGCTTTAATGGTGATCCTGCCTTTATCCATTGTTTCCATAGAATTTTTTATGAGGTTAATAAAAACTTGTTTAATTTTTGACTCCTCACATATAATATGCATCTCTTCCTCTTCGAACTCAGATAGAATTTCTACACCAATTAATGAAGCTTGCGGTTGAAGCAGTTTAATAATACTGTCAATGATGGTCGTGATATTATGTTTTTTCAGAGCATCAGAGTGAGGCTTGGCCAGAATCAGAAGTTCTCCTGATATTTGTTCAATTTTAGTCAGTTCATCTTCGATTATTTTATAGTAGGCCTCTTCTGCCTCATGGTGTCTTAGCAATTGAAAAAAACCTTTAATTGCTGTTAAAGGGTTTCTAATCTCATGTGCGATTCCAGCAGCCAGCTGGCCTGCAATCGTCAGCTTTTCCGAACGTACCATTAACCTTTCATTTATTTTTTGCTGTGTTAAATCAACTAAAACATGAAGTTTCGCCTGATCTCCTTGAAACCAAATCGGAATGCTTTTAATTTCAAAAGGAGTGATATCTTCATTTTCCAGCATTAACTCCATTTCTATTTTTCTTATTAAACGATTTTCATTTACCTTTTTTGTATGATCCTCTAGTTTTGACCGGGCTTCCGGCGGCGCAAAGTCGAGAAAACACCTTCCCTGAAAAGAATGGCCGTTATTCATTTTGAAATTAATGAAAGCCTGTTTGTTTGCATAAACAATTGTATTATCTATTGTAATAACCATTGTCGTAGGGATTTCGTTTAAAAGAGTTCGGTAGATCTTTTCTCTTTCTTCTACGGTTTTCTTTTGTTCATGAATCAACTTCTTTTGTACCGCCAGCTCTTTATTTCGGCTTTTTAATATTTTATTTTCCATCTCAATCTTTATTAATCTCTGTTGCTCTGTATAGGTTAAACTTTCCACATGCTTTTTTTCATAAAAAGGCGAAAAAGAAACTCGATCATCCATCATTAAATACTCGTGTGTTCTCATCATTTCACTTTGAATGTAAGCGGATGTTGTAAGGCCGTTATAGGCACAAACTACAATCAGACGTTCTCCAAAAATTCTTTTGTCACACTGACATTCATACACTCTCAGCTGGTGCAAAACGGCTTTATCCTCCGGCCATATCACATGACCCCATAAGCGAATCACTTTGTCTTTTTCCACTAACTTGTCCACTACGTCTTCGAGCTTTGCTGAATTACTTTCTGCATTAAATAAATTGTTAGGCATATAATGATATGTGTTATTAATGAAGAAAATATTATTTATTTCCTGAGATGAGTAGCCATTTTGCAAAAGCTTATTGACAAGTTTATTGAATAGTTTGTCTTCATCAATGAATACAACATGGTCGTTTTTGTCCAGACCTTCTTTAATAAAAGCAAAAGCATTTTCAATGTATTTACTTTCTTCATTGAAACTATATAGTATATGGGCTCCCTTTTTAACTTCTTCACTATTTGTAAGATCGTTGAGGGAAAACGCCCTTTCTCCTATTTTCACTTACAACTCCCCCCTTGCCTTGAAAGTAAAAAACCCAATAAGCCAATTAACGCTTATTGGGAGAGGTACCATCTGTGGCTGTCCATCTAAATTAAAAAGTCATACCTTCAGTGATAACGTTGGTCAGCTTACTTTATGTTCAAGACGGAGCTTGTCCGCAACCATTGCGATAAATTCACTATTTGTCGGCTTAGCTTTTGAAATGTTAACGGTATAGCCAAACATTTTAGAAATAGAGTCTATGTTTCCACGGCTCCAGGCAACTTCAATCGCATGGCGGATGGCGCGCTCTACACGGCTTGATGTTGTATTAAATTTCTTGGCGATATCCGGATATAGGACCTTGGTGATCGATCCTAATAACTCAATGTCATTATAAACCATAGATATCGCTTCGCGCAGGTACATGTAGCCTTTTATGTGGGCAGGAACACCAATCTCATGAATAATATTGGTTATGCTCTGGTTCAGGTTAATAGGCTCAGGCTCTTTCTTAGCACGGGAAGGCATTGGGGACTGGAGAACCGCTGACTGGCTTCCACTGACTTCTCTTATATTTCCAATTAACGTTTCCATATCAAAAGGTTTCAGTACATAGTATGAAGCACCCAGGTTAACAGCTTTCTTTGTTACATCTTCCTGACCAAAAGCGGTGAGCATGATAATTTTCGGGCGCTTTGTGACCGCCCCATTATTGATTTTTTCCAAAACAGCAAGGCCGTCCAAGTGAGGCATGATGATGTCCAAAACGAGAACGTCCGGCTCCTTTTCTTCCACAACAGATAAACATTCTTGTCCATTAAAAGCGTAACCAGTGACTTCCATGTCCTCTTGAGAGCTAATGTATTCATTAAGCAAATTAACTAATTCACGATTATCGTCAGCCACACACACTTTAATATTTTCCACACCTGTTCCCCCTCGTTAAGTTATTCCCAAGGTATCATTTCGACGCATTCAGTGAGAGTCCTGTTCTACAACCAAATATTCCTCTCAAAGACCCAATTACTTCTCATGTATCATTAGAACTTGACAAAAGACTACAATCTGTGATTTGTCGAAAAATATTGGATATTGACTAAAAAAAGAAACACGCTAAGTTTAAACCGTGTCACAATCCTTTCTTAGTTTGAGCTTATCACAATTTTCAAAAATGGAAAAGACTACAAACAACAATTATTATGTAAATAACGAAAGGCATAGTCGTTAACTTGCCTTTCGTTTTTCAATGTGTGTCTCAACACCTGCTTCTTCAAGCATCCATTCAATATGACATGCATATCCTGACGTTGCATCATTTACAAAAACATGCGTGACAGCGCCAATGATTTTTCCATTTTGTATGATTGGGCTTCCGCTCATCCCTTGAACAATTCCGCCCGTTTTCTCAAGCAGTTTTGGGTCTGTAACTTTAATGACCATTCCTTTTGTGGCAGGATGTGATTGCGGAAAAGATTTCACGACTTCAATACCAAACTTTTCCACCTTTTCCCCTTCCACCACCGTAAGAATTTCTGCTGGACCTTCTTTGATTTCTTCTGCAAAAGCTACAGGCAAAGATTCATCCATGACATTATTTTTTAATTGGTGGTCATTATTTAACACTCCAAAAATACCGAATGAACTGTTTTTGTTAATATTCCCTAATATTTTGCGATCTTCTGTCATTCGTGCTAATTTTTCGCCTGGATCGCCATTGGCTCCTTTTTCGATGGAAGTGACTGATGATCGAACAATTTCTCCATCATGAACAACAATTGGCTTTTTTGTGTCCGTATCAGAAATAACATGACCTAAGGCACCATATTTCCCTGATTCGGGTTCGTAAAAGGTCATGGTTCCTACTCCTGCTGCTGAATCTCGTACGTATAACCCCATACGATATCCTTCGCCTTCCTCATCTTTTACTACCTTCATTTTCTTTTCAATTGTTTCCTGGCCTCTTTTAATCGTCAGGAAAATTTCTTGTTTATCATCCGCTGCTTTCTGAACAGCGTCAGCTACTTCTCCCATATGCTGGACTGTTTTATCGTTAATTTTTTTAATAACATCTCCGACTTCAATGCCTGCCTCTTTCCCAGGAGAAATTTTGCCTTTTTCCGTAGGAATTTGGTGGTGGCCAACAACCATCACTCCCTCGGAATTTAATTTCACCCCAATGGATTGACCTCCTGGAACCACTTCAATATCAGGGATCACTCTGACATCCACTTTCTTTACTGGAAAGGAAGCTGCTGTGATTGTAAGTGGGATACTTTCACCTGCAGTTGTCAATTCATCTTCTGCGACTTCTAGTGATAAACCTTCTAAATCCAGTTGTTTTAAAGCTGCCTGGACCGGACCGCCTGCTTCAGAAAATTCTTTCTCATATATAAATAAACTGTCAGGGAGCTGGATATACTTTTGAACAGATTCATTTACTCCTACGCCTATTAGCAAAATCAAAAGCAGTATCCCAATAATTCTTCGGGTTATTTGAAAATTCATGTAATGTTTTCACACTCCTCGCCCCACCTCGCACCTCTCTTTCTTACTTATAATGTTGCCTTGGAGAAGAACAAATATAAGTACCAACAACTAAAAAAGCTGACCTAATTTGGTCAGCTTTTCATACTTTGGGTTTCATTTTCCCGGCCATCGTCACTAATTCTTTAGCATGATCCTTTGTGAGCTCTGTTACTTCAACACCTGAGATCATTCTGGCAATCTCATCCACTTTCTCCTCTTCTGCCAATGGAGCAACTGAAGTAGTGACTCTCCCTTCTGCTTCTCCTTTTTTAATGTACAAATGAGTATCAGCCATGGCGGCTACCTGTGGTAGATGAGTAATACACAGAACTTGAGAATCAATGGAAACATGGTGAATTTTTTCTGCAATTGCCTGAGCTACTCTTCCGCTTACCCCTGTATCCACTTCATCAAAGATAAGGGAAGTCATATGTTGAAATCCAGACAAAATTGTTTTCATAGCGAGCATGATACGAGAGATCTCCCCTCCTGAGGCTACTTTAGCCAAAGGTTTTAGAGGTTCACCTGCATTTGGTGATAACATAAATTCAACACGGTCCGTCCCTTGCTCCGTAAATATGACTTCCTTGGCGTTAACCGTATACCTTTCTCCTTTTTGCGGAGTTCCAATTTCCACAAACAGTTCTGCCTTTTCCATATATAAAGCTTTAAGTTCTTGTTTCACATCATAAGCAAGCTTTTCTGCCGCCTGCTTACGAAGGTCGGTTAATGTTTCAGCTTCAGCAAGCAAGTCAAGTGATAGATCTTCAAGCTGCTTCTCATATTGCTGAATTCTTTCATCTTTATTTTCAAGAGAATCTTTTTCTTCCTCAATACGTGAAGCATATTCCAAAATTTCCGTAACGCTGCTTCCATATTTCCGTTTTAATTGCTGAATTTCATCCAGTCTTCCTTCTATAACATTTAACCGATCCGGGTCAAATTCCAGCGAATCAACATGATCACGTAGTGAATAGGATGCTTCTTCGAGCATAAAGTAACAGTTGTTTATCATCTCTGATAAGCTTTGCAAGTCAGGGTCAATCGAGGCAGCTTCTTCTCCATGATTCATGGCAAGTCCCGCCCAGTCCAGTCCCCTGCCCTCCCCATGCAGACTTTCATATGCTTCTTTTAAAGATCGGAAAAGCTTTTCACTATTAGCCAATTTATACTTTTCCTTTTCAAGCTCTTCGTCTTCTCCTGGCTGTAGCTGGGCTTCTTCTATTTCTTTTAGCTGATATTCAATAAAATCCAGACGATGAGCAACCTCCTGATCGTTTTCTCTGAGCTGCTTGACCTTTTTTTCAACACTTCGAAAAGTAGTATAAATGGTTTGATATTCCCGAAGGGCCTCCTGGAGTTTTTTTCCTGCAAATCGATCCAGCATACCCGCATGTTTTTCAGCTTGCATTAGTTCCTGGTTATCATGCTGTCCTTGTATATCAACGAGACTTTGGCCAACCTCACGGAGAATTGCCAGAGTGACAAGCTTGCCGTTTATCCGACAGATGCTCTTGCCCTGCTTCGTAATTTCTCTTCGAAGAACAATCATCCCTTCTTCGATATCAATGCCGGCCGATTCGACCTTTTCTTTTGCAATTTGTCCAGCGTCTATATGAAACAACCCTTCAATTTCTGCCCGTTTTGCTCCATGTCTTACATATTCAACAGAGCCGCGTCCGCCAATTAATAAACCAATGGCGTCAATGATAATGGATTTCCCGGCACCAGTCTCTCCAGTAAGCACAGTTAATCCGCTTTCAAAGGACACTGATAATTGTTCTATGATAGCAAAGTTTGTAATTGAAAGTTCTGCAAGCATGAAAACACCTTCCTGCCATGAAAATGTAATTACAGCATATCAAGAAATCGGTCAGAAATGTGTGAAGTTTGTTCTTTCTCACGGCAAATAAGGAGAATCGTATCGTCCCCGCAGATTGTTCCCATAACTTCAGGCCAATCTAAATTATCAATCAGTATTCCAATCGCATCTGCGTTACCCGGGAGAGTTTTCATGACAATCATGTTTTCAGCATGGTCAATGCTCACAAAAGAGTCAACCAGAGCTCTTCTCAGTTTCTGGAGCGGGTTAAAGCGCTGATCAGCAGGCAGGCTGTATTTGTACCTTCCATCTGCTGTTGGCACTTTTACAAGATGAAGTTCTTTGATATCTCTTGAAACGGTTGCCTGAGTAACATTAAAGCCCGCATTCTTCAAGCGGTCAACTAATTCATCCTGCGTTTCAATTTCATTATTCGTAATAATTTCTCGTATCTTTATATGACGTTGTCCTTTAGTCATTTTGCTCCTCCTAAAAACACAGTAAACATTCTCTGGCACCTAAAAAAGATAGACAGAGCTGGCATGTTTTGTTTTCTGTTGTATAAAACAAATTTCTACAAATATCATAACTGATTTTCAATATTCATACAAACGTATTTATAAATTAATAATGAGAAACCCTTGTGAATTTAAGTATTTATGACTTGTCTTCATTTTCACCTACACTTTTTTTGAATAAAAACCCATTAGTTTATTCAGCTTCCTAACGAAAAAAGGGTGTCCCAAAAGTCTGTTTTTGGTGACACCCTTACGCCATCTCTTGCTATGTAAAAGAACCGGTCTCCTCTTCGCAATGAACTATGCAGTCTTTGGAGACCTTTCACGTTCTATATATGGTGATGTGCATTATAAACGATTTGTTCAATTTTCTCCTCATTTATCTCCCGGCTTGCGGCAGCCCCTTGATCCCAAAGAAGATGAAGTAAAAACTCAATGTTCCCTTCTCCTCCTTTAACTGGTGAGTAATCAAGGCCAGAAGGATGATAACCGATCCCTTCAGCAAACTCAACAATGTCTTGAATCACCTTCTTGTGAATGGATGGCTCCCTCACAATCCCCTTTTTCCCAACTTCATCCCGGCCCGCTTCAAATTGGGGTTTAATTAACACACATACATTGCTTTCCGGCTGGAGTATCTGCTTTAAAACCGGCAGAATAAGACGAAGGGAAATAAATGACACGTCTGCCGTTGCAAAATCAGGAGCTCCTTGTGAAAAATCTTCCTTTGTAACGTAACGGAAATTAGTTCTTTCCATAACGACAACACGCTCGTCGTTTCTCAGCTTCCAGGCCAGCTGATTATAGCCTACATCCAAAGCATACACAAGCTTGGCTCCGTTTTGAAGAGCACAATCTGTAAAGCCTCCTGTAGATGAACCAATATCCAGCATCACTTTATCTTTTACATCAAGATTAAATGAACTCAAAGCCTTCTCCAGCTTTAAGCCTCCTCTGCTTACATAAGGGAGAAGCTCCCCTTTAACTCGAAGGGGAGCTTGTACATCCACTTTCATGCCTGGTTTGTCCACCCGTTCGTCATTTACGTAAACAAGCCCGGCCATAATGGAACGCTTGGCTCTTTCCCGGGATTCGAAAAAGCCCTGCTCCACTAATAAAACATCTAATCTCTCTTTTTTCATACTTTTACGCCCTTTGTCTCTTTCTTGGAACCATTGTTAGTACCTTATCCCTGACTCTCGCCGGTGTCAGCCCGATTTCTTCGTACAATTCAGGCACGCTTCCATGCTCAATATAACGATCAGGAATTCCCATCCTCTCAATGATCATTCCATGGCTGTCATGGTCATGATAATATTCGAGCACTGCGCTTCCGAAGCTCCCTTGAAGAGCAGCTTCCTCCAAAGTCAGTATAGGTTTTCCTTCATCCTTTAATTCCTCGAGAAGCGATTCATCAAGAGGCTTGGCAGAGGTTGCATTTACCACTCGGACAGATACCCCTTGGCTTTCAAGTGATTCGGCTGCTTCCATGGCTACTGGAATCATCGTACCAAAAGTGAGGATGGTTAATTCACCACCGTCACGCAGAACTTCCCACTTTCCAATCGTAAGTTCTTTTAACTCTTTATCCATCTTAATCCCATAACCGTTTCCTCTAGGATAACGGACTGCTACTGGCCCATCATCATGCTGTACTGCTGTAAAAATCATATGCTGAAGCTCATTTTCGTCTTTAGGCATTAATATTTTCATATTCGGCAGGTGGCGCAAATAAGCAATATCAAATACACCCTGGTGGGTTTCTCCATCAGCTCCTACCAGGCCTGCTCTGTCAATTGCAAAGATAACATTTAAATTCTGACGGCATACGTCATGAACCAGCTGATCATAGCCCCGTTGCAAGAATGTGGAATACACCGCAAACACAGGCTTCATCCCTTGGGTTGCAAGTCCGCCAGCCATAGTTGTTGCGTGTTGCTCTGCAATTCCCACATCAAACATTCGGTCAGGGAATTCAGCTGCAAATTGATCAAGTTTCGTTCCTCCAGGCATAGCTGCAGTAATACCCACCACCCTTTGATCGTCCCGGGCAATTCTGCGCAAGGTATTACTAAAGACACCGCTGTAGCTGGGAGGTCCTGGTTTTTTTACAACTTCACCAGATTCGATCTTATATGGCCCAAGCCCATGCCATGTCCCTTTTGCATCATTCTCTGCAGGGGCATACCCTTTTCCTTTTTTGGTAATAACATGAACAAGCATCGGGCCTTTTGTTTTCTTAGCATAGTTGATGTTTTCAATCAAGTCGTCATAGTCATGGCCATCTACCGGGCCCAGGTACGTAAAGCCCATTTCCTCAAAAAACATGCCGGAAACAAGCAGATACTTGAGACTGTCTTTCACACGTTCAGCGGTTGTTGCCAGTCTTCCACCAAAAGCAGGAATTTTTTTGATTAGATACTCAAGTTCTTCCTTGGCCTTCTGATATTTCCCGGCAGTCCTCATTCTGCCCAGCATGCTGTGAAGGGCTCCGACATTGGGGGCGATCGACATTTCATTATCATTTAAAATAATCGTCAGATCCGTTTGCTCATGGCCAATATGGTTAAGAGCCTCAAGGGCCATACCGCCTGTTAAAGCTCCATCCCCGATTACCGCCACAACACTTTCATCCGTCTTTTTTAAGTCGCGAGCAAGTGCCATCCCCATCGCAGCAGAAAGAGATGTTGAGCTGTGGCCGGTTTCCCATACATCGTGGTCGCTTTCACTTCGTTTGGGAAATCCGCACAACCCCTGGTACTTGCGGAGCTGGTCAAATTGGCCGGCACGTCCTGTTACTATTTTATGCACGTAGGCCTGGTGTCCCACATCCCAGATAATTTTATCCTTAGGGCTTTCATACAAGCTATGAAGAATTAATGTCAGCTCCACAACACCTAGATTGGGACCCAGATGTCCTCCTGTAACTGATAATCGCTGGATTAAAAAATGGCGGATATCCTCTGCCAGCTTTTCCATTTCTTCACGGGAACAGCTTTGAAGAAACCCGGGGTCCTTTATCGTTTCCAAATCCATCTAAAGTGCCCTCACTTTCTCACTGGTGATTTTTACTTTTCGTTTTTTTCTTGCTTTTTCGTTTTCCGTTGTCAGGAAACACCTTTATTTTTAATTTTACTTCTAAAACATACAAAATTCTACCGACATGGTAAATGATCGGTGTGGAAAAGTGAATAGCTAACGTTTTCCCGATGGATTTACCCCCGACTGTTAATGCTGCTATCACACTGGTAAATACAACCGATACGACAAATTGTACTAGGCTTCCTTCTCCATGTCCAAAAGATAACGCTAATTGAAGGACAACAAACGCGGAAGCGGTTCCACTTATTATCCCGGAAATATCACCAATTACATCATTACAAAAGCTGGCAAACCTGTCAGCGTTTCTTGTAATCAACATCGCATGCCTTGCCCCAGGGAGCTTCTTGGCAGACATGGAATGAAAGGGTGTTTCGTCAGCAGCGGTAGCAGCGACCCCGATTGTGTCGAAGAACACCCCCATAAACACAATAATAAAAACAATAAGCATCCCTATGGCCCAGCCAACCCCAGCCAGGATCCATGTTGATATAATTGAAAAAATAGCCGCTAACACCAAGGTGATAACGGCAATTGTTAAGCTGAAATTTATTGATTTCTTCCAAGAATTCCTCATCTATTATCATCGACACCTTGTTTTTCATTCCGTCCACTCATATGTAAGTCGAGTGGTCATTTAAAGAGTAAACATTGTGGCATAGGTCCAGTAGGATTTCCCAGCCGGCTGCCAGAGCGTCGCCGCCCTGGCGGTTTCCCTTTAAAGCTGGCTTAGCGCCGTCACCGGACGCTAGACTGGATTACCACTTAGCGCACACCGTAATCCCCTTTAAATGTCCAAACGAGGAACAGTCTAGGAGTTTTCCTCAGCGGTCCCTTGCCATTCTCTTAGCCTCTTTTGCAGAGCAGGTTTCAGATGGATAAGAATTGCCGTTGGCCGACGGCTCATTCTCCAGAAATCATCTTCCCCGCTGCTCCACTCAAGGCAGGCTACGCTGCAGACAAGATCCCTTAGGCTTGTCGTGCAGGTCTTACCCTGTCTCTCTCTTGCCGTACGTCGCCGGCAAGGAAAGATCAGGGCCTCCGCGGCGGGAGGGTCAACGCCCACATGCCATTGTGGATCGCCCCCACCGCCTTAACTCCCAGCTTTGACCCAGGGCTGGGCGCCTCGAGCCAAAACCAGGAACTTCATCGATGTGCCCTTCAGCGGATTTTTAGGCCCGCCCTCGAGAATGGAGAACCGACTAGAATACTGCACCACTCGGTATTGTAAGCTTATTATATCATAGAGAATTCAAGATCAGCAATATTAACACTTTGGGTTAACTACTAATTTCAACCTCTAATGGTCACGTTCGACAATGTAATCAGTAAGCTCATTTAACAGTGCCATATTGCCGCTTACTTTCGACAAGGTTTCCTTTGCTTCTTGAGCATGATAGGCAAGTTTCTTCTTTGCTCCCTCTAATGTTAAGAGGCTGGGATAAGTACTCTTGTCTTTATCATCATCGCTGCCGACCGGCTTCCCAATTAAGGAAGCATCTCCCTCGACGTCAAGGATATCATCTTTAATTTGAAAGACCAGTCCCAAAGCTTTTGCAAAGCTTCGAAGCTTTGCGATGTCCTGCTCAGGGGCATTTGCCATAATTGCTCCAGCTACGATGGAATAAGTAAGCAAGTCCCCTGTTTTATGATGATGGATGTACTCCAACTCCTCCAGGGACAAGCTCTTTCCTTCTCCGTTTAAATCAGCAGCCTGGCCTCCCACCATACCTTCAGGACCCGATGCTTTTACGAATTCTGATAGTAAACGAACTTTCACCTCTGGAGAGAGGCTGTTTGTTTCAGAAGCCATTATTTCAATGCTTCTTGTAAATAGTGCATCTCCTGCAAGGATCGCTATGGCCTCTCCAAATACTTTGTGATTGGTCGGCTTTCCTCTGCGAACATCATCATCATCCATAGCAGGAAGGTCATCATGGATAAGAGAATATGTATGCACCATTTCAGCAGCGCATGCAATATCATAAGCATCGTCAAACAACGAGTCATAAGCTTTTAACACAGCAAGCATAAGAAGAGGCCTTATCCTTTTGCCGCCGGCGTTCAAGGAATAAATCATAGAGTCTTTTAAGTTAGGAGGTGTCTCTAATGAATCAATAAGCTCTGGCAGGCGCTTATCAATGATGTCTTTGTATTTCTGAATAAAAGCTTGCAATGATTCTTCGGTCACTCTTCTTCCTCCTTAACTTTTAAAAGTTCTATTTTCCCATCCTCGCTCATCATTTGATCCATTTGTTTTTCAACTCTTACAAGCTTGTCATGGCAAACCTTGGACAAATTCATGCCTTCTTGATACATCTCAATAGCCTTTTCCAATGGCACGTCGCCCTCTTCAAGTTTTTCTACAATGCCCTCCAGCTCTTCCATTGCCTTTTCAAACGTTATCTGTCTGTCCTGCTCTTCAGCCATCAGCTTCTCCTCCTTTACTTTGCACACTTTCTGTTTTCACCAATGAAGGACCAGTACTTTCAACCTGGCAGTTGATGCTGCCGTTTTTCACCTGTATCGATACCCGGTCTCCAGCTTCAACATCTTCCACTCGCTGCACGAGCTTTTGATTCTCATCATACGTCACATTATATCCTCTGTTCATTACTTGAAGTGGATTTAATAAGTTAAGCTTAGAGATATTGTTTTGGAGTTCTTCCTGCTTTTTGGTCAAGATTCTAAAGATCTCTTTCTTAAGGGCTGCATCCCCTTGCTCCAGGCGTGTACGGCTTCTTTCAGCCAGTTGAGAAGGGTGGGACCTAAGAAGGCGTGCATACAGTCTGTCAGCTTGTTCAGCAGATTTATGCAGCGATCTTGTAGATCCTTTAGAAAGTCGTTCTATCAGCCTGTCTAGTTCTTGTTCCTTTTGTCGGAGCAGCTGCTCCGGATATTTAAACGCATAGGATTTCTTTAATCGCTCAAGTCTTTCTCTTTCAGAAGCGACTCTTCCTCCGGCTGCTTTAATAAGACGGTCACTAGCCCTCCTTAAGCGTCCTTCCACTTCCACGATGTCTGGAACAATCAGTTCTGCCGCCGCAGTAGGGGTAGCTGCTCTGACATCTGCTACAAAGTCGGCAATGGTAAAGTCAGTTTCATGACCAACTGCAGAAACAACCGGCACGCTGAGTTCAAACAGAGCTCTAGCGACAATCTCTTCATTAAACGCCCACAGGTCTTCAATTGATCCTCCGCCGCGTCCTACGATTAAGACATCAAACATTGACGTTTCATCCGCTTGTTTTATCGCGTTTGCTATACTAGGTGCTGCGTCCCTGCCTTGAACAAGCACAGGAAAAAGGGTGACACGAGCGAGGGGGAAGCGCCTTTTTAAAGTAGTTAGGATATCTCTGATCGCCGCTCCGGTAGGTGAAGTGATAACGCCGATTTCTCTGGGCATTTTAGGCAGCTGTTTTTTTATCTCTGGTCTAAAGAGACCTTCTGTTTCAAGCTGTTTCTTTAATTGTTCAAATCTTAAGTATAACTGCCCAATACCGTCTGGCTCCATTTCCCTCACGTACAGCTGGTATTGGCCGAAGGGTTCATAAACAGAAACCTGCCCTTTAATCAGTACCTTCATCCCGTTTTCTGGCTCAAAAGATAACTGTCTGTTATTACCCGCAAACATAACGGCAGATATTCTTGATTTATCATCCTTTAAGGTGAAATACATGTGACCCCGGGAATGCTTCTTAAAATTTGATATTTCCCCCCGCAGCCAAACATGCTGCAGGCCGTCATCCATTTCCAGTGCAGCTTTTATCTGCCTGGTTAACTGTGATACGGAAATCCACCGGCTTTCGAGCCCGTTCATTAGGAAGATGCTCCTTCTAGCGTCCGTTTAGCTGATTCTACTGTATTATATAGAAGCATTGTAATCGTCATTGGTCCAACACCGCCAGGAACCGGAGTAATGTAAGAAGCCTTTTCAGCTGCTTCCTCAAATAAGACGTCTCCGTATAATTTTCCGTCTTCTTTTCTGTTTACACCGACATCAATCACTACTGCATCTTCTTTTATGTAATCTTTCCCAATAAATCCGGCTCTTCCAACTGCTACAATCAATATGTCCCCCTGCGTAGTGATCTCTTGCATATTTGCCGTTTTGGAATGGCAATATGTAACTGTCGCATTTTCATTAAGTAAAAGCTGCCCTACCGGCTTCCCGACAATATTGCTTCTTCCTACAATGACAGCATGTTTCCCGGATAAAGATATTCCCTGGGATTGAATCATTTTGATAATTCCATGGGGCGTACATGGAAGAAAGGCTTTCTGGCCGGTCATCATTCGTCCAATGTTTACCGGGTGGAAGCCATCTACATCTTTTTCTGGTGAGATGGTTTCAATCACTTTTGTCTCTGATATGTGATCAGGGAGAGGAAGCTGAACAAGGATCCCATGAATAGTCGGATCGTTATTCAAATCCTCGATTCTTTGAAGAAGTTCCCTTTCCGACACTTCGCTTGTGAGCCTTGTAACACTGGAAAGAATACCCGTCTCATTACATGCTTTTTCCTTCCCACGTACATAGGAGTGAGATGCTGGATCATCACCTACTAAAAGGACAGCTAAACCTGGAGTAATGCCTTGTTCCTTTACTTCATTTACTTCTCCTTTGAGTTCTTCTCTAATTTGCGCAGCGACTTCCTTCCCGCTGATAACTTTGGCTGTCATATGAAACCCTCCCCTTTTACAATCTTTTACAGTCTTCCAGTACTTTTGATAATACTCCGTTGACAAACTTTCCGGCCTCCTGGCCCCCAAATGATTTAGCCAGTTCGATGGCTTCATTCACACTTACATGAAGAGGAATTTCTTCCACGAACAGCATTTCATACACAGACTCACGCATAATAGCACGGTCTACATTACCGACCCTGTCTAACGTCCAGTTTTGCAAATGGTTTTTTAGATGGGAGTCGATCTCGTCTTTGTGGTCAAGTGTCCCTTTGACCGTTTCTGTTAAAAAGGCATCTGCCTCTTCGCCTTCATCCAGGGTGTTTTCTATCGCTTCTTTCCATCCAGCGTCTGTCAGATCCACCTGGTATAGAGCCTGTACTGCCCTTAGTCTCGCTAGTCTCCGATTCATGGTCTTTTTCTCCTTTGTTTCAATCTATCACTGATCATAGCATATATAAATTGCTTAAAACAGTATGATCCTCGTGCTCTTGATAACATTAAACGATACAAACAGTCTTTCCTCTTTATTGGTAACTTACAACTATTATTGGGGGTTTCTATTACTTTTAGTAATAAAAAATAAAAGATGCTTGAGGACTACCCCAAGCATGGTCTTTTATTCTATTTCTTCTCTTTCTGCTTCTTCCATGTTTTCAAACTGAATACCTACCACATGGACATTAATTGCTTCAAGATCAATCGATGTCATTGTTTGAAGCGTCTGCTGAATATTTGTCTGTACCTGTTTAGCGGTTTCAATGACTGAGGATCCATAAAGAATAACAATGGAAATCTCAATGGTAACCCCATCTTCACTAAGTTCCACCTTCACGCCTTTTCCGTGGTTTTTTCTTCCTAGAAATTCCCCTACGCCTGAAGCAAAATTCCCTCGAAGAGTTGCTACCCCTTCCACCTCAGAAGTGGCAATTCCCGCTATCACTTCAATCACTTCAGGAGATATCTCAATACGTCCCAATTCATTTTTTTGTTCTTCAATATCTAATACTTGGTTTTCGTTCATTTACTCCACCTCCGAGTTAACTATTCATATCTATGACTATTCCTCGTTAATTTCTCATTTTTCATTCTCTTCTTTAGGGACATAATCATTTTTGTATTGACGAAAAACAGGAAACTCAGAAAGATTATCCGGTATCTTGCCATTTTCCAGAAGGATAATCTTTACGATATTTTTGTTGCGAGCCATATGATATCGTTCACCGTATTCATTGTGCTGTGTAAACTTCTTGAGGTTTTGGTAATCCTCCTCCTGAATGGATACCGTATAGCCGCTTTCTTCATCTCCGAATCTCTGCTCATAGCCAACCTCAAATTCAACAATTTGAATTTGGTCGTTTTTTAAATTTCTTGTTTGTTCCAGGACCGCCTTGGCCCCTTCTGTCAGATCATTCCATTCCATGTATGACAACTCCTTATTCCGTGCATTCCAGCATACGAAAAATGCTTTAGATACTTGTTGATTATACCATGAGTGCCTTTATTTTTCATTACGATCTCATATTCCTGTGATAAATACGGTAACTTTCCCATGATTTTCTTCATCTAGCTTATCATTTACCAAACGAAAGAAGAATATAGATAAAGCTTAAAAAAACCTGCGAACCTAAAAATAAAAAAGCAAATGAAAAATCATTTGCTTTAAGGTGCTACATGATAACCAACAGCTATGTCTTTCTTTCCTAAGTGTTCAGCTGCCAGCTTATTTATTTCTACAACTTCTTGTTCAGTTAATTTTTCAGCCTGGACAATAATCTTTACCTGGTCCTCTTCTGTAATGACTAATGCGTCTTCGTACCCTTGAGACTGAATTAATGTTTCAAGCATACTTTCTTGCTGTGCTGTTTTTTGAAGATTTTCCTTCTTTTCATGTGCATCATTTTTTTCAGCAGCTGACATGTCTTCTGAAGCTATAGTATTCGTATAGTCCTCTCTTAAGCGGCTTCTTGTTTCTTCTCTTTCTAGCCTAAGCGCGCTGAACATACCTTCGGCTGCTGCAGGGGCAGCAATAGTAGAAGCTTCTTCCGCTTCTGTTTCCTGCATTTCAGCTGGAGCTGGGGCTTCCTCTTCCTTTTGCCCTTCCTCTTGACCTTCCTCTTGCCCTTCCTCTTGCCCTTCCTCTTGCCCTTCCTCTTGCCCTTCCTCAGCTTCTTCTCCGCCTTCTTCTTTCCCTGGTGTTTCCTCTTCTGCCGCCGGCACTTCTTCACCCGGCTCCTGTTCGTCAATTAAAATGTCAACTTGTCCGTCCTCAAGCCATTCCACCCATTCCTCATCGGTCAGTTCTGTACCTGGAACCTCTTCTTCTTGAGAGGCCTGTTCCACTGCCGGAGGTGCAGTCATATAATAAACTCCAAGTACCACTATTAAACTTACCATCGTTACCAGCCAAACGGTTTGTTTTTTCAGCACCATCTACTCATCTTCCTCCTTCATTTTCTTGGGAAGGACAGAAACACGGTGTGGAGGCACATCAAGTACTCTTGTCACAGCCTCTACCACCCATTCCTTAACCTTCATATTTTCCACTCCTTGCGCCACTACCAGGACTCCTCGCACTTCAGGCTTTTCTGTTTTCACGATTAATGGCTCTTCTTGATCTCCCTGACGGATAATAACCACCTGCTCCTCACTGCTTCCATCCTCAACCTTTCGCTTTCCGCCCTCGCGATCAGTTTCATCGGTAATCTGCTGGCGAATGGTTCTATTCTTTTCAATAACCTTGTTCTCTGTCGCGTCAAGGTTGACCATTATTGTTACATCAGAAACCCCCGTGATGGCTTCAAGAGACTCGCGAAGCTGGTTTTCGTAAAGTTCCTCATACTTAGAAATGCTTCCCGGTTCTTTTTTATCTTCACCTTTAAATGCCTCCTCTGCAGGCTGACTTTCACTATAAGCAGGCTGAGAGGCATCCTCTTTTTCGTTTCCTGCCGTGCCTAAAAACATAAGGGAAACACCAACTATCAGAACTCCTGCCACATACACTATGGAGATTTTTTTCTTGTCTTTTGTTTCATTCTTACGCAGCCATTTTTTAAAGCTTTCTTTTAAGCTTTCATTCTTATTTTCTGTTATGGGAACCGCCCCCCTTCCATTTCAATGGAGAGGTTTTGTTCCTCAACCTCCCAGTTAGAGGCTAAGAACCTTTCAATTTCACGAAGGCTCGATGGAGGGGATGATTGTTCATTCTCGGGCTCTGTTTGTATATGAATTGGGGCGATGGCTTCTACGGCTCCCTCCTGCTTTTTTTCATTTAATGTGACATGTACAAAAAAAGCCTGACTAGGATCAATAGTGTCTGCATTAACGTCTTCCAAAAATTCCACCTCCACTCTGGTCAATTCCATATTCCACTTCTTCTCTACTTCCTCTGCTACTTGCAGTTCCATTTGTTCAGCCATCTGTTCTGAAATATATGCATCTTGTCCGGCTTGTATTTCTGTTTTCTTTTGAATCATTTTTTCTTCCATCCATTCAGCTGAGACAATCTCTTCTTCGTAATATTCAGGAAGAAAAGAATGAATGTCTCGTTGAAATAAATCGAATAAAGGCTGGAGAATAATTACCATTAATGTAAGGGACAGACAAAGCCGGATATACCGTTGAAATTTTGAGGAAGGCATCAGCATCTCTATTAGAACAGCTACCAGGATAAAAACAATCAATGTTGTAACCCAGTCGGTCAAATACTCCATAATTGCTCCCTCCTTACCTGACCATAAGTGATAAGTTGCCAGACGCAACTACCATCGTTATAGCTAAGAAAAACATCAATCCTACAATTGCCAGCGCTGCAAACATATATAAAACCGTACGTCCAAGAGTGGATAATGCCTCCAGCAGTTCACCAGCACCTAAAGGCTGCAAGACAGCAGCTGCTGCATGAAAAATAAGAGCAATAGAGAGAACTTTAATGGCCGGAAAAGCACATATCATAAACAACACCGCCACTCCTGCCATACCTACTGTATTTTTTAATAGTAAAGAGGCCCCCATCACTGTATCCGCTGCATCTGTAAATACTCGTCCCACAACTGGGACAAAGTTACCCGCAATGAACTTTGCCGTTTTTACAGCTACTCCATCTGTCACTGCGGCAGTCGCTCCCTGAACAGAGATCACTCCTAAAAATATTGTAAGAAATACCCCGAGGGCCCATAGCGCAATGGAGCGAAGAAGAGTAGCCAGCTTCGTTACCTGGATGTACTCACTTAGAGAACTTACGATGCTTAACAGTGCTGAAAAGAAAAGAAGGGGGAGAACAAAATACTGAATCATCAGTCCGCTCGTATTTACAAGAAACATGATCAGCGGATGAAATAAGGCAACGGTAGTAACGGCTCCCATAGATGCAAGGAGGGCCATAAGCAAAGGAAAAAGCGCAATCATAAAATGAACCATGTTTGAGACGGATTCCTGCACATAGATCATCGCGACATAGAAGCTGTTAAGTGCTATCACTATAAGAACGATAAATGTAATACTATAGGCGACGCGGCTGACCGCATCATGTTCAAAAGCGTTTTGCAGGGCTCTTAACATCGTGCTGAAAATAGAAAGAAGAATTAAAGTTCCGAGGAGCTTTCCGTTTGCAATAAGTTCGTGAAATAAAAAATTTAGAAAAGCATAGCCCCATTCTTTGGGCGAAAATGTTTTTTCTCCTTTTACAAACTCAAGCAAGGATCCTTTTTGACTTTCCGGCAAAAACGCTCCATAGTCCTGCGAAATCTCCTCCCAAAACTGATGTATATCCTCGAGTCCTAATTTATCCAGTTGATACTCAGCTATCTCACTCTGTTCTAATCCAGGTTCTTCTTCCGCCAATACTGGCTGTGCTGCCCAGAGGAAGGCAAGGATAAACAAACATATAGCTGCCGCGGCTTGTCCTTTTTTAATAGCCCATCACCTCTTTTCACCCTGGTATGAGGGACAACACTGTTTCCACTAGCACGTTAAAGATAGGAATCGCCATTACTACAATCAGCACTTTTCCTGCAAGCTCTATTTTTGATGCCATCGCTCCCTGTCCAGCATCCTTTGCAATCTGTGATCCAAATTCAGCAATATAAGCAATCCCGATAATTTTTAAAATCGTATGGAGGTAAATCATATTAATACTTGCCTGACCGGCTAAATTTTCAATTAACTGGATGGCTGTACGAATATGTTCAAGCAAAAAAAGAAAAATGACGGCACCTACGAACAATGTCAGTAAAAAAGCAAAGACCGGTTTCTGCTCTTTCACCACAAGAGCAAGAAATGTGGCGATGAGTCCGAAACCGACGATTTGGACGATTTCGATAATTCATCGCCTCCTTTCATCCTTGAAACAGAAACACGCTTCTTATTTTTTGAAAGAGGTCGTCCACTATCGTTGCGACCATATATAAAACCACGACAAATCCTATCAATGTTACCCAATGGGCCCAGTCTTCTTTCCCCATTTGTTTTAAAACAGTATGAATCATTGCGACAATAATACCTATACCAGCAATTTGAAAAATCGTGTTAACATCATAGCCCATTACTCACCCCCCTTTACGTTTAGATCATGAGCACGATGACAAGCATACCTGTTAAAAACCCAAGAGATTTTGCCATGCTTTCAAACCGTTTTTGACTTTCCTTTGCATCCTGCTCCTCTCTTGCAAGGTGAGAAAGGGCCAGTCTTATCTGCTTTTGCTGTTGAATCCGGTCATGCTGTCCAAGCGTCGCGCCAAATTGTTTCATTACTTCAAGTTCATTTTGCTGAAGAGCGGTAAGAGGCCACGTATCTGCTAAACAAGCATCCCAGGCCTTTTCTGCGCTCTCTTCTCCCTTTTGTAAATAATAGGCAAATTGAGCAAACATATAAGATATGGGCTTTGGAATTTGCCTGCTTAATTTCAAGCTCGCTTCCATCAGTGGAGTCAGCCCATACATCATTTCAGCCTCGAATGACTGAAGAGCTGAAACGAGCATTCGAAGCTGGCGGGGCCTGTCACTTAAACGGCGGGCAAAAGCGAAACCTGCCCAGGTACAAGCAGAAAGAATCAATATTGCCCCAAGCCACTTCATCGTTCTTTCACCCGAAACTGGTCAGTTAAGTAACTAACTTTTCCTTTCCGACCGCCCGTGCCTTCAGAACTGATTTCCAAAATGCATTCGAATATTCCCTCACTGACAAGCTGTGTAATCATCGGTCTCTTCAGTACCTCTTCTTTGCTTCTCCCATGGGCGGTTGCGAACACAGTAACCCCGGCATGAATCGCTTCAAAAATCGCTTCTGCGTCTTCCTTTCGACCAATTTCATCCACTACAAGAACTTCAGGACTCATAGAACGAATCATCATCATCATCCCCTCTGCTTTCGGGCAGCTGTCAAGAACGTCTGTCCTTACTCCTACTTCATGACGTGGAATGCCTGACCGGCAGGCAGCAATTTCTGACCTTTCATCAATAATCCCCACTTTGGAAGAAGGTATATTTTCCTCTGGATCCCCAGAGCTTGCTATTCTAGCTAGATCACGCAAAAAAGTGGTTTTACCCGCTTGTGGCGGCCCGATAATTAAGGTGGTAAGCCAACGCCTGTCATATAGGTGCTTTACGTATGGACGAGCCACTCCCTGTTTTGCCGAAGCTATTCGAACGTTGAAAAAGCTTACTCCGGTTATCGTCCTTACTTTTCCGTTTTCTACGAGGACCTTTCCTCCCACCCCGACACGGTGTCCACCTTCTAATGTGATAAACCCTTGACGCAGTTCTTCTTCAAATGCATAGATTGAATAATGGCTTAGTTGATTTAATACGTAACGAGCATCCTCTCTCGTAAATTCAACTGCTTCTCCAGTTTGTTTTGTAAGAAACAGCGGTCCTGCACGAAATAGCATTTCAACGGGCATCCCCACCCGTAGCCGGATTTCTTCAAGGTCGTTTTTTGTGTCAAGGAAAGATTGGACGATTGATTGAAGGTGCTGGGGAAGTATCGAAAATACAGGCAAGGCAGTGTCCCCCTTTTTTCAAGCTTTATCCCTTATTAAATCCATAGATCATAAGACAAATGCCTCCAAGAACCATACAAGCTGACGAAAGGATAAACGATCAGAGATAGAAACAAGTCCAATGCTCATGGTTAGGAGTGAAACGACTGACCTTGCAACTGAGGGAATCACGTTTAAGATAAGTATTTGCTCCATTTTTTTGCACTTTTCCATGAGCAGGATCATAGCATTACTTCATGCATCCTCCCATTGATACTTGTTTGTACAACCTTATTCACCAGCCGGAAGTTTAGAACTAAGGGGGATAAAAGCTTCCTCGTTCTTGACGCAAAAAAACCTCCGGCTCGCAGCCAGAGGTCATTCTTTCTTACTATACTTATCTCTTATAGAGGGTGGAGTTTTAACAGGGTAAATCATTTAAAGAGGTTATTTCAGGTCACACCTCCTTTAAAAAAGGGTGCACCAAGCTTTTTGTCCCCCTCTTATAACCTTACTATTACGCCCGGGATACGTACTCTCCCTTACGAGTATCAATAATTAACCTTTCCCCTTCATTAACGAAAAACGGGACTTGCACGGTTAATCCTGTTTCAAGGGTAGCCGGCTTCGAACCTCCGGAAGCAGTGTCCCCTTTAATTCCAGGTTCAGTTTCGGTAACTTCCAATTCTACTGTATTCGGCACCTCAACACCGAGAGTTTCACTTCCGTAAGTCATGATTTGAACTTCCATATTTTCTTTAAGAAAGTTAAGTTCATATTCAATTTGCTTTCCATCTAATTCAAGCTGATCAAAGGTTTCATTATCCATGAAGGTATGTACGTTCCCGCTTGCGTATAAATATTGCATCCGTCTTTTTTCAATGTGGGCTTTTTCTACTTTCTCACCAGCTCTGAACGTCTTCTCCTGTATCGCTCCTGTGCGAAGGTTACGCAGCTTAGAACGAACGAAAGCAGCACCTTTTCCAGGCTTAACATGCTGAAAATCAACAACCTGCCATATTCCATTATCCACTTCAATTGTTAACCCTGTTTTAAAATCATTTACTGAAATCATTTATGAATTCCTCCATGTTTAAATTTTCGCGTATTGCATAATATAATACAAAACCTTTGTTACTCTCCTAATATAATCAGTTCTTTTGGGGAATGGGTAAGAGAACGGTTTCCATTCTCCGTGATTACTATATCATCTTCAATGCGGGTGCCCCCAAGACCAGCCACATATATACCAGGCTCCACTGTGACAACCATGCCTGGTGTTAATTCCCTATTGCCTTTAGGAGATAGTCTGGGCTCCTCGTGAACCTCCATCCCTAGTCCATGGCCAAGCCCATGACCAAATTTGTCTCCAAACCCTTTTTTCTTTATATGCTCACGTGCAACAGAATCGGCTTCGACACCGGTCATGCCCGCTCTGATCTCTTCCATTGCCTTCAGCTGGGCTTCATAGACTGTCTGATATATTTTCTTTAACTGCTCATCAGGCTCACCGACAGCAACTGTTCTAGTGATATCTGAACAATAGCCTTTGTAGTAAGCACCAAAGTCTAATGTAACAAGCTCTCCACTTTGAATTTTCTTTTCGCTTGCTACACCGTGGGGCAGAGCACTTCTTTCACCTGAAGCAACAATGATGTCAAAAGAAGAGGAATCGGCACCTTTTTTCCGCATAAAGAATTCTAACTCGTTGCTTACCTCTATCTCTGTAACTCCAGGCCTTATGTAAGTAGTAATATGATCAAAAGCAGCGTCGGCAATGTTAGCTGCTTCTGCTAAAATGTTCAGCTCTTCTTCGTTTTTATTTAAGCGAAGTTCTTCTATGATACCTGAAACCGGGACTAACATGCTGTTTACTTTGCTTTTATACAGCTCATACTCTTGATATGTAGTTTGATGTTTTTCGAAACCCAGCTTTTTAATACCTAATTCGTTTGCCTTTTCTCCGATCATCTCAGGCATGGAAGCCTTATGCTCGACTATATCATACCCATTCACTTGAGCCTGGGCCTGTTCAGTGTACCTGAAGTCAGTAATAAAGACAGCGCCCTTTTCAGAAATCAACACTGCTCCGGCTGTTCCTGTAAATCCTGTTAGATAACGTCTGTTTACAGCACTCGTTACTAACAAGCCATCGATTTCTTGTGCCTGCAGGCCTTTTCTTACCTTTTCCAATCTTTTCATTAATTATTGTCCTCCTCTGCTATAGCCGCCATGCCAGCCGACCGTGAAGAATATGATGTAGCTGCAGTTATAATAAGGAAACAAATCTTATGAATTAATAAATAGAACTAGGAAGCCGTTAATTAAGCTAAGGGTATCCGCTACGTATGATTTGTTGGCAGAACTCCCGCCCTGCCAGCTCTCAGTGAACACCCTTTATTCTATCACAGGGTTTCTTATTTGAATAGATGTCAGGAGCTCTCCTTCATCGTTGTATATTCATAAGAGATTGAATAACCGATAAAGACTCCATACAGAATGTACAGGCATATATTGGTGGCTATCGTATTAAAATCTAATAAGGGAAGCGGCTTTAGACCAGGAAACAGAGGGTTTAAAATATAAAAAACTAAAAGCCATAACACAAAACCATATATCATGCCTGGTATGAGAGAATCCCATTTTTGAAAGATCACCTTATAAAGGTAAGCACTTAGTATAGAGAGTAATCCGATCACGAGAATACCAATCCATTGACCAAGATACCCATTTTTCCAATCCCCTAATGCCCATGGCATTAAAACAAGCGCAGGGCCTACACGGGAGAAATTTAAAAAGAAGGCTATATAGCCTATGATGCTCCATATGATCCCACCGCAAATCCCGATAAGAGCTACTTTACTCATGTAAGATAGAGACTCATCTGTGTCTTTGTTTCTTGTTTGCTGCGCATTTGCCATTTCTATCACCTCTCCCTGTAGTATTGCTTACAGTTCATCCTTTCATTCTAAAAAGAGCAGGAATGTAAAAGGAATTAATGGTGTATTTTCATGAGAATAGGGAAAGATAATTTGTAAGGTTCATTATATTTTGCTCCCTTTATATCAAAGCGATAGAAACATAGGTAATGCCGCTTATTAATATAGAGGAATCAGAATTAATGATGTAGAATATAAACTATAAGAACTTCCCTTCAAACTTTTTTCCAGTTGTATATGTACTTAATGTTGATTTATTTCCTTAACCCACTATTTTTTCATAAGTTTTTCTTTTAATTTTCAGACAAAACGGGAATTGAAATATAAGAATCAGTATAAGCATAGAAATATTGGATGTTCTTTATAACTTGTGAATATTTTCCTTACACAGTCTCCATTATATAAATACAAGAGGTTTCTTACTTCCAAAAATTACCGCTAGCAGTATTAATATTTCCGGAGGTGATGAAAGGTGTCCAGACTTACTGCCCATCCTGTCTTAATTGTTATTTTTGGTCTCGCTGCCCTGGGTCTTGGTTATCAACTTATCACTAATCCTTTAGGCTTACTTACCTACCTCCTCGTTGGTGCAGCCGTAGCAATGGGTATCTACTTCCTATTTACCAGAGTCATCCTTAAACGGATGAGCATGAATCAATATCAAGCTCAAGCCCGACCCAGCGCGTACGGAGGTAAATCGGCAGCTGGTGCAAAAGGCAAAGGGGCTCCTAATAACCGCCCTACACCCATTAAACAACAATCACAAAAAAAACGACCTGCCCGTGCGGTAAACAAACGGCGAAATGACCATAACTTAAAGGTGATTGAGGGAAAAAAGAACAGAAAAAAGAATCGGGCACTCTTTTAACAAAGTGCCCGATTCTTTTTTCTTATGTTTATGGTTTTGCAAAATAGTTTATATATCCAATGCGATCTTAGAAAAAGTAAGAATTGTACTTGTGTCGGGGAGGAGGAGTCGGCATGCTACATGTGGAAGCAACTGTATCAGACTGGTTTCAGCAATTGCAAAACCCAGTCTTTGACTGGTTAACATCTGTAATATCTTTACTGGCCAGTGAATGGTTTTACGTATTAATCATACCGCTGATATTCTGGATGTTTGATAAACACCTGGGCTTTCGACTGCTTTATGTGTATTCTTTTTCCATGTACTTGCATGTGTTTCTTAACCAGGTTATTATAATCGACCGTCCTGCCGCCGGAATTCAAGGGAACGGGTTTTCTACGTTTCCAAGCGGGCCGGTTCAGGCTGCTACGACATTTTGGGGGTATCTTATTCCAGAAGTCGCCAAGCGCTCGTTTTCTCTGCTGGCAGTCCTTATGATAGGGATCATCTCTTTTGTCACCTTATACACGGGAGCGCACCTGCTTTTTGACGTACTCGGCGCTGTCTTGATTGGTTCCTTTATTGTCTATGCCGCTTATCGTTCTCTTGATTGGGTTGGGGGAATGCCTGATCCTTTCCGTTTTTCTTTTTCTCTTGTATTGCCGTGTGCTCTCTTGCTCTTATTTCCTGAATCTGCTCATTATGCTGGGCTATTGCTTGGAACAGGCATTGGTTTTTCATTTGAACAGGTTAAAGTGAGAATGCTGATTTCTCCTCACTGGTCCAGGAAGTTTTTAGCAGCCATAGTTGGATTGACTGGTTTGTTTCTAATCGTGTACATTGGCACTTTCCTCTCACCAACTGTGCTTATCCACTTTCTTCATTTTACTTTTTTAGGGCTTTGGATCACTTTAATAGCACCGTATCTTTTTGTACGTCTCCGTCTCTTTGAACAGGATGGAAAGATTTACATGGATTCCTAAAATGAAGTAACGCACCCAGCCCCCTCAATGTTGAGGGGGCTATATCCAATCCTTGAGAAACAATTTTGTTTTCATTTTTCCTGCCTCCATTAATTTCTTTTTCATAATATCATCAATATGAAAGTCAGTAGCCTTTATTTGATGTACCGGTATGAAAACAATATTTTTTGCATGAGTTTTCGTGATATACCGCATGTCGTGAGCATTTCTCATTGTTTCAAAAAGAGACTGGTACATATCAAAGGCATTGCGGATTTTTTTCTCCCGTATTTCTTCCAGACTTGGTGTCAGCTGAAACCCTATTACCGGGCGAACGGGTTTGTCTCCTGCTTTTTTTATAAATATCCAGATAGGAAAATTACTAAGTAACCCTCCGTCCACTACTATACTGGGGTCTCTTCCCTTCCCGTAAAGCTTAACCGGTTTAAAAAAGTATGGGAGACTGCAGCTCATTCTCACTGCACGAGCTACTGAAAATGTTTCAGGAATAACTCCATAGAGAGGGAGATCATCCGGCAGAACCAGCAGGCGTCCTTTTGTCAGATCAGAGGCAATGATTTTTAAGCTGCCCTCCGGCAGGTCTCCAAACGTTTTTATGCCTTTTGCTTCTAAGCATCTATCAATCCACTTTTCCAATTCGTCTCCTTTATAGAGGCCGAGTTTCCAGTAAACGGATATCCATTTCCATAAGGGTACCTTATTTTGTAACCAGGTTTCATCCAAAAATGTCTTCAAGTCCACGCTATTTAGAAGATGTAAAATTTCCTCGCTTGTATAACCTGCTTTAATGAAGCTGGCTGTAATAGCGCCTGCACTTGTGCCGGCAAGCCGCTGAAAACAATATCCCCGTTCTTCAACAACCTGGATCGCGCCAATAAAAGCAAAGGCTTTTGCTCCTCCGCCTGCAAAGACACCGTCGATATTCATTCTTCCCCCCTCCTCTCCACAATCCTATGCAAAGGTAAGGGGAAAAAGTACGAAATTCATCGTTTTTCTTACCTGTTTGTCCTTTCTTGTCTCTTTAAACTGACCTTCTTTCCTCTAGAGCCTCCCTGATAGCATAAAAAAATGAGCAGCCTGATTATATAGCTGCCCACTTTAAATCACTCGTTTTCTTCATTTATTTCGTTCTTGCGCTGGACTTCCCTTAATGCTTCTATCCTTGTCTGCTGCTCTTGAAAATACTGCACCAAGTCACCGATGCGGTCAATGGCATCCCAGCTTAAATGATGTTCGATGCCTTCCACATCAGTATAAATATTTTCCCCTTCTACCCCTATGATCCTAAGAAAATCTTCCAATAACTCGTGACGGTACACTAGACGCTTGCCTACTTTTTTCCCTTTTGGGGTTAATACGAGCCCTCTATACTTTTCATAAATTAAATATTCTTTTTTATCAAGCTTTTGTACCATTTTCGTTACCGAGGAAGGGTGTACTTCCAGGTTATCGGCTATATCAGAAACCCGGGCATATCCTTTTTCCTCGATCAGCTGGTATATTCTTTCTAAGTAATCTTCCATGCTTGGTGTAGGCATAAAATATCCTCCAATGCTCGACCTGGCGTTATGCGAAAAAAAATTGCACTATGATTATTGTACACCATCTACTTTTCTTTCACAATACAAGCAGAGCCTTGAAAATAAAAGCAGTTCTATTGTTTCCTAAGGGAAACATTTTTTCAAAAAAAGGAGCCGGGGATGACCCCAGCTTCCTTACAATCCGCATTTCAGTTGTGCTCCACAGTTGGTGCACGTATTGCATCCCCCTACATCCTCAACGGTGCCTTCCCGGCATACAGGACAAGTATCTCCTATTTCATTTCCGATGTTCACTGTAGTTGAACGCACGTCCTTGATGGTATCCACAAGAACGACTTTGCCTTCATTTTCTTTTTTCTCATTTTTATTCTCTTTGTCAAATGTATTCTCTTCTGCTTTCAAGGAAAGAACTTGAGCATCACGGCTGCCATCTACATATACTGTGCCGCCTTTTGCTCCACCTTTGTAAAGTCTTTCATACACTTTTTGAACCTGTTCGACAGTGTATCCCCTTGGCGCGTTAACCGTTTTAGAAAGAGAGCTGTCCACCCACCTTTGGATCACACACTGAACATCCGCATGAGCTTCAGGTTCAAGCTCCATTGCTGATACGAAGAAATCCGGCAGGTCAGTTGAATCAGCATCAGGATTACGATCCAAGTACTCTTGCACTATCTCCGCATTTACTTCTATAAACTTGCCAAGGCGCCCGCTGCGGTAATATTTAAAAGAGAAATAAGGCTCTAATCCTGTGCTTACTCCTACCATCGTACCTGTGCTTCCTGTAGGAGCTACAGTTAGAAGGTGTGAGTTTCGTATTCCATGCTCCAGAATGCCCTGCCTGATATCTTCAGGCATATTCTTCATGTACCCTGTATTAATAAAGGCTGCGCGCAATTGTTTTGTCTGCTCTTCTGTTTCGCCAACAAGGTAAGGAAAGCTGCCTTTTTCCTTTGCCAATTCGATGCTTGTACGATAGGCGGTGGTAGCAATGGTTTCAAAAATCTGATCAATCAGCCGGTTTCCTTCTTCTGATCCGTAAACCGTCTCCGCATAGATCAAGAGGTCATGAAGACCCATGACACCAAGTCCGATTCGTCTTTCTCCCTTTGCCTGACTGGTATTCTCTTCAAGAAAGTAAGGTGTGGCATCTATGACGTTATCCTGCATTCGCACACCGGTTTCCACCGTTTCTTTAAGCTTGGAAAAGTCAATTTTGCTGTTTTCTTTATCTGCCATTTCCGCAAGATTAACAGCTGCCAAGTTACAAACAGAGTAAGGGGCAAGGGGCTGTTCTCCGCAAGGATTTGTCGCCACAACTTTCTGTCCATAGCTTTGGGCGTTGGTCTGTTCATTTGCATTATCGATAAAGAAAATTCCCGGCTCAGCTGAGTAAGTCGCACAAATGTTAATCAGCTTCCATAATTCTCTGGCTTTGATGGTACGATAGGCCTTTACGTTGTAACCCATTTTTTCCCATTCTCTTACATCACCGATGCTTTGCCAGTTCTCATTGTAAGCTGCCATTTCTTTCTCGTTATAGTTTTCAACGTCAGGAAAGCGCAGGGTATAGGTGCTGTCACTTTCAACAGCTTCCATAAACTCCTTTGTCAAGCACACTGAAATGTTTGCACCCGTGAGAAATTCTGGATTATTTACACTGTATGTTCCCCCAGTATGCAGCTTTTCTTCTGCTTCCTGGATAACCTTATTATCGAACCCGCCTTGGCCAGGAATGCTTTTATAATTGAGAATGCTTTGGTACATCGCATCTTCAACTTCTGTAAGCGGGGTAAACTTAAGCTTTTCTTTTACCAGGCTCTGTATCTGATCATCCTCTGTATGTTCAAGCAAGAAACGTAAAATACGAGGATTTTGCATTTTTGAAATAATGAATTCCAAAATATCAGGATGCCAATCTGAAAGCATGATCATCTGAGCGCCTCGTCTTGATCCTCCCTGCTCTACTAAGTGAGTGAGCTTAGCGATATCATCAAGCCATGATACAGATCCGGAAGACTTCCCATTTACTCCCCGGGCGAGTGTGTTTCTTGGACGAAGGGTAGAACCATTCGTTCCAACTCCGCCTCCGCGGCTCATGATCTCCATTACTTGCTTACGATGCTCTGATATCCCTTCACGAGAGTCCTCCATAAATGGCATAACATAGCAATTAAAATAAGTAACATCCGTTTCTGCCCCAGCTCCATACAGGACCCGTCCAGCCGGAATAAAATTCATATCAACTAACTGTTTATAAAAGTCTTCGTATGATTTCTTTTTCTTTTCTTCTGTTGTTTCTACTGAAGCAAGGCCTGTAGCATTACGTTTAGCAATTTGTTCGTAGAATATTTCTAAAGGCTTTTCAATAGAATCCAGAGACCTGCTCACTATTCCTGTCTCCGCCTCTTCCCCGTCTAGTACCCCAAGGAATTCTTTGTCTACCAGTATCTTCGCTTTATGAGCTTCCCAATCAAGCTCTTCAACAAATCCAAACCCTCTGGCCGGAAACTTAGGATCTTCTTTCACGGTTAAGACAACAAAGTCCCCTGTCTTGAGCGTTTTTTTCTCTGTATCTTTAAATGTATATCTGTCTAGCATGACAAGGCGGGAAACTCCCTTTTTTGTCATCGTCATGTCATTAGTTATCTTGTGTACTTGTGGAAACTGTTCGATGTCTTCATTTAATTTCTTTACATCAATTTTCCTTACATCCTGCATTGTTGTTGCCATGTGCAGTCCTCCTCTTCCCTTCTAAGGATTCGACAAAATCTCCCCATTACTTTCTCTCGTTCAGGAATTGAATTCTGTTTTCCTACTTTACCATACAAACAGCCGAATTCCAATATATTGTGTACAGTTTTTCTTATTCCCCACTATATATGGTAAATAAACAAAAAAAAGAAGCCTTTGTCAACTAGGGAAGAAAGAGAAAAACAAAGCAAAAAAGAGGAATCATAGAGGAAATTGTCAAAATCCGCGGTATTTCATTTTTTTTATTTTAAGTTTTATTTATTTATGATTATAATCCTTGCTCTTTCAGCTTCGCCTTGTAAACACGGCCGGTTTCCTGCCAAGCTGACATCATCATTCATCGCTGTCCTTCCAAAGCCTTGTATGCATCATTCATTAACTGGCTCTATCACACTTTTTTTAATTGAATCCATTGTTTTTGTTTCTTAGAAAAATGGTAAACTATAATAAGCTTGTAAAGGAGGTTTTCATATGACCTATGTAATCATACAAGATGAACTTGTCCTTCGACAAGATGCGACTATCTCTTTTGATGACCGGGGCTACTATTTTGGCGATGGGATCTACGAAGTCATCCCTGTTTATAATGGCCGGCCCTTTGCGTTAAATGAACACTTTCAACGTTTTTTAGAAAGTGCTCAAAAGATCGACATGCCTCTGGCTGCTCCTGTCGATAAAATTAAAAGCCTGGCTTGTTCTCTGATTGAACAAAACAATCTGGCCAATGGATATGTCTACATACAAATGACGCGAGGTGTAGCGGAACGCAACCATTTATATGAGCGTGACCTGACGTCGTTTCTGACGGGTTTTACTAAAGAAATGACTTTTTCAAGGGACAAGCACAACGGCATCTCTTTATATGCAACCGAAGACATACGCTGGCTGCGCTGCGATATCAAAACCCTCAATCTCCTGGGCAATATCATGGCCAAAAGAAAAGCTGCTGATCACAACTGTGAGGAAGCACTGCAACACCGCGGTGATGTCGTGACTGAAGGCTCTTCGAGCAATATCTTTATGGTAAAAAACAAAGATATTTACACTCATCCTGCAAATAACTTTATTTTAAATGGCATCACACGCCAGGTTGTCATCAGCCTGGCTGGAGACCTTAAATATAATGTTATTGAAGAAGCTTTTTCCCTCGATGATATCGAACAGGCTGATGAGGTATTTATCACTAGCACAAGTGCCGAAGTTACACCGGTCAGTAAAATTCAGGGAACGATTGAAAGTTCCTACCCTGTCGGCCCGGTCGCCAAAACGCTTCAAGAAGCATTCTACCGGACAACAAACCTATAATTGAGAAAAGAAAGAGAGGCTTATAAAAGAAGCCTCCATTTCTTTTTATTTACGAAATGTCCAATCATCTGATTTATATTTTTCTGCAAGCTCTATTACTTCCTGTTGCTCTTCACTGCTTAATTTATAAGGCTTGAGGTTGATTTGTAAGCCTTTTTCAAAGCCATACTTAAAGGCCTTGCTGACTTCCTCCAAGGTAACAGGTTCATCTTTTAGTTCGTTGATTGCTACGGCCTTTTTCTTAAACGCCTTTTGCATGCGCTCTCTTACACGCTCGCTAGGATAATTGAATACATCGAAAAGCATATCTTCATCATAGTCCAGAATAATGGAGCCGTGCTGTAAGATAACACCTTTTTGCCTTGTTTGGGCGCTTCCGGCAATCTTTCTTCCTTCCACCACCAATTCGTACCAGGAAGGGGCATCAAAACAAACTGCTGAACGAGGACTTTTTAATTCCTCTTCTTCTGCTTTTGTGCGGGGCACTGCAAAATAAGCTTCTAGCCCAAGTCTTTTAAATCCTTGAAGAATGCCTTCTGAAATCACGCGATAGGCTTCTGTTACTGTAGCAGGCATTTCAGGATGATCCTCTGAAACAATTACACTGTATGTTAATTCTTTATCATGAAGCACACCACGTCCGCCCGTAGGACGGCGAACCAATCCCAGGTTATGGTGTCTTACTGCTTCCAAGTTAATCTCTTTATGTACCTTTTGAAAATAGCCAACAGATAGCGTGGGAGGATCCCATTCATAAAAACGGACAACCGGAGGAATCTTGCCACTGCTGTGCCATTGAAGAAGCTTTTCGTCCAGAGCCATATTATAAGAAGGGGATTGCTTGCCAGAATCTATAAAGTACCATGTTTCTTTTTCCATTATATACCCTCTTCCTTTCAATTAACCTGCAAAACATAGTCTATCAAAAGCGCCAAAAAAACAAAAGAATGTTTAATCAGTGGTACAAATTGCAAATTTTGTTTTGCGTAAAGGAACAATCCTTATTATAATACATCATGTAACCTTGTCTAGGGCAAAAGGGGTGAAAAAATGATTACGTGGATTTTATGGGGGGTTTTACTAGGTATCCTTGCTTTTATGCTGGGACGCCGCTTAGTCAGCCCTAAATATTTAACGGAGCTCGATCAGGAAGAATTCCGAAGCGGTTACCGTAAAGCTCAGCTGATTGACGTACGGGAACCGAAAGAATATAACGGTGGTCATATTCTTGGGGCTAGAAATATACCTCTCTCTCAGTTAAAGCACCGTATTACAGAGATTCGCACAGACCAGCCTGTTTACCTATATTGTCAGTCTGGAAGCCGCAGCAGACAAGCCGCGCGGACAATTCGCAAGCAAAGAGATATGAAGGACCTTTACCACTTGAAAAAAGGCTTCAGAAAATGGTCAGGAAAGATCAAAAAAAAATAATCAATAACTAAAAGAGCATATACAGCCAATGTAAAAACCCTATTGTCAGTCTTCCTTTGACAATAGGGTTTTTTACATGCGCCTGGCTCTTTACGCATTGTGGTATGCAACCAGCCTCTTTTTAAAATCGGTAACTCAATAACCTTATATGTTTTTCTCATACCGAAGGATAGGTGTTCTTGCAGCCCTCGTTTCATCTAAACGGTTGACCACAGTATAAAACGGTGCTTCCTGAACTTTTTCGGGTTCCTCTTTTACTTCATTTGCGATTTGAATCATGGCTTCTGCAAATTCATCTAACGTTTCTTTCGCTTCTGTTTCCGTCGGTTCTATCATCATGCATTCTTCCACATTGATTGGGAAATAAATCGTCGGCGGGTGATAGCCGAAGTCCAGAAGACGCTTGGCTATATCCAGTGTGCGCACTCCCAGCTTTTTTTGAGACCTTCCCGACAAAACAAATTCATGCATACAGTGACGGTTATAAGGAAGGTCAAAGTGAGGCTCAAGCTTTCTCATTAAGTAGTTTGCATTTAATACCGCATATTCAGAAACCTTCCTTAGTCCCTCTGCCCCCATCGTGCGAATATAAGCATAAGCTCGTACGTTGATCCCGAAATTCCCGTAATAAGGCTTAACTCTTCCGATCGCATCTGGACGGTTATACTCCCAGGTGTAATAATCTCCTTCTTTAATGAGAAGAGGCTTAGGAAGGTATGGCACCAGGTCTTCTTTTACACCTACCGGTCCGCTTCCAGGACCGCCTCCGCCGTGAGGGCCGGTAAAGGTCTTGTGGAGATTCAAATGCACCACATCAAATCCCATGTCTCCAGGTCTGGCAATTCCCAAAATGGCATTTGAATTTGCTCCGTCATAATACAGCTTCCCGCCGGCTTCGTGAACCACTCTTGCCATTTCTTCAATATTTTCTTCAAATAGGCCCAGGGTGTTTGGATTCGTCAGCATAAGAGCAGCTGTATCTTCACCCGTCACTTCTCGAAGATGGTCAAGGTCAACAAGACCTCTTTCATCCGTCTTTACTGTGACAGCTTCAAATCCTGCTACTGTCGCTGATGCCGGGTTTGTTCCATGGGCTGAATCTGGCACTATCACTTTATTACGATGAGCTTCTCCCTTTGCTTCATGATAAGCCCTGATCATCATTAAGCCCGTCCATTCCCCGTGAGCACCGGCAGCTGGCTGCAGGGTCACTTCATCCATTCCTGTAATTTCAGCTAATGATGTTTGAAGGTTATACATGAGCTCCATGGCTCCCTGCACCTGTTCTACTGGCTGATATGGATGAACGTGAGCAAAACCAGGATAACGGGCCACGTCCTCGTTAATTTTCGGGTTATATTTCATCGTACATGATCCTAATGGATAAAACCCTGAATCCACGCCGTGATTTCTTGTAGACAATGCGGTATAGTGTCTCATGAGCTGAAGTTCAGAAACTTCTGGAAGCCCTGGTTCTTCTTTACGAATAAATTCATCAGCTAAAATATCCTCCACAGGAACCTCAGGGATATCAAGCTCTGGCAGTGCATGCCCTATTCTTTCGTCCTGACTCAGTTCGAAGATTAGCTTTTGTTCGGGCTGTCTCATGATACAAACGCCTCCAACTCTTTAACAAATTGATCAATTTCCTCTTTCGTTTTTTCCTCTGTAACACATAGGAGCATCTGTCCCTTTCTTTCCTCGCTGACCAGACCTAAATCATAGCCCCCGATAAATCCTTTTTGCAAAAGCTTTTTATTTATTTCTGCCACAGGCTTATTTATTCGGATAACAAATTCATTAAAGACAGGCTGTTCATCCATAAGTTCGATACCTGATTTCTTTAATTTCTGCTTGGCATAATGAGCTTTGCGGAGATTTTGTACAGCCATTTCCTTTACTCCGTATTTGCCAATTGCACTCATCGCCACAGAAGCTGCCAGAGCGTTCAATGCCTGGTTTGAGCATATATTTGACGTCGCTTTATCACGGCGGATATGCTGTTCACGAGCCTGCAGTGTCAAGACAAATCCTCGTTTTCCATCTTCATCAACCGTTTGCCCGACAAGGCGACCAGGCACCTTCCGCATCAATTTCTTTGTTGTAGCAAAATATCCGCAATGAGGTCCACCCATCTGGGCTGGAATACCGAAGGGCTGAGCATCCCCGACTACGATATCTGCGCCAAAATCCCCAGGAGGGGTAAGCACTCCTAAAGAAAGAGGATTACTGGAAACAACAAACATGGCTTTCTTTGAGTGAGAGATGCTTTCTATTTCTTTAAGATCTTCTATGTTCCCGTAGAAGTTAGGATACTGGACAATGACACAAGCTGTCTCATCATCTACTGCTTCTTTTAAGGCAGCTGCATCCGTACGCCCTTCTTTTAAGTCAATCTCTTTTACTTCAAGACCCGGACCGCTGACATAGGTTTTCAGCACATCAAGGGCTTCAGGGTGTATTCCTTTGGATACAACTACCTTTTTCTTTTTCATGCGGCTGTGGCCGTAGCTCATCATAGCTGCTTCTGCCAAGGATGTCGGCCCGTCATACATAGAAGAGTTTGCGATATCCATACCTGTAAGTTCACAAATCATGGTCTGAAATTCAAAGATCGCCTGAAGTTCTCCTTGTGATATCTCAGGCTGGTAAGGGGTGTATGCGGTGTAAAATTCTGACCGACGAATGACGTGATCCACCACAGAAGGGATATAATGATCATATACGCCCGCTCCGAGGAACGATGCATGACTCTTAAAGTTCACATTTCTTTCTTCAAGCTTTTTAAATTCCTTAATCAATGCTGGTTCAGAAAGAGGAGCCGGCAGATTCATTTCTCCATTAAACCTTATCGAGGAAGGAATATTTGAAAACAGCTCCTCCACAGATTCTGCACCGATGATGTGAAGCATATCCGTTTGGTCTTTTTCTGTCATTGGCAAGTACCGAAATTTCATAATTCTCTTTCCTCCCTTTACGATTTAGACCGCTTGTAAAAAGGCGTTTTGATGACTTTTGCTTTCAAGCGTTTTTTTCTTATTTGGACATAAAGAGTGGTGCCTTCCTCTGCCCATTCTGCATTTATAAGACCGAGCCCGACGTTTTTCTTTAAGGTTGGAGACTGGGTACCGCTGGTAATATGGCCAACCTGTTCATGATTTTCATTAAAAATCTCATATCCGGTCCTTGGGATGCCCTTTTCTATCATTTCAAGACCTGCAAGCTTACGGGTCGGTCCATTCTCTTTTTCCTCTTGTAAGGATTTCTTTCCAATAAAGTCCTCTTCCTTATTCACTTTAACCGCAAATCCGAGCCCTGCTTCCAGCGGGCTGATCGTTTCGTCAATCTCCTGACCGTATAACGGGAGACGTGCTTCAAAACGAAGAGTGTCTCTTGCACCAAGACCGCAAGGCATGAGCCCGTCTTGCTCGCCAGCTTTCATAAGTGTTTTCCAAAGTGCTTGGGCATCTTCAGAGGAACAATAAATCTCAAATCCATCTTCTCCTGTATAACCAGTCCTTGACAGGAGAGCTTTGACTCCTCCCAGGTCTGCCTGGGGATAGAAACGGAAAAAGGATATATCTGAAAGATCAATTTCTGTTAAAGACTGTACGATTTTTTCTGCCTTAGGGCCTTGAATGGCAAGGAGGGAGCATTCGTTTGAAACATCTGTTACTGTCACTGTGTCATCAGCAAACTTATGTAACCACTTAATATCTTTGTCCGTGTTAGCTGCGTTCAAAACAAGGAAGTAGTGATCTTCAGCAAGCATATATATCAATAAATCATCGACTGTGCCTCCATTTTCGTAACACATGAGAGTGTACTGGGCCTTGCCTGGAGACAGCTTGGAAACATCATTGGTTGCTATCTTCTGCAGCAGTGAAAGAGCCCCTTTACCTTTCACCTCAGCTTCTCCCATATGAGAGACATCAAAGAGACCAGCTTGTTCCCTGACAGCAAAGTGTTCTTCTTTGATACTGGAGAATTGGACAGGCATATCCCAGCCCCCAAAATTTACAGTCTTTGCGCCATATTCAGAATACAAAGGATACAAGGCTGTTCGTTTTAATTGACTCATGACTCATCCTCCTTTTATTTGCTCTTAAGTAAGTATTACTTTTTTAACGGAGATGCTGGTTTTTAGCAGTGTACCAGTGAACCGATCAAACGGTGCTTCAAGGGTCTTTCAAGTTCCCTACTCCTGATAACATCCTTTCTCGCACTCTTACGAAAATTCAGCTTACTCCTTGCAGATTATTATTTCCGGCACTAAAAAAGGACAGATGGATTCCAGCCGTCAGCTGAAAATCCCTCTGTCCTGTAACCAGAAAGTTTCTTCCTTGCCCTGGCAAGGAATGTCTTCGTGGGTGGTCTTGGCACATGCCAGACACTCTCCAGAGACGCGTCAAGCAAAAGTCTGTTTGCCTGAGAGATTCATACCTCTTTGGTACTTGCTCCTTCGGCGCCGCCTTGCGCGGTCTCTCCCTTTGCCTTCATCCGCTTACCTTATTCTTATACTCTTGTATAAGGTGGTATATGTATGTTGAATACTAGTAACAGATCTATTTTACCATTAGTGAACTTTCTTTGACAATGCTTTTATTATGGAAAGGGCGAACAATATGTATATTGATATTCACTTCCCTTCGGATTGGGAACAAGAGTGGAACAATAAAATGCAGGAAAACAAGGGATGGTCCTCGTGGGAACAATTTCAACTTGCATTTAAATCCGAACAACACACGATCGTTTCCTCCTTTTCCGGTCTCGTGTCACCACCTCACCTTCCTCACTTGGAGTTTCATTCCTACCAAGTGGAAACTGCTCAGCGAGTTATTGAAGAGATGAACGGAAAAGCAATTCTTGCTGATGAGGTAGGGTTGGGAAAGACAATAGAAGCGGGGTTAATTTTAAAAGAGTATATGATCCGGGGGCTCGTGAAAAAAGCTTTAATCTTAGCTCCCGCTTCTTTAGTAAATCAATGGGCCCGAGAATTAAATGAAAAATTTTTTATCCCCGCTGTTCCACAAAAAAAAACATATGTATGGGAACAATGCGACGTGGTAGTGGCATCGATTGATACAGCAAAAAGAGCCCCTCACCGAGAGATTGTGCTTACTCAGGATTACGATATTGTTATCATTGATGAAGCTCATAAACTTAAAAATGCAAAGACAAAAAATTATCAGTTTGCCAAGGAACTGAAAAAAAGATTCTGCCTGCTGCTTACTGCCACCCCTGTCCAAAATAAAATAGATGAAGTCTTTCATCTCGTTTCCCTGCTCAAACCTGGTCACCTTGGTAACGAAGAATCCTTTAAAGGAATGATGAAACAGGCAGAACAAGAAGACCTTGCTCACATTCAAGCTCTTATTAAAATGGTGATGGTTCGAAACAAAAGAAAAGAAACAGGCCTGACTTGGACAAAAAGGAAGATTTCCTCGATCTCTATTGAATTTAACAAAGAAGAACGAGAATTATATGAGGCCATTTCTTTGTTAAAGAAAAGAAAAGATAACCCGATGCACGGTTTCTTAACCACCACCCTCCAGCGTGAAGCATGCAGCAGCCGCGAGGCAGTCTTTATGACCCTTCAAGGATTGGCAAAACGTGAAGGAGGACTGAGCCCAGGCCTGGAAAACGTGAAGTCGAAGATTGAAAATATTACGCAAAACAGCAAGGCTGAAAAAGCTCTGGAAATTATCAAGGAACATGATGATAAAGTAGTTATTTTCACCGAGTACAGAGCGACCCAGCTCTACCTTCAGTGGTTTCTCGGTCAGCACGGCATTAAATCTGTACCTTTTCGCGGGGGTTTTAAAAGAGGGAAAAAGGACTGGATGCAGCAGCTCTTCAAGCAAAATGCCCAGGTTCTCATTGCCACTGAAGCCGGCGGGGAAGGAATCAACCTTCAGTTTTGCAACAAAATCATTAACTACGACCTTCCTTGGAATCCTATGAGAATCGAGCAGAGAATCGGCCGTCTTCATAGACTGGGCCAGGAGAGGGATGTTCTTATATATAATTTTGCTGTCAACAACACGATTGAAGAACATATTCTTTCTCTTTTGTATAACAAAATTAACCTTTTTGAAAATGTAATTGGCGAGCTTGACGAAATATTAGAAAGGCTCTCTTTATCCTCTGTGGAAGAGTATGTTGAGGACGCTGTTCAGAATTCTGAAAGCGAAGGTGAAGTTCAGCTAAAGCTCCGTCACTTATCTGAGATGATTGAAATGGAAAAAAACGAGGAGAAAGGAGATGACTTATTTGCAGCAACATGAAATCCATCACTTCTTAAAAAGATACTTCACCTCTAACGGCTGCTCTTTATTAGAAGATGAGAGGGAAAAGCTTTCTGTACAGCTGAATATTGAAATGGACAAGGAACTTATGAACCGCCCCTTTTACTGGCACTATTTAGAAAAAACAGGCGGAACTCCTAGACCGATGTCCTTAACCTTTTTAACCAGAGGGCAAAAAAATGATCCCAAAGAAAAAGGAGAAGTTATTCATTTTGGGGCTCCGCGGCTTCACCAGATTTTCCATTCGGCCAGAAACAAAGGAAGAATGACAAAATTATATGAAGAAATTCCCGGGCTGGTTCGGTCTGCTCCATTATACCCTTGGCTTGTTTTAAATATAAAAGTTTCCTGCCAGGCTCATCAAAGAAAAGACAAGATCTTTTCCTTTGGACTTCAGCTGATAAACGGCCAAATTGTTGAAAATTTTATGAGTAAGCTTTCAGATAAAAACATTCATTCCTCTATTCCTGATCTTACCTTTACAATGGCTGCTTTAATTAAACCAGAAACAGGAATTCAAAGAATCAAAAAAATCGTCCTCCAGGATATTCAGATGCAAGAACATAAGTGGGCTGAAGAGGCTGTCGAACGCATGAACGCAGACCTGGACCTTTTAGAAAAATTTTATGAAAACACCGAGGATAAACCAGCTAGTTATGAAGCAGAGCGAGAAGCCATCAAAATGCAATACTCCCCTTCCATTTCTATTACGATTATTAATGGAGGTCTTTTTTACCTTCAAGACCAGTTTTTTTAAGGGCATTGCTTTGCACGAGTCCTGAGTAAATCATCAATATTTACCTTTCACATAGCTAATTGCAAAGAAAAATAAAAACCGACGCCAATGGCATCGGTTTTTATTTCTTTTCTTATGCCGGAGCCCCGCTGACGAAAATGGTCATAACAGAGAACCATCCAAATACAGCTAACGAAAGAGCAGCAAAGGCTACGCCAAAGAAATTACGGCGTTTTGTTTCCCGGATGACAGCAAGTAGTGACAAAATAGCTACAAACAATAGTGTAATACCTAAAGCCATGGTAAACTCCCTCCTTTTATGTATTCTTGAAAAAAAGGGCCATTCCTGGTGGTCTTGTACATTGTACAATTGACTTAAGAATGAGAACAAAAATATTTTCCGACCCTTATTATACCCTTGTTTTCAGTGAAATGCATCTTCATTTTCGAAACCTATTTGAACTTTTGAAAATAACGGTTTCATTTTACCTTTATTCTTCCTTTTTGTCGAGTTTCTTTCTCTCTTTATTCTTTCCTTTCATTTGTTGTCTTTTCAATTTTTCTCAGTGTAAAATGAAAGGATGAATACAGTAAGGAGGAATTAGTGTGGAATGGAAACAGATGCCTCTTGGTCCTTTACAGACAAATGCCTATATTCTTATCAATACAAAAAAAGAAGCTGTTATTTTTGATCCTGGCGGGGAAGGAGCTTCCTTGAATGACTGGCTTCAAAAACAACAAATCACTCCGGTAGCTATTTTATTGACACATGCCCACTTCGATCACATTGGAGCTGTTGACGAAGTCAGGGATGAATGGTCTATTGATGTCTATCTTCATGAAAAAGAAAAGGATTGGCTGACTGATGGGTCTAAAAATGGTTCTTCCTATTTTATGAGCGGACAGACAATTGCTGCTCGTCCTGCCGATCAGTTGATAACAGAGGAAGGAACACTTCAGATAGGTGATTTTACCTTTTCGGTATTTGAAACACCTGGTCATTCCCCAGGCAGCATCTCTTTTTATCATGAGGATACGAACACTGTGTTTTCCGGCGATGCTCTTTTTGCCGGAAGCATTGGACGGACAGACCTCCCGGGAGGAAGCCAGGAAGTGCTGCTACAAAACATTCACGCTAAGCTGCTGGAGCTTCCAGAGAATACTCAAGTGGCATGCGGGCATGGTCCTGTGACTTCTATTGGAAAAGAGATGGACAGCAATCCTTTCCTAAGCGGCTTTTAATTACAACTTATAAAGCCCCAGGCGCTCATTTTCGCCTGGGGCTTTATAAGTTGCGACAAAAAAATAGACCTCCCGGGGGAGGAGGCCTAACAAGGGGAGTAAATCGTATTGAAAAATGAACTATGAGGGGGAGGGGGACTCCCTATCATCATTGTTCTAACAATATACGTAAAGTATATTATCCTTTTAACACTATGTCAATAGTATTAACATTTTTTCCTATCTTAAGAAATACAATAAAAAAACAATGAGGAGCCCTCCTCATTGCTTTTTTCGCCTATGTAAGACGCCGGGTATTTCTTAGTGACCCCCGAATTCTGGAACCATCAAGAAAGTTGTGTAGTATGTGAAACCTACCATAAATAAAGTTAAGTAAGCGCCAAAGATATAAATATACATGCGTTCTGTCAATTTCATATACCCTAAAGCCAAGAACGCAGCTGTTTGTGCAAAGAACAATAGCGCCATGTTAAACATGTCCCCTACGAAAAACAAGACAGCGAAAATACCAGTCCAAAAACTAATCATTCGATACATGCGATCCATTTACTTTTCCCCCCTCTTCTACGGATGTCATTTTCTGCTTCACATTATTAGACAAAAAAAAGCAGACAGAAAAAGCGATAAAATAGACATAAGGCCTTAAACCATACTACCCCTATTATATAGAGGGTGGTTATGCTTGTAAATGCTTAAGGTCATCTTTCCTTTCTATGTTAACACAATGTTCAACTTAATTGGACTGCAGTATAGGAGCATGAAGAATTTCTGCTCCCATCCATTAAAGATTGCTCTGTAAAGCTGACGTCTTGAAACACCCCTTCAAACATGCCTTTCATTAAGGCATGATGCATCTTGCACAGGGAACCGGAATGTGAAGGCAGCAATTCTTTAAACGGACAGTTATAAATTTGAAAGTGAATCACTTTTTCTTCAGCATCATACGACAGTTCAGGATTTAACCCCTGCTGTGCAGCCACCATCTCCACGACATCCATCTTCTCTGAAACGTCCAGTGACTCCCCAATTGAATTTGTTTCCTTTAAATAGGAAAGAACTGCTTCTTTTCCAAAAGAGTGCCCGAGACGATTTAATGCAAGCTGCCCTTCTTCTCCAAACGAAGCCAGAGACTCCATCGCCAAGACAGCCAGCCGGTGATAATCCCGAAATGGAAACTGTATGTGAACACCTTGATCCGAAATATAATAACAACGGCTCGGTCTGCCGCCCTTGCCCGTCTTTTTTGTCTCAGATACAAGCAGGGACACACTTTCTAACTTTGTAAGGTGAAGTCTGGCTACGTTTACATGAATGTCAAAAACCTCTGCCACTTCTTGTACAGTAACTTCCCGGTGCTGCTTTGCAACGTATTGGTAAATTGAAAAACGTGTAGGATCTGCCAGGACACTAGTAACTTTCAATGTATTTTGTTCCATAGGCATTCCCTCCTCGCCTGAAAGCTGTATACTGATCTATTATAATACAGCTTCCGTAAGGAATAAATGCTTTTCTTTTTATTAGGGTCTATTGTTCGTCTACGCTCTATGACACAATATTTATGTGGTTCTTCTTAAACGCCTTTTTTGTTTCTGAAAAGTCACCTTTATGGCTGTAGGCAAAAGGCCAAACCAGCGAAACAGCAGTGGGGGCCTTTCTTCCTTCCTCTTTATCTTTCTTTGTTTCCTCGTGTCTTCCGGTTCTTCGATTGCTTCTACAAAACGTTCAATAAGATACTGAATAAACGGGTTAGGCTGCATGGTTATCCCTCCTGTCTTTTTATTCTGGTCAAAGTAAGAGAACTTTACTCAGTTTTATAATATGTAAGGAAGTGTCTTTCTCATAAAAACACAAAAAAAGCTGGGACAAAACCCAGCTAACCAGCGAAGATCGTCCCGTTGGTCTAAAAATAAGGCTCCAATTATCATCATTTGATAATTGGAGCCTTATCTACTTAGCTGAGACCATTTGTCTCAGTTTCCTTTTTACTCTAATCCTAACTCTCAATCACAGCCTTTGCTTCTGCTGCTTTTTCAGCTTCTTCTTTAAACCTTTTTACTGCATCCTGGGCCGCTTGCGTTAAACTGATGCTGGCACCTACACGCAGGCATTCCCGCACAAATTCTTCATCGCTGTCCCTGGCAGGAAGCCCCTGGGAATGGAGACGCCAATGAACCAGCTCATGGAGAAGAGTAGCAAGCACCTCTTCTTTTTTCCTTCCGCTGTTTCTTTTCTTGCTCATTCGGATAAAACGCTCTTCTGTCCCTCTGTCATAAATAAAACAACCATTTCTTGCTGCCCAGTTTCTACTAACAAGTTCAATTCTTCCTGTATATGTTATCCCCCAATGCTCCATGCACAGCCTGTTTGCGTGCTCATAAAGCTCTTCGAGACTTAAATTACCGTCCTTTACCATCCATGTCCCTCTCCCATCCGGCTTTCTTTGCCAGCACTAATGATGCCTTATTTATGCCTATGTCTTTTTCGACTTTCCTATTCCGTAAAGCAGCCCTTTCCATTAGAAAAAGTCAGCTTATGTTATCCCATAAAAAATGTTAATTCTTTCATTATTTGTATTATGCATAATTCGACAATATATTTCAATATGTTTTTCCTTCGTTGTATACTTCATTACGTTAACGCTGAGATATATTACACATTTTATCACATTTTTCATGTTTCCAGAAAGTAGATTATGGGTAAAGAAAGTAATTATACTTGTGTTATTTTTAGGATCGCAGTGAAGAAAGATTATTGATAGGGCCCCATGCATCTTTGCTGGGGGCTGTTTATTCTTTATTCACTGTCTTTTAGCTTACCTTCAGAAACTCAATACACGTTCTAAGCGATTTTGTTCTCAAAGTAAGCACACACGTATAGGATTATATGTTTTACAGTGGAGTTGGATCATAAGCTAGAGGTGAGGACATGAATACGACGAATATAGAAGCCCTTCAGGAATATTTAGAGAATCATGCAGGAAACATTGTGACTGAATGGCAGCAGATTGCCAGTAAAAAGTCTGGTACAGGGGAGATATTTTCTAATCAAGAAAAGGATTTTTATAAAAATGATGAAGAATTTGTACGTACAGCGAGCCAAGGACTGCTTGAAGAAACCAATTTTAAAGACTGGACTGAGCGTACTGCCGCTAAAAGGATTAAATTAGGAACACCCTTAAATCACTCCCTTCAGAAGTTTAAAACCTTTCGTATGCTTATGAATAAGAAGGTTCAAGACTTTGTGTCTGTTTATTCCTCTGAGCTTTCACCAATAGAAGTGCTGACTTGGATACAGAGGCTGGATCAAACACTTGATGAAGCAGCAGAACTTTTTATTCGCAAGTACCAGGATTTTGACACAGAAAAAACAGAAGCTCAACAGCAGGTCATTTTGGATTTGAGTGTACCCATTATACCAATATCAGATAGTATAGGGGTTCTCCCTATTATTGGGGAAATCGATACATATCGAGCAAAAATTATTCAGGAACAAGCTTTAAAGAAAAGTTCTGACCTGGAAATTGAGCATTTAATTATTGATGTTTCTGGTGTTCCATTTATGGATACGATGGTTGCCCATGAAATTTTCCAGCTTCATAAAACTCTCACCATACTCGGTATAGAAACAATTATTACAGGAATCAGGCCAGAAATAGCCCAGACTGCAGTCCATCTTGGGATTAAGTTTAACGGCTTAACAACCTATGCTCATTTAAAACAAGCAGTGTTCACGTTGTTAGAAGATAAGAAGAAATAAAAATAAACTGTGCCTCTTAAGGAGGGGCACAGTTTATCAGTTTTTACGGCTCCGTACCAGGCAAGTGATAAAATACATAGTGCTGACGTTCCTGACCGCTGTCTATTTTTGCAACCCAGCGAACATGGACAAGAGTAGAGGTAAGCTCAGTGCTTTCATACGTGATACTGCCTGCAGGGTAAGAGATTGTTTTTTGTACCACTTTCTGCTTTGGGTCCCACTCTTCCCACCAGTCCCTTTCTCCTTCTATAATCATTCGGTCAAGTAAAAACGAGGAGCCTGTCTCTTTCATCATCATTTTCTCATTTCCAAATAACAACAGGTGATGTACAATCATCCCTCCCAGCAAAAGAGAGAAGAATAATACGGCTGGCATTACTGCGCCCTGCTGATCCATCCTTCATGCACTCCCTTCTCAAACTGAGAGGGTCCAATATGAACAAAGCCGGAAACGCCGCTTTCTGCTGTAACTACGACTTTTGCCCCGTCTCCAACCATTTCAGCTTCAAAGTCAGAAACATGTTGAAGGACAATCTCATACCCCTTTTGATTGACCTTTCGTACAATATTGGTTCCTATTAGTTCATAGGTGATTATATCTGTTTCTTCTTCAAGTTCAATTCTTTGTATTCCAGTAGTTATCGTGCCAGTATATTTTGTATCAAGTCGCAGTTGCTGAAAAAAAATATTTTTCTCCTGTTCACTTTTCATTCTTTCAATAGAGCCGGTACCGTCCAAGGAAGAAATAGCCAGGGGAAGAAAGGCAGCGATGGTTGTTACAATCACAAGACTTATCAATGTCTCTATTAAAGTAAATCCTTTATTTAAAATAGGCACAATGCTCACCTGGCCTCTGTTTTACATTTAGCCAACTGATACAAATTTCGTTCCAGTCTTTTCCTTCTTTTGTCTCAATGAAAAATTCATTATCCCCCCGCCACCTTGTTTTTTCTTGATCATAAGTAGAGGCTGCATTATCAAGAAAATACATTTCTTCCTCAAGTATAGAGAGTGCTGCTCTTTCCTGGACGATCACTTGTCTCTCTGTCTGAATAAGAGTATAAATAGGGACAAGAACAGCTGCGATTACTGTAATGATGCTTAAGGCCCCTACAACCTCTATTAATGTAAAGCCATTAGTATTCTTGAATATAAAACCTCCCCCTTCCAAGCAAAAATACTATACGGTATTGTTTACCGCCTGCTCTAAGAAAAATAGTTCCTGGTTTGTAAATATTACCATTCGCTAAATACCTGATTTCATCAGCATTTATCGTATGGAAGGTAAACTGAACGTCTTCCGGGATAGATCTTACTTCCAGGACCTCATTGTATGTTTGTATTTGATATTCATTTCGGTGAGGATAAATACGCAGAAGCACTGTTTTGTCTTTTACTAAAGCAGTCTGTTGCACTCTGAGTAAGTCGTGCTCTAGCTGTTCAATAAATTCATAGCTTTTTACCGAAGATTGAATAGTCGAAAAGTATAAGAAAGGAAGTGATAAAGCAATAGAAAGGAACGATAGAACCAAAAGCATTTCAATTAATGTATGACCTCTTTGGTTTATTGCATGAGGGAAATTACGAGGAGCCATTTCTTACAACAGTACCATTAGACAAAGTGAGAGGAGAACCATCTGGACAAGTAATCCGGTCTACATACCCCTCTTCGAGTAGATTATTTAAAGAAGAAGGTCTATTTCCATGTTCAACTTCATAGGTAGCTACTTGAGTTTGAAGCAGATCTACCGTCGCCTCGCACCCTTTTGATTGGGCGACAGAATTATTTTTGACCATATTAGGAACGGCAATTAACAGTAAGACTGTAATAATGAGCAATACAATCATCATCTCAATCAATGTGAAGCCTTTTTGATTTTTTACGTGTTTCATTCGATCCCTCCTGTTTTTCTTACTTTTTCAAAGCAGACCATTTCTACGAGAGACTTTACATCTTCTTGCTGACTCGTTTCCATCTGCGACATTCTTATCTCAATGTCTTTTATTTTCTCTAAAATAATTCCCCATTCGATTTTTCCGGCTTCTTTTCTGATCATTCGCACACCTCCTTTTAAGAATTGCTTTACGCTAGAGAAGTCATCAACTGGAAAATAGGAAGAAAAATTGATAAGAATAAAGCAAGGACCAATGCACCTACGATCAAGAACAGAGAAGGCTGAAGAGCCATAACCCAATTTTTCATCAGGCTCTCGATCATCCCCATCAATCGTTGCTGATAAAAATAAAGATCTTCAGCAAGCTTTCCAGATGTTTGCCCATGGTGGATCACAAATACCAGATCCTTGAGAAACCACCCCCTTTCATCAATCACTTTTGGAAACTCAATACCTTCTTTTAATTTCTCTTTTAATTGTCTTCCTTCTTCCTGGAAAAAAAACAAGTGATCCTGCCTTTCAAATACAGTTAAAGCATCATGTATGGTCAAACCGCCCTTTAGTAAGCTGCTTAACTGAGAAGAGAAATAATAGGTAACAATCATGCGGAAAAAATGAGAAAGAAGAGGAATACGGTACACCTTTTCCATTTGAGTGTGAGGAGATAAGCGTCTGAATACTTTCATATAGTACAAGAAACTAATAAATAAGGTTAGCACAAAACTGCCGGCTGCCAGGGGAGCTAATTCCATTACTTTGATCATAACTCTGGTAATGAGGGGAAATTCCATGTCCATAGAAGAAAAAAGGAGGTTAAACTGAGGAAATAAATAATGAACCATCATAATACACAAAAGCGATAAGATCCAAATTAACAAAATTGGATAGCGGGATAAAATTCTCACTTTCTCTTTTATTTCTTCTTTCTTACTATACAGCCTTCCAGCTCCTTTAAAGCCTTCTTCCAGGCTTCCGTAATGCTCAGAAAAATACAGGAAGGCAAGCACATCTTCAGGATAATCCAGAAGACGCAGACTTTCATGAACTGAAGACCCTTCTGCTATCGAGTTCATCCATTCCTTGCAGAGAAGTTGAACCTCTTCCGTTTGTTCATAGGTTAAAAATGTAATACTTTCAGGAAGTGTGTATCCCTGTTCAATCAACTGACCAAGCTGAAGTAAGTATGCTGCTTTATCTTTTCCTTTCCACTTCTTCCGTCTCAATCCCCTGATCACCTCCATCTTTCCATGAATTAATAGGGAGATATCCAAGAGCTATTCCCTTTAACAAGTAACCAGGAAGCTTATTTCTTATATGCTTATTGTTTATTTTCGGCATCATCTCTAAAGCACCCTCCAGCTCTTCGTTGGCAAGGATATCAAAAAGAGCGGTTCTTCCTCCTCGAATGTATTGTGGACAATAAATAGAACAGCTTTCCTGACAAAACATACATTGTTTTCTAACAAGTCGCTGGGAAACAACTCCAAGGAGTGTTTCTTTTAAGTCAAGCTTATTAATGCCTAAATCCTGCAGGCGAAATAATGCTCCGACCTTATCTCTGCTGTGAAGCGTGCTGACAACAAGGTGTCCAGTCAAAGCAGCACGAATGGCAGCTGCCGCTGTCTCTTCATCTCTGATCTCGCCAATCATAATGATATCAGGGTCATGACGTAAGGAAGAGCGCAATCCTTCTGCATAAGTAATACCAGCTTTTGGATTTACTCCTATTTGCAGAAATTTATCTGTTCTCTTCTCGATCGGATCCTCAATTGTTAAAATCGTAGGCTGCTTTTTTTCATATAATTCATGAAGAAGGGAGTAAAGTGTAGTGGTTTTCCCCGAACCAGTGGGACCGGTGAAAATAAGGAGTCCATGAGGATGGTGAATAAGTTTTTTTAGAATTGTGATCGGCTGGGGAAATAATGACAGTTCGGAAAGAGAGAGGCTGGTATCCTGCGGGAGAAGACGTATGACTAAGCTTTCCCTATAGGGGGTCGGAAGTGTGGAAAAGCGCAAATGATGAGGCGGCGATAGCTGAGAATAAAATAAGGCACCATTTTGGGGACGGCGCTGTTCACCAATGTCCATGCCGGATATAAATTTGAAATGAGCGATCAGCCTTTCAGCTCTTCGGCGGCTGATATGTGTTCTAAAGTGAAGATCTCCTTGAATACGAAATAAAACAGCCGTTCCATTTTCACGTGGATGGAAGTGAATATCTGAAGCTTTCCTATTCACAGCATCTGTCAGCAGAGCTATGCTGTCTTGTTCTAAACTTGGCATATAACACAACCTTTCATAAGTGATGAGTATATTCATTCGACACTTTTTTTGTTTTTCCTTTTCTTTTTTTAAAATTATTGCATAGATTTTTTTTTACTGAGTACAATACTAACTGTTGATGGGATGTAGCCAAGCGGTAAGGCATCGGACTTTGACTCCGTGATGCGCAGGTTCGAATCCTGCCATCCCAACCATACATAAAAAAAGCATGGGCTTTGCCCCATGCTTTTTTTAAATTACTTGTTTTCGACTTTTTCTTCTACTTCCTGTACCTTTTCATTCATATCTTCTTCAGCATCACGGCGGTCGTCAATGCGGATATTCACTGCTACACGCTTCGTATCCTGATTAAATGATTCTTCATGAAGCTTTTGAATGATGTGGTATAAATCATTTACGTCTCCCTCCAGAATCGTACTGGTAGGTGTCAGCTGGTATTTCACTTTATCCTTATAATCTTCTAGAAGCTTATGAACGTCAGCTACTTCATCACTCATGCTTGTTGTTTCTTTACCAAGAGGGGTAATATTAATATCTGCAATTGCCATTTACAATTCCTCCTTTTCCGTTCTTGGTTTATTACATTCCACTATAGGAAGCTGAGGAAACTCCTGTTTTGCAAATGCCTTGTATCCATCGATTGCAGCCAGCAGGTGAATACGCTCTGGATCAGCGCAGGTTACTTTTCTTTGCAGAAAAAAAGATATTTTCAATAAAGGCTCCCTCAGTCTTGCTCCTCTTCTTTTTTGAAGAATTCTGTGAGATAAGAAAGAAGCAGGTACACTCCCATAAGCAGAAGCTGCTATTGATTTTTCCCACCCTGTAAAGAATTGAAACATTAATATTCCCATGAGCAGAAAACAAAAGTACAGGAAGGCAATGTTTGTTGAACAATACCTGTTTGTAATAGAAGCTCTCTTAAGAGCCGTCAAATCAGCACGATCAACGTTACCTTTACAGCTGAATAGCTTATGTTCAGCCCCGTGGAACTTTTTCCACTCTTTAGGAAACATAAAGTGGCTGCCAAAGAAGAAAAGAACCAGGACGTACCAAGGGAGGTTAGGAACATTCCAAGTCAGCCAAAGCCCAGATTGGGATAATAAAATGGCGCCACACAAAAAGAAGGCGGTTCCTTTGTACCACCAGGGCAAAGAACCAAAAACATAACGAACGGCCTTCCACAATGTTTTTATAGTTAAAGGAGCTGTCCATGTTTGAATCTTACCTGCTTCTACATGAGCACCTCCTGCAAAACGTCTTCCAAAAAATATAATCCCCTTCTGATAAGAGAGACCTTTAGTCATTCAATTGTGCTTTCTTCATTATCTACATACCTTTCAATTACCCAGTAAGAGGAGTCACTGCCTCTCATTCCGGACAGGACTGGTTCAAAAAAACGGGCATCTGTTTTCTCTAATCCATCATGAGCCTCCCACGTATGCAGATAGCTTACAATCGCTCTCTGTGGATTATCTTCCGTTTCTACTGTCACTTCAATGCTGCCTCTATCTCCAAAGCTTTGATGCTCGTCTGTTTCATTCGGGAAGGAAAAGACAAAGCCATTCTCAACGCTCACCGCTTCGTCTTCATAGACGACTTCATTACCATAGGTTAAATATATATGACTCTCATCAGCAAGCTCGGCTTGCATTGGCTGGCCGTCTTCGTCTAAAAACGTTACCCCAATGTAATCCTCGCCAGCCAATCCCTCACTTGGCATAGCTGTCCATTCCCAGGCTGCCCTTAGAGTTGTGAGGCCTTCATCCTCACCGTTATGTGTCATCAATGTATCCCACTCCACTTCTTCATGGAGAGCTTCATTGGTAACTTCTTCAGACTGCTGCACATAAACAGCCCCGCCTACAAACAAAAAAATCATTAAAAAAACAGGCAAAATCACAACTAATTTGTTTCCATTTAACATTTTTATCACTCCTCTTTTTACTCCCTCTCTATTAATTGCATCCGGCTGTTAAAGAAGAACCTGTAAATGATTAAAACAGCTAACATTGCGCTTACCGACACGGCTACAAAAATACTTAAAGAAATGACAATTTGAAATCGAACAGCAACTAAAGGCGAGACTCCACCCAAAATTAATCCGGTCATCATTCCTGGAAGCTGGACGATTCCAATAGTTTTTAACCCATCAATGTTTGGAATCATAGCTGAACGTATAATTCTTTTAACAAAGGGCTGAGTAGCTTGAGCAGGAGAAGCACCTAATGCTAGGGAAGCCAGGATTTTTTCTTTTTCTGTTTTCATTTCGCTTTTTAGCTTATCTAGAGCAAGTCCGATTGCTACCATGCTATTACCTATAACCATTCCGCTCATAGGGATGACCTGGTCAGGCTCAAAGTCAATAATCTGGAAGCTGAGCCATAAGGCGAGAACCAATCCTTCTATTACAACCATTATTATTAATACTACTGGCAGAATATAAGGTATTCCTTTCCCCTTTTTAGCCGCATGCAAAGCCGCGGTCATAATCATGATCGCAAGCATTAGCGGGATCCCTTGGAGTGGTTCTAACCCGAATAAAAATGTAAGTATATACCCGATGAGAAGTAATTGGGAGATTCCTCTGAAAGCTGACCACAGAATTGACCGAGAGAGCCCTAAAGAATAATAATAAGATAAGCATACAGGAATAATGATAAAAACAAGTAAAAAAAACAGGGTCATGTTTGTTATTTCAATTTCGTTCATGAGATACTATCCTTTAAAAACAATCTAAGCCACTTTGTCTTCGGTTCACTAATCAATGTCTCTGGAAGACCTTCCTCAATAACCTTTCCTTTATCAATGAAGTAAGCATAATCGGCCAGTCGCCTGATTTGGCTTATATTATGACTGACCATTACAATCGTCTTTTTCTCATTTTTCACTACGTTCTTCAGAAGTTCCTCAATTGCTTCTGTGCTTTTTACATCTAATGAACTCGTTACTTCATCAAGAAGCAGCACGTCCGGGTCATTGGCAAGTGTCCTTGCGAGAGCCACTCTCTGTTTTTCTCCCCCTGACAAGCTATCAGCTGACTTAGATAGAAATTCTGCCGGAAGCTTTACTTTTCTTAATAACTTTTCGCCATCATTAGGAGACCAGGAATGGTGTAAAACTGGCCCGTACTTCAGGTTATCTTCAACCGTACCTTCAAACAAAGCAGACTCTTGAAAAACCATCCCAACATCTCGTCTCAACTTCTGGACAGGTAAACGGGTAAGGGAGGTTCCACGGTAATAAATGTCTCCAGCTCCCTGGTCTGACAAACGGTTCAGCAAGTACAGGATACTGCTTTTCCCCGCTCCTGAAGGTCCAAATAAGCACGAAATTTTCCCCTCTTCCAGCGAAAGATTAACATCGTTTAAGTGTTCAGTTGAAACATTGCACAGCTCAAAAACTATCTCTGCCATGGAAAATCTCCTTCTTTCTAGCTGTATCATAAGTATAAATCCTGAAAGAATGAAAGGCAAAGAGACAGCCACAGACATGGAAAAAGAGCGCACTTGCGCTCTTTTTCCATGATCATCCTACTTTTTTAATCGGTGGGCTGCATGATTTGTAGGACCGATTCCTGTGCCTAACATCAAGGAATGCTCAATTGCTGCTGTAATAAATTGTTTAGCAACTGTAACAGACTCTACCAGAGAATTCCCTTTCGCAAGTTCAGCTGCAATACATGCAGCAAATGTGCATCCTGTTCCGTGTGTATGTTTTGTATCTATTCGTGGGGTTTCAAAAGGAATCATTCTCTCTCCGTCAAAAAACAAATCTGTCGCTATCTCGTCTTCCAAGTGTCCTCCCTTTAAAACGACCGACTGTGGTCCCAGACTTTTCAGCTCTCTGACTGCTTCTTTCATATCACTAAGTGTTTTAATACTGCCTGCTCCTAGTATCTTTTCCGCTTCTGGAAGATTAGGCGTAATTACTGTAGCTAATGGAAGCAGCTGAGTTGTCAGGGCTTCTACAGCCTCTTGCTGTAAAAGTTCCGATCCCCCCTTAGCAATCATTACCGGGTCCACCACAATATTAGTGACGTTATAATCCTTGCACAACTTGCTGACAAGCTCAATAATTTCTGCAGAAAAAAGCATCCCCGTTTTCAATGCGTCAGCTCCAATATCAGAGAGGACCGCATGTAACTGAGCTTCAATGCTTTCAAGAGACTGGGGATATACTCCATGTACCCCCAACGTATTTTGAGCAGTTACCGCAGTTATTACGCTTGTGCCAAACACTCCTCTTTCCTGGAATGTTTTTAAGTCCGCTTGAATCCCTGCACCGCCGCCGCTGTCAGAACCGGCAATTGTTAGTGCTTTTGCCATTGTAGACATGTTTGCACCTCCATCCATATGCTTATTTCTCTATCTAAAACCGATTGGGGTCAAAAAGATGAAGAGGAATCTCCGCTTCTTTTCCATCAATAGTATCTGCTACGATTTCTGCAGTCACCGGGCTTAATAATATTCCATTTCGGTAGTGCCCTGCAGCAAAGATAATATGGCTGGCTTCTTTCTTCCTTCCAATCAGGGGATAGCCGTCTTGTGTGGCAGGACGAAGGCCGGCCCAAGAATGAAATGGTTCTTTTCCCTCAAGAAAAGGAAAGACATTTTTATTCCATTTAACCAGACGGTCAATTCCTTTTTTCGTTACCTCTGTAGTAAAACCTGCAATGTCCTCAGAGGCTCCGTTAATTAATGATCCGTTTTCTTTTGGGACGAGATAGCCTTGAGGAGAGTATACAATGTGCTGTACCTCGCCGTTGTTAATCTCATAGGCGCAAATCTGTCCTCGAATCGGCACAATGGGTATATTCATCTGAAATACATATTCCATTTCTTTTGCCCAGGCACCAGAAGAAATGACGAGTTTGTCGGCCGTGAACGTTTCTCCGTTCTTTGCTTGAAGCAAAACAGCCGACTCCCATTCCTTGACTGTTACTTCTTCCAGGTGGTCTTTAATAGTTACTCCAAGGTTTCGGCATGCTTCTTCTAAAGCCTTGACATAACCTGGTGCATAAACATGACTTTCTTCCGGGTAACGCATGGCTGCTATAATGTCTTTTGACAGTTTAGGCTCGAGGTCAAAAAGCTCTCTTCCTTTTATTATTTCAGCCTCTACTCCGAATTCACCCTGCCAGCGCTGCCTCGACTCAAGAGACAATAAATCAGCCTCATGGTATACGACATGAAGGCTGCCTGAATTACTGAACTCAAAGTTTGTTTCCGAGTTCTTTTTTACATCTTCAATCCACTGAGAATAAAGCCTTAAGCTTCTCAGACCCAGCCTGAAAAAATCATCGGGGTCTTCTTCAATTTCAGAAAACGGTGCCAGCATCCCGGCCGCTGCACCAGAAGCTTGTCCCCCGCAACTCACTTTTTCAAGAAGAGTAACATCATGGCCCCGCCGCCTGCACTCAAAGGCAGCAGCCAGGCCTATTACACCTCCGCCAAGAATAATAATTGATTCTTTCATCCCCTGTACACCTGCTTTCTCAGCCTTCATCAGCCTCTGTCTATTTTGATATGAAGGTTTCATAACCACTGCTTGCTGTTGCATACCGTTTCTTCTGGATCCTTCCGGCTTCATAAGAAAGGCGGCCAGCCTCAATCGCGTGCTTCATAGCAGCAGCCATCCGAACAGGGTCCTTGGCTTTGGCTACAGGAGTGTTCATAAGCACCCCATCTGCTCCAAGTTCCATAACTTCTGTTACATCTTTAGCCGAGCCAAGCCCCGCATCGACGATAATTGGTACGTTCGCTTCTTCAATAATTAAGGAAAGGTTATAAGGATTCAACACACCCAGTCCCGTGCCTATTGGAGCAGCCCCCGGCATGACAGCAGCTGCTCCTGCTTCTTCCAAACGTTTGCAAAGTATTGGGTCATCTGAAGTATAGGGAAGAACAGTAAACCCTTCTTTGGCCAGCTGTTCGGTAGCCTTTAGTGTTTCTATCGGGTCAGGTAAAAGTGTTTTTTCATTTGCACTGATTTCTACCTTAATCCAGCTGCTCAAGCCAGAAGCCTTTGCCAGCCGAGCAATTCTAACCGCTTCTTCTGCCGTTTTGGCACCGGAAGTATTGGGAAGGTACTGAAAAATTTTCCCTTCCACATGCTGTAAAATAGCATCCTCATCCGGGGACTCCAGATTTACACGACGGATAGCAAATGTCAGTACCTCAGTTCCGCTCTCACGTATTGCTTCATTTTGAACAAACGGATTCGGATAACGGCCTGTTCCCAGGAAGAAGCGAGAAGATAACTCTACATCTCCGATTACTAACTTATCCTTTTTCGTCATGGTGATCATCCTCCTCCTACAAAATGGACCAGTTCTATTTTCATTCCTGGCTGTACTTCCGTTACGTTCCATTGGTCACGGTCAATAATCTTTCCTTCAACTTCGGTAACAATCATTTTATCCTGAAGATCAAAATGTTCAACAACCTCAATTAATGTCTGTACTTGCAGGTCCTTTTTTTCTCCGTTCACCTCAATGGTCATTTTTCAATCCTCCTCTTTGCATCCAATTTTTCTAAAAAGGCCTGGCATGTTCCTTGAATATCTTTACTGCCGACAATCTCACTGATGGCGCAAATCCTGTCTGCTCCAGCATCAATTACCTGATCCACGTTATGAAGCTTAATGCCTCCAATCGCCACAAACGGGATAGTAATTTCATCAGCTACCTGCTTTACGTAAGAGGTCGTGACTGGATCAATGACGTCCACTTTGCTTTTCGTGGCAAAAACCGGACCTACCCCAATATAATCGGCGCCATTTCGTTCTGCTTCTCTTGCTTCTTCAATCGCGTGGGTGGAAATTCCAATAATCATATCTTCGCCTACAATATTCCTTGCCTCTGTTAAAGGAAGATCGTCCTGACCTAAATGAATGCCATCAGCTCCTACTGCAAGAGCAACATCAATATGGTCGTTTACAATAAAGGCAGCCCCATAACGGGCAGTCATTTCCCTTAACTTTTTGGCTTTTTCAAACACTTCTTTTTTGCTGCTGAATTTATCCCGAAGCTGAATAATATCTGACCCGCCCTTTACTGCTTCTTCCATTACCTCAAGCATAGAACGGCCACGATGAAATTCTTCTCCGGTTATCGTATATAAGCGAAAGTCCTTCATACTTCCGCCTCCTTTCTGATACTAAATCCTTTGTTGTGTAAGAGAATCTTAAAACATATAAAAAAACGCCATCCAGCGCAGTGGATGACGTCAGTTTCCTACTCATCGACTTTCCTACGCTGGCATCAACCAGATCAGGTTCAAGGGTAAAAGGACCACCTTTTTCTCAGCCGGCTTCCTGTCCGGCACCCCTAGTCATCTATAAAGGTCTATTATATTAAAGAGTACAATATAAATATTATCCCATAAATTTAATAGATAACAACCCATATTCCACAATCCAACGAACATATTTTGATACTTTTTTCATGTCATTCTCCCTGTTCTTCCAAAAATAATCCGCAAAAAAGCCAGTCAGAAAAACTCCTGACCAGCTCCTTGCATTAATCAAAGATAAAACGCCCTCCAGCTATTCCTGGGTTAGTCATTTCTTTTGCATCGAGTATTTCATCAAGCTCTTCTTCGGTAAGAATTCCTCTTTCCAAGCAAATTTGCCTTACACTCATTCCTGTCTGAATAGCTTCTTTTGCGATTCGGGAGGCTGTTTCATATCCTACATGAGGATTAATAGCGGTTATAATTCCGACACTGTGCTCCACCATGTGTTTCGTTCGTTCCACATTGGCGGTCAAATCCTCAAGAGCCAGCTGCCTGAAGGAATTTAGTCCATTTTGTAAAATGGAAAGAGACTGAAGCAAGTTAAAAACTAAAACAGGCTCCATTACATTTAACTCAAGCTGCCCTGCTTCTGAGGCCATGCATATTGTATGGTCATTCCCCATCACTTGAAACGCAATCTGATTAACCACCTCTGCCATGACCGGGTTCACTTTTCCAGGCATAATAGAGGAACCTGGCTGCCTTGGCGGAAGGTTAATCTCATTAAACCCTGTTCTTGGACCTGAGCTCATTAATCGTAAGTCGTTTGCAATTTTTGATAGGTTAATAGCATGCACTTTAAGAGATGCGGATAGTTCAGTATAGGCGTCTGTATTTTGCGTGGCATCTACAAGATCTTCTGCACTGAACAAAGGGAAACCAGTTAGATCAGCCAAATACTCTGCCACTTTTTCAATGTACTCAGGCTTCGCATTTAAACCTGTTCCTACAGCTGTCGCCCCCATGTTAATTTCAAACAAATGATCCACAGACTTTTTAATACGGTTCAAGTCCCTCGTCAGCACTCTTCTATAAGCTCCGAACTCCTGTCCAAGCCTAATGGGTACTGCGTCTTGAAGATGAGTTCTTCCCATCTTAATGACTTCATCAAATTCCTGCTCTTTTCGTTTCATGGTATCCACAATATCCGAGAGTGCCTGGGTCAGCCCTTTGGACAGAAGCAAGGAAGATATATGAATGGCAGTAGGGAACGTGTCATTTGTTGACTGAGCCATATTAACATGAGTATTAGGACTGACCTTCAAATAATCCCCTTTTTCTCCTCCTAGCAGCTCAATTGCCCTGTTGGCGATCACTTCATTTGTATTCATGTTAAAGGAGGTACCGGCTCCTCCTTGAATGGCGTCCACGATAAACTGATCATTATACGCTCCTTCAATCACTTCATCTGCTGCCTGGATAATAGCCTTGGCAATTTTTTTGTTAAGTACGCCCACATCTCTATTTGCCATCGCTGCAGCCTTTTTGACATAACCGAACGCGCGAATAAGCTCTGGGTGAGGTGGATAGCCAGTGATCGGAAAATTTTCTTTGGCGCGGATCGTCTGAATACCATAATACGCATCTTTTGGCACCTTTTTCTCCCCGAGAAAATCTTTTTCAATTCGGAATTCTGTCATACAATAACGCTCCTTCTAAAATGAACTAAGTTTCATTCGTATTATAGGTATGTATACCCTTTCTCCAACAAATTATGCTATCCGCATATTCAGCCCGTGTAGAGGCATAACACGGGCTGGATGCAAATTAATTTGCATGATTCACTTTTCGTAATTCTCCGGAAGAATACCTAAAGATTTAGCGGCAAGCCATGCAGCTCCGGTTACTCCTGCATCATTTCCTAATTCTGCAATAACAAACTCTGTTCCTTTTGCTACTTTTTCCAATGCGTAACCTTGAAAGTATTTTTGTATAGGAGACAGGAGAGCCTCTCCGGCAGCCGACACTCCGCCGCCAATAACAATTCTTTCTGGATTCAACAATGTACAAGCATTGGCTGCCGCCAGGCCGATGTACAACGCCGCTTCCTCAATAACTGCCGTTGCGAGGGGGTCTTTACTGGCAGCGGCTTCAAAAATTTCCTTTGTCGTCAGCTTCTCCTCGCTTGTACTTTGAAGAATGGAAGTTGGATATTCTTTATTTTCTCGTTTCTCTATTACTGAACTTACCATTCCCGTAGCTGACGCCACTGTTTCCAGGCAGCCAGTCTTGCCACAATTACAGGTTTTCCCTCTAAAAGGGTCAACTGTTATATGCCCGACTTCTCCAGCCATCCCTTCTACGCCATGTACAATATTTCCCCCTACGATCACACCGCCGCCTACACCAGTGCCTATCGTAAAACAGATCATATCCTTTGCTGATCTTCCGGCTCCCTTCCAGTATTCTCCGGCCGCTGCCAGGTTAGCGTCATTATCCAGGAAAACCGGTACAGACAAACTTTTCGATAAAATTTTGGCCAAAGGAAAATCTCTCCAGCCAATGTTGACTGCAAATTCAATTGTTCCATTCTCTATGTCCACAAAACCAGGAACACCAAGACCAACTCCTTCAAGCTGTTCAAGGGTGATCCTTTCATTTTCCAGCTCTTTTATCACTGACATTTCAATATCATCAGGAATATAGCTGCCTTTTTCTCGTTTATCCGTAGGGATAGACCATTTCTTGATCATTGGTCCTTCTTTCGTAAACAAAGCCATCTTTATGGCTGTTCCGCCCACATCAATGCCAAGCAGATATGTATTACTCATGAGATTCACCTCTTTTCTCTCGCGAAATTTTATTTCGTTCCTGTCTGACTATTAATAAAGCTTTTTGATATGAATCTTTATCGAGCACGCCCATATTATAGGCTTCTTTTACTTCCTCTTCTATTAAATCAAGATCAGCCAGTGGATCCTTTGTATAGATCACTGCCCCGAAGCTTATCATCCACTTTTTTAATTCATACAAATTATTCATTCACAAACACCCTCGCTCATTATATCAGTAAAATGACAGCAAAGAAAAGAAGGAGCACCGGTGGAAGAAATGGCAGAAAAGTAACACGAAAAAACTGCTGCTGCACAAAAAACTGCCCGTATCCTCCTGCTGCATACCCTATGAAAAAGACAACTAAAGTCAATCCATACCAGAGGAAATGCGATAAAAAAGCAGCTGTCTGCACCCCTGTATAGAAGAATAACATAAAAAGAAGAAACCACATGCCCTTCGCCTTTTTCGAAAAAAATCCCCAGCCTGGCCTATACTCTGTAAACGAGAAAAAGAGGAAAGCTCCAATTAAGAGGAGACGAATCACATGACTCACCCAATGCCCGGCCAGTATTTCTGTCCATTCCCACCTGCCTGTTAAAAAACCTAAATACCCAGCAGAGGCGAAAAAAAGAAAGAAAAGAAGAGCCAGCTTTTGAAAGGAATTTCTCGTATAAATGGCCATGCCGCCTATCGCAGCACCGAGTATAAGGGGTTCTACTATTATCCAAACCATTCGGGCCACCGCCTTTAGGTAAAGTAGCTTACGAAAGCTCCACTTTTTACTCACCATATGCATACTTTGATGAAACATGCTTTGCTTCGGTAAGTTTCCTATATTTATTGATATCAAATAGAGAGCCATTATACCTGACGGTCAGAAACCACCCCCTCTCCCACCAGCAGAAAAAAAGCCCTCCTGTGGAAAAGAGGGCGGTTTCTATGTTGATAATTCTGACTGTACATAATAATAAAGCAAGCCAAAGGTATGGAGGAGAGAATCTGTGTGTGTTCTCTCATGGGAATGAGAAGCATCTATTCCAGGCCCTATAAGGCCATGGGCAATGTCATACCCTGCCCGAATGGCAGCAGAGGCGTCTGACCCGTAATAAGGATATATGTCGACAGCATACGAAAGCTCATGTTCTTTTGCAAGCTCAACAAGCTTGTTCCTAAGCTTAAAATGATAAGGGCCTGAAGAATCCTTGGCACAAATAGAAACACTATGTTCATCAGTTGTCTGACCGTCTCCGATCGCTCCCATATCTACAGCAAGATACTCTTCTGTTTCTGGTGTGATATTTGAGTTTCCGCCGTATCCAATCTCTTCATTGTTTGAAATAAGAAAGTGAGTTGTATAAGGCAGGACAATTCCTTCGGTCTCTATCACATTTATCAAATGAATGAGAAGTGCAACACTTGCTTTATCATCGAGATGCCTGGATTTAATATAGCCGGAAGCCGTTTTTTCAAACCGGGGTTCAAAAGCTACAAAGTCTCCTGGCTGAATTCCCAACTGTTCCGTATCTTTTTTACTATCCACTTTTTCATCTAAACGGACTTCCATATTTTTTTCATCACGCTTGATATCTCCGGCATTTTTATAGACATGCACAGAAGCCTGGTGAAGCAAAATGGTACCAGTGTACCTTTTATCCGAAGATGTGATGACTCTGCAGTATTCTCCTTCTGCAGCATTCCAGCGAAACCCTCCTATATTCGTCAGTCTCAGCCTGCCATCTTTTTTCACTTCTTTAACCATCGCTCCCAGAGTGTCCACATGGGCAGTCAGCATGCGGTGGCGTGTCTTGTCTTTCCCGGGCAGAGTAACAAGCAGACCCCCTTTGCGGTTTCTTGTCACTATAACATTTCTGTTAAGGAGCAGTTCTTCTACCCTGTTTATAACCTCTTCCGTATAGCCTGACGGACTTGGAATGTTAACAAGTGTTTCAATATAGTCGGTAATCGTTTGGATATTGCCTTTCATAATTTTCTCCCCCCATAAAATGGTATATGTAACTGACACCCTACATATCAATGGGTACAACCCTATTTACGAACGGTGGGATAAAGGTGATCAAAAAAAAGACCGTACGTATGGTCCTGGCCATCGCGGGGGTCCATCTTGTGTTCCTTTTGATCTGGCTTAAGGCAGAACCCTCTGGATTAAGAGAGACTTTTTCCATATATCCGCCTGACCCAAAAGCAAGCTATGAAGCCGCTGAAACCAGCCTTGATATTTTGCATATAGAAGATGATGATGAGTACATTCTTGAATGGTCTATTTCTTCTTCGTTAAATGAAGAAGCAAGTCTTCGCCAAGACCTTTCCCTTTTCTTTGAGAACGGCTATCTCCGTGATGTTATGACCGTGTGGGAAGAAGATAGTAAAGATTTATCCTTTAAGAAAAAACTAAAAGGGGAAGACAGCAATAAATTTGAAGTCCTCACTCTTCATCACGCAGAAATATTAAAAGATCAGGAAGGGTGGAAAAGCAGACAATCGATGAGCCATGACACTCTGTACGTGCTTGACTCCCCTTTTACTGATCTTCACTCCTTTAAGAATAATCCTTCAAGCAGTGAAGATCAGGATTCAAAAGAGGTACTTGATTATATTATGGAGCAACAGCTCAACCATGTAGAAAAGGGTCTTAGAAAACACTTTTCCCTGGAAGAAGATATCGATCTTTATCCTATTACGGCCATTACGTCATGGTACGAGGCTCCCCCGGCCTTTCTGCCTGAAGACCGGGTAGATGCCTTTATTGGAACAATCTGGGAAACTCTTTATCATCATGTTCTCCTGGACAAAAAAAGTGCTTCTGGAACAAAGGACGTACCCTTAGGACACTCTATGCCTTTTATAGCCTGGTCTCAGGAGGAACAATGTATATACCTTATAGTTAAGATGCAGGATGGGAGTCCCGTAAAATGGAAGCGGCCTTTTAAGATATAACCTTACTCCTCAAGATCCTCTGCAAGGTTTTGATACAGCTCTTCGTCCGGCTCAAGTTCCAGCGCTCTTTCTACCGAATCCCGGGCCTCTTCCAGTTCGCCAAGCTCTCTGTATACAAGAGCCAGATTATAGTGGGCTTCGTGAAACTCAGGCCGCAGCTCGATAGCCTGCTCCAGGTTCCCGCGTGCCTCTTCATACATTTCTAAATTAGCCTCTGCGTATGCTAAGAGAAAAAAGGCTTCCGGCCGTTCTTCCCCCTCTTCAATGGCACTTTCTATTAAAGGCCGGGCGTCTTCATATTCTCCTTCTTCAAGCAATTCCTGACCCATCTGCAGCTGCACAAGAGGGGTGCTTCCTTTATCCTCGTTAACAAATCCGTATGCAAATAACCCGGATCCTGCTACTAAAGCAGCTGCTAAAAAAAGCAGCTGTCTTACATGTTGGCGGTGCTTAGGCAAATGAAGGAAGGCGGAAGCTATAAAACCACCAATCAAACCGCCAATATGAGCTCCATTATCAACCATAGGAACCAGGAAGCCAAACGATAGATTAATAATCAATATGACAATTACACTTGTGCCCATCGTTCGGAAAAAAAGTTTTTTATGGATCAAGCCAAAATAAAGGAGAGCCCCGAAACAACCAAATATAGCCCCTGATGCTCCAGCAGATATTTGTTCATTAAAGGCAAATGATGCAGCCGAGCCAAATAAACCTGCAGTTAAATAAATGAAGAAAAAGCGGAACGTTCCGTAAATCCGTTCCACAGCCCCGCCGAGAAAATACAGAGCCAGTGAATTCATAAACAAATGCAAAAAACCAATATGAAGAAACATGGCGGTAAGAAGGCGCCACCATTCACCATCAATGATCGCCGGATTATATTTTGCTCCAAAATCAATAAGAGTCGTAATATTGGTGGAGCCTCCCTGCTGTTCCACGATAAAATACACCGAGAGGATACATATCAACAGGACAGTTGTCAGAATAGGCTTCCCATATAAAAACAAGGACCGCTCTCTTTGAGTTCTTTCTTCTGTGGTCTGCTTTACTTCCCTTATAAGGTGCTGGGTTTCCAATTCAACTTCTTCACTAACGTACTCCATGTCTTTCCAATGGCTATTTGTTTGTAAATCCTTTAACAAATCCTCCACTCGGTCGCTCTCTTCCGCCGTGTTTGAAGAAGCTATGACATAAGTTGACATAGACAGCGTCGGGTAATCAGCCTGTTTTTTTGCAGCATCTTTCCAATTATCTATTGGCGGATATGGAGAGACATATACGTTATAAAAAGGTGCTTTTTTAGCAGCTACGAAACGCTTAGCCTTCTGAAAGGATTTTTTTGCTTTTTCGATATCTTCTTTAAGCCATTTACTCCAATCGATATCAGCCCGGAAGACCCTGATAACAGCGGGGTTTCCTTCTTGATCTTTTTCCAGCCATACCTGTTTTTGGTCAGGGCTGATCTCGATAACTCTCATTTTTTCTTCTATCACGAGGTAGTGCACGAGACGCCAAAAAAGGTAGTTCTGTCGAAGTACTTCCATCTGCTCACCCTTCTTTCAGCCCTAAACGTTCATAAATGAATCCCGCTGTATCCTTTAAAGTCTTGCATTCCAAGATTGGATGGTGCGAGGTCAAGGGCTCCTCTCCTCTCGTATTTAAAAAAATTGCATCCCATCCCGCATCAATGGCGCCTGCTACGTCTAACAACCAGGAATCTCCTATAAAAAGAGGGGAAAGATTCTTCTCTCCCATTTTTTTTAAGGCAAGATCGAAAATAGCTTTATCAGGTTTTTCCACTTGGGCCTCTTCTGAAATGATTATATGCTCTTTTGGAATGTAGCTTTCCAAACCAAGGTTGTCCACTTTCTTTTGCTGGGTTTCTTTTCCGCCATTTGTGATAATTCCAAGCTTCACGTTTTGCTTTTTCAGAGTATCCAGGAAATCATACAATCCTTCAAAAGGGGTACTGAAGTTCCCCACCACTTGCTGATACCGTTCTTGAAATCGGCTGGCATCATTTTCTTTTATGGGAAGGCCGAAAATTCTCATTGTTTCCTCGTATCGCTTTTTGCGATACTCCTCGAGCGTCAACCTTTCCTCCTCTAAATCCTCCCAAAACTCATCACTATGTTTCTTAAAAAAATAGAACCATTGATCCGTTTTTATGTAAGGGACAGAAGAACTTTCACTTTTAAGTTCTTCAAATTTTTCGTCAAAGCAAAAACTAATGGCTTTTTCAAAAGCCTGCTCATGACTGAAAAGTGTATTATCTAAGTCAAAACAAATGATATTCCAATGCATGGTCTCCCTCCACTATCCCTTTATTATATCAACGAGCCTTTTTAAATTCGAATATTTCTTCTATACCCTATCCAGGAAATGAGGTAACAGCCCTTTTGCTTTTTGGTTGTTTAATTAGTCAAAATCAAAATAAAATATCCCAGTTTGAGTCCCGGGATATTTATATAAACGATTATGTGACTGGAAAAGAAAGTGAGCGCTGGAAAAACTTCTCTCTAACATAAGGAAGCTGTAATGCAAACGTAATAAGCATAACCCTAAGCCACCTCTGGGAAAACAGGACATTAACAATTCGCCAGCGAACCCGATACACCATCCATAAGAGAATTACACATAATAAGGACCAAAACAAGGAACGAACCATCCAAAAAGCCCCTTTCTATTGGTTTTCCTTATATTGTGTTCTCCTCGATAGGCTTATACATTATTTGTAAAAAAGCCTTCATTACTCTTTTATTATAGAGGCTGCAGCTTCTTTTAAAGTGTTTGCTGAATGGGAAAATTGCTTTTTTTCCTGTTCATTTAAAGAAAGCTCAACAACTTCCCTGATTCCATTCCCATTAACAATAGCAGGTACCCCAATGTATACGTTCTCTTCCCCGTATTGGCCTTCAAGAAGTGCAGATACGGTTAAAATTGAATTCTCGTTACGCAATATCGCTTTTGTTAACCGAACAAGACCGAGGGCGATCCCGTAGTAAGTAGCTCCTTTTCTTTCTATAATGTGATAAGCTGCATCTCGCACTTTTAAAAATAATTCATCTAAATCCTCCATTTTGGCATGATTCTTTTCATCGTTCACCAATTGTAGAATCGGCTGTCCTCCTATGTCCGCATGACTCCATAACGGAAGCTCCGTATCTCCATGTTCTCCCATAATGTACGCATGAACATTTCGTGCATCTACATTAAAATACTCTCCTAAAAGATAACGAAACCTCGCCGTATCCAGGATAGTCCCTGACCCAATTACTCTTTCAGGAGGGAGACCGGAAAACTTCCAGGTCGCGTAGGATAAGACATCCACTGGGTTGGTTGCAATCAGAAAGATACCGTCAAAACCATTAGCCATCACTTCTTCTACAATTTCTTTAAATATTTGAGTATTCTTTTCAATTAAATCAAGCCGCGTTTCCCCGGGTCCCTGATTTGCCCCGGCAGTAATCACAACCAGATCAGCGTCCTTGCAGTCTTTGTAGCTTCCTGCCCATATTTTCATTGGAGACCCGTATGGGATTCCATGATTTAAATCCATTGCATCGCCTTCAGCTTTCTTTGTATCTCTGTCTATTAATACCATTTCGTCAACTACTCCTTGGTTCAAGCAGGCGTATGCATAACTTGAACCTACAAAGCCAGTGCCAATAAGAACGACTCTTGTGGTTTTTTGATATTCCATTTTGCTTCCCCCTTTATCCTTGGTTTTTACTTCGTTGTTATTTTCTATTTTACCTCTTATATTAAGTTTGTGAAATACTGAACAATAATTGTTCACAAAAAAGTGAACGCTTTATATCGTTCACTTTTTAAAACCCTATATAACGAGAAAATAATGTCTTTGCTCTTGAAACATCCTCTGTTCCCTGAACAAGCACACGCCCATCCTGAAAGATAACCAGTCTTTCCCCTTCATCAAGCTCCACTCTAATAAGAAAAGGAGTTTTTTTAACTTGCCCTGCTAGCCGTAACTTATCAGCCCATTCTGTAAGATCAAAAGTGGTCTGTGCCTGGATCTGAACGGTTTCCCGGCCACAAAGGGTCGTAATACTGTCCCCTTCAGACGCATATAGATCAGGGTATTCTTTCTTCTGACACGTAAGACAATTTACTTTTGGCTTAGGAAATCCCATCTCATGGAACCTAAAATTCCATAAGTCAAATTGGACAAGAGACGTCCTCACGTCTGAAAATTTTTCAGTTAGTATCTTAATAGCTTCAGCTGCCTGGAAGGAAGCTACCATGTCCACGACAGGAGAAATAACTCCCACCGTATCACATGTTTCTCCCGGGGAGCTCTGGCCATCGCCCAGAAGGCATCTTAAACAAGGGGTACGCCCTGGTAGAAAAGGAGCGGACATTCCTCTTGAGCTAACCGCCCCTCCATAGATAAAAGGGGTCTCATGCTTAAAGCTTGCATCGTTTAATAAAAACCTCGTTTGAAAATTATCCGTCCCATCAATTACGAGGTCCATTCCTTCAACAAGGTCCTCAATGGATGATGAGTTAACATCTGTCACTCTTGCATCCACAGTAATGTCTGAATTAATGGCTGTTAATTTCTCTTTGGCCGCCACTGCTTTTGGCTTTGCCTCTTTTGCATCTTGTTCATCAAAAAGCATCTGCCTTTGAAGATTGCTCGCCTCTACATAATCTCTGTCAGCAATCCTGATATACCCAGCCCCGGCTCTGGCAAGATGGTTGGAAGATACAGTACCTAAAGCCCCTACTCCAACAATTAACACTTTCTTGGTTGAAAGGAGGGCTTGTCCCTTCTCACCGATCTGAGGAAAAAGAATCTGTCTTGAATAGCGAGAATTCATTCTCTCACCTTCCTATCCTATAAATAAATAAAATAACGCTGTACTGCTGACAGCTCCACATATGGTACATAAAAAATTAACTGTTTCATTGTTCATGGACCGCCACCCCTTTACCTGGACTGTCCGGCCATTACAATGATGAGTTCTTTCCGTACGCAGCCCGCAAGTTGCACATTTATATTCAACTTGAATCAATGCCCCAGCTAACGTGTCTATTATATTACCAAAAAAACCTGCCGTGGCAATAATAAAGACCATCATCCAGTACGGACTTTCACCTGGAAACAAAAAAGCAGTGGTTATTCCGATCATAGCAGAACCTAGAAGAGAAGCCAGCGTGCCTTGTGGGGACACGGCCCCGGATGTGCCTTTAGGAACCTTCTTACATGTCTTGATATGAATAGGTTTTCCTTTTGCTCTTCCTCCAATTTCAGAAGCCCACGTGTCTGAGGCAGCGGCAGCCAGGGCGCCAGAAAAGCCATACACCCACAGTGTACTTGGCACAAATAAATACAGTAAGGCAAAAAAGGCGGCTGTACCGCCATTGGCCAGTACTTGTCCCGCATCCCTCTGGCCCCCTTTTTCATTGATTTCATCCTCACCATTTCTCTTCCATTTACTCCACATGGTCGAGGTAACAAAGAAAAGGCCAAGTATGAACAAGCCAGACAATTCAAACCCTAACGCTATCAGGATGCCAATGCACAAAGCCGCAGCCGTTCCCCCTCTGGTTAATGCTTTTAATCGATAGGCAAGGATACTGAAGAGAAGGACTCCTGCAATCATTACAAAAATCATCTCAATATTTTCTCCTCTGTTAACAATATATCTACCGGCTTATCATGTTCTTCCCTGGGTAATTTCTCAAATAGTTGAAAGTCAAGGGCAAGTGCACATGTTGGTACTAGATGAGCTGCTAAAAACCTGTCATAGTAGCCGCCACCGAATCCGATTCTATAACGTCCCCAATCGAAAGCCAGACCCGGCACGATCATAAGTTGGATGTCTTCAGGCAAGACAGGAGCTGCCTTTGAAGCATCAGGTTCCTGAATCCCTGCATACTGTTCTTTCAGCTGATTAAAACTTGTCAGTTTGTAAAATGTCATGGAATGAGTCAAGGGGTTAACCTTGGGTACAGCAACTTTCTTCCCTTCACTCCAAGCCTGTTTTATAACGGCTAGCGTGTCAATTTCATTTTTGGTTGACAACGTGAGACCTATCATCCGTGCCTGTCTCCATTGCTCGGTGCTATATAACTGTTTATGTACTCTTGCACACTTTTTGGTATACTCTTCAGCAGCCAGCTGGGCAAAAGCCTTCCGGACTGCTTTGCGAATGTCTGTTTTTGTCATCGTTACCGCCTGCCTCTACCTCCATTTCAACCACATTCTTAAAATTCCTTACCCTCTTTTAATGAGTATGATTACAAGGTTACTACTGCCCCAGTCCCATCCTAGCTAAAAGAGTACAAAGAAAAAAGAAGCAGAGGAATAAATTTCCTGCTGCTTACTTTGTTTCACGGTGAAGAGTATGTTTCTTCAAACGTGGGCTGTATTTTTTCAATTCAATACGCTCAGGGTTTGTACGCTTGTTTTTTGAAGTAATATAGTTGCGGTCTCCTGATTCTGTGCAGGCTAAAGTCACTTGTACGCGCATGTTTTTCCCTCCCTACCTACAATCATTAATCATACTTTTCAATAATAGCAAATTGATGGGTGACAATCAAGTTGATATAATGAAAACTTCTTGCGAAGTTTTTCCTTTTCCCACTATTTTGAGTGTATAATATTAGCGTTATCACTTTATATTTATCGGGAGATGAAGCATGCATGGAATGGATGATTATTATTTTACTGGCTATAGGACTTGGGCTGTTCATCCTGTCTTTCTTTGGAAAAGATACAATCAAAGAAACAGAAAAACAAATTGAGGACCTGTCCATTACTCATTTAACAGAACTTTATAAACTAAAAAAGAAGGTTAAGGTACTCGAGGAAGAGCTTTTAAGCAGCAGCGCAAACCCCGTGTTCTCAAAAGGCAGCACTGGTACTGCGAAGCTTAAAGAGGAAGCCAGCCAATTTGTAAATGAGGGACTCAACGTTCAGGATATTGCTCAAAAGATGAGACTTACAGAAGAAGAAGTTCAAAGATTATTGTGAAGGTAACGAGGTGACATAAGTGACGAAGTCTGGTATGAGAAATTTCGCTGCTGGCTGGTTTACCGTTTCGGCTTTCCTGGCTGTAATATATTTTTACTCAGACATCATCCCCTCCTCTCAAGGTGACCATGCTGAAGGTTCTGCCTACCAGCCAAGCACTTTGGAAATGGTAGAAAGTCTGGAATCCAACGGCTACCTTGTTTGGAAAAAAAACGAATACGAAGAAAATCTGATAGAGCAGAATAAATCTTCTTCTGAATCTTTTGAAGAAGAGCAGATTTACATAACAATCTTACAAATAGAAAAAGGCATGAACAGTAAGGAAGTAGCTCAAACTCTTGAAGCTCTGTATATAATTCAAGATGCCGACTCATTCCAAACTAAAATGGCAGATAAAGAGGTCACTCATTCCATTAAAACAGGAAGCTATGAACTAAACAGTTCCATGAGTGCGGATGAAATTATAGATGTGATTACCTGATTGTGCCTCCAAACAAATAAGCAGATACGGTAATTAAAAAAGGTCGCAAACCCCATGGTGAGGTTTGCGACCTTTTTATCGTGACTGAAAGGAAACAGAAAACAATTGAGATAGAAACTCCGTCTTTTTTAGGAGGAACGTTCTTCATCGCAGCTCCTGTCTTTGCTCCTCCCTAGTTCTCAGTAGCAGTTTCTACTAGCTCTTCTAGCTCTTCAAATTCTTCAAAGTCTTCAGGATCTTCCAAGGTTTCCTCATTAGTCTCTTCAGGAAGCTGATGAGGACGTTCTTCTTTTAATTCAAAGTATGCATCCAAGGATTTACGGGCGATCGTATTGGCCAGCCCGGTGCGTCCCCCAGAAGTATCTCGTTGCACATATGGAACAATAACAGCAAAGGCTACCTCCGGGTTTTCATAAGGGGCATATCCTACTAATGCCTGATTGTTTCCTTGAACTACATTTCCTGTCCGGTCGCTCCTGACACTAATTTGGGCCGTACCTGTCTTTCCAGCCGCTACATAATTAGCAGAGCTGAAGTGGGATCTTGCCGTTCCCTGTGAGCCGTTCATCACTCTCCATAAGCCTTCCTGTACTCTGTCCAGATATTCAGGCTGTATGTCCACTCGGTTTAGAACCTTTGGCTCTAACTGGCTGGAAATAGGGCCTAGTGAATCATTATCCTCGCTTGGCTGGCGGATCTCTTTGACCAGTCTGGGCTGCATACGGTACCCATCATTTGCAATCGTTGAGATATATTGAGCCAGCTGCAGCGGCGTATAGGTATCAAACTGTCCAAAACTTAAATAGAGAAGATTACCTGGCATATTCCCGCTTCCTACAATACCGGTTGATTCTGAAGGAAGATCAATGCCTGTCTCTATACCAAGACCAAATTGATTAAAGTAATTTCTAAAGGTTTGATAAGCTCCCTCTACATCTTCCCAGCAGCATTCACGACCATAATCATAGCCTGCCATTCTCATTGCAATTTCAGCCATATAAATGTTTGATGATCGTTCCAGAGCCGTTAATTCGTTTATACTTCCCATATTCCTTACAGACCTCATTGTAGGGGTCTGAGGAAGACTGATCGGCCTGTCATGGATAATACTTCCGGGCTGTATCACTTCGGTTTCAAGTCCAACCGCCACTGTTGCTGCTTTAACAGTTGACCCGGCTTCAAATGAACGGGAAACCGCACCTAAATGGTCTCCGTATCCAGCAATGGATAGAATGTCTCCTGTCTGTGGTTCCATCATCACTACATAAGCCTCGGGATCATTAATAAAAGTTCCCTGTGAGCTTTCCACTTCTTCTTTAATAATATTTTCTACCTCTTGCTGCAGTTCCATATCCAGTGTTAAGACTAAGTCATTCCCCCGCTTCCCCGGGTTTTCCACTGTTGCGTTAGCAAGGTTGCCTGAACCTGCTTCCAAGACACCTTTTTGTCCTCTGAGTACCTCTTCATACTGACTTTCAAGAAAGCTGGTTCCTACTTCATCAGAACGGTCATATCCCCTGGCTAAGTAAGAATCTATGCCTTCTCTTGGAATAGAGCCAGTACTGCCAAAAAATCTTGGGAATGTGTCGCCATATACATAATTCCGCTGTGCATCACGGTACAAGTCAACACCAGGAAGTTCATCCAAGCGTTCACTGATTTGGTGTGCTTCCTCCACTTCAATTCCTTGCTTAACACGGTGAGGCGAATGGTGGTATCCACCCGTCATTTCACGCCAAATAGCAGCTACTTTCATATCAGCCTGAGAAAAAGATTCCAGCTCTCCATCAGGGATTCGTTCCAGCTGAAGCTGATAGAGTTCATTGTCTTCTAAAGCCGATAGCTCTTCTGGAGTAATCAGCTCCTGCGCTTCTTCCTCATTTGTAATTAGCCAGAAGTCTCTAAGATCACGATCTGTTACCTTGTCTATATCTACTTCAATAAATTCACTCAGGCGCTCTGCTACTTCAATTCGTTCTTCATTTGAAACACCCGGCCTGTTTGTATAGGTAAGAGACAAAACTAACTCGTTATTTACCGCTATATTTCCATGTCGGTCATACATAAGCCCTCTTGGGGCATCTATGCGGGCACTTGCACTGTTTGTACCTTCAAGGTCTCTAATATAATTTTCTCCTTCAACAATTTGGACAAAGCCCAAACGAAGAATTAAAGCTGAAAATAAAATAAATACACCGAAAAACAATACATTTAGACGATACGGCACGTGGTTTTTCTTTTGCTTCAGTTTAGGCATGCCTCTTTATTTCCCTCTCCATCCTTCTCATTCTTACTGCAATAGAAAGAGACACCTGTTTTCCGGGCGCCCCATTATTATCTTGCAGCGTATTTATTGTATCACATACCTTAAAGCATAGGTGAAGAAAGAATGGAAATTACACAGGATTTTCCCCTTCATTGTCTTGTTTCATCACAGGGTTTTGGGGGGATGTATCAGAGGGTGAAGAATTAGTAATAGGCACTCCCTTAATGACAAAATACATAGCAAAATGACCAGCCCCAAAGACAGCCAGCAGCCATGGAATAACGTGTTGTGCTTCCCAGACGGACACAGCTATTAAAAATACAGCTATAGAAGTAATTCTGCCTCCATTTACAAAAAATTCACGAACTAAAAGATACTCCACTCTCATTTTTGCGGCATTCCAAGCCCTGCCGATGACGTCATAGGTTAAAGATACATAGGGGACTAACAACAGCGGGTAAGCTGCAGAAATGATAATCCCGTATATAATAAGCCTGGTAAAACTGGGCTCAGGGATAATGAGAAAAATTGCTGCATATAAGAATAACCCGCCTATAAAGATACCTTTTTTCCGGTATTCCTTTTTTATTAACCGGCTGACAAAATAATAGCAAAAAAATGAGATAGAGGAGGTAATAAGGCCATATGTCCCAAGAGCCATCTCACTGCCTGAAGCAGTGTATACCCACAGCACAATGACAAATACAAAGATTCCTTCTCTCAGCCCCTGAAAATAATGAGCCCAGAGTATGCCATTCCAGCTTGTATCTTCTTTTCTTCTTTTCCAGACCTGCTTAACCCTGATCGCTCCTTTGGCTACTCTCCGACTGAGCCTCAGACTTAAAAAAACTGCTGCCAGGAAAAGCAGTAGTGAAACAGCAAAGATGACATGGTAACCGGTTAATTCAGGCAGCAACGTAATGAGAGCTCCTGCACTGAAAGGACCCACCATACCTGCAAAAGAGGATAATAGCCCGAAAAAACCATTGAAAAAGTCTCTAGTGTCTGGCTCGGTAATTTCGAAGGTCAATACATTAAATGCCATCCAGTAAAATCCAAAACCGACCCCAAGGAGTCCTCCTAATAACAGAAGGTAACTGCTTGCCTGCTCCCCGATATAAAGAACGGCAAAATAAAACAAAGAAAGGATAGCAATCCCAAAACGAAGCACTACAATTCTGTCCACTCGCTTGGTCCACCATCCGGCAAGATAAAACGCGAACGGCTGAATAAGGGCACAAGCAAATTGATATAATGCAATATCTCTAAATTCACCAGACTGTTTCCACAAATATACATTAACAAAAGTATTAGAAAGGGCAATCGCCAAAGCATATAACCCGCCGATAGTCAACAGCAGCGTTAGGTCCTTGGAAACACGCACATTGCCCAGCAATTTCTTTTTTACCGAAGTCTTCATGGCCCACTACACCACCTTACCGGTAGTGTTTCACTAAAGAATCCGGTTATTCATTAATATCCTTTTTGTAGCCCTTGAAGCCTTTCAGGCCATACATATAAAAAGCCTGCCGATAAATCGGCAGGCTTTCATTCAATTATTTTGCTTCTTCGTAACGCTTTCCTACTTCTTCCCAGTTTACTACATTCCAGAATGCTTCGATGTAGTCAGGACGACGGTTTTGATACTTAAGGTAGTAAGCATGCTCCCAAACGTCAATTCCCAAGAGAGGAGTTTTTCCTTCCATGATTGGAGAATCTTGATTTAGTGTATCTTCAACCGCTAATTCTCCATTATCAAGTACGAGCCAAGCCCAACCAGAGCCAAAGCGGCCAATACCCGCATTTTTGAATTCTTCCTTAAAGTTGTCGAAGCTTCCAAACTTGCTGCTGATAGCGTCAGCTAGTGCTCCTGTTGGTTCGCCGCCGCCATTAGGGCTTAAAAGGTTCCAAAAAAGAGAGTGGTTAGCGTGACCGCCGCCATTATTTCTTACTGCATTGCGGATGTCAGATGGAACAGAGTCCAAGTCACTGATTAACTCCTCAACGCTTTTGTTTGCAAGTTCGTCCTGGCCTTCAAGTGCAGCATTAAGTTTCGTGACGTAAGTATTATGATGTTTCCCATGATGAATTTTCATCGTTTCCTCATCAATGTGTGGTTCTAGTGCATTAGGTTCATACGGAAGTTCTGGAAGTTCATGTTTTGCCATGTTCAATCTCCTCCTTCGAATGATAACAATTATAGTCTCTTGTGTCTTGATGCCAAAACCAGCATAAGGGTTGACTTATGAAATCGGATTGTTTCATAAGTTTTCCAAATACAACGTTACCAAAACACTACTTTTTTTTCAACAAATTAGCTTGACTCTTAAGAAGTCCAGCTTAAGTAAGATTCCCTCTCCACCACCGTGTTAAACACAAAGTGCATGGTTTCATAATTTTTTTCTTTTTCCACAACAAAAAAACAAACTGTTTAAGTTTGTCTGTTTTAAAGCGTATTTGTTTAATGGTGGACCCTGTAGGACTCGAACCTACGACCGGACGGTTATGAGCCGTCTGCTCTGACCAACTGAGCTAAGGGTCCTTTATCAAGACATGGGGCGATTGATGGGAATCGAACCCATGTGTGCCGGAACCACAATCCGGTGCGTTAACCACTTCGCCACAACCGCCATAATGATATTGGTAGCGGCGGAGGGGATCGAACCCCCGACCTCACGGGTATGAACCGTACGCTCTAGCCAGCTGAGCTACACCGCCATATGGCTCCACAGGCAGGATTCGAACCTGCGACCGATCGGTTAACAGCCGATAGCTCTACCACTGAGCTACTGTGGAATATTTGTTTTAAAAGTGGTAAGTATCTTTTCTATCACTTTCAGCGACAATGAAAATAATACCATGGATACTTAACATTCGTCAACAATATTTCAAATAATTTTTTCGGGATATAATTTTTTCTTGGCCAAAAAGTAATATAGCACACTTTCCCCCTTCTAACAAGGGGGAGGAAGCTAACACTGTATTATTAATTCAAAAGAGAAGCACCCATAGTAAATAACCAAGGTTCATAACAAGGATCATTCCTTTTACAATCACTCCTAGTACAAAACCGACAACAGAGCTCAAGCCCACTTTCCCCATTTGCCGCCATGTTTTTCCTCCTGTTATTAATTCTCCGATTACAGCTCCGGCCAGAGCACCAACCAGGACTCCAACTACAGGGATAATAAAAGGCCCAACAATAAGACCGATAGCACTTCCCCATAAGGCTGCGTTAGATCCTCCGCTCCTCTTTACTCCAAAAATGCTGATTAATGAATCAATGGCGAATAGCAGAAACGCAACAAACCCTTGAATAACCCAAAAGAAAATCCCTAACGAGCCAAAACCTTCTGCCCATCCTATTAAAAGCAATGAAACTGCAAAAACAACGCCTGCTGGAATCACTGGATACACCAATCCTGCAAAGGCGAGCAAATAAAATATAGCAGCAAGCACCATTAAAGTCCCTTCCATAAGTCTCCTCCTTTTATTTTGAATAAATAGTGTCTTTCAACCCTTAAGGTACATCTTGTTTATAAATGATCATGCTGACTGGAAACGGCATGTTGTGGTTTCCGCTATTTTCCCTTTTCAGATTCGTAATAACCAATTCTCTACCCGGACTACATGACTTCAGCCACAGTAAGAAGGCATTGAAGTCATAATGATACAAATTTTTTCTACTGAGACTAAATAGAAAAAGATAACAAGGAAAACATCTTACAAAACTACAGAAGACTTTAGTAAGTTTTGTTTACTACCCTTATTCACAAAGAAAAAGAGAGGGAAACCTCCCTCTCCTGACATTATTATTCATTTTCTGAAATCACGGTTTCAGCAATGTTCACGGCATGATCGCCAATCCGTTCAAGATTACTGACCAAATCTACGAAAATGATCCCTGCAGATCCTGAACAGCGCCCTTCATTCACTCTTAGGATATGTTTTTTCCTAAGTTTTCTTTCCATTTTATCGATTTCTTCTTCTTGAAGTACACATTCTTTTGCTAAATCTATGTTTTCATGCTCAAGGGCAGAAAGAGAATTTTGTAATGTGTGGATCGTCAAGTCAAACATTTCCTCTAAATCATTCATGGCTTCTTCAGAAAGCGATACTTTATTAGTTAACTGATAATCAACAAGCTCCATTACATTCTCCATATGATCGCCCACGCGCTCTATATCCCGTATGGTATCCATAAGAACTGAATGAAGCCTTGAATTGTCATCAGACAGAGAACGCTCTGATATGCGGATGAGATAATCAGTAATCTTTCGATCTAAATTATTGATAGCCTCTTCAAACTGAGTAGTCAATTCTGCATGCTTCTTTTGATTGGTCTTTACATACTGCCTGACTTCCTCGAGCCCTTTTTCAGCAAATTCACCCATACGAAGTGTCTCAGCCTTCGCCTGAGATAAAGCAATAGCCGGTGAACTTTGAATAAACGCCGGGTCTAAGTGCTTGGCTTTGTACTCAATTTCATATTCTTTACCTGGTATGAGCTTCACCACAATAAAAGCAAGAACAGCCACAAATGGAAGTTGAATCAATGTGTTTGACACATTAAAGATCCCATGAGCAAATGCTATCGTCATTGGCGGGTTTAAATTTAGTGCCTGCTGAAGGTAAGCAATCAACCCGGTATATGGCACAAGCAGAATGAGCACGATTGTTGTGCCCAACAGATTAAATATGACGTGGGTCAGTGCTGCTCTTTTGGCGGCAAGGGACGCCCCAATTGACGCTAGAACAGCTGTGATGGTAGTCCCGATATTATCCCCGAACAAAACAGGCAGAACTGCAGTCAATTCCATCGCACCTTGATCATAAAGCTGCTGAAGCAGTCCAATAGCAGCAGTGGAACTTTGCACGGCTACAGTAAAAATAACACCGATAATAACTCCCAGGATCGGGTTTTCACTCATGCTGATTGTTAAATCTTCAAAGGCCTGAAAATCTCTAAGGGGCCTCACGCCGTCCCCCATTAAAGTAAGACCATAAAAGAGGGCTCCAAAACCAAATAAAACTTGTCCATAGTTATTTACCTTTTTATTTTTGAAAAAGAAAATTAAAAAGGTTCCTAAAAAGATGATTGGCAAGGCGTATGCTGCAATATCAATCCCTATAATAAAAGCTGTGACTGTTGTTCCTATATTTGCACCCATGATGACACCAATTGCTTGTTGGAGAGTCATAAAACCAGCATTAACCAGTCCGATGGTTAATACCGTGGTTCCGGTACTCGTTTGAAGTAGGATTGTCACAAAAAGACCAGCAATTACACCCATAACGGGATTGGTCGTAAATTTATCCAAAATTTCTCTTAGCCGGTCACCTGCTACTTTTTGAAGGCCATCTCCCATAAATTTAATCCCAAACAAAAAGATGCCGAGACCACCAAAGAATGTAAACAATATCGTTTGGACATCCACTAATTCTCATCCCTTCAAGAAAAATTAAAAGCAACGTCATTCGACAATTCTTTTTTCATCCTTGTCTATTATTGAGTGAATATCAAAGTTTGTAAAGGCATTATTCAGCTTTTTTTGCTTTCGAATATAACAATGGTCCGTAACCACTTGTTTTCGTCGTGTTTTATATATTTTTCTTAATTTTGTAAGCAGGTTCCTTTTACTTGTTCCCAGAGAATTGATGAAATACAATAATAAAGATGACTTTTACATGGAGGCCTTTCTATGAATGTGATTCAGCAATTTATACGCAGCTTATATTCACCTAAATATATTGCAGCCTTTCGCTTTTCAGGCATTGGAAAAGCTATTTCCTATATCTTTTTTCTTATGTTTATCACAAGCATACCTGCAGGAATTACGTTTACCTTGAGCATGCTCACGTTGACCTCTCAGGTTGACTCGGCTTTGCATGAGGACCTTCCTGATTTCGAGCTTCGCAACGGTATTCTCCATGCGGATCAGGAAGAGCCATTATACATAGAAGATAACGGAGATACAATTATCTTTGATGCAACTGGCACTGTTTCAAGAGAGGATATAGATACAGAACCAGCCATAGCACTGTTAAGAGAGGAAGTAGTCGTTATTGAAGATGGAACAATAGAGTCCTTTTCTTACGGCCAAGCTGCCAATCTCCACTTAACCAAAGATGAAATTATCTCATTAATGGATACTGTCAGCGGATTGCTGCCTATCCTGATTCCAGTGTTTCTCCTTGGCCTTTATTTATTTGTCACTGCAATGAAATTTATTGGTATATTTTCTCTTTCACTTTTTGGCTTATTATTGAGAAGAAAAGTGGCTATTCGCCTGCCTTACCGTAACATTTGGATTATGAGTGTATACGCTGTAACACTTCCTACTTTGGTTCTCGCCATTATTGATGCAGCAGGTATTGCTCTTCCATTTTCCTTCACTGTTTACTGGGCCATAGCATTTGTTATGCTTTTTGCAGCCTACAGGCGCCTTCCGAAACCGAAAAAGACAGCCACTTCATAATTTTCTGGGAGACATCACGCTGCAACCTGTAAAAAAGAAGCGGCTTGTTCTATGACTGTACTGGCCGGCACAACCGATAAAGCTTTCTCTTATGTAAAAAATACCCAAAAAGGCGGCTGTTGAGAAAGAAATTCTTAACAGCCGCCCTTTTTTACCTTTCTTTCTGTTCTTCTAGTTTCTTTACGAGAATTCGCGTACCATCCACTTCAATTACTTCTATTTCTTCCCCAGCTTTAATCCATTGGCCGCCGCTGGTCGCACTGTATTGACTGCCATCAATATCTATTGTTCCAATAGGCCGGAAATCAGTCATGGTTTTGCCTTTCTGCCCTACAAGATCCTTATATGTTTCATTTATGGAATTATATCCAAGGTCTTCTGTCATTTTGTCTTTCAAAGTAATTTTCGACCATAGCTCTCTTCTTGAGAAAACCCTCAAAAAGAAAGTTGAGGCTAATGCACCAAGGATAAAGCCCATGGCCGCCAAAGATCCATACAAAAATCCGGGGGCTGGAACAGCTATACCCATAATCATCATCAAAGCACCTAACAGTGCTATTGTGCCATCGCCAGTCACTTTTCCGTCAAAAATGATTAAACCAAGGCCCGCTCCGTATAAAAGTACGATCCACAAGCCAGATGCCGCATCTATGTGATAAGCAAAGAAAAGACTCATAAGAACTATTCCAATAACAGCGAATAAGCCTCTCATTTTCACTAACAGTTCCCCAACCAGAAACAAAGTACCTAAAAAAACAACTAAAAAACCAACACTGGCATTATCTAACCAGTCCATAGAAGCACTCCTTTCTCTCCACTTATTATTGCTTCTCACTCTTACTAAAAGCATACCATGAACCATCGCAGAGACACCATTGATAGTATTTTTCTTCTTTATATAATATACGGCTGGCACTGCTTTTGGTTTCGGCTGTCTCCCTCTCTCCTGAAAATTCAAAAGAGAGGCAGGATCTCTTCTCTTGAAGATCTTCCTGCCTCTCTTACCTATTTATTACTTATGATTCAGAGGACAACCATCCTCTTGCTGAGTCAATTAGCTGGTTAATAAAATCAAGAAAACTTGCGATAAAGGATTGAGTATCCTCTCGATTTAGAAAATCATCTAAATTGTTACGTACTTTTGAAATTTGATCCTGCACCTGGTTCCAATCAATATTTAATTCTTGCATCCGGTCAAAAAGGGAAACCAGGCCATTAACCTCTTCTTCATTTAAGGTAATATTCAACTCATTTGAAATATTAATAATTAATGCCCGAAGGTCCTCTTCAGATTCGACCGACTGTCTGCCGATCTCTTCTTTAATCCTGGTGATCAATTCAGTGGCTTCTTCTGTGCCAATTCTCTCCCCAAGTTCTGCCGTCCGGACCATTTCCTCGTTAGCCACTTTCTTTTGTTCTTCAGGTATAACCACATCCGCCTGTACTTCATAAGCTTTGATAAGGCCTGTTAATGCAGCAGTCCCCGACACTTCAAATGGGGCTGTTACATAGATATCCGCATCCTTGACCCCGGCAGTAACTAAAGCATTTGCATACATGCCTTCTGAAACCCAATTGATGTTATTCGTTTCAACGTTCAGACCGCTGCCTTCCTCTGTAAGGGTGATTTTTGTGGAAGACAAAGCTCTTGTACCGATTTGACTTGCGCTGATGTAATCTCCTAAATATCTATGTTCTTCCTCATTACTTACATATATAATTGTATCATTTTCATCTGCACTCATTTCTTCAAGCAGTCTGGTTCTATCATCAGGGCTCAAGTCTTCTCCTAACGTAATAATCTCTTCCCCGGGCACAGCATCCCCCTTGGCAGTGCCAGGCATGGTAAACATTCCAGTGACTAGAAGCAGCAGTGCCATCCAGCTTAATACGTGTGTTTTCATTTTTTCTCTCCTTTTCATTAGGAAGATGATTTATATATCATCCCTATAAAAATACTTACCACACGCCGGTATAAAAGGGAAGAGAATTTCATACTTTTTCACCCTCTTTTGACTTTTGCTTCTATTTCCATATTTTATAGAGGACTTTTTAAATATTGGAAGAATTTTCTACTAAGACCTCCTGCTCACAGGTCGTCTTACTGTCTTTAAGAAAGTTTATTGGAGTTGGTCTCATGAGAAAATTATTCGGTTTTTTGCTTATCGTTATTGCTATTATAGCTGTTTATTATGATCTTACTGTCGGGACTCTTCCGACAGTCGTTGATGAACCCGCCACCCCTCAAGCCGAAGCAACGGTACATGAAGAAGAAAAGAATGAGGAAGAACAAACTGAACAAGAATCTCCGCCACCCCCGCCTTCACCAGAAAGTTCTTTCAATGAATCAGCTGTGGAAGTTACTGTAGAACCTGGACAAACTGTGCTTTCCATAGTAGAACAACTTCATGAAGGGCCCGTGCCTGCAAGCATTCAGCAGGTCTCCCATGACTTTTCAAGGTTAAACAATGACATCTTGCCTGAAGAAATCCAAATTGACCAAACATACTGGTTTCCAACCTACAGCCCCTGACCTGATAAACGGGGCCTCTTTATTTTTCTTGCCAAACAAATCATGGCGCTGATACAATAACGTTGTATTCGTTTGAAATTTTATGGCAGTATAAATAAGAATACTGACACTGTGCAAGGAATAATATCTTTGAAAATATAAAGGGGCGTATTCATTCATGACCCAGATTGTCCACCGTACGAACACCCGTCCTGTAAAGGTTGGGAACCTAGTCATTGGAGGAAACAACGAAGTTATCGTCCAAAGCATGACAACAACGAAAACACATGACGTGGAAGCTACCGTTAAAGAAATCCATCGACTCGAAGAAGCAGGCTGTCAAATTGTCCGAGTTGCCTGCCCGGAAATGCGTGATGCAGAAGCCATTCCAGAAATAAAAAAGCAAATCAACATTCCATTGGTTGTTGATATCCATTTTGACTATAAAATGGCTTTGAAAGCCATTGAAGGCGGCGCCGACAAAATTCGTATCAATCCTGGAAACATTGGAAGAAAAGAGAAAGTCGAAGCAGTAGTAAAAGCTGCCAAAGAAAAGAACATCCCTATTCGTATAGGTGTGAATGCCGGTTCTCTTGAAAAACGAATTCTGGAAAAATACGGATATCCTACAGCTGACGGTATGGTGGAAAGTGCCCTTCACCATATTAAAATCCTGGAAGATTTAGACTTCCATGACATTATTGTGTCAATGAAAGCTTCAGATGTTAATTTAGCCATTGAAGCCTATGAAAAAGCTGCTCAAGCTTTTTCTTACCCTCTGCATTTAGGAATTACAGAATCAGGAACTAAATTTGCCGGCACCATTAAGAGTGCTGCTGGTCTGGGAGCGATCCTGAGCAAGGGGATCGGCAATACTCTTCGTATCTCCCTGAGCGCTGACCCTGTAGAGGAGATAAAAGTTGGTCGTGAGTTGTTGAAATCCTTTGGTTTGGCTGCCAATGCTGCCACTCTTATTTCTTGTCCAACTTGTGGAAGAATTGAAATCGATCTTATCAGCATAGCAAATGAGGTTGAGGACTATATCTCAACGATTAAAGCTCCCATTAAAGTGGCTGTGCTCGGCTGTGCAGTAAACGGGCCGGGTGAGGCACGGGAAGCTGATATCGGGATTGCCGGGGCAAGAGGAGAAGGACTTTTATTCAGACATGGTGAAATTGTCCGCAAGGTCCCTGAAGCAACGATGGTTGAGGAACTCAAAAAGGAAGTAGACAAAATAGCAGAAGAACATTATAAAAAAGAAAAAGAGAAAAAAGAAGCAGCTTCGTCTTCATCTTAAATAATAACAAAAGTGCCCTCACTCGTGAGGGCACTGCTTATTTAGCTAGAAAAAAGGTCCGAAAAAGACAGTCATAAGAATAGAGAAGGCACCGACAGCTACCGCCCAGTATCCTAATCCTGTTGCTCCTTGGCGTGCAGCAATAAAGCCGACAACGATACCTGCACCTCCAAGTAAAATTGGTAAAAAGAACAGGGAAAGAATAGAAGCAAGTAGAGCCGCAATACCTACACCGCGTCCTACAGTGTCATCAGTCACGTCACTATCACGGGTTGTTACCTGCTCTTCTTCTTCTCTTTCGGGCTCAGCTAAATTTGCTCTATTGCCTACGCCCCATGTTCCCACTTCTGCAGCGGTTTCCTGGGTGTAATCTTCCTCTTCAAAGTCCTGCTCTTCATCAATGCGCTGCTCTTCATCAATGTTCTGTTCTTCATCAAAGAGCTGTTCTTCGTCAAAGAGGTCTTCTCTTGGACCCTCGTATCCTTCAGCCATTGTGTTATCACTTGGCCCTAATTGACCTTTGTTATTTTCGTTTTTCTGATTCATTTCATCCACTGTTATCCCTCCTTCCTTACTCTGTAGAGAGCAGTCTTAGTATGTGCGGAGGGAAGCTTCCTTAAAGCTGTAAAGGATGAGCATATCAGAGAATAATTAGAAATTATATAGGAGTGAATTTCAACAATGACTGAAAAAAAGTTAACTTTTGGTTTAGATATTGACGGTACTGTCACAGACCCCGCCACTTTTGTACCTTACCTCAACAAACATTTCCAAGTTGATATTACTCTTGAGGATATCACAGAATATGATTTAACAAGCTTGCTGAATGTCAGTCAGCAGGAATTTTGGAAATGGATGAAAATTCATGAGAAAAGTATTTATTCAAATGCTGTATTGGCTCATAAGGTTGAACAAGCTCTTCTTGAATGGAATAAGAACCATAAAATGATTTACATCAGTGCCCGCGGTCACCATCTTCATGAAGCTACCCTGGAATGGTTTAATACTCACAACCTTCCATACCACCACATTGAATTAATCGGTCAGCACGACAAAATTGAATCAATCAAAAAACATCAAGTACATCTCTTTTTTGAAGATAAACATGATAATGCGTGCAATATTGCCGAGGAATGCCAGATACCTGTCGTTCTCCTGGATACACCTTATAATCGCAAACCTGTGCCAGCCAATGTACAAAGAGTGCAAAATTGGCAAGAAGCAAAACTTTGGGTAGACAATTGGACAAAAAACCGATGAAAAAGAGGCAGTATCTGCTCTGTTAGCAGGCTGCCTCTTTTTCCTTATACGTTTGCTTGACTGTTATATTTACAATCTGCACAATAACCATATACCTCAAATTTATGCCCGGTCACGCTAAATTCATCATCTAATGGTGTGCCTAAATGTTCCATAGGACAAGCGTGAATGTGTTTTGTCTTTCCGCATTCCATACATATGAGATGATGATGGTGATGGGGAGTAGAACAGCTGAACCGAAACTTCTTCTCTCCTTCAAGCTCAGTCGTTTCCAAAATATCCAAGTCTGCGAATAAGGAAAGATTACGATATACGGTATCAAAGCTGACTCCAGGATATTCCTTTTGCATGTGAGTAAGGACATCCTTTGCTGACAAGTAACGTTTTTCCTCGGCAAACAAGGAGACAATCATTTCCCTTTTCCCTGTATACTTATACCCTCGTTCTTTAAGTCGATCCAAGGCTTTTTCTAAATTCATACAAACTCCCTCCGGTTAACTCCTCGAGAAAATCATTTGCAGGCACACAACAATGGCTAAAATAAACATCGCTGACATTACAATCGTGCCGCCTGTAGCGATATCCATATGATAAGAAATATATACGCCTGACAAAATGGCTGCTTCACCGAACAGCACTCCTAGAAACATGACTTGTTTGAAGCTTTTTGCTACCCTGATAGCTGCAGCAACAGGCAGTGCAATTAATGCTCCTACCAGGAGGATTCCAACTACCTTCATCGACATTGAAATCACTAAGGCAACGAGCAGTGAAAATAAAAAGTTCATTCCTTTAAGAGAAATCCCTGATACTTTTGCATATTCCTGATCGAAAGATATAGAGATAAATTCCTTAAAAAAGAAGATCATAATCAGGAGCACGACGAACGCAGTTATTATAATAAATAATAAATCTTCCTGTGTAACAGAGACGATACTGCCAAACAAATAATTAAACCATTCTGTGTAGCCAGTTTGAGCAATACTGATTAAGATCGCGCTTAGTCCTATTCCCGCTGATAATATAATAGGAATGGCCAGCTCCTGAAAGTGTCTGTATTCCTGCCTTAATTTTTCAATAAGAAGAGATCCTATTAGCGCAAACAACAGTCCGCTGTATAAAGGATTAACATCCATAAATTGCATCGTCTGCCCCATTAACACCCCCGCTGAAATACCTGTCAGCGTTACATGAGACAACGATTCAGAAATGATCGTTACTCGCCGCACCAGTAAAAAAGACCCGAGAAGCGGACAAATAAAACCTACAATCAAAGCGGCCAGAACGCCTCTTTGAATAAAGGTTAGATCCCCAAATAAAAAATCCATATTCAATTCCTACTCTCATTTAGTTCCTTCATTATTGTACAAGAGAAAGAATTCGAAAACAACGAACACCATCTACATTGTGTTCTTCACCTTCGTATCTCCTGTAAATTGCCATCCGGCCAGCCTTCTTGCTCCCATAGCCAGAAGGAGAAGAATAACAGCGATCATGACAATCGTCCCTCCAGGCGCTAAATCCAGATGGTAAGCTGACACCAGTCCCGTTATTACAGAAATTTCTCCGAAAAGGACCGAATAAAAAAACATCTGCTTAAACCCTTTTGCAACCTGCATCGCAGCAGCGACCGGGAGTGACATAAGAGAAGAAACCAACAGTATTCCTACAATCTGCATTGATGCTGCAATAACCAATGCAACTAGAACTATAAAAATAAAATATATGAAACGCTTTGGCAGCCCGGCTACCGTGGCCTGTTCTTCATCAAAGGAAAGAAAAAACAGTTCTTTATAAAATAAAATTAAAACAGCAGCAACTACAGCGGTTATAACTGTAATTGTCCATAGATCCCCTCTGCTTACAGCAATTACACTGCCAAATAAATAATTAAATAGATCGTTGTTAAAACCGTCTGCTAATGAAATGAATACAACACCTAGTCCTATCCCTCCTGAAAGGATGATAGGGATGGCTAATTCTTTGTAATACGTATAAAAGCCCCTGAGTTTTTCAATCAGCAAAGAACCGGCCACTGAAAATGCCATTCCCATATAAAGGGGGGAAAGAAGGGAAAAATATACAAAGTGATTTGCAAGTAATAAATGAAAAGCTATTCCGGTTAAGGTAATATGAGATAAGGCATCAGCAATCAAAGACATTCTCCTGACTACAAGGAAAACACCTAAAACCGGTGCCAGAAAACCGATCATAATACCTGTAATTAACGCATTTTGCAGAAACTCATAACGAAAAAAAACATCAAACATGAATTAATGTCCCCCGTGCCCATGGTTATGCGTAATCAGGTCAACCTCATGCCCGTAAAAAGCCGAGAGGTTTTGCTCTTTTTCAAAATCCTGAGAAGTACCATGAAAATGCAAATGCTTGTTTAAGCAGGCGACATCTGTCACATAGCTTGTCATCGCCCCTATATCATGAGTAATAAGTACAAGGGTAATATTCTTTTCTTTATTTAAGTAGCTCAGCATATTATAAAAGCTCTGAACACTTTTGGCGTCTACTCCTACGGTTGGTTCATCAAGGATAAGAAGGTCCGGGTCACTGACTAAAGCTCTTGCTATAAACACCCGCTGCTGCTGGCCGCCTGAAAGTTCCCCAATGTTCTGATGGAGGTACTCTCCCATTCCCACACTTTCAATTACATCTTTCACTTTTTGCTTATGAGCTTTGTTTAGAAAACGAAACAAACCAATCTTTCCAAACAAACCCATGGATACGACTTCAAAAACCGTAGCTGGAAAACCCGCATTAAAGCTGTTAGCTTTCTGGGACACAAAGCCTACCCGGTCCCAGTCTTTAAATTTTTCAAGAGGTTTTCCAAATAATGAGACCTCACCATGATGAGGGGTTAGTAAACCTAAGAGGCATTTAACCAAGGTGGATTTTCCAGAACCGTTTGGTCCTACTAATCCTAAAAATGTACCACGAGAAATGGTTAAAGAAATATCCTCCAATACGTTTCGTGAGCCATAATGAAAGGAAAGATTACTTATATCAATTACATTGGTTTGTTCTTTTGCCTCCATTATAGAGATCCTCCTAATTTGCAGCTTTTTCGCTATACAAATATATATATATTTCGTATATGTTTCATTTAATAGGCCAGTGTCAAAATCACACTTTAAGAACCATTACGATTTATTTACTTAAATGAGTATAACTGATTGAGTTTTTCCTGTAAACAACTGACTTTGCAGCTCAGTTTCCTCTTCTTGCCGGACAATCACTTTTTTGAGCTGTTTTTTTGATTTCTTCACAAGAGTTACAGTCATACTAAACGATAAACAAGATATCAATCCAAGAAGGAAGTGGTAAACATGAAAAAAGAGAAGGTCGGCGTACTGGATATCGGTTCCAATTCAATTAGATTAGTGATTCACAAAATAGACGACCAAAAAAGATACCGCCAGTTACATAACTTAAAACAAGTGGCACGCCTCAGCTCCCATATTGACCTGGAAGGCCGTTTAACGCCGGAAGGGTTTGATGTACTGAAATCCGCGCTTATAAAGTTTGAGGAAATAATTCAGCACCACCATGTAACCAAAGTGAAAGTTGCTGCTACAGCTGCCATTCGAAATGCGGTCAATCAACAAGATATCCTTGATTTTATTCATAAGGAAACTTCTCTTTATGTAAGAGTATTATCAGGAAAAGAAGAAGCTTACTACGGATATTTGGCTGTTGTAAATTCCACCTCTCTGCGGGAGGGGATTACTGTAGATATCGGCGGCGGAAGCACTGAAGTCACCTATTTTCATAACCGCAGACTTATTTACTCACACAGCTTCCCTTTTGGGGCTCTGACGTTAAAAAAACAATTTTACGGGGAAGATGGAAACAGACAGGCCAACCCCCGACAGTTTTATCGTTTTTTAAAAACTGAATTTGCTAAGATTCCTTGGCTTAAAAATAAAAAAGTACCTGTCATAGGCATTGGAGGAAGTGCCAGAAACATGGCGCTGATTCATCAAAGAATAGAAAAATATCCCCTTGCCGGCCTTCACCAATATTCTATGGCTCCTAAACAAGTGGAAAGTACTCTACGTCTTTTAGAACAGACCCCTTTAAGTAAAAGAGCAGATATTGAAGGATTATCGAAAGACCGGGCAGATATCATTGTTCCGGCGGTCCGGGTCATTCAGGGGCTTATGGAATACAGCAAATCTCCTTTTTTTATCATGAGCAATAAAGGGCTCCGTGACGGCTTATTATTTGAAGAAATACTCCGTGATGAAGAAGACAAACTTTTTCCTAATGTGACCGAGGAAAGCTTTTACCAACTCGGCAGGGAATATGAAATTCAGCATGACCATATTTCAGAAGTGTCCCGTCTAGCTGAGCAACTATACAGTCAACTGGAAAATCACCTTCCTTATTATTTGAAACAGGAAACCAACGTTTATTTACTGAAAACAAGCGCAAAAGTGCTTTATATGGGGGAGTACATTGATGACGAAGCAAGTGTGCAGCATACATTTTATTTACTGACCAACAGATCAATTGATGGTATTTCCCATCAAGAAAGGCTGGCTATTGCGTTTATTTCTTCTTTTAAATCGCAATCATATCTTCAGCAATTTGCAATGCCTTATAAACGGTATGTATCTCAGCGATTATTACAACGGTACGAACTATTAGGAAGCATCTTAAAACTGGCTTATTCACTCAATAGGACGAGACGAAACGTTATTACTCATCTTGATACAGAGCGTGATGGAAAAAATATAGCTATTCATCTGTATTGTACACCAGGAGCCAGCCCGTATTTTGAAGAAATAAAAAGCGAGAAATACAAAAAGCATCTTGAAAAAACCCTGGGGAAAAAAATCTCATTATACTTTCATAGAGAAGAAAGATCTTATCATAGAGTATAAAAGAGGACACTATAGTCAATTGTTTTGCTGCCCTAGAAAGGTGGAGTCTGCATGCGAGAAAATAATATAGAGAGGCACACTGACTTAAATGACCCTTCCTATTATAATAACCGTGAATTAAGCTGGCTTGCCTTTAACGAACGAGTACTCGAAGAGGCAATCGACGAAAGAAACCCTTTGCTGGAACGCTTAAAATTTTTAGCTATATTCAGCTCTAATCTTGATGAGTTTTTTATGGTCCGTGTGGCTGGTTTAAAGGATCAGGTAAAGGCAGGATTTAACAAACCTGAAAATAAAGCTGCCTATACCCCTAAAGAGCAGCTGAAACGAGTCGCTGATAAAAACCATTCGTTAGTTAAACTTCAGGACAATCTCTACAATGAAACCATGATTCCACTTCTATTTCATGAAGGCATAGAGTTCTTATCCACTGAAGAGTTAACTGAAACTCAGATTCAGTTTTTAGAAAATCATTTTGATAATTATATTTTTCCTGTTCTCACACCAATGGCCGTAGATGCTTACCGTCCATTTCCAATGCTTCTTAATAAAAGTATTAATCTGGCGGTGTTATTAGAGCCTAAAGATAAAAATCAAAAGGAATCCCTCGCAATTGTGCAGGTTCCCTCTGTCCTTTCCAGGTTTATTCAACTCCCTTCACGCAACAGAAACAGGCAGTTTATTTTACTGGAAAAGGTGATTACACACTTTATAGACAAATTATTTACAGGTTATCAAATAAAAACGGTCTGTCCTTTCAGGATCACACGTAACGCAGACTTGACGATTTTAGAAGAAGGGGCCAGAGACCTCCTTCGTGAAATAGAAAAAGAACTGAAAAAGCGAAAATGGGGAGCGGCAGTACGTCTTGAAGTACAAGAAGGCGTCATAAAAGATGAGGTTCTATCTTTTTTAACCTCAGCCCTGGAAATCCATGACCGGGACGTTTACATGGTAAAAGGGCCTCTTGACTTAAGCTTTTTATTTAAGTTTACAAAAGAGCTGGCACCCGACTTCGAACACTTGGTTAACCAGGCTTTTATACCTCAGCCGCCTGAAGATTTATTGGGAGAAGACGATATTTTTGAAGCTGTTTCAAAAAAGGATATCTTTCTTCACCATCCCTATGAGTCTTTTCAGCCAATAATTGATTTTATTTCAAAAGCAGCCGACGATCCTGCTGTTCTTGCTATTAAACAAACATTATACCGAGTCAGCGGTGATTCCCAAATTATTGCGGCACTTGAACAGGCTGCTGAAAATGGGAAGCAGGTCACCGTACTTGTAGAGCTGAAAGCTCGATTTGATGAAGAAAATAACATTCAATGGGCAAAAAGACTTGAAAAAGCCGGGGTTCATGTTTTATATGGTATTACAGGGTTAAAGACACACAGTAAGATTACATTAATCGTCAGGAAAGAAAAAAACAAAATCCGGCGCTATGTCCATCTCGGTACAGGAAACTACAATGATGCCACTGCAAAGCTTTACACAGACATGGGGATTTTAACTTCAGATGAAAAATTCGGAATTGATGCCACAAACTTTTTTAATCACTTAAGCGGTTATTCTAAAAAGCCAGAGTGGCACAGGTTATCAACCGCACCTTTTGAAATTAGAGAAACGTTTTTATCTTTAATTGAAAAAGAAATCGAGTATCACAAGGAACATGGAAATGGCCGAATCATTGCCAAAATGAATTCACTGACTGATAAACCTATCATTATCAAGCTCTATGAAGCCTCCCAAGCAGGCGTTTCCATTGACTTAATTGTCAGAGGGATTTGTTCCTTACGGCCTCAAATTAAAGGAGTCAGCGAAAACATTCGTGTGAGAAGTATTGTTGACCGTTTTTTGGAACATAGCAGGATTTTTTATTTTCATCAAGGTGGCGAGGAAAAGATATTTCTCTCCTCTGCTGACTGGATGACGCGGAACATGGAGAGAAGAATTGAAATTCTTTTTCCTGTTTTATCCCCTGCTCTCATTTTCCGATTAAAAGAAATTCTTTCAGTTACGTTACAAGATAATGTGAAAGCCAGGGAGCAGAATTCTAATGGTGAATATCATTATGTAGAAAAAGAAAGCAGGGAACCAACCGTTCAAAGCCAGTTGTTATTTTTTGAATGGGCTTCTCGTTTCATAGAGGAAGATGAGGAATAACATTCCCCGTCCCAAATTTATGGGAACGGGGTGTGTTATTGGTAGGCAACAGCAGATTCTTGATTATCGGCGTTTTCCTGAATTTCAACAGCATACCAGCTCTTAGCATCACCATTATCTTTAATATACGCCTGCAGGCCGCCCATTCCCCGGTGATAAGCTGTTAAGGCATGATCCCAGTCATCATACTTATCATATAAATAGTCTAAATAAAGGACCGATAACTGAATAGAGTAAAATGGGTTAAAAAGCAGATCATCCTCATAGGGCAAGTCAGCTTTTTCAGCAATCCAGGGACCAGTATTTTTCATAAACTGCCCCATACCATATGCTTTTCCATACCTTGTTTCAGGTCCCACAAGGGAAGGATCAAATGTGTCTCCAGTTTCTACCCTAAGGAGTTCAAATATCAAAAACGGGTCGATTTCTCTTTTCTTGGCTTGATGAGCCAGAAAAACCCCCCACTCCATCTTAAAGTTTTCATTAGAATCGTCATAAAGGTGTTTAGCCGTTTCTCTAGCCTCCAGCCACGTTTGGTAATTAAGATCAAACACGACTTCGTCAGAATCTTCCAAAAAGAAAAGTTCTTTTTCTACGATACTTTCAGCCTCCTGCAAGGCATTACTTTTCTCTTCTAACAATTCCATTCTCTGTTCTATTTGCTGTTCATCTATCGCTGAAAAGAACAAAAACATAACAAGGAAATGTAAGCTGCTCATATATACCTCCATCATTACTTAAGTCGTAGTCAATTCCTATATCCTAATTGAATTGGTCTTTGAAATCAACAACCAAAACTTAACATTCAGCGTGGTACAAGTAAGCTTTTTCCCTTCTTCTCGCGTGAGTAAACAACCGATCAGCGATACAGAGAAGCCTTTTCAATGAGGTAGAGCCTTCCTTCATGCAAGAAGTTTTGTCTTTAAAGGAAACTTTGTATATACTCTCCTCCCCTGGTACGAAATAGGAATGTACTAGGAAACAAGAGCAGATACTTCCCTTAAACAAAACATAAAGAAGGCCGCAGACCTCTTTCCAGAGGATTTGCGGCCTTTTTTCGCTGCAGAAAATCACGAAAATGAAATGAGGTGAGTGAAAGACACCAGCATTTGAAAGAAACTGCTTTTTCGTAAATCTTATACCATAAAAAATCAAAATGTATAACTAAGTTAAGCGTGCTGCCTGGCTCTGAAAAACTTAATAACTATACCCTGCTTTGGAGAAAAGAGAAAGGCTAACATGAAAAAGGCCGTAGCAGCTAACACTATAGAAGCCCCTGAAGCTACATCGTATACCACAGAAACAAACAATCCGACTACACCTGCTAAAGCACCGCAAATCGGGGAGAGAATCAGCATAATTTGAAAACGGTCTGTAAGAAGGTAAGCGGTAGCTCCTGGAGTAATCAGCATAGCAACAACAAGGACAATCCCAACCGTCTGGAGGGATGCGACTGTGACAAAAGAAAGCATAAGCATTAAACCATAGTGAATATACTTAACATTTAGTCCTGTAGCTTTTGCCATGGTAGGGTCAAATGTACTTAACAATAAAGGTCTGTAAAAAACAAAAATCAAAATGAAAATGAGAATTCCAATCGAAAAAATCAACCAAAGGTCAGCTGTTGACACGGCCAGCACATTTCCAAACAGAATGTGCCAAAGATCCACTCCTGTACCTCTTAGTCCGGTAATTAAAATGATCCCGAGAGCAAAGGCTGCGGTAAACATAATTCCTATTGCCGAATCATCTTTAATTCGACTGTTTTGAGATACGTAACCTATAGCAAGGGCCGTTAATACTCCGGTTATGACAGCGCCAATAAAATAGCTTACACCTATCATGTAAGCAATAACCACACCAGGAAGAACAGCGTGAGAAATGGCATCCCCCATTAAGGCCATTCCACGCAAAATAATATAGCAGCCAATGATGCCGCAAATAATCCCTACAAGCACTGCAGCAATAAAAGCCTGCTGCAAATATGGATAACGAAGGAGCTGATCAATGAAATTTGCAACCTGGTTCATCAATTCCCCACCACCATGACTTTCTCATCCGAGAATAAGTGGAGGCTTCCTTTATAAGCTTCACTGAGCCTTTCCGGATCGTACACTTCCTGAGAAGGCCCATATGCAATAAGTTTTTGATTGATCAACAACAGGTTATCAAAATAACTTTCTACCTTACTTAAATCATGATGAATAACAAAAATTGTTTTTCCATTCCCCTTTAAATTCCGCAACAGATTAATAATAATTTCTTCAGATTTTACATCAATTCCAACAAAAGGCTCGTCAAGGAAGAAAATTTCAGCATCCTGAACTAATGCCCTCGCTATGAAGACCCGTTGCTGTTGCCCACCTGAAAGCTCGCCAATCTGGCGTTTACTGTAACTTTCCATCCCTACTTTTTCAAGAGCCTCACGCGCTTTTTTCTTTTCATTCTTTCCTATTTTTTTATACCACGGAAGATGGGCATATCGCCCCATTAATACTACATCTTCAACCAGAACAGGAAAGTCCCAATCAATATCACTTCTCTGTGGAACGTAAGCCAGCTTTTTTCTGACTTTTTCTACTTTCTCTCCTAACACTTCTATGTTTCCGCCGGTTGTTTTTTCCAATCCAAGCAATGCTTTCATCAACGTGGACTTCCCCGCTCCATTTGGACCAATAACGCCAGTCAATATGCCTTTTTCAGATGAAAAGGAAATGTTTTGTATGGCAGGATGATGATCATAGTATACTGAGATGTTTTCTACTTTTACCGTTTCACTCATGAGTTCACTCCCCCAATCAATTCATAACTTTACCGAGTAAACTTTTTTTGCACAAGACCAACTTTTCCTGATAAAAAAAAGAATACCTCTATTTGTATTTTATTATATGCAAGCATTACAAAAATGTGTTATCCAACCATAAAAAGTTTCCTTCAGGAAACTTTTTATCCATTTACATAAATTATAAGGGCAAATGATTGTTTTTGCAAACATCATTTGCCCTTCCTGTTGGTCACATATTTAATACAGCTCAGTAATTTTTAACTAAGGGAAATGTTAGAATAATACTTGTCCCAGACTCAGGATCACTTTTGATGGTAAATGTTCCGTTGTGATCTTGCATAATTGTTTTGCAAAGAGGAATACCTATACCTGTCCCTTGATCTTTAGTAGTGAAGAAAGGTTTCCCTGCCTCTAATTTTTTAAGGATGTCCTTCGGAATGCCATCCCCATTATCTTTAATAACTATCCAGTATTCTCCCTTTTCAACAAAACTTTTTAAAGAGAAGCAATTATTCTTATTCTTTTGATTAAAGGCTTCCATAGCGTTGCGTAATGCGTTTAATGCTACCTGCTTTAAAGAGGAATCGTTCACTTTAATTTTTTCTGTTCCCTGATAAATATCAAAGGTAAAGGTTATTCCCTTCATCAAACACTCAGAGTGTATAATATCAGCTATACTATGGAGGAGTTTAGCAGGATTTTGTACTTCTTTTTTTATGTTCCTGCGCGCCATGGAAAGAAAGTTTTCAATGATGCCATTCATACGGTCTACTTCAGATAAAATGGTGGTGGAGTATTTATCAAAGCTGTTGGTTAAAGAAGAAAGCTGAAGAAAGCCTTTAATCACTGACAATGGATTGCGAAGCTCGTGAGCTACACCAGCAGATAAATGTGAAACAGATTCCATTTGGTTTTGAAAAAGCAGCAAATGGTTATAGCGCGTTTCAAAGGATTGGTCATAGATGAAAATAAGTACACTATACCTTTCTGGCAGATATATACCTTTCAGCCTGAAATAGTCCCCTTTACATTCATTACTATAGTCTTTTACAAGAGGTTTTTTTTCCAGAAAAACTTCTTCTGCAAAGGAAGTGATGTAAAAAGCACGCTGACTCTCATCTTCTTTATATGCTGACAGCCTTTTTTCAAATTTTTCTATGCCTAAAAAGCTTGTAAATTCGTTGTTATGTTTAGAAATTATTAAATCATGATCGAGAATAACATAAGGATGGATGAAATGAGGAAGGACTTCTTGATCCCACATGTCATAGAGGGTATCTGGCTTTGGGTTATGACGCAGGGATCCTAAGAGAAAAAACTTTCCGTTTTTATACTTTCCGTTGTAGGAAACAGTACATATGTGAGAGTCGAATTGATGTGTTAAATTAAATTCAAAGACCTTTCCCTGAAGAAAAATTGACTTCAGCAAAATAATTGCTTTCTTACATTCTTCTTCGTCTAAATGATGAAAAAAGCTCGTCCCCCGTTGAAACCACCTTGCCGCCTCGTCATTTAACGATATTACTTCACCGTCATTTGCTAATACAAAACGCCACTCCGAAGAGACTTCCTTGAATTCGTCTTCAAATCCATCAATTTCCGCTGTATATAATGATTGGTACATATTACCCCCTCCTCAATGAAACCAATCAATCATATTTCACTGCCAATTTCTTTCCATTTTATTACTCTTATTTTTGATTATACTAAATGACAGAGTGCTTGCCTACTCTTTTTGGTAAAATTTATAAACTCCGCACTAAAAAGAGCGACACTTCAAGATAACATGCATATCATGTATTATTATGAATTGAAACTATAGGAGGCTCTTAATGAATCCTTTTTTTCAGCAGGTGGTTAAACAACATATTGCTCAGATGACACCTCAGGATGTTATGGCTTACGGCCAGCAATATGGGGTAACAGTAAGCAGAGAGGAAGCAGTTAAGCTCCTGACACTTGTAAAAACAGAGCCATGGGATTTTAATGATAAGCAATCACTTCATGCTGTGCTTCATAAAGCAAAGAGCAACGTTTCACCGGCAACTGGAGAACTGCTTGAAGCCCTTTTTGCTCAGTATATCCAATAATTGTGGAGTCTTTTTTCCGAAGAATCCTGATTTTCCCAGTGTCATCCTGGCATGCAATAGATAGTGAGGCTTTCGGTTCCCCCTGATGCCTAGCGCGGCATAGAAGACACCGTGAATGCGAATGAAATGAAGCTTGAACGGATGTCGCACTTGTGCCTTTTAGGTGCATAGAAGACACCGTGAATGCGAATGAAATGAAGCTTGAACGGATGTCGCACTTGTGCCTTTAGATGCATGCCAGTGTATATTTGAACAATCAACCAATAGATTACTGAAACAAAAAGAGCTCCCACCGATTTGGTGAGGGCTCTTCCCTTTCGCTGGTTTTTGTCCCTGTCTCTTTTTCTTTAACAACATGACGTTATTCGCTTTACTGGTTAAATACTTCGTCTTTTAAATTTTCATTAAATGCTTTTTCCTTCAGCATATTGATTTCAAATTTGTAAGGTGGTTTTTTATTTTTCTTGTCTGTTCCAACATAAGGAGTTTCAAGGATCTTAGGAACCTCTGTAAAGGAGGGGTGATGAACAATATAATTCAACGCCTCAAATCCTATATAACCGCACCCTATGTTTTCATGACGGTCCTTTGCTGCCCCGCACTCATTTTTGCTGTCGTTGATGTGTAGAACTTTTAACCGGTCAATACCGATCATTCGGTCAAACTGATCTAAGACTCCATCGAAATCATTTACAATGTCATAACCTGCATCATGAGTGTGGCATGTATCAAAGCATATGGACAATCTCTCATTATGAGTAACTCCGTCAATAATCTGAGCCAGCTCCTCAAAAGATCGGCCGCATTCAGATCCTTTCCCTGCCATGGTTTCCAAAGCAATCTGTACCTTACTCTGCGGATCAATCACTTCATTTAGTCCCTCTATAATTTTCTTTATTCCTTTGTCTGCTCCTGCTCCCACATGTGCACCCGGATGAAGGACAATCTGGGTAGCCCCAAGAGCTTCCGTCCTTTCTATTTCCGAACGAAGAAAGTTGACGCCAAGTTCAAAGGTTTCAGGCTTTGATGTATTCCCAATGTTGATTATATACGGGGCATGCACCACTACCTCGTTTACCCCGTGTTCAGCCATATGCGCTACTCCAGCCTCAATATTAAGTTCTTCTATTGGTTTTCTTCTTGTATTTTGAGGAGCTCCTGTATAAATCATCATAGCCGTTCCACCATAGGATGCGGCTTCCTCACTTGATCCTAAAAGCATCTTTTTCCCGTTCATTGACACGTGTGATCCTAAAAGCATAGTTATCTCTCCCGTTTCACTGTAAACCTGTATTATTTTTTGTTGTTTCTCTTCGTTTCAATTCTTCTTTGTCGTTTAGCCTCTTGTGCAAATTGCTGCTTCGCTTTTTTCTTATATCCAGGCTTAACCTTTTTCGGTTTTTTTGTGCCCGTGGCCGGTTTCATGCCGGCGGCCGGTGAAGCTGTTGACCTTGTCCGGTTTTTCTTTGTCACAGTCATATTTTCTACAGAGACCCATTCTCCCCGTCTTAAATCTTTATACTCAAATGAGATTCTCTTTTTAGCGAGCTTTTGCAGAGGCTCCTGCTCATTTTTTTCTACAAGAGTATACGCTTCCCCTGTATGACCGGCTCTAGCTGAACGTCCAACACGGTGGACATAAAATTCAAGCTCCTTTGGAAGAGCATAATTGATGACATGAGTGACCCCTTTAATATCGATTCCACGGGCCGCTAAATCAGTAGCAACCAGATACTGAACCGAAGCATCATTCACCCGCTTCATCACTTGTTTTCGTTGACGGGGGGCAATCCCGCCGTGTAGCAAGTCCACATTCAGCCCTTCTTCTACCATCGCAGCAAACACTTCATCGGCTTCTTCTTTTTTATTCGTAAAAACGATGGCAAGATAAGGATTTAACGACGCTGCAACCTTCACTGTCAATTCCGTCCGGTCCCTATGGCGGAGAGGTACTAAATAATGATCGATTTTTGCTGGAGTGGCTTCCTCGGGCTTCACGTGAACATGACGTGGCTGGCTCATATATTTTTTCAAAAATGGCTGAAGCTTTTCAGGAATAGTAGCTGAGAAGACCATCATCTGTAAATCTTCTGGCATACTGGAAGCAACCTGATCCACCTGTTCAATGAAACCCATGTCCAGCATTTGATCAGCTTCATCTACAACATAGAATTTTGTTTTATGAACATCCAGAGCCTGGCTTTTGACCATATCATGAAGACGCCCTGGTGTACCAACAACGATATGGGGCTGATTTTTCAATTTATTCATTGTACGAAGTCGGTCAGTTCCGCCTACCACCAGCCTTGATGAAATTTTCTCCTCCTTGTCTTCTCCAAGAAGCTTCAGTAATTCATCGTACAGCTGGCCGGCAAGCTCTCTTGTCGGAGCTGTGATTACAGCTTGTGTATAATTGTGTTTTGTATCAATTTCAGATACAAGCGGAAGCAGAAAGGAAAGGGTTTTTCCTGACCCCGTCTGCGACTGCCCTATAACATCCTTGCCATTTTTGATAGCAGGAATCAGCCTCTCTTGTATTTCTGTCGGTTTTTGAATGTTTTGTTTTTGTAACGCTTGTATTAGAAATGGGGGTAAGCCAAATCGTTCAAATGCTTTCACTTTGTTTCCGCCTTTCTTTTTCAATACCTATATTTCTCACTATAACCAGGTCATGTCACGTTCCTGTAGGCATCATCATATTTTATCATAAACCATCTTTAAACACAGCAATTGTCTACGTAATCTGTAACTTGAAAGGGTGAAATTCATCATGTACCCGTCACCATTTTATTTTCCCTCGCCGTTTCCTGCCTCCCCGGTAACTTCACCTCATACAATGGCAGGGTTTTTACCTCCAGCAGCAAGGTCCCTTCCTTTTGGAAAATTGCTTTCTGGTCTTGGCTTTAATCCAGCTATGGGTGGAGGAATGATGGGCGGTGGAGGGATGGGACCAGCAATGATGGGAGCTGCTCAAGGCGGAGGGATCATGCCTTGGATTCAATCTGCCCAAAAGATGTTAGGTATGATGCAGACTGTAACTCCAATGGTCCGCCAGTACGGCCCGATTGTCAGACAGCTTCCTGCCATTTGGAAGGTAATGAACAGCAGTCCTCCTGCAAACCCATCCGAAGAAGCAGAGCCTATAGATAAGGAAGAAACCGCTTCTTCCCCAATGACACCAACGACACAAGAAATACCGGTAAAGTGGGAAGAGAAAGAAGTTTCCTCTTCTTATTCGTCTACTGTGCCCCGGCCTAAGTTATATATTTAAGTTTTTAGCCTGATCCTTAAATTTGTGAGGCATCATAACCAGGTAGAATCCAAGACTGAACAGAAGAAAAAAAGACAATTTTCTCCTAATAACTTTCTTTCAGCCTCTATCCTTTCATTTTTATTATGCAAATAGTATAATGACCCTAGTCTAAAAAGGATAACTCTTTTTAAGAGGAGGCAGTTATGAAAGTACTAAAAATTTCTCCCCGCGGATATTGTTATGGTGTGGTAGATGCAATGGTTCTCGCACGCCAAACAGCTAATAACCTGGATTTGCCAAGGCCCATCTATATTCTGGGGATGATTGTTCATAATAAGCACGTTACTGATGCGTTTGAAGAAGATGGCATTATTTCTCTGGACGGACCTAACCGTTTAGAAATTCTTCAAAAAGTTGACAAAGGCACTGTAATTTTTACAGCCCATGGTGTATCCCCTGAAGTAAGGGAACTTGCACGTAAAAAGGGACTGACTACTGTCGACGCTACATGCCCTGATGTTACACGAACCCATGACCTGATTAAAGAAAAGAAAGCAGAAGGTTACCAGGTAGTGTATGTCGGTAAAAAAGGCCACCCGGAGCCTGAAGGTGCCATTGGTGTTGCACCTGATATTGTCCACTTAGTCGAATCGGTGGAGGATGTAGAAAAGCTGAATCTTGATTCTGAAAAAATTATCGTGACCAACCAAACCACAATGAGTCAATGGGACGTTTCTGATATTATGAATAAAACGCTTGATAAGTATCCCCACGCTGAGATACACAATGAAATTTGCATGGCTACTCAGGTAAGGCAAGAAGCAGTAGCTGAGCAAGCGAAAGAAGCAGACTTGCTTCTTGTAATTGGGGATCCGAAGAGCAATAATTCCAACCGTCTGGCACAGGTTTCTAAGAAGATAGCGGGCACGGAAGCATACCGCATTGCAGATGTTTCTGAAATTAACCTGGATTGGTTTGAAGGTGTAGAAACTGTGGGTGTTACCTCAGGAGCTTCAACTCCTACACCAATTACAAAAGAAGTCATCAGGTTCCTCGAACAATACGACAAAAATGACCCATCAACATGGGTAACTGAAAAGAAAGTACAGGGAACCAAAATTCTCCCGAAAGTAAAGGCTAAAAAGTAAAGTAATAAGAGGGCTGCCCCATTCTGGGCAGCCTCCTTTTTTTCCTATTACCCTTTTTATAAAAAGGTAAATGGATCTGTATTTACGTCAGAAGCCAACACTTCAACTTCATAACCTTTCTTTTGCATTTCTTCTTTCAATCGCTTTTGAACCCCGACCTTCATCACTTTTTCAACATTATGGCCTGGATCAATCATTTTCAAACCGCTCATCATGGCATCATGGGCTACATGGTAATATACATCTCCTGTTAAGTAGACATCAGCTCCCATTCTTTTTGCATGACTCCAATATTTGTTCCCATCTCCTCCTAAAATAGCCACCTTTTTCACCTTGCTGTCTTTCTCCCCGACTGCTCTTACGGTGTTTACATCAAAAGCATCCTTAACATGAGAAGCAAAATCTCCAAGGGTCATTTCATTCTCCAATGAACCTATACGCCCAAGGCCCAGAACTTCTCCCTCCATGTCTGATGGATAAAGATCATATGCCGGTTCTTCATATGGGTGTGCTTTGATTAAAGCATTTACAACCTTTTTGACTTGTGATTCGGCCAGGATGGTTTCAATTCGTTTTTCTGAAACAAATTCCATTTTCCCCTGCTCTCCAATATATGGATCCGCCTCATCCCCAGGCATAAAAGCTCCTGTCCCCTCTGAGGTAAAGCTGCAATGACTATACTCGCCAATATGGCCGGCGCCCGCGTCCCCTAAAGCGTGTCTCACTGCTTCAAGATGATCCTCCGGGACAAAGGCGACCAGCTTTTTCAGTTTATCTTCCATAGTAGGCACAAGCACTTTCGTATCTTTAAGGCCAAGAGCTTCGGCCATCATATCGTTTACTCCGCCTTTAGCAACATCAAGGTTAGTATGAGCAGCATACACAGCAATATCATGCTTAATACATTTTTCAATGATAGGACCTTGTCCTGTTTTTGTATTAATGTGCTTTAAGGGTTTAAAGATCAGCGGATGATGAGCTATGATAAGATCAACTTCCTTTTCCACAGCTTCATCAATAACTTCTTCTAAAACATCTAAGGCGATCATTACCTTTTTTACCGGCTTATCCAGTGTTCCTATCATAAGGCCAATTTTATCTCCCTCGACAGCTAAGGACTTAGGCGACCAGCTTTCAAAGCTTTGTATGACAGTTTGACCATTGATCGTTTTTTTCATGATAATACCTCCTCTGTAAGCTTAATTTTTCTTTCAACTTCTTCCTTTCTGGCTGTGATTCTGTTTTCATCCGAAGCTTTCTCCAGTTCCCGAAGAACTCTTCTCCAATTATTTAATTCCCTGCTCCATTTTTTAATAAAAGCATCATTTCTTTCTTTTAATAAAAAAGGTCCCAGGAGCAAAGCAGCCTCTTTGTTTATGTCTTGGTAAGGCTTTTCGCACTCACCACATTCTGCAACGATGATTTCATATATTCTGTTATCTTCTTCTAGTATATGTTCATTTTTAATTTCCCAGCCTTCTTTAAGAAGCCACTCCCTGACATATAGAGCGTGGATGTTCGGCTGAAGAATAAGCCTTTTTACTCCAGGTAACTTTTCTTTTCCTTCCTCAAGGATTGCAGAGATAAGAGAGCCACCCATCCCGGCAATCACTATGGTATCTACGTTGTCTTCTTTTTTTATAACAGAAAGCCCGCTTCCAAGGCGTGGAATGACAACACCCCCGCAAGACGAGGTTTCTATTTGATTTTTTGCTGCTTCTAAAGGTCCCTCGTTCACATCCCCGGCAACCGCTTTTTTAATTTTCCCCTGACTGCACAAATAAACAGGTAAATAACCGTGATCTGTGCCTACATCCGCCAGAACTGCTCCCTCCTGCACTTCATCGGCAATAAATTGCAGGCGCTTTGACAACACGTCCTTATTCATGTTCAGGTCGTCCTTTCTTTGCATAATAAAAAGGAGGGGCTCCCCCTCCTTTTTTATTGGTTACTCTGAAATAGAAAGCAAGTATTCACCAATGGCTTCAGCATCTTCACCTTCAGCCCAGCCACCAGGCATGGATCCAATTCCATTTTCAGCAATATCAGCAATTTCTTCTACAGTAAAGTCTCCTTCGAGATTATCAATGGCAGGCCCCTGACCGCCTTCAAGATTGTCACCATGACAAGAAATACAGTTTGAATTTACGAGCTCTTCACCATGAGCAATTGGATCTTCAATCTCTGTTTCTTCTTCGCCATTTTCACCATTCTCTTCATCTTCGATGGAAGCTTGCTGGTCAAGTCCAACTAGAGATAGAGATAACATTAAAAGGATTCCAACTACAGCTGTTATAAAAAACGGAATAAGCGGACTTCTCTTCATCTTTATTTCCCCCTTTCCCTTCAACTTTGTACATGTCGTGGACTATGTAACCGTATCCCTTGTATATTTTACTGTAAAAACCCTTTTTAGAAAAGGCAAAATAGAATCTTTTGCTTATTTTGTCACCTGCTGTTCAATATTTCCTCTTGGCAGCAATCAATTTCCGCCTGTTCTTTTTTATTACATTTTCTACTATTGCTTTATTCCTTACGTAATATGTGTCTGTCCTACAGCTTTAACGGAAAATGAAATTTGCAATAGTAGAAGAAACTGAGTAAAATAAATATCAATTACAGCTTCCAAAAATTTGAACTTAAACAAGAACATGAAAAACGGCTACCCTTTATATAAGGGTAACCGCAATAGAAAGGTCTTACTCAAGAAAATCCTTCAGACGCTTACTTCGGCTTGGGTGTCGAAGCTTACGAAGTGCTTTCGCTTCGATCTGACGGATTCGTTCTCGCGTAACGCCAAATACTTTTCCTACTTCCTCCAGCGTTCTGGTTCTGCCATCATCAAGGCCAAACCGAAGCCGGAGAACATTTTCTTCCCGATCCGTTAGAGTGTCAAGGACATCTTCCAATTGCTCTTTAAGCAGCTCATATGCTGCAGCGTCGGAAGGAGCAAGTGCTTCCTGGTCTTCAATGAAGTCCCCTAAATGGGAGTCGTCTTCTTCACCGATCGGAGTTTCTAAAGAAACAGGTTCTTGAGCTATTTTCAAGATCTCTCGAACCTTATCAGGAGTCAGGTCCATTTCCTTTGAGACCTCCTCCGGTGTGGGCTCTCGGCCTAAATCCTGAAGAAGCTGACGTTGCACACGAATGAGCTTGTTAATCGTTTCAACCATATGGACAGGGATCCGAATGGTACGGGCCTGGTCGGCTATGGCACGAGTTATAGCCTGACGTATCCACCAGGTAGCATACGTACTGAACTTATAACCTTTATTGTAGTCAAATTTTTCAACAGCTTTTATAAGACCCATATTTCCTTCTTGAATTAGATCAAGAAACAGCATTCCGCGCCCTACATAACGTTTCGCAATGGATACGACGAGCCTGAGGTTAGCCTCAGCCAAACGACGTTTAGCTTCCTCATCACCATCCTCAATTCGCTTGGCAAGCTCTATTTCCTCCTTCGCAGACAAAAGAGGAACGCGGCCAATCTCCTTTAGATACATCCGTACAGGGTCATTAATTTTAATTCCAGGAGGCACGCTTAAATCGTTTAGATCAAGCTCTTCTTCTTTTTCTACTTGATCCATGCTTGGTACTTCTTCTCCTTCGTTGAGAATATCAACACCTTGCTCTCCCAGATATTCAAAAAACTCATCCATTTGGTCAGAGTCTTGATCATAAGGGGCAAGCTTCTCAGTAATTTCAGCGTACGTAAGCACTCCCCGTTTTTTTCCAACCTCTAATAATTGTTCTTTTACTTGATCGATGGACATTTCACCTTCCGCCAACGGGCGTATTGGTTTCTCAGCCATTCGATCCCCTCCTTCCATTCTGCACAACACTACTTGTCAGTTACCTTCCATTTATCTCTACAAAAATAATCAAAGAAGAATACTCTTCTTTATCGTGCATAAAAAAATAAATTACTAATATAAGAAATAAGAACTGGCTTCAATCTACAAACATCGACACTCTCACTTGCTTTTTAATGCTTTTTTCATTTCGACCAGTTCATTTGCTAATTGCAAGGCATGTTGGAGATCGTGCCTGCGCTCCGCCTCTTTCATTTCTTTTTCTTTTTCTTCTATTTCTACCCACTTTGGATAGTTCTTAATCTGTTTTATATAATCAGCCAACTCATTTTCTGTCAAGTTTCGATTAATGTCAAGCATTGAGAGCTCTGCAGCCAGTTTCATTAAGCTTTCATCCGTAAGACTGTGGATAAAATCGGAGCTGTTCCCATCATTGCCTGCCCCGTAAAAGGCATATAAATGTGCCGCAAGAGCGATGTGATTCTCTACATTAAACTCTCCTCCCACTTCATCTGCTACCTGATCTGTAATTTCCTTACTGGAAAGCATATGGGCAAGAAGGATTCTTTCCGCATTCAAAAAGGCAGGACGGAGTCTTTGTTCCGTCATGTATTGACTGGCTCTCCTTTTTGAAGAGTCACTTGAATGACTTGTACCTGAATTTTTATTTTGTTGTTTATTCGCTCTGAATAGCCTGTATTGTTCTTGCTTAAGAGCTTCTAAGGAAAGATCAAATTCATCGGCAACCTGCCTCAAATAATGATCTCTTTCAACAGCTTTAGATATTTTGCTTATTTCACCTACTATTTCTTCTATATACTGAAGTCTATCTCCTTCATGTTGCAGGTTTTTCTCTTTTTTAAGCTTTTGCATTTTAAAGCTCATCAATGTAAAGGGGGCTTTAATAATTTCATTCACAAATTTATCTTTGCCATGGTTCTTAATGAAATCATCTGGATCGCTGCCCTCAGGAAGTAAAGCAACCTGTACCTGGCAGCCTTCCTGTTCAAGAAGCTCCGCGCTTCTCAAGGCAGCTTCCTGTCCTGCTTTGTCTCCGTCATAACATATAATCGCCTGTTCGGCGTTACGCCGGATAATCTTAGCCTGACGGGCAGACAGCGCTGTTCCCAGTGTAGCCACACCATTGTTTACACCTGCATTCCAGGCTGAAATAACATCTGCGTAGCCTTCAAAAAGTATCGCTTTGTTTTCTTTTCGAATCGCTGGGCGTGCCTTGTGAAGAGCATACAAGGTTTCATTTTTATGGAAGATAGGAGTTTCCGGACTATTTAAATATTTCGGCTGTCCTTCTTGAAGAGCTCTGCCGCCAAAAGCAATAACTCTACCCTGATTGTTCATGATGGGAAACATCACACGGTTTCTAAAGCGGTCCATGTACTTCCAGCTGCTTTCCTTGCGTAAAAGCAGACCAGCTTCTTCCATTTCACTTTCCTCAAATCCTCTCTTTTCCAGGAGAGCTTTAAGTGCCGCGGGATTATCAGGAGCGTAGCCTATCTGAAAAGCACTGATCATATCATGGGTAAAGCCTCTATCAAGTAAGTAATCATAGGCAGCCTTGCCTTGTTCTGTCGTTGTTAATAAATGATGATAAAATTTAGCAGCAAGCTCGTGACCTAGTATTTTATTTTCATGCTTTTTTCCACTTTCATTCCCTGAAACACCTTTCACGTATTCAGGAAGAGCCATTTCAACACGTTCAGCCAGCTTCTCAACTGCCTGGATAAAATCTGCACCTTCCATTTCCATCACAAACGTAATGACATTTCCACCTGCTCCACAACCAAAGCAGTGATACAGCTGTCTTTCGGGAGAGACAGAAAACGAAGGTGTGTTTTCACCGTGAAATGGGCATAAACCTAAATAATGGCGTCCTTGCTTTTTAAGCTGAACATGGTCGCTGATGACATCCACGATGTCATTTTTATTCCGGACTTCCTCGATCATTTCTTCCGGTATTCGTTGCTTCACTACTTTCCTCACCTGATCTTCTTAAGATTCACTCTTTAAGTATCCTGCTTAACGTCTCAGTAAAATTGTTCCGGTCTGATTGGCTAAAAGGCGGAGGTCCTTTCAATCTCATCTTCTTTTGTTTTTTTGCCTGAATTCCCTGAAGCCTTCCAAGCAAAAGAGCATCTGTATCTTCATTCTTCCACTCTTTGCCTCGAAATGAAATCACCTTGATTCCATTGTGTAATAGCATAGCAGCCAGACCATTATCCTGAGTTATTACTACATCGTTTTTCTTTGCATGGTTAACGATATATAAATCAGCAGCCTCAGGTTCAGCGTCTACCGTGATAAGTTTTCCTTTATACTTATCAGACGAAAAATGAGAATAGCTGGCCACAAAAACGGCTTCCGCGTCATGCTCCACCGCTAGCTTATCAATTTCTTTTTTTACAGGACAAGCATCAGCATCAACATAAATGGTTATCGATTTTTGTCGCATTTCAGAGTATTCTACAATTGTAATGGAAATCCTCCTTGTTATTGGAAAATTACTTTTTTGATTTTACTTACTTTACTTACTTATTATCTCATTACACACAACATTTCATTATAATTTAAAAAGTGAAAAAATACCACTAGAAATTATATTATGTGTAATAAATTTTCTTAATTTTTTTTTGAAGTGAAAAGAGTGCAGAACTTGTCTTCTGCACTCTTACTTTTCTTAGGATTTTTGAAACATATTTGAAATTAAGTTAGCAGTTTCTTCTACTGCCTTATTGGATACATCAATAACCGTACAACCAATCTTATCCATGATTTTAGAAGAATATTCTAATTCATCTTTAATTCTTTCGATATTTGCATAATTAGCTTCAGCTTTTAACCCAAGTGATTTCAACCGTTCTGAACGAATCCCATTTAATTTTTCCGCACTGATTTTTAAACCTATACATTTTTTTGGAGATACGTTAAAGAGCTCTTCTGGTGGTTCAACTTCAGGAACAAGCGGAACATTCGCTACTTTTAACCGCTTGTGAGCTAAATATTGGGACAAGGGAGTTTTGGAGGTTCGCGACACACCAATCAAAACAATATCAGCTCGTATAATCCCTTTTGGATCACGGCCGTCATCATACTTCACAGCAAATTCTATCGCCTCTACTTTTCTAAAATAATCTTCATCAAGGCGATATACCAGACCTGGTTCATATTTGGGCTCACTATTTGTAATTTTGCTCATTTTCTTGAGCACAGGCCCCATAATATCTACGGTTTCTACTCCCTCTTCATTAGCTCTTCTCTGGAGATATTTGTTTTTCTCAGGGATGACCAATGTAAAGGCAATAAGAGCCTGGGCTTCTTTTGCCAGTAATATAACCTCTTCAATGGTGCCTTCATCTTCCACGTATGGAATTCGGCGAACTTCCATCCCTTTATCACCAAATTGGCTTGCAGCGGCTTTTACTACCAATTCAGCTGTTTCGCCCACTGAATCTGAAACCACGTAGACAATGGGGCGTTGATTAATCTCCTCCATTGAAATCCTCCTCATTTTTCACTATCCATCATTCATTCCTTCTATATAAGCTCATCATATGCTAAATCAACGAGCACTTTCGTAATGTTTGTTTTTGTTAATCTCCCAATAACTTCAACCTTCGTTCCTTTGTCCACTTCCTTGACCACTGGCAAAGCATCTATTTGCTTATCTATCAGCTTTTGTGCCACATCAATAATAAGATCATCTTTTTGGCACACTGTAATATTTGGCATACGTGTCATGATAATACTCACAGGCACGGCTTCCAAATCCTGTTTCCCCAGGCTGGTGCGAAGCAAATCTTTTCTTGAAAGCACCCCTATTAGTGTGGAGTATTCATCCACAACAAACAGCGTGCCAACATCCTCTAAAAACATCGTACAGATCGCATCATATACCGATGAGGACTGATTTACCACGACTGGAATTGATTGATATTCCTGCACGGTAATCTGCTTTACCTTTTCTGTTAAAAGCTGTGAACCAGTTTTGCCTGTATAGAAATAACCGACGCGCGGTCTTGCGTCCAAAAATCCAGACATAGTTAAAATGGCTAAATCTGGACGCAATGTGGCTCGCGTCAGAGACAGTTTCTCTGCAATCTGCTCCCCGGTAATAGGGCCGCTGTTTTTCACAATATCAATAATCTGTTCTTGTCTCCCTGTCAGTTCGATTTTCATCACCGCCTTCATAGCACAATGTGTTATGCTATTTCTTCATATATTATATCTTATTGAGCAGGGAGTTAAAAACTTTTCGCTTATTTTATTTTAGAAGGACATTTGTTTTTAGTTTATGGAAAGACAATATGTTGAAAGGAAGCAAACTTTTTGATTTCTTCAGACAGATGATTCATCTGGGTCAGTCTGTTTTCTTTCACCGTTTCATTTTCAGTCATAACCATTACATTATCAAAATAGTTATTAATGGTCTCTTCCAACGAAGACAACTGCTCATAAGCTTCCTCAATACGCCCTTCCTTCAAAAGGCCTGGCAGCGTAACCTTTAGCTTTTGATAAGCGGTGTATAAGGTTTTCTCTTCCTCACTTTCAAATAGGTCCTCCTCAATGGAGTTCTCAAAATGTTGAGCTTTTTTAGCGATATTGGTGATTCGGCTTAAAGCTTCAACCGTTTGTTTGAACTCGTCTTCATCTGCTTTTTTATTTAGAAACTCTGCTTTGCTGAGAAGAACATCAAGCTTTCCGTATTGCCCGGGAAGTACGGCATCAACAATATCATAACGAACTCCACGTTCAGTAAGCAGATTTTTGATACGCAGGCCAAAGAATTCAAGTACTTCTTTTGCTGTGACTTTACGATCCATTTTTAAAAGTCCTGCCTGCTCTGCTGTAGTAAGAGAGAGCTGGATAATTTCCTCTAAATTAAGATCCAGGCGGAATTCTACCGCGGTCTGGACAACACCTGCCGCCTGTCGTCTCAAACCATAAGGGTCCTGGGAACCGGTAGGAATTAACCCTATACCGAAACATCCAACGATGGTATCAATCTTATCAGCAATCCCTACCAATGCTCCCTGAATACTTTTTGGCACGCTGTCACCGGCAAAGCGAGGACTGTAATGCTCGTTTACAGCAGCGGCGACTTCCTTTTCTTCTCCTGCCAAGAGAGCATACTTTTCGCCCATAAATCCCTGAAGTTCAGGAAACTCATCTACCATATGAGTTACCAGGTCAAACTTGGCCAGGTGAGCCGCTCGTACCGCCTGGCTGACTACAGTGTCGCTGAGATTAATGCCATTTCCAAGTGCAGATGTAAGTTTTTCGACTCGGCTGACTTTATCACCGATTGAGCCTAAGTCTTCATGGTAGACAATATTGTCTAATTGCTCTACACATTGGTCAGGCTTCTTTTTCTGATCTTCTTTATAAAAGAAAGCAGAATCTGAAAGTCTTGCCCGGAGTACTTTTTCATTTCCTTTTTGTACATTCTCCAGGTGTTCATCATTCCCATTTCTCACTGTAACAAAATGGGGAAGGAGCTTTCCTTCTTGATTCTCCACTGAAAAATATCGCTGGTGCTCTCGCATTGATGTAATCAGGACTTCATCCGGTATTGCCAGAAAATCTTCATCAAAACTTCCGTACAGTGCTGTTGGATATTCAATTAAATTATTGACTTCTTCAAGCAACTCTTCTTTAACAGGAATCTTCCAGCCTTTTTCTTCTTCGATCATTTTTATTTGCTTTCTGACAGCTTCTTTTCTTTCTTGTGGATCAGCGATGACAAATTCGCTTAATAAGGCTTCTTTATATTGTCCGGGCTCTTCGATAACTTTCTCATTCCCCAAAAAACGATGTCCTCTAGTCATGTTTCCTGTTTGTACATCTGTAATAGAGAAAGGAATCACTTCAGCGCCATATAAAGCAATAATCCAATGGATCGGCCTTACATAACGTAGTTTTTGTGTTCCCCACTTCATATTCTTTGGAAAATTCATACCTGTAATTAAACTTTCCATCTGAGAAAGAAGCTCTTTTGTTTCTTTGCCTGCAATTTCTTTTTTGGCAAATAAGTACTCCGTGCCTTTTACTTCTTTTACAAATAATTGATCAGGATCTACCCCTTGACCTCTGGCAAACCCTTGTGCTGCTTTCGTCCAGCTTCCGTCTTCAGCCACAGCTATTTTCTTCGCTGGTCCTCTTGCTTCTTCGACTACATCTCCCTGCCTGTCTGCAAGGCCGGTTACCACAACAGCAAGACGCCGAGGAGTAGAGAAAGCCTGGACCTCGGAAAATTCCAGCCGTTGTTCATTCAGCCAGTCAGAAACTTTTTCTTTTAATTGATACATTGCTCCGGTTACAAAACGGGCCGGCATTTCCTCTAGCCCGATTTCTAATAAAAAATCTTGATTACTCATAAGTTGTCCCCTCCTTATCGTTTAACAAAGGAAACCCTAAACGTTCTCTTGCCTCTAAATGAGTTTTTGCGCATTTCCTGGCAAGATTTCTTACTCTCCCTATATAACCGGTTCTTTCCGTCACAGAAATGGCTCCGCCTGCGTCTAGAAGGTTAAACACATGGGAGCACTTTAAAACGTAGTCATAGGCCGGATAAACCAGACCTTCCTGTAATGCTCTTTCGGCCTCTTTTTCGTATGTGGTAAATTCATTAAAAAGCATTTCATGATCAGCAATTTCAAAGGTATATTTAGAATGTTCATATTCAGGCTGCAAAAAGATATCCCCATAGGTGAATCCGTCCACCCACACCAAATCAAAAACGTTTTCTTTATCCTGAATATACGAGGCGAGCCGCTCAATACCATACGTTATTTCCACAGCGACAGGGTCAGCATCAACTCCGCCTACCTGTTGAAAATATGTAAATTGAGTGATTTCCATTCCATCAAGCCATACTTCCCATCCTAGTCCCCAGGCACTCAAAGCAGGGTGTTCCCAGTTATCCTCAACAAAGCGAATATCATGTTCTCTTGGGTTGATACCCAGCTGTTCCAGGCTTTGCAAGTACAGTTCCTGGATATTGGATGGAGAAGGTTTCATAATTACTTGGAATTGATGATGCTGGTAAAGCCTGTTAGGATTTTCTCCATACCTACCATCCGCAGGACGTCTAGATGGCTCTACATAAGCCACATTCCACGGTTCCGGCCCTATGCTCCGCAAAAAAGTCATTGGATTTAGCGTGCCAGCGCCTTTTTCTACATCATATGCCTGCATTACGAGGCAATTTTGTTTAGACCAAAAGTTCTGCAATGTTAAGATCATATCTTGTACATTCATCGCTATCCCTCCTTAAGGGGTATATTTATACTCATACGATGGAGTGGCTGTTACTTGGCACTCTCCTGAAATAGAGTTCTGTCATCACAAAAAACCCGTCCCTATGCCAAATCATGGCATAGGGACGGGTTTCGTCTCGACCCGCGGTTCCACCCTACTTGCTGTTTCATCAGAAAACAGCCGCTTCTCATCGTCTGTGCTCAAGAACGCCTTCACTACCATTTACCGCGCGGCTTCCACCATCCCACGCTCGCTTTTAGGTAAAGAGGGTACTTACTACTCTCTGTCTTCGCACCAATATGAATTTATTTGAATCATACTTGAAAGGTTCATAGGCTGTCAAGTTTTCTTATAAGTCCTTACAGCTTCCATTTTTCAAGTTGATTAAGAAACCTTTTGCTCTTTAAGTGAAGCCCGGAGTATTCGTCATAATATGTCTCAAGTACAGTCTTTAGCTGATCCTTTGTTTCCTGCTTTAAAGAAACTGTGCCAAGCCTTGCGATATCCATATAAAAGAAAAGACGCAGCAGCCTGACGGTCTGCTGGCTGATAGGAATTTTCTTTTCATCAATATGAACACACTGTCTGCAAAGAAAGCCTGCTTCCTTAACGGAAAATGAAAACTCCCCTTCTTTGCTCTGGCAGCTTGCACAATGGTCTAATTCAGGTTTTATTCCAGCAACTGCTGTCATTTTTGTTTCAAAGATGCGCATCAGCACTTCTTCATCCATTTCTTCATTTAAGTATTGAAGCAGCTGCAGAAGCAATTCGAACAAATAAGGATTTCTTTCCTTCTCTTCGGTGAGTTTATCGACCATTTCTACAAAGTAAGAGGCATAGGCAGTTTTATTAATATCTGCCCTGACCAGTTTAAAGGAATTCACAGGATCACCTTGGCTTAACGTACTCATTCCAGATCCTTTGTAATATAAAAACATTCCATACATAAAAGGCTGAGTAATGGAGGCAAGCCTGCTTTTTGGCTTTTTTGCCCCCTTAGCCATTACGGCTATTTTACCTGCTTCCCTCGTGAACAACGTGACTATGACATTTGATTCCCCATATGAAATGGTGCGAAGAACTATTCCTTCCGCTTTATCAAGCATAAACTACTTCTCCTCATTCTTCGTAAGTGACGGCAAACGAGGGTTAATTCGGTGTACTATCAAGTGGTGTGTTTTCCTCACTAAGAGGCAGGGCCTCCTCAGTTCCCATGTCTTGTTCAATCTCCTTAATCAATAGGTACGTATCTACATTCCCAGTTATGGAAAATACCTTCCAAGAGAAATCCAACATGTTCTTAACACTCCTTTTTTGAAGCAGTTAAAAGTAAGCCTGCACTCTTAGGATGACCTCGTTTACCTGTAACAATGTTATGGAAAAATTGACAACTTTACTTGCGCATAAAATACAGAAAAAAGAATAACATATAATGTTTGATAAGTTGATGGTTTCTTATTTCCCTATTTGTATAGTTTTACACCAAAATACAAAAAATTTTGAAAACAAAAAAGTATTACTATCAATGTTTATTTAACATTATCATAATAATTTTTTTATAAAAAGACAATGGCATCCAAATGTTGCCATTGTCTTTTTTCTCTTAATATTCGTCTTCACGATAGCCATGCTCACTTAAATGGAACTTTTTATTACGCCAATCTTTTTGTACTTTTACCCATAAATCTAAAAATACTTTCGAGCCAAGGAGAGCTTCAATATCCTCCCGTGCCCTCTGGCCTATTTCTTTAAGCATTTTCCCCTGCTTTCCTATAATGATTCCTTTTTGAGAGCTTCTTTCCACAATAATGGTGGCAGCAGCATAAATTGTGCCTTCCTCCCGCTCTTTCATTTCTTCGATTCCTACTGCTATGGAATGGGGGATCTCATCTCTTGTTAAATGAAGAACCTTTTCTCTGATTAACTCACTGACCACAAACCGCTCTGGATGGTCCGTAATTTGATCGGCGGGATAAAATTGAGGCCCCTCCTCAAGGTAGGTTTTTATTTGATCAATGAGAGTAGGAACATTGTTTCCTTGCAGAGCAGAGACAGGAATGACCTCTGCAAAGGGGAAACGATCCTTATAGGATGCTATTTTTTCAAATAGTTCGTCAGGGTGGATTAAATCAATCTTATTAATAACTAAAAACACCGGGGTTGAACTGCTTTCCAACCGGGACAAGATAAATTGCTCCCCCGAGCCAAACGGTTCTGTTGCATCGACGAGGAACATAACCAGATCCACTTCTTTGATTGTTGTGGTAGCTGCTTTTACCATGAAGTCGCCAAGTCGATGTTTGGGTTTATGAATTCCTGGTGTATCTATAAAAATAATTTGAGCATCGTCTGAAGTATAAACTCCCTGGATTTTATTTCTGGTTGTTTGCGGTTTATCGCTCATAATGGCAATCTTTTGTCCAATGACATAATTGAGAAGCGTTGATTTACCAACATTAGGACGACCAATCAATGCTACAAATCCAGATTTAAATGGCTGGTTACTCATAAAAATCCTCCGCTCCAAAAGCTCCTGGCAGCAGCTCATTGATCGTGGTCGTTTCTGTGTCTCCCTTTAAATTGGTTAATATAACCTTACCATTTGGAGGGAGAAATTCAGATAGCACCTGGCGACATGCCCCGCAAGGCGAAACAGGACCATCCGTATCTGCCACAACGGCTACTGTTGTAATATTGCTGCTTCCCTCTGAGACCGCTTTAAAGACTGCCGTACGTTCTGCACAATTTGTTAAACCAAATGAAGCATTTTCAATATTACAGCCAATATAGACTTCTTTATTTTCAGTCAGCACAGCAGCACCTACAGGGAAATGTGAATAAGGGACGTATGCATTATTTCGTGCTTCGATTGCTTTTTGGATAAGTTCTTTATCATTCATCGCGATTTCTCCTTTCTTTCTTGCCCTTCACGTTAATGACTAACCTTTTGTTTTTTAAATCTTCTTCAACGTAAGTATCTCTTTGTGGCGTCTCTGGGTCAGGAGGAACAACGACACCTCCTGAAATAATAAATTTTAACCCTTGTTCCACTGTCATTTCAAGAATTTTCACATCTTCTTTTGGTACAAGGACAAGCCAGCCCGATGTTGGATTTGGTGTAGTAGGGAGAAAAACATTAATGCACTCTTTATTTGTCAGCCTCTGAACCTCTCCCTTTGATTCCCCGGTTAAAAATCCAAGGGTATATAAGCCTTTTCTGGGGTACTCCAACAGAACAACCCGCTGAAACGAAGAGCGTTCCTGGGCAAACGCATGGACGACCTGCTCCACCGACGTGTAAATGGAGCTTGCAATCGGTATCTTTCTAAACGTACGGTCAATGGAAGTAAATACAGGGGCTCCCTGGCCTTTGATACGCATCGAACCGATCCACGTGATTAAAATGATTGTCAACACAAAGCCTATACCGAGAAGACGTTCTGTGAAGGGAGTGTAAATTCCCAGAAAATGAATGCTTCCATCTTCTACTGTTATGACGTTCAACGTCCGAAGGACATCAGTGATAAATGAACCGAGAAAAGCATCAATTAAAGAAAAAAGAAATTGCAGGACGTATATTGTAGCAATCGCAGGCAGTAGAAATATCAAGCCGGCAAGAATATTTTTTTGAAAGCTTTTCCACATGAATGTTTTCTCGACTCCTCTCCCTTTATCGTAACAGCAGCTGATCTTATACTTTTATAGCTCTGTGAACGCTTGTACGCTTCACATTTGCTGCATTCTGTCTCTTTTTACGGACAGGGAGGGATAACAGCAGGACTGCACAAGAACAAAACAAATACCTTTCACAGAGCTTACTTTATAAATAAATTTCTAAGCGGCTCCAGGAAGATCACGATACCAACAATGACAGCTATCAAGCTAAAAACAAATACTCCGGCTGCTGCAATGTCTTTGGCGGCTTTTGCCAATGGATGATACTCATCGGTAACCAGGTCTACTGTTCGTTCTATGGCCGTGTTTAATATCTCTAAAGACCAGACTCCTCCTATAGTGAGGAGTAACAGTAACCAGTGAACTTTTGGGATCCCTAACAAAAAACCTGCGAGCAAAACTAAGATACCAGCTGCCAGGTGAATCCTCATGTTTTGTTCGTGTATGATTACATGCTTTATCCCGTAGGAAGCAAATCTAAAAGAGTGAAATAGTCGCCGCCACCTTATGTTGCCTTTACCTTTCAAGCCCATAAGCATTCAGTATTTCTTCCTGACGGGAAATCATTTTCTTTTCCTGTTCTTCAGTCTCATGGATGTAGCCTAATAGATGGAGCACCCCATGAACGGCCAGAAAGCCAAGCTCTCTTTCAAAGGAGTGCCCATAGGCGGCAGCTTGTTCCTCTGCTTTAGGAACACTGATGATTATATCTCCTAAAAGGTTGGGAACGGATGGATCAACAGGACCTTCTTCTCCTTCGTCTAAAGCAAAAGAAATAACATCTGTTGCGTAATCTTTTCCTCTGTATTCACGATTAATGTCTTGTATCGCCTGATTATCGACAAATGTTACCGAAACCTCTGTTTCAGCTGGAACGTTTTCCTGTAGACAGGCAGATTCAACTATTTGTCTCACCAGTTCCTGTTTCTCCTGAGCCAGGCTCTCCGTTTCATCTAATAGGTCTATGATGTAGGTCATTCTTTTCCTCCTTTGTCCTTGCCTTTATTCTTCCCTTCCTCTGGGTACTCAATGCGTGAATGGAAGGTTCCCTGAAGTGTTTCACAGATAGATTTAGCTATGAGGTCCAGCTCTTTTAACGTCAGATCGCATTCATCAAACTGGCCATCTTCAAGCCTTTCTCTAATAATTTTTTTAACGAGCTGTTCGATTTTATCAGGCGTTGGTTTTGTCATCGACCGGACAGCTGCCTCTATGCAATCTGCGATCCCTACAATAGCAGACTCTTTAAATTGTGCTTTAGGTCCAGGGTATCTAAATTGAGACTCTGGGACTTTCTGCTGACTTTGTTCATTTGCTTTGAAATAGAAGTACTTAAGCAGACTTGTGCCGTGATGCTGTTCTGCAATGTCTATTATTTCTTTTGGCATCTTGTACTCCTTAAGCATTTTCGAACCATCATATGGATGAGAAATGATAATCGTTTTACTTAATTGCGGTGAAATTTTGTTATGAGGATTGTCAATCTTCATCTGATTTTCAATAAAAAAGTGCGGGCGTCTCGTTTTACCTATATCATGGTAATACGCACCTACCCTGGCCAGGAGTCCATGTGCTCCAATAGCTTCACAGGCAGAATCCGCAAGATTTGCAACCATCACACTGTGGTGGTAAGTTCCTGGTGCTTCAAGCAGGATCTTACGCAGCAGGGGATGGTTAGGGCTGGAAAGTTCAATGAGCTTTGTTCTGGAAAGAATGCCAAACCCGGTTTCAAAAAATGGCATGAGCCCCAGGGTAAGCACTGCAGCAAAAAAACCTGAAATAAAAGCAAAGGAAATGACAGTTCCGTAATCAAACCAGCTGCCAAACCCTCCTTTCATCATGTGAAGGGCTGTAATAGTAATGATATTGATTAAGGATACAAACAACCCTGCTTGAAGGATTCTTACGATACGATTATCTTTTCCCAGAAAAAAAGCCCCGGCAAAACAGCTGAATAAGATATAAACCCCTATAGTAAAATTTAACGTCCCTACGGCACCATGGTTAAAAATGACACTGGCAACCAAAGCAAACATCATGCTGGTCATGAGGCCTACCCTAAAGTGGATAAGACTGGTGATTAACATACTGCCTACTGCTGCCGGAACAATTAGTTCCAGGGAGGCAATATCAAGATTTTCAAGGAGGCTTATTGATTTCATTACCACTACAGTCACTAAAAAAATAAGAACATACATTAATAAATGGCTGTTGTTATTCTGTAAAGTGGTATTAGCTTCTTTAAAATAATAAGCAAGGGTTCCAACAATCAGGAGAACAAATAAAGCCAGGCCGATGTATGGGAAAGAATTAAAGGTATCATCAAGAAGACCTGCAAGCCTCAGCTGTTCATAGACGCCATGATTAATAATTTCCCCTTCTTTAACAATCAGCTGACCCTCGCTTATCAATACCGGTTCAATAGATTGAACCATCTCCTGTCTCAGTTCCTCCGTTGCTTCATCATCGTATAAATAATTTGCTGTAATGGATATCCTGGCTGTTTCAAGCATAGCTTCATATAGCCGTTGATTTACGCTCGTGAGCGCTAGTTTTTCAGCAACTTCATCTCTTGCAGAGGAGATATCATCTAAAGCGATAACTCTGCTCATGGACTCATAGACAGCGTTCTTTACGGTTTCTCTGGCAATCTGCAGCTGACTGTCTGTAGCGTCTAAATATGTTTCCAGAGATTCTTCAGAAAGCCCCCGGTTAGACCCGGATGAAAGTATTTCTTGGATATAAGAGAGCTGGTCTTCTATTTGCGGATCTGTGACTGTTTCTCCATCAATAGTCAGCACTTCCTCAGTTCTAACTTGTTCAACGAGCTCAAACACATCATTAACCTTTTCTACTTGATTTTGAGCATAGTCACTCTTGTGGACGTACACAGGATCCACACTATTTAATGCTTCCTGATATTTAGACTCTGTCTCAGCTTTATTTTCCACAGTGACCGGAGAACGGATATCTTCCTCCGCAACACTCGACAGGCTCACTTCATAGGTGTCAGGGATCACGTTGCCGAGCATGGATACATACAAAACAACAGCCAATAAGACGTATAGCAAAATTCGTATATAGCGCTGATTTTTGACTTTTTTCCACCATCCAACATGTTCTATGGATGTTCTCTTTTTCAACCTTTTTCACCTCTTACCAAAAGCCTCTCCAAATAAACAGGCCAGTAGACAACAAACCATGTATCCCCGTCAATATGTAAGACGAGGCCGGCCCCAAAATGGAACCGGCCTTGTGAAAGATCATAGATGTTACTTTTCTTTTTTGGATTGGTCCGTAGTTTCATAAGCATCCAATATACGCTGGACTAACGTATGTCGCACGACATCAGCCTGCTTAAGATAAATAAACCCAATGTCTTCAATATTCTTTAAAATACCAATGGCTACCTTCAATCCTGATTGTTGACCTCTTGGAAGGTCAATTTGCGTTAAATCTCCGTTTACTATCATTTTTGAACCAAATCCAAGTCTCGTTAAAAACATCTTAATTTGCTCTTTTGTAGTGTTTTGAGCTTCGTCTAAAATAACAAAGGCATCTTCCAGCGTTCTTCCTCGCATATAGGCAAGAGGTGCAACTTCTATGGTTCCTCTTTCCATTAGACGAGCAGTATGCTCAACACCAAATATATCATGAAGAGCATCATAAAGCGGACGAAGATATGGGTCAACCTTTTCTTTTAAATCTCCTGGAAGAAAACCAAGGCTTTCCCCTGCTTCTACAGCAGGACGTGTCAGAACAATACGTTTAACATGTCCTTCTTTCAAAGCGTTCACTGCCATGACCACTGCAAGATAGGTTTTTCCGGTACCGGCAGGCCCAATACCAAAAACCATATCACGCTGTCGAATCGCTTGAATATACTCTTTCTGTCCAAGGGTCTTAACCACAATAGGTTTTCCCTTGGAGTTAACTGCTATCTTCTCCTGATAGAGATCAAGCAGCTGATCTAACTGCCCGGCCTGCTCAAGTTGAATAGCATAAACCACGTCTCTCTCAGAGACATTTACTCCCTTGCGTATCAATTCCACTAATGCTTCAAGTACATTTGAAACCAGACCTGCTTCCTCTTTCGTGCCGGCAACCATTAACGACTCTCCTCTGGTAATGAGCGTGACGTCTAGCTTTTCTTCTATACGCTTTAAATGTACATCACCAGGTCCAAATAACGCTTGAGCTTCATTACTATCTTTTACATCAAGCTGGATGACTTGTTTTTCCGTCAATATTCTCAATCCCCTTGAATGATCGGTGCTTCCGATGTAATATCTTCAATTACCTGATAGTGAATTACTAATTTCACTTTACCATTCTCTTCAATTTCGTGCAAAACTTTTTCCCCAATTATTTCCGCATCCTCTGGAAGCCTTGAATGTAATTCATGCCTGCCCATGATTTCAGCAACTTTTGATGCTTCTTCCTTGCTGTTTTCCTTTATAATCTGCTCTGTCTCCCTATATTTTATTTTTTGCCATGAGAAGGGAAGATTAAAACCTTTTATTGTTATTGTTGATTGATTTTTTTCTTCTTTCGCATTTTCAAATGCCTCTTTGCTTGTAAACCCCCACAAAGGGATGTCCACATCGAATGCTGTAATAAGGTACTTTCTTTTTTCCTCTCCTGTCAGCCCTTCCATGACAACTTTTTTTGGAACCTCCACCTCAGCCTTGTACCATATTTCTCCTAGAATCTGGCCTTTCGCTGCTACCAGGCTTGTGTATTCTCCCTTTCCAACAAATCCAGATACAAGCATATCCCCTTTGTTTACAAAGTCGTTTGGCTTTACCTGAGCCTGTCCGTGTTCAACAAATATATCGTGAACGACTGCTTTCTTTTTAGCAACCAAATGTCTTGGATTCACATATTGTGCTTCTTCAGGCAGAGTTTGCTCAACAACGTGAAAATGGTAGGTTGTGCCTTTGACTTCGACTCCTATCCATGTTGCTTCTTCAATGCCATTTGTGACTTGCAGCTGCAGTTCTTCAGGAGAGGGAAGTGTAAATTGAAACGCTCCCCTGGTGACTCCTATCTCTTCTGTCAACTTTCTTAATTCATGCTCTACTTGAGGGGAAGCCCCGTCAATTTGAACGTCCCATACCATATTTGATAATAAATACAGCAAAACTACAAATAAGCATGCTCCTGCAGTAAATCCCAGCCTTCTTCTGAACCATTGAAGCAAAAAAGGCAGCCCTTCTCTTTTTTGAAATTGGAAGCGGCACTCTGTTTCTTTTGCTATTTGTCTTAAATGCTTAATGTCCTTTACATTAACTTGACATGTTATCATCTCGTTGCCTGCTTTTGTAACAGACCAGACAGGAATACTGCGGTGCAGACAGCTGTTGATAAACCTCTCAGGGTGAAGACCCTCTACCTTAATCACAACCGTGCCGTTCCATTTCCTCTCTATCCATTGATTTTTCATTAGCGCTCCCCACCGTTTTGTTCAGTAATATATGTTACCTTATCTATTACTCCCTCTAACAACAGTTCTTCTGGAAGGATTGACTTAATCACAAACTCTTTCCCTTCTACCAAAAGCTCTCCCTGTGTTAAGCGGAGGCGGATTTGTGTCTTGGTAAAGTGGAGCACCCCGCGATGATTTTCTATATATAAATGCAGCTGACCAATCATAGTTATACGCGGAACGTCCATTAACACATCGGCAGGAAGGTCCATCTCTCTTGTAAGCCACTGTTTGAATGTCTGCTTCCATCGTTTCATGGTCCCCTCGCCCTCCTCTTCCACCATACTTATGTAAAAAAAACAGGACCTAGCACAATTATTAAACTGAGAGGGGATTTTCCTGCCCGGTTGTTGTGATCCCGCTTTTTTTTGTATATCGAAAGCAGAGAATAAAAAAAAGAAGCTAAGTCACTCGACTTAGCTTCTTCTCTGGCGTCTATAAAGAGATGCACTTCGATGGGGTTGATTTGCCCTTGGTTTCCCTAAAACCTCAGACCAAATCACGCCTTGCATAGCTTCTTTTTTGGAAATACGGCTGAATTGAAGATCCACCTTCGATTTTTGAGAAGAAGGGGAAGAAAGTTCATTTCCGAAAATAGGAGAATCCGAAATTTCACCTATTTTTTCTTCTGCTTGTTTCTTTCTACGCTGTATTTCTTCCAATCGCTGTTCATACTCACTTTTAGCATTTCGGGTCTCTTCCTCAACGCCTGCAGGATCTGAAGCAGCCGTTCGGCTGCCCTGCTGAGGACCTGAAGAACCGCCCGGGGGGGTAGGACGAGGGGAAGGCTGACCTCGTCCCGGATCATTTTCTTCCTGCTTGAAAATTTCTTTCCAATCTATTTCCCCCTGCTTGCGCTGCTCTCCCTGCCCTTGTCCTCTTTGTTGGTTCCCTCCACCCTGCCTGGAGATCATGCTGATGATTCCCCCGACAATTAAGAGAATAATAAAGAGGTTTGCAAAAATAAATTCTATGATCGCTTCCATATCCTCACCTCATTGCCCTTTCAGGGAAGGTGCTGCCCAACTTAGTAACGGCGATTTCCGCTATTAGAATCGCCGGAAGATGAGTTATTATCATCTTCTCCAGTTGCTTTACCGATATTTTCTCTCATGTCAGTATCGGCCATGACATTTTGGATATTCATATAATCCATTACGCCAAGGTTACCGGATCGAAGCGCTTCCGCCATAGCAAGAGGTACCTCTGCTTCAGCTTCCACAACTTTTGCACGCATTTCTTCAACGCGGGCTTTCATTTCCTGCTCATGAGCTACCGCCATTGCACGACGCTCTTCGGCCTTCGCTTGAGCAATTTTCTTATCTGCTTCAGCTTGGTCAGTCTGCAATTCAGCTCCAATATTTTTGCCGATATCAATGTCCGCGATATCAATGGAGAGAATTTCAAAAGCTGTCCCAGAATCCAACCCTTTAGACAATACTGTTTGTGAGATCCGATCTGGGTTTTCTAATACATCTTTATGTGCCTCTGAGGAACCAATCGTGGAAACGATCCCTTCCCCAACCCTTGCAATAATTGTTTCTTCACCAGCACCACCGACAAGACGGTCTATGTTTGCACGCACAGTGATACGCGCCTTAGCTTTCACTTCAATTCCATCCATTGCCACACCGGCAATAAAAGGTGTTTCAATTACTTTAGGGTTAACACTCATTTGAACGGCTTCTAGAACATCTCTTCCAGCAAGATCAATGGCTGCACAACGCTCAAAAGTCAGTTCAATGTTTGCTCTTTGTGCAGCAATTAACGCATTGACCACCCGATCCACGTTACCCCCAGCCAGGTAATGACCTTCTAATTTGTTCAGGGTAATCTTCAGCCCTGCTTTTTCTGCCTTGATCAGCGGGTTAACCACTCGCGCAGGGATTACCCGGCGGAGCCTCATTCCTACTAATTGAAAAATACCGATTTTTACGCCGGCTGCAAGTGCCGAGATCCAAAGCATTACTGGCACGAACGTAAATAGAACGGCTAATGCAATGATGACAAGAGCCACTACGATTAATAATGATAACTCTACTGGCATTTTCTTTCCTCCCAACTAAAATACAATTTATTCCTCGTCTTTCAACTCTCTTACCACAACACGTGAACCCGAAGTGGCGACTACCTTAACTTTCCTGCCCTGTTCAATATATCCTCCTTCCGACACAACGTCAAGGCGTTCATTGTTCATTACTACAGAACCTGACGGCCTTAATGGAGTTAACGTTCTTCCTGTCTGATTGATCAGCTCTTCTCTTGTAACACTTGAAATATAGCCTTCTTCCGTAGTCGTAGAATCATGTAATACCATTTTTTTCATTGGCCCTCTTTGACCAAAAAACTTAAAGAGCACTATAGCTGCTATGGCTGCCACTGCTACTGCAATCAAGATAGAAACAAGTATGTTGAATGTGGAGAACGAAGCAAGGATCATTCCACCAATCATTGAAGCAATACCAAGGATCCCAAATATCCCAAATCCGGGCACAAATATTTCAATAAGCATCAAAATGATTCCCGCCCCAAAAAGAATAAAGGTTTCCATCCCGGCAAAACCTGCAAACATATGGCCGAAAAAGAACAAGAGAAGCGCGGATATTCCCATAATCCCAGGTATTCCAAAGCCGGGAGAGTATAGCTCCAGTATGAGCCCTAAGCTTCCCATGGATAGTAAAATAGGGATAACAACTGGATGAGTTACAAACCGGGCCAGCTGTTCAGAAAAAGATACGTCCATTTCTTTTGCCACAACGTCTTCGATGCCCATCCATTCAACTACCTCTTCACGATTGGAAGCTACAGCTTCAGCATACCCTACCTCCAATGCTTCCGAAGCAGTGAGGCTCAGTAAATCCCCTTCCGGTGCCCTGTAATCAGGAAGGTCTACACGGGGATCGGCCATTGCTTGTGCATAAAGAGGATCTCTGTCGTTCAACTCTGCTGCACTAATCATGTTGGCTACCCAGGCAGACTGAGCCTTATCATCAGCAGCGTTGCCGGTTCCGTCTATTACCTGGGCAGCGCCCATTCTAGAACCTGGACTCATGACTATATGATCAGCATTCAATGAAATATAAGCTCCGGCTGACATTGCTTCTCCTGTAACAAAAGCAATAAGGGGAGTATCTGTTCCTTGAAGAAGATTAGCAATATTTCCTGCGGCATCAACGGCCCCGCCAGGAGTGTCGATTTCAAGCACGATGAATTCTGCCCCTTCTGCTTCTGCATCTTCAATGGATCGTTGTAAGAAAGCCTCTAATCCTCGTTCAACAGTCTGCTCTACTGGGATAAAATAAACAATTGGCCCTTCCTCATTTTGCTCCTCGTCTTCTGCCCATAAGCTTGCCGCCGGGTAAAAGAGTGCAGTCGCAATAAGAAGGAGATATATAAACAAACGAAGCATTTTAAACATATTTTCCCCTCGCTTTATCGCCATCACAAAGTTGTGTTATGACTCTTATTAACCTTACTATAATTTAATCATGAACAAAGCCTGTTCACAAGAAACTAGTAAGGCATTTTAGTGTCTCTACGGCTGACAGCAGATATTGTTTCACTTTATTATTAGATTGGGTATGAATAAAGGAAGTATGTGTCTCTAGATAAAAAAATTCATAAAACAGAAAACGAGGATGTGAAGGCATCGGAATCCTATCTTTTCAATATAGCACAAATGATACTTCATCTTTAAAAAAAGGCACCTCCATGGTGGAGATGCCTTTTTATTTTATTTTAAGATAACTGCTTCTGCACGAGTTGATTTACTTTGCCGCCATCTGCTTTGCCTTTTACTTTCGGCATGATGGCTCCCATGACCTTTCCCATATCGGCTTTGGTGCTGGCACCTACTTCATCAATTGTTTCCTTTATGACCGTTTCCAGCTCCTCATCAGAGAGCTGTTCAGGTAAATAGTCAGACAGGATTTCAATCTCGAGTTTCGCTTCATCTGCTAAATCATTTCTTCCTGCTTTTTCAAACTCATGGAGGGAATCTTTCCGTTGTTTCACTTCACGGTTCAAAACTGAAAGAGCATCCTCTTCACTAAGTTCTTTGCCTAACTTGATTTTTTCATTTTGCAAAGAAGATTTGACTCCGCGAATAACAGAAAGCCGTTTCTTTTCCTTTGCCTTCATGGCAGATTTCATATCTTCATTCAAGCGTTCCATGAGTTCCAATGATTAGCACCTCTCTTAAAACTTACGCTTTCTAGCCGCTTCAGATTTTTTCTTACGCTTAACACTAGGCTTTTCATAATGCTTGCGTTTACGAACTTCACCCATTGTGCCTTCTTTAGAAACCGTCTTTTTAAAGCGACGAAGAGCGGCGTCAATGGACTCATTCTTGCGAACACGGGTCTCAGCCATTTGATTCCCTCCCTCCGGACAACCAATACCACCAATAAACTCTAAAGAGTTTTTTTAGCAGAAACACCACTAAAATGTGATTGGATAGTTTATCAAAGTATAAAACAAAATGATATAAAATGCAATCATATGTCTACTATTTATTTCAGAAGCAGACTGTATTATTTTATACTGATTCACCAAGCATGACAAGCCTTTTCCTATCATAAAAATGAAAAGGAAGGGAGGATCTCATGTTTGATTGGGTGACGACACTATTTGTTTATATAGGAATTTTCCTATTTGGTATTGCTCTTTTGCGTACAGGATTAAATAATGCAGCAAAAAATAAGATAGAAAAACTGCTGCAAAAAGGGGTCTCCTCTCCTTTATCAGGCCTTATTTTAGGAACTGCTGTCACTGGGATTCTGCAAAGCAGTTCCGCAGTGATTGTCATGACTGTTGGTCTTGTTTCAGCGAAAATTCTAACTTTTCGCCAGTCTATCGGCATTATTCTTGGTTCAAATATCGGTACATGCCTCACCCTGGAGATGCTCGCCTTTTCAGTTGAGGAGATGGGCTGGATACTTTTGCTGGCAGCGGCTGTTTTGCTTATATTGCCTTCAGACAAAACCTTTCATCTTGGTACTGTATTGTTTGGTTTAGGCTGCGTTTTTGTTGCCATGCACAGCTTAAAAAATATAGGGCCTATGGTTTCCACTATGCCCTATTTTACGGATCTTCTCTCTCAGGCAAACGACCATTTGCTATGGGCTCTGGCAGCAGGAAGCAGTTTGTCTGCCATTATTCAATCAAGTACAGCTTCTACAGCGCTCATGATGACAGCCCTTGGTTCTGAATGGCTTACGCTGGACACGCGTATTACGGTAATGCTCGGCGCTAACATTGGCACATGCATGACTGCACTATTAGCAGCCCTACTTTCGTCAAAGGAAGCGAAATTAACCGCTCTTGCACATCTTTGGATTAACATAGCTGGTGTATTGGTTTTTATTCCGATTCTTCAGCCCTTTACCACTATTGTAACCTATTTAAGCCCGGATCCATCTGTACAGCTCGCTCATGCTGCTACACTGTTTAACGTACTGACTTCTATGCTGTTTCTCCCTTTTGCCTACAGAATTGCCCAGCTTATAGAATTCTTTCATAATGGATTGTTTAAACGCCTTTAACTTATCGGGCTCACAGTTTGTTTGAGTACTCGCACCTGCGAGTGCTCAAACATATAAGAGGTATCGTTAATAGTCTTTGCTGTCCCCACTCGTATTGGTCACGATAGCCACTCCAGAACTTGTCCCGATTCTGTCAGCACCTGCTTCTGCCATTTCAAGAGCTGACTTGTAATTTTTTACCCCTCCGCTTGCTTTTACTTTTGCTTTATTTCCTACTGCTTCTTTCATTACCTTGACATCGGCCACGGTAGCACCGCCCCCGGCAAATCCTGTAGAGGTCTTAACAAAATCAGCTCCTGCTTCAACAGCAAGTCTGCAGGCTCTTGTCTTCTCCTCTTCCGTTAACAGCACTGTTTCAATGATAACCTTGGTAAGAGCTTTTCCTTCGGCGGCCTCTACAACTGCAAGTATGTCTTTTTTTACCGCTTCATCTTCCCCCGCTTTTAAAGCTCCTATGTTGATTACCATATCTACTTCCTCAGCACCTCTTTTAATGGCATCCTCCGTTTCAAAGGCTTTCGTCTCTGAGGTAGAAGCGCCTAAAGGAAATCCTATCACCGTACAAACTTTCACCTCTGTTCCTGTTAATATCTCATAAGCTGTTTCTACCATAGCAGGATTCACACATACAGAAGCAAACTTGTGCTCTTTTGCCTCTTTTGCAAGGTCAATCACTTGTTCTTTAGTGGTTTCTGGTTTTAACAATGTATGGTCTATCATGGATGCTACGTTTATAGCCATATTTTCCACCCTTTCTGAATCTGAATTGTATCTTGTTATGTACTTCATTACCCTATCATATTTTCCTTGAAAGAAAAAACGTCATACCAAGGCACACAGACTGTCTGATTGTTTTCAAAGGTTTGTTTTGATGAGTACATCCATATCCTTTGTCAAAGACAAACACCCCAAACGTTAGGTTTATTACATCTAACATTTGGGGTGCAGCACCGTCTTATATCATTATAATAGATCTTTCCTTCTATAAGTGAGAGAGATGTTGTCTCTACCTGTTGTATGACGCTCTTTCATATGAAACTGTGCTTTATCCGGAAATCGTTTCAGGAGACACTTCACTCAATACCCTCACAAATTCACCTTCATTATATGGGTAGCCTGCTTTGATAATTTTCACCTTGACGAGCTTCCCGATCAAATCTTCAGTACCTGCGAACTTCACTTTCATATAATTATCGCTGTACCCTGTCAAAAGGCCGCTTTCTGGATTTTCTTTGTCCCTTTCTTCCGGGATGACCTCCAGCACTTCCCCTTCAAAACCTGAAGCATACTCTTTTGCCAGTTGATTAGACAGCTCAATCAAGCGATGGACACGGGTGTTTTTGATTTCCTCATCAACTTGATCGTCCATTCTTGCTGCTGGTGTTCCTGTCCGCTTTGAGTATGGAAACACGTGCAGTTCTGAAAACTTATGGGTTGAAATAAAATCGTATGTCTCCTGAAATTCTTCTTCTGTTTCTCCTGGAAAGCCAACAATAACGTCGCTCGTTACTGCAAGATCCGGAAGCACTTCTTTGAGTCGGTTTAACCTTTCCCCGAAAAATTCCATCGTGTACTTACGACGCATTCTTTTCAGTACAGTGTTAGACCCTGACTGAAGAGGTATATGAAGGTGATTTACAATCTTATTGGACTGATCAATCACCTCGATTACTTCGTCAGTAATCTGGCTTGCTTCAATGGAAGAAATGCGAATCCTTTTTAGCCCTTCCACTTTTTCAAGCTCCCGAAGTAAATCAGCAAGATTGTATTCTTTTAAATCTTCCCCGTACCCGCCAGTATGGATACCTGTTAAGACGATTTCCTTATAGCCGGCCTCCACAAGCTGTTTTGCCTGTGTAATAACATCTTCGGGGTTTCTGGAACGAAGCAGACCTCTAGCCCATGGGATAATGCAGAATGTACAGAAATTATTACAGCCTTCTTGAATCTTTAATGAAGCCCTTGTACGGTCTGTGAAAGAAGGAACTTCAAGTTCTTCATAAACGCGGGCTTTCATTATGTTTCCTACTCCATTGATCGGCTCACGCTCTTTCTTGAATTCCTCTATATAAGAAAGCATTTTTTTCCGGTCCTGAGTTCCAACTACAATGTCAACACCAGGAATATCCATTATTTCTGCCGGTGATGTCTGTGCATAGCAGCCTGTCACACAAATAATAGCTTCAGGATTTCTGCGTATGGCGCGTCGGATCACCTGGCGGCTTTTTTTATCCCCTGTATTTGTAACCGTACAGGTGTTGATAACATAGACATCGGACCGCTTTTCAAATTCTGCTTTCTCATAACCTTCTTCTTTAAACAACTGCCAAATTGCCTCAGTTTCATAGTGATTTACTTTACATCCTAATGTATGAAAAGCCACAGTTGGCATCTTCTTCACCTCGATATTTCAAAATGATACGAAATGGCTGATAAAATATATAATGGAGCCGTTTCACTTCTTACGATTCTCGGTCCCAGACTGACAGATAAAAATCCGTTTTTTTCAGCTTCCGCAGCTTCCTGGGGAGAAATTCCGCCTTCAGGACCGATAATAACAAATAAAGATTCCCCTTGTTTTACTTCTTGAAGGGCGCGAAACAGCACAGGATGCTTTCCTTCTTTTGCAGTCTCTTCATAAACAAGAAGCTTGTGGGCAAACTGCTTCCCTGTTTCTATAATCTCCTTGAATGTATGGTGGCCTTTTACTACAGGCATATAGTCTCGATGAGATTGTTCAGCTGCCTCTTTTGCTATCTTTTCAAGACGTTCCAGCTTTTTTGGTTCTTTTTTATCATCCCATTTTACCACAGAACGCTGAGCAGCAAAGGGGTAAAAACAGGAAGCACCCAGCTCCGTCCCTTTTTGGACGACCGTCTCTACCTTATCTCCCTTGGATAATCCATAAGCTATATGCACATTGACTGGAAGTTCATGGTTTACATTCAGCTGCTCAATGACCTTTGCTGTCACTTTTTCTTTGGAAAGCTCATTAAGCTCACACCTTGCTGAAAAACCGTCATTATCATTGCAGATAATCTGATCGCCAGGTTCCATGCGCATAACCTTTGAAATATGCTTTACATCCTCACCGGTTATAGTGACGACACCATCTGAAACGGCTTCTTTATTCACGAAGTATCTTTGCATGCCATCCTCCACATATTGACGATTATTGCCGAATTTATTTTACGATGTTTTAGCTATAAAAGCTACCCAATCTTCAAGCTCTATGGTTTCTTTAATTTCAAAGCCGCTGCTCTCAAGTTTGTTTTTTACTTCATCCTTCTTTGCAGCTATGATGCCTGACGTAATAAAAGTACCTCCCGGCTTAATAACCTTTCGGGCATCCTCAACCATGCGAATGATAATCTCTGCCAAAATATTTGCTACGACCACATCGTACTGTTCATCAATTGTTTTAAGAAGATTATTCTGTCTGGCAGATACAATGCTGTCTACTTTATTCACCTGAGCATTTTCCTGTGCAATGCTTACTGCCATATCGTCCACGTCAAGGGCTGTGACAGACGAAGCACCAAGCTTGGCTGCTGCTATGCTAAGAACTCCGGAGCCGGTTCCAACATCAACTACCGTATTGTTTTTCTTCACTTCTTTTTCCAGTGCCTGCAAACAGAGAACTGTAGTAGCGTGCGTGCCTGTGCCAAAGGCCATGCCAGGGTCCAGCTCAATAATATGTTCGTTTGCATCAGGCGTGTAATTCTCCCATGTAGGAACAATAGTGATCGTCTCTGTAACCTTGACTGGCTTATAGTATTTTTTCCATTCATTGGCCCAATCTTCCTCATCAACTTCGGACAATTCAATTTTACTGCTCCCGGCATCTATCCCATAATCCGTGAGCCCATTAATCTTCAATTTTATCTCTTCTATTGTCTCTTCCAATTTGTCATTTAGAGGAAAATATGCTTTCAGAACTGCACCTTCTGCAGGGTAGTTGGAAGGAGAAAGAGCAAAAATTTCATCTTCTGCCCCCTCCCATTTTTTTGTTAAGTCGGCAGTATCCTCTATCACCACGCCACTTGCTCCACTATCATTTAAAATACTTGATACCGGCTCGATTGCTTGTGGAGTCGTATGCACACTGCATTCCATCCATTTCATTATTATCAACTCCATATTTGCCCAGGATTATCAAAAGAAAATTCAAAGTGTCCTGGGGAATTCAGCACAGCTTTATAATAAAGAAAAATGCGGGCTCTCCCTTAAAACGCATGACGTTAAAGAAAGAGTGTTCCGCTTTTTCTTTGCTATCCATTTTCTGTTTAAAAGGCCTTTGTTTAGGTCTTGTAGTTGAATTTTGTTAAAAGACACTCCCTTATACTAAAGGGCAAGCTTCAGCTTTCTCGGGAAAAACCACCTTCGTGAACTCCGGCTCATGCCTAATACTCTCCCCGTAGGAACAACTTTTAAAAACTCAACCTTCCCCTTTCACAAAGCCTTTACTCTCCTCGAAAAGCTCTTTTTACTTTTGCGAAGAAATTATCATTTTGCTCATCGGCATGTGCATCACCGCTTATCTCTGAAAACTCTCTAAGCAGTTCCTTCTGCTTTTCTGTAAGCTTCTTTGGAGTAACAACCTGTACCTTCACAAATTGATCCCCGTATCCGCGGCCGTGAACGTTTGGCACTCCTTTTCCCCGGAGCCTAAATTGCACGCCGGACTGCGTGCCAGCAGGGATTTTCTGCTTGACTCTTCCATGAAGAGTCGGCACTTCAATTTCATCCCCCAAAGCTACCTGGGTAAAGGTGAGAGGCATATCACAGTATATATCGTCGCCGTCACGCTTAAAGAATTCATGGGGACGGACATTAAATACTACATAAAGATCCCCGGAAGGACCGCCATTTTTCCCGCCTTCTCCTTGACCGGCTACCCGGATTTGCTGGCCGTGATCCACGCCTGCCGGAACCTGGATATTGATCTTCTTGCGTCTGCGGACCTTACCTGCTCCACCGCAAGTGTTACATTTATCCTTGATTGTTTTGCCCGTACCTTCACATTGATCACATACTCTTCGGTTCACGACTCGTCCAAACGGTGTGTTCTGTTCAATGTTAAGCTGGCCGGCTCCGCCACATTTTGAACAGGTTTCTGGCTTGGTTCCCGGCTTTGCTCCAGAGCCAGAGCATGTATTACATGCTTCTTCCCTAGGAATCTCAATTTCGGTTTCTTTTCCAAATACAGCTTCTTTAAATTCAATCGTCATCGTATACTGCAAATCGGCTCCTTGGCGTGGTGCATTAGGATCCCGTCTTCCTCCTCCTCCGCCAAAGAACATATCGAAAATATCCCCAAAACCGCCAAAGTCTCCAGCTCCGCCTGCTCCTCCAAACCCCTGGTTAGGATCTGCATGGCCGAAACGGTCATAATTGGATTTCTTTTGAGGATCGCTTAACGTATCATAAGCTTCCTTAACCTCTTTGAACTTCTCTTCCGCATCTGGTTCTTTGTTTACATCCGGGTGATATTTACGGGCGAGCTTTCGATATGCTTTTTTCACTTCATCAGTAGATGCTTCCTTACTGACACCTAGAACTTCGTAGTAATCTCGTTTACTCATTCCTCAACACTCCCGTATTCTATTCCATAACGCTAATCATATCATTCTAACAAAAAGCCAATCAACCTGCTTAAAGGATTAGCCAGGTTTCCCTTTTGTGTTTGAATCTGCTAAGCGTCATGATACCTGAAAAAAGTCAAAGCCAAGAGACCCTGACTTTGACTTTTTACTTTTTCTATTTCCAGGATATTATTTATTGTTTTTATCGTCGTCGTTTACCTCTTCGTAATCTGCGTCTACTACATTGTCGTCTTGCTGAGCTCCGTCTGCTCCCTGCTCTCCTTGAGCTTGCTGGGCTTGCTGAGCAGCTTGCTCATACAACTTGGTAGACAGCTCCTGCACTACTTCTTGCAGTTCATCCTTAGCAGATTTAATCGCTTCAACGTCTTCTCCTTCAAGAGCAGTCTTAACTTTTTCCTTTGCGGCTTCCGCTTTATCAATTTCAGCCTGCTCAACGTTGTCGCCAAGATCCTTCAATGTTTTTTCAGTAGTGAAGACAAGCTGGTCTGCTTCATTTCTTACTTCCACTGCTTCTTTACGCTTTTTATCTTCTTCAGCATTTTCTTCGGCTTCCTTAACCATATTTTCGATTTCTTCATCAGAAAGGCCAGAAGAAGAAGTGATCGTGATAGACTGTTCTTTATTTGTTCCTAAATCTTTGGCACGGACATTAACAATACCGTTGGCATCAATATCAAATGTTACTTCAATTTGCGGCACGCCACGAGGAGCCGGAGGAATATCCGTCAATTGAAAACGTCCTAACGTTTTGTTATCCGCTGCCATTTCACGCTCACCTTGAAGAACGTGAATATCTACTGAAGGCTGGTTATCAGCAGCTGTTGAGAATACTTGAGATTTACTTGTTGGAATTGTTGTATTTCTTTCAATCAGTTTTGTATTTACTCCACCCATTGTTTCAATTCCTAAAGATAAAGGAGTTACGTCCAGAAGAACTACGTCTTTTACATCGCCGGAAAGCACCCCTGCCTGCACAGCAGCACCAAGAGCAACGACTTCATCAGGGTTTACACCTTTGTGTGCATCTTTTCCTGTCAGCTTTTTAATTTCTTCTTGTACAGCCGGAATACGAGTGGAGCCTCCGACTAAAATGACTTTGTCGATCTCAGATGCGCTCAAGCCTGCATCTTGCATTGCACGGCGGGTAGGTCCCATTGTTCTTTCAACAAGGTGGGAAGAAAGCTCTTCAAACTTCGCACGAGTCAATGAAAGCTCTAAATGTTTTGGACCGCTTGAATCAGCAGTAATAAACGGCAATGAAATTTGTGTCTGTGATACTCCGGAAAGGTCTTTTTTCGCTTTTTCAGCTGCGTCTTTTAAGCGCTGCATAGCCATTTTATCCTGTGAAAGATCAATCCCGTTTTCTTTTTTGAATTCAGCCACTAAATGATCAATGATGACTTGGTCAAAGTCATCTCCGCCCAGCTTGTTATCGCCAGATGTAGATTTAACTTCGAAAAATCCATCGCCAAGCTCTAGAACAGATACGTCAAATGTTCCGCCGCCAAGATCATAAACTAAAATGGTCTGATCTTCTTCTTTATCAAGACCGTATGCCAAGGAAGCAGCTGTCGGTTCATTAACAATTCTTTCTACTTCAAGTCCGGCAATTTTCCCTGCATCCTTTGTTGCCTGGCGCTGAGAATCATTGAAATATGCCGGTACAGTAATAACTGCTTTTGTTACCTCTTCGCCAAGGTAGCTCTCCGCGTCGTTTTTAAGCTTCTGAAGGATAATTGCAGAAATCTCCTGAGGAGTATATTCCTTGCCTTCTGCTTCTACTTTGTAGCCTGTGCCCATGTGACGCTTGATGGATTGGATCGTATTTGGGTTTGTAATGGCCTGGCGTTTTGCTACTTCTCCTACTTGACGCTCACCATCTTTGAAAGCCACTACAGAAGGAGTCGTTCGATTCCCTTCCGGGTTCGGGATAACTGTCGCTTCTCCACCCTCCATAACTGCTACACATGAGTTTGTTGTTCCTAAGTCAATTCCAATTACTTTACTCATTTTTATTCCTCCTGTCCATTTTCATCTATGTAATTATGCATTCACTTTAACCATTGAAGGCCGAATAATACGGTCCTTGAGCTTATAACCCTTTTGTAATTCTTCCACGATCTCATTTGTTTCAAACCCTGCTTCTTCTACTTGCATTACAGCCTGGTGAAGGTTAGGGTCAAACTGTTGGCCCTCTGTTTGGATAACTTCTACTCCTTCGTTCTCAAGAGCTTCTTTGAGCTGGCTGTACACCATGTTCATCCCTTGAAGCAGAGATTTCGCTTCTTCTCCATCAGGTTCAATTTGAAGAGCTCTTTCAAAATTATCAAGAGCAGGGAGTAGAGATTCCACTAAACTTTGAGCCTTATACTTGGCTGCTGTTTCTCTTTCTTCCTTAACTCTTCTACGGAAGTTATCAAGGTCTGCTTGGACACGCAATGTCTTGTTCTTCCATTCATTTACTTCATTTTCAAGCTGGATGAGGCGGTTGTCTTCCTGTTCTTCACCAGCATCATCTACTTTAAAGCCATCTTCAGCAGTCTCCGCTTCTTCTAATGGCTGCTCTTCCTCTTTTTCTTCATTGACATTTTGTTGTTCTTCTTTGGCCACTAGGTTCACCTCCTGTTGTGCTTACCTCTATCATTTCTCTGAATAAACAAGCGTCTTTTCATAAAGGAATGGGAGAGAGAACTCTCCCATAACCAATTGATAATATTACCATTAAGGACCTTTATGATACAAGTCAGTAAGAACTTTGGTTAAGTCTCTTGACAAATGATCCAATAATCCAATAACACGTGGGTATTCCATTCTTGTAGGCCCGAGAATACCAACTGTTCCCACTGGCTTTCCCCCTATGGAATAAGTGGCCGTAATGATGCTGCAGTCTTCAAATGCAGCTATATTATTTTCCTGGCCTATCTTCACTGTAATTCCATTATGCGAGGCGCGAAGCAAGCGATTTACAGACTCGTCTTGTTCCAGGAACTCAAGGAGAAGACGTGCTTTTTCTACATCCTTAAATTCAGGCTGTCCCAATAAGTTGGTTTTCCCACCATAAAAAACTTTCTCAGGTTTTCCTGTCTGCAGGGACCCTTCTAAAAAGGAAAGGACACTCTTATAGTTGTCTACATTATTCTTCAGAACATCCGCTACCTCGTGCATCAGCTTTTGTTTCATTTGAAACAACGGAACTCCTTGCAGCCGTTCGTTCAAAATGTTAACTACCTTTTCAAGATCTGAATTGTTCAGACTCTCTGGAAGTGTTACTGAATGCTTTTCCACATGCCCCGTATCTGTAACTAAAATGGCGATCGCAGTTTCATCACTTAATGGAATAATCTGCAAATGCTTTAACTTCGTATCAAATACTTCCGGGCCAAGGACGATTGAAATGTAGCTTGTTAATTCTGAAAGAATTTGTGCAGATTGCTGAATAACGTGCTCTGTTTCGAAAATCTTTTCAGCAAAAAGTGCTTTAATATCTGTTAATTCCTCCGTAGACAAATGGTGCGGCATGAGGAGGTGGTCCACATAATATCTATATCCCTGATGGGAAGGAATCCTTCCTGAGGAGCTATGAGGCTTTTCTAAAAAACCAAGCCCTTCAAGGTCTGCCATTTCATTTCTAACGGTAGCCGGACTGTATCCAACGTCCTCCCTTTTTGAAATGCTACGGGAACCAACGGGTTCTGCAGATCGTATATAGTCATTTATAATTGCCTGTAAAATAAAGAGTTGTCGTTTCGTCAACATCCCCTTCATCACCTCTGTTAGCACTCATTCATTACGAGTGCTAAATCTAATGTTAAATTATCAAATGCCTCTCTTTTTGTCAACGATGACCCTTCTTAATTTTATCAAATTAGGAGAAACCTTTCGAACACTTCGTTCCCTAACAGCTTACCTCTTTGTGTTAACCTTATCGTTTCCATCTCATTTGTGATTAAATCTTCTTCCTCCAAGGAAGAAAGCTGACGAGAAAAGACTTCCTCTATTGATTTCTGATATTTTCTCAAAAAACGCTGTTTATCCACGCCTTTATCCATTCTCAGTCCCATAAACATTTCCTCTTCCATTTTCTCTTGGAGAGTAACGTTATGCCTTTCTTTAATTGGAAGGTTCTTCTCTTGTACAGCCGATAGGTAATGTCGCAAAGGGCCGATGTTTGCATATCGGACTCCTGCTAAGTAGCCATGGGCCCCTGCTCCAAATCCGTAGTATTCTTCATTTGCCCAATACGTTTGATTATGGAGGCTTTCATAGCCTTCTTTAGCAAAATTGCTGATTTCATAGGGATGAAGAAGTGAGCGATTCATTTGATGCAAGAGAATCTCATACATTTCTGCTTCATCATCCTGAGGAACGAGTGACAGTTTTCCTTTTCTCATCATGTTATGAAAGATTGTCTTCTCTTCAATCTTTAGAGAGTAGGCAGAGACATGTGGAAGGTTGAGAGCCACTGTTTTTAAAATACTTTCTCTCCACTGCTCTATCGTCTGATTTGGGAGTCCAAACATTAAATCAATGGAAATATTACTAAAGCCGTTTTTCTTAGCTTCTTCTATTGTAAAATAAACATCTTTTTCACGGTGAGTGCGGCCGATTGCTTTTAGTAAGTCATCATCAAAGCTCTGAACTCCCAGGCTTAAACGATTTATACTGTACTGACTCATTACCTTCAGCTTCTCAGCATCCGCCCCTCCTGGATTTATCTCCACAGTATATTCCTTTACAGGCTGACCAGAAAGCATTTTATCTACCGCTCTTAACAGTTTATCCAACTGGGCCGAGGACAATGCTGTAGGAGTGCCTCCTCCGATATAAACGGTTTCAATCTGCTCAGGAGGCTGTGATAAAAACACCATTTCTATTTCGGTAATCAGCGCGTCAATGTAAGCATCAACTGGCTGATTTTCAACATATACCTTGTTAAAGTCACAATAAAAACAAATATGCTCACAAAAAGGAATATGAATGTATATTGATTTTGCCATACCTCTTAAACGCTTCCTTTGCTCATTAGTATTTTCTGATTTGGAAAAGCCGCAGGGTTTCCCTGCGGCAAGTGGCCTTACTTCTTATTGCTGTCGTCCATTTTCAGAACGGACATAAATGCTTCTTGAGGAACGTCAACCTTCCCGACACTTTTCATTCGCTGTTTTCCTTCTTTTTGCTTTTCCAGCAGCTTCCGTTTTCGAGAAATGTCGCCCCCGTAACATTTTGCAAGCACGTTTTTCCGCATGGCCTTAATTGTATTTCGGGCGATGATCTTGTTTCCAATACTCGCTTGAACTGGGACTTCAAACTGCTGCCTTGGTATCAATTCTTTCAATTTATCCACAATCGCTTTTCCTCTTTCATAAGCAAAATCCCGGTGGACAATAACCGATAAAGCGTCAACTGTTTCCCCGTTTAACAAAATGTCCATTTTTACAAGCTTGGAGGTCTTATAACCAATCAGCTCATAATCAAAAGAAGCATAGCCTTTCGTACTTGACTTCAGCTGATCAAAGAAATCATACACAATTTCGGTTAAAGGTATTTCATATACAATATTAACGCGGTTCTCATCCATATACTGCATATCAATAAAGTCGCCTCGTTTCCCTTGGCAAAGCTCCATGACTGCACCTACATACTCATTAGGGACCATAACCGTTGAACGGACATACGGCTCTTCCACACTGTCAATCTTTTGCTGGTCAGGCATTTTGGATGGATTATCAATTTCAAACACTTCTCCATCTGTTAAGTACACATGATAATTAACACTTGGAGCTGTTGTAATTAGATCAATACCATATTCTCTTTCAATTCTTTCCTGGATAATTTCCATATGAAGGAGCCCAAGAAAGCCGCAGCGAAAACCGAACCCAAGCGCCTGTGAGGTCTCTGCCTCAAATTGCAGAGAACTGTCGTTTAACTCAAGACGTTCCAGGGCATCTCGAAGGGGATTGTAATTGTTGGCATCAATCGGGTAAAGACCGCAGAAAACCATAGGGTTCATCCGCTTATACCCAGGGAGCGGCTCGGCAGCAGGTGAGTGTACATGGGTAATCGTATCCCCCACCCTGGAATCGCCAACGTTTTTAATGGCAGCCGTAATAAATCCAACGTCTCCGACCGTTAATTCATTACAGGCAACCGGTTTGGGTGTAAAAACCCCCACTTCCGAAACTTCAAACTCCTTACCGGTTGCCATCATTCTAATTTTCTGTCCGGGCTTTACCGTGCCTTCTACAATCCGGACATAAGCAATGACTCCCCGGTATGTATCATATAAGGAGTCAAAAATCATGGCCTGAAGGGGCGCCACTGGATCTCCTTCAGGAGGCGGTACCTTTTCTACAATCTGGTCAAGAATATCATCAATTCCAATGCCGCTCTTCGCAGATGCCAAAACCGCATCAGAAGCATCAAGACCAATAACATCTTCAATTTCCTGCTTTACTCTTTCTGGCTCTGCACTTGGAAGATCAATCTTATTGATAACAGGAATAATCTCCAAATCGTTATCCAGCGCAAGATAAACATTGGCAAGAGTCTGGGCTTCGATCCCCTGAGCAGCATCTACAATTAAAAGAGCTCCTTCACAAGCTGCCAGGCTTCGGGAAACTTCGTATGAAAAATCGACGTGGCCTGGTGTATCAATCAAATGAAAAATATATTCTTCTCCGTCCTTATGCTTGTGCTTAAGCTGGACGGAATTCAACTTAATCGTAATGCCTCGCTCTCTTTCAAGATCCATCGCATCAAGCATCTGGTCTTTCATTTCCCGCTGGCTTAACGCACTGGTGGATTCTAAAATACGATCGGCAAGAGTGGACTTGCCGTGATCAATATGAGCGATAATGGAAAAATTCCGTATTCTCTGCTGTCTTTCTAACTTTTCTTCCTTCTTCACTATAAATCACTCCCATGGTGGAATGAGCTCTTTGTCTCTATGTACTAAAGCACGATCAACCCGCTCTTTTCGGAAAGACTATCCTTTATTATAACAACCGCCCGTATTATATTCAATTGCTTGCCATGAAACTTTCTGTCCTGTTCCCTAATAGGAAATTATTTTCCTTTTTGTGTAAAAAAAAGACTCTCATTGTCCTGTGACATTGAGAGTTTTTCCTAATTTAGAGAAAAAGTTAACGGATCCTCTTTCCGCTACTTCTTCTTGCTTTTGTGTCAGGTCATCTGTGATTACTTGTCTTTCTATGCTTTTTTTCTCTTCCTTCTGTTCTCTTTCCTTCTTGGCTTGTTCGATCACAACCAATTCCCTTTCGTACTCGGCTATCTCTTTAAACTGTTCGTGCGCGTGATAATGCCCTACGAGCATTCCACTGATGAACAAGAGAGTGATAATTAACAGCCCGGCAATAATTTTCAAATTAATCATCTCCTTGTGAATCTACTTCCTCTCCATCCCAGTAAAATTCACTAATTACCTCGGCCATAATATCCGTTGAACGATAGACCTCGTCGAGGGAATTCTCAATTCCTCCCATTTCGATTAAAATCGATCGTTCCGAAAGGTCCTGATTATACCTGCCGTTGGAGCCGCCGCCGCCTTTCACAAGGACCCCCCGGCTTAATCCCGGGTAAGATTTCTCTAAACGGTTATGGAGATCTTTAGCCATGGCTAAATTCTTCTCATAATTGGCATGATTTTCACCAATGACAAAAAAGGTTCGTGCATACACTTCTCCATTGATCGTGATTGTCGTAATGTCACGGGGTTGTGAATCTCGATGAATTTCAAAAAACATGTCCAGTTTTTCATTTTCAGCGATCGCTTCTTTTACCAGGTCTCTTGAAACGTCATAGGATTGAGGAAAGTCAAGTCCCTGTTCCTGAAGCATAGCTTCGATATCGCTTGTATCTACATCGGTTTTTATTCCCCGCTTTTCTAATGCTTCTCCAAGCTTTTCACCGACTTTGGTGATGTTAACATCCGGATGAAATGCAATCTGTGTCCCCTCTTCAAGCTCAGGCAGAAATGATTCACGGCTGTGGGAGTGAATGATATGGGCGACCGCTTCCTCCCCAGGCTCTCGTACCGATTCAGGAGTCTCTTTCGTTTTTTCTGTTTCATTCATCGCGACTTCAGAGGCTTCCCGCTCTTCCATTAATACTTCCATTGGAGGAGCTGACTCAATTGGCATGGTTGTAAAATCAGTTCCTTCCCCTGCTACTACAATCCGGCCATCAAATAAAGCAAATCCAGGAAGCTCTCTCCCTAAAAACGTTCTAGGATCCTCAAAGTTTACACTGGTCATCATCTCAAAAGCCATAGCTGAAAAGGAAGGCGATGAGTGCCCCTCCGGGAGTGCTTGTCCAAAGTAAACATTTTCCATAGAAAGAAATTCAACAAGGACATCATTATGGACCTTATTTGTCCATCCATGAACAGCTGTTGATGAAAAATGCTTATTATGCTCAAAAGAGGTTAACATTGCAACCAAAATAAAAGTCATCATTAGGCCACACACAACAAAAAGGATAAAGCTTTTAATGCTTGTCCGTTCCACAGCAAAAATAGGATGGATACGCTGCTTTTTGAAATTTTTCATAACATCCCTCCCATAGCTTTATTTTATGTACTCATTCCTTTGCCGTAGAACAGATTTCTATTAAATTTTGATAGGTTGATCTCTACTATGTAGATAAGGCTTCCAATGAGTTCTTTTTCGTTAGACTCTAAGGGGGATGTTGATCTTATGAGTCAATTGTATTGTAGATAAACGGATAAATAGCATGATCCGAAGATCCCGCAGGGGGGTCCTGAGGAATCGCAGGCTCTGTCTGTATCGTGAACACGAATGAGGGGGATTGGTTTATCACGGGTCTGCCGGAATATCCAGAGGCTCAAGAAAACAGTGGCGCAAGGAGAAATCAAATTTTTATGGACAATAGGGAAGGAAAAGCAGGCATATAAAAAAGCATCTCTAAACAAAAAAACCTACTCTTGATTAATGAGAGTAGGTTCCAGTATTATCCTGATCAATTGATTTGTGTAAAGCAGCATTCAGACCTTCAGCAATAACATTGGCCATATCTTCCATAAAAACGTCTACTTCCTTTGGAGTAACCATCAGGTTATGGCCAAGAGGAGCAAGAACTTCCTGAATCAACTGTCTCTTTTCATTTTCCTCAAGGCTGCCAATCATCCCAAGAATAGATTCTCTTTTTTCTTTCTCCGGCATATCCTCGTCTGTGAATTCTTTCTTTTCACCAAAGGTCATCCCTGCTGGAGCTAACGACCTTGAAGGCCGATTGCCTTCTTTCATTTCTCTTCCCAGGTGCTTTAGCAAAAAGTCGATCGTATCGCTTGTAATGGAAACTGCATCCACAACAGTTGGAATGCCTACAGCTATAACTGGAATTCCCAGCGTTTCTTTACTAAGCTCTTTACGTTTGTTCCCCACCCCTGATCCCGGATGGATCCCTGCATCAGAAACCTGGATCGTCGTATTCACTCTCTCAATGGAACGAGAAGCTAAGGCGTCAATAGCTATCACAAAATCCGGCTTCGTTTTTTCTATAATTCCCATGATAATATCACTCGTTTCAATACCTGTAAGCCCCATCACACCAGGCCTGATCGCACTAATGGAGCGAAACCCCTCCTCCACCTGTTCAGGAGCCTCTTTAAACAAGTGCTTTGTTACAACAAGCTTTTCAACTACCATTGGCCCTAAGGCGTCAGGTGTTACGTTCCAGTTTCCAAGTCCTACTATTAGACAGCTGGCCGAATCCTCTACCCCGATATTATTTAAAAATGCGTTGAACTCCCTGGCAAAAATTCTCTCTAAATTTTTCTGGAGTTCTGTGTCTTTCTTTCTAATTCCCTGTGCTTCAAAAGTTAAATACTCTCCTGCCTTTTTTCCTATTCTCTCTGAGCCCTTACTGTCGATGGTTACATTTACCATTTTCACTCCATCTTCAGTTTTCTCTTTTACTATCACACCATTGATTTCCTTTGCGGGCTCTTTTGTACTCTGCTCCCTTTCCTTTACCATCTGTTCTGCTTCCATTGCCAGGTCCGTTCTTACAGAAAAGCGAGATAAATCTAGATCTTCACCCACTTCTATCCCCCCTTGTAAAATGATAGCCAAAAATATTTTGTTTATATTTTTCCTATCGTGTCCTGTTTTAGCCGTTTTATTCTTGTATTGCATAGGCTGCGCTTTTTTGGTAGAATCCATTATGTTGTATTGATTTAAAAAGAACCAATGGATCCCCATCAAGGAGGTGAAGTAAATGGCAAATATTAAATCTGCCATCAAACGCGTTGAGCTTAATGAACAACAGCGTGTGAAGAATCAAGCGTTCAAATCTGCTATGCGTTCTGCAGTTAAGGAATTCTACAAAAAAGCAGATAACAACGATGTTGAGGGAGCAAAAGAATTGTTCTTCCTTGCTACGAAAAAATTGGACAAAGCTGCAGGTCAGAATTTGATTCATACAAATGCTGCATCTAGAGAAAAATCTCGTCTGCAAAAGCGCTTAAACGAGATTGCTCAATAAATTTTTGAGTAACAATGCGAAAAAACGACTCACTGGAGTCGTTTTTGTTCGTATGTAGAGAAATCTTTACTTATACAAAAAAGCAAGGCTCCTAGCGGGGCCTTGCTTTTTTTGGCTCTTTTTTTAACTGGGTAATAAATAATTCCAAAATCAGCTTCTTGTCCATTTTACCCATTTTCATTTGATAATCCATTTCTGCCAGTTCCTTCAAAATAGAGGCCAGTTCTTTCTCGGAAAAACCCTTTGCCTGCTGTTCAGCCATTTTAACAGCATAAGGGTGGAGCTTTAAATGGCCTGCGATTTTTTGCCGGGAATACCCACGTCTGCTTAACTCTTTAATATGAAGAATAATTCGAAACTGACGGGCAAACAAGTTAAGGATCTTTACAGGCTCTTCATTCTGTTTTAAAAGGTCATAATAAATACGTAGTGCCTTCTCTGTCCGCCCATATACAACATTTTCTACCAAAGCGAATATATTTTCCTCCAACGTGCGTGCAATAAGCATTTCAACTGATTCTACAGTAATGGACTTGCTTTCTCCGGCATAAAGAGCCAGCTTTTGAAACTCAGAAGCAAGCTGCATCAAATCTCTGCCCGCCAGCTGAAGAAGCTTTTCCTTAGCCTCTAAAGGGAGGGACAGGTTCATTTCTTCTGCTTTCTCCTGAAGCCATTTTGCTTTTAATTGATCGTCAAATGAATCTGCCTGGAGTACTTCTCCACCGCTTTTTAATTTCTTCACTAACTTTTTTCGTTCATCAAGCTTGGCATACGGAGCGATGATAATAAACAAGGTTTCACGAGGCGGGTTTTCTATGTATTCTTCGAGCACTTTCAGGTTATGTTCTACCTTATCTTTACCTTTTGCTCCCGTTAAAAACGAAGCATTTTTTACAATCACCACACGACGGTCACCAAAAAAAGGAAGGGTCTGCCCTTCTTCTACAGCTGAATCGACAGGCTGTTCCTGCATATCATATACCGAGAGGTTAAAATCCCTTTCTTCATCGGTCAATGCCTTGCTAAGAAGCTGCTGTGTAATTTCATCTATTAAGTAATGTTCAGTACCATAAAGCAAATACAAAGGAGCTAACTGTCCTTTTTTTATCTTTTCTTTCAGTTTTATATAAGACATACAGCTTCAGCCTCTTTAGTTGATTTTTCTTATCATGCATACCTGTATAAAACAAGGCAGGACAAGAATATTTATTTTTATACTATCTTTTCTACTCTTATTTATCAATCATAACTTAAAGGACTCCACCTTTCTCAGGAGGAGTCCCATTCAGTAAGTAAAAGGAAAGTACCAGCACGGAAAGGCGGCACTTTCCATTTATGATAAACGTTAAGAAAAAGACCTAGGAACCCTCTTTCTTAACGGTTGAGCGTTCTTTCTTTCTCTCTTATGGTATCCTATGCGGCAGCAAACTATAGGTGACAACTCTTTACAATCAGGGGAATACACTCCTTCCTGTGTTATATTCTTCAATCAGACTTGTCCTGGAGCTTTCAATGAGGGAAATTCTGTTTGTGAATTTAGTGAACGTTATGGATTTTTAAAATAGCTTCGCTTATACTAAAATGTGTACGAGGAGGGATTAAATATGAATCATTTTGAAAAAGATGTTCAAAGTAAGCGGAATGACGCTATTGATTCAGCTGTTGGATTTATTGTTTCATTTGTATTTTTTACCCTTATCTTTGTTGTGGCCACGGTCGTTGAAGTGGTTGGCAACCTGTAAGGCATAAAAGGACTGTCACCGGGACAGTCCTTTTGTATGTTATGAACAGTTCACTTCCCCTTCTTCTGACAACATTACCTCCCATCCTTTCACTCCCATTTCCGTAAATGTAAATCTTACCGAGCCATGAACGTCGGTGCGAAAAACCATGACATCCTCTTGTTCCAATGTTTCAAGGACAGAGGAATGGGGATGCCCAAATCGGTTGCATCTCCCCGCTGGAATCAGAGCTGCTTTCGGCTGAATTTGTTTTATGAATTCTGGCGAAGTTGACGTCTGACTGCCGTGATGTGCGACTTTTAAGATATCAGCCCTTACGTCTCCATGTTCTTCTATAAAGCGCTTTTCACTTTCTCCTTCCATATCACCCGTAAACAGCCAATTCTCTCCATTCATTTTCATCCATAAAACAATGGATCGGTTATTTACACTGCTTTCATTTCCTTTTGGCGATAAAATAAGAAAATCAACTCCCGATGTACTCCACCTGTCGCCTTCCGATACAGCGTATACAGGTATTTTCCGTTCGCTCATTGCGGTAAACAACTCTCTTTCTCCCTCTCCTTCAAGAGGAACATTTCCATATAACACTCTTTTTACTTTTGTTTCTTCCATCACAGCAAACATCCCGCCATAATGATCCCAATGTCCGTGAGAGACGATCATTTTGTCAATTTGCTTAATTCCTCTGTGCTGCAAATATGGAACCACCACCCTGGCACCTGGATCATAAACTGACGACCGCTCCTGCCACTCTTCTCTTTCAAAAGCTACGTGACCGCCCGCATCAATTAAATACACACCTTCCCTTAATGGAAGCTCAATAAGAATACTGTCTCCCTGCCCCACATCAAGCAGCGTTACATATCCATTTTTATCAAGATAAGGCACAGCCAGCTGAATACCTGCAGCCATCACCCATAGTGAAGAAGCAGCGACAATTGCTCTTTTTTTCTTTTCAAAAGATAGAAACAGGACATAAGTGGTTATTATAAATAATCCCATTATGACCAAGGAGGGCTTGCCAAACACGGCTTGGGCCTCTGGAATACTTGCTGCCAGATTCAGCACCTCGTGTGATAACGTGACAATGGAAGTAAAAGGAATAATAAAGAGGTTGTAGGCTGGAGGAAACCAAAGGGAAAGGAAAAATAAAATAAAGGAACCTGGAAGAACGAAAAGAGAGATAAACGGTATAAAAAACAAATTAAGCGGATAGCTGAGGAAAGAAACCGAGTAAAAATGGAGAACCAGTAAAGGAAAAGAGGAAAGCTGGGCAATAAGGCTGACAAAGCAAAGTTGAAAAGCCGCTCCCTTTACTTTTGAAAAAATTTTATGACTTGAGACAAGCAGGGAAAAGCTCACTAGAAAAGACAGCTGAAAGCCGATATGAAAGAGATAATAAGGGTTGTGCCACAATAAAAAAATAAATACCCAGGCTATTGTATCTATAGGTGAAATGGGAAGCTTCGATTTTAAGCAAATCAACACAAGTAACGTCATCATGGAAGCTCTTATCACTGAAGGAGCACCGCCTGCTAAAATAATGTACGCCGGGAGAAACGCAATTAGAAGACTGTACGTATGTTCCCGGGTGATTCCCAGACGGATGAATATGTAGAACAAAGTTCCAGTGATAATACCAACATGAAGGCCTGATACTGCGAGCAGGTGGACTAGTCCCAACCTTTGATAAGATGAAAGAAGGTCAGGTTCCAATAGGGTTCTTTCTCCAAAAATGAGAGCTGCTATTAGTCCTTGTACGTCCTCAGGAAAAACGTTTTCAATCCAGTGAATGCCCTCGTGCCTCCATACTTTCAGCCTGTCCTTCATATCAGTAACCTCGGAAAGACAGTGGGATGCTGTGAAATGATCCGGCGTAAAAACCCAATGTGCAGATTGCCTGTACAGATATTGCTGATAGTCAAAGGCTCCGAAATTGGAAGGTTTTGAAGGAGGAGATAGTGAACCATGCAGCCGGCAGTGAAGTCCCGGCGTAAGAGTTTGCAGTTCTTCTTTTTCTTCTGGGGAAGAAATAATATAGCTTACAGGAAGGGTTTCTTTGTGAGGAAGAGAGAGGGTCATCGTCAACAGGTTACCATCTATATCAGGGCCTGCCATAATCTTTCCGTCAACAAAGGAGGTTTCAGGAGAGAGTGAAGTTACGTTATTGCTGTCTGCAGCCATCCCTCTAAAGAGGGATATAAGAAATATGCAGACAATAAAAAGACAAACGCTATGTTTTTCTTTTTTTAGAAAGCAAAGGACAAGAAGAAGGAAAAATCCTCCTCCTGCCGCCTTCGCCGAAATTTCAATCGCTGCAGCTGTACCCAAGCATGCTGCCAGCGCCAGCAAGTAAACCTTGCCTTTCACCCATTCATCACCTGCTTTTCTCAAGAGGATGTGAATAACTGGTTTGCTCTTTCATGCAAATCCTTCATTTCACCGGAATCTACACCGGCTTTTTCTAATTTCTTGAGCAGGTCTGCGGTAAAGGAAAGTTTTTCACTTTTATTATAGTCCAGAACTGTATCTTCAAGTTCTTCCTGCTCGACACTCACACCCGCTTTTTGAAGGATATCCTGTGCATACGGGTGATTTTTGTAGTCTGTAGCATAAATGACTTTTTTTATTCCGCTTTGGATAATTGCTTTGGCACAATGAACGCACGGAAAATGAGTGACATAAAGTTCCGCTCCCTCTGTAGCCACCCCAAACTTGGCGCATTGTAAAAGAGCATTCATCTCAGCGTGGATCGTACGAATACAGTGACCATCCACGACATAACAGCCTTCATCCAGACAGTGATCTCCGCCTGAAATTGACCCATTATAGCCCCCTGCGATAATCCTTTTATCTCTGATAATCGTGGCCCCTACCATCAATCTCGTACATGTACTCCGTAAAGCAAGCAAATGACTTTGTGCCATATAATATTGATCCCAGGAGATTCTCTCCATGCTTTTCACTCCTACACAATCTATTTCAGATAATAGTGTAGAGCAGGAACGTCCAGCCGTCAAAGCTTTCTTTACTCCTGGCTTCTTTTTATGGCTTGATCAAGGTCAGCGATAATATCGCTGCTATGCTCAATGCCCACTGAAAGACGGATAAGATCAGGGGTAACACCTGCAGCTTTTTGCGCCTCCTCGGTTAATTGCTGGTGAGTGGTGCTTGCAGGATGAATCACAAGCGATTTAGCATCTCCCACGTTTGCAACATGCGAATGAAGCTTTAAAGAATCAATCAGTTTCTTGCCTTCTCTTAACCCCCCTCGTATTCCAAAGGTCAAAATAGACCCCTGCCCTTTAGGTAAATACTTCCTGCCAAGCTCATATGTTCTATGAGATTCAAGGCCTGGATAATTTACCCAGTCCACTAGTTCATGGCCTTCTAAATATTGTGCTACCTTAACGGCATTCTCACAATGGCGCTCCATGCGAAGGTGGAGAGTTTCAAGCCCTTGAAGTAATAAAAAGGAATTCATTGGAGCAATAGCCGGACCCAGGTCTCTGAGCAATTGGACTCTTGCTTTAATAATATATGCCAGGTCACCGACTGCTTCTGTATAGACTACGCCATGATAACTTGGATCCGGTTCGGTCAGCCCAGGAAACTTTCCATTCTTCCAATTAAACTTGCCGCTGTCCACAATAACTCCTCCAATAGAAGTTCCATGGCCCCCAATAAACTTCGTTGCAGAGTGAACAACGATATCTGCTCCATGGTCAAAGGGCCGGCATAAATATGGCGTAACCAGCGTAGCATCAATTATTAAAGGAATGTCATGACTATGTGCCACCTCGGCTATTTGTTCAATATCAAAAATATCACCATTTGGGTTGCCTATCATTTCGCCAAAAACAAGTTTTGTTCTTTCATTGATCTTTTCCTCATAGGCTCCTGGGTTGTTTCCTTCGACAAGGTGAACCGTAATCCCTAGCTTAGGTAAAGTGTGCATAAACAAATTATAAGTACCGCCATAAAGCCCGCTGGATGCTACAATTTCATCCCCGCTTTCACATAAATTTAAAATAGCAAGGTGAATGGCTGAGCTTCCGCTTGCCGTTGCCAAAGCTCCCACACCGCCTTCCATTTCAGCTACTCTTTTTTCAAACACATCCTGGGTAGGGTTCATTATTCGGGTGTATATGTTCCCAAATTCAGATAAGGAAAAGAGATTAGCAGCATGGTCAGTGTCTTTAAAACCATATGACGTTGTCTGATAAATAGGCACTGCCCTTGCCTGAGTAGCAGAGTCAACTTCCTGACCGCTATGCACGGCCATTGTTTCTAATTTCCATTCATTCTTACGTTCCACCACTTCTCCTCCTCATGCAGCAAGCTGCAATTCTATTAATCTACAGAAATATACTCCTTCATTTGTTCTATTGACTTTGGTCCAATTCCTCCTACTTTTTCTAAATCAGTAATTTCACTAAACCGTCCATGATCCTCTCTATAGGTAATAATCGCTTGAGCTTTAGCCGGGCCAATCCCGGGAATGGCTTCGAGTTCTACAGCATCAGCGTAATTCACCCGGATTTTAGTGGGACCGCTGTCAGTCCCGAAATGAAGTTCTCCTTCACCATGCTCCCCTTCTCTCGGTACATAGATCACCATTTCATCCCGTAATGTTTCTGCTAAATTCACGTGTCTCTCATCTGCTTCATCTGTTAACCCCCCTGCTTTTTCAATCGCATCAATAACTCTCTTTCCTTCCTCCATTTCATAAACCCCTGATACTTTCACTTCTCCTTTTATGTCTATTTTAATCCATAGCGGGTCAGCCTGTATGTGTTCCTCCTTGTTGACCTCCTCATCTGAATAAATATCTTCTTCCTGGCTCCAATGTGAAAATTGCAGCTCTTCTGTATTGTCATTAGAAAGAAACCAAAGTACACTAAGTGTGGTTAAAATACACCCGCCGGCTATATAGCTTATCCATTTAACCTTTTGCAGCAAAACAAAACACCTGCCTTTGTTGAAAATAGGAGGAATATAACATGAGTGTTCATCAAGCGATATCAGGACAAATAGAGAAACGTTTACTAAAAGAAAAAGAATTTTTGGCACTTGACCTGCGTAGAGAAGAGGCAATTGAAGAAACACTGACACAGGCCAAAAAAGACCCTGGAGAAATTTCAGTACAGCGTATTAACCAAATTACAAAGGAAATGAATCAAATTGCGGCACAATACCGGTTTCCTCAGCGAAAAAACGTGACAAAAGAAATGATTCAGTCATACATTAATCGAAAGTCATAAAAAAAGTCACTTTCTCATATCGTTGAGATAGTAAAGAATAAGGGAAAAGTATGGGGGTCATACTGAGCCTTTAAAGGAGGCATATAGTATGCAGGTGGGTGTCATTGGGACTGGAAACATGGGAAGGATATTAGTGGAAACTATTGTGGAAAGCGGAGCTGCTCAAAAGGAAGAAATGATTATTACAAATCGCACGCTGGATAAAGCCAAAAAGTTGGCAGATGCTTATCCCGGCATAAAGCTGAAAAAGAAGATCTCTGATGTAGTAAAACAAAGCAACTTACTATTTGTTTGTGTAAGACCTTTACAATTTCCAGATGTTCTTCAGGAGATCGCTCCCTATGTAACAAGAGATCACATTGTTTCCTCAATCACAAGTCCGATAGAAGTCAGTCAGCTGGAACAATCGCTTCCCTGTAAGGTTATGAGATCTATACCAAGCATAACAAATCGTGCTGGTAAAGGCGTCTTGTTGTTGACCTACGGTTCGAACTGGGAAGATCACGAAAAAGAAAAGATCGCAAAATGGTTTTCGGATTTCAGCCACCCTCACGAGATTGAAGAAAAAGTAACTCGTGTAGCAAGCGACATAGTAAGCTGCGGGCCTGCTTTCTTTAGCTATCTGCTTCAGTCTTTTATAGATGCTGCGGTAAGTGAAACGGAAATTGAGAGAAAGGATGCAGAGTACCTGACTGCAGAAATGATCCAAGGGTTATCCTCTCTTTTTGAAAAGGGATTTTATACACTTCCTTCCTTGCAGAAAAAGGTCCACGTTCCAGGTGGAATTACTGGTGAGGGACTTAAAGTTCTCCATAGACAATCAGAGGGAATGTTCGAAGATTTGTTTAAGGCAACACATGAAAAGTATTACGAGGATAAAGAACTGCTCGCTGATAAATTTACGAAGAGACAGGACTCTTAAAGAGCCTGTCTCTATCTTACTGAAAAGTCTTATTATTGTAAATCTTTTTTAATTGCAGTAAAAAATAACCTGTCACTGCCTTGACCGGGAGGTTGGTCCGTAAAATCAGCAGTAACTCTTACATTTTTAAATCCCTGTGCCCTGAGCATATCTTCATACTCCTGCTGAGAAAAGGTCCGCTGATAGTGAAATTCGTCAAATCTTCTATATCTGCCGTCTTCTTCTTTAATAAAAAACGTCAGTTCATGCTCCACTGAGTATGGGTCCTCGCCATTATAACAATTCCATATACAGCTTCGATTTTCTAACGATTCAGCAAACTGAAACCCTGCAAGTTCATCTTCCATGTACGAAAGAGAATGAACGTCAAATAATAACAGTCCTCCTGTTTTTAAATGAGAATAAAAGGAAGCAAAAGCTTTTTCCACATCCTTTTTTGTTAAAAGGTAATTTAAAGAATCGCACGTTACTATAACAGTATCAAAAACTCCTAACCCTTCGAGTTCTCTCATATCCTGGCAAAAAAGTCGGGATCCCTGATCTTTTGGCATTTTCTCGTTAGCGACTGCAAGCATTTCCTCTGAAGCATCAACACCATCTATTCGGTATCCTTTTTTTATCAAATCAGTCATGATCGTACCTGTACCGCAGCCCACATCTAACAAATGAGGAGCTGTCACTTCATTTGCAGTTAATGTTTTTTCTATCCATACTACCCACTCTTTATAAGGAGCCTCCTCCATTAATTCATCATAATAATAAGCAAAGCCTTGGTAGGCGCTCATTTTGGTCTCCTCCTTACTTTTATAAAATATTACTTATATACAATTATCCTTGTCTGTGAAGGCAGGAACTCCGGCCGTCAAAAAACGCCGACCCCGCTTTAGGATCGGCGTTTTTTATAATTAATTTAACACCTTTTCAAGCTCTACATATTGGGCATCTCCCCAGAGTTTTTCAAGGTTGTAGTATTGGCGGTCATCCTTGTGGAAAATATGCACTACAACGTCTCCAAGATCAACTAATACCCATTTCGCTTGCTCATACCCTTCAAGGCGTTTTACCTCATATCCTTCTTCCTGGGCTGCTTTCTTAATTTCGTGAGCAATAGCCTGGACCTGCTTATGGGAATTACCATGACAGATAACAAAATAATCTGCGATTAGGGAAATTCCTTTCATATCTAGCGCTACAATGTCCTCAGCTTTTTTATCATCTGCTCCCTGCACAGCCATTTGAAGAATAGTATTATCTTGCATTTAAACACCTGACCTTTCGATTTTTATTTTTTTTCTAACACCAGTTCGTTATATGCAGCCAGTGTTTCCGGAAAAACAGGCTGGCCTTTTTGCAGTAAAAATTGAATGGTATTGCGAAGAGACATAATAATTGCACTGTCCAGATTGTTGTATGCTTCTTTCCTGACCTCTTCCACTCCTGGAAAAGAACGATTAGGCTCGATATAGTCGGCAATAAAAATAACCTTCTCCAGTAATGTCATTCTCGCTTGTCCGGTAGTATGCCAGTATATAGCAGAAAGTATTTCCTTATCCTTAATACCTGCTTCCTTTTCAACTAAAAAGGCTCCTGCAGGTGCATGAAGAAGAGCATCTCCATACCTTGGGAATTCTTTACTGACTTTCTGCTCCTCAATGATATCAAGCATTTCACTTTTTGAACGAAACTTCGCATAATCATGGAAAATAGCAGCTGTCTCAGCTTTTTGTACGTCTGCCCCGTATAATTTCGCCAACTCCACGGCAGTTTCTGTAACTCCTAATGTATGCGTGTAACGTTCACCTGTCAACTGTTCCTTTACAATTTCAAGAGCAGTGGCTCTATTCATATAATCCCCTCTCTTTAATATATTCTCTCACTGAATCAGGGACTAAATATTGAATATTTTTTCCCATTTTAACCCTCAAACGAATATCAGTGGAAGAAACATCAAGCTGCGGGGCTTCCATTATTAAGATCCCTTCCTGAAAAGGTGGTGATGATTTATATGGCGGACGGGCGGCTACCGTAAAAGTGACCAATTTCTTAAGAGCATTAATTTCATGCCACGTATCCAGCTGCTCTGCCATATCGCCCCCTATAATAAAATAGTATTCATGAGACGGGTTTTCTTTCTTAAGTTGTTTAATTGTATCTATTGTAAAGGAAGGACCACCACGTTCAAGTTCTATAGTAGAAAGTTTAAAGAAGGGATTATCATTTATAGCAAGTTGAATCATTTCTTTTCTTTGACGATTACTCGTCGTCGAAGATCTCTGTTTATGAGGAGGTACATTTACTGGTATAAACCAAACCTCGTCGAGCCCGCATTCCGTTAAAGCTTCCTGAGCTATCATCAAGTGAGCATGATGAGGTGGATCAAACGTTCCTCCGAGTATTCCAACTTTTATTGCCACTGAGATTCACTCCTTAGAATTTAAGGAAGCTCTATAGATTTATTTTCCTTTGATTCCTTATATAAAACAATTGTATTGCCGATCACCTGGACAATTTCTGCTTTTGCTCCTTTACCTACTGCTTCTGCTACCTCATGTTTATCATCCATGCAATTTTGAAGTACGCTTATTTTAATTAATTCCCGTGCTTCCAGGGCATCAATCACCTGTTTTATTAAATTCTCATTTACTCCTCCTTTTCCAACTTGGAAAATAGGCTTTTGGTGATGAGCCTGGCTCCGGAGAAATCTCTTTTGCTTACCAGTTAACTTAGTCATTTTTGCCTCCTAATTGTTGTAACACGGTCTTGGTCATGATTTCCAGGTCAGCTTCCTGTCCCGTCCACTTTTTAAACGCCAGAGCGCCCTGCCTCACGAACATTCCAATTCCGCTGTGGGTCACGGCACCTCGTTTCTCCGCTTCAGCCAGCCACCTTGTTTGTAAAGGATTGTATATAAGGTCGCTTGCAATTGTCTTTGGTTTCATCCCTTCTACACTCATCGGCATCTCGTCAGTGTTTGGACTCATACCAATTGAAGTGGTGTTAATAATAACATCAAATTCTGAGAGCATTCCTTCTGCTTTTTCCTTGCTGATTACCTGACCTCCGCAGTCCTTGGATAGGGCTTCAGCCCTTTCCTGGGTTCTGTTTGTGATCATTAGATCGTTTACCCCGTAACGGCATAAAACGGTAACTACCGCTCTTGACGCTCCCCCAGCACCTATTACAAGGATCTTATAATCAGAAATATCAGGACCAGTCACTTCAAGAAGTGATTCAAGATATCCCTGTCCATCTGTGTTATATCCAGTTAATACACCATTTTCATTTACAATGGTATTGACAGCTCCAATGATCCTGGCTTCTTCATCAATATGATCCAGATGCTTCATGATTTCAACCTTGTGGGGAACCGTGACATTAGCTCCAGCAATGGAAAGGGCCTTGATTGCCTCCACTGCTTCTTTTATTTTTCCAGGCTCCACGTCAATAGCGTGATAATGATGAGGCATATTCAGCAATGAAAATTGTTCATTGTGCACAATCGGCGACATAGAATGACCAACCGGGTGGCCAAACAACACATACAAGTTTCCCATTTCTTTTTTCCTCCCCCGAACCTCTCTATTTAAAGAATTGTATTTCATTTTATTTACGAATGAGGCTCGCTCGCTTATCTATATTAAAAAAATCAACACTCTTCATAACAGAACCAAAGGATTAAATAATACCCTCACGTATGGTGACATGAGACCCCTCTGGTACATATACAGCAATTTTTGCCCCCGCTTCACTTACATTAATCCATCCCAAGCCGGAAATCACCACGTCCGTTTTCTCCTCTTTAATGGTGATCTCCTGGCGTTTTAAAGGCGGAAACTCTTTGGCTGTTTCCTTACCAGGAGGAGACAGCATATCTCCTAAGTGATTTTCATAAAGCTCGTCAGCTTTTTCTGTCTTTGTCCTGTGAATCGAAAGATCGTTTGCAAAATAACAAACAAAGGAGTTTCTTTCTCCTTGAAGGAAATCCAACCGTGCCATGCCGCCAGCATAAAGAGTTTGTCCTTCATTAAGCTGAAAAATCTTTGGCTTGATCTCTTTCCTGGGAGTGATTTCCTTTAATTCCTTTTGGCTGACAAAATGAGCCATTTGATGGTGATTAATAATCCCAGGGGTATCGAATAGGCTCTTTCCATCTTCTAACGGTATATCAATCATATCAAGAGTCGTTCCTGGAAAGTGAGAGGTCGTGATTAGCTCCTCATCTCCCCCTCCGAATTGCTTAATAAGGGAATTTATGAAAGTGGATTTACCTACATTTGTACAACCTACAATATAAACATCACGATTCTTCCTATATTGTTCAATTGCTTCTGCTACTTTGTCGATGTCGTATTTCTTTTCAGCACTCATGAGCATGACATCAGCCGGCTTCAGTCCCAGTTCCTTCGCAGACTTTTTCATCCATTGGATCACTTTATTTTGCTTTACAGATTTAGGGAGCAAGTCAGCTTTATTTCCGACGAGAAGGACTTGATTGTCTCCTACGAAACGATGAAGGCCGGGGAGCCAGCTTCCGTTAAAATCAAAGATATCTACAATTTTTACTATAAGAGCATCTGTCTGCCCTAACTGATTTAAAATCGCAAGAAAATCATCATCTGTTAAAGGCACATCCTGCACCTCATTATAGTGTTTTAAACGAAAACACCTTTGACACGTAATAACATCCCGCTCTAATGCTGATGGCGGGGTATAACCAATTCCCTGCTTATCTTCAGTTTGAATCGTTACCCCACACCCTGTACATACAATTTCCTGTTCACTCACGATTGGAATCCTCCCATTGGATAAGCCCTCTTTTTTTCAAACGTTTAAGCACTCTGCGCTCAACCCTTCTGTTAATCTTCGTAAAAAAACCATCAGTGGAAGCTACCGGAACCACTAATATTGTCTTAAACCTGGCTCTGTTGCCTCCAAATACATCCGTCAGTACCTGGTCTCCCAGTACAACAACCTCTTCTCGCTGCAGCCCCATCTCTTGACAGGCTTTTACAAAAGCTTTTCTGCTTGGTTTCTTGGCGGAATGAATAAAACCTATCCCTGTTGGCTCAGAAAACAAACGGACACGTCTTTCGTTATTATTAGAAACAATAGTGATCTTGAATCCACTGTCCCTTACTTTTTTAAACCATTCAAGAAGTTCAGGCGTAGCCTCAGGCCTGTCCCATTCCACTAACGTATTATCAAGGTCCGTAATGATCCCTTTAATGCCCTCTTCTTTCAGTTTAACCACATCAAGTTCATACACACTCTCAATAAACTCATCCGGCATAAATTGTCGCAGCACTCAATTCACCCTCATTCTTAGCATTCTCCGTCATTATGTTTTTCTTAACCGTACCATTATGTAACTAAACTGAAAGTATAACGATAATAGGCTCTTTTTTCAAATATGCTAACTTTTTTCCAAAACTTTTCGACAAAAACCAAGCTCGTTTCATGGTTGTGGATAATTATATCCCCAAATTAACAACCGACAGTACCCTGAAAAATGAATTTATATACAGATTGTACACAATTTATCCACGGGAAATTGTGGATAAATCGAACGATTGTTCTCTTACCCATTACATGATAACATTTGATTTAACAAATTGAATCTGATTCCCACCTACATACATGAATAAGTCATAAAAGTGAATAAATGAAGGAGGTGACCATCCGCTTATCAAGCGGATTTACCTATGGAACAATTGCCAGATGATTTGCTAGTGGAAGCATATCTGAAAGCCGTATCCCTTCGTCTTAATGAAGACTTTATTCAATTAATTGAATCTGAACTTGAGCGCCGTTCACTTCATGTCCGTCTTCCAGTGACAAACAGAATGTCATCTTGAGTTCATTTAAAAAAGCAGCCGTTTCTTTTTAAACGGCTGCTTTTTTATGAACTCTGCTCATCTTCAATCCCCTGATAAATTCGAATGTATTCCCTTGGGAGAAAGGGTTCAGGCCTGGCATCAGTCATTGGGGTCTCCACTTGAAAAATCTCAAACTCATTTTCATTGCTCTCCGGGGGCATACTAGGAAATGGCCGGGAGGTGTACGAATTTAATGCAAAGGCAAGACTGAAAAGAGAAACAAAGATTGCAATTGAAACACCAGCTTTTCTTTTCATATTGAAAAATTCCTTCCACCAATACTATTTTAGCGTTAGGTTCGCCTTTTTCGACACTTTTTATACGTCTTGAGAGTAAGGAGGATAAGGAAGAAATAAGACAATCAGTTTCCAAACTTTACTTTCACAAAACCTTCAATATAAAAAAAATTCAGCTTGGAACAGCGTATTTCTTCCTATATATAAATCCTGTAAACCCGAAAGGAGTCGCAATGCACCAAGGGTGCAACAACAAAAATTTTAGGTTATAATTTGACATAGCTTTGCAATTGTTCGGTCTATTGGAGTAAAGAACACCTAGTTCATTTCACCCGAGGAATTGAAGTTCTCTTATGCAGGAAGCTGATTTTCTACAGTTAGCGCATTGTTTTGTCTGCATAATTTTACATTTTTTTGCATTTTCCATTAAAAAAATAAAAGGAGGTTTTTTTGTTCATGACTCTGCTGCACTGGGCTGTCTTATCACCATTCTTGCTAGCTATACTCATTCCATTCTTATATAGATATGCAAGAGCTGTTCATACCGGCTGGTTTGTTATGATTCTTCCAGCTGTGTTATTTATCTACTTTTTAACCTTTCTTCCTGTTACCTCTGGGGGAAGTGTAGTAGAACAAACTGTTCCATGGGTTCCTTCCCTTGGCATCAATTTTACGGTTTATGTTGATGGATTGAGCTTACTATTTGCTCTCCTGATTTCGGGTATTGGTGCTTTGGTTGTTCTTTATTCCATTTTCTATTTATCAAAGAAAACCGAACGATTAAATAATTTTTATGTGTACCTTCTTATGTTTATGGGGGCAATGTTTGGAGTAGTCCTCTCAGACAATTTAATTGTGCTTTATGTTTTCTGGGAGTTGACAAGTCTTGCTTCTGCTCTGTTAATCAGCTACTGGTACCATAGAGAGAAGTCTACATACGGTGCCCAAAAGTCTATGCTGATTACAGTATTTGGCGGATTTGCAATGCTTGGGGGCTTTATCCTGCTTTATGTTATGACTGGAACCTTCAGCATACGCGGGATTATTGAACAAGTGGATGTAGTGGCAGCAAGTCCTCTATTTCTGCCGGCTATGCTGCTGGTACTTCTTGGTGCGTTCACCAAATCAGCTCAGTTCCCGTTTCACATCTGGCTTCCAGATGCTATGGAAGCTCCAACACCGGTCAGTGCGTATCTGCATTCAGCCACGATGGTTAAAGCAGGTATTTATTTAGTTGCCCGCTTAACACCTGTGTTTGGCGGATCGGCTGAGTGGTTCTGGATACTGTCCAGCTTTGGTATTGTGACCTTGGTGTGGGGATCTATTTCTGCGGTCCGGCAAAAGGATTTAAAAGGAATCTTAGCCTTTTCCACGGTCAGTCAGCTTGGATTGATTATGACACTTCTTGGTCTTGGTTCTGCTTCTCTTGCTTTTGGTTTCGGAGAAGATACTATGCTTTACAGTGCTGCTACACTCGCTGCCATCTTTCATTTAATTAACCATGCAACCTTTAAAGGAAGTTTGTTTATGGCTGCGGGGATTGTGGACCACGAAACAGGTACAAGGGATATAAGAAAGCTGGGCGGCCTGATGTCTATTATGCCGATTACTTTCACTGTTTCCTTAATCGGTACGGCTGCTATGGCTGGTCTGCCTCCATTTAATGGATTCCTCAGTAAAGAGATGTTCTTTACCGGAGTTTTAAATGCGATGTCTTTTGAAGGCTTCAATATGCAGACCCTAGGACTCTTGTTCCCTGTCTTTGCCTGGATCGCCAGTGTATTTACTTTCTTGTACTGTTTGATTATGTTCTTTAAAACCTTTACAGGTGACTTTAAGCCTGAAAACTATGACAAGCATGTACACGAAGCTCCTGCCGGTATGCTCATCAGCCCGGTGGTCCTTGCGTCCCTCGTCATTATTTTCGGTCTGTTTCCGAATCTATTAGCGTACTCAGTTATCGAACCGGCGATGGCTTCCATTTTGCCAAACCTTCTGGCTGAGGGAGAAACGTTTTATGTAAATATTTATCATTGGCACGGATTTAATACAGAGTTATTTATGACGCTAGGTGTTGTTGCTTTTGGCTCCCTTCTTTACGTGAACATGAACAAATGGTCCGCCATGAAAGTCTATATGAAAGAAAGAGACCCTCTTAACGGTTTATATGATAATTCTTTGGACTGGTTAATTGTCGGTTCTCAAGGTGTGACTCGTGTTCAAATGACTGGGCTGCTGAGAGACTACTTTGCCTATATGCTAGCGTTTATGATGCTTTTGTTTATTTACAGCTTCATGAGATATGATGCTTTTGCTATTGACCTGGAAAACGTAGCACCGATTTCATGGTATATGTGGATCCTTACAGGAATTTTTATAGCGACAACAGTCGTGATTCCATTTATAAACAAACGAATCACAGCCATTATTGTCGTAGGCGTTATCGGATTTTTACTGGCTCTATTCTTTGTTATATTCCGGGCACCGGACTTAGCACTCACACAGCTTCTTGTGGAAACTGTTATGGTTGTTCTGTTCCTTCTTGTCTTTTATCACCTGCCTGAACTTAGAAAAGAATCGTTCAAACCGGCTTTCAAGGTTACTAATGCGATTATCGCCGTAACAGTTGGTACTGTCGTCACACTCATTGCTTTCAGTGCCCATGCGATGCGCCATCAAAATGGTTTTGAAGCGATCTCCCAATTCTTCATTGATAACTCCTATGAGCTCGCAGGCGGTCTGAATATGGTTAACGTTATACTTGTTGACTTCCGTGGTCTCGATACGTTACTGGAAGTACTCGTTCTTGCCGTTGCTGCCCTAGGTGTTATCACAATGATTAAACTTAAAATGACGGGGAGGGAAGATGTGTGAAGACAAATAACGTAATGCTTCATACTGTTACGAAAATTGCTGCCTTTATCATTCTTACCTTCTCTGTGTTTCTCTTTTTTGCAGGACACAATAATCCAGGAGGCGGTTTTATTGGAGGCTTAATGACTGCCTCTGCCCTCCTGCTTTTATACGTAAGTTATGATATTAAAAGTATCCGGAAAGCTATTCCGTTTAACTATGTTCATATTATTGCAGCCGGCATGCTGATTGCCATCGTAACAGGTATTGTCGGTATGTTTATAGGAGATCCTTTTCTCACCCAGTACTTTGATTATTTTGACCTTCCAATATTGGGGGAGACAGAATTAACTACCGCTCTTCCATTTGATTTAGGTATCTATATGGTCGTTGTCGGTATTGCACTTGTCATTATTTTAACGATTGGAGAGGATACTTAATGGAAATTTTAATGTCCATCACTGTGGGTGTCCTCTTCATGGTTGGCACTTACATGATATTAACGAAGAGTATCTTACGTGTTGTACTCGGTATTGTCCTGATGTCTCATGGAGCTCACCTTCTGCTTCTTACAATGTCTGGTTTAAAAGAAGGGGCTCCGCCATTATTAGGAGAAGAAGCTACCTACTATTCAGACCCGCTTCCTCAAGCTTTAATTCTGACTGCCATTGTAATCAGCTTTGGTGTTACAGCTTTCTTACTGGTTTTGGCATACAGGACATACAAAGCTCACAAAACGGATGATCTTGATAAATTGAGGGGTACTGCCGATGAATAGTTTAGTCTTATTACCAGTTCTGCTCCCTTTTCTAATGGGGACCATTCTCATATTCTTTGTCAAAAAGCATAAGGTTCAACGAGTCATCAGCGGATTAACTGCCATTGCCCTTCTGGCCATTACCATTACTCTTGCGATTGTCGTTTATCAAGATGGCATTATGACGATGGAGATGGGTAACTGGCAGCCTCCGTTTGGTATCGTTCTTGTAGCTGATATGTTTGCTACTATGATGCTGATTTTATCAAGTATCGTCGGTATTACGTGTCTGTTCTTTGCCTTTAGAACCATAGCTACTGAACGAGAAAAATACTATTTTTACCCGTTTTACTTCTTCCTTTTAACAGGGGTAAACGGCTCCTTTTTAACGGGTGACCTGTTTAACTTGTTTGTATTCTTTGAGGTTATGCTCATTTCTTCCTTCATTCTTATTGTTATAGGGGGAACAAACTACCAGCTCAGGGAATCCTTTAAGTACGTCGCTATTAATATCTTTGCTTCCATCTTCTTTGTAGTCGGAGTGGCATATATCTATGCGGTAACAGGAACTCTGAACTTTGCTCACCTTGCTGAAAGAGTCGGTGAAGTAGAACAGCAAGGAATTATTAATACCATTGCTATTCTCTTTTTGGTTGTGTTTGCTATGAAGGGTGCTTTATTCCCCCTTTATTTCTGGCTCCCACGCTCCTACTACGGGCCGCCTGCAGCTATTGCAGCCTTATTTGGCGGTTTACTTACAAAGGTTGGTATTTATGCGATAATTAGAGTGTTCACCTTAATTTTCACTCATGATCCAACCTTTACACACAACATTATTCTTGCACTAGCAGGGTTGACCATGTTCTTTGGAGTCCTTGGAGCTGTATCCCAATTTGACTTTAAACGGATTCTTTCCTATCACATTATCAGTCAGGTTGGATACATGGTTATGGGGTTAGGAATTTACACACCATTAGCGATTGCAGGGGCAATCTATTATATTGCCCACCATATTATCGTTAAAGCTGCTCTGTTCTTATTTGCAGGTGCTGCCGAGAAAATAACTGGGACAACTAATTTAAAGAAAATGGGAGGGCTCCTCGGAACTCACCCGTGGCTTGCATGGCTGTTTTTTATCTCAGCTATCTCACTAGCCGGCATTCCCCCTTTAAGCGGGTTTTTCAGTAAATTTGCTTTGATGGTCGCCGGTTTTGAAGAACAGCGTTATATTATAGTGGCTGTTGCCTTAATTGTTGGGCTCCTTACACTATTTTCAATGATGAAAATCTTTATTTATGCGTTCTGGGGAGAACAAAAGCATTCAGAGGAACAAGCTAAAATCAAAATCACGGATGTCTTGCTCCCTATCGCTCCTTTAGTCGCTCTAACTATCGTTTTAGGATTTGCCGCTGAGCCTATCTTTAGCTATTCACTAGAAATTGCTGAGGAACTATTGGACCCATCGGTTTATATTAATTCAGTTCTAGGGGAGGAGTAGAAGGTATGGCATTTCAAGTTTTATTAAACGTCATTCTTGCCATCATATGGGTTCTGCTGCAAAACAGCTTTACTCTTATCGATTTTTTCCTTGGCTATATTGTCGGGATTTTCATTCTCTTGATGCTGCGCGGTGTAGTCCCCTTTGACTTCTATATCCGGCGGGTTTATGCAGCCTTTAAGCTTGTATTGTTGTTTAGTAAAGAATTAATTTTAGCCAACATTGATATGATCAAAATTGTGCTTAGCCCGAAGATGAATATCGAACCAGGTATTGTTGCTGTTCCCACTGAACTTGAGACAGAATGGGAAGTAACACTGCTCGCTTCTCTCATTTCTTTAACACCCGGTACATTATCAATGGACTTCTCAGAAGATAGTAAGATCCTTTACATTCATAGTGTTCATGTACCTGACAGAGAAGAAGCGATCAAACAAATTCACGATACCTTCGAAAGAGCGATTAAGGAGGTAACCCACTAATGTTAGATATCATCTTGCTCGTTTCACTTGTGATTATGGCTATTTCCCTAGGGGTATGTTTTCTGCGTGCGGTGATGGGCCCAACAATGTCAGACCGTGTCGTTGCATTAGACACATTTGGTCTAATGTTAATCGGCTTTATTGGGGTCTTAATGATGATGCAGGGTACCTCTGCGTATGCTGAGGTTGTGCTGGTCATTGGGATCCTTGCCTTCATTGGGTCAGTAGCCCTGGCTAAGTTCCTGGAAGGAGGTGTCGTCATTGACAGAGGTACTGATTAGTATATTCGTCCTCATTGGAGCTTTTTTCAGCCTCCTTGCAGCCATAGGGATTATACGGATGCCTGATGTTTATGGACGGCTCCACGCGGCAACGAAAAGCGCTACACTAGGGGTTATCTCTCTTATGACAGGCACCTTTTTATACTTTCTGCTTGTTGAAGGCCTATTTGTAGCCAAATTTCTATTAGTTATTTTGTTCGTCTTCCTGACTGCTCCGTTAGCGGCCCAAATGATTTCCCGCTCTGCACACCGTATCGGGGTTTCCTTATGGGAAAAGAGCTCTATGGACGAACTTGAAGACAGCTATCCTGAAGATGTAAAGAAAAAAAGAAAACAGCAGACTTCCTGAATACCAGCTGGGATTGGCTATCAAGCCTTTCCCAGTTTTTTTCTTTCCCCCACTCATCAGTAGACTGATTTACACTCCTTGGTTAGCAGTCCTCTCTTTTACTTTTCCCAGTTAAAACATAGACGTATGTATCCTTCGAGCATCCTTTCTTGTTTCATATTTTGCCCTATGCCCCCTTGCTGTTTCAGAGCGTAACGAAATCAGGGGAAAACAGACTACATTACAGAAAGTAAAAATAATGAATGGAATAGGCCATTTTGGATGCTAGAGCTTTCTTCTTTCACAGACTGGTTCGGCGTAACCCTTACTTTTACTGCTTTTTTTTATAAAAATAAAAATTCGACATCATTCTGTTACTAAAACCTCCAATATTTGGTTATAATAGATTCCAAATACCATCAATTTTCTCGTTTTCCCTGCAAACACTTGACATGACAGGGTTTTTAAGAGTAAATTTGTAATGTACAAGCTCTATATAATTAGGAATGAAAGGGAGTTTTTTCATGAACAAAACAGATTTGATTAATGCGGTAGCTGAACAAGCAGACCTTTCTAAAAAGGATGCTTCTAAAGCAGTAGATGCAGTATTCGACAGCATTACTGATACTTTGAAACAAGGTGACAAAGTTCAGCTTGTTGGCTTCGGAAGCTTTGAAGTACGTGAGCGCGCTTCCCGTAAAGGCCGCAACCCGCAAACTGGAGAAGAAATTGAAATCCCGGCTACGAAAAACCCTGCATTCCGCCCAGGAAAGCAGCTTAAAGACAGCGTAAACTAAGATAATAATTGAATTTGAAAAGACCCTCTCTGGATTTTCCTTTGAAGGGTCTTTTCATCATTCCCCTGCAGCCTTTCCACAAAATAAAAAGAGGAGAGCCTTTGCACTCTTCCTCCTTTACAACTAATGATTAAGATTTACCTGAATTTTTCTGGTGTCTGTAAAACTCCTGAAACAGTTTAAACAGCGCCCGTTTTTCAATACGAGAAACATAGCTTCTTGAAATGCCAAGCTCCTTGGCAATCTCTCTTTGTGTTCTTTCTTTTTGCATATCCAAACCAAATCGTCCTATAACCACTTCTCTTTCTCTTTTATCAAGGGTATCCAAATATGCAAGAACTTGTTTTTTTTCCATTTTTAATTGGATAGCATCTGCGATGTCGGGCCCCTCTTCCTGTAATACATCGATGAGTGAAATCTCATTTCCTTCTTTGTCGCTTCCAATCGGATCATGAAGAGATACATCTTTTTTTACCTTTTTTAATGCACGCAAATGCATGAGGATTTCGTTTTCTACACACCTGGCTGCATAAGTTGCTAATTTTGTCCCTTTATCAGGGGAATAGCTTTCTATGCCTTTTATCAGGCCGATAGTACCTATGGAAATCAGATCTTCTGTATCTTCCCTGGTATTTTCAAATTTCTTTACAATATGAGCAACTAAGCGCAAGTTATGTTCAATTAGAATATTCCGAGCATGCTGGTCGCCTTCCTGCATCCTTTGAAGGTATTCTTTTTCTTCTTTTTTTGAAAGAGGCTGAGGGAAAGCATTATTTTTTACATAAGAAACAAAAAGAAGAATCTCTTTCATTGCATAAGCGAGAGCTGCAAGTACACCGGACAAACGCCGCACCTCCTCTTGCATGCATTTAATACAATGTATGCAAACATAAGCTTGGCTTTGTCTGTCCCAGTCCTTTTCGTTCAGAAAATACAACAGCTACTCTTTGTCAGGCTCTTCCGCCTCCCCTGCCAGTTGCGATTCGCTCATTTCTTGAATTATCTTTTTTTCCTCTTCTGTCAGCGGTCTTCCTAATCGCTCTTCAAATTCTTTCTTTATGGTGTAATACAACAACGATAAACTAGACAAATGATCACCTTATCAATACATTATTCAATTACCTAATCCTAAACTCCCTTAATATTACCAAAAAAGGAAATGAGATAGTATGAAATTGTGTATTTTTTAAAAGTTTTTGATATAAAACTAATCCACCATTGCTTTTCTTTGATGTTAAAGATCAATTTTCGCTATAATGATGGAATAGACTTTATGACAACATTCAGGAGTGAACAAAATGGAGATAACAATCAGTCAGCCGGCACTCAAATGGTTTGAAGAAGAAATGGAGCTTAAACAAGGAGATTCGATCAGGTTTTTTGTCAGGTACGGAGGACATGCTCATATACACACAGGATTTTCTCTTGGGGTGGGAAAAGAAGCTCCCTTTGAGCCTGCAGCATCTCTAGAGAAAAATCATTGCCTGTTTTATGTTGAAGAGAAAGATATGTGGTTTTTTAAAGATCATAACCTTCAAGTAAAATACAGCCGTAAGGCGGGCGAAATTGAATTTGAATTTCCTCCTCGATCCTGATGACAGTGCAAAGATGGCACTGTCTTTTTTATCAATTATCACGAGCCTATTATTTTATTATCACCCCAGCCATTTTCTGCTAGCTCCATTACTGTCTTTCAGACAATAAAGCCTGACCAAAGAAAACAGTAAACCTGAATTCGAAAAAAAACTGCTTGCCATACAGTTGGCAAGCAGCATCAAGGGGAGAGAGTAGTGTTCGGAGAGTGTTCATGAACCCAATGGCCGCATTCAACTCTATTCATATACCCGCTGGGTGGGAACGGGTCTACTATATGAGCAGGAGAGCATCACGTACGTAGAATGAAAACGATAAGTTGAATGGCCTTGAATCACCCTGTATTTGTAGTGTAATCGAAGAAGCTGAATTGTACATTGTTTATGGAAGATCTTCTTACAGAAAAATTAAGTGTCCTGTAGAAAGCTTCAAGATTTGTATATTGCATAGGATTCAGTTGAGTTTGGAAAGCTATAGTACAAATACAAAATAGCTTTTTCTTTATATACTCAAACTTCCTTTGTTCGAAACGTGTTACTTGGATGCTTATTTAAACTATTCTTACTGTTTGAGTTTTTTTAAAACATTTACTATACTTGATAGCACAAAGGCCAAATTAACATGTAATAATAGATTGCTAAACAGTACACTTATGTCCTCGTTTTGCAGTCATGCCCAGAAGAACATATTACAGGCAATACATAAGGTTTTTGCTTTTCGCAGCGGAGCCAATAGATAAGGGGGAAAATATATGGGACTAAATAAAAGACCTATTACAGCTGACGATTTAAAAAGAATTTCAGTAGTTGGAGACCCGCAGATTTCTCCAGACGGTGAAAGGTATGCTTATGTCCAAACTCACATTGATGAAAATGAGGAATACCGCTCTCATTTGTACATTCATACCTTAGGAGATGACATTCCTGTTCAATGGACTTTCGGCAATGTGAAGGATCAGTCACCAAGATGGTCTCCGGATGGCTCAGAAATGGTGTTCTCGTCTAATCGGAGAGGCACTTCCCAGCTATGGATCATGTCAACAAGCGGTGGAGAAGCCAGACAGCTCACCACTTTAAAAAATGGAGCTCATTCCCCTGTCTGGTCACCTAATGGCCGTTATATTCTCTTTTCCACTCTAATGGATCCAGACGGTGTTCCTGAAGAAGAAACAAAAGAAGACGGCAGCAAAAAGCAAAAGCCTAAACCGCTTGTTGTCGAAAGATTAAAGTATAAATCTGACATGCGTGGATTCCATGACGAAAAGCGAAATCACCTTGCTTTGTATGATCTGAAGGCCCAGAAAGTTATTCAGTTGACCTCAGGACAGTTTGACCACACTCCTGGCAGCTGGTCACCTGACAGCAAGCATGTAGTGTTTACAGCAAACAGGGAAACAGATGAGGACAGGACCTTATATCAAGACCTGTTTACCATAGACATTGAAAGCAAAGAAGTAACAAAGCTAACCGATACAACTGGTGCATTTTCTCTTCCAAACTGGTCTCCTGATGGCCAAAAAATTGCTTGTTTTGGTCATCAATATGAATTTAAAGGAGCTACGTTAAACCAAGTCTGGATCATTGACGTAGATACAAAAGAAAAAACTTGCATGACGTTGAAATGGGACGTTCAAATTGGCGATGCGATGATTGGCGACATTCGTTCCACCAGCCCCAATCCGGGGCCGGTTTGGTCTCTTGAACAAGAATATATTTACTTTACTGCCAGTGACCACGGCAATACAGGATTGTATCAAATGGACATGGAAGGCGAAATAACAACTATTCACGAGGAAGAAAATCATGTTTTTGGATTTACTTATCACAGAAACACAGACAGGTTTATCGCTGGCATCAGTGACCCTTCCAACCCAGGAGACTTCTTTAAGATCCGGAGAAACGAAAGAGGAAAAATACGCCTTACTGACGTCAACGAGAAATTTTTAAGAGAGGTTCATCTTTCCATACCCGAACCCGTTACCACAAAAGCTGAGGACGGCTGGGAAATCCATGGCTGGATCATGAAGCCTGCTGATTTTGAGGAAGGCAAAAAGTACCCTCTTGTGTTAGAAATACATGGCGGTCCTCATGCCATGTACGGAAATACGTTTTTTCATGAGCTCCAGTTGTTGGCTGCTCAGGGATATGTGGTACTTTATACAAACCCACGAGGAAGTCACGGATATGGTCAGACGTTTGTAAATGCCTGCCGGGGAGACTATGGAGGCAGAGATTATACTGATCTAATGAACGCCGTGGATCACGTACTAGAAGATTTCGACTGTATTGATCAAGAACGACTAGGTGTCACTGGCGGGAGTTATGGAGGGTTTATGACGAATTGGATCGTCAGCCACACTGATCGTTTTAAAGCGGCGGTTGCCCAGCGCTCTATTTCAAATTGGCTGAGCTTCTATGGAGTAAGTGACATTGGTTATTTCTTCACCGAATGGGAAATTGGGTATCATTTGTTTGATGATCCTGAAAAGCTGTGGCACCATTCTCCTCTCCGTTATGTAAAAAACGTCAACACACCTCTTTTAATCTTGCATGGAGAGCAGGATTACCGTTGTCCAATTGAACAAGGTGAACAGTTATTTATCGCTTTGAAGCATTTGGAAAAAGAAGTGAAATTTGTCCGCTTTCCAGAAGCAAATCATGAATTAAGCCGCAGCGGTCCTCCAACATTGCGGCTGGAGCGCTTAAATCACATTTGCAAGTGGTTTAAACAATATATCTAAAAATGAGAAAAAGAGGGGGGCTCCCCTCTTTTTCTCATTCTATCCTTAATACGGTCTATATTTTTTTTCCGTTGCAGATGTGTCTTTTGTTTTATCCTTTTTGCGATGGTCTTCCTCTTCAATCTTTTGTTCTTCAAGAGGAAGTTCATCTACAGGCATTGTTGACTGGTCACGTTCCATCTGCTTGTCCTTATCTTCTCGGAAAACCTTAGCATCACTCTCAGAAGCAGCTTTTTTATTTTGTTCTGCCACTGAAATCACCTCACTATTTTAATAGGATCACTTTGTACACTCATACCACTTATGGCGTTTTTCAAACATCCTGGTAAATAATATCAGCTTGTATTAGAAGATAAATTTTTAATAGAAAGAATATGATAAGGGGGAGGAGCCTCATTTGAATAAAAACATGGAAACTATAAAAAAGAATCTTTTAGGAAGAAAGCAAGGTGTCATTGGGGAAAAGACATCCTCAAAATTCAGTGTAGTTATTCCACTTATTCAAAAAGATGGAGAACTCCACATTCTTTTCGAAGTAAGATCTCCCTATTTAAATAGCCAGCCAGGAGAGATATGTTTTCCCGGAGGAAGAGTGGACCCCGAAGACCCATCAGAACAACACGCTGCGGTTAGAGAGCTTTGTGAGGAAGTCGGGCTAGAGGAAAAGGATGTAGAGATCATCGCCCCGCTCGATCGTTTTGTACCGCCGTTTAACCGAATCATCTATCCATATGTTGGCTTGATTGGAGAAAGTGCTAATCTTTCAGCCAATGAAGCAGAAGTAGCAGAACTGTTTACTGTCCCCCTTCATTTTTTTCAAGAAAACGAACCAGAAAAACATGAAGTATTTCTCCAAGTTAAGCCTGATGATAGTTTTCCTTATCACTTAATACCAGGCGGTGAAAATTATTCATGGCGTGTCGGCAGTATCCCAGAGTATTTTTATATATATGAAAGCTACGTCATCTGGGGACTGACAGCAAGAATTCTGATGCATTTTCTTGAGGAGGCATTTTAGTGGATTGATACTTTTCAATCACCTTTACCTCTGTTCCTTTTAAGGAGTTGTAGACTATTAACCGCAATAACCGTAGGCACCTTCCTGCTTCTTAACAACAAACAAGCAAGATCCTTATTCAGGGACCTTGCTTGTTTGTTTATAATTCCGAATCTTTTTCTTCCCAGCATTTCATGCTTATTCTATGAAGAACTATTGCAGCACCACATAACATAAATACTGTTAAAATCGTAATTTGCGGATACTCAGTGAATCCCGTATTAGTATCTGGAAGAAAAAAACCTATTGTAATAAAAGCAGCAAGAGAAAGCAATATGAAACTAAACCTCTTGTAATCCCCGGCTTTTGCCTCTATCTGCTCTTGAGAGTGTTCGGCTGATTTTCTGTCTATCTTTCTGTTGTCCATTATCCATGCACCCTTTTCTTTAATATGCATTCCTACATATTTTAACATGGAAAAGTAGTCAGTGAGTGAATAATTATTTCCAGATTCGGAAATAATTCCCTTAAGATTTTTGTACTAAACCTTTTTATTGTATTTCTTTTACGATTTTCATTACTAAATTAGCTGAATGCACGGATGCTTTTTCAAGAAATTGATCATATGACATCTTTGCATCCTTGCCTGCGACATCACTTAAAGAGCGGATAATCACAAATGGAACCTCAAATTGGTGGCATACATGGGCTATTGCTCCTGCCTCCATTTCAGCGCATTGGGGTTCCTTGAATGTTTCTTTTAACAAGGCTACTCTTTCTTCTTCGCTCATAAATGAATCACCTGAGACAATTAAACCAGTAACCGATGGAATGCCGATTCCCTGGGCACATCGTTGAGCCGCTTGAACCAGGCGGGTGTCTGGAGAAAACTCGGCAGGCATTCTAGGAACCTGGCCAAACTCATAGCCAAAAACAGTCGCATCAACATCGTTATAGCGAACTTCACTTGAAATAACAAGGTCTCCAGTCTGCAGAGCGGGATCGAGCCCTCCGGCTGATCCTGTATTAATGACAGCCTCCGGTTTATAAAGCTGCAGGAGGAGAGTGGTCCCTATAGCAGCATTTACTTTTCCGATACCAGACTTTAGAAGTACCACATCCTGGCCCTCGAGTGTTCCATGATAGAAAAGCGCTCCTCCCACCGATGTCTCTTCTACGTCATCCATCTTACTACGTAATAGTTCTACCTCTTCTTCCATAGCACCTATAACAGCAATTCTCATTATGTAACCTCACAATCGAAATTATTATATTTTCTTCACAAGTCATGAATACTATTTTATAATACAAAAGCAGCAGCGAAAAGAGCAAGTAAAGGAGGAGTAACTGTTGAACCTGAACCTACAACCTATACACGATAAGGTAGAATTTTTCGAAGCAGAAAGCTTAAAAAAACTGGAGGAAAAAATTTCTTCACAAATTGAAACCAATGACGCCATCATGCTGGAGGTTCATCATGTTGGACACCATGTCTCTATTCATCCGAAAACATCTCAGCCATATTATACAGCAGTCGTTCATTTTAAGGCTAAAACCAGCAAATAAAAAGGTAATTGAAAAGAGGAAGCTTTCTCTCATTTTTTCATAAGCAGGCTTCTTATTCTGTTCCCTAAGCTTTACCTCAGGGCTCAAGTAAGACGATCCTTTGTGGTGAAAAAAGGCCTGCAAGCAGACATCTAAATAATAGGCTTTGTTACATCTGTTGGTGCTTTCTGTAAAACACTCCCTAACACAGAAAAGTACAAGTGCGACATCCATTCATGCCTCGCTTCCTTCCCATTCACGGGGTGTCTTCTATGCCTGCGACATGGCCTCAGCTTCCTTGAGACAACCACTATGCTGGATCTTTGCCTCCTGCTATGTCCGATTATTTATAAACAGAGCCAAATATTGAAAACAGGCTGTTGAGAGATTGTGCTCAACAGCCTGTTTGTCCCCTTTACAGGGTTTATTTAATTAATTGGTGTAAGGGTTGCCGTCCAGTACTTCTACGTTTACCGGCTTCCACCCTTCCCCTTCAATGAATTCGATCGTTACACGGTAAGGCTGATGCCTTTCCTCATAGATTCCGACAGTACCCACAGCCGTAGTAGCATTTCCGCCGTTTTCTAGTCGCCAAATTGTCATGTCGTCACGGCTTATGCCTGTTGCATATTCCATAGCCATTTCCATTTCATTCCAATTTTGACTTCCGCTGCTGAAATTATGGGTAAATGATCCAGACTGCTCTGTTCCGATGGGTTCCCAGTCACCTTCATTTTCTGGGATTCCAGGCTCATCGCTTTCACTGCCTTCTTCCTCAGAATCTTCACGTGCTTCCTCTTCTTCTCTTTCATCAGCTGCGTCATCTCCGTCAGAATCCGTTTCTTCTTCCTCTTCCTCTCTCGCTTCCTCGTTTTCTTCTACAGCCTCATCATTTTCCTCTTCTTCATATGCTACTGTGTCCGCTTCTTCTGGCACAGCATGCTCTTCACTTTCATTCTCTTGCATTGTATCCTCGTTCAGGTTCTCATCATCTGCTTCCTCTTCGGTTGTAACGTCATCTGCAGGATCTGGAGAATCCTGCTCAGCTACCTGTTCATTTCCCCCGAAAAATAGAGTTCCCCCAAAGAAAAGGACTAGAGCTGCCACAATTCCGATAGCCGTGTTAAGAATTCGGTTCATTTTCCTTCTTTTCCGCAATTCAAAACGTGTGTCCTCACCAAATCCTCTATTATTATTATTATTATTATTATTCATTTCACTTATCACCTGCACTATTTCTATTTGATATCTTGATAAGCCGTGAATTTGCCTGACTCTTAATACCCTGTATATATCATAAAAGATTTTGTTAGAAGAATCGAGTGATTTTCGACCTTTTTTTCATTCTTTGACACATTTTGATAAAGAAAAAGAGAGTGGCTCAAAAGTCAGACTTTTTGATCCACTCTCTTTCTTTCATTAACTTACTTCAATAATTTCAACCTTTAGTTCACCGCCAGGTGTGTTAACCATGACTTTGTCACCGACTTTGCGTCCTAACAGGCTTTGTGCCATTGGAGAGGAATTGGAAATCTTACCTTCTAAAGGATCAGACTCGGCACTTCCGACAATGGTATATACCTCCTCATCTCCGTCAGGGAGTTCTTTGAATTTTACTGATTTCCCAAGCGCTACTTCTGAATTGTTGGAAGCATCTTCTTCAATTATTTCAGCATTTTTCAGCATCTTTTCAATTTGGGCAATTCTTCCTTCTACGAAGGCTTGCTCATCTTTTGCTGAATCATACTCAGAATTCTCGGAAAGGTCACCAAAGCTTCTCGCTACTTTAATCCGTTCAACCACTTCTTGGCGGCGCTCTGTTTTAAGAAACTCTAATTCCTCTTCCAGCTTTTTTCTTCCCTCTTCCGTCATATAATGCTTTTGATCTTCAACCATATCTTTCACTCCTCTTAAGTGCTTTACATCTTATCTAGGTAGTTATGAGAAATAACATATTTGGGAGTAATCGTCAGCGCCTGCCCTTCCACAAGGAAAACACAATCCACTTGAAATCTCCGCCTATACAATAAGATAAGAAGAAAAGCAAGGTTACCCTCGCTTCTCTGAAAACCCTTTAAAATATTATTTCTGCCATATATCATACGCAGAAACAAGCATAATTACAATTATTTTTTTAATTAATTCTCTGATTAACCATTTTTTTCTTTTTTGGACTATGCCTGACTTTTGTCCTTCCTCATCATATTGTAGGGATTCACAGGCTTATCCACTTTAAAAGAGACTGTTTGAAGAGGATGGCGGGCTGCATCAATGCTTTCTCCCTCTTCATCATAAAGTTCTGTAACCACTTGGGAAAAGGGCTCAATATCCGGTCCGAAGAATTCAACAATATCTCCCGGTTTAAAGTAGTTTCGCTGCTGAAGAGTCACCATTTGATCCTCTTCATTATATGAAAGAACTAAACCGGCAAAATCAAAGGTAGTTTTCTTAGAATTCCCACCCCACAATTGTTCTTTGTAGGATGGGGTATTTTCAAAGAAAGCAGGAGCTGTATCTCTATTTGCACACTTATCAAGCTCCCTCAGCCACTCTTTGTTAATCCTAAAATTATCGGGATCAGCACAGTATGCATCGATTACTTTTCGATACACGGAAGCCACAGTAGCCACATAATGTATAGATTTCATTCTTCCTTCCACTTTCAAACTGTCAATTCCGGCTTCAATCACTTTCGGGATGGATTGGATGAGATTTAAATCTTTCGGGCTCATTGTAAAGTTTGCGTCATCTTCTGCAAACAAAGGATTCTCAATTCGTCCTTCCCCATCTGCTCCTTCTTCATACAAATCGTAATTCCAACGACAGGACTGACAGCAGCCTCCACGGTTGGAATCACGAGCCGTCATATGATTGCTCAATACACACCGTCCTGAATAAGAAATACACATGGCTCCATGAACGAATGCTTCCACTTCAATATCTACATGTTTCTTTATTTCAAGCATTTCTTCCATGCCTACTTCTCTTGCCAGAACCACTCGTTCAAGCCCTTGCTCTTTCCAAAACTTCACAGCAAGCCAGTTAGCTAATGACTGCTGGGTTGACAAATGGACCTCAAGTTTTGGAGCCGACCGGCGGCATGTCTCAATTATTAAAGGGTCAGCTACAATGATGCCCGTAACCTCAACCTCTTCCAGGTCCTTCAAATATTCCTCGAGCCCGTCCATATTTTCATTGTGAGCGTAAATATTTGTAGTCACATAAACCTTAGCCCCGTACTTTTTAGCAAATTGTACACCCTCACGCATCTCTTCTTTAGAAAAGTTATCCGCGTTTGAGCGCAGACCAAATTCCTGTCCGCCAATATATACAGCATCTGCTCCGTAATGAACCGCTATCTTTAATTTTTCGAGATTTCCGGCCGGAAGCAAAAGTTCAGGCTTTTTTGTAATAACCCGTTTTCCTGCTTTGCGTTCTGCAATAGCTTCCATCATTTTTCCTCCTTTAATATACCGTTTCTTTAAAGAAGAAGCCGGTATCTAAACTGCGGTGCTCAGGCTGCAACGCCTCCGCTGCTTTAAGAAAATCTTCTCGTTTCTCATTATATTCATCCGGCGAATTTCTATAGAGATCAATGGCTTCTCTGTACAAGGCTGTAATATTTCTAATATACTCAGCATTTTTAAGAATTCCATCTATTTTAAAACTGTCAACTCCAGCATCAAGCATTTCATCGAGCTCATCAATGATACACATATCGTTTGGACTCATGATATGGGTCCCATTACTGTCTTCAAAAATAGGATATTTCGCATCTCGTTCAGGGTCATATAAGAACATACCCCGGTCCTTGCTCCTGCGCTCTACTTTTAAGCTTTTCCCTTGGTATTCCATATAATTGCCGACTAACCGTCGTTTTGACTGGAACATGGCAGTCATTCCATGGACCTGGACTTCTATTTCCACGTTAGCATTTTCTTTTGTTTCAACGACGGCATCCAAATTAATCTCTCTAGCAAGGACTGCACGCTTTGCTCCTTTTTCTCCCCAGTAGTTGGCTGTAAACCAGTTGGTTGCTGTCGTTTCAGTATTCCAATGAAGAGGAAGATCTGGAGCCGCTTCTCTGGCTGCCATCAGGACTGCCGGATCTCCAAATACGACAGCATCTCCTTTGATCTCTTTCACATAACGCAAATAATTAAACAGGTCGTTAACCTGGTCATTATGATAAATGGCATTCATAGCAACATAAGCTTTGATTCCTGCTGTATGAGCTGCTTCCACTGCTTTCTTTAATTCACCTCTGTCAAATTCTCCTGCTAAACGCAGACCATATGCCTCCTCGCCAATCAGGACTGCGTCCGCACCAGCCTCAGCAAGGGGGGCGATATCCTCAACTGACAATGGAGTCACAAGTAATTCGGGTCCTTTATCCATTATCATCACCAGCTTTCCTTTCTTGTGGTTACTGCAATTCCATCACCAACGGGAAGAATTGCTGTAGTATATTCAGGATGATTTATTAACCATTCGTTGTATTCTTTTACTTTACGTATCATCGTCTTCATTCTTTTCGGGCTCTTCTCAGGATCAGTCACATACCCTTTAAAAAGAACATTATCTGTAATGATGATCCCGTGATTATTTAGCTGCGGGGTATACATAGTAAAAAAATTCTTATACTGGCCTTTGGCAGCATCAATAAATAATACATCATATGGAGCCATTTCTTCAAGTTTTTTACGTTCTTCTAATGCATCACCATACACCATGGTAATCCTATCCTCTGCTCCGCTGCGAGCGATAAATTCCACTGCCTGGTTATATCTTTTCTCATCCCGCTCGATGGTTGTTACAGTTAATCCCTTGACCCCTTTTGCCATACGTAAAGCAGAATATCCAATAGCCGTTCCAATTTCCAGAACTTTATTTGCATTATGCACTCTCAAAAGCTGCAGTACTGCTTCGAGGGAGATTGTGTCAATTATAGGGACATTCTCCTGTCTCGCTGTTATTTCCATCTCCTTTAAGAGATCTTTCTGCTCAGGGTACAATGAGAGTAAATATGCTTCTATGCTGTCACCGTTCATTACTGTCTCCTTTACACTTTCTTATCTTGCGTCATTTTACCATAGAATATCTTTAATTTCTAAGCGCCGCAGCATTTTCCTTGCAGAAAAGAGATGATAGGGCGACAGCATAAAAAAGGCTGCCCTTTCTGGACAGCCTGCCGAAATTACTCTGCTTCTTCTTCCTGGTCTCCTCCGCCTTCTACCCATTCATGACGATACTCCTGATGTACCCGATTATGCTCTTCATAAGTCTCATTATAAATAACTTCTCCGTTATACCGGGCATAGAAATATAAATAGCTGCTATCTTCAGGATTTAGCACAGCTTCTATAGAATCCCGTCCAGGACTTGCAATCGGGCTTGGAGGCAGTCCTCCGTACATGTACGTATTATATGGTGAATCCTCGGCGGTGTGGTCAAAGGTTGTCATATATTGATGCTCTCCAAGGGCATAAGATACCGTAGGGTCTACCTGCAATCGCATGTCTTCATCTAATCTATTAAACAAGACGCCAGCAATTAACGGCCGGTCTTCATCCTGCTGTGCTTCTCTTTCCACAATGGAAGAAAGAGTGAGCAATTCATGAATGGTCAAATTACTATCTGCCATTTGCTCTTCATAATCACCAAGGACATCCTCAGTTCTATCTAACATTAATTCCACAACTTCTTCGATTGAAGGGTCTTCTTCATAGAAATCATACCTTGATGGAAAGAAGTATCCCTCAAGGGCATAACGAATTTCCTCATCCAAAATATCATCAGTTAAAACATCATAGCGGTCAATCAATCCTTCTACGTATTCTTGATCCTGTATCACATCCATAATGTCCTCTACATCATGGGAAGTATATTCAGCAGCCGTCTCTACAATAGACTCAAGCCAATATCCCTCTGGTATAGTAAAAATGATTTCTGGTTCTTCATCTAAACGGCCTTCTTTAAGCTCTTCAATAATCTCGTCAAGATCCATGGCTCTTGAAAGCTCATATTCACCAGCCTGAAAGCCTCCTTCGTTTTGATAGCGGACATAGTATCGGAAAAAGGTTCCATTCTGAATGATATTTTCTTCTTCTAATATGTCTCCAATCTGTGCGGTCGAAGAACCGATAGGTATTTCGACAATTTGCCCTTCCGCATCTTCCTCCTGGGGACCAATAGCAGATTGTACATACATGTACCCCCCTGCGAGTATTCCTGCTATAGCAATTACAATAATAAGCAGGGAAATCATTACAATTTTCCGAATAATTCTGGCTTGTTTCGCTTTTTTCGTCATTGATTTTTCTACTTCTTCTTTGTCAATATCCCGCACTCTTTTCCCCTCCCCGTACTATTATATAATATTAGTCAAATTTCGCTAAAGTCGGAGCTTTTTTATGTATGAATAAAAAAGCCTTTCTGCTTATGCAGAAAGGCTGAAATTCACTTAAATCTGATCTTCCGCGCTTAAAGTTTCAATCATCTCTTCTACCATATCCCACTCTTCATCTGATTCAATTGGATAAAGGGCCTGCTCCGCATCTTCTCCATCCTTTTCCTCGTAACGAAAAGCGTAAACTTCAATTTCTTCTTCCTCTTCTTCTTCTTCTTCATCCTGCTGCTCACCAGCTGAAGTTAAAACCATATATGAATGGCCTGTCTGCTCCAGGTCAAAAGTAAACAGGATATCTAAAAGATGCTCATTACCTTCATCATCAGTTACTGCGATTGTTTTATTTTCTTCTGCCATATCATACACCTCCTACTCTTTGTGTACCCTGATTCATTTTAGTTTACCCATGTTGATCCAAATATCCTTGTAAAATCATAACTGCTGCCATTTTATCAACTACTTGTTTTCTTTTCTTACGGCTTACATCAGCAGAAATAAGGGTTCTTTCCACCGCCTGGGTGGTCAATCTTTCATCATACATTACCACTGGCAGTGAAACCTCTTTTTCCAGAGACTGGGCATATTCCTGGCATTGTTCCCCTCTTGGACCGATGGTTCCATTCATGTTTTTAGGGAGCCCGACAACAATTTTTGATATTTCATACTCCTTGATAAGCTCTTTAATGCGAGGAAACGACGTCTCAACATCTTCATCTTTGAGATGAATAGTCTCTACCCCTTGGGCAGTCCACCCCATTGCATCACTAACAGCGATGCCAATCCGCCGTGTCCCTAAATCTATGCCTAATACTTTCATTTTGATTCCTTTCTCGTGTGGTTCAAATAAGAACGTACTAATTCCTCAATCAACTCATCACGTTCCAGTTTCCTAATAAGAGAACGCGCTTCTTTGTACCTGGGAATGTATGCTGGATCTCCAGACAACAGATACCCTACAATCTGATTAATGGGATTATAGCCTTTCTCTTCTAAAGCTTCATAAACTGTTAAAAGTACATCTTTTGCCTCTGCATCAAAAGAATCGTCGGGAACGTTAAATTTCATTGTGTTGTCATTCGAACCCACTGCACACACCTCTTTCTTCTTAGGTTAACGGTGAAGGCAACCAAGGAACAAACCGTACCTTTATATCATGAAAGTCCTGCTTTGAGACTGATATGGCATTAAAAGAGAATTTCCCATACATACAGTAACCTGTCCAAAGTGAAAGCTGCAACGTTAACCTATCCTCTTTTTTCCATTGTACATCAAATAATTCGGTTTAGGAAATGGCGCTGATTATACCAGGAACAGCGGCAAGGGCTTCTTGTAATTTTTCTGGCTTCTTTCCGCCTGCTTGAGCCATATCTGGGCGGCCCCCGCCGCCTCCGCCGCAAATGGAAGCTGTTTCTTTCACTATTACGCCTGCTTTATAGCCATTTCCTATTAAATCTTTTGTAACGCCTGCGACTAAATTTACTTTCCCGTTATTTTCAGCTCCTAATACCACAATACCAGATCCAAGCTTGTTTTTCAGTTCATCTACTGTATTTCTCAAAGCATCCATGTCAGTTGCTGTTACTTGTTTTGCAATGACCTTAACCCCATTTACTTCCTCGGCTTCTTCAATCAGGCTTCCTGCTTCCATGTTACCCAGCTTAGCCGAAAGAGATTCATTTTCTCTTTGAAGATCACGTATTTGCTGACGAAGGGCTTCTACACGCAGTGGAACATCTTCTGGTTTTTTCGCTTTTACTATATTCTCTGTTTCCCTTAGTACTTGTATTTGATCATTCATGACTTCATAAGCTTTTTTTCCTGTCACAGCTTCTATTCTTCTGACCCCAGCACCAATACCTGCTTCAGAAACAATCTTAAACAACCCTATTTCAGCAGTGTTTCTTACATGACAGCCCCCACAAAGTTCAACGCTGTAGTCCCCAACTTGCACCACTCTGACTCTTGAACCGTACTTTTCACCAAATAAAGCCATAGCTCCCATCGCTTTTGCTTCTTCAATATCTTTTTGCTCTATGACTACAGGAATTGCTTTCCAGACATGTTCATTTACAATGGCTTCAATCTTTTCCAGCTCTTCTTCTTTTACTTGTCCAAAATGAGAAAAATCAAAGCGGAGACGTTCTTGGCTCACAAGGGAACCAGCCTGATTAACATGCTCTCCAAGTACATCTTTTAAAGCTTGATGGAGCAAATGAGTGGAAGTGTGGTTCTTAATAATGTCAATTCTTTCCGTTTCTTCCACTGTAGCCTGGACTGTCATTCCCTTTTTTAAGGTCCCTTCCTTCACTTCAATCGTATGAAGGTGCTGCCCATTTGGAGCTTTTTGTACATCTTTTACTAAAGCGTATACCCCGTCGCCTGTTAAAGATCCCTGGTCAGCGACCTGTCCTCCGCTTTCGGCATAAAACGGTGTCTTGCTTAAAATGACTTTCGCTTTACGACCGGCTGAAAGCGCATCTACTGCTTCCTTTTGATACACAATCACTTCCACTTCTGATTCAGCAGATAATTGTTCATAACCGGTAAATTCACTTGCAATTTTCACATCAGAGAGCACAGATTCCTGCGTCTGCATAGAGCCGCTGTCTTTTCGAGCCGCTCTTGCCCTCTCTCTTTGTTCAGCCATTTCCTTTTCAAACCCGGCTTCATCAATGGTAAAGCCTTTTTCTGTGACGTATTCTTCTGTTAAGTCTGCCGGAAATCCGTACGTATCATATAACCTGAAGACCTCTTTTCCAGAAATAACCGTTTCTCCATTTCTCTTCGCTTCTTCCATCACATTAGACAGGATGGAGAGCCCTTCACTTAACGTTTCATGGAAACGCTCTTCTTCATTTTTTATTACTTTTTGAATAAAGGTTGATTTATCCTCTACTTCCGGATAGTACTCTTTCATAATTTCTCCTACTACCGGAACAAGTTCATACATAAAAGGACGATTGATATCTATTAATTTTGCATAGCGGACGGCCCGGCGGAGCAGCCTGCGCAGGACGTACCCTCGACCTTCATTTGAGGGGAGAGCTCCGTCACCGACAGAAAAGCTAACAGTCCGTACATGGTCGGCAATAACTTTAAAGGACTCATCTATTTGTTTGTTCTCCCCGTATTTTTTCCCCGAGATTTCTTCTGTTGCACGAATAATAGGCAAGAACAAATCAGTATCAAAATTCGTCTCAGCATCTTGAATGACAGAGACTATTCGTTCAAGGCCCATCCCAGTATCAATATTTTTCTTCGGCAGCGGTGTATAGGTATGGTCTGGATTGTGGTTAAATTGAGAAAATACAAGATTCCAGATTTCAAGGTACCTCTCATTTTCTCCTCCAGGGTATAATTCAGGGTCATTTGAATCATCTCCGTACTCTGGTCCACGATCATAGAATATCTCTGTGTTCGGACCGCTCGGACCCTCGCCAATGTCCCAGAAATTTTCTTCTAAACGTATAATTCTTTCTTCAGGAAGGCCTATTTTGTTTTTCCAATATTCAAATGCTTCATCGTCTTCAGGGTGAACGGTAACTGACAGTCGTTCAGGATCAAACCCAATCCACTTTTTGTCAGTTAAAAATTCCCACGCCCACTCAATGGCTTCATTCTTAAAATAATCTCCTATGGAGAAATTGCCCAGCATTTCAAAAAAAGTATGGTGTCTGGCAGTTTTTCCTACGTTTTCAATATCATTGGTCCGGATTGATTTCTGGGCATTTACGATTCTAGGGTTCTCAGGAATCACTCTTCCGTCAAAATATTTCTTTAACGTAGCTACCCCGCTGTTGATCCAAAGCAAGGATGGATCCTCATGGGGAATTAAAGATGCACTGGGTTCTACTGAATGGCCTTTTTCTTTAAAGAAATCTAAAAATTGCTGTCTAACTTCTGCAGCTGTAAGTCTTTTCATATATATCCTTCCTTTCATTTTTCAATTACGTGTCTCGCTTCTGGGACTAATAAGAAATCAGGCCAGATTGCGGCTGTTCGCTGTTTTAGAAAGCTCCAGTAAACCTGCTAAGCTGTTTCAAGCACAAAAAAATCCCGTCCCTCATTCAGGGACGAGAATATATCACGCGGTACCACCCTGGTTACGGATACAAATCATCCGTCAACTCAGTCGGCCGTAACGTGGCCAGCGGCAGGGTTTTCCCGCACTCTGGAGTAGCTATTATGCCAATCTTCGCCTAGATTCCTTTCAGCCTCGGGAATCACTCTCTGTTAGACGGGCTTTGGCTTTTCATTCCGTCATCGTATTATTATTTCTTTACATTTATCCTCTCTTATATATTAAACAATATTTATCCCCTATATTTCAAGTTTCCATTAGTTTTTTACCGAATTGAATTCATCAATAATCTCTTGCACTGGCTTTCGGTCCATGAGACTGACTGCAATAATCATTAATCCTCCAAATATAAAGCCTGGCACGATTTCATAAAGGTCAAACAGACCTCCGCTTAGATTGCTCCAAATAATAACCGTTACTCCCCCGGTTACCATCCCAGCCAACGCTCCCCATTTGGTCATCCTTCTCCAAAAAAGAGACAGTAAAATAACCGGACCGAATGCAGCACCAAATCCTGCCCATGCATATCCAACCAGGTCTAATATAGTGCTGTCTGGATTGTAAGCGAGAAGTGTAGCGATTAGGGCAATTCCCACGACTCCAATTCTCCCTATCCAGACAAGCTCTTTTTCCGTGGCAGCCGGCCTTAGAAGCCCTTTATAAAAGTCTTCTGCCAGCGCACTTGAAGAAACGAGGAGCTGGGAGTCAATTGTGCTCATGATCGCCGCTAAAATGGCAGCTAGTAAAAAGCCAGCTACCCATGGATTAAATAAAACCTGGGTAAAAAGTATAAAAACCGTTTCTTCCGCACCCTCTGCAATAGGTGTACCTGGTCCGCCCCCTGCAAAGTAGGCAATTCCTGCAAATCCAGTAAATATGGCACCAAATAAGGCTAAAACCATCCAGCTCATTCCAATAAAGCGAGCTTTCCCCACTTCCTGGACAGATTTAATGGCCATAAACCTCGTAATAATATGAGGCTGGCCAAAATAGCCCAGTCCCCAAGCAAGAAGAGAGATTATTCCAATGGCTGTGGTTCCTGCAAATACGTCTAAATATGCAGGGTCCACTTCTCCTACAGCCTGAACACTTTCTCTCCATCCGCCCATTTCATAAATGGAAACAACAGGAACAATAAGCAAGGCTAAAAACATAAGGATACCTTGAAAGAAATCGGTCCAGCTGACCGCTAAAAATCCTCCAAGAAAAGTATAGGAAATGATAACCGCCACTCCGATCCAAAGGGCGGACTCATAGGTCAGACCAAAGGAAGCTTCAAATAACCGAGCGCCTCCGACAAGTCCTGCAGAGGTGTAAAAAGCAAAGAAAAGAAGAATAAACAGGGCAGAAATAATTCTCAGGATCTTCGTGCGATCATGGAACCTGTTTTCCAGAAAATCAGGAATCGTAATGGAATCCTTTGCTACCTCTGTATATTGTCTAAGCCTTTTTGCTACAAACTGCCAATTTAAGTAAGCTCCTATAGCCAGGCCGACTGCAATCCATATTTCACTCATGCCTCCGACATACAACGCTCCAGGAAGACCTAACAAGAGCCAGCTGCTCATATCTGATGCCCCTGCACTTAAAGCAGCGACTCCTCCACCAAGAGACCTTCCTCCCAGGACATAATCCGACAAATTATGAGTGAGACGATAAAAAATAAGGCCGATAACAAGCATCCCTACTAGATAGACAATAAAAGTAATGAGTGTAGTTGTTTCCATTTCTAGTCCCCCTTTCCTCGTGAAGGATCAAACTTCCAAGTAATAAAAGATAAAATGATGAGCATCGGCATAGGCACTAACAACCAAAACCATGTTGCTGCAGTTAGCGTGTACTCCACAAAACTCCCCCCTTTTGATCACGTCTACTATCATTGCAAGAACAATGCCAAGTTTCAACTATATCCTTTCCTTCTTATATATGCCAGAGCCTCGTCTGTTATTTCCCCTTGTCATGTGAATGAGTAAATTATAAAATAAAGCAAAATGTTTTGCATTTACTGAAAATTTTGCACTTTTGTTCTGCATCAGCAGTCTCTTGTCATACAACTATACCTGCGAGGTGAGGAAATGGAAGAAAAAATAAAGAGCGAGTTAATCGAGCCCCTTATACATCAAACAATCCTGGATAATATTGACCTAGGAATTAGAGTTGTAGATTCCGAGGCAAAGCCTATTATTTATAATAAAAAGATGCGTTCCATTGAATCCATGACCATGGAGGATTTTTCGAAAAAGAAAATTACTGATGTATTTCGATTTAAAAATAAGCTGGACAGCAGGCTTCTTCAAGCATTACACCATGGAAGATCCTTTCACAATGAAAAACAAAACTATTTTAACAATAAAGGTGAAGAGATTACCACTATTAATAATATATTTCCGATAAAAAAAAGAGGAAAAACCATTGCAGCTGTTGAAATCGCTAAAGATATCACCCAGGTGGAGAAGCTGATTAGAGAAAATATAAAACGTAAGAGTAACACTACCTACACATTTGACAATCTAATCGGTGATTCACCACCGTTTAAAGAAGTGATTGAAAATGCTAAGAGAGCTACAAGGACCTCTTCTTCTGTTTTGATTGTTGGGGAAACTGGAACTGGCAAAGAATTATTTGCTCAAAGCATCCATAGTGGCAGTGAGAGAGCAGCTGGGCCGTTTATTACTCAAAACTGTGCCGCATTACCAGAATCTTTAATTGAAGGCATACTTTTTGGCACAGTAAAGGGGGCCTTTACTGGTGCAATTGAACGCCCTGGGCTGTTTGAAGAAGCTGAAGGAGGGACTTTACTTCTTGATGAAATTAACTCTCTCCCCACTTCTCTTCAAGCTAAGCTCCTGCGAGCCATTCAAGAAAGAAAGGTAACAAGGATAGGAGAAACAAAAGAACGTCCCATAAATACACGTATACTAGCGACTATTAATGAAGACCCCATCGATGCAATTGCAGAAGGACGTTTACGAAAGGATCTTTATTATCGTTTAAGTGTCGTTACTCTTTTTATTCCGCCTCTTAGGGACCGAATAGATGACACTTTCCCACTGGTGGAAACTTTCTTAAGAAAATATAACTACCTTTTTCAAATGAACGTCAGCGGGATAACCGATGGCGTACGCGAGACCTTCCACTCCTATCATTGGCCTGGAAACGTCAGAGAACTTGAGCACGTGATAGAAGGGGCTATGAACTTAATTATTGAAGAAGAAAAAATTTCACATTCTCATCTTCCACCACACTTTCAGAATAAAATGAGGTTTGCTCACCACAGCCTGAAAGATGAAAATACCCTTCCCTTTTCATTAAAAAACGGAAACACTATGCCTCAAATGCTTAAAGAAATGGAAAAGTCCATGATCAAACATGCACTGCAAAATAATGAATATAATATAAAAAGATCAGCCAAAAAGCTAGGAATAAGCAGACAAAGCCTTCAATATAAGCTTGAAAAATTCAAAATTAATAAACAGGAATAGGAATGTTGTCTGCTTTTACCTTCCTTCTCTCGTTTACAATTCGATTACCCGGCCTTCCTAGGAAGGTTTTTCTTATAACTTACATTTTCTTTTCCTCTACGCAAAAAAATTTGCACTTAAATGCAATGTATTTTTGCACTTTTCGGTCTCTTCTTGTTTTTCCTCACTGTTTTATTAACTTTTTATTTTGGCACGCTTTTTGCATTATTAAGTGGTGAAATCATTTATTAACGTAAAGGAGCTGATTTGTCATGGTATGGGCATATAGACATGAGCCATTCACTGATTTTACTAATCCCGCTAATAAAAAAGAGTTTGGTGAAGCCCTAACATTGGTTAAGCAGGAGCTTGGAAAAGAATACCCCCTTATTATAGGCGGAGAACGAGTCATGACAGAGGATAAAATAGTTTCTGAAAATCCATCTGACAAAAAAGAAATTGTCGGTTATGTATCAAAAGCGACAAAAGATCATGCAGAGAAAGCACATCAAAGTGCTCAGAAAGCTTTTGAATCTTGGAAAAAGTGGAAGCCAGAAGCACGGGCTAATGTTCTTTTTAGAACAGCAGCGATTGTTAGAAGAAGAAAGCATGAATTTTCTTCTTACCTCGTATATGAAGCAGGAAAGCCGTGGAAAGAAGCAGACGCCGATACAGCCGAGGCCATTGACTTTCTGGAGTACTACGGACGTCAAATTCTTACATTGAAAAATGGTGTTCCTATTCACAGCAGGGAGGAACTTGAGTTTAACCAATTTACTTACATCCCCCTCGGTGTGGGTGTGACGATTTCCCCATGGAACTTTGCTTTTGCCATCATGGCCGGTACGACTGTCGGCCCCATGGTCTGCGGAAATACTATCTTGCTCAAACCAGCAAGCACAACACCTGTTATAGCATACAAATTTATGGAAGCTTTAGAGGAAGGCGGAATGCCTAAAGGGGTTGTCAATTACATCCCTGGAAGCGGCTCGGAAATTGGTGACTTTTTAGTTGATCATCCAAAGACAGCCTTTATTAATTTTACCGGTTCAAAGGATGTAGGAGTGCGTCTTTATGAGCGGGCAGCTAAAGTACAGCCAGGACAAAAATGGTTCAAGCGGGCCAGCATAGAAATGGGCGGAAAAGACACGATCATTGTAGATAGTGAATGTGATATTGATACGGCCGTTGAATCTATCGTTTACTCTGCCTTTGGATTCTCCGGGCAAAAGTGCTCCGCCTGCTCTCGTGCCGTTGTTCATGAGGATGTATATGAGGAAGTGCTTAACAGAGTGACTGAACGAACGAAAGAATTAACTGTTGGAAACCCTGAAGAACCTGATAACTTCATGGGGCCGGTGAACGACCAGGCTGCCTATGATAAGATCATGGACTATATTGAAATTGGAAAAAGAGAAGGCACCTTAAAAGCAGGTGGCTCTGGTGACGACTCAAAAGGCTATTTTATCAAGCCTACTGTCTTTTCTGATGTGGAGCCTGAAGCGAGAATTATGCAGGAAGAAATATTTGGTCCTGTTGTGGCTTTTTCTAAAGCCAAGGATTTTCAGGAGCTCTTAGACATTGCCAATAATACGGATTACGGTCTTACTGGTGCTGTGATTTCAAATAATAGGGAACACCTCGAGAAAGCCCGTGAGGAATTCATGGTTGGAAACCTTTATTTTAACCGCGGATGCACAGGAGCTATTGTAGGATACCAGCCATTTGGAGGATTTAATATGTCCGGTACAGACTCTAAAGCCGGAGGTCCTGATTACCTTCTCTTATTTATGCAGCCAAAAACTGTGACTGACCAATACTAGAACATATAAAGGGGGTGTCCTATTAGGCAAACAGGGTATCGTTTTAACTAACCTAGGCTGAAATACAGGTAGACTCCAGGCCCGCAGGCATAGAGGGTATCGTGGAGGCACATGAAGTGAGCGTAAAAAAGTTGATGTACTTGTGCCTTTATGAAAAGTGAATCGTATATCTGCTGAAAAGAGCCTTTTGAGGACACCCCAGTTGTTCACTCATACCATGGTTACTTAAATTCATCGGTGCGTGGAGGGGATGTAATTGAAAAATGTATCCAGAAGTTTCTTCCTTTATCTTTCACAAAGTAAAACTTTAAATAAAAGTGCCAAAAGATGGGGGCTTCGATTAGGGGCCTCCAAGGTTGTGGCGGGGACGACAATTGAGAGTGCCATGTCCACAGTCAAATCCTTAAATGCACAAGGCATTATGTGCACGGTTGATCACTTAGGTGAGTATGTAACTGATGCAAAAGAAGCTGCGGAAGCTCGAGAGTACTGTATCAATATACTACAAGCAATAGCTTTAGAAAAAACTGACTGCCATCTATCTTTAAAACTGACTAAGCTTGGCCTGGACATTGACCGGTCTCTTTGCTTAAACAACATGAAGAGCATAGTTAGTGAAGCTAAAGAATATGGTTTGTTTGTAAATATTGACATGGAAGACTACGGCCGTTATCAAACAACATTAGAAATTCTGGCAGAGCTCCGAAAAGAATTTGATAATGTCGGCACAGTAATTCAAGCCTATTTATACCGCGCAGAAAGTGACCTCGATGCATTAAAAGGCATACCGCTGAGGTTAGTAAAAGGAGCCTACAAAGAGCCTCCCACCGTTGCCATGCAATCAAAAAAAGATATAGACGCCAACTTTTTAAAGCTAATAAAAAAACATCTTTTAAATGCCAGCTATACAGCCATTGCTACCCATGATCATGTAATTATCGAAGAAGTAAAGAAATTTGTGGATGATCACAATATTCCAAGAGATCTATTTGAATTTCAAATGCTGTATGGCTTCCGCAATGAACTTCAACTTCAACTGGTTGGGGAAGGATACCGTTTTTGTTCCTATGTTCCTTTCGGTAATGATTGGTATGGCTACTTTATGCGCAGGCTTGCCGAACGGCCTCAAAATGTAAGCTTTGCAGTTAAGGGGCTGTTTTCCAGGTAATTTTTTGTTCATTAAAGGCCCGTATCACTTTGCTTATAATAACAAATACAGGTACAGCCAGAATCAGCCCAAGAACACCTGCTACTTCAAATCCTAACAGTAAAGCAAATATAATAAGCAGGGGATGTAAATGCACGCTCTTACCTACTATTAGAGGTGAAAGAACATTCCCTTCGATTTGCTGAATAATCAGGAGGGTAATGCTTGTAATAATCAGTACCCTTAATGAGACCGTAGCTGCAACAAGGAGGGCGGGGATTGCTCCCAAGAATGCTCCAAAATAAGGTATGAGCTCCATTAAGGCAGCAAAAATCCCTAATAAAACAGGGAAAGGAACTCCGATAAGCCACAAGGCTGACGTTGTAATCAGCCCTACTGCCAAAGCAACAAGTACCTGTCCTTTTATGTACCCACCCAATGCTTCATCTACTGCTCTTACTAATAAAAGACCCTCATCTCTCCACTTCTTTGGTGTAATTTGAACAACTGTTTTTTCAAAAGCCTCTAGATCTTTTAATAAATAAAAGACAAGAAACGGAAGCAAAAAGATCACAATCATTCCATCAAACATTAGCTGCCAGCTTTCAAGCAAAGAACCAAGCCCTCTTTGAATACTTTGTTCTACTCGATCAATTCCTTCTTCCATTGCATCATGAAGAGCCGGGGGGAACTGGTCCGCTCTTTGGTGAATCCATGTCATAGTTTGACTGAACTCCTGACTCCACTCTGGAATCTGCGTGATTAAACTTTCCACTTGATCAAATAAATAGGGCCCCCCCTTAATCACTCCCCACACGGTCCCGCCGATAAATAAACCATAAATCAGGAGAATGGAAAGAAACCTTGGGACTTTCCATTGTTCTATCTTATCTACTAAGGGGTGCAGAAGATAAGTAATCAATCCGGCAAGAAGAAAAGGAAGAAGAATCTTTCCTGCTTTCTTTACTCCTTCCACCCACCAGGGGGAAAGAAGCATTAACAAATAAAAGCCTATCAGGATCAAAACAATGATTAAAATTCTAAGAAGCCAGATTGTTTCTTTCTTCCTTTCCATCTTTCACCACCTCTATTTCCTAGCATGACTTTTTTTCACAAAAGTATGTACTCCCTCTAAATTAACTTGATATAGGACAGCAAACAGACAACATCCTGAAGCCGCTTCAACGCTCCTGTCTTTCTTCATCGGAAACTACTGCCAAAGGTCAAAAAAACACCCTTTCCCGCAGGAAAGAGTGCATATATTTGTTAAATAGCCTTATTTACTCTTCGTCTGATACGCTGCATTGCTGAGCTACGAGCCGGCATCCATTCTTCGACATCGAAATTCATCATTGGCTCCATCATACGCTGCCACATGTTCTTTCTTCTTCGCCCTTTAGTCATGGCGTATGCCGCAGAGGTTACCCCCAAGGCAAGCATTGAAGTCCACATTGTTGTGCGCATGCTGTTTTGCCTCCTTTACCCTTCAGCTTCTATTTTCATCTCTTCTTCTTCAAATAGATCATCCAAAGAACTTAAAGAGCCGTCTTCTTCCACTTGGTATAAAGAGCAAACACCATCAATGACAGTTAATTCAACAAAACAATTCCAGCAATAATATTGATTTGCGCTTAATTTCCCCAGGTCTTTACGCTTACAATTGGGACATTTCATTACAGTCACCTCTACCTAGAGGCTCTCTAGAGCCTCTTTTTGGTAACCATCATGTCCTCTTTGCTGGAATTATATACTTATTTTTACAAATGAATCTCCTGTGCTCCATACTCCAACTGCTGAACTCGGAGTATGTTTAGAATGTGACAATAAGTGATTACTCATGCTGGTGAGTATCTTCCAGCAGGGCTTCCTGGAGTTTTTCCTTCAAACGAGTCAAACGGCTGTCCTTATTATGCTGGCTGATGCCAAATTCCAGTGCCCTGCTTTCCCCGCAAAGGATCAAGTAATCCTTGGCCCTTGTGACTGCTGTATAAATAAGGTTTCTTCTAAGCATTCGACGGTAGGACATCACCATTGGCAAAACAACGATGGGAAACTCACTACCCTGGGCTTTATGAATTGAGGAACAATAAGCAAGTGTAATCTGTTTAAGATCTTGTTTTGTATATGTTACCTCTATGCCATCAAAAGAAATCACGATTTGAATTTGCTTATCGACTGTTTCTTTTGCCGTAAATATCGCTACAATTTCTCCTCGATCCCCATTAAAGACCTGTTCTTCAGGGTTGTTTACAAGCTGAAGAACAACATCACCAGTGCGGTATATCTTTTCACCAAACAGCACTTCGCGCTTCCCTTCTTTTGCCGGGTTAAACAGTTCTTGGAGGCTCTCGTTTAGCATATCCACTCCCGCAGGGCCCCTGTACATGGGAGCAAGCACCTGTATTTCTTTTGGTTTGTAGCCTCGTCGCACTGCCCCCTCACAGACCTGTTCAATCACTTGTGCTACCTGGTGTTTTCCGCAAGGAAAAAATCTCCGGTCACTTTTAGGCTGTTCCAGCTTCTCAGGAAATTCACCATTTTTTATGATATGGGCCAAATCAATAATGGAAGACCCTTCTGCCTGCCGATAAACAACAGACAAGGAGACAACAGGCACGCATTCAGAATGAATTAAATCTCCCAACACCTGTCCAGGACCTACGGAGGGAAGCTGATCCTCATCACCCACTAAGATCACCTGCATGTCATCTGGCACTGCTTTAAATAATTGATTGGCCAGCCACATATCGACCATGGACACTTCATCAATAATAAGAAGTTTTCCTTCTAACTGCTGCTCTTCACTTTTTTCAAAACCTTCCTCTTCCGCTTCTCCTTTATAGCCTAGCAATTTGTGAATAGTGGTGGCAGGCAGTCCTGTCGATTCTTTCATTCGTTTGGCAGCGCGTCCAGTCGGTGCTGCCAAAAGGACCGGAAAGGGTTCATCATTTTTGTAATCGTTTTGTTCTAAAGAGTACCCATGCAGACTAGCAAATATTTCCACAATGGCACGTATAACAGTGGTTTTGCCTGTCCCAGGGCCGCCTGTTAGGACCATAAGGGGGGAATGTATGGCTTTTTGTATAGCCTCACGCTGTTGATTTTCATATTCAATGCTAAACCGTTCCTCTGCTTCACCTAATGCTTTTAAAAATTCCGCTTCAGGGAATGGATCTTCTTCATCCTTTGTTAATAATCTCCGGACATTCGTGACAAAACCCTTTTCAGCAAAATATAAAGAGGTAATATAAGCTCTTTCATCCTCAACAGCAACTTTTCCGTCTTCAGCAAGTTCCAGAAGACCGTTCCACACTTCATCTTTTGATATAGCTTCTGAATCCTCACTAAGAAGTTCAACAGACTTCTCTTCAAGAAGATGCTGTGGCATATACACGTGACCGTCCTGCATAGTATGCTCGTACAGGCCGTACAGCACACCTGCCTTAATCCGTTCAATGTTATTATCCTTAATTCCCATCTTTCGTCCCAGTTTATCTGCTTTATGAAAGCCAATTCCTTCTACATCCCAGACAAGTTGATAAGGGTTACTCTGAACAGTTTCCAAGGTCTGGTCTTTATACGTATTATAAACCTTGACTGCAAGATCAAGGCCAAAGCCATAACGGGTCAACAAGAGCATCGCTCTCTCCATCCCCTGAGTTTCCATCAATTGATCAAATAAGAGGGTACGCTTTTTTTCGTTTAATCCTTGTACTTCCCTTAAAACGTCTGGATTATCAAGGATTTTATTTATGGCATCATTACCCAGGCTTTGTACGATCGACGCAGCTGTTTTCTTCCCGATCCCCGTGAAACGGTCGCTGGCTAAATAAGAGATGACAGCTTCTTCTTCTGTAGGAATATCCTTACGATATGATTCTGCCTGGAGCTGTTTTCCAAACCGTGGATGCTCTTTGAAAGATCCTTCAAATTCATACGTTTCTTCTGGTTCAATGACTGGAAAAAACCCGACCACGGTAACCGTGTCACCTTCCACAGAAGGCTGGGCCTTTTTCACCTTCACTTTTGCTACTGTGTAGCCATTATCGTCGTTTCGAAAAATAACATGAAGGACACTGCCCCGAATATAGGGACGGTCTTCTTCCTCTGTATTCAATTGAGAAGAATGATCCACCATTACTTTTTCCTCCACTTAATTTCCCAGCAGCTCTTCTACTCTTTTTTTCCCATTGGCAGCAAGCATGTGATCTGGCTGGATCTCCAAAGCTTTTTCAAAATGGTTCAGTGCTTCTTTTGCTTTCTCTTGGTAAATCATTGCCACACCAAGGTTAAAGTGGGCATCTGCATGCTCTTCATTTTCATTGATCACTCGCTCAAATTCCAAAATGGATTCTTCTATCTGGTCCGACTGGGCCAGACATAAACCATAGTAAAAGCGCGCTTCTGTATCCTCTTCATTCTGCTCCAGAGCTCTTTTCAGTGAAGCCAGGGCCCTTGGAATCCTTCCAGACTGATAATACACAAGGCCCATCATATAATGTAAATTTGGATCATCCAAACCTGCTTTTAATGCCTGCTGGTACATGGTAAGAGCTTCTGCCATTTTATCTTGATTATATAATACATTGCCTGAGCCGTAATAGGCAGTAGCAGCATTTTCATCCAGCTCTAGTGCTTTTTGATAAAACTGCAGAGCCCTGTCTTCCTCTCCCACGCCGGCTAAGAGGTTGCCAAAATTAATAAAGTTAACCGGATCGTTTGGATCTTCCTCAATAGCTTTATGTAATGCTTTTGCCGCTTCCTCCATATTTCCTTCCTGCAGCGCTTGTCTCGCTTTTTCATTTTCGTGCATGTTGCTTCTCCTTTCTTCATCAAAGAACTTTTCAAAAATTGTCCTTTTGCATCTGTACGATGAAAGAGGAAAAGGGAAAACGCCTAAGAGTGCACGCTTTCCCTTTTTTTAATGGCTCGTTCAATTGTACCTCCGCCCAGGCACACTTCGCCGTCATAAAAAACCACGGCTTGGCCTGGAGTAATCGCACGCTGAGCTTCCTCAAATATCACTTTTATCTCTCCGTTATCCAGTGGATGGACGGTTACTTTTTCATCAGTTTGGCGGTATCTGAATTTAGCTGTACAAGAAAACGGCTCATTGAATTCCTGACCGCTGATCCAATTCAGCTCTGAAGCATATAAACCTTCAGAGTATAACGCTTCGTGGTGATAACCCTGGCCTACCAATAGAATATTATTTTCCAGGTCCTTGTCGAGAACGAACCATGGCTCTCCTGCTCCGCCAATACCAAGCCCTTGCCTTTGTCCAAGGGTATAATACATTAATCCCTCATGAGTTCCTTTTACGTCGCCGTCGAGTGTCTGCATTTCTCCAGGCTGTGCCGGCAGGAAGGATTGTAAAAACTCCTTAAAGTTTCTTTCTCCAATAAAACAGATGCCCGTACTGTCTTTTTTCTTTGCTGTAGCGAGCCCTCGATCTTCTGCTATTTCACGGACTTCCTTTTTGGGCAGGTGACCAAGTGGAAACATCACCTTGCTTAGCTGTTCCTGGTTTAATTGATTTAAGAAATAAGTTTGGTCCTTGTTATCGTCAACCCCGCGGAGCATTTCTACTTTCCCGCTGTTGTTTCTGCGAACTTGAGCATAATGGCCCGTCGCAAGATAATCAGCTCCCAAAGACATCGCATGCTCTAAAAATGCTTTAAACTTAATTTCTTTATTACACATGACGTCAGGGTTAGGTGTCCTTCCGGCTTTGTATTCATCAAGGAAGTATGTGAATACTTTATCCCAATACTGCTTTTCAAAGTTCACAGCATAATAAGGAATGCCTATCTGGTTACACACCTGGATAACATCCTCATAATCTTCTGTAGCCGTACACACACCATTTTCATCGGTGTCATCCCAGTTTTTCATAAAAATACCGATGACTTCATATCCTTGTTCCTTCAAAAGAGTGGCTGCAACAGAAGAATCTACCCCTCCTGACATCCCAACGACCACACGGGTATTTTCCGGTGACTTTTCTTTTGTTGAATTCATGTTCTTTCACCCCGTTTTCATTCAGCCTGAGCGCTCAAACGCTCAGTAATCTTTTTCAACTCCTCAGTAACGTACTCAATTTCTTCCGCGGAATTGCCGTACCCAAGGCTAAACCGAATAGAAGAATAAAGTCTTTCTCCTTCTTTGTACATTGCAGCCAGCACATGAGATGGTTCAATAGATCCTGCCGTACAGGCTGAACCACTAGAAGCAGCAATCCCAGCTAAATCCAGGTTTACAAGCATGGACTCTACATTTATCTTAGGAAAGCTGAGATTTAGAATATGAGGGAGTGACTTATTTCTATTTCCATTAATATATCTTCTTACTTCCTTCTCTTCAAGACGGTCCAGAAAAAGATCAGTTAACTGTCTGTATTTGTTCCATCGCTCTTCTTGTTCCTTAACGGCCAGCTCAGCAGCCTTGGCAAAGCCTACAATCGACGGAACGTTTTCTGTTCCAGCCCTTCGTTTCCGTTCTTGTTCGCCCCCCGTTACAGTCGGGGAGATATTTATCCCGTTACGGACATATAAAAAGCCTGTCCCCTTGGGTCCATTAATTTTGTGCGAGGACACAGACAGCATATCCACAGGCAAAGTCTTCATAGTAAGAGGAAGAAGACCGTATACCTGAACTGCATCAGTATGAAAGGCTACCTCTTTTTCCCTTAATAAGGCCCCTATCTCTTCAATAGGCTGGAGAGTGCCCACTTCGTTATTACCATACATGATCGAAACTAGAATTGTATCCTCCCGGAGAGATGATTCTATTTCCTGTACAGAGACAAGTCCCTCTTCAGAAACAGGGAGATACGTCACATCATATCCCATTTTTTCAAGCCTTTCACAAGTATGAAGGATAGCATGATGCTCAATTTGAGTGGTAATAATATGCTTCCCTTTTCCTTGATTGGCTTCTGCATAACCTATTAAAGCAAGGTTGTCCGCTTCTGTTCCGCCGCTTGTAAAGATGATTTCTTCTGGAGAGGATTCAATAGATTGTGCAATCGTCCTTCTTGATTCATCTAATGCTTGACGAGATCGCCTTCCAAATTGATGAATGCTGGATGGGTTTCCAAAGTGCTCTTTCATGAAGGGCAGCATTGCGTCAATTACCTCTTCCCGGACCGGGCTGGTGGCAGCATGATCCATATATATCGGCTTCATTATTTACATACCCTCCTTCATTCACCATGAACGGCCTGTTTCTTGCAAGTATTGACTAAAGACTGTTCATGTAATGAAGTCTATTTCATTTTTCTATTATTATCTAAATATAAAACATAAAGTATTCCTGATCACCTTTATCTTCATATGTTGCTAAATCATGAAGCGTGGTATTATCAAGGACCTCTTTCACTGCATCTCGAATTTGAATCCAGAGATTTCGTTTCGCTGGCTCTTCATTTTCCATAACTTCCACAGGACTAATGGGGCCTTCAAGCACCCTAATAATATCACCTGCTGTAATTTCCTCTGCGCTTTTTGCAAGCATATAGCCACCATAAGCGCCTCTAACGCTTTTTACAAGCATAGCATTGCGAAGAGGAGCAATAAGCTGCTCAAGGTAATGCTCTGATAAATTATGCTCTTTTGCAATAGACTTTAAAGAAACAGGCCCTTCACCGTACTTCTTTGCCAGCGCCATCATAATGGTCAGCCCGTATCGTCCCTTTGTTGAAATTTTCATCCATACCACCTCTTTTAATCAATCGATCAACAAATTGCTGGCATTGTGGCAGTGTAATACCCACTACTGCTCCAATTCCAAAACAAAATAATATTGTCCCCAGAAAAACTGGTCCTCCCAGGAGCCAGCCGACTGTTAAAACAACGATTTCCATAATGCCCCGAACTCGTGATACCTTCCAGCCTGTCTTTTGAGTCAGGGCAAGCATCAGACTATCCCTCGGACCAGCTCCGCAATTTGGAGCAATATACAAACCTATTCCATAAGCAATGACAATGATCCCGCCAAGCAGCATTAGAAGCTGCCATAAAAAAGTTCCTCCTGCCGGGAGTACAAAGAGAAAGACATCTATAAAAACCCCGACAAGCACCATGTTAACGATTCCGCCAAGCTGGGGACGTTCTTTTGTAAGCAGAGACGTGAATCCAATGATAAATATCCCTATAATGATGCTCCATGTTCCCACTGTTAATCCTAATTGAAGAGTAAGTCCTATATGGAGGACATCCCACGGGGCGCTTCCTAATTCGGCCCGAATCATCAAGGCAATACCAAAAGACATAATAATTAAGCCAATCATAAAGATCAGCCACCTTAAAGTTAAAAGCTGGGCTTTCCCCATTATCCCTTCCATGGTAAACCTTCTCTCTATTGTCTCAAATTGCACATAACGCTTTTCGTCCCTATGAATTCCCTGCTATTATAGCATGGATAAATACCAAATTGCATGATTCTGTTCCCGATATTCTTTATATGTTTACAAAGATATTAAAAGGAATTAGAATAGAACTAATGTTCGATGTACAGAACGGAGGCACGAAGATGAGGAAAAACCAGCCCCTCGCTTACCGTATGCGCCCTCAAAGCATTGAGGAGATTCTAGGGCAGGAACACATTACAGGAAAAGGCAGGCTATTGCGGAGAATGGTTGACGCTCGCAAGCTCTCATCCATGATTTTGTATGGTCCTCCCGGCACAGGGAAAACATCTATTGCACGGGCAATTGCTGGAAGTACGGACACTTCTTTTAAAATGCTGAACGCTGTGGTCAATAACAAAAAAGATATGGAGATTGCAGTAGAAGAAGCAAAGATAAGCGGCCAATTGATCGTTATCATGGATGAAGTCCATCGGTTAGACAAAACCAAACAAGATTTTCTTCTTCCTCATTTGGAAAAAGGCTTGATTATTTTAATAGGAGCCACTACAGCTAATCCTTATCATGCAATAAATCCAGCTATTCGAAGCAGATCTCAGATCTTTGAGCTCCGGCCTTTATCCGAAGATAACGTTAAAACAGCATTAAAAAGAGCCGTCGAAAATAAAGAAAACGGGTTAGGAAATATGCCGGTAGCCGTCGATGAGGAAGCTCTGAACCACCTTGCCACAGCCAGCGGCGGTGATTTGAGGTCTGCATTGAACGCCCTGGAACTTGCTTCTCTTTCCACCCCTCAAAATGAAAATGGGGAAATCCCCATTACATTAGAAACCGCTGAGGAATGTATACAAAAAAAGAGCTTCACTCATGACAAAGATGGAGACGGTCATTATGATGTTTTATCGGCCTTCCAGAAATCAATTCGTGGAAGCGATGTCGATGCAGCTCTACATTATCTTGCCCGTCTTGTTGAAGCAGGTGATCTTGTGAGCATCGGGAGAAGACTAATTGTAACAGCTTATGAAGATATTGGGCTGGCTAATCCTCAGGCAGGCCCCAGAGCCCTTGCTGCAGTCGAGGCAGCTGAACGTTTAGGTTTCCCGGAAGCACGTATTCCTCTTTCCAATGTTATTATTGAACTCTGTCTATCACCGAAATCTAATTCAGCCTATAAAGCTCTGGATGCGGCAAGGCAAGATCTCCTTGACTCAGCCACTCCTGAGATCCCACTTCATTTGAAAGATGCACACTATAAGGGAGCGAGCAAGCTTGGAAGAGGGGTCACCTATAAATACCCCCATGATTATACAAATGGTTGGGTTGCTCAGCAGTACCTTCCAGATAAGTTAAAATATAAACAATACTATCATCCTAAAGACAATAGTAAATTCGAACAGACATTACAAGAGATCTATGTAAAGCTCAAGCCTAAACATAAATAAAAAAGACGTGCTCTGGCAATCTGCCAGGTCACGTCTTTTTTATGAGAAACATCATACTAGAAGCTAAAATACTCGAGCATACCCAGTCTTCCTCTTCAAGTTTTCCTTATACAAGGGGAATACCTGTCTAAAAAGGTATAAAAAAAGAAATGTTTGTCTACATTAAGAGACTAATAAGGTGTTTCCTGATTGCTATATTCATTTTTTGTATTCTCTTATTTTTCATCAAATTTATATATTAAATCCTGAAAGCATATAAGGAGTGATGATTGTGAAAATCAGGCAAGATGCATGGTCCCATGAAGACGATCTATTATTAGCTGAAACAGTTCTCAAGCATATTAAAAACGGAAGTACTCAGCTCCGTGCGTTTGATGAAGTCGGAGACGAACTAAACAGAACTTCTGCTGCATGTGGTTTCCGATGGAATGCAGTGGTAAGAAACCAATACGATAATGCGATCCAACAGGCTAAACGGGAAAGAAAGCAGAGACAGCGTCAGGTTGCTATTCAAGCAGTCGCCCCTCAGAGCTTCTCTTCTCCCCAGACCAGTTTTTCTCCTCCAATGGAAGAAGAGATGAGTTTGCACAAGGTTATTACCTATTTATCTTCTCTTTCCTCCCAGTCAAATGATAGATACGCTGTTAACCAGGAAAACAGTCAATTAAAAGAGGAGATTACTGCCTTAAAAAAACAAATTACTTCCTATCAAAATGAACTAAAGCAACTAAAAGAAAAATATACTTCTGTAGAAGAAGATTATAAATCACTTATTGAAATTATGAACCGCGCTCGCCGGATGGCTTTTTTAGGTGACGAAGACAGAAACATGACCTCCAGTTTCCGGATGGATAAAAACGGTAACCTTGAAAAAATCGCCAAAGCGGAATAGGCAGGGAAACTATAGTGAAAAGGGTAACCCGTTTGTCCGGGTTACCCTTTTTCCTTATCATATCTCTGAATTTCAATGGGCTCCAAAAGACGGCTCATGACATGGCCCGTAGCAATTAATCCAGCTACCGAAGGAACAAAAGCATTGGAAGAAGGAGGGATCTTTGCTTTTCGTATTTCTGCCTTTTCAGGAGCAATTTCTTTTCTTACTTCCTCTCTGATCTGAATAGGAGACTCTTCTGAAAAGACTACATCTATTCCCCCGTAAATTCCCTCTTTTCTAAGCTTTCTTCTTATCACTCGTGCCATCGGATCATAAGATGTTTCGGAAATATCTACAACTTTCAGCTGCGTCGGATCCATTTTGTTTGCAGCACCCATGCTTGAAATAATAGGAATATCCCTTGTTAAGCACTCTTTCATTAAATGGACCTTATAGGAAATGGTATCAGAAGCATCAATAACGAAATCGAGCCCATGTTCAAAAAAAGCTTCATAGGTCTCTTCTGTGTAAAACATTTTTAAGGCAACAATGTCACACTCAGGATTAATATCTAAGAGTCGTTCCTTCATCACATCTACTTTCGGTTGTCCGACAGTGGAAAGTAAAGCGTGTAGCTGGCGGTTTACATTTGTTATATCTATATTATCCTTGTCTACCAACACTACTCGTCCTACGCCTGAGCGAACCAGTGCTTCAGCTGCAAAAGAACCTACTCCCCCGATTCCAAGCACAGCTACAGTTTTATTTTTTAATAGCTCCAGCCCTTCTTGTCCGATAGCTAATTCATTTCGCGAAAATTGGTGTAACATGCTTTTCTCCTCTCCCTTTATCTTCATACGGTGACAAAATAAAAAACCCGGGGATTCCCCCTCGGGTTTGTTCGTTATGTAGGTCAAAAAGTCCCGCGGTGCCGTAAAATTGACCTTGTTTTGAAGCCTGCTCCTGGCAGGTGGGTGCCTTGTTCAGATCTTCATACTTCCACAAAAAGAGGCGTGTACTCCGAAAAGAAACGACAGGCTCCCGATGTTGAAGTGTTGGCTCAAAACGTATAGTACCCTACGTACACCTCAGGACTCTCTTATTGCTTAAATATATGATAGCATGAGAACCATAGGCGGTCAATATAATTTGCTCTTTTACGAAGAACACTAAATAGGTCCTAATTTCTCAAAAAAGGAGGAATTTTGGTTTATTTTTTTCAACCTTTGGGTATAAATGTCACTTGCTGATTGAAAGGGAGGTGAATGAAAAAAGAGTTCTTCTCTTTTCAGAACCTATGACCATGGAACCGTTAGCTATCCAAGAAGTGCTGTATATTGAACAAAAAATTGAATGGACTGAAAAATTTACCGTAGAACACATTGAATCAATGAAGCTTTTTGATGACAGGATATTAGTATTTGACCAGGAATATTATCTCAACCATATATTTGATATTTCTTATCGTCAGGAAAGCTGTAAGATGGGGTTTTTATACCTTCATACGAGCAAGGGCGTACGAACCTATTATATTCGAAAGGATCCTTCCTCTTTTATTCAGGCATTTAAACAGCAGCAATCTTAAAAAAGAAGATTGAGCAAAACAGTCTCGTTAAGGATAAAAATGTTTCGATCCTCTTAATCCGAAGAAGAAAATAAAGCCTTTTCCTTGATTCGCCTTTGTGGAAAGCGGCACTAGCAGCCGTTGTCAATCATTTCCTGAAACGAAACAAGTGACCCGCCTGTTTCAGGAAACAAAGCAGACTGCATAAAAAAATCCAGGATAATCCATATCCTGGATTTTTCTCTATCTTCATGTGATTTTAAGACAGCCTCATTCTTTTTCTCGGTTGTCTTCCTTCTCTTTCTTTATTCTTTCTTTCCTTTGGATACTATTTTTAAGTTAAGCTCCTTTAACTGCTTCTCGCTTACGTCTGATGGAGCTTTTGTCAAGAGGTCGCTGGCACTTGCCGTTTTAGGAAAAGCAATAGTATCCCGAAGGTTGGTGCGGCCTGCTAAAATCATAACCAGTCTGTCGAGGCCAAGGGCAATCCCGCCATGTGGCGGAGTACCATACTCAAAAGCTTCTAACAAAAAGCCAAATTGGTCTCTCGCTTCTTCTTGAGAAAAGCCAAGAGCTGTAAACATTTTTTCCTGGAGTTCCCGTTCATAAATACGCTGAGAACCTCCTCCAAGTTCGTAGCCGTTAAGGACAAGATCATATGCTTCTGCTCTCACCTGAGCCGGATCCTCATCCAGTACATTAATGTCTTCTTTTACCGGACGTGTAAACGGGTGGTGCATAGCAACATGGCGGTTTTCATCCTCATCGTATTCCATAAGAGGAAATTCAGTAACCCATAGGAAATTAAATACAGACTTATCAATTAAGTTAAGTTCTTTTCCAAATTTCAAGCGCAAAGCACCCATAGCATCGAATACTACTTGCGGCTTATCTGCTCCAAAGAAGAGAAGGTCCCCCGGCTCCGCATCTAAAGCCTCGCGGATCGCTGCTGTTTCATCCTCACTGAAGAACTTCGCTATTGGTCCTTTTAATGCGTTCTCCTCAACCTTCAGCCAAGCTAGACCTTTCGCTCCATAAATGGCTACAAAGTCGGCAAGATCGTCTATTTCCTTACGAGACATATTATCAGCCACACCTTTTACATTCAGGCCTTTTACGATGCCACCATTTTTTACTGCCTGGGCAAATACTTTAAAATCACTGTCTTTGACGATCTCTGAAAGCTCTACAAGTTCCATGCCAAAACGTGTATCCGGCTTGTCCGATCCATAACGATGCATTGCTTCTTCATATGTCAGACGAGGGAAAGGCGTTTCAATTTCTACACCATGTATGTCCTTAAGCAAGGTAGCCATTAACTCTTCCATCATGGCAAGAAGATCTTCTTTATCCATGAAGGAGGTTTCAATATCGACTTGCGTAAATTCAGGTTGGCGATCGGCCCGTAAATCTTCATCTCTGAAGCAGCGAACAATTTGGTAGTATCGCTCAAGTCCAGATACCATTAACAACTGCTTGAATAGCTGCGGTGATTGAGGAAGAGCATAAAACTCACCATGATGCACCCGGCTTGGCACTAAATAATCTCTCGCTCCTTCAGGAGTGCTTTTTGTAAGCATTGGTGTTTCCACATCAAGAAATTCATGGTTGTCGAGGAAGTCACGAATGATCTTGGTAGTTTTATGACGAAGCTTGATTGTCTCTGTCATTTCTGGCCTTCTTAAATCTAGATAGCGGTATTTCAGGCGAACATCCTCCGTAATCTCCCCGTCGCTGTCGACAGCAAAGGGCAGAGCTTTTGAAGGGTTAAGAATTTCAATTTCATTTACCTGGACTTCCACCGTACCGGTCGGAATTTTGTCATTATAGGTTTCTTCTTCTCTTTTAATTACTGTCCCTTTTATATCTAACACATATTCACTTCTCACCCTGTCTGCTGTCTGAAGAGCCTCCTCAGAAATCTCCGGATTGAAAACAATTTGAACAATACCGGATCGGTCACGTAAATCAATAAAAATAACCTGTCCTAAGTCCCGTCTTGTTTGAGCCCAGCCTTTCAACTGCACTTTTTCTCCAATTAATGCTTCTGATATTTCCCCGCACTGATGTGTTCTTCCAATCATATTGATTCCTCCATATTCTCTTTCATGTAAGTAATAAAATCACTAAGTGCTATTTCTTTTTGTTCACCTGTTTCCATATGCTTTACATTGATCTTTTCCGCTTCCAATTCATTTTCACCGAGAATGGCAGTGTATCTGGCCTTTAAACGATCTGCTGATTTAAACTGACCCTTAGGTTTTCGGTCAATGTAATCCTTATCAGCCGTCAGGCCCTCTTTTCTTAATTCGTATAAAAGAACTGCTGCTTTATCTTTAGCTTTTTCTCCCATAGCAACTAAATAACAATCTATGGATTCTTTTATTTCAAGATTAATTTCCTGAGCTTCAAGAGCCATAAGGAGTCTCTCTAAGCTTAACGCGAACCCTATACCAGGTGACTCGGGTCCCCCAAGCTCTTCCACAAGGCCGTTGTAGCGGCCTCCGCCGCTTAACGTCGTGATTGCCCCAAACCCTTTTCCTTCAATCATAATCTCAAAGGCTGTATTATTGTAATAATCTAATCCCCGCACCAACGCAGGATCAACCTCATAAGAGACTCCCATCTGGTCAAGGAGGAATTTAACCTTTTCGAAATAAGCCGATGATTCTTCATTTAAATAATCCAAAATAGAAGGAGCTGTTTTCATTAGCTCATGGTCCGCATCCTTCTTACAATCCAAAATGCGCAAAGGATTTTTTTCTAATCGCTCTTGGCAGTCACTGCAAAATTCATTGATTCTTGGTTGAAAATGATCAATTAGTGCCTGGCGGTGAGCGTCCCGGCTCTCTTTATCTCCTAAGCTGTTAATCACCAATTTTAATCCTTTTAAACCAAGTTCGCTATAATAATCCATAGCAAGTGCAATTACTTCAGCATCTACAGCAGGATCGGCACTTCCAATTGCTTCAACACCAAACTGTACAAACTGTCTCATCCTTCCGGACTGAGGTCTTTCGTAACGAAACATTGGCCCGATGTAAAAGAGCTTTGTCGGCTGCTGTGCTTCCCCGTGCATTTTATTTTCCACATAGGACCGTGCAACAGACGCGGTGCCTTCAGGGCGAAGTGTCAGGCTTCTCCCGCCTCTGTCTTCAAAGGTGTACATTTCTTTTTGTACAATATCAGTTGTGTCGCCAACACCTCTTTGAAAAAGCTCAGTTTGCTCAAAAACAGGAGTTCGTATTTCTTTGTAATTATACCTTCTGCAAAGGTCGCGGGCTTTTTCTTCAATATATTGCCACTGTTCGACTTTTCCAGGAAGAATATCTTGTGTTCCTCTAGGGATGCGTATATTCATGGTCAGTTCTCCTCTCTAATTTATACTTTCTTGATATCATTTCTTCCTTTCCAACGGAATACACCTTAATTTTCCTATGTAAATAAACAAAAAAGTCCCGTCCCCTCGCAAAAACGAGGGACGAGACTTACCCGTGGTGCCACCCTTTTTGAAACATATAGTTTCCACTTTTACAGTTAACGCCTGCTTACGGTGCTTTTTACTAAGATATCTTTTCAAAAGCACACCTAAGGAGTGTTCTTTCATCAAGTTATTCGCAGAAGGGCTTTCAGCCTCGGGCACCTTCCTCTCTGACCGACTTGTACTTGACTACTTTTCTCCCTCATTGGTTCATTTCGTCTAAACTATTTGCTGTTTTCTATCATACGAATGAAGAGAAAACTTGTCAACAACTTCTCTTTTGCAGAGCTACCGAAGCCTAGACTTCTTCTTGCAAGCTGTCCTCTCTATAGGAGCAGTAACTCCCCAAGGGGAAAGACCACTTTCTTCTAATTCCATCTTTTCATATGGAAAAGGGTCAGCTTTTATGCTCCCTTGATACGATTCATTAGAGACAGCTGTAGACATTGGAACCTTCACTACTCTCACCCTTTTAAAGTATTTAAAAAGTAGTATAGCCCCTTTGTTTTTTTTTAATCAAGGATTTTCAACAATCAATGTTACTGGGCCATCATTGTTTAATTCAACATCCATCATTGCTCCAAATTCCCCAGTTTCAACCTTGATGCCTTTTTCTCTTAATGATTCATTGAAATGTTCGTAAATATTAACAGCATGATCTGGTTTGGCTGCACTCATAAAATTAGGACGCCGGCCTTTTTTGCAGTCGCCATAAAGAGTAAATTGAGAAACCGATAAAACCTCTCCATTCTGATCTAAGAGAGAACGATTCATTTTCCCCCCTTCATCTTCAAAAATGCGAAGGTTGGCTATTTTTTCTGCTGCCCAATCTGCATCCTGTTCCGTATCCTCATGAGTAATACCCACCAAAGCAACGATCCCTTTCCCTATCGAACCGATCACCTCGTTCTCAACTGTTACTTTTCCGTAACTCACACGCTGAATAACTACTCTCATGTTATTTAAACCCCTGTCCTGCTATTCAATAAATTTAATTCATTACACGGCGAACAGAATATATATCTGACAGCCTCTTAATTCTTTCCACCACTTGATGAAGGTGATCTACGTTGTGAATGGCAATACTCATATCAATCACTGCAAGTTTGTTTTTGTCAGAGCGGCCAGATACAGCATTAATATTCGTTCTTGTTTCGGTGACAGACTGTAGAACTTCATTTAGAAGACCCCGGCGGTCATACCCTGTTATTTCTATATCAACATTGTAATTTTTCCGCTTTTCATCTGCTTCCCACTCTACAGGAAGAAGCCTTGTTTTTGCTTCTTCGGTATTTACGTTAGGACAGTCCTCACGGTGTATGGTGACCCCTCTCCCCTTTGTGATAAAGCCTACTATATCATCTCCCGGGACGGGATTACAGCATTTAGAAAGACGGATTAACAGGTTGTCTACCCCTTTAACTCTCACACCAATACTTGTTTTTCTTCCAGAAGATTGAGGAGTCAGCTCTTTTACTGCCTCTGCTAGTGATTTCTCTTCCTGCTCTTCCTCTTTCCTTTGGCGGTATTTTTCAGTTAAGCGAGTTACCAGCTGTTTAGGACTGATTCCATTATAGCCAACTGCCGCAAACATGTCCTCTTCACCTGTAAAGCTGAACTTATTGGCAACTTCAGCAAGATTTTGTTCCGTCATAATTTCCTTCGGGTCAAAATCCTGTGTCTTAAGTTCCTTTTCAACCATTTCTCTTCCTTTATTGATGTTCTCCTCACGACGTTCTTTTTTGAAAAATTGCTTGATTTTGTTCTTGGCATGAGAACTCTGTGTCAGCTTCAGCCAATCCTGGCTCGGGCCGTATGAATGCTTAGACGTGAGCATTTCCACAATATCCCCGGTTTTGAGTTCATGGTCCAGGGGCACCATTTTGCCATTTACTTTAGCGCCGATCGTCCTGTTCCCAATTTCGGTGTGAATCCGGTAGGCAAAGTCAATAGGAACGGACCCCCGTGGGAGCTCGATAACGTCCCCTTTTGGCGTGAAGACAAACACCATATCAGAAAACAAGTCGATTTTTAACGACTCCATAAATTCCTGGGCATCAGAAGCTTCGTTTTGCCACTCTATTATTTCCCTGAACCATGTCAGCTGGTCGCCTAAGGATTTTGATTCAGTTCCCCCTTCTTTATAAGCCCAGTGAGCAGCAACCCCGTACTCTGCCACTCTGTGCATATCTTCGGAGCGAATTTGAACTTCCAATGGTTCTCCTTTAGGTCCCAGTACAGTAGTGTGAAGGGATTGATACATGTTTGCTTTTGGCATGGCAATGTAATCTTTGAAGCGTCCTGGCATCGGCTTCCAACAGGTATGAATGATGCCCAGAACCGCATAGCAGTCTTTAATGCTTTTTACAATAATTCTCACTGCAAGTAAATCGTAAATTTCATTAAACTGTTTCTTTTGCTTGACCATCTTATGGTAAATACTGTATATATGTTTTGGGCGTCCTTGTATATCTGCTGAGATATGAATGTCCTGCAGACTATTATTAATATTATCTATAACTTCCTCGATATATTGCTCTCGCTCTGCTCTCTTTTGCTTCATCAGGTTTACAATCCGATAATACTGTTGAGGGTCAAGATAACGAAGGGCAGTATCTTCAAGCTCCCATTTTATAGTTGATATCCCTAAACGATGAGCTAACGGAGCAAAAATTTCTAACGTTTCATTAGAAATGCGACGTTGTTTTTCCGGAGGAAGATGCTTTAACGTTCTCATGTTGTGAAGCCTGTCTGCCAGCTTGATTAAAATCACTCTTATATCTTTGGCCATCGCAACTACCATTTTGCGATGGTTTTCTGCCTGTTGCTCTTCTTTTGATTTATATTTGATCTTTTTCAGTTTGGTGACTCCATCAACCAGCATGGCCACTTCACTGTTAAATGCTTCTTTCAACTGTTCAACCGTTACATCAGTGTCCTCAACAACGTCATGCAAAAAAGCACCAGCAATTGTGTCCGGGTCCATCTCTAGATCAACCAATATCCCTGCCACCTGGATAGGGTGGAGGATATAGGGCTCCCCGGACTTGCGATATTGATCCTTATGGGCTTCTTCTGCATACTTATAGGCTCTGTCTAAAAAAGAAACATCCTCTGCCGATAGGTACACTTTTGCCTTTTCCAACACTTCATCGATGGTCATGGAATCACCCTGCAAGCCTTTCATATTTCTTTATATTATCTTTAAGTTTATCATTCCTGTAAAGTACCATGCTTCTTAATATAAAACAAAGAGCGCTCCTAAGAGAGCACCCTCTGACGGCAGTCTATCATTAAAAATCAACCAGTGAAAATAGTTCGTATTGATCCAAACCGCTCCGTCCTTCAAGATAGGTGAGTTCGATCATAAAGGCCAGCCCTGCAACGATGCCTCCAAGCTCCTCTACAAGCTTGACAGTGGCCTTGACTGTTCCACCGGTGGCAAGAAGATCATCTGTAATAATAACTCTTTGTCCCGGTTTAATAGCATCCTTATGAATGGAAAGAGAATCGCTGCCATATTCCAATCCGTAATCCGCATCAATGGTTTCACGAGGAAGCTTTCCTTTTTTTCTTACTGGGACAAACCCTTTTTCCAATTCATAAGCAATCGGACAGCCGACCACAAATCCTCTTGCTTCGGGCCCTACTATAACATCTGCGTTTTGTTTTCGGGCGAACTCAGCCATCTCATTTATAGCTTGCTTATATACCTTTCCCTCTTGCATTAACGTTGTAATGTCTTTAAAACGAATGCCAGGTTTCGGATAATCTTCGACTACTGTAATATGTTCTTTAAAATCCATGTTCTACCTTCTCCTTATTATCTTTTTCTCCTATATATAAAGAAACCTGGTTTTTTAATTCTTTATAGGAAGCGTATAAAAGTTCCTGTTCAACACGCGTGCGCTCTTCATAATTGCGATACGTGGGGGAATCTTTGAGGTCTCTTTTAGCCGGAGCATCTTGCACTGTTATTAATCCGTTATTCATTGTAACAAAATCCAGCTCAGAAAACACCTTTGCCATTAATGAAACAGTGGAAGAAGACCACCCTTTCTTCTTAGCAAGAAGTTCTCCATGCTTTTTCAAATCAAAGGTGCCCTGCTTCTTTAAGAAACCGTAAAACCATTTAAAGTGATCCCTTGTAAGCCTGGTTTCAAAAAAGAAGCCGCCATGGTCTTTGAAGAGCAGATAGACCCTTTCAATCTGTTTAAGGTGCTTTAAAGCTTTGGAGAACTCTTCCATAGTCTTAGGCAAATCAACCATCACGATATACGTTTCCTTTTCTTTTTGAGGTAAAACATCGATTTCACTAACATGTATGATATCCAGATCTGAGACTTCTCTTCCAAATACCTCTATTGTTTCTCTTTCAAATGCTACACCTATTGTCTTATCAGAAGGAAGGGTCTTCAATAATTCAGCTGGTTTTTTCTCCCGACGGCGGTCAAAAAGCTGCCATTCTCTCACAGCAAGATCTTCTAAAAAGATCTGTGGCTTTCGGTAACCATTCCATTCATTTACAGAAAGCTCCCCTACCGCAGAAACTTTTGTACCCGATTCAACTTCCTCACATAAATATCCAAGATGAAAGCCTACCCCTTCTAATTGATAATTTTCTTTTCCGAATAGCATTTTAAGATGGTTTTGGTTAGACCCGATCTTCTTTGCCGATTTAAGATCAACATCTTCAAGCATAATCTTCGGCTTAGGATTAGCTATTCCATAGGGCTCAAGCTGCTTCATTTCTTCGATCACAGCAAGCGTTGCTTGTTCAAGAGGCACAATCATGTCCACAGAAGTGACAGGAATAAAATCCTCCTCGCTCATTTCTACATTTGCCTGAGAAATCAAGCGTGCTCTCAAGTCCTCAATATCTTCAACTTTCATCGTAAGACCGGCAGCCATCGGGTGGCCTCCAAAGTGTGGAAGGATGTCTCTGTTCTTGGACAGGTTTTTAAACATATCAAATCCCTTAATACTTCGGGCTGAACCTTTGGCTTCGCCTTTTTCCGGGTCAATCGCCATAACAATTACCGGCCGGTAAAACCTCTCTGTAAGACGGGATGCCACAATCCCAATTACGCCAGGATTCCAGCCTTCCTTTGCTATAATAAGCACAGAGTTCCTTTCCGGAGGATAAGCGCTCTCTACTTCCTCTACTGCTTCTTTAGTCATCTCACTGACAATTTCTTGTCTTTCCTTATTTAAATCATCGATCACTTCAGCCCACTCTTCGGCTTCTGCCGCGTTTGAAGTGGTAAGAAGGTGAACAGCAGGATCAGCAGAGTCCATCCGGCCGGCAGCGTTTAAACGGGGGCCAAAAGCAAAGCCTACGTTATCTGCTTCCATGACCTGTCCATCTACCCCGCAGAGTTTCTTTAAAGCCTGAATCCCTGGCTTGGAAGAGGATGTTAACTGTCTCAACCCGTAGGTTGCGAGCGCACGATTTTCGTCTATAAGAGGCACTAAATCACTTATCGTGCCTATCGCTACAATATCCAGCCATTCCTCAGGAAGCCGTCCTAACAAGGCATGAGCAAGCTTGAAGGCAACCCCGACCCCAGCCAATTCTTTAAAGGGATACGGGCATCCAGGCTTCTTAGGGTTGATAATACAATATGCCTCAGGTAATTCAGGAGGGGGTTCATGGTGATCGGTTACAATGACGTCAATTCCCAGCTCTTTGGCTGCTGCAATTTCTTTTACGGCAGCAATACCGGTATCAACAGTAATGACAAGTGAAACCCCTTCTTCTTTCGCTTTTTCGAAAGCTGGAATGTTTGGCCCGTATCCTTCCGTGAAGCGGTTGGGAATATACCATCCAAACTCAGCTTTTAATTCCTTAAGCAGGAAAATCATAATAGAGGTGCTTGATACACCATCAGCATCGTAGTCCCCGAAAACCAATATTTTTTCCTTATTACTGACCGCTTCTTTTATTCTGTTAACCGCAGTCTCCATCCCATCCATAAGAAATGGATCGTGCAGCTGTGATATTTCTGTATGTAAAAACTTCAAAGCTTCTTCGGCACTTCTGATCCCGCGGTTCCATAATAACCGTGCGGTAACCTCTGAAATTTGCAGTTCTTTACTGAGTCGTTCAATGTTTTCATTGGTCTCTTGTTCAACAATCCATTTTCGTTTCGATTGCAGCATAATAAAACACCCCTTGACCCACCTATTATACTAAAGGGGACAAGGGGAAACAATTGTTATCTTATTTCATTTTCGTTATTTTCTTGAGCTTCTTCCTGCATTTGCTGTATCTTCTGCTCCTCCAGTCCTTCTGCTGTTCTCACGGGCATTCTTCTCACTTTTTGAATGACTGTCTGTACCAGAAGCCTGTTTTAATTGCTTATTTTCTTGCTGGAGACGATATACTTTTACCATTCCTACAAAACCGACAAGCAGTCCTCCCATTAAAACAGATCCTAAAATAATCAGCACTAAAGGCCAGTCAGCTGTGCCAAATAAATAGTTCACTTCTACCGGATCGACATTTATTACTGCAAACACAGCAATTAGCAAAGCGATGATAAGGCCGATAATTAACCCGTATTGCCCCTTCATAGTACTCGCTCCTCCCAAATCAGCGGTTCTCTTTTTCTTCGGCTTCTTCGTATGGATTTACATGGACTAATACGTTATGCACATAATTTTCTTTCATTAAAATTCGTTTTACTTCTTTTCCGATTGCATGACCTTCTTCTACTGTAATTTTCGGATCAACCGCTATTTTTATATCAATAATGACATAGTGGCCATGTTCTCGCGCAAAGAATTCATCAATCTGAAGAACACCAGGCACCCCTTGTGCTTCTTTTTCCATTTTCTCAGTATCTTCTGGATGAAGAACATGATCAAGAGCATTGTGAATCGATTCTTTTCCAAGCTTCCAGGCCATTTTCATAATCAGGCCTGCAACAAAGATCCCGGCAGCCAAATCGGCGTAGGCAAGCCAATCGATTCCATAAGCTCCTCCAGCAATGGAAGCGCCAATCCCGATTAAAGCAGCTAACGAAGAAAAGACATCAGATCTGTGGTGCCAGGCATCTGTCATCAACGCCTCGCTTTTATACTTTTTACCCAATTTATATTTATAGCGAAACATTAATTCCTTTACAATAATAGAAACGATAACTGCGTATAAAGCCAGCGTCTGCGGGACAGTTACAGGTTCAGTCATGTCCTGAATGGAGGAAAGAGCAATTTCGAAACCAACAACAAACAACAATACGGCTACAATAATTGCTGCAACGGATTCAGCTTTCCCATGTCCATAAGGATGATCTCGATCTGGAGGCAGCTTTGCAGCCCGGACTCCGATTAAAACGGCAACCGAACCTACCACATCAGAGGCGGAATGGACGGCGTCAGCTACTAAGGCACGGCTGTCAGCGATTACGCCAATCACTCCTTTTAAAATAGCCAATACAATGTTTCCAATGATTCCTACCCAGGCACCAAATTTCACTTTACTATAACGTTCTTCTTCAAATGTGGACATCGCAGCCTCCCTTCATCTCTTTTCACCTTTCTTTATTTTATCTAATATCGATGAACTTACGCAGAAATTTTCAATCTCTCCAATCCCCTACCATCTGGTTAAATCTCCCATTTTATGAAGGCAGATAAAAAGCCATGGCTGCCGTACCATGGCTTTTTTATTATTTTTGATTTATGCTTCCCTCTCTGCTGTTTCTGCAGGCTCAGGGCTCTTAAATTTCCGTCTTTCAATTTGCTTCCACTTCCAAATGAGCCATACCTGTGAGGCAAGAAACAGAGACGAATACGTTCCTGCTACAAGCCCTACTAGCAATGCAAAGGAAAAGGATCGAATAGCTTCTCCTCCAAAAAGAAAAATAGCTCCTGCGGCAAACACGACAGTCAGGACTGTATTAATCGAGCGTGCTAAGGTCTGTACGAGACTTTTGTTTACCACCGCAGACAGGTCTTCAAAGGTTTTGATTTTCTTTGCAAACTTCATATTTTCCCTTATTCTGTCAAAGGTAACAATTGTATCATTAATTGAATAGCCCACTATAGTCAGTACTGCTGCTATAAATGGTACATTCACTTCAAACTGAGTAATGCTGAACACCGCAATAATAAAGAAGGCATCGTGGACCAGGGCAAGGATAGCCGCTAATCCATACAAGAATTCAAATCGTATCGTCACATAAATGATAATACCAACAGAGGCAATCAGAATTGAGATCAAAGCGTTCATTGCCAGCTCCTGGCCAACCTGGGGCGAGACGGTACTTACATTCGGCTCGACTCCATATTCCTCGATAAAATAAACTTGAATTTCTGCAATCTCTTCTTGCTCAAGCATACCGATGAACCGGGCATGAGCCAATTCATTGTTGTCACCAGCTAACGTTACATCGTCAGGCTCATATCCCTCACCAATTTGAGCGAATTCCTCATACACCATTTCTTCCGTAAAAGGCTCATCGCCTTGTATTTCAACCCGAGAGCCGCTTTCAAAATCAATCCCTAAATTTAATCCAAGAGTGGACAAAAGGATGACACCAATTAACATAAACGCGAGTGAAATACCAAAAAACTTTTTTCGGTGCTTAACAAAATCAATGTTCCGATTCTCAAAGTTATAGTTCACTGATTTCACTCTCCTTTACACCAAAAACCCTGGGCTTTTTATTAAATACCCGGCTTTTCACCCATAGACCTAAAAGGAGACGTGAGCCATACACTGAAGTTAAGAAGCTGGTTAAAATGCTGACGATCAGCATGACTGCAAAGCCTTGCACTGAACTGGTCCCGTAATAGAACAGAACACCTGCAGCCAGAATCGTCGTAATGTTTGCATCAAGTATGGTTGATAACGAACGGCGGCTTCCAGCTTTAAATGCCGACATTACAGATTTCCCTGATTTCAGTTCTTCTTTTATCCTCTCATAGGTAATAATGTTCGCGTCAACAGCCATACCGACACCAAGGATCAATGCTGCTATTCCAGGGAGAGTCAGCACGCCTTGAATCAGATTGAACATTAACATCACGATATAAATATAAGCAGAGAGGGTGATCGCGGCAATAATGCCCATAAACCTGTAATAGATGAGCATGTAGGTCAGGATTAACGCAATCCCGATAAAACCTGCATAAATTGTCATTTCCATTGCCTGTTCACCTAAAGAGGCACCAACGGCGTTTGAATATACTTCATTTAATTCAACGGGCAGGGCACCGGCATTCAATACTTCTGCTAAAAACCTGGCTTCCTCAATGGTGAAGTCGCCTTGAATGACTATATTTTCTGTATACAGAGGCTGGTGTACCGTTGGTGCTGACAAGTACTTAGGATCAGCCTGCTGGGCTTCTTCATAAAATGAATCACCCTCTTCATAATCAAGCCAGATAACAAGGCGGCTTTCATACTGATCATAGCGTTCCATAATGTCTTCTGTAATTTCACCAAAAGCATTTCCGTCTCTTAATGTCACTCCGACTTCCGGCTGATTGGCTTCATTAAACGTGACACTTGCTCCATTTTCCGCAAGCTCGTCCCCAGAAAGCATTAAATTATCGTCCACATCCCGGAAAGTAAGATTGGCTTCTGTAGCCAGTAGCTCTCGTGCCTGCTGCTGATCCTCAACCCCAGCTAACTGCACACGAATTCTGTCCTCTCCTTCAATCGAAATGTACGGTTCGGATACACCAAGGACGTTTACACGTTGATTTAAAGCACTTACGGTTGCATTCAAAGCGTCTTCCGTAATCTCTGTATCCTCTGTAGGCTCTACTTGATACAAAATTTCAAAGCCGCCTTGAAGATCGAGTCCTAAGTTTGTATCAGCTGCAAGATCGTCTGCAGTCTGGTAAATGACGCCTCCCAGCAAAAGGACAATCACAAAAAACACAGCAATTCTCCACATTCTTCCCATGTACCTTTCATCCTCCTTCGGCTCTATGAGCCTTTTCCCTGCTTTCAAACACAGGGAGAACCCCGGACAGATTAGCTCTCCGGGGTCAATGCTTAAGCTATGATCTATGTACGGTTTACAATAGTGTGCGCTGCAATATTTAGATTATACTGATAGACTCTTACACCTGTCAATCTGCTCTGGTACCTTCCGGCTTTTCCACTTCCCCCAACAAAGCCCCAAGTTCATCTTCATAGGAACTGCTAAGCAGGTCTGGGCCTTTATACGCTTCAATTGTAAGCTGATTCATATAATCGCTTACCCTTAATGTGAAAATTTCGTTAACAAGAGCATGAAACCTGATAAACTCTTTTTTCTTCTTAACTTTGTGCATGACACACTGCCATACTTCCTCATTTGTGGCCTTATCATAACCCATTAATTGAAATTCCTCAGTTTTGCTTGATAAGACTGGTTCAAGGTCATTCTTCCATACGTCGAATTGCTGTTCATTCTTCACAACAAAACCTCCTTGATAGTTAAATGAAAAGAGGGTATGAAGCAATCCCTATAATGGTGGTGGCAATCACTACTCCAAAGCTTATCGCAAAAAAAGCGGCACGAAAAGGGATAAAAAATAACACTGCCGCCAGGCAGGCCGAATAGGCCCCGGTCGTCGGGAACGGAACGGCCGTAAATAATATTAAGCCTGCAGCCCCCCATTTTTGAACTTGTGCCCCTTTTTTCATCGTGCGTTCAAAAACCCAATCATAAAACTTCTTGTAATACTGAAACCTGAGCAGCCACCTGCTGACAGGACGAAATAATAAAAGCACAGGTGCAATGGGCAAGAGGTTGCCTAACAGGGCAAATAACAAAGCCGATTCAAACGGTACCCCTAACAAGGCAGCTGCAGGAATACCTCCTCTTACCTCAATGACTGGAAATGCCGACAGAAGCAGCACAAGCAGTTCAGAAGGAAAAAAACCAAAAGTCTCCATTACCAACTCTGAAAAGGCCTCTTTCATGAATGACTCCCTTTCTGTCTGATTTCTTTCATTCTATGAAAACTTGTCATGCTTGACCCTCTTCTTAGCATATTAATTATTGCGCGGAAATACCATCCTTTTTTGAAGGAGGAGGGAGATGTCAAAACAAACCTTCCTGCAGGGAACATTGATTTTAATTATGGCAGGACTGATCACACGCTTTTTAGGCTTTATTAATAAAATCGTCGTAGCAAGGATAATGGGTGCTGAAGGCGTAGGATTATATATGATGGCTGTTCCTACCCTGTTATTAATTATCACTTTAACTCAGCTTGGGCTTCCCGTTGCTATATCAAAATTAATTGCCGAGGCTGATGCTGAAAACGACACAAAAAAGATGAAAAAGATTTTGGTTGTTTCATTAGCTGTAACAGGATCTTCAAGTATTATCTTTACAATAGGAGTCATGGCAGCTGCTCCTTTTCTTTCCTCATTTCTGCTGACAGATGCCCGGGCTCTTTATCCCTTATTAGCGATTATTCCTATTGTGCCTATTGTTGCCTTGTCTGCCGTGCTGAGAGGTTATTTTCAAGGCCGCCAGAATATGAGACCTACCGCATATTCTCAAGTTATAGAGCAAGTTGTCCGCATTACCTTAGTTGCTATATGTACGAAAGCTTTTCTTCCTTATGGCGTTGAATATGCTGCTGCCGGGGCTATGCTTTCAGTAGTGGCTGGTGAGCTTATATCTTTACTCTATATGATCTGGATGTTTAAAGCTAAAAAACCTATGAAGGTTCGCAAACAGTTTTTCTCCTACGTCAAAGGAGGGAAGAAAACATTTAACGATCTCATGACGATTGCCCTGCCGACAACAGGCAGCCGTCTTGTAGGGTCCCTTTCGTTTTTCTTTGAACCAATTGTCGTTGCCCAGAGTCTTGCCATTGCGGGCGTCGCTACTGCAGCTGCCACTGCCCAGTACGGTGAGCTCAGCGGCTTTGTGATTCCATTACTCACTCTGCCTACTTTCATCACTGCTTCCCTTTCTGTCTCACTCGTACCTGCCATTAGTGAAGCTGCAGCGAGAAATGATTACCGTACAATTCAAAAAAGGCTCAGACAGGCTTCCAGAGTCGCTTTTATTTCTGGTGGTATTTCAGTCGTGGTCTTATATGTATTTGCTGTACCAGTCATGGACCTTATGTATGACGCTCCTCATGCAGCTGTCTTTTTGCATGTAATGGCTCCTTTTACCATATTCCTTTATTTCCAAGGACCGCTCCAGGCAACCCTGCAAGCTTTAAATATGGCAAAGGCTGCTATGTACAACAGCCTGGCTGGGGCGATTGTTAAAATAGGAACTATTGCTGTTCTAGCCTCTCAGCCTGGTTTGGGAATCATGGGTGCAGCTCTAGGAATTACTGTCAGCATGGTTTTAGTGACACTGCTTCATTTTACAGCTGTGGCAAAAACAATCAGCATCACAATCGAAACAAGAGAAATTCTTTCCATACTGGTTATCATGCTTGGTTCAGGTTGGGCTGGACACTGGTTTTTTCATGAAGCCCTCCAGCATTCCCTCCTTCTTCCAAGGACAATACTTGCCCTCATTCTTACAGTGCTTTGTTACGTGGCAGGGTTATTTCTCTTTAGAATCGTAACCATAAAGCATGTTTCACGCTTGCCTTTCTTTACACTTTTTCAAAAAAAATAGCCCTTACGCGGGCTATTTTTTATTGTCATCCAAATCGACAAACATGGTGCCATCTGTCCGAAAGGCACAGTATGATACTTCTTTAACTGTTTTAATTCCAGCTTTTCTTAATTCCCTTCTCAGCCAAAGTTCATTTTTGCCTGCTTTTTTTAAATGAGAATGCTGAATAACCCCGTCAATGATAAAGGGGAGGGGCATAGAAACTTTGTCTTCGTCATTTTCTTCAAATACAGAGAGCTCTCCTGAAGGCTCCAAGATAGCAAATTCTACATCAGAAAGATCCTTTATGTTTTTTTGCCTTAACTGCATCATCAAGTCATCAAAATTGTATCTCTGTCTGCGCATTTCCTTTTCATCTATTTTTCCCTCTTTAATGATGTATGAAGGTGTACCGTCTACCAAGTGACGGATTTTTTCACTTTTCAATGATAGAAATGCTAAAGCAATTTGGATGACAGATAAAAGGACAATAGGGAGAAATGCTTCTACCATGGACATCCGAATGTTTTCTATGGAGATGACCGCTAATTCTGCAATCATTATCGATACAACAAAATCCAATATAGAAAGCTGTCCAAGTTCTCTTTTACCCATGACTCTCAGGATGATCAGCAAGAAAATATAAACAAGCAATGTACGAATAAGGATAGTTACCGGATCCATACCATTCACCCTTCTTCCCGCTGCAAATTCTAACCACGGAATTTTAGTATGCCCCTTTACGTTTTTTTCATAAAAGAAACAAAGATACAAAAAATCCCACGCTTATTACAAGCAGGGGATTTTTTAGTTTGCTCTTGAAGTTGAAGTCAGTTTTTAGTAGAACATTAAATACCTTACATAAAGATAAATCGTTGAAATAAGAAAAGACACTAACGCGGTAGGGGCACCGACTTTAAAAAATTCATAATAAGAAAATCCCTGGTTTGCTTTTGCTGCAAGACCAGCAACAATCACATTAGCCGTGGCTCCAATAATTGTGGCATTGCCTCCAAGGCATGCTCCAAGAGCCAACGCCCACCATAATGGCTCAAGATTGCCAATACCATAGCTTTCAAATTCCAGAATGACTGGAATCATCGCTGCCACAAAAGGAATGTTATCAACAAACCCTGATACAATGCCTGAAACCCAGAGAATAAGCAAGGAAGTCTGGGGTACATCTCCCCCTGTATAATAAATCAGACTTCGTGCCATTTCTTCAATCAAACCTGATTCTTCTAAACCTCCAACGAGCATAAATAAGCCGATAAAAAAGAAGATTGTCACCCATTCAACCTGTTTAAAAACCTCTTCAACATTAGACTCTTCATGCGTTAAAAACAAGAGAAGAAGGGCTCCACCCATTGCAATAGCCGTTAATTCCACCTGAAGCATCGGCTGGGCAATAAAAGCTGTTACGGTCAGAAGCAAGACAAACACAGATTTGATCAACACAGATTTGTTTTTAATATAAGAAGCAGCGTTGATTTCCATCAGCTTCTTTTGAGCCATATTGTTTTGATTCGTTTGAAACTCACCCTTGTAATAAAACGCCAGCCCAGCCATCACCACGATGAAAATTAACACTACTGGAGGCCCAAGGTGAACAAGAAAATCATTAAAGGTTAAGTGAGAAACAGCCTGGCCGATCATAAGATTTGGCGGGTCTCCAATTAATGTGGCCGTCCCTCCAATATTTGACGCCATTACGATAGCTATCAAAAAAGGAACAGCGTTCATTCCCAGGATTCCGGTTAAGGTAAATATAATAGGTGCTACCAAAAGAACTGTTGTGACGTTATTTAAAAATGCAGATCCGACTGCAGTGAGAACCGAAAACATAATTAACAAGGATATTGGCTTTCCACGCACAATTTGCGCGGCTTTCACGGCTACATATTCAAACATACCACTCTGACTGGAAACAGACACCAGGATCATCATCGAAAAAAGTAAAGCGATGGTATGCCAGTCGATGTACCGAAAAAAAGCCATATCCAAGTCAATAATTCCTGCAAAGAGCATTAATGAACCGCCTGCACATGCCACTAAAGCCCGGTTCCCCTTTTCTGTAATAAGAAAGAAATAGCTGAAAATGAAAATAGAGATGGTTAAGATAGCTTCAATCACAAGGCCGCCACCTTTTCTCGGGGTTTGTACTATTTGTATGACCAGGCGGCCCTTAACATGAGACTTGTTTTACTGCTTCGTCCAAATCAATCTCCAATGGCAGGGACTAACAAGCTCTTTCTCTTTATTGATCTATAAAAAAATTTTGAAAAGATCCTTTGAAAAGGAAAGTACATTCTATTTAAGACGGGCCATGAATATACATGAGTACAAACTGTAAAAGAGGTGTGGACCATGGCGGAACAGCAACGGTTAATGACGGCAGTGTTCTATGGAACCGGGACCATCATTGCTCTTGTTTTTTTGTTTAGCTTCGTACTGTCTTTGATTCTCCGATTCACTAATTTTTCCGAGCATTCTCTTACATGGCTTGTGATTACTCTGTCTATTGGCGCAATGCTGATTGGAGGAATCACAGCAGGGGCCCGGTCCGCTTCAAGAGGTTGGCTGACAGGATTTCTTGCGGCTCTTCTTTTTGTTTGCTTAGCTTTTTTAGTTCAATTCTTAGGCTATGATAATGCCTTTACAGGACACCAAATGTTAATGCATGCCTTATTTCTCGGAACTGCAACGTTAGGGGGCATGATAGGAGTCAACCTTTCTTCTAAGTAAGACTGTTTAAAACGCTGACACCCTTGCGCTGCAGCTATTAAGAAACAGTTCCTTTTCGTATAAAGGATCTGACTCGTTGAATAAAGTGTTACTTCTATAAGCAAAAAAGCACACAGCCCTTAGTAGGAGCTGTGTGCTTTGTATGTAGAAGTCATGAAGACTGAATTAATCTTCATTGACAACTTCTCTTACTGCACTGCGGTCAAAAGTCAGCTTACGGTTATCGTTTACAAGAACGATAATCGTATTTTCATCTAACGCATCGATCGTTGCGTGCAGTCCGCCAATTGTGACAACCTTGTCGCCTTTTTGCAAGTTATCGTGCATTTCACGCACTTGCTTTTGACGTTTTTGCTGAGGACGAATCAGCAGGAAGTAAAAAATAGCAAACATCAGGATCAGCATAATTATAGCTTCCATGAATGAATTCCCTCCCTTCTTAACCTAATTGAATGAAATGTTAGAAGTTCTTGGCACCGGGCTTATTAAACCCATATTTCTCAAAGACCTCGTCACGGAAGTCCAGCAGACCGTCTTCTCGAATCGCTTGTCGAACCTGCTCCATTAATTCTAACAAGAAATAAAGGTTGTGGTAAGAGGTTAACCGAAACCCGAATGTTTCGTTGCATTTGACTAAATGACGAATGTAAGCCCGAGAATAATTTCTGCAAACATGACAGCTGCAATTTTCATCTAGTGGCCCAAAGTCTCTGGCATACTTAGCATTCCTGACCACAACTCTTCCAGTACTTGTCATACAGGTCCCGTTGCGCGCAACACGAGTAGGCAGGACACAATCAAACATATCAATGCCTCTGATAACTCCGTCGATCAATGAATCAGCTGAACCTACCCCCATTAAGTAACGAGGTTTCTCTTCAGGCAGCAGGGGTGTGGTGAATTCAAGCACCTTATTCATTACATCTTTCGGCTCTCCTACCGATAATCCACCTACAGCATACCCGGGAAAGTCAAGAGAAATCAAGTCTTCTGCTGATTGTTTCCTCAGATCTTCATATTCTCCTCCCTGTACAATCCCAAATACAGCTTGTTTTTCAGTATTTTTATGAGCCTCCAGACAACGCTCTGCCCATCTGCTTGTCCGCTCTACTGATTTCTTCATATAGTCTCTCTCTGCTGGATAAGGAGGACATTCATCAAACGCCATCATAATATCTGAGCCGAGAGAGTTTTGAATCTGCATTGCCTTTTCAGGGGAAAGAAAGAGTTTTTCACCGCTAATATGATTACGAAAATGCACTCCTTCTTCCTTTATATCCCGAAGATCACTCAAACTGAATACTTGAAACCCTCCAGAGTCTGTAAGAATAGGCTTTTTCCAGTTCATAAAGCTGTGAAGGCCGCCTGCTTCTTCAATAATATCTTCCCCAGGCCTGAGCCAGAGGTGATAGGTATTGCTTAATATAATCTGAGAACCCATTTCTTCTAGTTCCTCAGGGCTCAATGTCTTTACTGTGGCAAGGGTACCTACGGGCATAAAAATCGGAGTCTCTATCGAGCCATGAGGGGTATGGAGGCGGCCTAAGCGCGCCCCGGATTGCTTACATGTCTTAATCAATTCATATGTTACTGCTGTCATTTGAATCCTCCCTGTGGGTAATAAACATAGCGTCTCCAAAACTGAAAAAACGGTATTTCTCCCTCACCGCTTCGTTATAGGCCTTTAGGATAGTTTCTCTTCCGGCGAGCGCACTTACGAGCATGACTAACGTGGACTTTGGCAAATGAAAATTTGTAAGGAGAGAATCAATACCTTTAAACTGATAACCTGGATAAATAAAAATATCTGTCCAGCCTGATTCTTCATGAAAAGACCCATTATTTCTTCCAGCTATTGTTTCCAGTGTCCGTGCTGAGGTTGTCCCTACTGCAATTATGTTACCGCCCTGCTCTTTTGTTCTATTCAATAAATCTGCCGTTCCTTCACTCATTTGATAAAATTCAGCGTGCATGACATGATCACTAATTTCATCTACAGCAACAGGGCGGAAGGTACCTAATCCTACGTGAAGCGTAATGGTTGTCACGTGTATACCTCTGGCTCTTGTCGCGCCCAGAAGCTCATTAGTAAAGTGAAGGCCTGCTGTTGGAGCAGCAGCCGAGCCATCTTGTTCCGCGTAAACGGTCTGATAGCGTTCACGATCATCCAGCTTCTCTTTAATATAAGGAGGAAGCGGCATTTCTCCTAAAGACTCAAGGACCTCAAGGAAAACACCTTCATATTGAAAATCAAGCACACGTCCTCCATGTTCTAACACATCAGTGCAAACAGCTTTTAATCGTCCGTCTCCAAATTCAATCACTGTACCTGGTTTGATTCTCTTGGCGGGCTTTACCAGCGTTTCCCATTCGTCGCCTTTTACTTGTTTTAATAGCAGGACTTCTGCCTGACCACCGGTTTCCTTTTGGCCGAGAAGGCGAGCTGGAAGCACCCTTGTGTCATTTAATACAAGGGTGTCTCCTTCTTTCATGTAATCTAATATGTCCGGAAAATGTCTGTGCTCTACATTTCCATTAACAGGGTTTACAATCATTAATCTGGAAGCATCTCTTTTTTTCAGAGGAGTTTGAGCGATCAATTCCTCTGGCAAAGTAAAATCAAAATCATTGACGTTCATTACGTCTACCTCTTTTCTTTCTGGCGCTGCGTAAACAATCTTTCTCATCATACAAAAAACAGGTATCTGTGACAAGCTTTACCTAAATCGTCCAATAATAAAAAGGATAATCGACAATACGATACTGATAATGATTGAAGTAACAATCGGGAAGTAAATCGTTGTGTTTCCTCTTTTAAAAAGAATATCCCCTGGCAGCTTGCCAAGAGATATGAATTTTCCTCCCACTTGCCAAATCAGCCCAAAGATAATTAATGCTATTCCTATTCCAATAATTATTTTGGGGAAATCAGCCATTTTTGGGCACCTCCATATTGAAATGCTCGTAAACAAGGTGGGTTACAACTCTTCCTCTCGGGGTTCTTTGCAAAAAGCCGATTTGCAGCAGATAGGGCTCATATACGTCTTCAATGGTGTGTGACTCTTCGCCTATTGTAGCAGCAATGGTTTCAAGACCTACAGGACCGCCGCGGAACTTTTCAATAATGCTTAATAGAAGCTTGTGATCGATATGATCTAATCCCAGCTTATCTACCTGCAGCCTTTCAAGAGCATCCACTGCAAGCTCTGTTGTAATGATCCCGTTTCCCTGCACCTGGGCAAAATCTCTGACCCTTTTTAACAAACGGTTTGCTATTCTCGGGGTTCCTCTGGATCTGCGGGCCATTTCCCCGGCTGCCTCTTCCTCCATTTCTACCATAAGCAGGTCCCCTGTCCGACTCACAATATCAGCAAGTTCTTCTTCTTTATAGTATTCCAGTCTTGAGAGGACGCCAAACCTGTCTCTTAACGGAGCAGACAGCATCCCCGCCCTCGTAGTAGCTCCTACCAGGGTAAAAGGAGGAAGGTCCAAGCGGACGGATCGGGCGGTTGAATCCTTTCCGATGACTATATCAATACAAAAATCCTCCATAGCCGGATAAAGAACTTCTTCGACCGACCTTGGCAGTCTGTGGATTTCATCAATAAATAATACATCCCCAGGCTCTAAAGCAGTCAGAACTGCTGCTAGATCGCCAGGCCTTTCAATGGCAGGACCAGAAGTCGTCCTTATATTGACTTGCATTTCATTAGCTATGATCATCGCAAGCGTTGTTTTACCAAGTCCGGGGGGACCATAAAGCAGGACATGGTCCAGGCATTCCTCTCTCATCCTGGCTGCTTCAATAAAGATCTTCAGGTTTTCTTTTACCTTTGTCTGCCCAATGTATTGGTCAAAATCAAGAGGGCGTATCCCTTGATCAAAGGATTCTTCTTCAGCCTGGGCTTCTTGTGAGATAATTCTCTCGTCCATACTTACCACCCTCTTTTCATTAATTTAACATGAGCTGAAGAGCTTTTTTCACATATTGGTCAGCAGAAAGCTCTTCTTGTTTGAGTTTCGGAGTGACTTTGCTGATTTCCTTTTCGCCATAGCCTAAGGCCCTTAAAGCCTCCAGTGCCTCCTCAAGGGGTGACATTGTAGCTGTGGATTCCTTTTGGGATGCTTCTGCAAACAAGCCTTCGGCCTCTACATATCCCAGCTTCCCTTTCAGGTCTAAGATCATCTGTCTGGCTGTCTTTTTGCCGACACCAGGAAATTTAACTAGAAATTTTTCATTTTCCTGTTCGATGGCTTCAACTACTTGATCCGGTCGTCCAGATGCTAAAATGGCCAACGCACCTTTCGGACCAATTCCTGAAACCTGTAGAAGCTGCTGAAAAAGCTCTCTTTCCTGACGATCCGAAAAGCCGTATAAACGAATTGCGTCTTCTCTGACATGCTGGTATGTATAAACGGTTACTTCTTTTCCTTCATCCTTTTGATAAATGAAGGGATTAGCACAATAAACAAGGTATCCGATTCCTTGAACATCCATCGTAATAAATTCTGTCTCTATATAAACGATCTTTCCTCTGACAAACTCAATCACTGTTGCTTCTCTCCCCATGGCATTCAATTATAAATGCGAACGTGCATTTCCTTTATCATAGCAAATATATGCCAAGGTGGAAAATAACTCTTTTGTCGAATCTTTTCCAAGTCAATGATTTTCCCCTATTCGAAGGCTTTCATTTTGACTAATCTCATAAAAAAAGCAGCCTCTCGGCTGCTGGAGCTTAGAGCTGTTGGGTAAGTCCTCCCAACTGCCTGCTATTTAGTTATAGGTTTTCTTGCACCATAAGCGAGTTTCTGGGGCCATGAAATATATAAAGTAGTGGCTCTCACCAACGGTGAAGCCCCTTGTTTACCAGACTTTTATCCAGGGCCTCATTCACATTTGTTCTGCTTTGGCTTCTTCAAGGACTTTTAGTACACTTTCGTATGTTTCTTTGGTTTTTACAGGAATTCCTTCCCCCAACTGCTCAAGGTAATGACTTTCCAATCTCTCAGTATCAATTTGGTAAAAAGACTGAATGACTTCATTTCCCTCTGGCCTTCCTTTAAATATAGTAAGAACACCGTTTTCATCTAAGCCAAAATAGCCGCTCCATTTTAACAGGGGAGAAATATCTTCAATGTCCTGTGTAAAAACAATTCTTTCATTATTTTGATCCTTTAACGACCATCCAGAATAATGAGCCCAAAAATCTTCTTGTGCCCAAATAGTCTCCTCAATTGTCTCTTCACTTATCTGGCCATCTAAATAACGTCTTTCGAGCACCACTTTTACGGTTTTAGGCCCTTTGACCGTTTCAATACTCTTTTCTAATTCCATTTTTTCTTCTTGATTGATTCTGCTTTCTCCATTTGTATTTTCTTCAGAACCAAGTAGAGCTGTAGAGGCATAAGAAATGACAAACAATAGGGATAATAAAGCAGTCATCAAGAATATAGCTGATTTCTTTACGCTTACTTCTTTTTTACTCATAACTTTTCACCGCCAAAAAAGCTTCCATTTTGGTATAGTGTCACCAATAATGGAAGCTTTTATGCAGGGGGTTAAACCTCCAGTCGCTCAAGCTGCTTTTCCTCTATTTGAAAATTATGGTACACACTTTGTACATCATCGTTATCTTCAAGGGCATCAATAAGCTTAATCATTTTCTCAGCATCGCTGTCTCCAAGCTCGGACATGGTTGAAGGAACCATTGTAACTTCTGCTGTTTTAAAAGTGTATTCAGATTTTTCAAGGGCATTTTTTACGCTCTCAAAATTCTCCGGATCAGTCAATAATTCGTATGCCTCTTCCAACACTTCAACCTCTGCAGCCCCGGCTTCTATAGCATCCAGCATTAACTCCTCTTCATCTCCCCCTGCCGATTCCTTATCTATGGCAAGAACCCCTTTCCGTTGAAACATAAAGGATACACACCCATTTTCACCTAGGTTTCCGCCGTTTTTGTTAAAAGCCAGTCGCACATTAGCGGCAGAACGGTTCTTATTGTCCGTAAGAACTTTCACCATAACAGCAGCCCCTCCCGGACCATACCCCTCATAAGTTAATTCTTCGTATGTAACTCCTCCCTCTTCACCTAGAGCTTTCTTAATTGTACGTTCAATATTATCGTTTGGCATATTCTCAGCTTTGGCTTTGCTTAATGCCAGCCGTAATCTCAGGTTCGTTTGTGGATCATCTCCACTTTCTCTCACTGCTGCAAATATTTCAGTGGAAATTTTGGTAAAAACCTTCGCTCTTTTAGTATCCTGGCTTTCTTTTCTTCGTTTTATATTATTCCATTTAGAATGTCCTGCCATTAGGCTTCACCCCTCTCCTTGCATTTCCGTATTCTATACTATCATAACAGAGGTCAGCGAACTTCCTGAGTAAAATGAGCGAGTAAATACCAGAAAAATTTATTACCTGTCATATTTCTCATATTTAAAAAAGGGCCCGACAAAAGCTAGGCTTTTGGGACCCTCTTTCAAAGTTAACGGCTGCGTTCAAAAGGCCGTTGAGCAAAGTTTGCTACATCTTGAATCATATCGGTTATTGTTTCTCCAACTTCTTCAACAGGCGCTCCGCCTCTAAGCTGCTCATCAATGTTTCTAACGTTGGTATATTGCTCTTCATCAGACACAACATAGACATTTTTTCGACCGTCAAATGCCTGCTCTACTTTTCTCTCGATACGGTTGCCTAACGTTTGTTTTTGTTCATCATTAATACCAGTAGTGTCAATACCAATCAATACATCATCTTCTCTTACAATGACCCGAGAGTCGTTAACAGTGTCCATTTTTTCAACTGCATTTGAAATCTTCTGTGCTGTTTGTGCATCATAATCTTGATGGTAATTTCCTAATGCCTGAGGCTGCTGCTGAGTTCCAAATCCTCTATTTCTCTGAACTCCCAGACCAGCTTGCCCTTGCTGTTTATGGGCCCCCTGACCTGTAATTCCTGCCCCGGCACCTGCTCCATGCTGCTGGCGAGCATTCAACGTGCCATCTTCACCAACCATACCAGGACCGCCAACACGGCCGGTACGAGGAGCCAGCTGGTTTTGCATTCCATGGGTCATCTGCCGTCTTTCATTAAAAGCGCCAGTACCTGTCATTGTTCCGCCATAGGTACGGTCACCTCCAGCAAATCCGGTAGTTCCTCCCATTTGGCCTGCTCCCCTGCGGTTGCCTTGCCCCAATCCAGCTCCTGCTCCCATGCCATCTCCTGCACGGTTTGCACCTACATTACCAGTACCTGTCTGGTGTCCTCTTGTTCCCATATTCCCAGCGCCCATACGGTGACCAGTTCCCATACCTGCTCCCCAGCCTGTTCCACGCTGGATATTGTCACCTGTACGGCGGTCATCCACAGTCAGCATATCTGTAACAGGCCCTTCACCACGATAATTATTACGCTGGCCAAATTGACCAGTATCACCCCGTTGATCTAAACCTTCATATCCAAAGTTTCTTGTATCTTGAGCGCCCATGTCGCCATTTTGATCATCTGCTCCACATCCAGCCAGTCCCCCAGCAATTATAGAAGCTGCTGTAATACTTAAAGCGAATTTTTTCATATTTTAAAACCTCCTTTCACCGATTAGGGTGAGTAAAGGAGGCTTAAAATAAACTGTTAGTTAGAGGAAAGAGTGGTAATCTCCTTACCGTACTTTTACACGGGCTTTATTCGTCGTCTTCCTCTCGCTGATATGGCTGAGCTCCCATCTGACCATTGGGCCACATTCCATTATAGAAATTTTGAGGGAACTCACCATTCATTGGCTGCATCATACCGCCACTGGTAAAATAATCTTCAAAGCCTGCTTGTGACCACTGCTGATCTGGCCATTGCTGAGCCGGATCAAGGTCGTGCATAGGCATCATCGGCTGCATTGGCTGCATCATTGGCTGCATTGGCTGCATCATTGGCTGGGCTCCATATCCAAAATAATCCGGATAAGCTCCCATCCCCATACCATAAGGATGATGTGCAGGATGATAACCTAGAGGAGCACACCCTGGCATCACCGGAGTTACAGGGATCCAATGCACAGGAGATGGCGGGCACGGATAAGGTTGCTTCATTGGCTTATGGACCTCTGGTGCTTTTGGCATTGGCTGGTGAACTGGCAATTTAGGTGCTGGAGCTGTAGGTGCCACTTTTTTAGGTTTCTTCATCTCAGGTTTTTTTATCTCGGGTTTCTTTATCTCGGGTTTTTTCATGTAAGGCTCTTTTTTAGGTGCAGGTTTTTTTACAGGAGGTTTCACTGGCATTTTTTTCTTAGGTTCTGCTTTCGGTTTTGCAGGGGGCTTTGGTTTAGGCTGAACCTGCGGCTGGTAGGGTGATTTGTAAAAGTTGATATTCATCTGCTGCTGCGGCTGAATGTGTGACACATGAGGCTGCTGTGGTTTCATTTCTGGCATTTTAATTTCTGGCATTTTAATTTGTGGCGGTTTTGGCGGCTTTGGAGCTTCTTTTTTCTTTGGCGCTTTTTTTACAGGCTCTTCATAAACAGGCTTTTCCTTCACCGGTTTCTCTTTCACCGGCTTTTCCTTCACTGGCTGTTCTTTTACAGGTTTTTCTTTTACCGGTACTTCTTTTACTGGTTGCTCTTTAGGTTGATATTCTTCTTTTACTTGCGGTTTTTTGTGTTCTTCTTTTTTAATTTGTACACTTTTGGAAGGGACCTTAATTTTCATTCCTGGCATAATCATGTCAGGGTTAGCCAGATGAGAGTTCGCTCCCTTTAATTCTTCAAAGTCCACCCCGTATTTTTGTGCCAGATTCCACAACGTATCTCCTTTTTGGACGATATGAATTTTCATGCATTTTTCCCTCCTATAGGAACTGTCAATATTTATATAAATAACAATAAGGCCACACATTCTTCCTTGAATACAAACTTAATTTCGTTCAAGCTACTCAGCACAACATATGCTGAAATCTCTAGTCATATGCCAAGTGACTCTTCGCAAACGATAAGGGGAGCATGGTACAATAAGGAGTGTTCTTAATGTTTTTATACAGGAAAATAAACAAGATAAAATCTGCACAATTTTGGCATGCACTTTACCATAAACGGAAGGGAGAATAGTGGTGGAAGTTAATAAAGAAAAGATACTTGGGGAAAAACGCAGGAACTTACTTTTACAATGGCTTCGAGAATCTTCCAGCCCATTAACCGGAAGCAGACTTGCTGAACGTACCAATGTAAGCAGACAAGTCATTGTACAGGACATCTCTCTCCTTAAAGCAAGAAACTACCCAATTTTAGCAACAGCACAGGGATATATGCTTATTCCAGGGGAGACGGAAAACACGAAACGCAAAAAAATTGTCTGTTTTCATGAAGATGACCCTGCAGTAACTGCTAAAGAGTTAAACTTGATTGTAGACCATGGCGCCACAGTTATCGATGTTTCCATTGAACATCCTTTATATGGTGATATCACTGCCTCTTTAATGCTTTCAAGCCGAAGAGATGTAAAACAGTTTATCGATAGGCTCTCATCAAGTAATGCCGGCCTGCTTTCAGCCCTGACTGATGGAACCCACTTACACACGATAGAAGCCGCATCAGACGAAGTCCTTGATGAGGTAGTACAGATTCTTGATCAGGAAGGATTTCTCTTAAAATAGTTAATAACATGCAAAAAACCCTGTTCCACTTATTTAGGAACAGGGTTCTTAACACCTTCTTCTACGTTTTGTAACGAAAAACAGGGATAACTCCCAAGGACTCTTACCCCACAGCCGAGCGCTTCAAGCTCTTGCACTACTCCTGGGATTAACACTTCATCCATTGCCTGATCCACATCGATCACAAAAAAGTAATTACCCAGACCTGTTTTCATAGGGCGAGACTCTATCTTTGATAAATTCAGCTTTCTCCATGCAAAGGCTGAAAGCACCTGGTGAAGAGCTCCTGAATAATCGGAAGGGAGCGTCACCATTAAAGTTGTTTTCTCACCGGTTTTTAAAGAAGAAGAAACATGAAACGAAGTCTCTGGCCTTTTTAAAATGACAAACTTTGTATGGTTATTCACATAGTCGTGAATGTTTTTTTGGGCGATTACCAGGCCGTATTGTTGTGCTGCAAGTTCATTGGCAATAGCAGCAATAGGCCGGTCAGATTCTTCCAGCACCTTTTTAGCGGCCGCTCCTGTTGAATTTGTATATTGCAAGTCACTCCCAGGCAGCTCTTTGTTGAGAAAATCATGGCATTGTGCAATGGCATGGGGATGAGAATAAATTTCTGTACATCCCTTCCATTTATCTGCCATTGAGGGGGCTACCAGGAGATGCTGTTCTATAGGAACAACTATTTCTCCTATTATCGGGAGGGTATGCTTGTGTATTAAGTAATCCATGGATAAGTTAACTGAACCCTCAATTGCATTTTCCAAAGGCACAACTGCAAGATCTGCTTCCTTGTTTGCAACAGCATCCATACACGCTGGAATAGTTGAAAACGGAAGGTGGGATCCTTCTTTAAATAACCCTTTTACCGCCAACTCCGTAAACGTTCCTTGGGGGCCTAAATAACCTATGGTCTTCATATTCTTTCAACAATCCTTTCTTCCAGGTCTCCTGTCATCTCTTCTTATGAACCTGAACCGACGATTTCCACGCTTACCACCGCTTCAATTTCCTTAATCTTGGAGACAAGCTGACGCAGCTCCATGCTTATAGCAGCAGTATCTATGGTTAATGTTACATTTGCTCTCCCTTGCAGTGGGATGGTCTGGTTTATCGTAAGAACATTAGAGTTCGCTTGTGCCACTACTCCTAACAACTCTGATAAGGAACCAGATCGGTCTTCTAAATGTATAGACAGAGTAATAATTTTCTCTTTTATCATCGTATGAAAGGGAAAAATGGCGTCCCTGTATTTGTAAAACGCACTTCTGCTCAAATCCACCCGTGTGACAGCGTCTCCTACTTTCGTTTCCTTGCCGCTTTCTAAGAGTGCTTTTGCATCTAATGTCTTTTGCATCGCTTCAGTGAGCATATCCTGCCTTACTAAATAAAATCGGTCAATGCGATCTGCCACAATTGTTCACCACCAGCGTTTTACTAATACTTGAAATAAGACTAGTCATGTCTTTACTCATTTGTCATCCTGACAAATAGTATAACTGTTTATTCATTATAAAGATGTATGACTTTTTTGACAATGTTTCTTGTTATGATATGGGGCCCTCATACATGGAAGAAGGCTGCTTTTACAGCAGCCTTCTCGCTATTCGATAAATTCAAATTCAAAATCAAGGAGACGTACGGTATCTCCGTTTTTTGCTCCTCTCTCTCTTAACGCTTCATCTACTCCCATGTTACGAAGCTTTCTTGAGAACCTTCGAACAGATTCATCATGAGTTAAGTCTGTCATCTTAAAGAGTTTTTCAATACCGGCCCCTGACAAAACAAAGGTGCCATCATCATCCCTTGAGACGATAAAAGGTTTCTGTTCTTTTTCATATTTGTAAAGGACTCGCTGCTCTTGTTCTTCTTCATCATAAAGTGGAAATTCAGGGGTCTGTTCAATTAAGTCAGCGACCTTTAATAACAGCTCTCTCAGTCCTTGTCTAGTCAGGGCTGAAATTTGGAAAACAGGGTAGTCTTCTGTAAGCTGTTCTTTGAATAATTCTAATTGAGCTTCGCTATCCGGCATGTCCATTTTGTTTGCTACGATGATTTGAGGGCGTTCAAGAAGTCGCATATTGTATTGTTTCAGCTCATCATTGATCTTAAGGAAATCTTCATAAGGATCTCTTCCCTCAAGGCCAGACATATCAATGACATGAACAATAACTCTCGTCCGTTCAATATGACGAAGGAATTGGTGGCCAAGACCTACTCCTTCATGTGCTCCTTCTATTAAACCAGGAAGGTCAGCCATCACAAAGCTTCTTCCGTCACCTGCTTCTACTACTCCAAGATTTGGGCTCAACGTTGTAAAGTGATAATCAGCGATTTTAGGTTTAGCGGCTGAAACAACGGATAGAAGGGTTGATTTACCTACACTTGGGAAACCCACCAGCCCCACATCAGCAAGCACCTTTAACTCCAGGTTTATAAATCGTTCTATTCCTGGTTCCCCATTTTCACTGATTTCAGGAGCCGGATTTGCAGGAGTAGCAAAGGTTGAATTTCCCCTTCCTCCTCTCCCTCCGCGTGCAACTACAGCTGTCTGCCCGTGAGTAAGAAGATCTGCTAATACTTCTCCTGTCTCATCATCGGTTACAGTTGTCCCCGGGGGAACTTTGATAACCAGGTCTTTTGCATTTTTCCCATGCTGGTTTTTGGACCTTCCATTTTCCCCGTGTCCTGCTTTAAAATGCTGCTGATAACGAAAGTCCATCAGCGTCCGCAATCCCTCATCCACTTCCAAAATAACATTAGCACCTTTTCCACCGTTCCCGCCAGCAGGCCCGCCTTCCGGTACATACTTCTCACGGCGGAAAGCTACCATTCCATTCCCGCCGTCACCACCTTTAACAAAGACTTTTACCTTATCTATAAACACTAGGGTCACCTCATTTATCATTCATCATTAAAACTAATACTTCTTCGTTCTTTATTACAGCTTCCTTGGGAATCCAGGAAGTCTTTTGCTGCCACTGCCGCTCCACCCATTCTTCCATGGAAGCTTTATTCTTTAACTCCCCTTGAAAGTCCATTTCAATGTAAGGGGCATCTGTTAAATGGAACGTTACCAAAAGGTGGTTGTCTCCCTTTTCACTCACTGTTTTGTCAAGATGCTTTGTAAAAGAAGTGATTAGTGTATACCAGTCTTCTTCAAACCCGGCATAATCATTTGTTTCCCCCAGTACTTCTACATCTAAGATAAACCAATGGTTTCCCCAGTTGAAGGTTAGTAAAAAATCAGCAACTTTTGGTACATTCATTGTCGACAGTCTGCTCTCGTGTCTTGCCTTCTGGACAATACCCCTTATAATTTCTTCCACGCGCTCATATCTGCCCAATGATATATTTCCCTGAATGAGCTGTATTTGATTCAGCCAATCATGTCTCGCATGCTTTAGTATTTCTACTGCCCTTGTACTATTTTCCGCCATAATTGCACTCCTATAACTCTAAACTTCGAGCTTTTTATTGCAGATAACTCATATTGTACCATAAAGTAACAAAAAATTGGCAGAGAGGCTTTTTTAAGGACGGATCCTTGATTTATATCGCTGTTGCTTACTGATGTATATTCTAGGAGCCAGGGGACAATATAAATATCGCTACACCATTTATCTTTTCAGGGAGGTTCATTATGCCACAACAAAACCAGCAAGCTCAACAAGCTCAACAAGCAATTCAGCAAGCTCAACAAGCTGTACAAAATGCCCAGAATAATCCTCAGCAGCTTCAGCAGGCTCAACAGCAGCTTCAGCAAGCTCAGCAAATGCTTCAACAGGCTTCCCAGCAGGCTCAGCAGCCTCAACAAGCCCAGCAGCAGCAGTTCCAGCAAATTCAACAAGAGCTTCAGCAGGCTCAGCAGCAGCTTCAGCAGGCTCAACAGTCTCAACAGTCTCAACAGTAAATGAAGCAATGTTAAGCGGAGTCGGACCTATCCGATTCCGTTTTTTTTTTAGAAATGCCGGTTAGTAGAACAACCAAAAACATTTATCCATTCACACTCTGGGACATAGCTGCTTCAAAATCATTAAGGCATGAGAATTTTAATGTTTTATTATTTTTAATTAGGGAATTTTTAACCTTATACTTATGTTGAAAGGAGCCGCCTATGTCAGGGGAAACAATTTATGGAAATACTCCTTGCTTTTTAAACAGTGAAAAATTAGTTAATAACCGGGATAAAATGAGCGAAAAGGATATAGTTTTTTATGGAGTGCCATGGGAAGGAGCTGTCACATGGGGGGATTACACAGGGTGTGAACTTGCACCTAAGGTAATCCGCCTCTGTTCAGCTAGATACAGCTGTTATCTGCCAGAACTTAATCATATGGACATGGCAGAACACCTTGCCATGGGCGACCTTGGAGATGTGGATGTAGTGCCCGCTCAAGTTGACGAAACAATGGAAAGAATCCAATCTTTTTCCGGAGAGATATGGAAAAGCGGTGCCTTTCCGATTGCTTTTGGGGGGGATCATGGCATCACCTATCCAATTATCGAATCCTTAACTAAGGAGACCGAAGGCAAAGTAGGTATCATACACCTTGATGCCCATTATGATAATAACCTCCGCTCCGGGGGCGATTTGTATGGACGCGGATCTCCCTTTGCCCGCCTGTATGAAACCGAAGGAGTAAGAAATGAAAGCCTTGTACATCTTGGAATACACGGTCCTAGAAATAAACCGGAAAATGGAAAGCTTGCTAAAGAAGCAGGAGCTTCAACGTTCACGATTAAAGATATTCGTGAAGCTGACAGCCTGCAGAACTTTTCAAAGAAAATTTATGATATTGCCTCTGAAGGGACAGAGAAAGTGTACCTGAGCATTTGCAGTGATGTGTTAGATTATGCTTTTAATCCAGGGGGGCCGGCTGACGGAAACGGACTTACATCTTATGAACTTGTCACTATGATACATGAGTTTGCCAGCATGGGCCTTTGCGGGATGGACTATGTAGAAGTATATCCTCAGCAGGACACAAACGACTTTTCCTCTCACTTTGTTTCGACTGCTGTGCTTTATGCGCTGGCAGGTGTAGTAAAGAATCGCCAGCCTGATCAAGCTTAAGCGTAGAATAAAAAGAAGAAGCCGCTCTCTTTTATAGTAAAAGGAGCAGCTTCTTCTTTTATTTAGAAACAGCCATAGGTTTTTCGGGAACAGAAGAAAGAACTTTGTGTACTGCTTTTTCCCCTTGAGTAATGCAATCAGGAAGACCAAGCCCTTCATAAGAAGCCCCGGCCAAATGTATACCCGGCATTTCCTTATCAAGGAGTTCCCTCATTTTTTTAAGTTTCTGCTTGTGTCCGACTTCATATTGAGGCATTGACTGCCTCCACCTTGTAATCCGGGAAAAGGAAGGCCTGCCCTCTACGTTCATGATTTTGTTTAAATCTTTCAATACAACCTCAAGGATCTCTTCATCACTTTTCTCAACGATTTCTTCTTCTCCTGCTCTTCCTACATAGCACCTGAGTAATGCTTTGCCTTTAGGAGCAACATGTGACCATTTTTTATGAGTCCACGTACAGGCAGTAATCGTATAGTTACTTTTTTTCGAAACGACAAAGCCAGTCCCTTCAAATTCCTGTTTTACCTGTCCTTCGTCAAAGGCCATAGCCACTGTTGCTACTGATGTTGCAGGAATTTCCATAAAATCGTCATTATGGAGATCTTCAGGCAGCATGTTCTTCACTACGTCGAGCGGGGTTGTGATAATGACTCTGTCAAAATAAGCTGGGGACTGATCTTTAAAGTTAATTTCATACCCGCTTTCCTTCTTTTTAATAAGGGTAATAGGCGCATTTTTATGAACTACATCCTCATCAAGATGATTTTCAATACTATCAACGAGGGATTGCAGCCCTTTTTTAAAAGAAAGAAAATTACCTTTTGCTTTTCCCTGAGAAGGCTGTTCTTCCTTCTGAGCCATTGAGGACTTCATGCCAAGGATTAAACTTCGATGTTTCTGTTCTATTTCTTCAAATTGCGGGAAAGTTGCTTTTAAGCTTAAATTATCTATATTCCCGGCATAAATACCTGAAAGAAGCGGATCAATTAAGTAATCAACCACTTCATCACCCAGGCGAGTGCGAAAAAATTTTCCTAGTGATTGATCATCGCTTCCATCACCAGACTTAGGGATGATTAAGTCTCCGGCAGCCCTTGCCTTCCCAAGAGGAGAAAAAAGCTTGGTCTTCACAAATGGCCCCCACTTAGTCGGAATCCCCATCACAGCCCCTCCTGGAATGGGATGCAATGTTTCCTCTTTAAGCACATATGCCTGGCCTGTCTGGTTGTAAAGGAGCTCCCCTTCAAGTCCAACTTCTTTTGCAAGACGGGAAGCGCTCATTTTTCGTGCCAAAAATGAATCTGGTCCTTTTTCAATAATAAATCCATCCGAGTAATCAGTTTGTATTTTTCCACCTAAGCGGCTGTCTGCTTCATACAAATGATACTCAGCATCCAGATTCTTGGCCAAAATTTCTTTTTGCAAGTAATAAGCGGCTGATAACCCAGTAATTCCTCCACCTATAATGGCTATTTTCATATCTCATTCCCCGTTTTAATTGATCCGTACTTTTTCAAGCTTGTCACTCACAATATCTGCCAACGCATCTATAAAAAGCGGCTCGGCATTAGGCATGTCCGGACGATAATACTTGGCTCCAATTTCATCAGTCACCAGCTTACATTCCACATCGTTGTCAAACAGTACTTCTAAGTGGTCCGCGACAAACCCAACCGGACAATACACAAAAGAGGTATACCCATGTTTGTTGTACAAGTCCCTGGTTAAATCCTGAACATCAGGACCAATCCATGGTTCAGGAGTGTTCCCTTCGCTCTGCCACCCGATTTCATAATTCTTAATGCCAGCTCTCGCAGCAATCAAGTCAGCGGTTTCTCTCAGCTGTTCAGGGTAAGGATCATTGTTCTGGATAATTTTCTCTGGAAGGCTGTGCGCAGAGAAAATGACGACGGCCTCATCCTTATTTTCAATTTCGGCAAAAGTGCTTTCAACTTGTTCTGTCCAATATTGAATAAATTTGGGGTGATCATACCAGCTTTCGATACTGGCAATCTCTGGACCTTGGATTCTCCCTGTTTCTTCCTGGGCCCGTCCGTTATAAGACTTCACACTAAACGTGGAGAAGTGAGGAGCGAGGACAATGCTCACGGCTTTTTCAATCCCATCTTCCTTCATTTGTGCAACAGCATCTTCAATAAACGGGTCAATATGCTTCAGGCCAAGATAAGGAATAAATTCTTGATCTGGGTGAATTTCATTTAGGCGCTCCGCAAGGCGATGTGCCTGCTCTTCTGTTATTTTTGCTAAAGGAGAGATTCCCCCAATCGCTTCATACCTGGAAATCAAATCTTGAAGGGCTTCATCGGAAGGTTTTCTTCCTCTGCGAATATGCGTGTAATAAGGCTCCACTTCTTCAAGACTTCTAGGTGTTCCATACGCCATGACCAATAACCCTATTTTTTCTCTAGTCATGCCTCTCTCTCCTTTTTTCTCTGTGAAGTATATTCATGTACAAATGCAGTTAACTTTTTTAAAGTTTCCGGCTTTACTTCTGGAAAAACGCCATGACCTAAATTAAAGATGTACCCATCATCTTCCAAACCTTGCTCCAAAATTTTTCTTGCATGCTCTTCGATTACTTCCCAAGGTGCCAATAAAATGGAAGGATCAAGGTTCCCTTGCAGCGTCTTGGTTACACCCATTTCCCTTGCTTCTTTTACTGACAGGCGCCAGTCAAGACCAATTACATCCAGCGGAAGGTCATCCCATTCTTTAATTAAATGACTTGCACCGACACCGAACATGGTCAGTGGTACACCTTCTTTTCTAATGGCTGTAAAAATCTTGTTCATAACGGGCTTTACAAATGTGCGGTAGTCCTCTACATTCAGCGTTCCCACCCAGGAATCAAATATTTGGATGGCCTGGGCTCCTGCTTTCACTTGTGCCTGCACATAAGTTATTGTCATTTCACCAAGCTTATCCATCAATTCGAACCAGGCTTCTTGCTCAGCATACATAAAGGCCTTTGTTTTATGATAGTTCTTTGAGGGGCCGCCTTCTATCATATAGCTTGCAAGAGTAAAAGGCGCACCGCTGAAGCCGATTAAGGGAACAGATAACTGCTCTCTTAAAAGTTTAATCGTATCAAGGACATAAGGAACGTCTTCTTCCGGGTTGATTTCCCCCAGCTTTTTCACATCGTCTAGTCCTTTTATCGGGTTATCAATTACCGGGCCTATCCCTGATTTAATCTCTACATCTACCCCTATGGCAGGAAGAGGAGTCATAATATCTTTATATAAAATAGCTGCATCATTGTTATATTGATCAACCGGAAGCTTCGTCACATAAGCACACAGTTCAGGCTGCCTTGTAATTTCAAATAATGAATATTTTTCTTTAAGCTTTCGGTATTCGGGCTGAGACCGTCCTGCCTGCCTCATGTACCACACTGGTGTATGAGCTGCTTTTTCCTGCCGGCAAGCTTTTAAATAGGTATTATTTTTTGGCTGTTGCGCCATATATAGCACTCCTTTATTTCCTAGTAAGTTATATCAGTATGTACTCTTTATTATTGTTTCACACGAGCAAATTCCAATCCCTTTTTACCATAACCCCATCCTTTTGTCATGTATAGTCCAAATAAAAAATGTTCATAAAATAGAAGAAAACAAAAACCCTTATTCTGTTTGTTGCCCCCTAAAGTCAGCGTAGTGTTACCTTCACCACGTTCTATTAAAAATTTGTACCGCAGCACAAACCATTATATCCTGACAAGTTTGTCATAGGAAAAAGTTATGCTTACAAGAAGGGATTTATCAATTATCTTAAGTTCCTTATTTCCTTTTATGTAAAAAATACCCATATCCTTCAAACAGAATAGCATAAAAAATGAGCCGGGACATTTAATCCTGGCTCATTTATTGCGAAGTAAGGTATGGGACAGTCCCTGCATGTCGAACACGCATGTTCAGGAAAGCATTAAAAAGAGAAACCGATATTGACCTCAGCCACATTAGAAGGTTCGCCTTCTGTTTCTGTAAGTGGATTATAGGGGACGATCATGTAATCATCTAATGAAAACATATTGACACCGTCAACTGTAAATTCACCTTTCCCTTCCACTTCTCCAACCTTTTCACTTTCACCATTTTTCACTTCATAAACTTGATAAATAATTCGATCATCCTGCGAGGGCGTCCAGGATAAGTTTACATTCAGCAGACCTCCCCCTCTCAAGCTGAGTGAGGCATTTAAGTCACCAATGTTTGCCAGCTGTATCGGTTCTTCTAAATCTTTCACGTCTTCCGGCTTATGAAAGGCAATGCTCTCTCGATCCAGATCCTTTCCATTCAAAATCCGTTTAAATAAGGCCGTGGGATAGGAGCTGCTGGCAATCGATTCTTCTTCAACAGCTTCGTCGTACCCCATCCACAGAGCCCCGGTCCATTTTGGTGTGTAACCGACAAACCATGCATCTCTCGCTCCTGTTGTAGTCCCTGTCTTGCCTGCTAATGCATGCTCTGTGGACCCGGCAGTACCTGTACCTTCCGTTACAACATTTTCTAACAGCCTTGTCATATACCAGGCATTTTGAGGATTTATCACTTCATTTAGTTCAGGCTCTGCTCCCCCTATTTGCCGCCCATTCCTATCATAAATTTCTTCAATGACATAGGGCTCTACTCTATTTCCTTCATTTGCAAAGGCTGTATATGCTGAGGCCATTTCAAGGGGTGTATAGCCTGTAGAAAGACCGCCTAATGCCACTGCCAGCCCGTCATCCTCAACAGGAAGTCCGAAATCCTCCATCCAGGAGGTTGCATAATTAACTCCTAGTTCATTAAAAAGCCAGACAGCAGCTGTGTTAGTTGACTGTGCCACAGCCTCAGCCATTGAGATTTCCCCTTGATACTCTCCATTAAAGTTAGCAGGTGAATAACCATCGTAATCAATCTGCTCATCCACCAGCATGGAATAGGGATGGTAGCTTCCTGATTCCAGTGCAGGACCATAAACCGCAGCGGGTTTAATAGCAGATCCTGGCTGCCGTTTTACATTAACCCGGTTAAGGCCGTGCCTTACATATTCTCTTCCTCCTTGTAGTGCAGCCACACCGCCGGTATGGTGATCAATCATCACATATGCACCCTCTACAACATTTCCTGGGAAATTCCCGGAATCCTGAAACATGTCATAGGCTTCCAGCTGTAGCTCTTCATCTACTGGTACCACAATATCATACCCGCCTGTATGGATTTCTCTGGAAGTCAGATTATACTTTTCTTCTGCCTCTTGAAGAACCATATCAATATATGTGAAAAAAGCAGGATCATTTTCATACCTCTGCAAATCCTCAGAAAGAGACCTTCCTTGATAAGCCACCGTTTCCTCTGCAGTCAAAAAGCCATGGCGTTCCATAACAGCTAGTACTGTATTTCTTCTTTGTTCTGCTCTTTCAATATCATTGGCAGGAGAATAATGGCTAGGTGCTTTAGGAAGAGAAGCAAGCAGAGCTCCTTCGTCCACTGTGAGTTCCCCCACATCTTTGCCAAAATACAATCGTGAAGCTTGTTGAATGCCGTAGGCTCCGTGCCCAAAATATATATTATTTAAATAAAAACCAAGGATTTCATCCTTGCTGTATTTTCTTTCAAGGCTCATTGCAATGAGCACTTCTTTTGTTTTTCTCAAAAGCGTTTTGTCGTGGGTCAAGAAGACATTTTTTGCTAATTGCTGAGTGATCGTGCTGCCGCCTTCTACCCTTGCACCAGCTAGAATATCTCTATACAGGGCGCGGCCAATTGCTCGCGGGTCAATCCCCTGGTGATTGTAAAATCTTACATCCTCTATTGCCACAAAGGCATTTTGAACGTGAGATGGTACGTCATTAATGTCTACAACCTCTCTGTCTTCCTGAAATAACTTTGCTATCAATTCGCCATCTGTATCATAAATATGGGATGTTTCATTCATAACCAGCTGTTTCTCATCAATCGCTACTGTCCCGATGACAACCACTGCAAAATATATAGCAACACCAAGCCCAAAAACAGCGCTGAGCATGGCCATCCATAATAAAATTTTTCTTTTTATCTTCATTCGACAACTAACTCCTTTTGTCGATCACTTCTTTATGTAAAATCATTATAGTATAGATTCGTCCATACCTGAATATATTTTCTCCAATTGTGGTGCCTGGCACCCCATCTTTTTGTAACATTCCTGTAACATACAACTCGTGGTCAGTTAGCACTTCCTCATCCCTTTCTGCTGTTTCGTTTGTAAAAATGTCAATGTTCGTCCATTGTTTCTTTACTAAAATAAGCTATAATTTACTATGGTGCTTTTTTTTAAATATCTTTCGAATTGGAGGTGCCTTATTTGACTGAGGTAACCATCTGGTTAGCATTTGGAGCTGGTGTCATTTCTTTCCTGTCTCCTTGTATCTTTCCCCTGGTGCCAGCGTATCTGGCTCAATTAACAGGGACAACCATATCTGAAAACCAAATTCATGCCGAACGCCGCATGATTGTATCAAGAAGTCTTGGTTTTATTTTAGGATTCACTATTATTTTCCTTATTTTAGGAGCATCCTCTACCTTTATCGGACAATTCTTTGCCAGATACAACACGCTAATTGAACAGCTCGGCGGAATTATCATTGTAATTTTTGGTTTGCAAATGGCCGGGGTTATTTCTATTCGTGCTCTTCTATCTGAAAAGAAAATGAAACATAACCCTAAAAAGTCAACTAGCTTTGCAAGCTCAGTCGTATTCGGACTAGTGTTTGCTGCTGGCTGGTCACCGTGCATAGGACTTGTTCTTGGAGCTATCCTGACTCTTGCCAGTCAGGCAGAAACAATGACTTCTGGAATGGTGATGCTCTTTGTCTATTCTATCGGACTCGGGATTCCTTTCCTTTTAGTTGCTCTTTTATATTCACGCTCCTTAAACAAAATGAAGAAAATAAATAAGATTATTCCTCGCATTCAAAAGGTAAGCGGGTATATCATGATTGGCCTTGGAATTATGCTCTTTACCGGGTACTTTCAACTGATTTCCAGTTATTTGGCAAGGTTCGTTCCTTTCGGTATTTAATTTAATTCTGGTAGAATAAAAGAATAACATTGTCTCTCAATAAGGTTGGGCTCATACAGCAATACCTTCGGGTTATCGCATAAGCTTTGCTGTATGAATAATTGGGAGACTTCTTTGTTGATAACTATTTCGCTTTACGAAAAAATTTCAAAAAGGGGGCTAAGAAACTATGGAAAATAAAGTATATGATTATCTGGACACGCTATACAATGAAATGGTTGATATCCGCAGATATCTCCACCAGCATCCTGAACTATCTTTCCAAGAAGTACATACACCAAAATACATCGCCGAGTTTCACGAAAAACTTGGCCACAAAGTTGAAACAAACGTTGGCGGTCGAGGAGTCGTCGCGCGTCTGGAAGGGGGATATCCTGGCCCTGTCATTGCGCTGCGTGCTGATTTTGATGCTCTTCCTATTCAAGATGAAAAAGAAACCCCTTATAAGTCAACCGTTGATGGCGTAATGCATGCCTGTGGACATGATGGTCATACTGCCACATTACTCGGTTTAGCTAAAGCACTGAACAAAGTTCAGAATGAACTTAAAGGTACGATTGTTTTTATCCACCAGCATGCAGAAGAGTATGCTCCAGGCGGAGCGATTGAAATGATAAAAGACGGCTGCCTCAATGGTGTCGATGTTATCTTTGGAACCCATTTGTGGGCCACAGAGCCAGTTGGAAAGATTCAATATCACTCAGGGCCAGTCATGGCAGCCGCAGACCGTTTTGAAATCAAAATCCTTGGAAAAGGTGGACACGGTGCTATGCCTCACCTTACAAAGGACGCCATAGTCATTGCTTCTCAGCTTGTTGGAAATATACAACAGCTTGTAAGCCGCCATGTAGATCCTCAGGAATCTGCAGTAGTTTCTATCGGAAAGTTTGAAGCGGACAATGCCTTTAATGTGATTGCTGATACAGCTAAGCTTGTTGGCACGGTCAGAACTTTTAACGAAGAGGTCCGGGATCAAATTGAAGCAGATTTAAAAAGATTAGTAGATGGTGTATGCCTGGGAGCAGACGTGCAAGCTGAATTTGATTACTTTAAAGGTTATCCTCCTGTAGTGAACCATGAGGAGGAAACTGCCTATCTAGCTGCTGCTGCTAAAGGTGTGCCAGGAGTAGAGATTATTGAAGATATGAAACCAATGATGGGCGGCGAGGATTTCGCCCATTATCTGGAACATGTAAAGGGAACCTTTTTCTTTACAGGGGCTAAAAACCCTGAATGGGAAACTGCCTACCCGCATCACCACCCAAAATTTGATATTGATGAAAAAGCCATGCTGATTGCAGCAAAAACCATGGCTAAGGCAGTTATTCATTACAAATAGAAAAAGAGGATCCTATTTATGAGGATCCTCTTTTTCTATTAAAAGACGAAGACGATATCCGTTCTTTGCTGTTTCTGCCAGCACATCAAGGAAATGATAATTCGCGGCTGCCCCGACAATAGCACCAAAGCCCGGGATCAGCTGAAGCGTTTTAGGGAGGTCTATAAAGTCCCGGTATTCAAGCTGGAACTCAGTCCAGTTCACCTCATCATTTAAGGAAAGCTCTTTGGGTTTATCTTTAATATACTCTCCCCAATTTTCTAGTCTGTCGACTACTTCCAAACGCTTTCGTTCACTTGAAAATGCTGTTTGAAATAAATGGAGAATGTATAATCTTTCTCTGTAATCAGACGTATCAAAGCCATATATGGCAGCTGCTGAAAACAAGAACCTCATCTTTATTCCCAGAAGAAGAGGAAAATCAGCCATTCCTAAAAGAATTCCTCCTGCGCCGGTGCCAGCTCCCTCAGCTGCTGCTGTTCTTCTGTATGCAGCAATGGTTTCTTCTAGTTTTCTTTCCCTTTCTTCTAGTGAAGCGTGCAAGATGACTTCTTGTTTTTTACCATACTCTGTCCCTGCCAGAGCTGTGTTTACCATATGCCTTACGGCTTCCCCTATAGAGTCATGAACTTTCTTTGGAATATAGCTGTTCATTTTCATCTGCATTGTTTTTGTTAGTTTCTTAGACATAGAGGAAGGCTTTTTTACCTTTCTCAGCCAGCTTTCAAGCTCATCATGAGCCCGTTGTTCATATTTATAAACAGTCACAACAACCCTCCTCTTTGATCAAAGGTGCTGACTCTTTATCCACCTTATGCAGCTTTCCTTTTTTTAAATACCAGTTTTCTTGCATAATACGAGCTAAATACGACACCGGCAGCTAAAGCGGTTATGAGAATAAGGATGTTGACTCCATAAAGTCCTAATATGACACCAAACAAAAGAGCCTGCACCCAAAGGAGTCTCTCTATGATAAACGTAAAAGACTGCTTTTTTAATGTATGTCTGACCGGGTACAAGTCAGTCCAAATTTTCACATCATAATGATTCCAAAGTGTGGAAAGCTGAAGTCCGGTCATGTAAATAAACAAGACTGCTAAAAAACCTCTCCCCAAGTCTGAAGGAATAACAGACATCACTAAGCTTCCTACGATAAACAACCGAACGTAAATGCCAAAGTAATCATTTGCTCTAATAAATGTTTTTCCATAAAGATATGTGTATACGGAGGTCTTATTATGGGCTGCTTTATCTACCCATTTAGAAGCCCATAAACGTCCCTTCACGCTTGACTTCAAGTGAGGAACGTCGGTAAATGAGTTAGCAATCCTGTAGAAGAAGCTGACCATTCTCTCTTCCATTTCTAATACATGCTGCCATTTTAATCCATGTTGGGTATGAAGTTTCTGGTAGTAAAAAAGATAGACAAATACCATAGCCCCCATGATGACAAGCGGGTAAACGACAGGAGCAGCTGAAAAAAGAAAAAACGTGAAAGTAACGTTAACTAAAAACCTTAAACCAATGTGAATATCCCGAGTGGTGACAGATTGAATTCTCATCTCTGCCCACCTGCTAATAAGGTTCCACCATTTCCCTGCAGCAAGCCAAAGAAGGACAGTAAATAGATAACCTGTACCCGGATGAATTCGGTCTAAAAATAAGGGACCGAGAACCATAAATAACAAAGCGATGAAAAAGAGCTGCATGATAAAGGTATATATCAATGATTTTCTAAAATAGGAAGTAAGCTGGGTCTCGACTGGAAGCAAGAAAACCAGGTCTCCTTCTTTTAAGAAGGTACGGATGGGGCTTCTTGTCAAAAGCAATGCAAACAGCACTGAAAAAAACAGAACAGCTGGAAAGGCCGGAGGCAGCCATTCTAGAAATGAACTGTAATAATATCCCCCCATCAAAAACAGGACATATAAAGTGAACACAAACCCGCTGTTCCCTATCAAACGCAAATACCTGACAGCTTCACTCCAAAATGTTTGAGATCGATGTCCCCACAATTCATGAACCTTCATGATTCTTCTTCCTTTGTCATTTCAATGTAAATATCATCCAACGTGGCTTCAGGCATTCCAGCTTGTTCTCTTAGTTCACTCAGGCTGCCCTGCATACGAATTCTTCCTTCGTGCAGCAATACGAACCTGTCACAATAGCGTTCGGCCGTAGAGAGAATATGCGTAGACATTAAAATCCCTGCCCCCTGAGACTTCATTTCCATCATCATGTCAAGTAGTGACTTAATAGCCACTGGATCCAGACCTACAAACGGTTCATCAACAATATACAAATCAGGTTCTACAAGGAAGGCACACATAATCATAACCTTCTGACGCATCCCTTTAGAAAAATGGCTTGGAAACCATTTGCGCATTTTTTCCATTCTATATTCTCGAATAAGTTTATCAGAACGTTCTTTAAAGGTTTTTTCGTCAATGTTATAAGCCATAGCGGTCAGACGCAGATGTTCCATTAATGTTAATTCTTCATACAATACCGGTGTTTCAGGGATAAAAGTAAAATTCGAACGGTATCGGTCAGGGTCCTGCTGAAAGGTCTTTCCATTTATGCGAATCTCACCTTTAGAAGGCTCCATAAGCCCTAAAACATGTTTAATGGTAGTACTCTTACCTGCTCCATTTAAACCTATTAAACCGACTATTTCCTCTTCATTGATAGAGAAAGATAGGTCGTGAAGAATTGGTTTATGTATGTTGTACCCTCCGCTTACTTCCTCTATTTCGAGTAACCGTGCCATAGTGGATGCCCCTTTATATATAAAGATAATCGTCTCTGACTTTTAATGTATGTAATTAGATATTATACGTTGCTCCGGTTCCTATAGCAAAACGTACTGCCTTAGAGTCTGTTTCATAGAAAAAAACAGCTTTCTCCTATAAAGAAAAGAAAGCTGTTTTTGTAGTCTTTACGCTTCTGGCTGCGGAGTCGGAGTAGCTTCAGGGTAGTCATCTGTATTATAGTAGTCATCAATAGCATCTCTGATTTCTTTGTCTGAAGCACCATTTTCACTCATTTGAACAGCAGAATATGCTATTTCAAGACAAACACCGCATTTCATGCCATGATCATCCCAAGTAATTGTACCATCTTCATTTACTTGATTTACAAAGCAGTCATACACATTCCGGTGGCCTGCAGATTCATAACAACCACAGTAACAGGGAATATGTTCAAGAAGGTCTTTATGATGGACAGACTCAGCATAGACAGAGGAAATATCTTCATGAGTATGCTCTAGAAACTCAGGAAGTTCTGCAGCTGAAGCTGTTGTTTCTAAGATATCAAAGCCGTGCTCCTTTTGTTCCCCGACAGCTGGACTTCCGTCTGCATTTTCATTCCCGCATCCTGCTAATCCTGTCAGTAGAACTGCAAGCATTAGAATACTCAGCCATTTCATAACAGCTCTCTCCTTTACTATCGATAAGATACCTAGAAAAAATTATAGCACAGCAAATAGGAGGTTTGAGAGATAATTTTTGTCGATGAAATGACAGAATAGGGCTCACTGTAATATCCTAAAACCAACCTTTTCATCCTGGGGCCGAGCCCTTACCTTTTAATTTACCATCCTGCCGTTTTCTCCCCAGAATTCCTTTCTGATTTGTACTTTTTGTATCTTTCCAGAGGCAGTTTTTGGCAGGGCGTCTGTAAAGGTGATCCCTTTTGGTGCCTTAAAATGAGCCATTTTAGAGCGGACAAACGAAATTAATTCTTCTTCACCAGCTTGGGCTCCTTGTTTACGTACAATCACAGCGTGAGGAACCTCTCCCCATTTCTCATGGGGAACAGCGATAACGGCTGCTTCCAAAACAGCTGGGTGATTATACAGCACCCCTTCCACTTCAATTGAAGAAATGTTTTCTCCTCCGCTGATAATAACATCCTTTCTCCGGTCTACTATTTCTATATAATTATTATCATAGACCACAGCCATATCCCCTGTGTAAAGATACCCGTTTCGAATCGTTTCTGAGGTTGCTTCAGGATTTTTCAAGTATCCTTCCATTACATTATTGGACCGGACGGCGATTTCTCCAATCGTTGTCCCGTTACGAGTAACTTCCTCCCCCTTTTCATCTAATACTTTTACATCAGTGCCTATCATGGAGTACCCTGTTTTTGCTTTTAACAAGTGTTTCTCTTCTTTTGGCAAGTGTTCTAACGTAGAAGGAATATCTGAGATGGTAACTAAAGGGGAGATCTCCGTCATTCCATATACCTGGATAAATTCCCAGCCAAAGTCCTCCTCCACTTTTGTGACAAACGCCGGCGGCGGCGCTGACCCGGCAATGACAACTCTCATATCCTGTCCGAGCACATGCTCTTCAGGGTTCAGACTATGCTCTTCAAGAAGCATATTTAAAACGGTCGGAGCCATATGAGCAATGGTTATCCCGTATCGGTCGACTTTTTTAAAAATTTCCTTCGCGTCGACTTTACGCTGCATAACCTGTGTTGCCCCGTTAGCAGTATAGTAGAAAGGCGATCCCCACCCATTAACATGAAACATAGGAAGCACATGAAGAAGCGTATCTCTGTCAGAGACTCTAAGATGATGCATAACGGTCAGAGCATGCAAGTAATTAGACCGGTGCGTTAATAACACTCCTTTAGGGTTTCCAGTGGTTCCGCTCGTGTAAAGGAGGCTTGCTATATCAGATTCATCAAGTTCCTCCCGGTCAAAGGCTGAGTCTGGAAATTGCGTAAGCCACTGGTCGTAGCTATAATAATTCTCCTGATCTTCGGCTGCTCCATGGGCAATGATTGTTTCAATTGTAGTCAGCTGATCTTTGATCGGTTCTATTAACGGGTAAAGTTCCTTTTCAACAAACAGCACTTTACTTTCACTATGGTTTAAAATAAAAAGATAATCTTCTGGCTTTAATCTTGTATTTAGCGGAGTCATTACCGCGCCAAGCTGAAATACTCCATAAAACCCTTCAAGCATTTCTAACGTATTAGGGGCTAAGTACGCTACCTTGTCCCCTTTTTGAATGTTAAGCGCTTTCAATCCATGAGAAAGCTGATTTACCCTGCTGTTTAACTCTCTGTACGTGGTTTCCCTTTCTTCATCAATTACAGCAACCTTTTCACTATACAGCTTTACGGCCCGGTCTAGAAATTGTGTTAATACGAGAGGGACATACATAACAGTTCCACCTTTCCCTTCATTGCTATTTCAATATTTTTCTGCCTCACAACTATAGTACAACACATTTGTTAAAAGTGTAAGAAAATTTAGAAATACGGTAAAATGCTTTTCTATTGATATATTTTTCTGACCAATTGTTATACAACATGAGTATTCTTGTACAGGCAATACCATTTTTTGCTACACTAAGGCTAGGATGTCTTTTCATAAGGAGGAAATCATATGTCTCACTCACCCGATTGTATATTTTGTAAAATAGTAGGTGGAGAAATACCTTCAGCAACTGTTTATGAAGATGAACACGTAGTAGCATTTATGGATATTGGACAAGTGACTAAGGGACACACCTTGTTAATTCCCAAAGATCACCAGGAAAATATTTTTGAACTTGAAGAGGAAACAGCTGCTCATTTATTTTCAACTGCTCCGAAAATCGCACGTGCATTACAAAAAGAATTCCAGCCTAAAGGGATGAACCTTGTGAATAACAACGGAAAAGCAGCATCTCAGTCTGTGTTCCATTATCATTTACACTTCATTCCTCGATATGACGAAAATGATGGATTCCAACCGACGTGGGAGGACAATAGTTCCGATTACTCCCCGGAAAAGTTACAGGAAATGGCGAAAGCTGTGCAACAAAATATGTAAAAAGTGCACCATAAAGGTGCGCTTTTTTTATCGGTTGGTTATGACTCTTTGGTTTAAAAAAATCACAAATTATTCTTTTCCCGGAGTGTTTGCTTTAAATTTTCTTTTTTTATGTTGTTAGAAGGTTCACAAATTTAAAAGAAAACTGTAACGTATTAAATATGTAAAGCAAAGTAACCCTAATTACCAGAGATAAAAAAGGAGTGGAAAGAGAAAATGAACCGAGCCCATAATTTTAACGCCGGTCCTGCTGCCTTGCCAGCCGAGGTATTAGAAAAAGCGAAAGAGGAACTTCTTAATTTTGAAGAAACAGGCATGTCTGTCATGGAATTAAGTCATCGGAGCAAAGAATATGACAACGTACATAATAAAGCAATATCGCTTCTAAAAGAGCTTCTTAACGTACCTGAAGATTACGAGGTTATTTTATTGCAAGGTGGTGCAAGTCTGCAATTTTCCATGATCCCTATGAACTTTTTAAAGTCAGGAGAGACAGCAAACTATATACTTACCGGTTCATGGTCTGAAAAGGCTTTAAAGGAAGCCAAAATTCTTGGTGAAACGAAAACAGGAGCTTCTTCCAAGGAAACGAATTATGACCGTATCCCGGAACTTTCAGAAATAGACATAGATCCAAAAGACTCTTATGTCCACCTTACTACCAACAACACCATTTTCGGTACACAGTGGCCATCCTTTGAATTTGATTGGGATACACCCGTAATGGCTGATATGTCCAGTGACATATTATGCCGTCCAATTCCATTGGAAAAATTCTCTCTTATTTACGCTGGTGCTCAAAAAAACCTTGGTCCTTCAGGTGTTACAGTGGTTATACTTAAGAAATCCCTTCTTGAGAAAATTCCTGATGACATTCCTACGCTGCTGAAGTATGACACACACACCAAATCTAATTCGTTATATCATACCCCTCCAACCTTTGGTATTTATATGCTGAAAAACGTTCTTGAGTGGATTCAGGAGCATGGAGGATTAGAAGGCATGGAGAAAAGAAATAAAGAAAAAGCAGATATTCTCTACAAAGCTATTGATGAGAGTGATGGCTTCTATAAAGGCCACGCTGATAAAGACAGCCGCTCCTTAATGAACGTGACTTTCAATCTGCCTAATGATGAGCTTAACAAACTGTTTTTAAAACAAGCCAAAGAACGTAACATGATTGGCTTAAACGGCCATCGTTCGGTTGGCGGCTGCCGCGCATCCATATACAATGCTGTTTCACTTGAGTCTTGTAAAGCCCTTAGAGATTTTATGCTTGAGTTTCAGCAACAGCACGGATAATAAAATTAATTGCACAGGACCTCCGTCCTGTGCTTTTTTCTCAAAGGTATCTTTAAATAATAGTTTGAAGGGATACAGAAAAGAGGAAAATAACCATATAAGACTTTTCCGTAAAAATATTTCCAAAAAGGAGCGAGAATTGTGAATACAAAATCAATTGTTTCCGGAATAGCAGCAGGTGTTTTGATAGGAGGAGCCTACGTGCTGTTAACCACTCCCCAATCAGGAAAAGAGCTAAGAGAAAAGGCTAAAAGAAAAGAGGAATGGACAGCGTTTAACGAACAGACGCTCAATAAAAAGGATGAGATAAAAGAAAAGTGGAATGAAATTTCTACAGAAGGAAAAGAAGCACTCTCAAATCTTTCTTCAGAGATGCAAAGAACCTATAACCTTTATGAGGAGGACGTAAAGCCTGAAGTACAGGCAATTCAAAAGGAAGTGCAGGAAATTTCAGACACTATTGCCACTTTAAGTGAAAAAGTAAGGGAAGAAGCTGATGGAAAAGAAAATAAATAATATTATTTTATAAAAAAATCTTAGTTCTCCTTTATTCCTTACTCAATTGTTGTCATAATAGTAAGAAAGTATCTGCCTATAATAAGGGGGGGAAATCTATGGCTAACTATTCTTCTGACTCCATTCAGGAGTCCATTATTTTCAGCCACAAAGTGGCCCAATTAAGTAAAGCATTGTGGAAATCCGTTGAAAAGGATTGGCAGGCGTGGATTAAACCGTTTGACTTAAATATTAATGAACACCATATCCTATGGCTCTCTTACCAGATGAAGGGTGCCTCTATATCTGATATCGCTAAATTTGGTGTCATGCATGTTTCAACTGCTTTTAACTTTTCAAAAAAATTAGAGGAAAGAGGCTATTTAACTTTCTCTAAGCGTGAAAAAGACAAAAGAAATACCTATATAAAATTAACTGACAAAGGTGAAGAGCTTCTGCTAAAAACTTTTGAAAGCTATGACCACAATACCTATAGTGTTTACCAGGGGGCTATGCCAATTAAAGAATTGTATGGAAAATTCCCAGAATTTTCAGAATTATATACCATTGTTCGTTATATATACGGTACTGAATTTATGAATTCTTTAGATGAGTCCCTTCATACATTTGAAGAGGAATTTAAAGAAGAAGAGGGGGCTCTTCGTCCAACTTCTGCAAAGTAGCCGGGTTTAGTCATTCCCCCCTATTCGTCTCTCCCTTATCCGATCCTGAAGGACCGTCACCAAATCTATGTACAACCCCTGCTTTTTCAGTGCCATGATGGTTTCTTCAGGATTTAACTTAGGGTTCAGTTCTCCTATAAATTCATCCAGCAGTTCCCCGTGATAGACCATTCCCTGTTTTCTTTCTTCAGCCAGCTTTCGCTCTAACACCGCGCACAAAGAATACAGTTTACTCATTTCCTTTTCTGTTATCTTTCTTTTTATAATTAGTCGGTAAAAGGGATGCTTTTCCTCAATAAGCTCCATCAAAAGCTTTTGATGAAACTCCAGCCTTTCAATTCTCTCTCTCCATTCTTCATCCATATAACAATTTTTCCTCCTTCCCTTTTCTTTTTTGACTCTGTTAAAGGCTAATATTTTTTAAAAGTTATATGCGTGTAGATAAAGTCGTGAAGACCACGTGAATTCGGATAAAGGGAAACAAGGTACCTTTAGGTGCAAGCGAGCTTATAAAAAACACAAATCAACGACAAATGGAACAAAGCTTTTTTATAAGAAAAGTACAAAATTGTCGAAAATCTATGTTTTTTAATAATTTATGTCTTACCTATTGATTTTTTAAGCAAATCCCTCTAAATTAATCAAAGAGATGGCTGAAGGGAGGAGATTGGGATGAACTGCTGGAAATCAGTAAATACACTCAAAGATTTCGATTCATCACGACTGATGCTCATTTCATTAGGTATAACATTATGTATTTTCATTATAACTTACCTGATTTTTAGTCTCTATTATGGAGATATCAGCTCACAAGGCATCGGTTTCACGCTTACAGTTGCTGCCATAGTCACTTTATATCCAGTTCATACCATGTTGCATTATGTCCCCCTTTGGTTTTCAGGGATCAAGACGGACGTACGGCTTTATAAAGTGAAAAAAAAAGGAAAACAAAAAGTAACAATGAAAGTAGAGTTTAACAAGCCTGTCGCAAAAAACCTCTACATTACAGCTTTACTATTTCCCTCATTTTTGATTACGATAGGGGCTCTTCTTGGAGCATTAACATGGCCTGAGTACATGCATTATTTTCTGTTAATCACCTCAATCAATGCAGGGCTTTCTGTTTATGACTGGGTATATGTAAAACAATTAATAAAAGCACCTAAAAACAGCGTAGTAGAGAGAAATAAAAATGGTGTAGACATTTTAGTAAAGCAGCCATCTTAAGACGGCTGCCTTACCATTTATTCCTGAATTCTTAGAATATCAATTTCAATATTATTTTCCAGTAAATCAATTTCTCTGATCGCTGGTACATATTCATCATTAATCTCTATTTCTGAAAGAGAGATATAGATGGCTCGCTCTTCCGGATAAATTTCTGCCCATTCAGGCAAGTCTGCTTGTGATTTGAGGACTTGTAATGCTTCGGGTCCTGGCAGCTGCAAAATGCCAAGACGGAGACCATCCTCGCGAAGTATAAGATCTCCATTTTCCTGAACTTCTGGAGCAAAGTTCATCTCTAATTCAATAGACCTCCCAAGAAGCTCTATTGAAGATTCAAGGATTAGGCGGTCCTCTGCTGCTTCTACACTGAATTCTTCATCTTCCAGTTCTTCATACAAGAAATAGTTCAGTTGTTCCTTTGTAGTAGTAAGGGTAAAAACAGGTTCTTCTGGCTCTTCCACTGTCGTCTCAGGCAGCTTTTTAGAATCTTCTGTCTCAGGTAAGTAATGGTTGATAGCTGCCACCCCTCCGATTATAACAATTATATTTACACTAAGGAGGAGGAAAAAGGCAATCATCCAAATATTTTTCATTTTTTTGCTCTCCTTTGCCACACACCTGCTTTATAAATTATTTCCTCCGCTTTCTTTGTAGTTTCCTTTTTTGGAAGTGAAAAAACTATCTTTTTCCTTGAACTTTTGGTAAGGTAAAGAAGATATGAGTTATTGGGGGTAACATTATGTTCGTTGTCTTCTTTGTAATTTTTGCTCTTTTTTATTTATTTGTAATCAATTCCATGACTAACGCCCTTTGCACACAAAAAGAAATTTCGGAAGAGCGTCAGCCTAAAGTGTTTCGTACAATTAACGTTCTCATTACCATTTTGTTAACATCAACGTACGTCAGAATGTTAATTGCAGCCTAGACGCATTTCAATCCAGGCTGCTATAGTATGCAATTCAAGCCTGAACCAGGTCGTTTATCAATAAGGGTCTCCCTTGAGGCTTTTCTTCATGTTTCCAGCAGGAAATGGTTCTGTTTCTATCTGCCCATTTCTTATTGGTTCCAGTGAGGAGAAGACATCATAAGGGAGACCTTTTTTTGGTTAAATAAGCTGCTCGAAAGCTAACTCTTTATCTTAATACCATGAAGCTCCAACAATAACTAGTAAGATGAACAGGACTACAATTAACGCAAACCCGCCGTAATATCCTTTAGACATGAGAACACCTCCTCCTGCCTCATTTACGATAGTTTATTCTTTCCCCCTTTGGCATGCGTGGGCTTTTGCCCAAAAACTCTTTTTTCTTCTATAGCGTTTATGGTATAGTATGTTTGTCTATAGAAAGGCACTACTTGAGGAGTGAACAACAATAATGAATAAGCGATTAATCACGTTGTTAAGCATTGGCGGAGCTGTAGCAGCTTTAACTGCTTGTAACAACAATGAACAAGATGCACAAAACGGTGAAACAATTGTTGAAGTCAACGATACTGTTATTACTGAAGAGGAATTTATAAATGAACTAAAGGAAACTTACGGCGAGCAAATGTTAAATGAAATGGTACAAACAACTGTGCTTGAAGATAAAGCTGAAGAAGTTGGAGTGACAGAAGAGCAGGTTCAAGAGGAATTAGACCAGTATAAGGAAAACTTTAATGCAGAAGATGATGATGAGCTGCTCATGCTGTTACAGACACAATATCAGCTTCCTGTTACTTCTATAGAGCAATTTAAGAATGAACTTATCCGACCACAGCTTATTCTAGAAGAGCTTACACGTGAAGATGTGGACCTGTCTGATGAAGCGAAACAAGAATATTTTGAGGAGAATGAAGAAGACCTGGCTGAAGTCAGGGCTCGTCACATTCTCGTTGAAAGTGAAGAAGAAGCAGATGAGCTTTATGAAGAATTACAAGAAGGTGCTGACTTTGAAGAGCTGGCAACAGAACATTCAATTGATCCAGGATCCGGGGCACAAGGCGGAGATTTAGGATTTTTTAGCCGCGGAGAAATGGTAGAAGAGTTTGAAGAAACTGCATTCTCACTTGAAGAAGGCGAAATCAGTGAACCTGTAGAATCAGATTTTGGGTTCCACATTATCGAAGTCATAGAAAAAAGAGAATCTTTTGAGGAGCTTGAAGAGCAAATTGAAGAAGCTCTCATTCAGCAAGAAGCACGCAGTCCAGAAGAAGTAATGGAGGAAATTATGGCTGATGCAGAAATTAATGTGCAAAACCCTGCATACAGCGATTGGATTGAGCAATAAGAAAAAAGCGCGGGACAGGCTGATGGCCAGTTCCGCGCTTTCTACACTCAAGAAAGAGAATTTTCCCTGCTTCTTTTTGCCTTTTCATCTTCCATCCGCCGAATAAAGATTCTACCTTCCTGCTCTATCCACTTTTGTTCTTCCTGCCGTTCTTCTTTCGATGTTTTATACCACATATACCCGCAATATACTGAGCCGACAGCTATTAAAATAACCCACCAGGGCAAGGCTATCCCGCCCATCTCGGCAAGCCGCTGTAAGGTTACCAACACTAAGAATAAGGCCACTGATATAAAAAGCAATCGCTTGGAATGAAGGTTCATGGTCTCCCCCTCCTCTTACATTTAAACTTGTCCTCCTGGTTATTAACTTATGAGCGGGAGCACCATTATATGCCAGGGTTATTTACGATTTAGGAATCGTAATCTTAAAACTTACACCATCTTCTTCATTAAAGACCTCGTGATAGCCGTGATGAAGCTCAGCTATGCGACGGACGATAGCCAGTCCTAATCCGAATTGCCCTTTGTTCCCTTTTCTGAAAGGATCAAATAAATGAGGGATGTCCTCTTCTTCTATCTTTTCACCATTGTTTTTTACAATAATAGCTATATTTGTTCCTTCATCAACGGCCCGAATCCATATGGTATCCTTGGCATACCTCATCGAGTTTTCTACAAGGTTTTCCAAGAGAACTTGAAGATGCTCAGAGTCCCCTTTGAACTTCAGATCGGCTCCCTCAATGACAAAGCTTATATCCTCCCTTTGCATCCGGAATCTCTCTTCTATTCTGAATGCTAATGCGCCAAATACAAGTTCTTCCAAGTTGATTGTTTCTTTTTTTAAGGCATCAAGTTTTGTAAAATAAAGCATGTCCTTTACACGCTTATCCATCCGATCCGCTTCCTCCAAAATAACATCCATTGTCTGCCCGAGATCATCTTTAGGCATGATGCCGTCTTTTACTGACTGGGCATACGTTTTTACCACCATAATGGGTGTCTTTAATTCATGGGAAGCATGCTGGATAAATGTTTTTTGAGAACGGTCGTACCTGATAAGATTTTGGCGCATCCTCTCAAACTGATCTGAAAGCTTTTGAAAATCTTCGTCCCCTTCCCATCGAAATGGCTCTTTCCAATTTCGCTTGGCAATTTGCTCAAATCGATCTCCAAGCACTCTTAAAGGCTGCCTTAAATATCTTTTCAGCCAAATAGCCGGCAGAAGACTGAGGGCACTTGTAATTAACATTAAATAAACTAGTCTTTCCCAAAGACGATTTACCATCAAATCTCTATATGTGTCCCACATATAAGAGATCTGATAGGCCTCTTCTCCATCAGATTCGATACGAGAAATTACATAGAATAAAGTAGCTCCGTGGTACGTTAACTCATACCTTTGCCGGTTTCCCTCCTGGTTTACTGCATTTGAAACGATCTCCTGCAGTACTTCATCAGGTGGAATAGGCTCTCCGCGCAGAGTGCCGAGCTGGTCAAATAAAAATAAATGACCTACTGACCTTTCTGCTTCCCTTCTTTCAATAAAATCAAGCTCTGATTGCGGTGGAGAGAAATAGTCACTGAATGGATTGGCAAACCTGGCCTGCTCCTGTTCTATAATCCTGTACGTTTCATCAGTCAAGGTGCCGCGAATCGAAATTGGATAAATAACCGTAATTGTCAGACCAACCAGAACAATAATTGCAATAAAAGAAAGCCAGATTCTCTGGGTTAAATTTACCTTCATCATGATGATAGAACACGGTATCCATAACCATACAGTGTTTCAAGATGTATGCGATCCATCTTCTTTCTAACTCGGCGCACAACATCATCCACTGCCCGTTCAGACCCGAAGTAATTTTCCCCCCATACCTGTTCAATGATATCCTCTCTGGAAAGAGCTTTCCCAAGCTCTTCTGTAAGCAAAAGAATTAAATCCATTTCCTTTGTTGTTAAATCAATGACTTCATTATTATTAAGTCTGTCTGTTACTGTTCTTGCCTCAGGGTCGATGACGTAATCGTTAAGCTCCCTTTTCTTTACTTCCTGAACCTGAGAGCCATATACGCGAGAGAGAAGCTTTTTCGCACGTATGATTAACTCCTGGGGGAGAAAAGGTTTAGCTAAATAATCATCACTTCCCATTTCCAGCCCCAAAACCCGATCAAGATCCTGGTCCCGGGCTGAAATAAAGATTACTGGGACCTCTCCTTCTTTTTCACGGATCCCTTTTAAAATTTGGTATCCGTCTGTTCCAGGAAGCATAATATCCAGGACCCACAGGTGGGGAGGCTTATCGATCGCGGAAATGGCATCATCCCCATTATCATATACCTCTACTGTCCAGCCCTCTTTTTCCATATATGCTTTTAAAACTTCCGATAAATTCTGTTCATCTTCCACTAAGTAAACGGTATAACTCATAAGCCTCTATTCCTTTCACCTTAACGTTATTTGGCCTTACAAGGCTTTACCTTCGATCTCTTCCCACACATCGTATCAATCTTTTTATGAAAGTGCCATCTCTTTGTAGTAGATACCAAATTTTTAAACACTTTCTCCGTATTCCTCAGATAAGTGATTAACTCTAGCCGGACTTATCTCTTCTTTACTATGAGAATGACATGAAAAGTAAATAATCTGCCGGGTTTGTGACAATTGGCTTAACAGGGAAAAAGCTCGTTTTCTTCGCTGGTCATCAAAATTCACAAAAGGATCATCCATAATCAGCGGAAAGGAAAGGGCAGGATCATGAATTTCGGCCAGTGCTAAGCGTAAAGCCAGATATAACTGTTCAGCCGTTCCCCTGCTTAATTCCTCAGGGGAAAACCTTAGACCTCGTTTATTTTCTGCCACAAACCGCTGTTCCCCCAAAGGGGCAAACAAATTTACGTATTCCCCTTCTGTAAGAACAGCAAAGTATCTGGCTGCCTTTTTCATCACTTGCGGCTGTCGTTCTTTTTCATGGACAGCTTTTGCCTTATTAATCATTACTAAAGCCGTTTTGTAAACTGCCCATTCTTTTGCCAGTTCATTTACAGTTATTGTATCTTCTTTATACCGTTGGAGTTGCTCTTCATAGGTTCCTCCCTTCTCTATAGAGGTCAGCCTTTGTTTCTTCTCTGCTTTTTTTTCTTGAATTTCCTTTTCTCTGGCTTGATAATATTTTATTTTTTGTTCCTTCTCACCAAGCAATACAGAGGAGGGCTTTTCCATTGCTCTTATTTCAGCCTTTAGTGCTTCAATAGTCTCTCCTTCATCCCTGTACGGTTTCATTTGACCCAAAATGAGTTCATATCTTTCAGCCAAGCGGTCATGCTCACGCTTTTTTGTCATTGCGTTATAATACTCTTCAACTGTGTTTACATGAAAAGAAGAGAGGATTGAATTGATAGAATCCTTTATTTGATACATGCTTTCTTTTTTCTTTTTCATTTCTTTTTGCAGATTCAACCATTCTTTTTCTTTATCGCTTTTTTCTGTTGCTTTTTCTTTTTCCAGGTCGAGAGTTTTTTCCATTTGGTAAATCAACATTCGAGTCTCCTTGACAGATGAAATCGCAAACGTATCAGCCAGCTGTAAAACCTCTTTTTCATACTGATTGAGGCTTTTTTCTAAATGCCCGATATCTTCTTTTTTTTGAGCCAGGGAACGACTCTTGTTTTGCATTTCTTTTATCCGGTAAAACACTTTCTCAGCTAACCTGGTATTCAGGTAATCTGGGAAACCATACTCTTCTTTCCAATAAACAAACTCGGTTTCTTTTTGGAGGCGAGTGCGGGAAAATTCTTCTTTCTTTTTATGAAGCTCCTGTAAAGTCTTTTCTTCTTTTTCTTTCTTCCATTGCAATTGCTCCAACTGTCTTTTTAAAAAATCATCATCCTCTATTCTTCTTCTTGCATCCATGCTGTTGTCATCCTTTAAAGAGCCTTGAGTTGCGTTTTTATTTGCTCCTTGTGTCCTTACCAGCCATAAGTAACCTCCTAACGCCAAGGCAAAGAATAACACCCCGAGAAAGGGAGAAGCTGTAAAGACCTGCCAGCTTCCTAGGAATACGAAGCTTATAATAAATAACGATACTGCAAAGATAGAAGAAGAGGTATCCTTGTCTTCTCGTTTATCATGAACCTTTTCTTGTACATTTGCTCTTTCCTCATAAGAGAGCAGCCACCTCTTCGCTTCTGTTGCTTCTTCTTCTGCCAATCTGACTTTCTCTTCCTGAAGGGAAAGTTGTTCTTGAAAAAAGCGTTCACGATCAAGTGCCTGCCTTACGGCTTCTGTAATGGTTACCAGTTCCTGCTCTGCTGCAACTGAGGTATTTGGATAAAAAACGCCTTCAGGTCTTTCGCTTTTCCAGCCCGTATCTCTTGCCAGCGATAAAATTTCTTCTTTTTCTTTTTCCGCTTCTTTTTTTATCCCGGCGATTTCTTCTTTTTCTCGTTCGTGAACTCCAAGGCGGTCTTTTAGAGCATAAAAATGTAATTCGTTTTTCAATACTGTTTCATTTATCTTAATAGAAGAGATATCCTCTTCAAGCTCTGTCATTTTATATGTTTCTGTTTCAATCCTTTCAGAAAGCTCCTTTTCTGCTCTCTGTAAACGCTCTAATTCTTTTTCAGCACTCACTGAAAACATACTGTACACTTGTAATTCTTGTCCTCTTTTTTCAAGGTGGTCCATTTCTTCTACCAATGTTTCTAAGGCAAGAAGACGTTTTGTTCTCTCTATTTCCTTAGCTGTTTTTTCTTTTTTCTTTTGTATCAGCTGAACTTCTTCTTGTAACGATTTATGTTCCTCCTGAAGTTTATCATATTCAGAAAAGTAAGCTTCCCATTGGAGTAAAGCCTTCTTTTTCTCTTGTAAATCATTGACACCCTTATTAAGAGAAGGATTTTGGCCTCTGGGCTTAAACAGTTCATCAAGCTTCTGTTTATATTCCTTTTCAATATAAGACACCTGTCTGGTTCCAGTCATTCCTGCTTCATATAGGTAATTGCTCAATGTCTTACCGCTTGCCTGCTGTATATGATAAAGGCCCTCAAGGCCAAAGCTGTAAATGGCTTTATATAAAGAACGGTCCATTTGATGCAAAAAGACATTCAGCCATTCTTCCCCTTCGGTTGTACCGTCCTCCAAGAAAACACTTACATCTCCTGTTGCTTTTTTTCCTTTTACACGCTGTATTTTCACCTTATTACCATCTTTTGAGATAAGAGTAATAATACCTCCATATGCAGAAGAAGATCGCGGTTCTAAGCGCTGCTCTTTCTCCTTTTTTGTAGGAAATCCGAATAATACAGCTTGAATGAATGCCATTATCGTAGACTTTCCAGCTTCATTTTTCCCATAAATCACTTGAAAATGATCATCAGAAAAAGATAGAGAAAAATCCTGAAACTGCCCGAAGCCAAATATATAAATTTCCTTTATTCTCATCAGCATTACTCCTTCATCCAAGCATCACCAAGCAATTTTTCTGCTTTTTCAATGATTTCCCTGCTTTCATCTTTATCAGGCTTCGTAATAAACTTTCTTGCCTTGGGGTGGGAAAAGAGCTCCTCCCATTCTTCCCATATAGATTCAGCGTCATTTTTGAGGACTTCTCCAGCTTTAAAAACGTCACCTAGAAAATGACCTTCCCTCGCCAATGCTGCTTTGTCCCATTCGAGGTTTGTCTCGTTTTCTACACCAATGACTTGTAGAAACGGTTTATCAGTCTCTCCAAGAGTATTTATAACATCTTTCATTTCCTCTACAACTTGTTCTTCTGATAAATGTGATGAGATAGCTCCCGTGCCTGTTAAACAAAGTGATACAAGGTAAACTTTCACTTCTTCTAAAACATTCATCTTCATTTTTGTCCAAAATTTATTGATTATCTCATCCACGCTTTTGCAGTCAGTCACAGATAGCGTTACATTAACAAATTGTACAGGAGCGGAGGAACAAAAGGTTACCTCTGGATCTTGGGATTCTTTAAGTTCTACAAATAAATACCCTTTTTGTCCTGTTTCTTTCTTGTTTCTTCCTTGAATATTGCCCGGGTAATGAATGGAGGGATGAAGAGACTGCCTGGTGTGAATATGTCCTAACGCCCAGTAATCCATTCCTTTCTCTGATAATTCTTTTACAGTAAAAGGTGCGTAAGGAGCATGACTATCCAGCGACCTTTCCTGTCCATGTAGAATGCCAATATGAAAGCAGGGTTCGTCCTCCTTCTTATACGAAGCCGCCAGGTTTTCTGTCACAGCCTTTTTGGGATAACTGCAACCGTACAAATTAGCAACAGGAAGTTTATCTTTCTCCAATGTCATAACTGTACTTGCTGAAGGAAAAACATAGACATTGTCAGGCCAGGTGACAGGAGCAAAACGGCTGTCCAAAGGATCATGGTTCCCAAAAACGATGTACACCTTTATGTCAGCCTCCTTTAGCTTTAAAAACTCCTCTCTTAGCCAAAGCTGTCCCTTGACACTTCTGTTTTCATCATCAAATAAATCGCCTGCTAAAATGACAAAATCAACTTTCCTGTCAATTGCATCACGAACCATCCTCGTTATTGACTGATGAATGCACTCCCTAATAATATCTTTTATATAATCGCTTCCATGAATTTGGGCAGAAATAGGACTGCCTATATGTAAATCTGCAGCATGAATAAATTTCAATTCTTTCATAAGTTGATACACCTGCTTTTTATATCCTTTTTTCTCCATTATATCAAAAAGGGAGCATTTGTTCTTACATATAATAGTTCCTTCTATGTTTAACATTTTTCAGCAAAAAATAAAAGAAGGCACTAAGAAAGTGCCTTCGTGTCTTACCAGTATCCAAACCCAGGTAGTGCAGAAAGAGCGACAAGAGCTGCTAATGGAAGAATAAGCCGTTGGAAGCGGCGCGGACGCGGGAAGAATGGTGGACGACCATACCATCCGTATGGATATCCTCCAAAACCATAACCTCCTCCATAGGGGCCTATAAATTGTCTTTGTTCTTCAGCCCCTAGGCTCGCATTTCTTGTACCGCAGCCACATCCTGAGCCTGCCGGCTGCTGCATCATATGTGTCGGCATGTGCTGTCCCGGCTGCATGCCACCATAAGGCATCATCTGCTGATGCATCTCTGGCATCATGTGAGGCTGATGCATCATTTGCTGCATATGCATCATATCTGACTCATCGTATTCAGGTACAGACAGATAAACATTTTCATCATCTACATTCTCAATAATCCCGTTGAACATTTGATGATCAGCGGTTTGCAGAGCTACATGCTGGCCAATGTGCTGCTGACAAAGCTGTTTCATATCCCCCATAGTGTGATGTGTACCATGGTTATTATTCCAATTGTTATTCCAGTTATTGTCCCAGCCGTTGTCGTTCCAGTTATTGTTGTTCCAGTTATTCATGATAAAAGCCTACCCCCTTTTACACGAGTATCCTATTCAGGGAGCAGGCTTATTGTGTTAATTATTTTGTTTTTAACACGAGGTACGTTTGTGTAATCATAAATAAACTTCCAGCAAACCAGTACAGTGATAGGGCAGAAGGCAGGGCGAACCCGACACCAATAAGCATCACAGGCATTAAATACATGGCAGGTTTCATATTTGCAGGCATTTCATTCATTCCGAGCTTTGTCTGCATAAACATTGCAGCACCTGCCAGAAAAGGCATGATATAAAAAGGATCAGGCTGACCAAGGTTCATCCACAAAAACGAGTGTGAAGAAATCTCCTCTGTCCTCATAATAGCAAAGTAAAAGGCCATTAGAATTGGAAGCTGTACCATAATGGGGAGACAGCCCGCAGCCGGATTGATTCCATTGCTTTGATAAAGGCCCAGCATCTCTCGCTGATACTTTTGCATTTCTTTTTCTTTCTTTAAATCATACTTATCTTTAAGGCGCTCCATTTCAGGCTTTAACTCTCTCATCGCCTTCGCGCTCTTTTGCTGCTTTAAAAACAAAGGAAGGAGCAGAATTCTAATAAAGATAGTCATTAGAATAATAGCAGCACCGTAGCTTCCATTTAAAAGGTTGGCAACCGCAATAAGCATCCAGGAAAGAGGGTAGACAAAGTAATGATTCCAGACCCCTTCGCTTTCCATCGTGATATGGGATTTGTCCATTCCGCAGCCTGCTGCCAAAACCGAAAGTAAAGCAAGCAAAATAATAAAGATTAGCGTTTTTTTATTCAATTATTATTTCCTCCCTATAATCGTATTTTTAAAATACAAATAGGGAGGTGTCTTCGTCATCCTTATTTTCATCTGCTCCGGGAATTTTCCTGCGCTGCATAATAAAGGTAAGCCGCCTTGCTGTTTCCTGAGCAGGAAGCGTTTCTTTTTCAGGTACGGAATGGGAGACAGGACGTTTATGGAATGAAAAAGCCGCGCTTAGTACTTGAACTGCTACCCAGCCGGAAATCATAAGCACGGATAGGGTAAAAATAATTTCAAGCCAGCTTATATCAAGTAATAGCTCCAGCATTTTCCTGTCCCCCTTTCGCTATTTATTCTTCCTAATAGACAAGTCTTTACACCGGCCTGTGCTTGCCATCCATTTCACTAACGTTCTTCATTATATCCGCTCTACAGGACATTCATAATCAAAACAGCTATTTTTATGGCAGAAAACTCGAAAATAGTTTCATGACGGTTTGTTCAGACTTATCTACTGCAACAAAGTCTTCGCTATAATTGTCTGCGTATTCCAGCACCTCATCGACATACCAGTCTGCCCGGTTGTAAGCAAAGACAGCATTTTCATAGTTCCCTTCTGCAGCCCCATTGGCAGCAAGGAATTTAGCTGCAGAAAATACTGAGTCCTCAATATCCCAAGGATCAGCTTTCCCATTGCCCGATGCATCAACGCCGTATCCGCCATACTCATTAATCACGTCCGGATCGGTCATTTCATCTTCAGCTATTTCAGCATCCCCTAAGCCTCCGGCACAACCTGGGTAGTTCCAGCCTACAAATGTACAAGGCATAAACTGCATATGACCGATTGCCCCTGCAGGGCTCACCATGTTATCCATAGTGGAAAAAACGGTTTCTATTCTATGAATGGAAGCTAATAGATTCCAAGGAACTCCGTATTCCTCCTCCGCTTCTTTATACACAGGTATATATTCCTCAGGTATTTCATTTTTTCCAAAATAAGTCATAGATCCGCCTTTAAAGCCTCTGAATGAGTCTTTGTTTTCTATATAAAAACCCCAACCCAGCGCCAGCACCGCTATGCAAAGAACTGCCGGGACGATAATCAGTCTTTTTTTCTTTTTCTTATTTTTTGCCATCAGACACCTCCGGCACCCTATTCAAAGGCACCCCCATTTACGATTCTATGATCTTATTATACTTCACTAGAGAAAAAAACAAAGAGATAAAATAGGCTAATTTCGAAACATTTCTTTCCTTTTTTCATTGCTGCACCAGGACTTTGAGCGGAATTTAAAAAGGAAGAGCACATGCCCCTCCTTTTATTACAAAATCATTACAGTATGTCTTGGTGCCATATGTCTTGGTGCCAGGCACCTTCTATTTTAGCTTGAATGCTTTTCTTAGTTCTTTCAGGGAACGAGAGGTGCCATACATCAAGACTCCCCCTCGGTATACTCGGGCACCGACCCAGGCAAAGAAAGCGATAGCAGCCAGCATCAATACGATAGATAGAGCGACTTCCCATACCGGCACCTCCAGCATTCCCACTCGCAAAAACATAATCATTGGTGTAAAAAACGGGATAAAAGAGGTAACCGTAATAATTGGCGATTCCGGGCTGCTCAACCCAAACATTGCTATGAAAAAAGCTGATATGACAAGCATGTTCACAGGTGTAATAGAGGCGTTGACATCCTCTATGCGGCTTACAATTGAGCCGAGCATGGCTGATAGGGTGGCGTATAACAAATATCCAAGAAAAAAGAAGACAAAAGCATATAAGAGTAATACAAGAGAAAGATCAGTAGCTTCAAAGAACGGCAGGCCTCCAGCTGGCTCTTGAACGTCTGCTGGCTGCTGAGCCGGCTGACCCTGAAAGGACCAGAGCCCTATTAAGAAAATCAAGAAAAACTGCGTTAATCCTAACAGGCCGATGCCTGCTATTTTACCGAACATCTGTTTCACCGGAGAAGCGCTGGAAATTAGTATTTCCATAACGCGAGACGATTTTTCCGTGGCCACTTCCATTGCTATTAAGCTCCCTAAAAACAAGACAGAAAAGTAAATGACAAATAGAAGAATATAAACGAGAAAACGAGCTTGATTTAATTCCGCTTCAGACCTTGCTCCTTCATCTAACGCGGTTCTTTCAAACGACACAGGAGCGTAAATCGCTTCCACCGTTTCCTGATCAAGATCTAAAGTAGCAGTCATGTGCTCTATTTTCACCTGTTGGAGAGCCTGCTCAAGCTGCAGCGGCAAGCTTTGTTCTGCGACAGTCGGTGCATAGTATTCACCGCCTGGAACCTCCCCATTTTCATAATCTAAAATCAGCAGGCCGTTAAAATCTCCTCGTTCCACAGCTTCTAACGCCGCTTCTTCATTTTCACCGACATCAACCAGGATAATATTGTCGTATAATTGCTGAACATGATAGTCTGCCGCTTCAAACAAATCGTTTGTTTCATCAATCACGGCTACCTCTGCAGCCGGTTCATCATCCGTTTCAAAAAGTGCTATAATCCGATCTATGTTCATAAACCCGAACACAAATAACAGGGTAATCAGAGTAGTAACAATAAATGCCCTTGATTTTAGTTTTGACAAGTACGTATGGAACATAATGATAAAGAACTTATTCATAAGACTTACCTGCCTGTTCAATGAAAATATCATTTAAGGACGGATCTTCCAAAGAAAACCTGCGGACAAAACCTCTTCCCTGCAACGATGAAAATATATGATGAGCTGTTTCTTCCGAGCTGATCTGCAGTAGCACCCCTTCTGCTTTTGGCTGGTATTTCACGACTCCTTCTACATTTTCTAAATACCTTGTGTCAAAATCTGCATGAATAAGTAAATTCATTTTGCCAAAGGAGCGTTTTATCTCCGTCAGTTTTCCATAAACGACAGGGCTTCCTTGCTGAAGTATGCAAAGGTGCTGACATAGCTCTTCTACATGCTCCATTCTGTGACTTGAAAATACAATCGTGGTGCCTGTTCTCTTTATATCTAGTACGGCTTCTTTGAGCATTTCCACATTTACAGGATCCAGCCCGCTAAAAGGCTCATCTAAGATCAGAACTTCTGGTCTATGTAAAATAGAGGCTATAAATTGTATCTTTTGTTGATTTCCTTTAGAAAGCTCTTCTACCTTCTTTTTTTCATAATGAGCTACTTCAAAACGCTTCAGCCATTTCCTCATTTCCGGAATAATGTCAGCCTTTTTCATCCCTCTTAACCTGCCTAAGTATACAAGCTGGTCTACCACTTTTACTTTAGGATATAATCCTCTCTCTTCAGGCAGATAACCTATTCTGTGACTTTCTTTGTAGCCAAGTGGTTTCCCCTTCCAAAGAATGTTTCCTTTTGTAGGGTCAAGAAGCCCGATAATCATGCGAAAGGTTGTGGTCTTTCCAGCACCATTTGAACCAAGCATTCCAAACATCTCTCCACTTGGTATCTCAAGGTGTAAGTTATTTACCGCAGTATGCCCGCCAAACTTTTTTGTAACTCCTTTAAGTTCTAATGACATAGTTGTCCTCCTAAGACATATAACAAGTTTCAAGATACATTATGATACCACAAGCTGCTTATTCGAGAACAGAAGTCCTTACTATTTCCTAGTATAACAGCGAGGAGCTATGACCATTTATTTTATGGCGATGTTAATTTCTTTCTTCTATCTTGCCATTTTAAAAAGGTTTCTTTACAATAAAAATATGAATGGTTATTCAGTCATGTGAGGGGGAGACTCTAATGAAGGATTATTTTCTGACGGTCTTTGATAAAAGCGGAGAAATGCTCTTGAATGAAAGCTTTCAGTTCAAATCCGATGATGAAGCTATTACTCATGGAAGAAAGCGTTTAGAGGAAGAAAACTATGAAAAAACAACACACCGAATGACCCGTTCTGGAAAATTACTTATTTTTCAGCGTTAGAATTAAAAAAGGGGCTTTGTCCCTTCAGGTTGCTAAGTAATTAAATACTGATTAAAAAATTTTTGGATGTAAAAAAATTGGAGCAAAGCCCCAGCTAACAAGAATGAGTCAGGAACAAAACCCAGCCAGAGAGAAGAGCCCTCACCATTGGTGAAAGCTCTTTCTTTATTTTCAGTACTCTATTGGTTGAATGTTTAAAGGTACACTCGGATGCCCAGGAAAACGTCCGAATGTGGAGTGTTTTTCTAGTGGGGGAATCTTATTTAATAACACGATTTTCATCTGCATCTAAGTAAACAGTATCGTGTAAAAATGGCTGTTGAAAAAGCCTGTGGGGAACCACAGGCCTCTTTATTTTGTGGATGCAGCTGAGTCCTTGGTTTTAAACAGCTCTTCTAGCTGTTTAATTTTTTTATTTGTATAGTCTTCATATCCATTATTATAGCTGACAGGGTCTTTAGGATTGGCAAACCTGGTTATTTTTCCGGTTCCAGGCTCCACCCATTTGCTGGCTGCCCCGCACCCCAGCCCGATAATCGTCTGCACTTCTTCCATAATAATAATATTATAGAGGCTTTCTTTCCCTCTAAAGGAGTACCCTACGTTCTCTAAATTTCCAAGGATGTTTTTCTGCCGGTAAAGATAATAAGGGACATACTCATTTTCCTTTGTCCATTTTGAGGTCATATCCATCATTTGTCCAATTTCTTTACGGCCAGCCACTTTATACTTATTCTTTTGCTTTGTCATGGCAGAAGCTCTTTTAAAAGAAAGAGTATGAACTGTGAGAGATTCAGGCTTTAATTTTTCCGTTTCCTGCAAAGAATACTCCATTTCTGAGACTCCCTCTCCCGGAAGCCCAATGATTAAATCCATATTAATATTTTGCAGTCCCATATCGCGTGCAAGCTTGTATTTTGTCACAGTTTCTTCAACAGAATGGTGGCGCCCGATTGCTTTAAGAGTCGTATCCTCAAATGACTGAGGATTTATGCTGATGCGATCGATATTCCACTTCTTTAGTACTTCAATTTTTTCCGGGGTAATTGTATCAGGCCTGCCGGCTTCTACAGTAACTTCCCTTACCTTCTCCATTCCTGAAAAAACCTTGTACATATGACTGTATAACTTGTCCATTTCTTCTGCTGAAATGCTTGTAGGGGTTCCCCCGCCAAAATAAACAGTCGTTACGGGTATGTTATGTTCTTCAAGCCATTTTCCTGTTTGTTCCATTTCATAATGAAGGCCTTCAAGGAAGGTTTCCACTGACCCGTTTCTCCCGTTTATAGCGTAGGCTGGAAACGTGCAATAAGCACATTTCGTAGGACAGAAAGGAATACCGATGTATATGCTTACACCTTTGTCAAGTTCATATAAATCAGGGAGGACACTATGCTGACGCTCTACAATCTTCGCTAAAAGATTAAGTTTTTCGTCTGAAAGGAGATAGTCTGTTTTTAAATAGGAATGGATTTGGGTGGTTGTCCATCCTTCCTGAATAAGCTTATGATAAAGCTTTGTAGGCCGGATGCCCGTCAAAGTGCCCCAGGGTTGTACGGTACCGGTATACTCGGATAAAAGCTTCACCATAATGTGACTTACAGCTTGTTTTGCTTTCTTATTTCTATCCTTGTCACTTTCACCAGAAAACGTTTCCTTGCAAAAGTCTGCTTTTTTAGTGCTGTCTTTTTTGTCCTGTAACTGTCCTTCTGTATAATATGCAGTTTGTTTATCTGCTTGGATAATATGAATAAAGAGATCCCACTGATCGGTTTCTCCGATTGTGATTGTGCTTTCTTCATAATAAAGATTGGCAATATGCTGAAGGGTTTGATGCATATTTTCTTCTACTCCGGTGACCTTTATAATCATCGCTAAAATCCCTTCCTCTTCTAAAATCACGTTAAGTTTACAGAATTGCCTTCGCTCAGTCAACTGTATCTTAGCCTTTTCTCCTTATTTGCTTTTTCCTGGTGCTCTTTTATTAAGCCGCTGCTGTTTGTTCTCTTTACCAAACCAAAAAAGGGCACCTGCCGGCCCTTTAAGGTTGATCTACTTTCATTTGTTTTCTAAATACCTCTTTTATCATATAAGGAACGCCATTCTGGTTATTTGAACGGGTAATCCAATTTGCTTCAGCTTTTACTTCTTCCGGCGATTGTCCCATGGCCACTCCCAGGCCCGTCATTTTAAGAGAAGGAATATCATCCGGCTTTGAACCAACCATGACTACCTCCTCAGACTGAATACCCAATTCTCTGATCAAGAAAGCCAAGGCATTTTCTTTTGAAGCCTCTTCCCTGCATATTTCCACTTCCTGTTCCTTCCTCCGCACCTTGATTCCGGGGATGGAATTTTTCAAATCTTCGAAGGCTTCTTTGCTTTCTTCCCTGCTTTCAAAATTGCCTTTTATTTTTAAAGCACCAATCTGATGGTCAAAGATATGACCGGTTAAATTATCTACATATGTTTTAGGATAGAACAAAGACTCGCCAAGCCCTACAGACATTTTCCCTAATAAATTCTTGGACTGCTGATGTCTGTTTGCCAGTTCAAACCTTTCATTTTCTACTTGTACCTGGCAGGAGAACCTTTCAAGAATTTCAACCACATCATAAGTCAAGTCTGGGTTCATTCTAGCTTCATAAATTGGCTTTTCAACATGGCCCGCAATAAAGGCACCGCCATGGGAAATAATCTCATGCTCCATCTTTAGCAGTTTAGCTACCTTTTTCGCTCCATGATGTGTTCGGTTGGTAATAAGAGTGACATAGACGCCTTTATTTCGTACGAAGTCAATAGCCTCTTTGGTTTCTTTCGCCATTCTGCCATTTGACCTTAAGACTGCCCCATCAATGCTTAATGCTAATAAACGATAGGTCACTGCTGCATTCCCTCCCTTGTCGTTCACCTTTTCTTCTACACTTTATGTAGGACAGGATGCAAATAGAACGAAAAAGTCAGGACGTCCTCCGACCATAAAAAACCCCTGCTCTCTTTTGAGCAGGGGTATTACTATTACTGTTCTTCCGGCTTGCCGTAAAGTTCTTCTAATGGTTCAGTAATAATTTTGTTAACATCGCCAATCACTGTGCTCATACGTTGTTCTTCTTCCATCAATTTTGAAATCGTCTCATGCTGCTGCACCATTTCAAATTGCTTTTGAGCCTGTGTGATTTCCTCTTCTGTTGGCTGCTGGCCTTGCATTTGCTTTTGTTGAAGCTCTAATTGAAGCTGGCGGAAGTTATCGAGCATACGCTTTGCCACGTCGTCATTTTCCACCTTTTCATGAAGGTCCTTCAAATTAGAAAATTCATCGCTCTCACGCAATGTGCGTGCTAGTTCATGAGCCTTATCATATACATTGGACATAGTTTATAGTCCTCCTTTAATGAGTCTTTTACGAGGATAACATGAAGAAGGGTTAAAAATCACCATTAAACAATGATTTATGCGAAAAAAGTTACGATAATACCTTGGATAAAACCGACAAATCCTCCTAGTAGTGCTCCCAGGTAAGTAATCATTTTAAATTCTCGGCGTGAGATCGTAAGAACCATGCTTTCGAGTCGCTGCACAGAAAATGCCTCAACCTGGAGTCTTATCACTTCAGCTAAATTTAAACGCTGTAAAAATCCACTTAGCCTCGAAGCAAGAAAGGATTGGGCTTCTGTCACCATATAAGGAACTCCTTCATAGAGTACTTTTTCCTCATATTGCATTACCCACTCATTTAAAGGAGCGTCAAGCCAGTCATATACAGGGACCTTTTGTACCACCCACTCTGTAATTTTCCCAGCACTTTTTTCTTTGTCAACCCAAGTTTCAACCTTAGAAACTGGTAGTTCTTTCAATTGGTCCCATTCTTTATATATCAACTGCTCAATAAAACGTTTTGAAGCGGGATCTTTAAAAAATTTCACAATTTCAGGCTGAAGCTTAGCTACTATTTTATCATTTCCAAACATTGTCCCTAGAAAATTGAACATTGAACCTTTTCCAGCGAAGAATTTCTCAAGAAGAACATGAAGCTGATCTGTGCCTTCCTGGCTGGAAAAATACTGAACTCCTCGTTTCGTAACCCATTCTCCTATAAGGGGAGCTAAGTCATCTCCTCTTTTTAATACTTCTAACGGCGCGACATCTTTAATTTTTTTGTATCTGTTTTCCTCAAAGAACTTACCAATCGATTCTTTTATAAAGTCATGAGTCGTTTGTTCAGCCCACTCTCTTGGATTACGTTCAAATTTCTCAATCATAAATTCAGAAATCGATTGCTCGGTTCTAAGGAGCTTAGCCGTTTCATCCTGAGCCCACTTGGTCATTTCTTCTTTGAAAAAAGGGTCGTTGATTTTTCCCTGAATTCCTTCAGGAGTTAACAAATGAGTAACGACTAAGTGTCCAAGCTGTTCAGCCAATTCTTTTCTTCTCTTTGGAATCAGGCCGGGAGTAAAGGGCACCCTCCACTTTCCGATATATTTTGGGCTGTAAGGCCGGAATAACATTTTTATCGCTAATGAGTTCGTCATGCCGCCAATTAATGCCCCTATGATAATCATCAGCAAAAATAAAAAAATAACTTCCATTTATGTGCTCTCCTTTTTGACAACCTCACACTTTTTGAACGTGGAACATACAATACTGTATCAACTCCTATGTTTTACCGCAAGCTTGGCCGCCTACCTTTCCCTGGGAGAAAAAGAAAGGAGTACGCTTCATGATAATTCTCTCCCTTCACCAAAACAATTGGCGCAAATACCGAAAGAAGGCCTTAAAACTCATTAAAAAGACAGGAAACAAAAAAGAAAGACAAGTATTTTCTGCGATAAATGAAGAAGATATCAATTCAGGTTCAGTAAAAATTGAAGCTGTGTTATGGGATGGAAAAGTAATTGCACTATCTATTATTTTTCCAAGGATTCAGGCCTGGTGGACATTTATTGATCCAGATTATTATTTTACCTCTATTTCGTATTTTGTAAAAAGCAAGCAGCCAATAGTTACACACTGGCACCAAAAGATTTGGTTTATACCCAACTGGTCTTCCTAGCGTTTCATCCCAAGAAACGCTTTTCTTACGAAAACGCTGTCATTTGTGCTAAAATATATACTAACTGATAATGCATTTGAAGGGGCGAACTGCATGATTTCTCATTTTCAATGGAAAGAGCTGCGCAACAATTTAGTTAGAAGAGAATGGGCCTTTTCTTTCTATTATAAAGGTACTTTTTATAAAGGCACGTATTATAAAGACGGCACAATTGAATGGACACTAAAAGAGCCTGAAAACGAGAAAGAAAAAGTCGAACAACAAATTCATGACCTTATGCTGTATCACATTTACGAAGACCATAACCCCATTTCTTAAAATATAAACATAATTACTTCCCTGTCTGACATACTAAGCCTATCTAATTCTAGGGGGCTTTTTTATGGACAAAAAACAAAAAGGGCAAGTACAAGGAAAAAACTATTCTATAGATGTTGACCGAATGATTAGTGAGGGCATGGCCGGAGGAGTTGTAAAGACGGACCACGACTTCCCGCAAATTGAAGGGGCTCGAGAATTAGACAAAGAAGAGAAACCTGGTGAAAATTAATCTCATACTGTCAGAAAGGCCAGAGTAATTCTTGAGGAACTCCCCCGGCTTGAAAAAAAGTCGGGAGAACATTCAGCTCGTTTTTTTCTCATAGGAATTGCTGCAGCAGGTCGCTTCCAGGCTACCTGCTTTTTAGTGCTGAGCCCGCTCACAAAACGAGGCAGAGAAGAGCAAAGCCAGGTCAAAATAACTTACAACTCCAATCTTCATTAATACTTTCAAAGAAACAGGCTGCTGAGAATTCATTTCTCAACAGCCTGTTGCCAGCTAAAGTCGCTTTTATTTTTCTTTTATATAAATAATGGTTTCCCGTTTACATTCAGGGCAAAAAAGAAGGTGAGGACAAATATGATTCACTAGATCATCCTTGATCCCATCTGATTTTTTTTGCATATCAATATCTTCATATGGACTGTAATCGTCAAAACGGTCTATCACTTTGCCAATATCGTCCATTACATGAAAACAGCTCGGGCAATTTATTTTTTCTAATGGTTTTAATCCGTTGCACACAGGACATAATGACATAAGAAAAGAATGGCAAACAACAAAATGATCAAAAGAAGAGACAGCTAATGCTGTCTCTCTCTAGCCATATTATTTAATTATTGCTGTTGGAAGCCGCTCATTTGCTGTTCAGCCATTTGAACAAGACGCTTAGTGATTTCTCCCCCAACAGAACCGTTTGCACGAGAAGTTGAGTCAGCTCCAAGATCTACTCCAAATTCTTGAGCAATCTCATACTTCATTTGATCTAGAGCCTGCTGTACTCCAGGTACAACTAACTGGTTAGAGTTGCCGTTGTTGTTGCTTGCCATGGTTGTCACCTCCTCTTTCTTTGTACTCCTAGTTTGCATCGAAATTGCAACTCTATTCTTTCCAATTTAAGTCAAATCGTCCAAATTAAAAAACCTCCGGTAAGGGAGGCTTTTATATATGTTTCCCAAGTTTTCTTATCTCCTCTACTGCTGATGGATTCTCAAGTGAAGATAAGTCCCCTGCTTCTTTATTTAGAAATGCAGCCTTAATCGCTCGCCGCATCACTTTGGCATTTCTCGTTTTGGGAAGGTCACTGACAGAAAATATTAATTTAGGGCGCAATGCTTTTCCAAGCTTCTCTCCAGCTAAAGCCACCAATTCATTTGAAAGTGCATTAGTAAGCTCAGTTCCTTTTGTTAACACTACAAAGCAGACAGCGGATTCTCCCTTAATATCATCAGGTATGCCAATGGTGCCCGCTTCCACTACTGCCGGATGATCAACGAGCACTGATTCCATTTCAGCCGGACCAAGCCGTTTCCCGGCTACATTTAAAATATCATCCGAACGTCCAGTAATAGTCCAAAATCCTTCTTTGTCTTTCATTACCCAATCACCATGTACCCAGACATCTTCCCATCTGGACCAGTATGTGTCTTCATAACGTTGCGGCTCTTTCCAAAAGCCTTGCGTCATTCCGACCCATGGTTTTGTCAACACCAATTCTCCTACTTCCTCGTCTACAGGCTGTCCTTTTTCATCATATACATAGGCAGCCATTCCCGGAAGAGCAGAATTAAAGGTGACAGGACCAATTGGCTTAATGAGAACGTTCCCTAAAATGCCTCCTGAAATTTCTGTTCCGCCGGAATAGTTAAATATAGGGATTTGCTTCTTTCCGACCTTTTCAAAGAGCCATGTCCAGGGCTCAGGATTCCAAGGTTCACCGGTAGAGCCAATCACGCGAAGGGTTGCTAAGCTGTGCTTGTTAACCCACTCTTCCCCTAACTTCATAAAAGAACGAATTAACGTGGGAGAGATACCTAGATGTGTAACTGAGTGATCCGCCACTAATTTCCATAAACGATCAGGCTCGGGAAAATCTGGCGTTCCTTCATACATAACCATGGAAGCACCATTGATTAGAGCTCCATATACAAGAAAAGGCCCCATCATCCATCCCATATCGGTAAACCAGAAAAGGGTTTCTTTTTTCTTCAGATCCATTCCGATTCCAGCATCAAAAGCTGCTTTAACCGGAAACCCAGAATGAGTATGAACGGCTCCCTTAGGTTTACCTGTTGTACCTGAGGTATATAGGATCATTAAAGGATCTGAACTTTCCATTCTTACTGTTTCGGTAAAGGGAGGAGCTTTTAGCATGTCTCCCCACTCAACATCCTGACCCATATTCCAATTTACATTACGGTTTAATCTCTTTATAACAATTACCTTTTCCACTGACGGGCATAATTCAACTGCTTTATCGGCTTCCTCCTTCATAGGAACTTCTTTGCCCCTGCGTAGAAAACCATCAGCAGTGATCAGGAATTTAGATTCGGCCGCATTCATGCGAATGGCTACTGCATCAGCCCCGTATCCCGAAAAAGTTGGTGAATAAATTCCCCCCAGTTTTGATATGGCCATCATGGCAATGACTGTTTCTGGAACCATCGGCATGTATATGGAAACTATATCGCCTTTTTTCAGTCCTAGAGAACGAAGGCCCCCGGCAGCACGAGCGACTTCTTCCGCTAATTCTTTGTAAGTATAATTTATGACTTCCCCAGTTTCACTTTCCCATATTAAGGCTTTTTGCCCTGCCATATCAGAATCCTTTGCCCATTTTTCGATGGAGAGGTGAACGGCGTTCACTTCTCCATCAACAAACCACCGAGGCCACTTGGTTCCTTTTGAATCGTTCAGAACTTTTGAATACTTGGAATACCAGTCTAAATCCAATGCCTTTTCTGCTTCTCCCCAAAACCAGCTGACATTATCAGTAGAATCTTTTAGGAATGTGTCATAATCTTCATATCCTAATTTTTTTATCCATTGATACAACCTCGTTGCTTCTATTTGAGATTTCTCCGGAAACCACACCGCGTCTGAAGACATGGATTCATTCTCCCTTCTTATACCGGATACACTGGATGCTTTCTCTCTGAAAATACCATATACTTACTCATATAAGCTTCAAGGCGAACGGAAAGCTCTTGGCGCAAATCATTTCCACGAACAATATCATCAATCACCATCTCTGAAGCAAGTCGGTAAATATCGATATTTTCCTTGTATTCTTTTCGTTTTTCTTCAATAAAAGCTGGCCTTTCTTCTTCTGGCAGCTCAGCAATCTTATTTGCATACACAGCATTCACTGCAGCTTCAGGTCCCATTACTGCAATTTGCGCACTAGGCAGTGCCAGGCAGCAATCAGGTTCAAATGCGGGACCTGCCATAGCATATAACCCAGCTCCGTAAGCTTTTCTCACAACAACAGACATCTTTGGCACAGTAGCCGAAGACATTGCTGCTATCATTTTTGCTCCGTGCCTGATTATTCCAGCTTTTTCTACTCTCGTTCCAATCATGAATCCAGGAATATCAGCCAAAAATAATAACGGAATATTAAAGGCATCACATAATGTAATAAAACGTGCTGCTTTATCGGCTGAATCATGGAATAGAACGCCGCCTTTGGCTCGAGGCTGATTAGCAATAATCCCCACAGCCTGGCCTTGCAGTCTGGCAAATCCTGTGATCAATTCAGGAGCAAACAGCTTTTTCATCTCAAAGAAGCTGTCTTTATCAATTACCTGCTCAATAAACGTATACATGTCAAAGGGTGCATTTTGGTTGGCAGGTATTAGTTCCTCAATTGTTTTTTCAAACGTCTCTGGTTCAAGGGGGAGGTTCTCCGGAGGCAGCTCACGGTAATTGGCCGGGAAGTATGAGAGGTATTCCCTTGCCTTTTGAATCGCCTCTTTTTCATCTCCAGCAAGAATATCTCCGCAGCCCGAGACAGAGCAATGCATTTTTGCTCCACCCATTTCCTCAAGTGAAACTTTTTCTCCTATAACCATTTCAGCCATCCGAGGAGAACCTAAATACATTGAAGCATTTCCGTCAACCATAATTACTACATCACAAAAGGAAGGGATGTAAGCACCTCCTGCTGCCGAAGGTCCAAATAAGAGACAGACTTGTGGCACTCTTCCCGAAAGCTTCACCTGGTTATAAAAAATTCTACCGGCTCCTCTTCGTCCTGGAAACATTTCAACCTGATCTGTAATTCGAGCTCCAGCTGAATCGACAAGATAAAGCATGGGGACGGCAAGCTTGTCTGCCGTTTCTTGTATTCGTATAATTTTTTCCACTGTTCTAGCTCCCCAGGACCCAGCTTTAATCGTCGAATCGTTTGCCATAAAACATACAGTCTGCCCATTCACTTTTCCGGTCCCAGTAACCACTCCATCTGCTGGAAGCCCCTCGGCATTACAATTTGCAAACTTTCCGTCTTCAAATCTCACTCCATCGTCAAACAGAAGCTCAAGGCGCTTCCTGACAAACATCTTTCCTTTTCCTTCATTACTTTCATGGTATTTTGGTGCACCGCCTTTTTCTATCTTTTCCATTCGATCCTTCAATTCCGCTTCCCAAGTCATAATCCTTCCTCCCCTATTTTCCAGAGTATTGTGGCTTGCGCTTTTCCTTGAACGCTTGCAGTCCTTCCAACCTGTCTTCTGTTGGGATAATTACCTCGTAACACTTTTCTTCTAAAGTAAGCCCTGTATTAAGGTCTGTTTCAAGGCCTGCATTTACAGCTTTTTTTGCCTGTTTTAAGGCCACCGGACCATTCTCTGCTATTTTCCCCGCTATCTCTTGAGCTACAGATAGGACTTCTGCAGATTGGGCACTGCATGATACCAAACCTATTTGCTCTGCTTCCCGCCCTGAAATTTTTTTGGAAGTAAAAATTAGTTCTTTAGCTTTTTCTGCTCCTATCAACCTTGGAAGCCTTTGGGTCCCACCGGCCCCTGGAATGATCGCAAGGGAAGTTTCAGGCAATCCGTATTTTCCGTCTTCTGCTGCCACTCTCATATCACAAGCGAGCGCCAGTTCCAGTCCTCCTCCCAAAGCACTGCCGTTCATGGCAGCAATCACTGGCTGTGGAAGCTTTTCTACAGCCTCGACTGTTTTCCGGATAAGAGCGACCGTCTTTTTGACTTGCACTGGATCCATCCCCGCTCTTTCCTTTAAGTCAGCGCCGGCACAAAAGACCTTGTTTCCCGCTCCCGTAATAATAAGAGTTCGGACTGAATCATCAAATGAGAGATCCTGAAAATAATGATTCAGTTCTTGAAGCATTTGCAAAGAGAGTGCATTAGCTGCCCTTGGGCGGTTCAGTGTAATGATTGCTACATTGCTCTTCTTATCTAAGGTCACCTGGTTTTCCATTTTTCTAACCCTCCATAAGTCAATGGCTTTCTTCTCCTTTTCTTGCCTGCAGGACCCTGCTCGGCAAATTTTTGCCTAACTTTTCTTCAATAAACAAGGAAGCAAGGAGAAGCTTATCCTCCTCTACTCCTGTCTCTAGTCCCATCCCATGAAGCATATATAATAAATCTTCAGTAGAGACATTTCCTGAGGCACCTGGTGCATAAGGACAGCCTCCAAGACCTCCACAGGCACTGTCAAAAGTAGTAATTCCCGCCTGTAACGAGGCCAGTACATTAGCAAGAGCAGTGCCACGGGTATCGTGGAAGTGCATGGCCAGCTTATCTTTAGGAAGCTTTACAACCAGGTGATCTAAGACATCCTGAACCTGCTTAGGATTAGCTACACCAATTGTGTCACCAAGAGACAGCTCTTCAATTCCCATGTCAAACAGAGTGTGAGCCACTTTTAATACTTGTTCTGTATCAACCATTCCTTCATATGGGCATCCAAACACCGTTGAAAGGTAGCCTCTTACAGACTTTCCTGCACGCTCTCCTTCTTTTACGACTTCTTGTAATACCGTAAATGTTTCGTCTATGGATTTATTAATGTTTTTCCTGTTATGTGTTTCGCTGGCTGACATAAAAATTGAAATTTCATCAATATTTGATTCAAGCGCCCCTTCCAGTCCTTTCATATTTGGTACCAGCGCTGCATAGGTAACTTCTTTCTTTCTCTTAATGCCTTTTGCCACTTCTTTTGCATCGGATAATGCCGGTACCCACTTTGGATGTACAAATGAAGAAATCTCTATATAAGATAGCCCGCTTTCTGTCAATTGATTGATCCATGAAATCTTATCTTCAGTGTTAACGAAAGAAGATTCATTTTGCAGGCCGTCTCTTGGTCCGACTTCTTTTATTTGAACCTTTTCAGACAACATCCTCACCTCCTCTTTCTCTTTTGTCTATTCAAATATCAGGAGGTCTTCGCCTTCATTAACAAAGTCTCCTTCCTGCTTAAGGATAGTCTTCACACTTCCTCCCTGTTCAGCTGTTACCGGGATCTCCATTTTCATAGATTCCAAGATCATAATATCCTCACCCACGTTAACTGTATCTCCTTCTTTCACTAAAACCTTCCAAATGTTCCCTGCCATGTTTGCCGAAATCTTACTCATCATAAGCCTCCTGAACTTTTATTGTTTAGTTCGAGCAGAAACACCCGTTCTTCCCGCTCGAACTGAGCTCTCTGTTATACCGAAGGTGCTCGCAGCACATCTTGAATAAAAGCCGTTGTTGCTTCTCCTTTAATAAATGATGGATGTTTCACTACCTCTAAAAGCATGGAAATGTTTGTTTTGATTCCTTCTATGCGGTAATTTTCCAAGGCTTTTTGAAGTTGTTCAATCGCTTCCTCTCTATTCGTACCGGTAACAATTAACTTTGCAAGCATTGGATCATAAAAAGGAGTCACTACTGAACCCTCGCTCACTCCGCATTCGTGCCTTACAGCTTTTCCTGAAGGCATTTCAAAGACTGTGATTGTTCCAGGGGATGGGAAAAATGTCTTTGGATCTTCAGCGTATATCCTTACTTCTATCGCATGGCCACTTAAGCTGATTTCCTGTTGGGTTAAAGGAAGCGGCTGTCCTGCTGCTACTGCTAGCTGCCATTCAACAAGATCAGTTCCAGTTACTTCTTCGGTTACTGGGTGCTCTACTTGCAATCGAGTATTCATCTCTAAAAAATAGAAGTTCTTTTCCTCATCTACTAAGAACTCAATAGTACCTGCGTTCTGATACCCTAGTGCTTTCGCAGCTTTCACTGCTGTTTCTCCCATCTCTTTTCTTAAGGAATCACTGACAAAAGGAGATGGAGATTCTTCAACAACTTTTTGATTTCTCCTTTGGACAGAACAATCCCTTTCACCTAAATGAACGCAGTTTCCATGTTTATCGGCAAACACTTGAATTTCAATGTGCCGGGGATTTTGTACAACTTTTTCCAAATACATGGCTCCATTGCCAAAGAAACTTATAGCCCTTTTTTGGTTTCCTTCATATATCTTTCGCAGTTCTTCTTTTGTCTCAGCTCTCTGCATCCCTATTCCACCGCCTCCTGCCGAGGCTTTGAGCATGACAGGGTAACCAATTCTTTCCGCTGTTTCAGCAGCCTCATCTACATTCTCAATCGGGCTGCTGACACCTGGTACCACCGGGACTCCTGCTTTTTCCATTTCAAGGCGAGCTTCGATTTTACTTCCCATCTTTTCCATTACCTCAGGAGTCGGGCCAATAAATGTAATGCCTTCGGCTTCACATTTGCGGGCAAAATCTCCGTTTTCTGAAAGAAGGCCGTATCCCGGGTGTATCGCATCCACTCCAGAATCCTTGGCCGCTTGAAGGATAGCATCTATATTCAAATAGCTTTCATTAACTTTTGGAGGGCCGATGAAATGAGATTCATCAGCCATCCCTGCATGAAGAGCACTCTTGTCTGCTTCTGAATAAACGGCAACCGTTTTAATCCCTAAATTCCGGCACGTTCTTATCACCCGGCAGGCAATTTCTCCACGATTTGCAATCAGTACTTTTTTGAACATACAGCCACCTCTATTCCTCTTTAGATTTCAAATGATGACAACGCTTTCAAAATCAATATCAGCTAGACGTAGAAAATGTGTCTTTTGCCTGTTCCCTCAGTTTAAATTTTTGAATTTTTCCTGAGGCAGTCATTGGATATTCATCGACAAATGTAATGTAGCGAGGAATCTTAAAACGTGAAATTTGTCCTTCACAATAGTTACGTATTTCTTCAGGAGTGCAGCTTTCTCCTTCTTTTAATCTAATCCATGCTGATACTTCCTCTCCGTATTTCTGATCAGGTATTCCTACAACCTGCACGTCTAACACTTTAGGGTGCTGGTATAAAAACTCTTCTATTTCTCGCGGGTAAATGTTTTCTCCACCGCGAATAATCATATCTTTTAATCTTCCTGTAATCCGGCAGTATCCATATTCGTCCATCACTGCAAGGTCCCCGGTGTGAAGCCACCCATCTTCTGTCAGCACTTCTTTTGTGGCTGCTTGATTATTATAATAGCCCTTCATAACATGGTAGCCCCTCGTGCACAATTCTCCTTGTGTACCTGGATCCACTTCCTTGTCCGTCCCAGGCTCGACTATTTTTACCTCGACATTCGGCAAGGCTCTTCCTACTGTTTCAACCTTTCGTTCAATAGAGTCATCTACTCTTGTCTGGGTTATCACAGGGGAAGATTCAGTCTGACCATAAGCAATAGTTATTTCTTCTGCTCCCATTTTGTTCATTACATTCCTCATTACTTCTATAGGGCAGTTTGTGCCTGCCATAATACCCGTTCTCAGACTTGAAAGGTTATACTTATTAAAGTTTGGATGATTCAGCTCAGCTATGAACATTGTCGGCACACCGTGCAGAGCTGTGCACTTTTCCTGTTCTACCGCCTGGAGAACTTTTTCAGGATCAAACTCCTCTACTGGAACCATGGTTGCCCCTGTGGTTACACAAGCCATTGTACCTAGAACACAGCCAAAGCAGTGAAAGAAAGGGACCGGGATACATAATCTGTCTTTACTTGATAGATTCATACATTCACCAATGTTAAGACCATTGTTTGTTATATTATAATGAGTCAGCATGACCCCTTTTGGAAAACCAGTGGTCCCTGATGTATACTGCATGTTAATCACATCATGGGGATCTAGACTTGCCAGCCTTTTATCGAGAGCTTCGTCTGTTACTTGATCACCTTTTTCCATAACATCCTGCCATGTATACATTCCAGGCAGCCTCTCCTCCCCAAGAAATATGACATTTTTCAAATGAGGAAGTGTTTCAGACTTTAAGTTTCCAGGCTCTGCATTTTTAAGTTCAGGCACAATTTCATAAAGCATCTCAACATAGGAAGATCCTTTAAAGCTTTCTTGAAGAATGAGAGTTGAGGATTCTGATTGCTTTAATAAATATTCCAGCTCTGATGTCCGGTAATTCGTGTTAACCGTAACAAGAACCCCTCCCATTTTCCCTGTGGAAAATTGAGAAATAAGCCACTCTGGTTTGTTTGTTCCCCAAATTGCCATATGGTCTCCTTTTTCAATTCCAAGGCTCATAAACCCTTTTGCAGCCTGGCGGCACACCTCTTCAAATTGAGCGTACGTATAACGGAGGTCTCTGTCAGGATAAACGACGGCCTCAACTTCCGGCTGTTTCTTTGAGACATTCTTTAAAAGCTCCCCCACCGTCACGTTAAGAATATCTGCCATGGTTCTTCCCCCTTATTAATAAAGTTAGAATTAACAGCCAAGTTCTCTGGCAATGACAAGACGCTGAACTTCAGAAGTTCCTTCTCCAATTTCCATAAGCTTGGTATCGCGAAGCATGCGCTCAACTTCATACTCCCTCATGTATCCATAACCGCCATGAATTTGTATCGCTTGATTACACGCTCTCGTAGACATCTCTGAAGCAAACAGCTTTGCAAAAGATGCCTCTTTTTTGAATGGCTTGCCTTGATCCTTCAGCCAGGCAGCTTTTAACACCATTGTGCGTGCCAAATCAATTTCCATTGCCATATCTGCAAGCTTAAATTGAATTGCCTGGAAGCTGGATATAGTTTTGCCGAACTGCTTTCTTTCTTTTGAATATTGAAGAGCTCTTTCGAATGCTCCTTGTGCAATACCTACTGCTAAAGCAGCAATAGAGATTCTTCCACCGTCAAGGGTATATAAAAATTGCTTAAAGCCGCCTTTCGGGTCTCCTAAGATATTTTCCTTTGGAACTCTTACATCCTCAAGAATTAACTCTGATGTGTTAGAACCCCTCACGCCCATTTTTTCGTAAGGACTTGTAATGGTAAAACCTTCAGCATCTGTTGGAACAATAAAAGCTGAAATAATATTTTTTCCTCTTTCATCTTTGCCTGTCACAGCAGTCACCGTTACTGTCCGTGCATACTGGGCATTAGTTATCCAGCATTTTTCACCGTTAATTACATATTCGTCTCCCTCAAGAACTGCTCTTGTCTGGGTTCCGCCGGCATCTGAACCAGCGTTCGGTTCAGTCAGACCAAAAGAAGCTAATGATTTACCAGTAGCCAAAGGAATTAGATGTTCCTGCTTTTGTTGTTCAGTCCCAAAATAATAGAGGGGACTTGCTCCCAGAGATACAGCTGCAGCATAACTCAATCCTGTGCTTCCACAAGCTTTCCCAATTTCTTCTACCGCCAGGGCATAAGAGATAGTATCTCCCCCAGATCCTCCATATTCTTCAGGAAAGGGGATACCTAACAAGCCCAATTCTCCCATCTTTTTAAATGTTTCCTCAGGGAACTTTGCTTCACGGTCGACTTCTTCTGCTTTCGGGGCTACCTCTTGTTTAGCAAAATCCCTTACCATATTTCTTATCATTGTTTGTTCCTTAGTCAATTCAAAGTTCATTCTTTATTCCTCCTTTATTTATAACAGCATGTACACTGAGCCAATGCTCAGAATTTATAAGAAAAATGATCCTAGATAAGGAGTGGTCCCTCCTAGGAATATATGCGGGGAAGCGTCACACTACACCGGACGCTTCTTTTGTCTGTAAGTTTTTGTGTTTCGGTAATTGTTTCTCCCATTACTTCCTCCGCCTAAGTACAAATCTTTCACTTCGTCATTATCAAGCAGTTGAGCTACCTTTCCTTGGAGAACAATACGGCCGTTTTCCATGATATAGCCGTAATCAGCAATGGAGAGTGCTACATTGGCATTTTGTTCAACAACCAGAATAGAGGTCCCTTCTTCCTTGTTGATTTCTTTAATATTGTGGAAAATTTCTTTGACTAACAAAGGAGCTATACCTAAAGATGGCTCATCAAGCAACAGAACCTTTGGTTTAGCCATGATTCCCCTGCCAATGGCAAGCATCTGCTGCTCCCCGCCAGAGAGAAATCCTGCGGCTCTTCCTTTCAAGGCTTTAAGCTTCGGGAAATAGTGATACACTCTTTCCAGGTCTGGTTTCAACTGGTTACGGTCTTTTCTTGTGTAGGCTCCAGCCAGCAAATTTTCTTCTACTGTTAAATGCTTAAACACCCTTCTTCCTTCAATACACTGAAAGATTCCTTTGCTTACTACTTGATCAGGCGTCAGTCCATTGAGTGACTCATTGTTAAAAGAAATGGAACCATTGACTATCTGTCCCCCTTCACCTTTAAGCAGACCAGAAATCGACTTTAGGGTTGTGGATTTTCCGGCACCGTTGCTTCCCATCAGCGCCACAATTTTCCCTTCTGGTACCTCAAGAGACACCCCTTTTAAAGATACTATTATCTTTGAGTAGACCGTTTCTAAATTATGAACGCGAAGCATATCAACACTCCGTTCTTTAAGTAAGATAGATGATAAAGGCATGAGGAACACAGTAAGTTATCTCTATGTTCCTCTGCCGGTATTCTATTCGTAATCTTCGTGACTGAAGTAGTCTTCAATAATCTCAAACTGACCGTCTTCAACTTGAGCCAGCCTGATATCCTTCGTTCCAGCATGATCATCAGCGGAGAAACTCACCGGTGCTGCCAAACCGTTAAGATCCAAATCAGTAATCTGTTCAATTCCTTCTTTAATGCCGTCTCCTGTTAAGTCAGGGGCATTGCGGATTCCTTCTGCCATTATGCTTGCAGTTACCCATCCCTGTACAAATTTCTGGTCAATATCTTCTAATGTTTTTCCTTGAGTTTCTAAATATTCTTCAATTTCATCCAATCCTTCCAGGTCCTCATATGGAAAGGCATGGGTTACTACTCCAATCATCCCTTCAGCAGCATCCCCTGCAATATCAATGACACCTTCACCTGTAGCCCAGTTTAATCCGATAAATTGTGTATCAATTCCAAGTGTCTGTGCTTCACGAAGTATAGTTGATGTTGCTCCCCAGGTTTGTTGGATAATAGCATAATCGGGGTCTTTACTCTGCATATTAAGCATTTGAGATTGTGCCTCTGTGGCTGCTACATCAATAACCTGCTCATCCACCACCTCTACACCATGCTCGGCAGCATATTCCTTAATATCTTCAACCGGAGAGCGACCAAAAGCTGTATCATTATATAATAGTGCTAATGTAGGATCACCGTCTCCTTCATGGTTTTCTTTAATCCATTGGACAACTGCTCTTCCTTGGTCAGAGTAAGTAGCTGCAGTTAAGAAATTATAAGGGCTTTCATCCATATCTTTTAAATTTTCTGAATAAGCAGCTGAGAAGTATGGCAATTGATCATTAGCAACCTGCTGCCTAAGTGCTTCTGTATCAGCTGTTCCCCATCCTAATACGGCGGCTACTTCGTGGCGGTCTCTCAGGGTTTGATAAATTCTTTGTCCCTCTGAAATATCATAAGCGTAATCCTCGCCAATTAACTCCACCGTAACGCCATCAATACCGCCGTTTTCATTAAGCCATTCCACATATGCCTCCTCGCCGTCAGCATATGGAGAACCAACATCTCCTGTTCCTCCAGTAATATCGTAAAGAGCACCAATTTTCACTGTATCACCGGCTTCTGCTACGTCCGCTTCTCCTTCAGCGTCCTGAGTACTACTGGCTCCTTCCTCACCGCCTCCACATGCTGACAGTGCTCCTGCTAATAGCATGCCTGTACCTGCTGCCCCAATCCATCTTTTCCACTTTATTGTCATTTGATCTCCCCCATGTTTTCTTTTATCAGGAACAGACAAAACGTCTGGCGTCCTCATTAATAGGTAAACGGCCAAAGCTTGAAATAATTTCTTATATTGCTCCAGATATGGGCTAGCCCTCCTGGTTCAAAAATAAGAAACAAAATAATGACTGCCCCAAAAGCAATTTCCTGAATCGCTGCTAACTGGTGGCCGGCATTAGGCAGAAACACAGATAAAACTTCAGTGAAATAGGAAAGGCCAACGGGCATCAATGTAATAAAAAAGGCGCCTAGAATTGCTCCTAGAATGCTCCCAAGTCCGCCGACCAGGATCATTGCTAAGTACTGAATAGAAACATCAATACTGTAAAGCTCAGGACTCACAATCATGGTGTAATGTCCCATTAATGCCCCTGCAATTCCAACGAAGAAAGAACTGATGGCAAAAGCAATGACTTTATAATTGAATAGATTAATTCCCATAATTTGAGCAGCAACATCCTGATCTCTGACCGCCATGAAAGCCCGGCCTGTTCTCGTCCTAAATAGATTGAGAGAAAAGATGGTAGTAAACAGCAGGATGACCAGACAGAGATAGTAATAACTGGAGGCCGACATTAAGGTATACCCGCCAATTGAGGGGCGTTGCAGCACCATACCGGAAGTTCCTCCTGTTAATCCGTCCCATCTGCTAATGACAAAAAGAATAATTACTTGAGCTGCAAGTGTGGCGATGGCAAGGTATAAACCTTTCAGCCTAAGTGACGGAATACCAAATATTCCTCCGACAAAAGCTGTAACAAGTCCTGCAACTGGAACCGCCAGCCAGAAGCTTAGACCAAGACTCGTCGTTAAAATAGCCGACGTATATCCCCCTACCCCTAGAAAAGCCCCCACTCCGATAGAGATTTGGCCAGTAAACCCAGTTAAGATGTTAAGGCCGATTGCCCCTATAGAGGCAATTAAACAAAGGGTTGCCAAACCTACTACGTAATTTGATGTAAACAGCGGAACTAAGGCAAAAAGGGCAATAAGCAAAACCATTCTCATCTTCACTCTCGGTATGGTAAAGAGTGCCATATCATGATTGTATTTTGTTTTATAATTACCGCATTCCATGACAAAAGGATTTCTCATTTTCTCCCATCACACCCTTTCTATACCGCCCTTACCGAACAATCCATGGGGTCTAAGCATTAAAATGAAAACTACCAGGATAAACGGGACTACTTCTTTTAACCCTCCTCCAACCATTGGATCCAGGTATCCACCCGCCATGCTTTGGAAAATTCCGATCGTAAAGCCGCCAACTATAGCTCCCGGAATACTGTCAAGTCCACCTAATATGACAACTGGCAAGACAGTCAGGCCAATAATAGCCATGGTTGCATTTACACCATTGATGTTTCCTAACAAGACTCCCCCTACAGCAGCTACGATAGAAGCAATGGCCCAGGTTACAGCAAAGACCTTTTTCACACTTATCCCCATAGACTGTGCAGCCATTTGGTCATCGGCAACAGCTCTCATCGCAAGGCCCATCTTGGAGTATTTGAAAAACAGTGTAAAAAGAAGAAGCAGTGTCATAACAATGACAAAGGACCAGAGATACACAGGTGTAATGACTAAATCCCCAGCTCTAATTGGTGTGGCTGGAAAGATTTGCGGATATGTTCTTGTTTGATGTCCCCAAATCAGGTGAACAATCCCCCCGAGTAAACTTGCAAGTCCTATGGTTGCCATTATCACTGAAATAACTGGAGCATTTTGTAATGGCCGAAGAACGGTCTTCTCAACTCCCAGCCCTATAACGGCGTTTACCGCCAAGGTAATGGCTAACGCGAGAAGAAACGGAATTTGAAAAATGGTGATAAGAGTTAAACATACATATGCCCCGATTAAGACAAACTCACCGTTGGCCAGGTTTAAAGCATCACTAGCCTTATAAATTAGAACAAATCCTAAAGCTACCAGCGCATAAATACTGCCGACTACGATGCCGCTAACCAGCATTTGCATAAAAAACGTCACCTAGGCAACCTCCCTCTTTTCACCTAATGAAATAACAGGAATGATTTGTTCGTTTACATTTTCTTTTGTAAATGAAACCCTTTCATCAGAGGAATATAAAGAATCAAGCAACTGTTTATATTTTTGTTCTACGTAAGGCCGCCTAAGCTTGTACGTGGGAGTCATTTCATCTTCTGCTGCATTAAGCTCCTTTGGAAGAATAATGAATTTCTTAAAATTAACACTTTCTGGCAAGAGAGTGGTGATCTGAGACACTTCTTCATGTATCAGCTGGATAACATCCGGATTCGTAGATAAATCCTCATAGGTAGTATAGGAAAGCTGCTTTTTGTCAGCCCATCTTCCTACATTTTCCATACTGATATTAATTAAGCCAACCATATAAGGCTGCTGTTTTCCATAAAGCAAGGCTTCTTGAATATAAGGACTCATCTTCAGCTTGCTCTCTATCCAGCTTGGAGCAACACCTTGACCTTGAACTCCAGTAATGACTTCTTCTTTCCTTCCAGTCAGACGAACCTGGCCGTCTTCCAGCTTTTCCCCTGTATCTCCCAGGTTTATATATCCATCTTCATCAATGTTCAATGCTTCCCCGTTAAGATAACCAAGACACTGTCCAGCGGATTTTATAAGGATCTCTTTATCCTCTGTAACCTTAAGATCTACATGTGGCAGGGGTTCTCCAACACTTTCTGCATCTAGCTTTCCGTCTCTTTGAACAAGAGAAATACCAGAAAGCTCAGTCGCTCCATAAGTTTGTTTTACATTTACTCCAATGGAATGAAAGAAATGCATCCCCTCATTACCTAAAGAAGCTCCATTTATATAAGCCCTTTTGATTCTTGCTAATCCCAGGTGATCTCTTATTGCACTAAACACTAAGTAGTCGCCAAGTTTGTAGATGACTTTCTCTATTAAAGATAGAGGTTTTTCTCCAAAATCTGCTTCTGCTTTTCGTTTTCCATAGTGGTTGAAAAAATTGTAAACTTTCTTCTTGAAGGACGAGGTATCATTGATACGGAGATTGAATCTAGCTATGATATTTTCGTAGGTTCTTGGAGTTGCCATCAAGAGATGCGGACCTATTTCCCTTAAGTCCTGCAAGGCTGTTGATGGTTCTTCTGGGAAGTTAATTGTTAGTTTTTGCTGGAATGATAATGACAATACAATCAATTGTTCAGACGCCCATGCCAAAGGCAAGAATGATAGATAATCATCTTTAGAAGAGACCGGGTCCACTTCTTGAAGAGCTGTACCAGTAGCCAGTAAATTATGATGGGATAATAAGATTCCTTTAGGATGTCCCATGGTTCCCGGAGAGTAACACAGGAAGGCTGGATCTTCACCATTCCCCTGTTCAATCTCTTTAAGGATTGTTTTTTCTCTGCTCTCCTTTGCAGCTTTTTGAACATCATCCCAAAAAATGAGCCGGTGATCAGAATAGTTTTTTAATCCTTTTGGGTTAATAAAAATAATTGTTTCAACTAAAGGAAGATGGTCTATGATTTTTAACACTTTATCTACCTGTTCCTGGTCTTCTGCCACTATAATCTTTGCTTTACAATCGTTGATCAAGTGATCAAGCTGTTCAGGAGTGCTTTCCTGAAACAGCCCCGTTGAGATCCCCCCAAGACTTTGACAAGCAAGCTCAGCATAGATCCACTCCGGCCTATTGTCACTTAAGATGACCATCCGGTCACCTTTTTGAAATTCAAATAAGTGCTTTATAGCAAGAGCAAAAGATTCAACATTATCTTTGACTTCTTTCCATGAAATTTCTTTCCAAATGCCAAGGCTTTTTTTTCTGAAAGCCGTCCTTTCTGGCTCACTTTCTGCAAGTTCTAACAGAAGCTTTGGAAATGTGTCTTTTCCCATTTATAAGAATCCTCCCCTTGTCAGCTTACTTCTTCATCTTCTTCCTCTCCTAAATAAGCACTGATCACCGCTTCATTTTCTTTTATCTCTTCAGGAGTACCAAAGCCTATAAGCTTTCCAAAATCAAGTACGGCTATATGGTCGGATAAATCCATTACCACACCCATATCATGTTCAATGAGCACTACCGTCATATCCTGGAGAGCATTCATATCAAGGATAAAACGAGCCATGTCTTGCTTCTCTGAGCTGTTCATACCAGCCATAGGCTCATCAAGGAGAATAAGCTCAGGCTGTAATGCCAGGGCCCGGCCTACTTCTACTCTTTTTTGCAGCCCGTAAGGAAGCCTTCCTACTGGAGTATGGCGAATATCCTTAAGCTCTAAAAAGTCAATAACTTCCTCCACTGCTTTTCTGTGAGCTACTTCTTCTTTTTGAGCAGCTCCCCAGTAGAGTCCCCCGGACAAAAGTCCTGACTTCATTTTTGTATGCCGGCCCAGCTTTAAATTATCAAGCACAGACATTTGAGAAAATAATGCTATGTTCTGGAAAGCTCGGGATATTCCTAAGTTTGTTCTTTTATGGGGTTTCATGTTGATAATATCCTTCCCCATAAATTTAATTGAGCCTTGAGACGGACTATACAATCCGCTAATGCAGTTCAGCATACTTGTTTTCCCTGCACCATTAGGCCCAATAAGAGAAAAAATTTCTCCTTTTTCAATATGATAAGTAACGTCTACCAAAGCCTTAACTCCCCCAAATTGAAGTGAAACGTTTTCCACTTCTAATGCTGGCATCCTCTTCCCTCCCTTTATGTAAGCGCTATCATGTTTCTAAGATTGATTATAAGGATGAGCTATCACTCAAGTCAACAAAATTTTGATAATTTTTAGAAAATTATCAAAACTATTGTTGTTTTATCATTTGTTAATCACATGAATATATTTTTTTTTAAAAGAACAAGAGACCAGCAGGAATAGGAAATAAGATACTCGATGAGACCAGTCAGAAAGGCACAATTTTTATGAATTGCAGGTAATTTTATTTCAAGTATAGAAAAACACAAGCATAGAAAAACACAAGCATAGAAAAACAATTACAGACATCTATATCAGTATTTGATGTAAGTATATGCTTTTACGACAAAAGCACTGTTTCCTGAAGCCACTCGACCCTTCTTTCTGTATAAGGTGTATGAAGGGGCATAACCTTTCACTCTTCCTTAAGTTCCAAATTTATTTAAAGATTCCAAATATTTGTCAGAATCCATGATATAATGACTTATAGGCTATTGCTAAAGGGGTTAGACAACATTAAGAAGTCACACTAAAGGGGTGTTATTTCATTGACTTTTGCCATTATATTAGGTGTCATACTTGTCGTTTCGATCATTTCCTGGATCATCGGCTATAACCGTCTAATTAAATGCTTAAATTGGGTGGAAGAATCATGGGCCCAAATTGACGTGCAGTTAAAGAAAAGATATGAATTGATACCAACTCTGGTAGAAACGGTAAAAGGATACGCACCTCATGAAAGAGAAACACTAGAAAAGGTTTTAGAATTACGAAATCAAATTACAGCATCCTCAAATGATAGAGCTGAACAAATGGAGGCAAACGATCAATTGAGCGGAATGCTTGAAAACTTATTTGTCTTGGGAGAGGATTACCCGGAATTAAAGGCAAATGAAAATTTTAAAGCTTTGCAGGAAGAATTAATCCAAACTGAACACAAGATTGCGGATGCTCGTCAACTATACAATGATACCGTTAGAAAGTATAATTCACGCATCCAATCTATCCCTACCAACTTTGTAGCAAACATCCATAATTTTAACAGACGAGACATGTTAGAGACTCCGGCAGCAGAACAAGAAAACGTTCAGGTATCTTTTTAAGCAGGAGCATAAAAGGAGGTACGACTGTTCTTCTTTATTTTCCTGATCGGTTAAGAAGGAAAGTTTCAAGCCTTCCGACTCTGGCAACCTCCGCGCCTATACAAGAAATATTCACAGAACATCAGCAATATAAAGATTCTCTATAACAATTTACGATTTCAGCACTTCCAAAAAAATTCTTAGAGTTATATATAATGACCAATTGCCAATAAGAAAAGAAATAAAGGAGTTTAGTTTTCTCTCATTCCATGTAACAAGAAACGAAGAAATATTACGAATTTGATATAGTAGTGACAGAGGGAGGCGCTTTGGTTATATTCCAAACAGCAAGAGATGTCCTTTTTCGACAATTTTAGATCATCTCAACCTGCCTCTGATACGTACGATACCATTTTGGGTGGCTGCATGCCGCCTCTTTTTTTGTCTTTTTTACTATACATATACCGGCAGACTTTCACCTAATTGAATGTGTTCCAGTGTCAGTATACAACGTCTGCCCAGCAACGTTACACCTCTTTCTTTTGCTTCAAGAAGAGCTTTTGCAAAAGCAGGATCGATATAGTCTGCAGGACTGATAGACTTTACATCATTTCGCTGAGCCACAAATAAGACACCGGTTTCTATATTTCCTCTCTCTTGAAAATGAGATAACTCTTGTACATGGCGTGCTCCTCTTTTAGTTACAGCGTCTGGAAACAGGCCCTGTTCACCTTTTGCAAGTGTCACACTTTTCACTTCTAATAACATCTTTTTATTGTCCTTGCTTTCGAGGAGAAAATCCCACCGGGAATCTCCAAACTTATACTCTGCACGCTTAAATTCCCAGTCACAAAATTCCTCTATTTTTTTCTCTTTTAAGGCTTTTTCAATTAACCGATTGGGAAAAGTGGTATTAATTGAAACAAGCTGTCCTTCAGAAGAAGAGGCTAAAACTGCGCTCCATTTTGTTTTTCTTGCAGGCTTATTTATGTACTGCAGCCACACTTTTCTCCCAGGTATGAGCAACTCCTTTAACCTGCCTGGATCAGGAAGATGAACGGTAACCGGCTCACCTGCCGGCTTGTTTAGTTCTTTATTAATAAGCTGGCAGTGAATAATAAACCGATTGGGCCTTTTGATAAAAATAGCTGGGTGCAATGGTTCATCATAGTAAATCACTGGCTTATCAGACATTTCCTTTCTCACCCTTCAACAGGAAATGAACCAATGACTGGGGTTCAGCAAAAACAATAATTCTGTCAGCCACTTGTTCTGATAAAAAACCTTCTTTCACCATATGTTTTATGAGCATAAGTAAAGGATCATAATATTTATCGGTATTAAGCAGTGCACAATACTTTTCATGCTGCCCTATTGCATACCAGGTGAGAACCTCTACAAATTCCTCCAGCGTTCCTATGCCCCCAGGAAGAGCTATAAATGCGTCAGCATACTCGTACATTTTTGCCTTTCTTTCATGCATTGTCTTTACGGTGATCAATTCTGTTACATGCTGATGAGCGATTTCTATATCCTTTAACGTTTCAGGCACAATCCCAATCACTTCTCCTTGCCTTTCTAACGCCCCATCTGCTACAGCTCCCATCAACCCGCTGCTTCCTCCCCCATATACAGTTATGATCTTATTTTTGGCCAGCTCCTCTCCAAGCTTTTTAGCTTCTTGAAGGTAGAGGGAACGGTTTCCCTTTCTTGAGCCGCAAAAAACTGTGATATGCTTCATTCAATCAGCCATTCCTTTCTTTGAATCTTCGGATTAATACATCAATTTGAAGTTTGCGAGTGGAATCAACAAACCAATCTGCTTCTCTCGCAGCTTGTTCTTCCCCTACGCCGACAGAAAAGATACCAGCCGCTTGAAGCGCTCTGATACCTGCCTCACTATCTTCAATTCCTGCACATTCTTTTGGACTTACTCCCGCCATTTCCGCCCCTTTTAAAAATATTTCAGGATCAGGCTTGCGATTGGAAATGGTATGTACATCCACAATATGGTCAAAATAGTTTTTAATCCCGACATTGGAAATGACCGTCCTTGCATTAGTACTTGAAGAGGTTAATACTGCTTTGAAACCGGCAGCTCTGGTCTGTTCTAGAAAATCTTTAACTCCAGGTAACAAGTCTTCCGGGGTAAGCTCCTCTATTAAAGCCTGGTAATATGTATTTCTCTGCTCTCCAAGCTTTAGCTTTTCTTCGTGAGAATAGCTCCCTTCCTTTTGTTTCAAAAGAGCTTTTATGGCATCCATACGGCTTCTTCCCTGGAGCTTCATGTTCATTTCATGATCAAAAAAGACACCAAGATCTTCAGCGAGCATTTTGTTCGCCTTGTAATGAAGAGGAACGGTGTTGGTAAGGACTCCATCAAGGTCAAATAAAACAGCTTTCAAACTAGAATTCAAAAAAACCCCTCCTTTTATGCTTTATTATTTTATCACACCTCCTTTCACTCTATGGTCAGCAAAAAACATTCCATTTTTATCAAGAAAAGTTTCATTGCCAATACCTACCTGATAAAATGAAGGCTAAGCATGAGTATGATGGTTCAAATTAAAAAAGCTCACAAAGGAGAATGTTTATGACAGACTTTGAGAAAAAGCTAACGAATTATGCAGAGCTTGCTGTTAAAAAGGGAGTAAATATTCAAGAGGGACAAACCCTTGTGATTAATGCTTCACTAGAACTTGCCGAGTTTGTAAGGCTGGTAGCAAAGACTGCTTATAACGCAGGCGCAAGGAATGTTCATGTCGAATGGAGCGATGATAAGCTGACAAGGATAAAATACGACATGGCACCTGAAGAAGCCTTTGAGGAGTATCCTGAATGGAAAGCGAGAGGATTTGAAGAGCTTGCCGAAAAGGGAGCTGCCTTTATGACCATTAAAGGAACAGACCCTGACCTGCTTAAAGGAGTAGATCCAAAACGTATTTCTGCGGCCAACAAAGCAGCAGGAAAAGCTATGGATACATTCAGGGATTACATACAATCTGATAAGGTAAGCTGGCTTGTCATCGCTGCCCCTACCAGGGAATGGGCCCAAAGAGTGTTCCCTGATTCAACTGGAGAGGATGCTGTAAGCCATCTGTGGGAAGCTATTTTTAAAGCTGTCCGTGCAGATGTGAATAATCCGGTACAGGCATGGGATGAACATGACCAGAAGCTTCAGGACAAAGCAAAGTTCCTAAATAACAAGCGGTTTCAAAAGCTTCACTATACTGCCCCTGGCACTGACTTAACGATCGAGCTTCCAGAAGAACACATGTGGATTGGCGGTGGAAGCCCTAATAAAAAAGGGGTTCACTTTATTGCCAATATGCCTACTGAAGAGGTTTTTACGGTACCTTATAAAACGGGAGTAAATGGATATGTAAAGAATTCCAAGCCGCTTAACTACAGTGGAAATTTAATTGATAATTTCACTATCCACTTTAAAGATGGAAAAATCGTGGATTTCTCTGCGGAAGAAGGAGAAGAAACGTTAAAGCATTTAATTGAAACAGATGAAGGCTCTCACTATTTAGGTGAAGTAGCTTTGGTTCCCCACAGTTCGCCAATTTCTCAAACAGGCATTCTATTTTATAACACCCTCTTTGATGAAAACGCCTCTAATCATTTAGCGATTGGCAGCGCATATGCTTTTTGTGTAAAAGACGGAGACAAAATGGATAAAGAGGAAAAAGAGAAAAATGGATTAAATACAAGTATAACTCATGTTGATTTTATGATTGGCACTGGGGATATGAACATCGACGGAATAACAAAAAAAGGAGAGAAAGAACCTCTTTTCAGGAATGGAGAGTGGGCTGTCTAGTCTCCTTGAAATGGAAGAAGAACTGCTGTTATCTATACCGCAGTTCTTTTTTTCACATGCCAGGTTTCGGAGATGCACAACAAGGAAATGTATTAACCATAAAGTCCAGGTATGAGAAAGGAGTTGTCACTTTTTATGGGTTTACCCAGGGTATTAACAATCGCTGGCTCTGACACAAGCGGTGGAGCAGGGATTCAGGCTGACTTGAAAACCTTTCAAGAGCTTGGAGTATACGGAATGACCGCTTTAACAACCATTGTTGCCCAGAATCCTTTTAAAGAATGGCAGCATGATGTATATCCTCAAGAACTGTCTGTTCTTGAGGCACAGCTGGATACAGTTTTATCCGGCATAGGAGCGGATGCTGTGAAAACAGGCATGCTCGGTTCCAAAGAGGTGATTGACCTTGCAGCAAAAAAAATAGACCAGCACAACATTGAAACAGTAGTAGTGGATCCTGTCATGGTTTGCAAAGGGACTGATGAACCTCTTAACCCGGAACTTGACCAGTATTTAAAAGAAGTCCTCGTACCTAAGGCCTTGCTGGTGACACCAAATCTATTTGAAGCTGCCCAGCTGTCCGGATTGAACCAAGTAAGCACACTTGAAGACATGAAGAAGGCTGCTGAAATCATTTATGAGTCAGGACCAAGCTTTGTCCTTATAAAAGGTGGAAACGATATCGACCCTGACACTTCAATTGACGTCTTTTATGATGGGAAAAGCTTTGAGTTTGTGGAATCTGAACGTATTAACACTGAATATACTCATGGAGCAGGCTGTACTCATTCCGCTGCAATCACGGCACAACTGGCCAAAGGGCGGCCAATGAGGGAAGCTATTGAAACAGGTAAGCAATTTGCATCATCTGCCATAAAAGAATCCTTTAAGCTTAATCAATACGTTGGGGCAGTAAATCATACGGCATACCGGTATCATTCAGTGACAAAAGATTAATAGAAAAAGCACCCTGTTATCCAGCTACTCTTCTCAATTGTTTTAAACAACTGAGGAGCAGCTACTCACAGGGTGCTTTTTATTTGTAGAGTGGTAATTTAATCAAGGGCCTGAGGACACTGTATAAATTATGAAAGAACCTTGCTTAGAAAGCTTTGAGTACGGGGATGCTGAGGATTATCAAAAACTTCTGCCGGAGTTCCTTCCTCCATGAAAACACCCTCATCAATAAAAAACACTCTGTCCCCTACTTCCTTAGCAAATCCCATTTCGTGTGTTACAACTACCATAGTCATTCCCTCTTGGGCCAGCTCTTTCATTACACTAAGGACATCTCCGACCAGCTCTGGATCTAATGCAGAAGTCGGCTCATCAAACAGCATCACTGTTGGATTCATGGCCAGCGCTCTGGCAATGGCAACCCGTTGTTTTTGCCCCCCTGACAGGCTGTTCGGATAAGCAGCAGCTTTGTCAGCCAGCCCTACTTTCTCGAGCAGAGACTTTCCTATTTTTTCTGCTTCCTGTTTTGCCATTCCTTTAACCTTTTGAGGAGCCAAAGTTACATTCTCTAATACTGTTTTGTGAGGGAATAGGTTAAAATGCTGAAAAACCATTCCTACTCGAGAACGAACATCATTAATGTCAGTATGAGGATCAGTGATGTCGTCCCCGTCTACAATTACTTGCCCAGATGTGATTTCTTCCAGCATGTTCAGGCAGCGCAGAAATGTGCTTTTCCCTGAGCCCGATGGACCTATAACACACACTACTTCTTTTTCCCTGATTTCGGTAGTAATCCCCTTTAACACTTCTGTGGCACCAAAGGACTTTCTTAAATCTTTAACTGTAATCATTCTCGTTCCAGCCTCCGTTCATAGCGGCGTAATATAACCATTGATGGAATTGTAATGATAAGATAGAACACACACACCATGAGGTATGGCTCAAAGTAAACAAAGGTTCCGCTCGCATATTGCCGGCCTTGATAAAGAATGTCTGTCACTGCAATAGCCGAAAATAAAGATGTATCTTTTAAACTGATAATGAACTGATTTCCAAGCGGCGGAATCATTCTTTTTAAAGCCTGGGGCCAAATAATGTAGCGCATTGTCTGGGAAGAAGATAGTCCCAATGAGCGTCCTGCCTCGGCCTGCCCCTTTTCTACTGATTGAACGGACCCTCGCACAATTTCAGCAATGTAGGCTCCGGCGTTAAGGGCAATTGCCAAAATGGATGCTGTCAGCTTGTCCAAATTGACTCCCAGCAGCTCTGGGAGACCAAAATATAAAAAGAAAATCTGTGCCAAAAGAGGAGTACCCCTTACAATTTCAACATAAACCGTGGCTATTCCATAAACCAGTTTATTATTTGAGATCCTCATTAATCCAAATATAGCACCTATAATAAAACCAAAAAATACCCCTACAAAGGTAATTAACAAGGTATATTGCAAACCTTGTAATAAAAATGGCATAACGTCTATGTAATGATTAGCTGTATAAAGATACATGACGGAATATTTCATTCCTTCCTTTTCTAAGTGGTAAAAAGCGTGACAAGTAGATACCTGCCACGCTCTTTTGCCTTATAATCCTTCTGGACGGTAACCGAACCATTTCTCGTAAATATCCCCAAATGTTCCATCTTCCTTGAGTGCATCAATTGCTGCATCTACTTCATCAACCAGCTCTGAACCTTTAGGAAAAGCAATTCCGTATTGCTCTCCCGTAAGCGTATCGCCTACGATTTGAAGCTCTCCGCCTGTCTCGGTTTCAGCGTAGTATTGTACGTTTGGAAGATCATAAAGAACTGCATCTGCTCTTTCTGTTAATACAGCTTGGTAAGCCTCTGGAATTTCTGGAAATGCTTCAATGTTTGCTTCTGTGTTTTCGTTTAAGTAGTCTTCGCTTGTTGACCCAACACGAGTCGCTACCGTTAAACCATCCACATCATCAATAGATTGGATATCTGATCCGTCTTTTACAGCCAGCACGAGCCCAGCATCATAATATGGCTGAGAAAAATCTATGTTTTCTTCACGTTCTTCCGTAATTGTCATACCTGCAATACCCATATCAAAACGTTCTGATGGAATAGCAGCAACAATTCCTGAGAACTCCATTTGTTCAATTTCAATTTCAAATCCAGCTTCATCTGCTATAGCATTAATTAAGTCGATATCAAATCCAACTAATTCACCATCTTCAATAAACTCAAATGGAATGTAATTGTTATCAGTCGCCACAGAATAGGTTTCTGTCTCTCCGTCTAAAGCTGCTTCTTCACTATCTTCCTCTGTGCCTTCAGTTTCTTCTTCAGCAGCATCCTCCGTCTCTGCATCTACACCAGTATCCTCATCCCCGCCAGTATCCTCTGCTTCACCACAGGCTGCTGCGAACATGAGAATAAATGACATAAGAAGAAATAATAATACCTTTTTCATGCGTTATCCCCCTTTTGTACTAATCTATTTCTACTTACAAAGTGGATTATATCATAAAATTACAAATAAATTTATTAATTTTCAAAAAATTTTACTTGTGAACTCGAAATTTGAAATTATTCAATAAAACACCTTTTTCGTAGAAACAAAGCGATTTTTATAATTATGCAAATAAGGTTAATATTTACCTCCTCCTCTCATATATAGGGAAAAGAGACTATATACGTTTTACTCGCTCTCTAACTAAATATTTTGAATATTTGATTTTATTTGGTATGATAAACATGCAACAATCATATACGAAAGGATGACTTTCATGCACCGATACTCTTCAACGTTTATTTCTGATGTTACTTATGAGTCTGAGGTCTTTCATGACATCCCTTGTCGTTTTTCATTAACTGTTGCCTTTAACCGGCCCAAAGGCCGCCACCTTTCTTTAATATTGTCGAATCCCTTTACTTATGAAGAAGACCGGGGAGACCCTGCTTTAAAACAGCTGGAAAGCCTGGCCGTCAATCATCTTCATGATGTTTCTTCGATGACCATTATCAGCCTTCTCCCTTTTTGCGGAGACTCTGAAGAAGTAAAAATCCATACCCAGGAATCCATGCATAGAAGTACGTATGAAACAATTATAAAAAGAAACCAAAGCACCATCAAAAGAGCTGTTGCCTTGTCGGATGGTTTAGTAACAGCCTGGGGGCCACCTCCTTACAATGTTAAAAGAGATCCTGTCGGGCGTTTGTATCAAAAAGAGAAAAGGTGGCTTTTGAAATTCCTCAAAGCTGAAGACAAGCCGCTTTTTGTGTTGGACAAAAATGAAGATCAACCATTGACAAAAGGATCCCATCCCCGTGAACCTCACAGAGGTAATTCGTGTGTCGGGCTGATTCCTTCGCTTATCATAAGCAGCACCCGTGTAGGTATAGCCGAAGCATAGTAGCTAACGAATAAGAAGAACCCTCTTCGAGGGCCCTTCTAAGGCTGTTGAGATACACTTTTCAACAGCCTTTTTTCATGGGCTGCAAAAGATTACGAACTGTAAATGATTTTACTTGAGCACACTTAGCTGGCCTTGAAAATACAAACTCATGACGGATCAAGCAACCTCAAAAAAGAATCCCTCAAAGAGGATCTTCTTTTTTTGTTTCTTACCGAAGCTTTTATGAGGGTACTTCAACAATAGGTAAATAAATGGTGAAAGAGGTCCCTTTGTTCACTTCACTTTTCACTTTAACTTCTCCATTCATTGCCTTAATAATGCTATAAACAACCATCGTTCCTAATCCAGTGCCTTTGTCTTTAGTGGTATAAAAAGGGGTTCCTAATCTTTCAATCTGCTCATCATTCATTCCTGAACCTGTATCTTCGACCTGTATGACTCCTTTATGATCTTCTCGTCTTATGGAGATTGTAATCTTGCCACCTTCCGGCATGGATTCTATGCCATTTTTTATTACATTAATCAGACATTGATGAAACTTTTCCCCTTCTCCCGCCACATGAACTTCTCCTGTTTTTTTCACTTCAATCTTCACATTATTCATAGAAGCAAATGGGCTGACTACTTTTAAGATGTATTGTATCTCCTTATTTATGTTCAAGATTGTTACATCCTCAATTGTCGGCTTGGCAAAAGTAAGATAATCACTAATTGTTCTCTCCGCTCTGTTAAGCTCTTCTAAAGCAAAGGTAATATAATATTGCTTGGTATCCTCTGTAATATCTGAATCTCTTAATAGCTGAATAAACCCCTTTGTTACTGTTAACGGGTTTCTCACTTCGTGAGAAATACTAGCTGCAATCTCACTGACCGTTTTAAGCTTTTCAAGCTTTCTCAGTTCTTTTTCAAGAGCCTTGTCTTTTCTCCCTTTTTCAATAAAATTAATAAACGAGAAAATAGCAGCAGTCTGAACGATTAGAAAAAGGATTATAAAGCTGATATACCTTCCGCTTACTATTTCCGGATACATCATAAATGTAACCAAAAGCATGGTTAGAATCCCTGCAGAAGAAACAGTTAATGACAAGGTCACTTTTTTCTTTATACTAGGAGCATTTTTATATCGTGGAATGATATACAGAAGAAGACCTAATATCATAATGTTTACCAAAAGTGCCCCGTAGACTCCCTCCCATTCCATAGAAAAACGATATGCTATAAGAATGATAAATAATGAAACCGCTACCTTCCTTCCTCCGTATAAGGCGCCCAGAATAAATGGTACTTGCCGTAAATCAAAAATATGGCCAGTATCGCTAAAATTAACTGTAAAAGTCATACAAAGAATAATAGAAAGTCCGGAAATAACTATAAGGAGCAACTTGTTTACTGAAACTGAAGTCTTATCTTCTATGAATTTTTGATAGATAAAGAAAAAAGTAAAAACGAAAAATATATTTAAAAGAAATGTTTGCAAATCATCAATGATATACTGAATCTTAATCACCCCAAACTTTCACTTAACGCCTAAGCCCACACTAAACCAGGCAACTTTGAAATTCACATTTATGTAAATAGCATCTGGTAATACTTGAAATTACCAAATGATGGAAATTCCACCCGTTACGCATACGTCATGACAAAATGCAGCACAACAGTCGAAGACGTTGAATTTATATAGGTGTGACTCCTGTCTCCGTTAAACTTTATGGAATCAAACTCTGATAAAGAAAACGTTTCATTTTCTATAACTAAGGAAAGCTCTCCTTTCATGACTGTTACATATTCAATAACACCAGGCTGGTGAGCACCTGGAGAATATGTACTGTTTGGCTTTAAGAAAGCACGGTGTATTTCGCTCGTAGCAAAGGCAGGCATGTTAAACATCGGTTCCAGGGTGCATGCCTTATTTTCGCTCACTACTTTATTCCCTACACCTTTTCTGGAAATTTCTACTTCCTCTGGTTCCTTTACTAACAAGGAAATGGGGATAGATAAACCGTTTGCTATTTTCCAAATTACTGAAAGGGAAGGGTTTGCTTCTCCTCTTTCAATGTTTCCTAAAGTCAACTTACTTACCTCTGTTTCCTCAGCCAAGTTCTGGAGACTCATTCCTCGTTCTCTGCGAATTGACCTTAATGTTTCCCCTACCTGTTTGGCCAGCCTGGCTGCGTCATTGTAGTGATTGTCACGACTCAAAACATTTCCTCCTTTTTATAGTAGTAAGCAATGTAGTATAATATATTTTATTAAAAGTTAATAATATCATACTAATAAACACGGAGGTACGTATGAGAGAAATAGTAATCGGTTTTTTTGCTTCCATGTTCTTTGCAGTTACCTTCATTTTAAATCGATCTATGGAGCTGTCGGGTGGAAGCTGGATGTGGAGCTCCTCTCTTCGTTTTATGTTTATGTTTCCATTTTTTTTGCTCATAGTATTTTTTCGCCGTAACGGAAAACAAGTCCTCCAGGAAATTAAAAAACAGCCCCTACCCTGGATTTTGTGGAGTTTTGTAGGGTTTGTGATGTTTTATGCCCCCTTGACGTATGCAGCCTCCTTTGGACCTGGATGGCTTATTGCAGGAACCTGGCAAATCACTATTATAGCCGGAGCATTGTTGGTTCCTTTTTTCTTTACTGAAAAAGTAAAAACAGCAAAAGGGATGAAAATAATTAGAAAAAAAACTCCTAAGAAATCTTTAGCTATCTCATTACTCATTTTAGCCGGGGTATTGCTTATTCAGCTCCAGCATGCCAGCTCACTCCCTCTTCAAACTCTCATAGCTGGGATACTTCCGGTCCTTGTCGCAGCATGTGCATATCCCCTCGGCAATCGTAAAATGATGGAGATAAGCGGCGGGCGCCTGGATACGTTTCAACGGATATTTGGGATGACATTGGTAAGTCTTCCTTTCTGGCTGCTGCTCAGCTTCATTGCTTTTATCGATTCAGGAGCTCCTTCAACAGATCAAGTGGTTCAAACCTTTATCGTGGCTGTTTTTTCTGGCGTCATTGCAACAACCTTGTTTTTTGTTGCTACAGACAGAGTTAAAAATCATCAAGGAAAGCTTGCTGCTGTTGAAGCAACACAATCAACACAGGTTTTATTTGTCTTAGCTGGTGAAGTCTTTTTATTGTCATCATCTTTACCAAATGGCCTGGCTATTTCCGGGTTATTCATTATCATGCTTGGTATGCTTTTGCATAGCTATCTTTCAAAAAAAAACAGCTCCCCGCCCCAGCGTACCCCCTTTCTTTTTCATAAGAGCAAAGGTGAAAAACTTTAATATTAATTTTTCTTATAATGGTTATCCTAAGGAAAAACACAAGAAGGAGCAGAGGTATGGATCATAAAAATGAAGAGCAAAACAGCGAAGAAGCATATACCGATTTTGCCAATGTAGAAACTCAGAGGAATTTTTTAACGAGAGAAGACCTTATTGAAGGTCCTTATGGGTCTCCGATAAATAGAGACGAGCCAGTAAAAAATAAAACAACTCCATGGGAAAAAGACCAACAATATTACAGTGCCTTCACGTATGAATTTAGAAACCTTCACCAACATCTTCCTAGACAATTCCCTGGTGCCCATCCCCCCCATGACGAAAAAAAGAAAAAGGAAGAAAAACCTTACTCTACCCCCGAATCAGATTGATAGTTAACTAAGAGGATTTTTATGTAGTAGATGAATAAAGCTCCCTCCTTTTGTGAAGCATTCGTATCCTAACTTTCGGACTTTATTCATCATCTTCCTCTGAGTTGTTTAACGCTTTTAAAAAAATGATTGTTGGAAGCAGAAAGCCCAGGGCGGCCTGCATGAGTGCAAAAAACCTTGCACTTCCAACCGGTACCAGGTCACCATATCCCACTGACAGGATCGTAACCCCGCTGAAATATAAAAAGTTTAAAAATGTTGGTTCTGCCGGATCCTCAGTAGGATCATTTATTACTAACACCGTTTCCTGAAAAGATAACAAATAGTAAAGGAAAGCAAATCCTAAAGTAAGTCCTAATAAAACAAAAAACAAATTATAAAATAAGACAGAGTCAAAGCCTGCTTTCTTAAATGTCTTGTTTGTGAAAAAATAAAAAAGATTACCAATTAAAAATAAAATTGTTAATAAAATTAATATACCTGCAAACATAGACTTTCTCCCCTTTCCCTACTGCTTACTACCCCTCCCTTTTTCAAAAGAAACGTTTTTCATTTTTTATTCCTTATGTGATAACGGGCAATCAAATTGTTCCTTTGGAAAAAACAGAGCAGCAGAAAATGTTTGATTACTTAGAGGAACTCTCATTTAACGCAGCAATTGATGAGGTTGGAAACATTAAGGAATCAGGTTAAAAACAAATAAAAGAATTACAACAAAGATGGTGCTGCCAAGAGTCAGAGCTTTAGGACACCATCTTTATTATTATTTTATTCATTCACCAATACGATTCTGCCATTGATCCTGCCATCCTTTAATTTACAAGGGGCATATTCATTATGTAGCTTTATTAGAAGCCTTTTGAGCTGAATCTGACATTTCATAGGACTTGAATTTAACCATTGAAATAATGCCTAAAACAGGACCAATGCTTAACAGGCTGAATACCCACTGCCAGCCAACTGTTCCTTGAAGCAAAGGAATGAGGTTTATAGATAAAATAGTAATAAGAAAACCTATGCACATTTGAAATGTTAAGGCGGTACCCACATACTCTACGTCCGCAAACTCAGAGACAGCTGCCGAAAACTGAGCTGAATCTGAAATAACAAAAATTCCCCAGATGACTGCAAGAGCAAAAGTAAGCCAAATCGATTGTCCAAATGTAAACCCTATTACAATAGCACACACTCCACTGACTCCCATTGAAATAATGGTTAAATACGCTCTGCCGATTTTGTCTGCCACCAGCCCTCCCACTACACAGCCTAATCCTCCCGCTACCCCAATAGAAATAAAGGAGGCCAGAGCAATAAACCAAGTGCTCACTTCTGTCGTTTGTGCGGTAAAGCTTGCTGTAAGAAACACGGGAAGCCAAGTCCACATAGCATACAACTCCCACATGTGACCAAAGTAACCATAATTCGCAAGCATTACTGGTTTATTTTTCACTACTTTTCGTATTAACTTAAAGGAAAAAGGAGTTTTCCCTGGTGATCCAGGTGCATCTTTAAGTAAGAAATAAACAATAAAGGCCGCTGTTAAAGAGAGAATCGAACTTGTAACAATGACCATTTGCCAATTGACCGCCAAGAAAAATATGACAATAAAATGAGGAAGAGAAGACCCGAGGGTCAACGCTGCAATCAGGACGCCAATAGCCACCCCTCTTTTTTTGGGAAACCACTGGGACAACAATTTTACTGCTGTAGGATACACACCAGCAAGCGTGACACCGGTCAATATTCGAAGTGCAATACCTATCCACGCACTTTGAGAGAAAATTAACAATAAATTTAATAGAGCCCCTGCCAATGCTGATACTGCAAATACCTTTCTCGTATTAAAACGGTCAGCTATACCAAAATAGGAACTAAATAAAGCACCGATCACAAACCCTATAGGAACAGAAGCTGTAACCCATGCTTCTGTAGTCGGGGTCAAAGCCCAAAGATCTCTGAGTTCCTGGACGATAACGGAAGCACTAAACCACAAGCTTAAAGCAAATAACTCAGCAACAGCAATTAAAAATAAAGCCCACCACTTTCCATTTTTCACAAACATCTTCCTCCCCCGGGACGGCAGCTTCTCTTAATAAATTACTTTGTTAAAGGCCAATGTTGACTTAAAATCGTATGACGCCTTCAGGAATAGCCTTAACCGAAGATCCCTAAGGGTGGTTTTCACGGTGAAGCTGAGACCTGCCCGAAATCCTTAAAGCAAAAAAGCATCTGGAAAGCAAAGCATGAATGAAGTTCTCATTTTTATCTTTAGATGCAAACGAACGTCTTTTAACAACAATCACCAACAAAATGTAACATCATATTCTATTGTTTAGCCATCGCTATATTTCCATAGTAAAAAGTTTACTTTATCTTGTAAACCTTTTCAAAATATTCTTACTTTATGTTTCGTAAAAATTTCTATACAATAAAATAAACCAAACAAATTGTGAGGTAATAAAACATGGAGAAATTAAGAGAAAAGAACCTGGAATTTATTAAGGAAATAAAGAAAGAAGATCCTTCTTATTTCGACCGCTTAAAAGAAGGGCAGTCACCAGAGTACTTCGTCATTGCCTGCAGTGATTCCCGAGTCTGTCCTTCTGTTATTACCCAGATGCCTTTAGGCAATCTTTTTATTCAGCGTAACATTGCAAATCAAGTAAATGAAAATGATGAAAGTCTTACAGCAAGCTTATATTATGCTTTAAAGCACCTAAAAGTAGAGAAAATCATTATTAAAGGTCATACTGGCTGCGGCGGGGTGAAAGCAGCAGCTGAGGGAAATGATGAGCCTGAGCTAAAAGACTGGATAGATAGCATTCAGAGTTCTCTTCCGGCTGAGAAAACAGACCACTCTCTTGATGACTTAGCAAAGGTGAATGTTTTGGCTCAAGTGGAAAAGCTAAAACAACACCCTACTTATATCAAACACGGCAAAGGAGTACCCGTTATCGGTTGTATGTTCCATGTGGAAACAGGAGAATTAGAAGAGCTTGAAACGGTTGGTGCGTCTGCCGGAGATGTAGAAGAAACAATATAAAAGCAAAAGAAAAGGCAGGAATTTTCCTGCTTTTTCTTTTTGTCCTCCTGGTGCCTTTTTCAACAAACTCCCCCATATTTTTTCCACTAACATATTTACTGAATATTTCTTTATATTTACTGCGTTCCATCATCTTCCTGTGATACATTAAATACGACAATTAATACATAGGAGCAAAAAATGAAAAAACAATTGTGGCTTTACATGGCACTTATCATCAGTTCTTGTTTATTTTTAGTATTTTTTATTTTTTATTTGATGGAAAAAGAGCAGCCGTATCAATGGTTCACTGGTATGGGAGAAGACATTGCTATTTCTTCAGACGATTCTGCCATGGCTTTTTCCTATTATGTAGATGGCTGTCGCTCAATTTATACGGCAGATCCCAGCGGAACCATACAGGGGAAGGTCACAGAAGATAAATGTGCTCAGGAACACGCTCCCGCTTTTTCATCCGATGGAAACTATATCTTATATTTAGCGGAAGGTGATCCGCTAGTCAGTTCATTGTTTTTATATTCTAAAGAGGATAGAGAAGTAACCCGGGTAACTGGTAATCATTTACATGTCAGAGACGCTGTGTTTTCCAGGGAAGGAGATATCATTTATTTTATAGGAATAAAAGCAGAGGATTGGCTGGCTGAAGAACATGAGGATGCTGGAGGGTTTGATTTATATTCAGTGAATCTAGAGAATAGCGAACTATCGAAGCTGACGAATCGAGATGATTTTCTGATGAATGATTTATCGATAAGTTCAGATAGCAGCTCACTTCTTTTTACTGCTTATGAGGACATGGAAGAAACCATTTTTCTTCACTCGTTAAAAGAAAGTGATCAGGACACACCTTCTCCATTAGATAACCTGCCATCCGGACTCTATTCTCCAGAACTTTCACCTGACGGGGAATGGTTTGCCTATACCACAGTCACCGATTTAGCCAGTGAGGATATTTATACATATGAATTATTCTTATACAACAAAGAGAGCGGCCAAAGCCAGCAGCTCACTGACAGAGGCGTGAATATAGATCAGCCTACCTTTTTTAATGAAGATAACCGACTTGCTTTTTTAACCCAGAAAAACTGGCCAGAAACACCAGCTAGTTATAAGCTTGAAACCATCAACCTCGACACAGGGGAAACAAGTCAAATAGACCTGAATACATACGAAATTATTGAAAACAATTGGTCTGTCACTCTTATTTTAGATCAATTAGTTAATGATTACACAACTGGATCCCTTTATCTCCTTATGATTCTGTTTATTACTTATGTCCTCCACCAAAAAAACAAACGGCCGATTGTAGCCATTTTAGTTAGTGCAGGTCTGGGCCTCATTATTTTTGCAGCCTGTTATACAGCTGTTTATCTTTATCCCTGGATGAGTCTTTCTATTTTTACTGTGGGTGTTTTTCTAACTTTATCTGCTATTTTTGCCGGAACAGCTGCCATTTTTTTAGAAAAGTATAAACAACCATCCCTCTCTAAATAATCGAGTAGGAGGAGGTGACTAACCTCCGTCCTCTCACACCACCGTACGTACGGTTCCGTATACGGCGGTTTCATAAAATTCTAACGTTAATTCAATGATTTCAAACCCATACGCTGCCAATAATGGTCATTGAGTGTGCGATGGAGAATAGGGCTGCTGGCTATACGCCAGTAGCCTTTTCTTGTGTTTCCCCATTCCAAGGCTTTCGCCTTTGTCACTCCCAGTGCCATCAGATTCTTCACCTTTGTTTTGGGCAGCTTCCATTCCTTCCATCGAATCATTCGGAGTCTTCTTCTCAACCATTCCATCAGTCTTTTGAAAATGGATGGCGTTTCTGCCAACTGAAAGTAGTTATACCATCCTGTAAGAAATGTATTGATTTTCTCAATTCGGTATTTCATATCGGTACTCCATTTTCGACTTGTCAGTTGACGCAGACGTTGCTTAGCCTTATGAACCGAATCATTATGGACACGCACTCTAGCCTTACCTTTCACCGAAGGTGTAAAGCTGAATCCGAGAAACTTACGTTTCCACGGGCGGCTCACCGCACTTTTCTCTCGGTTTACCTTGAGTTTTAACGTCTTTTCGATGAAAGTTGTCATATTCCTGAGGATTCGCTCGGCGGCTCGTTTAGAACCTGCATATATTTGGCAGTCATCGGCAAACCGAACGAAGCGAAGCCCTCTGGATTCCAATTCTTTATCCAGTTCATCGAGCACAATATTAGAAAGGAGTGGGCTTAATGGACTTCCCTGTGGTGTTCCTTTTCGGTTTGGGGTCGTGAGCCCACCTTCCATAATGCCTGCTTGGAGGTATTTTCGGATAAGACGAAGCACCCGGGGGTCTTTAATGCGGAAGCTTAGCGTTCGCATCAACCGGTCATGGTTAACCTGGTCGAAGAATTTCTCGAGGTCGATGTCTATCACCCAGGTGTACCCCTCATTGATATAGGCTTTCGCCTGTCTCACCGCATCATGTGCTCGCTTTCCTGGTCGGAACCCATAGCTTTGCGGAGAAAACTTAGGGTCATACATCGATTGAAGATAGAGGTTGAGCGCTTGTTGGATCGTACGATCCATCACCGTAGGGATACCTAACTTCCGTTTGCCTCCGTTCGTTTTCGGGATTTCGATTCGACGGACGGGAGACGGTTGGTACGTACCCTTCAGAAGTTGGTCGTGGATGGTGTCCCATTCTTCCGAAATCTGAGCTTTCAGTTCGGAAGTGGGAACTCCATCAACGCCGTGACTTCCTTTATTCTTTGTCACCTTGTAGTAGGCGGCATTCAGATTGTTTCGGTGTAGAATGTGTTCCAACATGTTGCTCACCCTCCACGTGACCATTTCGTTCTTTTGTGTGGCGACCATCCTCCACCCTACCTGCGCCCTCGAAGACTTCACTTCTCTTTCGTAGGTAGTTGGTCTATTCTGTGTCATCGGATGACGCGTACGCCAGGGAAATGGTACTCATTTTATGATTCAGCCCTTCCCTTACCTTCCGGAAGGTAAGGTACTATGGCTTCGGCTGACTTCTGATGGTTCAGCGATTCTTTGAGAATCGGTTACCGCATGTGTGCGGCGTTCCCATCAGACCTCCCCGGGTAAGGGCATAAACTTCCCTTCCATATCCCCGCCTCATTTACTGCCTATCCCTTTGGTCGTTGGGGCTTTGTCTTGTATTGCAGACTCATCCCAGACAGACAGCCTTCTATGAGGTTCGTATTCCTCGGGGCGGAAGTTTGTCTCCGGCTTCCTTTAGATTCCAGGTCACCCTGGACACCCTTGCCTTTGACTAGCGGTTACAACGACCTTCACCGTTCGGGACTTTAACCCTAGAGTTTATACCCATGCCGGGCACACAATAAAAACGAAGGCTCAGCTGTTACAAGGAGCCTTCGTTTTAAGGAGTTGTTCTGAAGAATTATTTTTCCCTTGAATTTTTTTCGTGATTGATTTCACTTAACTCCTCGGATAGTTCTTCGTCAGTCAAGATGTCTTTTTTTGGAGTCTGTGACAGCCTTGCTTTATTTTTATGTTTGTTGTTTCTTGATTGTCCTCTCGTCATGCTATGCGCCCCTCTTTCAAAAAGTGTTATGGTTTGTTTTGAAAAGACCTGGCCCGTTCCTGTGCTTGCTGAAGCTTTGACATGGCTTCCTCCACATCCCTCTGCTCCTGCTTAACCTGCTGCTGTGCATGAAAAAGCTGCTGTGTCTCTTTTTGTACTTGCTGTTGAGCTTGCAATAATTGATCATTTTCAGCCTGCAGCTGCTGGTGGGCTTTTTGTACTTCCTGTTGAGCTTGCTGCAATTGTTGTTCTTCTTCATGGTTAAAAGCCTGAATAGTTTGAAGCTGCTGCTGAGCCTGGGCCACTTCCTGCTCTGCTTGTTGAAGGAGTATACTATCCTTTACTTGTTCAATGCCTTCCTGAGCAAATTCAACATCCTGCTGGGCCTGGTTGTAGTTCAGGCTTGCCTGTGTATTTTGCAGAGCCTGCTCAGCTTGCTGTACGTCCTGTTGGGCCTGAGTGTAATTCATGCTCGACTGGGTATTCTGCAAAGCCTGTTCAGCTTGCTGTACGTCCTGCTGGGCCTGAGTATAATTCATGCTCGACTGGGTATTCTGTAAAGCCTGTTCAGCTTGCTGTACATCCTGCTGGGCCTGAGTGTAATTCATGCTCGACTGGGTATTCTGCAAAGCCTGTTCAGCTTGCTGCTGTACATCCTGCTGGGTCTGAGTATCAAAATCTTCAATTACATCCTCGAAACTAGCCGTCACATGAGAACTAGACGCAGTTTGTGTATCTTCAGCTAATTGTTCAGCTTCCTGAATATCTTCCAGAGCAGTGTGCAAGCCTTCAACTTCTTCCTCTTCTTCTACTTCCTGTATAGCTTTTTCTGCAATTTCTTCAGCTTGTTCTTCAAAATTATCCTTATGCTGATCCATTGAATAACTGCCTCCCATCCATTATTGGTGTAATGCTTCTTGATAGTTATCCTGCTCATAATCAATTTTTCTATGCTATAAAGCACTGGTTGGATAGGTTTATCTGCTTTTTCCTCCAACATTAGAACCCAAAAATATATTCAAGCCAGGTTCTTGACCGCTGATTATTTGCTTCTTCCATCCTTCTTTCAGTGTCAGCCTCTCTTTGTCCTTCTTCTGGCTGAAATTCAGCCTCACCATCGATTAACTGCTCTAACGTTCTCTCTATATTAATTAAGCCAAATCCGTAGTACTCATCATAACCAGCAGGACCTATATCTTCTGTTGTATTTCTTAGTAATTCCATTACTTCTTCGTTTGTTAATTCTGGACTGATTGAACGCACAAGTCCTGCAAGCCCAGCAACATGAGGACATGACATTGAAGTGCCTGACATAAATACGTATTCGTCTTGAAGGAAGGTACTTGGAATATGCTCTCCAGGTGCGGTGACATCCATGTAATCTCCGTAATTCGAAAAAATTGCTTTCTCTCCACGCTCATTTACAGCAGAAACAGCCAGAACTTCTTCAAATGCAGCCGGGTACATAGGTACGTTTGTATTGTCGTTTCCAGAGGCTGCAATCAGCATCACATCATTGTCATATGCATATCTCACCGCTTCATGAAGCATAGAGGAAGGATGTGCATCCCCAAGGCTTAAATTCATTACATCTGCCCCCTGATCGGTTGCCCACGTAATCCCTTCAACCAATTCATAAAGTGTTCCTTCCCCCTCATCGTCCAAGACTTTTACAGGCATGATTAAATTATCCCAAGATACACCGGCAATACCTGACACATTGTTTGTAATCGCTGATGCAATGCCAGCTACGTGTGTACCATGCCCGTTGTGATCTTCATAATCATTATTCCCTGTAAAAGCATTAAAACCGTCCACTAATTTCTCAGCCAAATCAATATGATCCGGATCTACACCTGTATCTAATACAGCAATGGTTACATTTTCACTTCCCTCAGATATTTCCCACCCTTCAAGGGCCTGGATCATCTCCAAATTCCATTGGTAAGGTCCAAAAAACTCATCGTTTGGAAGAGCTGAGTTTATCTGCTGGCCAAATACATAATTGGGCTCTACTTCTTTAATTTCAGGTTCCTTCTTAAGCTCTTCCATCATGTCTGTTGTAGACATATCCTTGTGCTTGAGTAAATAATACTGGTTACAATGTTTTTCCTCTTTAAATTGTGTATTGTTTTCAAGCCACTGTTGTCCTGTTTCTTCATTGGTGAATTTCACCATTACTTCCCCTTCTTTGTATTCCCTCTCTACTTCCTGTGTCTCTTTTGAATGGACGGAAATTTTCCATCCTACCTCAGGGATTACTTCCTCCGAAATATCATCAGGCACCTCCCCTTCTTCCCACCTGACTTCTGGCTTTTCATCTCCGTTTCCACTTGAAATAAAGAGATTGCCTTCACCATCTGCCACTTCGGCAACCTCACCAACGTACGATTGGACAAATCCAAGATCAATCTCCCCGGCGATCCACTCATCTGACTCTCTCTCATACGCCATTAACATATAGGGAGAGCCATCCCGGCTGTAGGGATTTGAATAAAAGAGGTGTCTATCTATATTACGAGCCAGCACTTCATTACCGGTCGGCGCATAAATATCACGAAGCTTTTCAGCTGGGAAATTTCCTGCTTTGTATCGCAGGTCACCATCTTTAATAAATGCAAACGAATGAAAATATTTATTTTCTTCACCCTCTAATTCTTCAAGAAATAACTTCTCCATTTCCGTGCCTTCCTCCACATCTGTCCAGCGCTCCAGCTGTAAAGCCATTTTGTTAATAAACATGGACGTTGTGAATGAAAGATCCTCCGCTAATAAACTGTCCATTTGTGCCTGTATATCATTGTCTTCAGGACCTGGCGAATAGCCAGTACCCTCTATATTTTGACAACCAGTGAACAGAAGTAAAATAAGTAAACCGCTAATGTAATGTCTTCTCATTCTCCACACTCCTTACTGATTCTTTGTTTAGAGTGTGCTACTCGTTCTAAAATCAATCCTCTTTTTCCAAATTAACGAACAGAACAAGAAAAAAGCTGAACTTTCGCAAGTTCAGCTTAACTGTCTTATTATTTTTTTATGAGGACTACGAGCTGGTTGAACCCTTACTTTTGGATTCAAAGCTGTTACTGGTTTGCCGTTGAAACTCCATCGTTTATCTGTCATATTCCTGTAAATACACTTTACTCATACAACACCGTTATCTCTCTAATCATTTCCAGGTCTTCTTTCTCTCACTTTTGCTTTTTCTAAAAGCAGAGTAATCCTTGTAATGATTTGTTTTCTTTCCGAGTCAGATTGACTATATTCTAATTGGGACTGAAGAACATGCAATTCTTTTTGTTCCTCTTTATTTAAATAGTTATAGTCGTTCACTAGGCATTATATCCTTTCTTCTCCAACTAAAATTCTTTGGCAAAATAAGATCCACCTATATCATACCACAGGTATTTTATAATTAGGCTTTGTTGCATTCTAGTGTTGATTTTCGATCTTTCATCTCACTCCTTTTTGAAAACCCCTGAGAAATAAAAAAAGCTATAGAAGCAGATATAATAGCTGCCAATACAGGATAATTTCTCCTTTCCCCAAAGCTTACTTCAGAACTGGCATACCCAGCTTCGGTCAATGCAGGATCAGGAGAATACATAGCTGTAAGAATCATTCCAGTAATCATTTCGACAGCGATAAAAATAAACAAGAAGACTGTAAGAAATATAAAGTAGTTTTTCATTTTTTTCACTCTTTCTATACTCTCTTTTTACCTTAACATAATAATCCAGTGAGTTCCTTTGCTCCTGTTTCCATTCGTTTGAATAGAGCAGCCCCCATGCTGGTTAATGTAGGAATCTTCTGGTAGTGTGGGGAGGAGACTACATTTTGTTTCATTTGAGGGGGCTCTTTTTTAGTGAAAAGTAACTTATTACAATCTCTTCCCACCATGGAGTTATTGACACAGGCAATGGATTACACTCGCGTAGGTGTAATTATTACTGATCCAGAACTGCCAGATAACCCAATCATTTACGCAAACAAGGGGTTTATAAATGTAACGGGGTATTCGAGGGAGGAAATCATTGGGAAGAATTGCCGCTTTCTACAAGGGGAAAAGACAAATCCAGAAAAAATAGAAGCCATGAGAGAAGCAATAGCACAAAAAATATCGCTATCTATTGAGTTGTACAATTACAGAAAAGACGGAAGAGGATTCTGGAACGAGCTAAACATAGATCCAGTCTATGTAGAAAAAGAGGACAAATATTATTTCGTAGGGGTACAAAAAGATATTACACAAGAAAAAGAGTATAAGGAAAATCTACAAAAACATATAGAAGAAATAAATATGCTCTCTACTCCTCTCGTTCCAATTTTAGATCATGTTTATGCTATGCCGTTAATCGGAAATGTGGACAAGGAAAGGTTCACCATGATCCATAGTACCATTACTCAATCAATATATGAATCAAGCATAGAAACCCTTATTCTTGACCTTTCAGGCCTGAACAGTTTTGATGAAGACGTAATAAGTGAAATCTTTTCCTTTCACAAATTACTGAATCTGCTTGGTACTGAGCTGATCGTTACCGGGATTACGCCTCGACTTGCTTTAACTTCCCGAAAGCTTAATTACGATCTGACAACACTGCAAACTTTTGGAACAATTAAAGATGCAATAAAAGAAAGAAGAAGATAGGGCTATCTTCTTCTTTCTTTTATTATTGAAACAGCCTTTTAATATTGATTACAGAAATATATTTTGTTATAAAGCTTAACAGTTCCGCTTTTACCGAAATATCCAGTATTATTTCGTCAACCTTTATATCTCCTTCGCCCATAGGAGGAGTATGATCAACTTGTATGTAGCTGTCTTCTTCAAAATCTGTGTCATTATGATCTTTAATATCTTTAGAGAAACGCTCTTTAATGGCCGTGAAAATTTCATTTAAATTCTCTACTTTATAAAAATAGGATTTACTAGGATCTCCATTTTCATATGTCCACACATTTAAATTATTCATGGATTATCCTCCTTTTCTGTCATCGTGATGAGTATAATTACACCCTAACAAAGAATAGGAAGAAAATCTATTCAAGACAAAGGCCTGCGCATTCGTAACGCAGGCCAGATTAATCTGTCCCTTATAGCTTTACATTGTCTTCCTGGTTAGTAACAACGACCAGAACCTTCCCCTCATCAAGCTCTTCTTCCAGCTCGGCAGCTTTTGACTCTTCAATTCCAATCTCAGCCATTTTCGACCTTAGTGCGTCACCAGCTTTTCTGAAGACATTTTTTGTTGAAGTACCCAATCCTGTTACACTGGGCCCAATTTTACTGGCATCTGTTTCTTTTTTCATACGCTTAGTATGACCTCGGTCGTGAGAAAGGACGAAAATATCATCATCACTGACACCGTTGCTTTTAAGCTCTTCGATCGTATCAATCACATTTTGGTCGTTTTCAAATAGCTTATAATTCGGTTCCATTGATATCGCCTCCTCGGAATTTCGATACCCTTTTTCACAAGCTTCTAAAACCGGAGAATGAGAAGACAATGAGCAAGATAAATGGAGACGCATAAACTAAAGCAACTCCGTCTTTGATGAACCTTCCTCTCCGAAACAATAACTTTCAAAGAGACCAACATGTAGCATACCCTCTGGATTATACCTGGTTAGTAAGGGGGAGAGAATCCAAAAGTGAGCAACTGGAGATACAAAAGAACCATTTCAAAAAACAGGCCGGTTGGAAATGTCTGGTTAGTTTACCATCCAAAATTAAAAAAACACGGGTATTTTAAGTACCCTACATCCTTAAGCAACACTCACAGTGGTCCTCTGGCAGCCAACGAATATATCGCATATCAGCTTGGAAAAGAACTTAATTTGCCCATGGCTCGAACAAGATTAAGAGTGATTCACGGTAAGTCTGGTGTTGTCTCGGAACGAATAAAAAGAAGGAGGTTATACAACTGGAAAGAGTTAAACAGGCGCTATTCTAACGTTTTTTCTAAGCTTAAACACCCTTACCTGCTATTAAAGATGTTTATTTTTGATGTTTGGCTTGTTAATATCGATAGAAACAACCGAAATATCATTTTGTACCGTGAAAAAAACTCAAGGAAATATAAATTTTATTTAATTGACCATGGGTTAACAGGATTTGGCTCGTTTACCTGGAAACATGTTAATTGGGACAGTTCCTACTGGGAGGATATAAAAAGATATAACAACAATTACTTGACGGGACTGAGGAGGTATATCAAAAAACACCAAAAAAAGCTATGGTCATATGTCTGGGAAATACAATCATTCCCGGATTTGAAAGTGAGGCAAATCATAACGAAGATCCCTCCAGATCTATTAACCGAACACCAGAAAAACGTCCTGATCACTTTTCTTGTCCAGAGAAAGCACCGTCTGCATACGATAATAGAAAGGTTTATCAAATAGATAACAGGTAAGAGGATAAGGAATATCAGAGCTTTAAAGTATAGGACTAAACGGCAAGTGAAGAAAACAAAAAGCTGACTCAGAATCGATGTTTCTTGGAGTCAGCTTCTTCTTTTTCAATATTTCCGTTATGATTGTATTTCCAGTTTACCTGTTGACCTTTCTTGCCCGATTTTTTACGATAAAGCCATCTTACATAAACAAAAAAAGCCAGAACGACAAGGCCCAGAAAAACAACTGACAGGCAAATAACAAGCATGGTACTTAACGTCAGAGAAACTATACCATCAAAGACAAAAATGCTACCACTCCTTGTCTGTGTTATAGTGGCGGCTGCGACAAGTAGGAAATAGTTAAGTAGTTAGTCTATAGCCACGTAATGCACAATTTAATGAGTATAAGTGGTGTGACTGTTCCAATGCGGTCACCTTACGTGAGGTATTCCTTCATCAATCAGTCTCTAAACTTTGCCTTTTTCATTTTTCTCTTTATAACAGAGTGACGCCTGAAAAACATCTTCCTTTCTGATAGATTGAACAGCGGAAATGGTGATGAAAAGTCTTCGGCTGATGCTTGGGATTCCTTATATTTTCCTCTCTTCTTGGCAACGATGAGTACAAACTTAACAATGTTTGGAGGACAGGAAATGCTCTTTATCTTCGACCTTTTAAAAATGGCTGTAAAGATAAGAAAGCTTACTTTGTTTTTAGTAACGATTGTCTTTTTCATTGCCAGCTCCTTCATCATTCACTGGCTCGAACCAGCTACCTTTCCAGACCCCTTTATAGGCTTTTGGTTTGTTATGACGACGGTAACTACGACAGGGTATGGGGATTTTGTTCCGGAAACGACGTTAGGAAAGGTGTATGGGATATTTTTATATTTTTTTGGGATTGCCTTAATAGGAATAGTCATAGGTAAAATTGTTGAAAGCTTTGGGATCTATCGAAAGTTAAAGGAGGAGGGAAAGTTGAATTATAACGGGCACGGTCATTATGTCATAGTAAAGTGGTCAAATAAAGCCAAACATACAATGAACGAAATTCTTGAAATTGATGAAAAAGCAAAAATCGTCCTTATCGACTCATTATCTCAAACACCTTTTGAACACGAAAGACTTTACTTTATACAAGGAAACGCGACAGACACGGAAGTACTTGATAAAGCAAATGTGTTAGGAGCCAAGGCTGTCTTAATTTTCACGCAGGATAACGAGGTAAACCACGTTAGTGCTGATGGCACCTCATTGCTGACTGTTTCGGCAATTGAAGGCTATGCAGCAGAGAAAAAGAAAGACATTTACACTATTGTAGAAATCCTTAAAGAAAAGCACATACCAAATTTCAAACATGCCAATGTAGATGAGTTTGTCATTGCTGATGAAGCACTTTCCGATTTAATGGCTAAATCAGCCGTAAATAAAGGATCCAGTAGATTAATTATGAACCTGTTGAGCAGAAAAAGTGGAGTTGACATTTGGAAACTGTCCAGGCATTCATCCTGGACAACCTACAATGACGCATTTGATGATCTTAAAAGAAAAGGAGCGATTTTAATTTCTGATCGAAATGACTTTACCATTGTCAGTAAGCTGTCCAAATCAATACCAGAGGATGCAGAACTCTTCGTTATATGCAGTAAAGATACCCTCAAAAAGCTGAAACAAAGTATGAATTAAAATGATTGATAGACAATCTCCTTTTTTGCCATTCATTAACTTACCTTAAGAGTTTTGTGTTTGTTCTTGCGTTTTTTCCTTTTCGAAGAAGACTCTTTCCCTAATGCCAGCATTAATATCATGCCGATAATGCAAGCAGTTCCTATACATTGAATAAGTCCAAATGGTTCTTGTAATATTAAACAGTCAATAATAAAAAACCAGCAATAAGTAACCGTACTGCCACAAGCCAGTTCACATCAACCGAGTATTGTTGAAAGAGTTTCTGTGATACTGTGCCGCCAAGCCCCCACAATGTCGCTCCTATGATAACAAGAAGCAGTCCTGTTCTTCTCGTCGGTCTATTCATTTCCGCTCCCCCACTTTTCTGTTGCCCATTATACTAAGGTAAACTAAACTTACCATAGACTGCTTTTTAAACAATAGGCTTTGTTCATTATTGCGTTAAACCGATAGGAAAACCTAGAGGAGACCTTATATCGCATTCCACGTTAGCCTATTTATAAAGGTACAAGATAATTTGATTATTTGTCTGCATAGAATGATATTCAACTATGGCTGATTACCTATATAGGGAGGCTGATTCATGAGCCCTTATTATGTAAATTCTCACTACTCACATGGTGACGGATATGAATATACTTCAGACTTATTGAACACATCTCAAATGCAGGAACAATATACTGACCATGAAAGACAATTTATACCGCCTTTTGGACCGCCTTTGGGACCGCCTTTTGGTCCACCTGGACCGCCAAGTCCACCTTTTGGACCTCCTGGACCGCCAGGAGCCCCAACCTCACCACCTCCAGCATTTACCCCCTCTCCACCAGCAGAGATTGGCGTATTTGCAGTTGACCCAGGAGCGATTCGTCGATGTTTGTTTAGATACACTTATGTATGGCTAACGAATCGACAGCAGTTTTGGTTCTACCCGGTGTTTGTGGGCCGAACATCTATTGCAGGATTTCGCTGGACCGGATTCTTCTGGGTTTATTTTGGAATAGACCTAAGACGGATATCTTCATTTCAGTGTGTCTAAATGAATTAATGGATGCGAACAGAGGGATTTTTTTGAATATCCCTCTGTTTTTTCAAGATTCCTTATCACACTATGCTTTTGTCCCACTTCCATCTGAATCAAAACACTAAAACAACATCCACGGCTGGCACTCCTTTCTCCATCTTTGTTTTTACATAACAGTGTCAGGGTACAATATAGATAACTTTACTTAAGAGAAAGAAGGAGAAGAAACAATGAGCACCAAAAAAATGAACGAGTCACGCGTCGTAAAAACCGACTTGGTCCTCCCAAACGATACGAACAACCATAACACTCTTTTCGGCGGAGTATTAATGAAGCACATTGACGGAGTAGCTGCGATTTCTGCAAGACGTCACTGTCGTATGGAAGTTGTCACGGCTTCAACAGATTCCGTTGACTTTTTAGAACCCATTAAACCGAGTGATTCCGTGTGTTTGGAGGCATTTGTCACCTGGACAGGAAGAAGCTCTTTGGAAGTTTTTGTAAAAGTTATTGCAGAGGACTTGCTGGCAGGAGACCGGCGCATCGCTGCCACAGCATTTTTAACTTTTGTAGGCTTGGATGAAACCGGAAAACCTTCTGCAGTGCCCCAGGTTGCACCTGAGACCGATGAAGAGAAAAAGCTTCATGAAATGGGAGAGGAACGAGCAAACGTGAGAAAAGAAAGACGCAAAAAAAGCAAAGAACTGGCTTCCTTTCTCACTTTAAGAAAACCTTGGGAATAAAAAACTTTTTGCAACGTTCCAGTGGGCTCTAACCCACAAAATAGTCCTAACAGATACCATGGCCTTCCCTCTTATTGTTCAGGCCTTCTTCTTAAAAAATATGCTGCAGCAAAGCTAAGCCCAACAAGATTAAGAACGACCATTATAATATTGTACGCAGTGATGTCTCCCCCCATCAGGGCAAACAAATAACGTATTAAATTAAAAAAAATAATGATAGCAAGAATGATATATAAAACTTTAGACTTAATAGTCGATTCTCCTTTCAAATGGGTATTATCGAAAAGATTACTATGTACCTTTTATAATTACACTTCTCCCCGTTCGTTGAGCAAATTATAAATAGCTTACTAAATTATTAATTGTGATGCTTATTTCATTACTAAAAGCAAAGAACATGATCAGCGAAGTTACAATGAGTAGACTTACATCATATTTTTTTCTGTTTTTCTTCGGTTCTTTCATGTTTGTTTCCCTCCTACCCTTTATCGTATCAAAATAAAGTCGTAAAAAAAGTACTTACGTCAAAATCATGTAAGTACTTCCAGATAGTAAAGGAACCCGCTTCTTATCCCCCTGTCACCAGCTGCGTCTCACTATTTTAGAATCATCTTTACTTCTACTTCTTTAATCTCATATGACTCTTTAATTCCCATTTCCTTTGCCATACTTTGTGCTTGTTCTTTTAAGAAAAACATTCTTGCATCATCAAGAGTGTTTGTGCGGCCTGCCTCGGTTACTTCCCCCACGATCGACAGCAACCCATAAAATTCCCCATGTCTCAAAAACGTTCCATCCTTAAATTGAATCACATACTTGGAATCTTGCTTCCCCATCAAACTCCCCCTTTAATTTACTATTCTGAAAAATAATAATGTACTTTTACCGCAAGCAAATCGTTTCCTATTCTTTTATTTTACACCAAAAAAAGAACAATACATACAGGAAACAGATTTTTCCAAAGGGCGAAAAAACTATGTTTGGATTCTAAGAAGCTACCATTAAGGAATTTAAAAATGAAAAACCTAGTGCCCAGCTTACTTGCCTATTGTTAAGGTTTTGCATGGTGAATTTATGTTAGGTACATTTGGGGACCGCTTAGTAGGGTGTTTCCTAATTCATTTAAGAAAAACCTTTCTTCATTCTTTACAAAATCTTAACCGGAGAAATTTTTGTTTTTTGTTATAATATCATTAAACGATATCGGTAATTGATTAGAAAGGAGATAAAATGCTAAGAGATTTTTTCCTAGGAACCATTAAGATTCATATGTTATATCATGCTTCAAAAGAGCCCATATATGGTTCTTACATAATCGAAGAACTGAAAAACCACGGTTATGATATCAGTCCCGGGACGATTTATCCTACTCTTCACCAGCTTGAAGAAAAGGGTTATTTAAACAAGGAAGAAAAAGTGGTCAGCGGAAGAATTCGAAAGTACTACACTACCACAGAAAGTGGTAACAATTTACTTGAAGAGGCAAAGAAACAAATTAGAGAGCTGGCAGAAGAAGTCCTCTATGAAAACAAGGAGTGAAATGAGATGGAGAAACAAAAACGAGGAACACTGCTGGAAATTTTAGGAGTCTCCACCAGGTTAGGCTTCACTTCCTTTGGCGGTCCTATTGCACACTTGGGCTATTTTCATGATGAATATGTTAAACGAAGAAAATGGTTGGACGAGAAAGCCTACGCTGACTTAGTTGCACTTTCTCAATTTATCCCAGGTCCTGCCAGCAGCCAGGTTGGAATCGGGATTGGGGTGATGCGTGGAGGCTTGGCTGGTGGAATTGTATCCTTTCTTGGCTTCACTCTTCCCTCTGTCATTGCCCTTGTCCTCTTTGCCTTTCTGTTGCAAGGGTTTGATATAGGAAATGCCGGCTGGATTAATGGCCTGAAGATCGTCGCTGTTGCGGTGGTCGCTCACGCCATATTAGGGATGGGACAGAAGCTGGCTCCCGACCGAGAAAGAGCAACCATTGCTATAGGGACGCTCATCCTTGTCCTCCTCTGGCAAACCGTATACAGTCAAGTTGCTCTAATCTTGTTAGCTGCTGTCATCGGTTTATGGCTATACCGAGGAACAGAGAAAAAAGATGTTGAAGACATGCCTATTCCACTTACATACCGTTTTGCGTCCATTTGTTTAGGATTGTTTTTTGGATTACTCATCCTTTTGCCTATCCTTCGTCAAATATTTTCCTTTCAGTGGCTTGTCTTATTTGACAGCTTTTACAGAGCCGGGGCTCTTGTATTTGGCGGAGGCCATGTCGTACTACCCCTTCTTGAAAGAGAGGTAGTGCCTGCAGGATTAGTAGGCGAAGAAGCTTTCTTAGCAGGATACGGGGCTGCCCAGGCTGTACCTGGCCCTCTGTTTACCTTTGCTTCCTATTTAGGTGCAATATCTGATGGCTGGATGGGGGCAATGGTGGCAACAGCCGGCATTTTCCTGCCCGCCTTCTTACTCATTCTTGGGACGCTCCCCTTCTGGAATGTCTTGAGACAGAATCGAAGAATTCAAGGGGCGTTGTACGGGGTAAATGCAGCAGTTGTCGGTATTCTTGCAGCAGCTTTATACCACCCTATCTTTACTACCTCCATTCAATCCTCTGTGGATTTTGCCTTAGCCATTGGTTTATTTGGCCTGCTTGTCTTCTGGAAGCTTCCGGCCTGGATGATTGTAATCATTGGAGCAGCAGGAGGTACAATGATTCAGTTAATGTTTTAATAAAAAGTTGTAAAGAAAGGGAACCTCCTCTCATAGCAGGTTCCCTTTCTTTTTGAACTAACGCTGCCCACTATTTTCAAAAAACAATTTGAAAACCACTTTGCTTTGTCATTCACACTAATACAGACATTGTTACTTCTCCCTTTTTTCCTCCCAAAGCCGTAGCCGTTCTTCATGACTGACCTCTTTATGTACTTGGTGCAGCATCCAAATATAACCAAAAGTGTCCATGAATATGGCGTTTGATACCCCGTAGTCAGAAATCTCGGTCACCGGCTGCACCTCTGTACAACCTAAATCCATCGCCTTTGCATAGGTTTCCTTAATGTCCGGGACAGTAACATTCACCCAACTAGTTTTAGGATCGTCAGGTGTTGGTGCGATCAAATGGAATTCTGGATTTTCATCTAACATATGAAATTGAAGGTCGTATAGGATAAAAACGGCCTCATTTTCACCACGAGGGAAGTTTGAAACCTCCACCCGCTTGACGTCAAATATACTTTCGTATAACTCCAATGCTTTTAAGCTGTCTTTGACAACCATGTTAATTTCGACTCCAACCATCATTAACACGCTCCTTATATGAATTCTTCCACTACCATTTTCCCCTTTTTTAAACTAAAGTTCCACATTCAATGTATTTTTCACGGTGTTAGTCAGAGGGAGAACACTTTCGATTCAAGCAGGAGAAGAAACGGTTAGCAAGGTTCGTCCTCAAGGCTCTCTCCATAATAAATGTAAAGATGCCTTACAATCCTCACCAGAGTGATCTTTTTAAAGGATTGGGCAAGAAGGAAAAACTATTAAAAAACTGACTCATAAACGATGTTTCTTTGAGTCAATTTCTTCGTTCTCAATATCATTCTCATTTTTATATTTCCATCTTGTGTCTTGGTTTTCAACCTTTTTTCTACGTAACGACCGTACATAAACGACAAATGCAAGCACAATCACGGTAAATAATATACCTATTAGACAGACGATTAGAATTGTAGTCAGTGTAACGGTGACTATGCCATCAAAAAGAAAAATCTTCCCCTCCCTTTAAAAAAAGGGACATAGACAGGTACCTTATCTATGTCCCGCTCCTTTTGCTTTACAAATACATGAGTAAAGAAGTTGCAATAGTAAAGTAAATAAGCAAGCCTAAAATATCGTTAACTGTAGTAACAAAAGGTCCTGAGGCAATGGCAGGATCTAATTTCAGTTTGTTAATAATAAGGGGAAACAAAGCTCCAGTCACGGTAGCAATACTTAAAGATAAAAAGATGGATACGGCTACGACACCGGCTAAAACCAAATTCCCATACAGTATGGTAATCAACCCGACAAGGACAATAGCGCAGGATAACCCTATTAACACTCCCGTAGAAAATTCTCTTCGGATCGTCTGCCATAGTCCTTTCTTTTCAAAAGATCCTGTAGCAAGGCTTCGAACAACAACAGCAAGTGACTGTGTTCCCGTGTTTCCAGCAGAGTCCATTATGAGTGGAATAAATGCTGCCAGAATAACAATTTCTTCTAATGTTCCTTCGAACTGATCAATCACACCAGCGGTAATCATCCCAAAAAACATTAACAGAATAATCCAAGGGGCTCTTTTTTTTGCTGCTTGAAAAGCAGAGAGGTTAACATCAGTTGCTCCTCTCGTGGCGGAGATTTCACCGATGTCTTCTGTGACTTCTTCCTCGATAATGTCGATCACATCATCGACTGTCACAATCCCAACCAGGGCGCCATCGTCAGTTACGACTGGAGCTGCCAGCAAGTCGTACCTTTGAATGAGCCGTGCTACTTCCTCCTGGTCAGTGGTGACTTTCGTTGAAACGACCCTTGTTCCCATAATATTCTCCACTTTTTCCTCTGTAGGAGAGACAATAAGGTCCCGTAAAGACACTACGCCAACCAGCTGATCTTCCTGATTGGTAACATATAAATAGTATACCGTCTCTGCATCTGGCCCTTCCTTTCGTAAAAACTCAATCACATCGTTTACTCGATTATCGGCTTTTACCGCAAGAAACTCTTTCGTCATGATAGCTCCAGCGGTTTCTTCAGGGTACGAAAGAAGCTCTTTGGCGTCATCTGCTTCTTCCTTATCCATTGCGGTTAAGATAGACGAGCGCTTTTCTTCAGGCAGTTCTCCAAGAAAATCGGCAACATCATCTGAATACATGTCGTTTAGCATATCAGCGATATAATTGTCATTTAATTCGCGACTCACCCATTCCTGTTCAACAAACTCCATCCCCTGAAATATTTCAGCAACCTCTTGAGGCTTTAGATAAGCATATAGTCGTTTTCTTTCTGTCTGATTTAATGTGTGAAAGATACTTAACTGGTCTGTTGGATGAAGCTCCAAAAATTGGTTCCTAAATTGAGATTCTTCTTCTTTTTGCAACAAGTCTATCACATGTTCCGCGTATTCTTGACGAGAACGTGAATCAAGCTTTTTCATGCCATGCCCCCTAACGCTTTTTTCACTCCCCTGACCATCAACGAAATGAAAAAAAGTGCTTTGTATTTTTATTGTTCCTTCCCAACTCAGCCTCTAAACTATCACTTTCTTTCATTTCGAACCTCCTTTTTTTTGGAATAAAAAAGCGTCCTCCACAAAAAGAGGACGCCAAGTGCGCACGATACAACATGATCAGACCCTCCATTCGTAGAGCTTTAGCACTGTGCGGCATAGGATTAAAAATTCCAGCTGCATTAGAAAGGGCCTTATGTCGACCGTTCCAGTTGACCCATTGGCGTCTTTGGACGTTTTTGGGCAGCAGCATATCTCCAGCACAGGAGCCTCACCTAACGAGGTGTATTTTGTTTATGAAAATGCCTTATGTGTCATATGCAGTGTAATAAAATAGACAAAATGTTGTCAACATGAATTGTGAAACATTGGATTTTATTAATTATTCACCCTTTTAATTTCCAGTAAATAAAACGTTCAGGTAACCAGATTCAATTTCCTACTCCCTCTTACACTTAATAAAACAGCTAGAAGCAGAGCTGGCAATAGTAACTCATAATAGCTGATCATTCCGTCCTGGTAAGGCGCTAACAGCATGGAGATAATCAGCAAAAGAGCTACCACGATTGCTGACGATTTCACTAAAAGACCCACGATTAAAGTCGCCCCTACAATTATTTCAATAATCCCTGTCAAGTTTCCTAAAAACAAAGGAATGCCTGCTTCTTCAAAGGTTTGATTGGTCCGGGAAATATCGGTCACTTTAATTATTCCATGAAGGGCTATAAATCCCCCAAGCAATATACGCAGTAAAAAAAGGATCCATTCTGTCCCTTGTTTAATCAATCTTTTCATCTCTGTCCCCCCATTTCTCTACGTCCTATTCTAATAAACAAGACAGCAATAAAGGGAGGTGTTCCATTGAAGAATTTGTGACATATGCCTTCATACTTTAAAAATATGCACCTTTACTTCCTGTATTTTCCTCACACTCCCTAACATTTTTCTTTGTCTGTTGAGACTGTTGTGTAAGCACTCGCAGCATTTTTACAAAGTCATAATAGAGAACTACAAAGCAATAGGGAAGAAAATAAGTAAGCAGGGTTTTATAAATATTCCAGCCGTTTTTATACAGGAGTTTTCCTGCCAAAAGAGCAGCTATTTCAGCCGTCGCAGACAAAAGTGTAAACAATGTGATCCATATCATCCTAGGCCATATCCTTTTTTGCGCGAAATATATCATGAAACTGGCCACTACTGGAAAATAACCAAGGTTCAACGGATAGATCGTACGATACTGTTTTTCTTTAATTCTTGGCTTTAAGAGCCAGTACCGAGATCCTTTTGTGTTGATCACAAAAGCAATCAACACACATAAGGGGATGGTTGTTACCATCAGGTATTTGTCTTTATGATAAAGGTAGCAGCCAAAGACCCAAGGGAGCAGAAAACCAAATAGTATGTTAACTACCATGTTATCATCACCTCTCTTCTCATGATTTACCAATGATAAAGAGACGATGTATTCTTATGAGAATATCAATTTAGAATTTTTATTATCCTTTGTATTTCTTGTAATACGTCTGATAAATTGAGCAGCTTCCCCGTCCCCCGGGATAAACACTTTCTCTCCATAAATTATTTTTTCTTAACCCAAAAAAAATAAAAAAAAGATGTTGACTGTCATTAAGAGATGATGTACCTTAAACATTGTGTTTAAAAGAGAATATCTTCGTTAGGTGAGGCTCCTGTGTTGGAGATATGCTGCTGCCCAGAAATGTCCAAAGACGCCAATGGGTTGAACAGAGGTCATCGAGATAAGGTGGCATCTAATGCAGTTGGATGAATCCTATCCGCACAGTGTCAAAGCTCTACGAATGGAGAAAACAGATGACCGTGTTTCTTTTGAAAGAAACCAGCGAGCTTCTTTGTGTTGACAAAAACACCTTCATTCGTGAAGGTGTTTTTTTTGCACCGCTAAGAAATTTTTACAAAGAAAGGATGGTGGTGGGTGAAATGGAAGATCCTTCATCGAGTTTTACCATAAATTATTTGACAAAAAATCGAAGACAGACATGGTTACGCGCACACTGCCATCTTTCATATGTTCAAACAAAGGTGGCCATGAACTACATACTTAGGAGGTAATTCTCATGGCTCGTACAGAATCAGATCTACAAGCTCAAAAAGACATGACTCTTTTTCATGAAGCAGAAAGGAAAAAGAGTAACATATTAGTAAACGGAAGCATGATGCAGATTTGGAAATCAAGACTCCCTTATTTAATTATTACGTTGATTGGCGGTATGACAGCGGGTGCTGTCATTGGAGCATTCGAGGATGCATTAGAAGCTGTTGTACTGCTCGCCATCTTTATTCCTGTCATCATGGATATGGGCGGGAATGCAGGCACACAATCCTCCACGATTTTCACCCGAGCTTTTGTGTTAGGACAAATTGACTTTAAAAAGTACCGCAAGCACCTGGCAAAAGAAACGTTAGTGGGTGCTTCCATGGGGGCCCTCTTAGGGACGGCAGCATTCTTCATCGCTATGCTGTGGCAAGGAATACCTGAGTTAGGCTTAGTGGTAGGATTATCTTTATTCTTTACCGTGACAATTGCGACAGCGTTAGGTTTCTTAATCCCATATCTTCTTATTAAACTAGGACTTGATCAAGCAGCTGGTTCCGATCCATTTATCACAACAATTAAAGATATTTCTGGTCTTTTAATCTACTTTACTCTCGCTCAACAGCTTTTGTCTCATATGATGTAAGAAAATTAAATATTACTTCGTTAGGTGAGGCTCCTGTAATGGAGATACGCTGCTGCCCAGAAATGTCCAAAGACGCCAATGGGTCAACTGAAACGGTCGACATAAGGCCCTTTCTAATGCAGCTGGATGATAATCCTATGCCATACAGTGCTAAAGCTCTACGAATGAAGGAACAAGACAAAATCACTCCTAAACACATGACAGCCGCCTTCCTTCCAAAGAAAGGCGGCTTTTGATTTTTACCAAATGAATAATCTTGTAAGAAAGCAGGTGGTAAGAATGGAATTGCTAATCAAACTTAGCCTTGCCCTTTTATTCGGTCTCTTAATTGGGATTGACCGTCAGTTAAAACATAAGCCATTAGGATTGAAAACAAGCATGGTTATTTGTGTAGCTAGCTGTTTAATTACCATTACCTCCATCGAAGCAGCATACAATTTTCCTAAAATGGAACATATGATGATGGATCCTATGCGGTTGGCTGCTCAAATTGTAAGTGGGGTCGGCTTCTTAGGAGCTGGTGTTATTTTACGTAGGAACAATGATGTGATCTCCGGGCTAACCACAGCTGCGATGATTTGGGCAGCTTCTGCCCTGGGAATTGCCGTTGGTGCAGGTTTTTTTCTAGAAGCAAGCTACGCTGTTGTATTGTTAATTCTTTCAGTAAACGTTCTGCCCGCCCTGGTGAAAAGATTTGGCCCTCTGGCTCTCAGTCAGCGTGATGTGGCAGTAAAAATCGTCATGGAGCCAAACCTTAAAATGACAGAGCTACTAGAGTCTATCGAAAGAAGATCTCATACATTAAAGGAAAAAAAGAACTTTGATATAAACATTCGTAATATTAAATTAAAAGATTTAGAGAATGGAAACCAACAAATTGATTTAACAATATCTGCCCCTGAAAAGCAGTACACTACAGAGATTTATTATTTAATAAAAAAAATTGATCACGTTCTTACCGTTGATGTGGAGCATCTATAAAAAATATCAGTAAGGAGGGGTGCACTTATGTTGAAATTAAACTTCAAAAATAGAGAAGAGTATACTTTCTATCTCCATCTTTATTTAAAACAAGGGGAAAAAGAAAAGTTCCGCCATGATTTTTTGGCTCTGCATCCTACTGCTCAAAGTGAAATCCTATTTGAGTACAATGAACCAAAACGAAAACAGGCATATCAATATCTCTCTTCAAAAGAGCTGGCAGAAATCTTTCAAGAATTAGAGTCAAGTCAGCAGAAACAAATGGTCTCTGAATTAAGTGAGGAAAATGCTTTAGAAGTATTTGATGGTTTGGCAGCTGACGACATCACGGATTTCTTTTCTGAAATCCCTGAGCACATCGCTACGTACTACTTAAATCAAATGGAACAGGAAGATGCCAATAATATTAAGCATCTCCTTTCTTACGATGAAAGAACTGCAGGTTCCATTATGACTACTGAATTTATTACGTTACAGGAAGAGGAAACCGTTTCACAAACGCTCGAAAGAATCAGCCGAGAAGGAAAAGAAGCAGAAACAATCTATTATTTGTATATAGTAAACAAAAACAATGAACTGTTAGGCGTTGTATCGTTACGTGAAGTAATTACTTCTGCTCCTGACCTAAAGGTTGCAGAGATTATGAAGGAACAGTTTGTTTCTGTCCACCCTTTCGCTGATCAGGAAGAAGTCAGTCAAATCATTCAGGAGTATGATTTTCTCGCTGTTCCTGTGGTGAATGATGCCCGGCAGATCATGGGGATTGTAACGATTGATGATATCCTCGATATAGTAGAAGAAGAAACAACAGAAGACATTGGTGAGATGTCAGCAGTAAAAGGCGCGATTGACCTTGACGTCACCGCCTTTCACTCAGCTATGAAACGATTGCCCTGGCTAATCTTGTTAATGGTTCTTGGAATGGCTACAGCTGGTCTGATTGGAACCTTTGAAGAAACGCTTGCACAACTAGCTGTACTTGCTGTATTCATCCCCCTGATTGCAGATATGGGCGGAAATACAGGCACGCAGTCCCTGGCTGTTGTGGTAAGATTACTGGCTCTTGGAGAGATTGAGAAACATACTCTCCCTCGTTTAATGAAACGTGAGCTTATAGCAGGATTGATCTTGGGGAGTGTATGTGGGTTTCTTGTCATGGGGATCGTTCAAATATTTGCCTTTGGCGATCTAACGCTTGCGTTAGTTGTCAGCTTGTCCCTTTTTGGTACCATTTTTATTTCCAACCTGACAGGTACTTTGATCCCTCTTCTCATTAACCGTTTGAAAATAGACCCTACGGTAGCCTCTGGTCCTTTTATTACAACAATTAATGACATTACTGGATTGTTTATTTACTTTACTCTCGCGGGAGCCTTGCTTCATACTTTATAAATGCTCCCTGCATTCTGGACTTCCACACAGGAAAAAGTCTCTTATTTGGAATTCGACTGTTATAAAAAAAGAACCCTAGAGTAATGGAGAAAACTACCTTTTATATGATTCTATTACCCTTAACACCCATGTGAATAGGAAGACGTTCTATCGTTCACATGGGTGTTAAAAATTTTTAACCTGATATTCAGTGCCTCATTACTAATTTAAATGAATTTCTTTACCGTAAAACGAACCCCTTTAAAGAAGATGGAATATTAAATATTGTTTTGACTAATGTTTAATAAAAAAACTCACCCTTGATATGCTCCCCTAAAGGTAAACAGAGGAAATGTACTAAATCTGTCCACCTTTAGGTTTTTTTTCATCGAAGTCCCATCTGCTGCTCTTTCTTACCCTTAATAAAAATGAAATAAATAAGCTGTTTTTTATTAGTACCGCCATAACAGTGAGGGATTACCCCTTTAACTAAAAATGCAATTATATTATGACCATCACCTTTCTATTGCTCAAAGCATATTACTTCATGTTACATACATATATGTTAAAATAATAATAAGTAACATAGTTGAGGTGATCTCAGTGGAGTTTGTTGCGCCAATAAAAGATATTAGGAAAATTCGTTTAATGAAAAAAATCATTAAAAAAAAATCCTCTAGAGATTATTTATTGTTTGTCATGGGGATAAATACTGGTTTTCGAATAGGAGAATTACTCGACTTAAAGGTTACTGATGTAATGGATGAAGAAGGAGCTTTTCGGTTATTTTTAGATTATGAAAACAAACAACAGCCTATTTATCTTAATGAGCAGGTAAGACGCGCTCTTAAGCTTCACTTTCAACAAAAAACACCCATATCTACTGATTATTTATTTCAGTCCTCAAGAGGCCATGCTCCAATTACCAGACAACAGGCATACCGAATAATCAACGAAGCCGCAAAGCACGTGGGAGTTACAGAAAAAGTTGGAACTCATACGCTTCGAAAAACGTTTGGATATCACGCTTATGTAAAGGGGATTGCTATTTCCTTGATTCAAAAACGATTTAACCAGGCAACACCGTCTGACACATTAAAATACATTGGCATTGACAAGACTGAACAGCAAAAAATAGATGTGAATTTATAATGGAGGCTAAACATGTTTTTGGAGGCATTTGGAACTGACGCATTTGTTTTAGTAGCTGCTTTGCTGTTAATTAGTGGAGTGTTAGTGGCCAAGTTCTCAAACCGCCTTGGGCTTCCTGCACTTGTTCTCTTTATCCTTGTTGGTATGCTCATTGGGAGCGATGGGTTAGGTTTCATTTATTTTGATAACGCGGAAACCGCACAATTAATTGGGATCCTGGCTTTGGTTATCATCTTGTTTGAAGGGGGGCTTCAAACAAAGTGGTCCACCGTTCGATCGGTTGCTGCTCCTTCTCTATTATTAGCTACGCTTGGCGTGTTGCTTACTTCCGCCATTGTTGGTTTAGCAGCGATGTTAATTTTTGATATCACTTGGTTTGAAGCCTTCCTGTTTGGTGCCATAGTCGGTTCAACCGATGCAGCGGCTGTATTTGCCGCTTTAAAAGAACGAAACATTAAGGCAAAAATGGGAGCTACACTTGAAGCTGAATCCGGGACCAACGATCCCATGGCCGTTTTTCTTACGCTTGGATTCATAGAATTGATTCTTGCTGACGATATGAGCATATTTATGCTTATCCCGAATTTCTTCTGGCAAATGGGTGTGGGACTTGGACTAGGCTTTGCAATAGGAAAAATTGCTTCTTACTCGATAAACCGAATCAATCTGGAATCTAGTGGACTTTATCCGATTTTTTCAGTAGCCTTTGCCTTGCTAACTTATAGCGTTACGGCTTTTATCGATGGAAGTGGATTTTTGGCAGTTTATGTGGCTGCGCTTGTGATTGGGAACTCGGAACTTACTTACCGCTATTCCATTTTTCAGTTTAACGAAGGGTTTGCCTGGATGGCTCAAATTCTCATGTTTATCATCCTAGGTCTGTTAGCTTTCCCAGGTCAGCTATTTACCTTAGATGTTATGGCTGCAGGATTATTCCTTTCCTTTATTCTGATGTTTGTCGCTCGTCCAGTTGCAGTATTTCTTTCAACCCTCGGAATGAAGTATACACTAAAAGAAAAGACATTCATCTCTTGGGCTGGATTAAGAGGGGCGGTACCAATTGTACTTGCCACCTTCCCTGTTGTGGCTGGCCTTGAAAACAGTCAAGTGTTTTTCAATGTTGTCTTTTTCATTGTTTTGACATCTGCTCTCGTACAAGGTTCAACCATTTCACCTGTAGCTAAAAAGCTTAAGCTCACGGGTCCTAAAAAAGATACGCCTCATCACTCAATTGAATTAATTTCGATTGGGAAAGCCAACGCAGAAATGGTGCAATTTAAAACAAATGAAGACACAGCGATTGTCGGTCGAAAATTACACGAGATCCCATTTCCTCGCAAAGCAACAATCAGCGCGATTGTGAGGGATGAAACGCTGATTACTCCTTACGGGGAAACAGAAATTCAAGCAGGTGATTTTCTATATATTTTAGTATCCCGAAAAGAAAAGGATGCGTTAAAAAAGCTCATTGAAAAGAAAAAGTGGAACACCAATAAGCGTAAAGAGAAAGCTAAATAAATGTAAAAGCATTAGATATGAAAAGGGAGGATTGCTCTTAAAAAGCAACCCTCCCTTTTTTATGATTTATTCATATCTCTTCTCTTTTTTCTGGCTAATCCTTTCTTTAATTCTTCTATCTTTTCATTAGGAATTAAAAAGTAAAGGGAATCATCCTCCCTGACTATTGTATGCTCATTAATATCCACAAGTCTTTCCTCTCTCACCAGAGCGTTAAAAACGGTTTCCTCTGGAAGTTTGATGTCTTTTACCTTTTTTCCCGCTACGTCTGTTTCCTCTGACACAATGAATTCGACAAGTTTGGCATTTGCCTTCCCAATATTAACTAACTCCCAGGAATGGTGAGGAAACTTTTTCTTTGCCCCTGTAACTTTTAATTTTTCGGCCACCCAATTGATCGAGTATCCTTGGATGAGAACTGAAGTTATGACTATAAAAAATACGACATTAAAGAAAAGTTGACTATTTTCAACTCCCACAGCAATGGGAAAGGTTGCAAGGACTATGGGAACAGCCCCTCTAAGCCCCGCCCAAGAGAGAAATAGACGCTCATTCACCTCATATTTTAAACCAATTGTAGATATAAATACTGCAACAGGCCGGGCAACAAACATTAAGCAAATGGAAAGAAGAAGGCCGGTCCAAATGACATACCAGGAGAAAATATCCTGTGGAGAAGCCAAAAGGCCTAAGATCACAAACATAACAATTTGAGCCATCCAAGCGAGGCCTTCCTGAAAACGTGAAATAGTGTATCGATACGCGAGTTCAGAGTTTCCAATTACTAATGCCGCTACATACACAGCAAGTAATCCACTGGCTTGGGAAAATTCTGCTGCACTATAAGTAATAAAGGCAAATGAAATAGCAAAAATGGGATACATACCGCTTATATCAATATTAATACGGTTAATGAGAAGAGATGCCCCTTTTCCAAAAACCAGGCCTAAAACAACACCAAAGAGCATTTGCCAGAAAAATGCCCCTACCATAAACAAGTAATCATTGTTTTCTATGGTAATGAGTTCAATAGCTGCCAAGGTTAAAAACACAGCCATAGGGTCGTTGGCACCTGATTCCCCTTCCATGGCTGCACCTAAGCGGGCTTTTATGTTTTTTCCTTTTAATGTGGCAAATACGGCGGCAGCATCCGTGGAACCAACCAAGGCTCCTAGCAAGAAAGCTTCAAACAAAGTAAGATCAAGAATCCAATAAGCAAAAAAAGCGAGAATTACTGATGTAAGAAGCACAGTTACTGTGGCCAAGGAAATGGCAGTACCAATTACAGGTCGGACGGTAGACCAATTGGTATGAATGCCTCCCTCAAAAAGAATAATTACAAGAGCCACAATCCCTATAACTTGAACATACTCTACGTCTGTTAAATTAATAAAACCAATTCCATTTGTACCTAAAGCCATCCCTAAGCCAATAAAAAAGATAAGGGATGGAATTCCTAATCGGCTTGAAAACTTAGTGACAATTACACCCAAAGCCAAAATCAACCCAATGAATAGTACCATATAGTCACTAATAAAGTTACTTGTCAACATAACAATGACAGCCTCTGAATAGTAAGTTACATACTCTGAATTTTTATGAGTATATTCCCTCTTTATGTAGCATCTAACCGTTCGTACTAAAAAGAAAGCTTACGTTTACACATAGGCTTTCCCTAAAGCTCAGTCTTCTCTCGTCATACGTATCATTACCCACCGTTTTAATATGTCTGGTCTCCCCCCAAAACTGATGCAAATAAGGAAAACTTACTGGATAGTTAAACTATGATAAAATTACGTCATTCAAAAATTCTTTAGCAGGCTGTGATACCCAATGAACTTATTTGAAAAACTATATACTCTTATTATTTTCTTAGCAGTATTGATTGGTATAGGTATAGGACAAGTAGAGTTAATAAGAAATAATGCGGAAAGCTTTATTGTTCCTTTACTAGTAGCCATGCTTTATATTACTTTTTTACAAATTCCTATGGAAGAATTAAAAAAAGCTTTTAAAAACATCAGGTTTACATATACTTCAGTTATTATAAACTTTGTCTGGACCCCTATCCTGGCATGGCTTCTGGCAATGGTATTTTTAGGTGATAACCCAGCATTATTTCTTGGATTTATTATGCTCATAGTTACACCATGTACTGACTGGTACTTGATCTTTACAGGGGCGGCAAAAGGAAATGTGGCGTTATCAACGGCCATTTTACCTCTAAACTTAATCCTCCAAGTCATTTTGCTTCCTGTTTATCTTCTTATATTTGGAGGCACAACAGGGGTTATAAAACTTTCTTTTCTCATAGAAAGCATCTTGGTTGTTTTATTCATGCCGCTAGTTTTGTCTCTTCTAACAAAGATGTTCTTAAGAAACAAGCAACAGGTAAGGGATAACCTTATATCCAATCTCAGCGTGTTACCTATCATTTTTCTAAGCCTTGCTATCGTTGCTATGTTTGCTTCACAAGGGCAATTACTTCTTAATAATTTAGATATAATGTGGAAAATTATTATTCCTATTCTTTTATTTTTCATAGTAAATTTCTTTGTCGCTCAAAGAATTGGAAAGGTTATGAGGTTTTCAAACTCCGACAGAGCAAGTTTGAGCTTAACTACTCTAGCAAGAAATTCGCCAATCGCTTTAGCAATTGCTATGACCGCCTTTCCAGATCAACCCTTAATAGCTTTAACATTAGTTATAGGACCCTTATTGGAACTGCCTATTTTGGCTATTATTACTCAGCTGTTACTTTTCTCTTCTAGAAAGAGAAAAACTTAAAAATCTCGAAAGGAATAATGTAATAAATAATAGGATATTTTCAGTACCCTCCAACCTTCACCTTGTCAGTTATAAGGAATAATCTCCTCCCTCTTGGGTTTGTGTATAAATATTCCGGAGCATTCTTCTCCAATCATCCGTAAATACGGCATCCTTATCACTTTCCCCTGTATCTATATGCACTGAGGATTATATTGACAATTCACTATAAAGGAATTATAATCCCATTTGTAGGAAGAAATAGATACATAATTTAGAAGAGGAGTTATTATTATTATTAAATTGAGAAGAATTGGAAGCGTAGTGGGAGCAGTATCTTTCGCTGCAATGTTAACTGCATGTTCAACAGATTCTTCTACTGAACCAGTAGAGGGTGAATCAGCGGAGGAAGAAGTAGTACAGGAGATCACTGAGGAGGAAGTTTTGGAATTTCAGCAAAGCTGGGGAGAAGGAATTGTTCATATCGGAGAAGTATACAGCGAGGGTGAAGACTATGAAGCCGCTGCTTCTGAGCATATCGAACGTTTCTATGGTTATGATACCGGCGAGGTCCTTTTCAAACCAACTTTAGCTAGTGAGGAACGTTTCCGCGATACCTTTGAAGGAGCGTTGTCTTATTTCATAGGGGGAAATGAAGCGTATCCCGAGGATGATGGTTTTGCTATTGCACCTTGGACAGATGTTCAGTGGGAAAATGAAGGAGTTATAATTGAAGGAAATACGGCTCTAAGTATGGGTGTGTATTATTTTACACCAGCGGATGGAGGAGAACCTGTTGAAGTAGAATACAATTTCGCTCATACAAGAAATAATGATGGCGACCTGAAAATTGTCCTTCACGGCTCTCATTACCCGTATACTCCTTAATTAATTAGCTCTGGTACATGAGATAAGGAACGAAACAGAAAAAAACAATACCTGCCTCAAAAAAAAAGCTGGTCTTATCTACATTGTAGATAGACCAGCTTTTTACATTTACTATTATCTCTCTTCATCCAGAACAAAACCCATTCCACTTTCTTTATAAATGTGTTTGTTAGGTACTTGGACAACCCTTATTAGGAAATGTAACTGCAACTGACTTAGCATCTTAGCAAATGTAACACCGTTCATCCGTGAGCGACAGATATTTTATTGAAATTGCCAAACTGCCCTATAAAAGGATGTAAAACTTCCCCTGTCTCTTTTTTTACGAGATCAAACTACCCGCCGCTCCAGTTCTTCAATTCCTTAGGTTAACTCTCTGAACTTTCTAGGTGAATGGCTGGTAATCTTTTTGAAGTTACGATGGAATGACCTGAGGTTATTATAACCGCAGTATATAGCTATCTCGCTAATTGGCTGCTGACTATTTTTCAACAGATAACAGGCTTGTGAAATACGATAATGATTTAAGTATTCAGTAAAGCTCATATTCGTCATTTGTATAAAAAGTTTGGATAGGTAGGCATAATCGTATTGTAATTGTTTTGCGATTACTTTTAGCGTGCAATCCTCACTATAATTTCTATCCACATAAAGGAGAATTTTATGTAGTACTTCCGTCTTTGTTGAGTGTTCAACGGGAAGAAATTCAGTATTATCTACCAGTCTCCCGCAAATATCATACAGGAAACTTTTCTGTCTATAAATAGAATCTAGTGCATCAAAATCGGGGGCTTTACTTAAATGAATAACATTATCTTCTGGGACGTATCCCTTATAATTCATGAAAAAACGACCGATTAACTCTGGTGAAAAGATGACGATGGAAATGTCGGAATGATTCTTTGCTTTAAGTTCATGGATCTGGTTATTAAAAATGAAGGCTATGTCATTTTTATACAAAGTATAGTTTTTTTGGCCAATACTTACTAGTAACTCTCCTTCATTGACAATGATAAGTTCGTAGGCTCGGTGAAAATGGAGAGGAAAGGTTTGGTTATCTAGTTTAAAAAAGTGGAAGAATTCTTTTTCTTCAACTCCATGGTGTTCAAAAAAAACCAAAGGCTATCCCCCCTGAAAAAAAAAACTAATATTGTCTTAAATTATACTATATTTTGAATAGAAATAGACTTATTTTGGCTCCTATAATGAATCTATGATATATAGAAGGAGGAGTAAAAATGGCTTTTGAATACCATGTAGCAAAAAATGGGTCAGATTTTGCAGATGGAACGAAACAGAATCCATTCTTGACAATCAATAAAGCCGCTTCAGTAGCACAAGCAGGAGATACTGTTATTGTCCACAAAGGGGAATATCGGGAATGGGTGAAACCAAAGTTTGCAGGATTAAGTGAATATAGAAGAATAACATATCAGGCAGCTAAAGGTGAGAAAGTTGTAATTAAAGGTTCCGAGCAAATTCAAGATTGGGAACAGGTAGAAGGAACTGTCTGGAAAGTTGTATTAGCAAATGAATTTTTCGGAGATTATAACCCATACAAAGAAGAGATTTTTGGAGACTGGATTGTTTATAATCCAGGAAGACACCTTGGAGATGTTTATTTAAATGGGATGTCCTTTTATGAAGCAGAAACTTTTGAAATGTTAATAAATCCAGAAGAGAAAACAGAAGTATTAGACCATTGGTCAAAGACAGTTGTCCCTGTCCACAATCAAGAGCAAACAAAATATGTTTGGTATGCAGAAGTAAATGAAAATAATACAACCATCTATGCTAATTTCCACGGAACAAATCCTAATGAAGAATTAGTAGAGATTAATGTGCGTAAAGCTTGCTTTTATCCAGAACAAATTGGTGTCAATTACATTACGGTTAGAGGTTTTGAAATGGCCCAGGCAGCAACTCCTTGGACTCCGCCAACAGCGGATCAGCCAGGATTAATCGGACCTCATTGGAGTAAAGGCTGGGTTATTGAGGATAATATCATCCACGACGCAAAATGTAGTGCAATCAGTATTGGTAAAGAAGCATCAACTGGCCATAACTATAGCACGATCCGAAAAGATAAGCCAGGCTATCAATATCAGTTAGAATCAGTTTTTTCTGCTAGACAAATTGGTTGGAATAAAGAAAAAATTGGTTCCCATATTATTAGAAACAATACTATTTATGATTGCGGTCAAAATGGTGTATTAGGTCATCTAGGCTGTGTATTTAGCAAAATTTACAATAACCACATTTATAATATTGCATTAAAGCGCGAGTTTTATGGACATGAAATTGCGGGGATTAAGCTACACGCAGCAATTGACGTTCAAATTCACGACAACCGTATACATGACTGCTCTTTAGGAACATGGCTAGATTGGCAGACACAAGGTACAAGAGTAAGCAGAAATCTGTATTACAGAAATACCCGTGACTTGTTTGTTGAAGTTAGTAGCGGTCCTTATATTGTTGATAACAACATTCTTACTGCAGACTATGCATTAGATAACCATGCTCAAGGCGGAGCGTATATTAACAATTTAATTCGCGGGAAAATGGTCCAGAAGAAAATGCTTGATCGTGCAACACCATATCATGTACCTCATAGTACGGCGGTAGCTGGTTTTGCTCCTGTGTATGGTGGAGATGATCGATTCTACAATAACATTTTTATTGGCGACGATTCTGTAAAAACAGCTGGTTTGCAAACATTAAACCCTTCAGAGATAACAAATGAATATGTTGGTACTGCTCACTATAAAGGTTATACAACTTCACTTGAGGAATATATCGAGATTGTGAATCAAGAATACGGTGACCACCGTAGATTCCATAAAGTTGAACAACCGGTTTATATTAATCGTAATGCATACTATAATGGGGCAGAATCGTTTGAAAGAGAAACTGAAAAAGTTATAGCTGATAACTTTAATCCAGAAATAAAAATTAGCGAAGAAGGAAATGCAGTATATCTTTATATTGATCTGCCAGAAGATTTTGAATCATTACTTGGAGAAATTCAATGCACCAAAACTCTTGGAAGAGCACGTATTGTGGATGCAGAATTTAAAAATCCAGATGGCAGCGAAGTAATCGTGGATAAGGATTTATTAGGAGAACAACGTGCAGAAAAAAGTGTATTAGGACCAATTGGTAATTTAAAAGCAGGGAAAAATTATATTAAAGTATGGGAATAAAAGTTTAGGGACAAGGTGTTACCTTGTCTCTCTTAAAAATATAAATTAAAGGAACTGACTCAAAAACATGTTTTTTGAGTCTTCCTCTTTTTCTATATAATGACCATACATAACTTATAAATACAAGCACCATTAGGACAAAAAATATACCTATTAGACAAATGATTAGAAATGTTGTCAGTGTGACGGTTACAGACGGTGACTATACAATGAAAAAATGTTTCTCCTCCTTTTAAAAAACGTGACATAGCCATGCGCCTTTTCTATGTCCCGTCCCAAATGGTTACAGAAAAGCACTTTTATCCTCAATATGGTACACTTTTCGTGTTAAAAGGAGGGACTATAAATGGTAAATCTTATTTCCATAGCGATTGGAGCAATTATTGGAACCATTCTACGTTATGGGTTAAACCTCTATACTTTGGCTTCTGGGTACCCTTACGGAACAATCATTGAAAATATCACTGGAAGTCTTTTGTTAGGAGGTCTAACAGGCTATTTTGCTATGCGAAGTTCAAAAGAGTGGGTGAAATTAGGTCTAGGTGTAGGTCTTTGTGGCGGCTTTACTACGTTTTCAACGCTTGCAGCTGATAGTGTGTTTGTCTATTCCGATTTAACGTTAGGACATGCTGCTCTTTATGTAGGCGTTACTATTTTTGGCGGGATCCTGACAGCCATGATTGGCTATATACTTGGACAGGACTTTGCAAGCAAACGAATGTCCACAAAAGGGAGGACGCGATCATGAACCTTTTCCTGTTATCAGCTGGAGGAGCAATTGGAGCAATCAGTCGGTACTTACTGGGAAAAGTAATTATGAAACAGTTTCCATCCCCGCCCTTTCCCTTAGCTATGTTAGTTGTAAATATTTTAGGATCCCTGGGGCTTGGTTTATTTTTTGGAATATACTTTGGTGGTATTCCTTTAGGGGCTTATGAAGATCCTTACTTCTTAGCTATCGGCATCGGTTTTTTTGGTGCTTTCACCACCTTTTCCACGTTCAGTGTAGAAGCCTTTACCCTGCTAGAAAACAGAAAATTAAAAGCTCTATTTATTTATACAAGTCTTTCCGTGGCAGGCTCGATTATCACTTTCGCATTAGCATATTACATAGGGTTGTCTCTTTATTAGGCTGATAGGAAAAAGAGTATGTTGTATATATTTATTGATTCACTTGAATAATTGATAAGAGGCTAAACTGAAAAAAGCCGGATTCCTGTACACTAAAAAGGAATATCCGGCTTTGCTTAGATGTTGTTTAGTTTTCCGTTGCAAATTCACTCTTCTTACGGTTATATACCTCTTACTTCGTTGATAATCGACTTATACCCCTTGATCTATACGGTATTTTGAATTAGGTTAATTAAATGGCTTTCCATTAAATAAAAAACATCATCACAGTTCCAATGAGGGTCAATGCAATTACATGATATCCTACAGCAATAAAATAAATGAATGCAGGTTTTTTACTATTTGCTCCTAAGCCAAAGATAAAGTCTTTTGCGTAGGCTAGAGCTACTATTGCCCCAACTGCCCCACCGGTTAATGCTCCATCTAGTAACGTTTCCGCCTGTGATAGTTGAAGTACGCCAAATAATAATGTTGAGGTTAGTAATGTAACCAAAGTGAGCAACCCATAATTTGGTTGTTCAGGTTTAATGTTTAATAGGTCTATCCAACGGTTTCCTACCACAGAATAATAAATCATTCCACTTACCATATACAGCACAACTCCACTTAAAATGGCTAAAATCATTTAACTCACTCTCTTTCTATTTTATAGTTTTTTACTGGTATGCAAATTTATGGATCATAAGCTTATACTTTTGTTCTTTAGCGCTTTCCATTAAATAAACTAATTCAAAGGGATACTTCCAGACTTTTTCTACACCAAACTTTGATGAAAATCATTACAAGGCTGATAGTAATAAGAATTTATTTCATTTCTACGCCTTTCTGTGTTTGGGATCCTGATAGTTAAAGACTCAGTTCTTTAATTTCGTAATTGGCGGCTAATACCATTTTATATATTGCTTCCAACGACCCATGGTATTTGTATTGCTAGTACCGGTTGACTTTTATTTTTGCTTTTAGAACCATTGTTCAGGTGTCTGGGGATATATAAGGTGTATTATTGAAATTGTCCTAAAATGGTTAGTGGTAAAAGATAAACGGCTAGGAAACACTATTGAATGAACTGTTTCTTTAGAACTTAAGTACATTCTTTTGAAAGTCTAGGAAAACATTTTGTTACCCAGTATTTAGTCAATCAAGAAAGACGATCATACTATATATAATCGTCTTTTTGAATTTGCATTACCATTGTACTACCCAGTAAAGAAAACTTTTTTGTTAGCTGTTCTACTTCAAAATAAGTTCCAAATAGTTGACCAAGTTTTTACTTTATTCTTGCATACATAAAACTGAAACATCTTTCCACCCATAAGCAACATCATCAACTATCCTTCCACCAAACTCATTTTTCCTACGAAGGTAGTCCTTTCCTCCCACCCTTTCATAGAAACCAAGTCCAGATTTATTTTGTTCCATTACCCATACCATTATTGAAGTAATGCCTATTTCTTTAAAGTATTTGGCAACAGCTGAAAACAATTGTCTTCCTACACCCAATCCTCTACATTCTTCTAATAGATAAAGGGCATATAATTCTCCATCAAAATTTTCGTTATTAATGCTCTTCCCTGACGCAAAACCAACAATATTACCTTCTTCGCTTATCGCAATAAACATAAAGGCTTCGTTTTCGGTGTTTAAAAAGTTAAGCCATTTTTTTTCGGCTTCTTCATATGATAACCCATCCAAATAACTTTTTGGTACTAAGTAACGATAAGTAGTTTTCCAACTTTCAACATAAACTCTTGCTATTCCTTTTACATCTTCTTCACTTGCTTTTCTAATTTTCAAATTTCCACCTCAAATATTACACAATATAATTATTTTAATATTTTAATATTCATATTGAATTAAAGCGCATTTAGCTTAAGTATACTCTTTCTCAAACAAAGTGAAGAATATTGCCTCTACTAAGTAATATAACAGTTACTCCACAATTTGACCTGGCCCCTATAGAGAAAAAAGCTTCTCAAAAAAATGAGTGAAAAATACTACTAAACCCTAATAAAATAAATGGCCAATATACAGTTAGGGTCTTTTAAGCAAATAGCAAGAGAAGCTGTTATGAAATGACTTGTTCCTAAACTAAAATGCAATGAAAAGTGGAAGAACCAAAAAGCCTTTCGGAAGAGGAAAACAGGTGAAATCTACGGAAAGAGTAAGGTTGATGTAGAGACTGTCTTCGGATTTCTGAAGGCTAATTTGCATGCCACCCGAATGTCGGTGAGAGGCAAAGAGCAGGTTAAAAATGAAATAGGATTTGCCTAGGGCGGTGAACTTAAGAAAGTACACCGCCCGCCAGGCTTAACAACCTATTTTAGATCAACAAAACAGTGCCAACTATCGAAAAGCGATAATTGGCACCGTTTTTTTTCCAAGGACTGTTTTATCCCAGCCCCTTTCTGATTACAAATATCTTCTATGCACTCTTCTCCCATCATACGTAAAGACAGTATCCTTTTCATTAACCACTGTTTCAATGTGCACTGGCCGTCCCCAAAGTTGGTATAGGTAAGGAAGTACTTTTTCTAAATACTTTACATCAAGCTCTGTGTCTTCAAAGTGATGGGTGATAAATAGCTCCCCAGCTTTGAGGTAATCCCCATCAGTCACTGTCAGGTAAGGGAAACCGCCGTTTACTCTGGATGAGATGAGCTGGTCACGCACTTCCTTCCATTCTTTATCGATGATCTTATACTCTTTTCCTTTTTTCTGGAACAAGTACATATCCTCTCTCGTTACCAGCTCTTTTGTTAAGTAGTTGCGGATAAAGGAAATATCAGACTCTACTTCTCTTACATCATACATTTTTTCTCGTCCGCTTCCCTTTTCCACTCCTCGCTGTACCATTTCTTCGGTTGGGTTATTGTAACGCTCCTCAATATCTTCAAAAATTTTCAGCCCTAAGTAATAGGGATTAATAGAGGTTTTTGAAGGCTGCACCACTCCAGCATTAAGCTTTGCAAACTCTAAACTTTCATCAGAAGTTAAGTCCATCTCTCTGAGTATCCTGGCATGCCAGTACGAAGCCCAGCCTTCGTTCACATAGGATGTTCAAACTATCCTTTATATTAATAAGTCTTTCTCAATCCATAACAATAGCCTATGGTAAATCGATAACAAAACGGTGAAAGCAAAGGGAGTTGCTGAAACTTCACACTCATGAATGGCTAGAGAAAAACTAAAAACCCAAACCATGTAATTATGGTTCGGGTTCTTTGAATAAGGTTCTTTGTCCCAACCTCCATAACAATTCACTTAATAAAGGTTGAGTAGGGTAACATCTCATCTTATTCAGAGTGAAGAATGATAAGGATGGGAAAACATCTTTAGTTTTATCCTGTAAAGATGTCCCCCTTGGGATAACGCACATTACTTTTAAAATCTTTGGCTAAGGCAAAAGCTAAGGTAACAGGACCAATTCTTCCAACAAACATCAACACCATAATGACCTGTTTACCCACAGCTGAAAGCTCATCGGTAAGTCCCATCGATAAGCCAACCGTTCCAAAGGCAGAAAAGGCTTCAAACACAATCATCATAAAGGGAGATTGTTCCGTAATCGATAAAAGGAAAATCCCTCCAAATACTGCCATTAAGCTGATTACCACAATCGCAAGTGACCGTGTCACAATATGGGGAGGAATCGTCCGAGAGAAGACGACAGACTCGTTTTTCCCTCTTAAATATGTGACTACTGCCAGCACAATAACAAGGAAGGTGGTAAGCTTGATTCCGCTGCCTGTAGAGGCACTCCCTGCCCCAATAAACATCAATAGTAAAAGAAAGACAATGGTGCTTGGCTCTAAGCTGCTAATATCCAAAGTGTTAAATCCAGCCGTTCTTGGAGTGACAGCTTGAAAATAGGCGGCCCACAGCTTCTCACCCATTGTTAACACTCCAAGCGTTTCAGGGTTCACGTATTCCAGCACAAAAATAAGGAGCATAGCAAAAATGTTGACGACGAGCGTTCCCACCAACATTATTTTAGAGTGCAGGGATAAGTGACGAAAGTTCCTTGTGTAAAATAAGTCGTATAATACAGTAAATCCTATGCCTCCCGTAATAAATAGAAAGGTGATCACGAGGTTAACCGTGGGATCTCCTACATAGGAGGATAAACTGTCTGACCAAAGAGAAAACCCTGCATTATTAAACGCGGAAACCGCATGGAAGAGACTTGTAAATAATCCAAAGCCCCAGCCGTATTCAGGAACCCAGCGTATGGATAGTATAAGCGTGGCAATAAGTTCCATGGCTAAGGCAAAAAGAAATAATACTTTGACCAAACGAACCATGCCGCCAACAGAGGTTTGGTTAAATGACTGCTGAATGAGAATCCTTTCCTTCAACCCAATTTTCTTCCCTAACACAAGAATGATCATGATCGTGAAAGTCATTAACCCTAATCCTCCAATTTTGATGAGGATCATAATCACGATTTGCCCAAACACCGTGAAATCAGTACCTGTGTCAAGAACCACCAGTCCTGTTACCGTCGTAGCTGAGGTGGCTGTGAACATGGCGTCAAGCGGGCTGATAGGTTGTGTGGTGGCAATCGGAAGAAGCAGGAGTAGGGTACCCACAAAAATTGCAGCCAGAAATGAAACGGCCAATGTCTGAGGAGGGGACATATTGATGACTTTGAAACGAAGACTGTTCATTATTATAGTCCCTCATTCTCAAACCGTCTAACATCGTTTTTGTGGCCGATAACGACAATCATATCCTCTTTTTTTATAAGGTCATCAGGCATAGGTGAGACATTGACATCCTCCCCTCGCTTGATTGCAAGAATCGTTACCCCGTATTTAGCTCGAACATCTAGATCTATTAAGCTTTTATTATGAACCTTTGACGTGGCCAGCAATTCCACAATACTGTATTCATCAGAAAGATCAATATGATCAATGACTTTTTCCGAAGCCATGTTTTGCGCAATCCGAATGCCCATGTCATATTCAGGATGAACAATTTGATCTGCTCCGATTTTTTCCAACACTTTTTGATGGTAATGGTTTTGAGCCTTCACCCAAACTTTCGGAATATCCATATCTTTCAAAACCAGTGTAGTTAGAATACTGGATTGTATGTTGTCACCAATGGCCACAACAACATGTTCAAAGTTTCCAATCCCTAAGGACTTTAACGCTTTTTCATCTGTTCCATCCGCCTGAACTGCATGAGTAGCAAGAGTCACATACTCGTTAACCTTCTCCTCGTCATTATCGACAGCCAACACATCATGCCCCATGCTGTACAATTCTCTGCAGATACTTCCACCAAAGCGTCCTAACCCAATGACTGCGAATTGTTTTTTCATTCTTTTCAACTTTTTCCACTCCTTTGCATTTAAAAAAACCATTACAAAGAAATGGTCTCTAGAAGACCCTTTCTCTCTTCACATGACGCTTACGAGGTTAGCTGTCGGATTAGGGATCGAGAGTATCCCCTCTTACATTAGTAAGATTCACCCCAAGATGAATTTACATTCATCAAAAAATGGTTCCCCCGCACTGTTTGGCCAAACAGTCTCAGCGATCTAAAAGGCGTCGTATGAAGTTGTTACAGCTAAAATTTACTCCTGTTTGTATCCGTTGTCAATAAGATTTTTTCAAAGGTTTTAAGAATAAAAGTGAAAGCAAAAAAGCTTCATTATACTGACTAATGATAGAGATATTGCACTCCTATCTAAGCACCTATCAGTATAGAAAATAGTACACAAAGTCTCGTAAGTATCCCCAATTAGTAAATAAATGTGGCCCTAATTTTTGTCCACCTGCTTTTATTCGACTTTGGCTTCTATCTCATACTTAAATGACTAAAATATGTTGATAAACCAATAACAAAGAGGTAACCAATTATAAACTTTTTGGTTACCTCTTTTCATGTTTTTGCTGTTTCTCCCTCTCACCCCAAAAGTGTTATCCTCCCTGGGCTTTCTGTTTATAAATACCTTCTATGAACCCTCCTCCCGTCATAGGTGAAGACGGTATCTTTCTCATTCACCACTGTTTCAATGTGCACTGGCCGTCCCCAAAGTTGGTATAGGTAAGGAAGTACTTTTTCTAAATACTTCACATCAAGCTCTGTGTCTTCAAAGTGATGGGTGATAAATAACTCCCCAGCTTTGAGGTAATCTCCATCAGTTACTGTCAGATAAGGGAAGCCTCCGTTTACTCTGGATGAGATGAGCTGGTCACGCACTTCCTTCCATTCTTTATCGATGATCTTATACTCTTTTCCTTTTTTCTGAAACAAGTACATATCCTCTCTCGTTACCAGCTCTTTTGTTAAGTAGTTGCGGATAAAGGAAATATCAGACTCTACTTCTCTTACCTCATACATTTTTTCTCGTCCGCTTCCCTTTTCCACGCCTCGCTGCATCATTTCTTCGGTTGGGTTATTATAACGCTCCTCAATATCTTCAAAAATCTTCAGCCCCAAGTAATATGGATTGATTGAGGTTTTAGACGGCTGAACCACTCCAGCATTAAGCTTTGCAAATTCCACACTTTCATCTGATGTTAAATCCATCTCTCTTAGTATCCTGGCATGCCAGAAAGAAGCCCAGCCTTCGTTCTCCTAGGATGTTTTACAACTGGAAACTTGTTCAACAGAAATTAATTCTTTCCTGTATCATCATAATAAGACCTCTTTAACAACACAAAAGGCTAGAGACCAATACGAACCAAAAGAGAGGCTAGTTCCCTCTCTTTACGTAACGTATTTTGCTTATTGGACTAACTCCAGTATGTTTTTATTATAAATAGTCTGTTTGTTCAACAGAACATAAAAAGTATATTACTTTTTTACTAAGTCATAATAAAGAGTCATGAAGAAGTATGGAACTATATAAGTAAACAGGGTTTTGTATATGTTCCACCCATTTTTATATATGAGTTTTCCTGACAAGATAGCCAATAGCTCAGCAGTTGTTGAAAAAACAGTAAATAATAATACCCAAAATGCTTTTGGCAAAATACTTTTCTGACTGCAAAAAACCATAAAGCTTGCCACCACTGGAAAGTAACCAAAATTTAAAGGGTATATCGTACGATATTGTTGTCTTTTAATTCGTGGCCTTAGTATCCAGTAACGAGAGCCTTTAATATTCATCACAAATGCAATCAATACACATATAGGGGTAGTTTTCACCATCAGTTGTTTGTCTTTTTTATAAAGGACAATACCGAGGATCCACGGAAGAACAAAACCAAAAAGTATATTAAATAACATTATTCATCACCTCTCTTCTTACTATCTACTACTGAAAGAGAGGTCATGTATTCTTATGATAATATTTTTATTCGAATGGATTTGGTTAACTCTGTTCAGAATATCCCGAGAGTTTAAAGACAAGGCAAGAAAGACATGCAAAAGAATAATCCCCGTTAGAGACTGGTTGCCCCCAAAATTGGCATAGATAAGGAAGTACTTGTTCGCCCTATTGACAGATAACATAAAAAAGACACCCCTTTATGGGATGCCGATAAATCTTCACAACTTCTCTCTTTCATTTAATATACTACGAATTGCCTCATGTGCTGCTTTATCTCTTGTGGAACCTGAACCAAAAAAGTGACCATCAACGTTTGAAGAGGCATCCTCCACTATTGCATGGTAAGAACCAGTTCTTCCGCTGTGGTAAACATGAGCTAAAAAGACCTTGTCTTCCTGTTCATAAACTAATGTTTCTGGTCTGTTAATATCATACATAAAATATCCTTCCTTTCGTATCACAACACCTTTCGATACAAAAAGAGGAAATTCTTCTTTATTCTGGTACTTCTTCATCCTCATCCAATTCAAGGAGCTTCACAAACTCCCCATTGAGGTATATGGCATAGACATGAATATTCTCATACTGCGCTACAAATAAGAACTGTATGTCAGCCCCTAGCTTCATGAGGCCAGCTTTTCCTATTCTTGACCGCCCATGACTTGTTACACTTACCGCACTTGAAGAATCCTTTTGTGAATCCTGCGACAACGATGGCCATAATGAATAATAACACACTCGCTGCCAGGAATAAGAATCCAATCCCGAATATCACGGTTAACACCCCGATAAACCCCATCAGTACCGAAAACTTAAAATAAAAAACGATACGTTTGGGTATCGTTTTCTTTTTACTCTCCCGCTGCCTCTTCCGTATCTTCAAGAAGAGGGTATGATATTTCCCTTCCATTAACATTTACTACATATGGTTCCATGTTTTTTACTTTTTTCAATAACTGAACCATATTCATTGAAAATCTACTTATTCCGTTCATTCTTACATGATAAATGTTATTGCTAGCACGTAAGTTTACACCAGTTTGAAAATGAACGTCTCTTATTAACTCATAAGCATATGACCAATGTGAATCATCTTGCTCATATACTCTTTCAGACAGTTCTGTAGCCGAAAGAGTAAACTGAGCAGCTAATTGATTAGGGTCTTGAATATCAGCAAAGGATACAAGCGTTCTTCCAGTTAGCTCCCCTTCTTCAGCAGGAGTAGTGAAGGAACCCAATAAGCTTTCTCTGTCAGTTAAATAACGTAAGCTTGCAATATCAACTTCTAGGTTAGTAATAGTATCACTTTTAACTACATTGTAAACTGTTTCTTCAATTTGTTTAAGAAATTCTATATCAACGGAATCTTGATACAGAGCTTCATATAACTGTTCGTATGTGTGTAATTTAATGTAATTTACTCTTACCGATTCACCGTTTCCAACAGAGATTGGCTTTTCCCTTGGAGGTGTTTCTTCTGGGTTAATCGGTTCCATGCTCCAGTCAATAAACCACATATTTTCAATCATCGGCTCCATATCAGCATCAATAATCTGCTTAACATTATACAAAATGGATTTTATATTTTCATCGCTTAAACTATAACCGATGAAAATTATTGGGTGTTCCATAAAATATGTAAATAACTTTGCAATTAGATAAATTTGTTTTTGGAAAAAGTTATCGTAATCTTGCTGTTCAATTACAATACTATCGCAATCTTCAACTGAACCATGGATTTTAAGTATATGACCAATATTAGTAGCTTTTTTCTGGCGGATAACCTGCTGTCCAACTATTGCTTCATATTTGGGAAATAAGGTCTCCAGCAAGGTGTCGTAGTTGGTAGTGATAATAGCTTGTGGGTTTAATTTTTTTATCAATCCCAGTTCTTCGCTTAATTCATGGGTTTCCACATTAAATTGTTCCATGAGTTCAATTAATATACTCGCAATTTTATATTTTAAGTGTATGCTTCTTGAAGCGGATTCAAAAAGGAATGGTGGAAACATGTCATCATTGCCATGATTTTTCCAAGCAAAGGTACGATAGAAATCCACCAATTCAGAAGCGATTTCTGCGTAATTCCCATTATGCTCTTGAACAAAATATTGCATTGGCATCTCTATTTCAGGGTTTTCATCAATTAATTGTTTTAATAAAGCTCCCCAAGTGGGTGAATTAATATACCGTTGGGAAAAGCCAGAGCCTACAAAAAGTATTGGCCTACTTTTCATATCGGCAATATATTGACTCAAGTATTCTAACGAACTACTTAAATAAGAATCATAATTTGACATAGCTCCAACCTCCCTTATAACTTGATAATAATTCCATTTTAACATTGATACGGCTTTTGCACTACAAATTAGGAGGGAAAATGTTAATCATTGTCGAACCTGTATTGTAGGAGGGAAGGATTATATGGAAGTTATTTACGTTTCTCAACAGAAGATTCCCCAACTCCAACTATGAATAAAAAAGCTGATCTATGTTTTATAGACCAGCTTTTTACCATTATTATCTCTCTTCAAGACGGGCAAAATCAGGGTGAGTTGAGAAAAGCCTTGCCATACCGCCTTTTCCGTTGATTTTCATCGTCTGTACAGCACGGTCATTAACCTGAGCTCGGTTAACATGAGTTTTTATAAATACCTCCTGTGCACTCTTCTTCCATCATACGTAAAAACGGTATCTTTCTCATTAACGACTGTTTCAATGTGCACTGGCCGTCCCCAAAGTTGGTATAGGTAAGGAAGTACTTTTTCTAAATACTTTACATCAAGTTCTGTGTCTTCAAAGTGATGGGTGATAAATAACTCCCCAGCTTTGAGGTAATCTCCATCAGTCACTGTCAGATAAGGGAAGCCGCCGTTTACTCTAGATGAGATGAGCTGGTCACGCACTTCCTTCCATTCTTTATCGATAATCTTATACTCTTTTCCTTTTTTCTGGAACAAATACATATCTTCACGTAATACCAAATCTCTGGTTAGGTAATTTCTAATAAACGAGATATCAGACTCTACTTCTCTCACTTCGAAAATCGTTTCAATTCCGCTACCTTTCTTTACACCTCGCTGCATCATCTCTTCGGTAGGGTTATTGTAGCGTTCTTCAATGTCTTCAAAAATCTTTAACCCCAAGTAATATGGGTTTATTGAGGTTTTGGAAGGTTGTACAACCCCTGCATTTAGTTTTGCAAACTCCACACTTTCATCGGATGTTAAATCCATTTCCCTTAGAATCCTGGCATGCCAAAGAGAGGCCCATCCCTCATTCATTATCTTGGTTTCAAGCTGAGGCCAGAAATAAAGCATTTCTTCCCGCATCATCGTAAGAATATCCCGCTGCCACGGTTCTAGCTCACGGCTGTACTCCTCAATAAAAAGAAGAATATCCTTTTCTGGCTGGGGAGGGAAAGCTTTTTTACGCTTGCGTTTCGGTTCTTCTTTCTTTTTCACATCCATTTTCCATAAATCATCATATGGAGTATTTCTTTCCTTTGGCTCATCTTCATCTATCTCATAAACATCGTCAAGGGTCCAGGACAACTTTGGTCGAACCAAGCTTGGGTCAATATGCTCTTGGATCGCCAAGACTGCATCCAAGAATGTTTCAACTTCTTCCTTTCCATGAATCATTTCATAGTTAGATATTCGTTCTGCAGTGGCACTCATGCTTTCAACCATGTCACGGCGAGTATTAGCAAACCTGGCATTATTTTTAAAGAAATCACAATGGGCAAGAACGTGAGCGACAATGAGCTTGTTTTGGATCAGGCTATTGCTTCCAAGTAAAAATGCGTAGCAGGGATTTGAATTTATGACTAACTCATAAATCTTGCTTAATCCCAAATCGTACTGAAGCTTCATTTTATGAAACTGCTTCCCAAAGCTCCAGTGGTTGTACCTCGTCGGCATACCGTATGCTCCAAATGTATAAATGATATCCGCTGGACAAATTTCGTATCTCATTGGGTAGAAATCAAGCCCGAATCCTTCTGCGATCTCCGTAATTTCCTCAATCGCCCGATTTAAATCCTTAAATTCATCGGTCATTCTTAGGCGCCCCCTTAATCATGCGTCTTCTTTTATCTTTATGATTTGTCAAAGACAGGCATGACAAAAAACATTCTAGCAGAGCCCTTTAAGAGCTGAATAATACAAGGTAGAGAGGATCCCTCGTTCGACTTTTCCGTAGTGCATCAGGAAGCAGAAATAAAAAATGATCCTGATCATTCGATTCAGGACCTTACCACAATCGTCTCTTCTTCAGTTTCTTTTTTTGTTTCCTCATTTTTTTCCATTCCAGGTATTTCGGGCCATTATCTATTTCTTTACTCCTTTGCTCAAAGATTGGATACATTAGACTACGCTTTCTCTCTTTTTCATGATATTCCCTCCTGTTAACTGGCTTCTTTTGAAGGGTTGGACGATCCCCAAACAAGGTTGGGTAAGCGGGTTTTGATCGCTCGGCAAAGGGATTCGGGCACTTTTTCCATCGTGCTTGCCCGCATGACATGGGTAACCTTTTTTTCTCGTTCGCAAAGAACCACGCGCATCATGTGGCGCTCTTTAATGAAGACATCCACGTAGATCTGCCTGTACCCTTCTGACAGACGACAACTGACCACTCCGCATCGCAAGGAGTCTTGAAAAAACGGTGGGTGGGAAAGAGCTTCTTCAATGGCTTGACAAGCCGCTTTTGTCCACTTTTCTCTCATCGTCTCCTCTCCTTTTTACGTAGGGTGGGAAAAAGAAAATTTCCTTTGTTTCTTATTTCTTTTCCTCTCCATTATACTTGATGTTAGACCTATTTATTTGTTTTTTCTGAATACGATATATAAGCTAATCTCTATTTCTATCTAAGGATTACGGCCCTCTTATACAGATATTCACCGTTTGTCCGCAAAGTCACGGCAAGTGAGCAAGAATGCAAGGTATTTCCTGTCGATACGATTTACGCCTATATTAGAAAGAATCACAGGCGATCATTTTACCTTTCTCTTATCACTCCCCTCTTGCTTCAATCAAGGAATTAAATGCCTCCTTGAAGCGCATGCAAGTGATGTGCGACATGCAGCCTTCCTCATATCTTCCAACTTTTCATTTGTTAACTTATTCCCTTTTCGAATCCCACTGAACCAAGCAAAAATCAAAACTCATGGTGCACTTCACCAAAACATGTACCGGGACTTTCAGAACAAAAACCAAAACTTCCCACAGATGGTATTGTCTGAAGCAGCTATCATTAAAAGTGAAGCAAGGATAAAAATCTATTCTTCATCTTTTCCTTATTTCGTTATTATAGTAATTTATCCTCTTACTTCTTCTTTTCCATGAAGCATTTTATAATTAGAGGTTCGTTCTGCAGGTATGACAAAAACCTCCTAGTTACCGTTCTACTAGGAGGAAAATTACTTGTTAACTTTTATTCTGGTCAGCCTCATACCATTTAATGTAACAAGAAGAGTGGCACCTACGTCTGCTAAAATCGCCAGCCATAGAGGCAGCCAGCCAGCAATAATGAATGCCATGGCAATAAGCTTTATACCTATAGAAAATGCAATATTCTGCTTTATAATTTGTATAGTTTTTCTGCTGAGTTGAATAGTGAACGGCAATTTGCTGATATCGTCAGCCATTAATACAATATCTGCTGTTTCAAGAGCAGTATCAGTCCCTGCCCCTCCCATGGCGATTCCCACTGTGGAAGCAGCTAAAGCAGGGGCATCATTTACTCCATCTCCTATCATAGCCACCTTCTGCTGTTCTTCCTTCAGCTGTTTTACAACTTCTAGCTTTCCTTGTGGAAGTAATTCTGCTTGAACTTCTGTGATACCTAGTTGCCCTCCAATTGAATTCGCAGTTAAAGAATTATCACCTGTCAGCATGATCGTGTTCTTTACTCCCAGGTGATGGAGTGACCTTATAATCTCACGGCTCCCTTCACGAACTTCATCGCGGACTGCTATCAGTCCAAGGACAGTGGATTTATCAGCAGTAACTATAACTGTTTTCCCTGCTTCCTGAAGCTGTTTAATCTTTTTCATTGCAGTCTCAGGTAACGTTGAAACCTGCTCCATTATAAACTCCGGGCTTCCTGCGTAAAATATTTGGCCGTTTACTGATGCTTGAATGCCTCTACCTGTCACAGATGTAAAGTCAGCCAATTCATACGGAGAATGTTTTATCTCCTTTTCCTCTGCCTTTCTAACAATGGCAGCAGCTAACGGGTGTTTAGACCCTTTTTCAATGGCTGCGGTAATTGTAAACCAATCTGTCGTATTTTCTTTTTGTAAAGGAATAATGTCGGTTACCTCTGGTATTCCCTTTGTTAATGTGCCTGTTTTATCAAAAGCTATAGCAGATAACGCACCTGCTTCCTCCAAGTAGACCCCGCCTTTAATCAACACACCGTTTCTGGCTGCATTTCCAATAGCCGTCACAATAGAAACAGGGGTAGAAATAACTAAAGCACACGGACATGCGACAACAAGCAGTGCCAGCCCTCGGTAGACCCACTCGTTCCAGTTCCCACCAAACAGCAGCGGAGGAACTGTCACCATCACTAGAGCCACTGCCATCACAGCTGGTGTGTAATATTTGGCAAATCGATCCACAAAAGCCTGTGAAGGCGCACGTTCTGATTGAGCTTCTTCTACCATGTGAATAATTCTTGCGATCGTCGTATCTTCACTTCTCTTGGTGACTTTGATTTCCAGGAGCCCTTCTTCATTTAATGTTCCGGCAAAGACTTCACTATCAATCTCTTTTGTAACGGGTATCGATTCACCTGTAATAGCTGCCTGGTTGACAGAGGAATATCCATTTACCACAATACCGTCCATAGCAATTTTCTGCCCTGGCTTTACGATCATTATATCCCCAATCACTATTTCTCCCACAGGAATTTCAATCTCCTGTCCGTTTCGTAGAATGGTGGCAGCATTGGGAGCAATACCCATTAGTGACCGAATAGACTGACGGGCTTTATCCATTGAATACATTTCCAGCCATTCACTGATCGCAAAGAAAAATACTACGGCTGCTCCTTCTGCCCATTCCCCAATTGCTGCAGCACCAAGGATAGCTACTGTCATTAACGTTTTCATGTCAAAGCGAAGTCGGGCAAGATTTTTAAAACCCTGGATGAACAAGCTGTATCCCCCAATAAGAATGGAAGAAGCAAAAGCTAAGACTGGCAGAAGAGTTTCATCATCCATCACGAGGTACAATATCAATCCCAGAATGAGTAATATCCCTGAAATAATCGTTTTTACTGCCCCCTGGTTTTTCCATAAGGGAATACGGGTCAGTTGTTCATTTTCATGCACTACCCTCAAGTTTTCAAAAGCTCCTGCTTTTTCTACTTCTTCTATAGAAGGGTTTCCGTACACTGTAATTTTTGAAGCTCCAAAATTTATTTTGGCGTCCTTTACGCTTGGCAGCTTCTTTACATTCTGCTCAAACTGAGCAGCACAGTCAGTTCAGGTAAACCCTTGAACATTGTAAGTCTTTTTTTCAGCCATATCACTCACCTTTTTCTTCTTGCTTATGTTCATAGGCGATGAGGACTAATTGTTTAATATGATCGTCGTCTAAGGAGTAAAATACTAATCTGCCTTTTTTCCGGTATTTTGCCAGCCCCATGTTACGTAAGAGCCTGAGGTGATGAGATGCAGTGGCGGTGGTAGCTCCAATGATATGTGCCACATCACAAACACATAATTCGTCTTCCTGACTCAGGGAATAAGCAATCTTCATCCTTGTGTCATCAGCAAGCGCCTTAAACATTCGTGCCATATGTTGCATATCTTCAGCTATAATTGTCTCTTTTAATCTGTTGACTTTTTCCTCGTCATAACAAAATATTTCACATTGATCCTTTGGTGTCATATACCTCCCACCCATCATTCAAATATTAATTTGATTATTACACTATTATTATATTACATAATTATATTCAAATGAATGTTTGAGTATTAATTATAGAATCTCCCCCTTTCGGACAAATAGGTAATGAATAATAGGGTACAGTTTCTGCCCTTTTTTGGCACATAAACTGTACCTTATTTAATTGTTCTTAACTAAACAAGATTAAATTAATGGCTGCCAGCAAAACCATTATCATGGCAAGTTTTTTGATAAAAGCAGCAGGAAGGTTTTCAAACCACTTTAACCCTAGTGCTGTGCCTAAAAACACCCCAAAAATTCCTGCCAAAATATACACAAGCAGCGAAACATCAAAATCACCATTCAAGCCGTGAAGGAGCAGAGTAAATAAACTGGTTATGACTACGGTGACTTGCAGGTTGGCATTGTATTTATACTTGTCCTGGTAAAGCATCAAAAAGTAAAAGACAAAAAATGGGCCCCCCACGGCAAAAATTCCGCCAATAAACCCACCTAAAAATCCAAGTACCAACGGTGTTACTAGCTTCATTTCTGCAGAAGGAGAGGCCTTCTTTTTAAGAAGTAAGTAAATAACCATTCCAATCAAAAAGAAGCCAAGCACCTGTTTCAACACAGCCATATCTCCGTAAGCCGTCAAAATAAAAAAAGAGAATACCCTTCCTGCCATCGCAGGAAGGATAATAAGTAGAAGACCTTTCAGTTCTATGTACTGATACATTTTTCGCACAATGCTCAACGAAGCTACGAGTAGTAACGCAATAACAATCAGCGTGCTTTCTTTTAACGTAAGAAAAAGCGGCAAAAACCCCATAGCAACTAATCCAAAGCCAAAACCACTGGCCCCCTGAATAAATCCGCCAATCACAACGATAACAAAGACAAATAATAATTCTAAGCCCACTTTGTTCAACACCTATCAATAAGTAATATTCTTACGAAAGTCCCTTCCTTTTTATCATAAAGGACTGATCACCACTTGTGTTGTCTTCTGCTCATAACAAAATGCTGAAATTGATTCTCTCTTGCTGTCATTGGAAGACGCCACTAAAAAACATATTGCTGCTTACCTGTTCATAAATTTGATAAAAGGCCGAACTTATTTCATTTAAATATAATAAGCGCTGTGAGTATAATGGAAAAAGCAAACAAAGGAGGTGTTGGAATGGCAGGTAGAGTATTAAAGTGGGTAGCAGGAGGATTAGAAGCATTGCTTGGCTTTCCCATTCTCGGAGCAACGATCGTTTTAGGATTCTACTGGGTACCATTATTAATTATGCTTGCATTACATATCGTAGCGTTAGTGATCACAACGAATGAAGGCAGAAAGAAAACAGGACATATTTTGGGTATTGTCACCTCCTGCATAGCATGGATTCCGATTGTCGGAATGATTATGCACATCATAACCGCTACCTTTTTACTGATCGAAGCAGGACGAAACGAATAGGGGGTGCCTGGCACCCCATCTAGGTTTGTAATATTTGTAATGATACTTCCCCTATGTAACAAGGGTTTCCATTGATTTAGCTACCCTCTTCTTTCCAGTGCCTGCACCCAGTTATATTTTCCTCATCCTCCTTTTGTGAGCATAATTTATTAATTTCTAGACACTCTAAAAGTATAAATATGCCAAAGGAGCGATGACATTGAAGAAATTCACCCGTGGTGCCGTTTTCTTTCTAGCTGTAATGTTAACTTTTATGAGTACAGGATGTAATGGAGGCGATGCAGCAGGTCAAGGAGGAAACCAAGCCGGAAACCAGGCTGGAAATCAGACCGGCATGAATGCACAAGACAACTTCGGTGGTCAAGCTTTTCAAACTAACGTTGATAACATTCGGGAATTTGATCTTGAGGTTAGAACGATATACGACGATGAAGTAGAATGGGAATATAAACGAACCACCAATGATGTGGATGCAAAAGTGGAGCACGAACATGGAGAAGAAGCTGATCAAGGCGGTGACTGGGCTGTACAGCATATGGAGGAAATGCTGGCGCAATTGAATATTTCCAGTCAAATGAGCGAGGCTCAAATTGCTGATGAGGTGTTAGCTGTTTTTGGACTTGTGCCAGAAGAGATTAATGACTTCGGCCTTGAAATCACTTTTGCAGACGGTACTGAAATTGAAATTGAACGTTTATCATAAATTATTGAAAAAGCATTCCTCGGAATGCTTTTTTTAATTAGAGAACATTGTTTCACCTATAGCATTCACAGACTTTCACTTCCACTTTTTCCTTCTTTCCTGTCATACTACTAATAATACTCATGTTTTCTTCTCCCGCCTTGCTGCCATAAAAGACTGGTAAACTGTGAAAGGAGACAACATATGTCATTGTCCTATATCAATCAATCTTCCAAACCCAAACTATTCATTTCCACTTTTATATTGTTCTGGTGCGGCCTGGTTATCTTATCGAGCATGTATTTAACCATCCTTTAGAACATGCACTGTCTCATACCTTTGATGTAAGCTTGGCTCAGGCCAACAAACTCCTCATATCCGTCTTATCCAGAAGCAAATCCTTTATATTCTCCCATAGAATCTGCTTCTCTAGCCACAATCCGGGTAGAAGAAACGGTTCACCTGTATATTTACAGGTTATCTTTTTATCTTATATCTCTTTTGTAAATCCCTGCTGGTGCTTCTTGCTGCCGCGAGAAACCACCATCACTATATTGATAAGTTAATGAGTCTTCCAGTATCGTTTTTTCCTGAATATGCTTTGTTATAATTTCTTTTCCTGTTTGTCTACTAATACCTTGATACCATATACCTTCTGGGTAGACAATGACCACACAAGCGTCCTCACATCTTCCATTACATCGTGTTCTTGTCGTATGAACCATGTCGTCTATTCCAAGGTCCTTAATTGCTTCCCTGATTGCTGAAGTAACTTCTTCTCCACCTTTCTTCATACAGCTTCCCCCGTTACATATCAAAATGTGGTGGGAAGTTTCTGATAAATTCCAAGTCGCCATAAATAAATTGCCTCCTTTGTTAAGAATGCATCCCTTCAGATAAATAAGTAATAGCAAGTTTCTTGGTTATGGGGTGCTCCATTACTACAGTTTCAACGCCGAAAATTTCTCTCATTAGCTCAGTGGTGAATACATCCTGTGGGGTTCCTGATGCATAGATCTCTCCATGGTTAAGGACGTAGATCTTATCGCAGTATGCTGCAGCCAAGTTTAAGTCATGTAGTGCTCCTATTACCGTCTGCTTTAAACACTTAACCAGATCTAATACTTGGAGCTGGTGCTGAATATCGAGATGATTCGTCGGCTCATCCAAAACAAGGACATCGGCCTCTTGTGTTAACGCTCTGGCAATTATAACCCTTTGTTTCTCCCCACCTGATAACGAGGCGAAGCTTCTTCTGGAAAACGAAAGCATCCCCACTTCTGATAATGCTTTTTCTGCAATTTTTTCATCCTCTATGTTATCTCTGTCCAGAAATCGTTTGTGAGGGGATCTGCCCATAAGTACCATTTCTTTTACCGAAAAATCGAAGGGAACACTTGACTCCTGGCTGACAACGGCCATATGTTTCGCCGTTTTTTTAGCCGTCCAGCTATATATATTTTCACCGTTTACTTCCACAACGCCAAAGTCAGGCTTAAGGTGCCGATAAATGCTTTTTAACATCGTAGATTTCCCGCTGCCGTTAGGTCCCACTATCCCGACAAATTTATTTGTATCTACATGTAAATTAATGTTTTGCAGTATTTTTTCACCTGATAAATCTTTTGAAAGATCTTCTACTTTTACATGCATTATGATTCACTCCCAAACGAGTATGTACTTCTTCGCAAGAGCCAAATAAAAAACGGTCCTCCGCATAAGGCGGTTAGAATACCTATGGGCATTTCCTCTGGTGCAGCAATCAGTCTTGCTCCAATATCAGCCCATATTAGAAATACCGCTCCAAGCAAAGCACTGACCGGCAGCACCCTTTTATGGTCTGAGCCGATAAGCAGCCTCACTATATGAGGAATCATTAACCCTACAAAGCCAATGGCTCCACTGACGGCTACCAAAACCCCAGTAAGAAGGGCGGTAATAACTAAAAGGATCTTTCGGAATTGATCAATATTCATCCCTAACGTAGCTGCCGTTTCCTCTCCCATAAGGAGAAGATTTAACGAACGTGATTGAAGCCAAAGAAAAAGAAACACAATACCAAGAGAAGCTAAGGGAATCGACAGGTTCCCCCAGGTTCCGCCGGCTAAACTGCCCATCAACCAGTAAAGAGCGTTTCGAATTCCTTCTTCTCTAGGCGCAGAAATAACAATGAAGCTCGTCACTGCACTCAATATCATGGAAATGGCTATGCCGGCTAGAAGGAGCCTCACTGTAGAAATTCTTTTATTTACTTGCGCTAACAAAAAAACCAGAACAATGGAAACTAATGCTCCTAAAAACGCAGCAAGTGAAAGAGCATATTGACCAAATACACTGAACGCTCCAAACAGAATCACCAAGGTAGCTCCAACAGAAGCACCAGAAGACACACCGAGAATAAAAGGGTCGGCCAGGGAGTTTCGAACCAGGGCCTGGATAGCCACACCTACAATAGAAAGCCCTGCTCCTACCACAGCACCCAAAAGCACTCTGGGCAAGCGGATATCCCAAACGATGTGTTCATGAGCAGGAGTCCACTCGGCTGTGATCCACGCACCCACAACCGGAACCTTCGAAACAATGATTCCCCATACTGCTTCAGGGGAAATAGCAACTGGTCCCAGCATCACCCCTGCAGTTATCGATATCAACAGTAATCCTAGAAGACCGCTGAGCCAAAGCATGTAGGCAACTTTATTCCTATTTAGCTGTTTTTCCTCCAATTTATCTTTCCCTGATAAAGGGGTAGTCTCATAAGTTTTTGCTATACCGCTCATAAGAAAGTCACCTAATTTTCGTCATCTATATCCGGGTAAAATCCTTCTGCCATCAACTCAAACGCTTCAGGAGCTCTGACTCCTTCAGCCGCCGCAGATAAGGGAACGACTACAAAATTCTCTTCTTGTATTGCTGTCACACTTTCCAAAGCATCATATGATAACAAAAATTCTTTTTTCTGCTCTGCTGTTGTTTCCCCGTAATCAACAATAACGATCCATTCAGGGTCCTCCTCAATCACTGCTTCCCAGCTTACGTTCCCCCAGTTTTGGTCCAAAGCATCAGAGAATATGTTAGTACCGCCTGCCATTTCAATTAAGTTTGTCATAAAAAATTGACTGCCAGTCATGGGCTCTTGTTCCCCGCTATCATATACAAATACCTTAAAGGGATCATCTGTATCCGGGTCTATTTGCGCTTGAACGTCAGCAATTCGCTGATCCATAGTAGAAATTAATTCCTCAGCCTTATCTTCCACTCCAAATATCTGGCCTATATTCGTAATATCCTGATAGACATCATCAAGAGTTGGTCCAACCATTGAGGAAGATTCATGAAGATAAGGGGTGATCCCGTACTCAAGGAGCTGAGTAAAGGTTCCTATATTGTCCTCTGTAAAAGCACTTTCCCATCCTGCGTAAGCAAAATCAGGTTCCACATTTAAAAAAGGCTCCTGGGAAGGGTATTGATCTGCCAAAACAGGCACACTCTCATATGCCTCCTTGTAATCGGGGTGTATGCCGTCATCTAAATATGCAGTCCCTGCCATATGGTCTTCAAGCCCTAGAGCTAGCATTACTTCTGTTACGTGCTGGTTTAATGTCACCGCACGCTGGGGTGCTTCTTCAAATGTAAGTTCTTCTCCATTGTTTTCAATGACCACTGCTTCATCCTGGGACAAAGAATCTCCATCCGCTTCAGCAGCTCCGGTTTCAGTATCCCCCTCTGCACCACATGCTGCCAAAATAAGGGTTCCGGCAAGTAATAAAGACAACGGATATATTTTGCTCCACTTCATATCATTTCTCCTCCTCAGCATCCTCAAATAGTAATTATTACGATTTATATTTTGAATTATAAGGACGCTTCCTCTTTTTGTAAAGATTTCTTTCCTCTTCATACCAATGCGTGTTATTTGTGTGTTTTTATATTTGCCTGCAACCACTCCTTTACCAAAAAAATAAGCGTTTCTACCCCGGGGGGTTAGAAACGCTTACTTCTCATCAAATATATCTGGAAGGCTCGTCACGCCTATTAAGGTTATATTCAAGTGAAGGCACACTTTTGTGCAGCATCTAACCACCTCCCTAATTCCCGTAGGTCAACAGTGATGTTGAAATAGGCAGGTCTCCTGACTTGGGGGTTATCCTCTCATCCCTTCCCGGGTGTTACCCAGTGAGATTACTTGAGAAAGCCAATCATTACATTGGCCCCCCTTACAGTGGCGGGTCCGTGCCGGAGTTTCACCGGACTTCCCTATTAAGCAGGCAGTATGTGCCTTGCACCTATTTCCATTGCATGTATAATTTTAGTAAATCGTATCATTGATTCCTTGCCTTGTCCATCTTCTCTTTTCCCAATCTTACGTTTTATGTATGTATGATTCGGATAATGAGTTTAAAAAGGTGAAATAATAATAAAAAGGAGGTAATAGGAATGGCGCATGATCACTCTGTTCATGAAAAACATTCCCACGAGCACAGCTTGTCTTGCGGGCACACTAAAATTAAACATGGTGACCATATTGATTACGTTCATGAGGGCCACCTTCACCGCGAGCACAACGGCCATTGGGACGAATGTAAAATTTCAGTAACAGAAAGTAACCCTGACAAATGTGCCCCCATGAACTGCGGATGTACTCACAATGATGACTGCGGTCACGAGGTTGTGCCTCATGGCGATCACTATGACTTTCTTGTCAATGGTCGTCTGCACCATGTACATGGGGACCACTGTGATGACCACGGACCTGTAGAGTTAGTAAAAATAGATTAGTGTCATCTGCGGCTGTCCCATTAACGGGGCAGCCTTTTATGTCGGCCAGTATATACCACGCGTAGACATATATTATCGTTGTATTTCACTACCGGACAAAGCCTGTTATCAGGTTATCAAATAGTTTTTCTTCTTTTGTTCAAAACATTATTTTATGTTCCTTCCAGAGTATCAATGCATATTCAGGTACGTGATCGAAATGCATGAAGGATTGTTGGAAAAAATAAAGAAAAGATATAAGGGGGATGTGAAAATTTAAATGTAAGCACAGGTAAATAGTAACGAGAGAAAGGAGGCACCATGTTGGCTCGCTTCATCAGTTACTTCTTTGGTGTTATTTATGTAGACTTGCTGTTTCATCAATATCAGGCTCAAGCTTTTGGGTTTCCTGCCCAAACGACGGGAGAAAGGCTGGGGGTTCTGGCTTTTGCCGGAGCAGTCACATTGCTTTTTTATTTTATCTCCTGGCGTTTCTTTCCGCCTTCTTTTTTCCATGGTGTCCTCATTGCCTCAGGCTTTTTTGCGACGTTTGATATTATCGTCATACATTGGATATTTCATCTTCATCGTCTTACATATGGTCCGGAAGCTTTTATTATTGAACTTCTGCTCGTTATCACAGGATTTGGTATGCTTGCTTACGGTCTTATAAGGGAAAGGAAAACGATACTTGAGGAAAAGTACTATTAATAAATTCCATCTTCCTTTACAAAAAAAGCCCCTTATACTCTTTTGTATAGAGAATAAGGGACCTTTATTAATTCTAATTAAGCATGAAAATTCGTTCCATCGGTCACAGCTTCAATAACGCCTGCTCTAATAACAAAATCACCAAAATGCTCGCCTTCCCTGCGTTCTTTAGCATACCTTGAAAGAAGTACTCTCAACTCACTTAGAATTTCTTCTTCCCCGATATTTTCTAGGTACATTTTGTTTAAGCGGCTGCCGTCAAAGGCTGCACCTAGGTACATATTGTACTTTCCTGGTGCCTTACCGATAAATCCTATTTCTGCAAGAGTAGGACGACCGCAGCTGTTTGGACAGCCGGTCATCCGGATGGTGATTTCTTCATCGCGAAGACCATTTTCATCCACAATTTCATCAATTTTATCGATCATAGAAGGTAAGTAACGCTCTGCTTCCGCCATAGCCAATCCACAGGTCGGCATGGCTACACAAGCCATTGAATTTCGGCGGAGTGCAGTATAATGCTTTCCTTCTGTTAAACCATATTGCTCAATCAACTCATTAATTTCTTTCTTCTTCTGGCTGGACACGTCCGCAATGACAAGATTCTGATTAGCCGTAAGGCGGAAATCGCCTCTGTGGACTTTTGCAATTTCACGTAGACCGGTCATCAGCTTGTAATCTTCATAATCAGCGATACGTCCGCCTTCTACATACAACGTGAAGTGCCATCTTCCTCTGACACCTTTCACCCAGCCGTAACGATCTCCATTATGGTCAAAGGAATAAGGCTTTGCCTCTTCCAGGCTCCATCCAAGACGATTTTCAAGCTCTTCAATTACCGTATCAAGACCAAGACGGTCAACCGTGTATTTAAAGCGTGCATTCTTACGGACAGAACGATTACCATAATCACGTTGAATTGTAATAATCTTTTCTGCTACATCGTAAATCTGCTCAGGTGTACAAAAGCCAATCACTTTAGCAACCTGGGGATAAGTTTCTGTATCACCATGAGTCATCCCAAGGCCTCCGCCAATTGCTACATTAAATCCAATGAGCTTTCCATCTTCTATGATTGCAATGTAGCCTAAGTCTTGAGAAAAGATATCAACATCGTTAGAAGGAGGTACAGCTACACCAATTTTGAACTTCCTTGGCAAATACAAAGGGCCATACATTGGCTCTGCTTCTTCTTCTACGTCCGGCGTTCCAGCTACCATTTCCTCGTCCAGCCACAACTCATGATACGCTCGCGTGCGCGGCAGTAAATCATCACTCAGCTTTTTGGACCATTCAAAGACCTCTGAATGAATTTCAGATTGATAGGGGTTTGGATTACACATAACATTACGATTTACGTCACCACAGGCTGCAATGGTATCCAATAATGAATTATGGATGCCCTGAATCGTATTTTTCATGTTCCACTTTAAAATACCGTGCATTTGAAACGCCTGGCGAGTCGTCAGCTTCAATGTGCCGTTCCCGTATTTCTGAGCCAGCTCATCCATAACCAGCCACTGGTTTGGTGTAGCGACTCCCCCAGGAGTTCTTACCCGAAGCATAAACTGATAAGCTGGTTCAAGCTTTTGTTTCTGCCGCTCATTTCTTAAGTCTCTGTCGTCTTGCAGGTAGCTCCCATGAAACTTCATTAAACGATTATCATCATCTGAGATCCCTGCACTTATGCGATCCAGCATTGTTTCTTTTAATGTTCCGCGTAAATAGTTGCTTTCTTCCTTAATACGTTCCACATCACTTGGCGGTCCGTCTGGTGCTTTTAATCTATCGTTCACCATGTTGATATTACTCCCTTCAATCCCAAATCAATATACATCTCGTTGATAACGTTTTTGCTGCTGCATATCGGCCAGGTACTCTTCCGCTTTTTCACGGCTCATACCGCCTTCTTTTTCAATGATTTCAATGAGTGTGCTATGGACGTCGTGAGCCATCTTTTTCTCATCTCCGCACACATAGAACACTGCCCCTTCTTGAAGCCATTGGAACAATTCTTTGCTGTTTTCAAGCATCCGGTGTTGAACGTATACTTTCTCATCGGTATCCCGTGAAAATGCTACATCCATCTTTGTTAATACTCCCTCACTGAGCCAATTTTGCCATTCAGTCTGATAAAGGAAATCCGTAACAAAGTGCTGTTCTCCAAAGAATACCCAGGACTTTCCTTCCGCACCGATTTCTTCTCTTTCCTGCATAAAGGAGCGGAAAGGCGCAATGCCTGTCCCTGGTCCCACCATAATGATAGGCGTTTCCGGGTTCTCTGGCAGCTTGAAGTTTTGGTTATTCTGAACGTAAACCGGAACGGTGTCTCCCGGCTGCAGACGCTCGGAGCATAAAATAGAGCATACGCCGTTTCTCTCACGCCCGTGGGCTTCATAACGAACAGCGCCAATTGTCAGATGCACTTCATCTGGGTATGCATTCAAGCTGCTTGAAATAGAGTACAAACGGGCTGGAATTTTCCGTAAGATCGAAACAAAATCTTGAGGAGACGCATTCCATGGTCCAAAGTCACGGACTAAGTCTAATAAGTCGCGTCCGTTAATATATTCTTTTGCTTTGTCTTCATTTCCAGGAGCTAAAAGCTCATTCAAGTTCTCATTATCAGAAAAGCCAGTTGCTTTTTCAAGAAGCGGCTTTGACAACACAGTAATTTCAAAGTTCTTAGTAAGAGCTTCTTTGAGCGTTAGGTTTTCCCCTTTTACTTCCACTGTCTCGTCAGGGTTCCATTTCAGTTCTTCCAAAAGCTCATTAACAAGAGCAGGATCATTGACAGGATATACCCCTAGGCTGTCTCCTGGTTCGTAAACAAGCCCAGAGCCTTCAAGAGACAATTCCAGATGTCTTGTTTCTTTATTAGAACCGCGGCCATTTAAATTAATGTTTTCCAGCACTTCTGCCTGGAACGGATTTGACCTGGAGTAATTCGTTTCAACAGTCTGCGGTGCTGCAGCTGTTGCGGAAGGAGTAGCTTCAATGCTGCCGCCCTGTCCTTGATTTAAACCTGCAATGACTCCTTCGAGCCACTCAGCAGCCGGTTCATCAAAGTCAAGGTCACAATCCACTCGGTCATATAGACGGGTGCCGCCAAGGTCCTGAAGACGCTGATCAAACTCTTTTCCTGTCTGACAGAAAAATTCGTATGACGTATCTCCAAGGGCCAGTACTGAAAATCTCAAGTCGTCAAGCTTCGGAGCACGGCGTCCATGAAGAAACTCATGAAATGAAATTGCATTATCCGGCGGCTCGCCTTCTCCGTGAGTACTTACTATGATAAGAAGGTTTTCAACCTTCTTTAGATTCTTCGGTTTAAAGTCGCTCATGGAAGAGACAGTTACTTCAAAACCTTTACCTTCAAGTGTTTTTCCGGCATTTTCCGCCAAGCTTTGAGCATTCCCGGTTTGAGAGCCGTAAAGAATAGTCACTTCTTTAGAAATTGGCGGTGCTTCACTGACAGCCTGGGACGCCTCTGGAGCCTGTGGTGCCGGCGCCTCTGGTGCTTCAGCTGTCGCTGCTGACTGACTAGTGGCTGTTAAATACCCGCTCAGCCACACCTTTTGAGCTTCTGTTAATGATGGCAGTAAACGATTGAGGAGCTCTGCCTGCTCCTGAGTAAACGGACTGTTCATTACCTGAAATTGCAACAAAACCCACCTCACAAAGGAATTAACTTATTATGTGTCATTATATGTAAAATGACTGAGTTCGACATAATCCTCTTTTTCTAAACAAAGAAGAAATGATTATTTCTTATTATATCTCTATTATTCCTATAAATTCAATTGGTTTTATAAATATATGTTTAATTTTCAGTAAACAATAAATAATCAAACCCTGTTATTACTGATTTATTCGACAACATCCAAGGAACACGTTTAAAAATTCCAACAATTCACTAAGAAAAAATAGACCTGATTAAACTAAATATCAAACATTTTCATTAATCTATTATTCTTTATACGCTACACTTCTCTTTTGTGCAAGTTGAAAATTTGTCATTTATGTTAACTCAGTGCCTTGTATTCATTTTTGACCCTAGAAATAAGCCGTCCTCACCTTTTTACGGCAATGGTCTTAGTCAGACTTCAACCTGTTGGTTCATTTCAACAAGAAATTAAGTTTTGCCAGCAAACAACCCGAGATTATTTTATCCACGCTAAAAATCATTTACCAGCTCAAAGACATATAGCACTCTAATAAAAAAACAAAGAAGGTTTTCTTTGGATTAGCCACTCCTATGGGCATGTTATTTTTTAGGATCAATGATAAAAGTAGTTATGCTTTTATCCAGTTTTGTCTCCCAGTCCACAAATATATCATTAATTTTCCTATTGAATATTTTTTCAAAACGGCGTCCTTCGTAAAGGTTTCTTTTTTCCAATCTTCGTTTTGTTACCTTTAAATCCTCTCCAAAACCTAAGAAGATCATTTCTTTTTCAATGGGTAGTAATATACCTTCTCTAATCACCAGAAATGAAAGGTCGTTGACTTGTGCTGAATATATTCTCTCAGGAGCTTTCTGTACTTCATTACTTACAGCTATCACTTCTTGTTCTAGTAACTCTTTTTTAAGAAAGTCTTTACTGAAGCTTTCCCCTTCTTCTTTTTTTGCCAACGTCCCCATGAACATTCCTGTTCTATTATCCAGGTTCCAATCATAGTAAAAGTCGTTGACTTCAAGATCCGTAATCCCATAGACAAATGTCTTAATTTCCGGTAAGAGCGCGGCCATCAACTTTTCCCGAATGTGCAAAACGGTCATTTGATCGTTTTTCCTGAGTAAAACACTTTCCATTTGGCCAAGGAAGTCTTCTAGATATATAGTGATGTAGGGATAAGAAATCGTAACGTAGACTGCTTTAGGTCCCTTTCCAAAATGGTTTCTAATCATCCTGCCTACGTAACCCGCAATCTTATTTTCCATACTCAATTAATTTCACTCCAACTTATTAGACGTGGCTTTCAACCTTTCTATGTAACTTTTCACAAAAGCTAACTTTATAAACAAAATTGAGAGAAAATAACAAAAATTTCCCGATATCTCCAGCCTGATGATTCACTATCGCTCAGAAGTGTTTCTGATTAAGTGTCTCCTACAAAGCACAACGATTGTGCACTATATATCCCCCTCTAACCTTTCATTTGTTGAAAGTACAAGTTACAGGTGTATACAATGCTTTTCTTACAGGAAATGACAAAGCAAAAAAAGCGTTTTTGAGTGAACAAAAACACTTTTCTCAGTAAATATTTATGTAGTTACCGCAAACTCATCTCTTCTTCCCTTTCAGTGACTGCCTCTGCTTCTCTTTCTATGATATGGCTTTTTAAAATATCCAAAAAATCCTTATCTAATTCGTAATGCTGAGCAGAACGATAGGCAGCAAGCAATACTTCCGTTGGCACTTCCTTTAAATGCAATGATAAATCCTCCTAATCTTAGTGGTTCACTTTAAAGAACAGTTGGAATATGATAATGCTACTTTTGAGATTTCTTCTCAAAAAACGTCCACTTTAATAAAATGGACGACAATCAGACTATTTTCACTATTATAATAATAAAGGAACTCTGAACACAAGTATAGCTTTGCAGAAGTACCTGCCTCAAATGGAAGGTTCTTTTTGAAGGAGTAACTCTTTTTTCTTGTAATCCTTAATAAGCAGGAAGATAAGTAAAGCTAATAGAATGGCAAATGTCAAAGGAACATACCATAAAGCTCCTTCATTTATATTCCATCCAATAACTATTGGAATAATGGACATGATTGGTGATAGAACATAGAAAGGTTTGGAATCATATAACCAGCCATAGGGGAAAAAGTGTGCACCTGTAATAACTGCAAAAAAGATAACCATCATAGAAGGGTTATGTGCAAAAGCCCAGAAAATGATAGGGAAATAAAGGAATTGCCCTACATTAAAATAAACTCCCAAATCACCTAACGGATTATTTAGAAACTTCCAATCTGCTTTTAATCCTTTTGAAATAGCTATAGATAAGGGAAACATCAATCCAGTAGATAACAGCATCAGAATATTTTTATAATATAAATCTAGAGGCAGTACAAATATGAGGGTTATGGCAGCCCATACCCCTAAGCCAGAAAGCAAAAAAGAAATCCCGTTCTTTCCATCTACAGACATTTTGATTTTCATATCATTTACGTTCACTAGTTCTTCCCCTCTTTCCCTTTTCATTTAATTATTTCAGAGAAATTTCCTTAGAGTTTTTGTACTTGATGGTGGTCCACTTACTATGTATTTTCCTTTTACTGTTACCTCCCTTATATAAACAGACTTTATTTTTGTTGCAAACCCAAACGATCAGATACCTCCATTTTACTTTTTCACCTTTTCCTTTGCGCCTTTTTCACATTATCAAAGATTCTCTTTCTTGAACCTGTCACCTGTATTCACGTAAAAAAGGGTAAAGAAAACGAGACTGATAAAGAGAACAACACCAATGATAAATAACCATCTTACCTTTAATGCTTCACTGAAAACCCAAAGAGACATGCTAAATGACAGCGCAAGCATCATCTTCCCCATAAATTTGCATAAAGCAGTTGTATCATATTTCTCCTTTTCTTCCTTGGGCAACGTATTAAAACCAGCAATCAGGAAGGAACCTTTGCCATTCAGCAAAATAATCCCAAGCACAATAAACACTCCAATAATTATAAGCGAAGCAATCATACTCTATGTAACCCCCTGTTCATATGTTATACGACTAACGAGGGAAATGGTTTCTAAATGAAATAAAATAAAAAGAAAGGCTCTCCTGTCATGACTGCATTCACCCTTCATCTGCAAATGAAACCATTCAATTTATCTAAATATACAAGTGATGGTACATAAAAAATACCAGCAGTATTCTAATCACTGCTGGTATTATTATTTGCTTCTTTTTCTTGTTGTTTCTGCCATTCTTTTCTTCTTCTCTGTCTGTATCCATATGTGGTTTTGAGCACTGTTTCTTCACTTTCAAGGCCTGCTCCTACTGCCCCTACTACTGTAGCAATCGAAGTTGTCAGCCAGGCCAAGGAAACATAATCAGCAAAAGATACCTCATGACCTAACTCAGATTCCAGCAATCCTGCCGGCACAAATATCGACACAGCTATTAAAAAGAGAAGAAAAAGGACGGAGTAATAAAACAAAACCCCAACAATAAGAGTAAGCGCTGTTGCAATGTTATATAACCTTACCAGATATCGAGAACTTCCCTCTTTAACCGTTTCCCAGAGATGATGAGCGACAATGATCCAAATAACCATAGCACTCATTGCAGTAATCATAAGAATCATAAATCTAGGAATTCCGTATGCACCGCTAAGAAGCCACAAGGTAGGAAAGATCAGCCCATAGGCTCCGGTGGCAAAAGCTCCTGCCACAACTCTTTTAAAGGATGGAAAGATGGTCCAGGGCCTGTTTGCAAGAACCATTCCTGAAGTCATTCTGATGCTCCCGCTGATCTTTGAGTCTACGAGAAAGCGTACGTCAAATTCTGAGTCTTCATCATAGGTTTTTCTCTTTATCGGTGACATCCGCTCAGCCAGTCGCTGTCCCATCAGTTGTTTGGCACCCTGTCCCCGTATATTCTGACTGTCATCCTCACTGTCTCTCTCTTTTGTCTGCTTTTGCTGGCTCCTGCGAGCCTGTTCAGAGCTGCCATGGTACATTTCATTGGCAAGCTGGATAATCGCTTCACGGACTCTTCTTTTCATTGGCGTTGCTCCAAGAGAAGGAAGAGAAATCATTGCTACATTACGCTTTACACTCGCATCTGCTACGACTAGACGTCTATTATGAAAAATAGGGAGATCTGTAATACAAACCGCATACTCCCATCCTTCCTCTTGCTTGCAGCGTTCTGTTTCATCCAGAATTTTCAGCGAATCGCCTGCCACTCCTATTAAAGGGTCCGCTACCACTTCAACCTCCCAGGTAACTCGATCATCCACATATCGCGAAAGAAGGTCCGACAAATCTTCAGACACTGAATTCGCTATATCCTCTGGAAGCTCGGGAGACGGCACAAGCCCTAAACGTTTGGTCTCTTCTTCAGTTTCTTCTCTTTGTTGCCGATCCGTCTCTATAGAAGAGTTGTCTTTCATAAGTACCTCCCTCCTGGAAGAAGTCGTTCCCACTTAACACCCGCTTTTTTATACATACCCAGAATTCATTTTGGCAAAGCACCAATGGATCACATGTAACCCTATTTATTGGTTGTTTCATTTAATTTTTTATGTATAACGCTGCCAATGACTTATTCTGCAGGTTATAGACGAAAACAAGGGAGGTTTCCCCCAGAACCTAAAGAAGACCGCAGCCCATGAGAGGGCTCGCGACCTTCTTTCGTCAAGTTAAACACTCAATAGGGGTCACAGGAAATCTGAGGCAGCCTTACATGACGGCATGTAACCTGGCAGTACAAACTCCTCCTGTTGCACCGGTGCAGGGAATCGTCCTCAATCGACCTTTACTTTCTCTAAGCTGGCACCTTTTTCAAAAAACCTCTGGATTCTTTGCTCCACTGAGAGATCAGAAATAAGAGGAGGAGCGTGGTGAGGCTTGCTGCGAGCATCAATGATCATGCTGTCGCATCCCCAATGCTTATGTTTATAAGTACTGTTTGTCCCGTAGATGTCATGAGAAGGATTGCTTCTTGTAAACGTTACCCATAAGAAGTTACTAATCGTACGACTGACAAATTCACTGTCATCACAAACGATGATCATAGGTGAAGTAAGAACAGAATCATGCATTTCAATCGCTGCAGTAAACTGCTGCATTTCCTTTTCTGCGTGGTCATAACTTGAAAAAGCAGGACCCTGAATTGCTACGACTCCAGGCATAACCAATAAAGGATTTACAAATTCCTTAGTCTCCTTCAGCGGCTGAGGGACTTGTGTACACAAGTCTCTTTTCTTGTCGCCATAGGCAGCAATCACTACCTTGCTTCCTGTATTCAGACCAGTACCTGAATAATCGAGGGTGTCAATTGTTGTATTGGTCTGAAAATGGAGGTCTCTTTGCAAGTCAATTCTTTCTAACATATAGGCAAGAAAATCTGATTCTCTGCGAGTTTCTATTTCTCTTTTTTCATCGCCAGTGATAAATAAATACTTAGCCAGGCTGAGCTGTCCTGTGCCTAGAATGCGGTTAGCAATCGTAAGCAGCTCTGCTGGCTGTTTCACTTTTTGGTAAGGAGTGTATCGTTCACTGCCGACAGCAAATAATAAAGGATGAACGCCTGCAGCATCTACCGCATGAACCTCCTTTACACCAGGAATCTCCTGTGTCACAGCTTCGCCAGTCAATTCATGAATTAAATCGCCAAATGCCGTATCTTCCTGAGGCGGTCGGCCTACAACTGTAAATGGCCATACAGCTTTTTTCTTTGCATATACCTTGTGTACCTTCATGACTGGAAAAGGGTGCACGAGGCTATAGTAACCTAAATGGTCTCCAAATGGCCCCTCAGGCTTCGTGTCTTCCGGGTGAATTTCCCCGGTAATAACAAAATCAGCATCATGGCTGATGCAATACCCATCGACATAGCTGTATCGAAATCTCCGCCCAGAAAGAAGGCCTGCAAACGTCATTTCACTCAACCCTTCAGGAAGAGGCATGACGGATGATAAGGTGTGGGCAGGCGGGCCGCCAATAAAGATGCTGACTTTCAACGGAACACCTAGTCTGTTCGCTTTCTCCTGATGGACACCAATTCCACGGTGAATTTGGTAATGAAGTCCAATTTCCTTATTCATTTCATAATCATTCCCGCTCAGCTGTACTCGGTACATCCCAAGGTTAGCGTTCATGATGCCTGGTTTTTCAGGGTCTTCACTATAGACCTGTGGGAGAGTGACAAATGCCCCTCCGTCGTCTGGCCAGTGATGAATCATCGGAAGGTCTGAAATTTGGATTTCGTCAAATTCCTCCATTACCTTTTTGCTTGATCTTTTCTGCGGAAGAGCTTTTGAGCCTGCCAGCCCTGTACCAATGTGCTTGAATGGATTTTTCAACACATTCATAGGGTCATTCCGCATTGCAATTACGTTTTGTGTAGCCTCAAGTGTATCGCGAAAGATGAACTTGCTTCTTTCCACCGTTCCAAATAAGTTAGAGGCTGCCTGATAATTTGTTCCTTTTACATTTTCAAACAACAAAGCAGGCCCCCCTGCTTCATGCACCTTTAGATGGATAGCCGCCATTTCAAGATAGGGGTCCACCTCTTCTTTAATCCTTACAAGTTGTCCGCTTTTTTCCAGGTCTTTTACACATTCTTCTATATTTTGAAACATTTTTTAGCTCCTATTAAAAACGTAGTGTAGTCCATGTATATTATACTATTTTACCAGGTTGCGGAATTCAACAAAATCAGTCTTTGTTTCATTTTTTGTCAGTTTAAGCACCCTGTTTTTAAGAATATCCAAGAATTTTATCTTCAGTCCAGCCGCTCTAATATTGAATAGTTCTTTTCTTCAGTGATGGAAATAATCAAAAAAAAAGAGAGCGTAGAGCTCTCACTAAAGTAATCTATCTTTAATATTTTATGTCACGTGAAGCACCTTAGGTGATTCTTTTCTAAAAACTCTCTGTTTGAGTTGCGCCTTCATTCTCGGAAAAATATACAATAAGCTCTTCAATGGACAGCCTTTGAACCTGTAATGGTGTGGTACTTTCTTGCAGAAGCTCATTTTCAATTGCTTGTACATTGTCTGTAAGAATTTGTATCGGGGAAGAGTGTGTAATCTTGAGGGTATTCGGGTGTGTTAGAATGCTCTCTGGCACGTTATCCACCCAAAGCCATGCCCAATGTTCATAAAAGCTGTCTTTGTTATCGTGGTAAAGAAGACTGCCATTATGAAGAACTGCTATAAAGTCACAAAGGGATTCGATTTCAGCCACATTATGAGTTGCTATTACAAGACACTTTCCTTCATATTCCATAAAAGCCACAAGGTCTTCTTTCATCTTTTTTTGTGAGTTGATATCCACTCCTGCCGAAGGCTCATCAAGTAATAGCAAATCTGGGTTATGGCTAAGACTGAAAATAAATTCTACCTTTTTCTTTGTTCCTTTTGAGCATTTCCCAAACTTTTCTTTTTCATCAATGAGATATCTGCGAAGGAAATAAGAGTACTTTTCATGATCCCATTTTGGGTACCAATATGAAATATAGGAAGCCAGTTCTTTAATAGTCAAGTGAGAGAACGCCTCTACTAATTCTCCCGAAAACCCAATGTTTTGTTTATGTTGACTTTCACTTGCTACAGTAGATTTTCCAAAAAAATGGATAGTACCTTCATCAGCCTGAAGAATATTCACTAAGAGACGAAACAGTGTGCTTTTTCCAGAACCATTAGCTCCTGCTATACCGAGTGAAAACCCTTTTTCCAAGGTTAAATTTACTGGTCCCAGGGTGAATTTTTCAAATGATTTTTTTACATCATTTACCTCTACCGCTAAATGATCACTCATCTTCCTTTCCCCCTTTACTCTTATTGATTTTATTATCAAAGTATTGGAGAAGCGCTTGATCAAAAAGGCTTTTCATTTCAGCTTGAGTAGAGCCTACCTGGTCAGCTTGTTCCACCGCCTTAAGAAACGCAGAAACTATTACTTGCTGTTTGGTATCTTCTTTTCTTTGCTCCTCCACTTCTTTTACAAATGTGCCTTTTCCCTGTATGGTTTTGATCAAGGCTCTGCCTTCAAGATTTTGATATGCTTTCCTTGTTGTGATAACACTGCAGGAAAGTTCACTGGCCAGGGCTCTAATCGATGGAAGAGGAGTTCCTGGAGGCAATTTACCACTGACAATTAACGATTGAAGTTGAGTTTCAATTTGATGGTAAAGAGGCTCCCTGCTCTCCTCAGATACACGTATCGGTAATTTCATAATGCCTCCTCCCTCAGATATTATAAGAAATCTTTTTTTAGCAGGCGCTGTTTAAGAAGCTGGTTCCAGATAACAACACCTGCTGCTCCTGCCCCTAAAGAAAACAAAGCTGCTATCCATTCATACTGCCTTATTAACAAAAAACTCCACTCGACAACTCCACGGCCTGTAAAAACGGAAATTATTATGATAGCGATCAATAAAACAAGTAAAAAAATATAGGGTGAAAGATAGAGCATGATGCCGTTTAAACCATATTCTACATAGGGATTCCATCCCCCTAAAAATAGAGCATAGCCAAACCAAAAAAGAATAAATAGAATAAATTCTTGCCTCGTTATGTAAGTGAAAAACTCATTCGATAACCCTGCTGTTATAATAAGGTAAAAAACAATAGACATGACCGTTAAGATTATTACCATCGCAAGGGTTCTGCTCAGTGTCAATACATTTATCGGAATGGGCAGAGCTCTAAGCAATGCCATCTTTTTGTTAAAGGGGTCCTCTTTAACTGTCCGAAAGCTTAAGTAAGGGCTTGACATATATAGGGCTGCTAAAGATGGAGTCATCCCTACAAATATAACATCAAGCAGGATGCCATTGATATTCCCAGCTTCCGTAACAAATTCATTTCTTGCCAGCTGGTTGAGAAAAAACATCGTTACAACGCCACAGAGAGCGGTGAAAACAAGGGTAAAAACAAATGCCCATAGATTATGTTTCAATTCCTTTCTCACCAGCCAGAGGGCTTGCCCTATCATCCTAACCTCTCCTTTCTCTTCATATCTCTATGACCTGTAATTATTCAAAAAAACCTCTAATAAAGCCATCTTCCTGATTTCCCAATAGATCAATTCCATAATAAGCCAAAACAGAAAAGACAATACTCCAAAGAGAAATACTTCCTAACACCCAATAAACCGTTTTGTGTTTTGAGCCTCCAAGAGTCACACACATAAAAGCAGTAAGATGACTGCCGACAAAAAGCGGCCCAATGACTGCCAACCCTGGAAGCCCGTATCTTTGCCAGAGCTTCTGTGCTCTTTTATGCCTTTTGCTTTGATGCTGTTCTTGTTCTACTCCTTTGCGTTTCTTCCTCCATGCTTTAATTTGTTCAATAAACAGGACTAAAAAAAGCACTGTCAACAGATTTCCAGCTAAACCAATGACAATGGATGGTAAAATCGATAAACCAGCTATGATTGCAAGAGGTATAACCGCATAAGCTTCAAAAAAAGGAATAGCAGATAATGCAAATACCAGAATATAGGCCCACAGCAATGTGGCAAAATCCATGTTAACTCCCCCCATGTTATGGTGTTTATATCAATATAAACACCATAACACTGTTGTTGTAACCTGGCAAGGGTCAGTCAAGTAAAATGGTTCCCATGTTTTTTGGCAGACCGTTGCGTCTTATGGTATATAAAAAAACAATCTAAATAAACCTTATATCAAATAATAATCTTGCTTTTTAATTCCTTTCACGATATAATAGATCGAATACCACCTCACCCTCTAACAGGAGGTATTAGTTTACTCCCACATCATTAGCCTCTAATTTTCACTTCTCACGCTGGATACCCAATTTATAATTATGTGTAACAAGATCAAGTATGGTTGTAGACCAAATCACACTGGAGCGGTCATTGGAGCCGCAAGGACGAAAGAGTAGGAAGGGCTTTTGTTGTTTTATGTATCACTGCTGTATTTTCACCAATGTTATTAATAAATTGATTTAAAGAAAGAAGATGTGGGATACCCACTAGGCCAGCATAAGTAGAATTGCTGGCCTTTTTACGTTGGATTCCTTATCACCATCAATTAATTACATACGAACCTGCAATTACTATATTTCATCATCCATGCCTATCTTTACACTTCGTCTCTCCAATAGTACTGTATCCCGCCAGACTCCATTCATTTTCCCGATACGCTCCCGCCTGCCTACTTCACGAAAACCTTGTTTCTTATGCAGCCTAAGGCTGGCAGTATTTTCAGGAAAGATTCCGGACTGAAGAGTCCAGTACCCTTGCTTTTCACTTTCTGCGATTAAAGCAGCCAAAAGTCTGCTTCCTACTCCCATGCCTTTACTCTTTTTGCTTATATAAATACTTACTTCTGCAACTCCGGCATATACATTCCTATTTGAAACCGGCGTTAAGGCAGCCCAGCCAAGGATGGCAGTGGCGCTGCGTACGACCAGTCGACATTCTCTAGCATGCTTTTCATCCCACTTCTCCCACGCGGGTGCTTTTGTTTCAAAAGTAGCATTTCCGGTTGCAATTCCCTCTTCGTATATGGTCCTTACCTGTGCCCAGTCTTTTTCTGTCATCCAATCTATCACTATCGTTTCGTTCATTTCCTTTTTTCCCACCGCTTCCTGTTTCATTTCCTGCTTAGGTAATCACTATTATAAACGACTTACGCCACGGATTATAATCCCTTTTATGGAAAACAAAAATAGAGAGGGTATATTTACCTCTCTTTCAGTTTCATTATCTATTTTCTTTTTCAGTTATAGGGATTTCCTCTCCTCTTTTTCTTATTTCTTCTTCTAACAATACTAAAAATTCTTCCTCTAACTCATTTTCACAGGCTAAGCGGTATGCTTCTAGAAGAGTGTGAACAGATACTCCCTCCATGGCTTGCACCTCCACAACACTTTACACTAACCACTTACATTACCTGACTTCCTCGCTTTAAAACATAAATTTATCTTTTCTTTAAAATTGTGGTACACATTCTGTAATTCAGTATGTAAGGGAAATATTATGAAAAGAACTGCATTTCTCTACAAAATAATGTTAAATGCTACTAGATTTCCTGTAAGTTTGATATCATGTTTTTATTAAACTATATACTTGTATGTATATAAGATTTCCATAAACCGATTACATAAATATAAGAGGGGGGACTTTGTATGAATGAAGCACAACAAAATTTTCATACATACTTAAATCTATTTAGGGGAGCTTATAAAGTTATCGAAGAAGACTGGCAAAAGTCAGCACAGGAAATAGGAATTACGCTAGCAGAGCAGCATATCCTGTGGATCCTTCACATAGAAGGAAGATGTACAATGTCACGTGTAGCAGAAGTCGGTTTATGGGACCTTTCCACGGTAATGCAAATCATGAAAAGACTAAAAAATAAAGAACTTGTCAAAACAGAAAAGAAAGCAAATGATTTACGAGTTTCTTATGTAACTTTAACAAATCAAGGGGAAAAGTTACGCGAAGAATCAGCTGGTAAAACCCATCGATTTAACGACTTTATTCAGGAATACGCTAATAAGGGCGAAGCTGAACAAAAGTTTCTAGCGGACCTGATGGCTTTCTTAAAAGAAGCTAACACAGTCTTCCACGGCTCTCATTTTGTAAAATGGCTGGAGCAGCAAGAAACTTCTCGCATCAAATAAACCTTGTCTTCCTACATAAAAAAGAGACTCTCATGAGTCCCTTTTTCTTTTACTTTCCTCTTAAAGGTTTTAAAAATATTGACCTAAGTCAATCTCCCGTCCTTTACACCCTTCTTCAATTGTCGATATGATTGTTTTTAGAGTTTTTACCCTGGCAAAGTTTTTATCCTCGCCTTCAATAACATGCCAAGGAGCATGTTTTGTATCCGTTTTGTAAAGCATATCTTCCACTGCTATTTTATATTCATCCCACTTTTCTCTGTTGCGCCAATCTTCTTCTGTTATTTTCCAGCGCTTTAAAGGATTATTCTGCCTTTCCCTGAACCGCTTTAACTGTTCTTCCTTAGAAATATGAAACCAGAATTTAATAATAAAATAATCTTCTTGAGCAAAAATTTTTTCCATTTGATTAATTTGGTCGTAAGCTCTTGTCCATTCTTCTTCTTCAGCCAACTCTTCCACTCTTTCTACCAGCACACGTCCGTACCATGATCGATCAAATATCCCGATTTTCTCGTATTTAGGCATTCTGTCAAGAAACCGTTGAAGGTAATGGTGCTGCTTTTCTTCCAGGTTAGGCGCTCCAGTAGCATGAACCTCTAACCCTCTAGGATCTATCTTTTCTACAACTCGTTTTATGGCACTGCCTTTTCCCGCTGCATCCCAGCCTTCAAATACGATTATACAGCCTAACTTATGCTCAACCAGTGCTCTTTGAAGGGCTAGTAATTTCATTTGCTCTTTTTTTAATTCCGTTTTATAAACTTCTTCGTCCATTTTAAGAGAAAGATCTACCTTTTCGAGCATTTTTTCTCTCCTTTTCTTAAGTGTTGGTAACCTTTCCCCTCATCCTTCCCTGTACAAACTCTCAACCATTGATTGAACCTATTCAATAAAATCTATGAAAAAAAGAAACTCTATCTTTTTTCCATTCTTTTTTCCTATAAGCCGATGCTTCAACGAAAATCTTTGCTAAATCCTTGACTGTTTGTTTTTCACAAACAGCTTCGGGGGTATGATTTATGGCCCAATCCCATGCCCTTTTTTCCTCCTTTATGTAATCATTAATAAACAAATCTAAAGACTTTACATAACGAACTTTATCACCAACATTGAGAGCCTCTCTGTGATCTTTTATAAAATTTTTCAAAGGATCTTCCTGTTTTTGTTTCGTACAATGACCTAATTCATGAAGAAGTATGATATAAACATAGGTTTTAAATTGAGCAAGCTTTATCCCATGAGAAACGATAATCTTTTTATAATTTTCTACCACTTTTTTTGAATTCACGTTAATTTCATAGTGATTTTCCATTGAAGGGATCGCCGCAGCCTGAGTATTTATCGAAGAGTCTACTTTAAATGTTATAGTCTGTTTTACTTCCGGTGTAATCATTTTCACTAAGTGGTGAAAAGCCAAGTGAAATACTTTTTCTTCCATCTATCCACCATTCCCGTTCATGTTAATTGGCCTTTTTAGGTAAAGCGAGATTATTATATACCAAAATAACTTTAAGTGCCACATACATTCAGGCATCAGCCTTTTTGTACATAAAAAAATAACCGGGAGTTTAATCCTGGTTATACTGTACAGTATGTTTATTTATCAAAAATTATGTTCTTTCGCAGGCGTCTTTCTTAATAACTACTCGCGGGTCAGGAAATTCTTCTTTTTTCTCTACAATGGGATAATGAACAAATTCAATACAAACGGCGTGCTTATATTCTGCGGTTACCTGGGCTGCTTCTCCTTTATACAATACCTGTTCTCCTATCGTAAATAACCGGTCATATTCTGCTTGCTTGGGATACATATCATCTCTCCTTATGTTTGTTATCGCAATCGAGAGAATGACTCTCATTACGAGTTTGCCCTTTTATTTGGCTCTTGTTGTCCATTGGCGGTCTGGCCCCTATTAATAGTAACTCTTGTCCTTGCTTCATAGATTTACCCGAATTTATTATTGAGCAAGAAACAAACCTGGACATTAGTTTGTGTATATGTAATTTCCCTCAATTACACAAAAACAAACTAAAAAACCGCCTGAAAGTTAACCATGCGATTTTCATATTAACTTTTTAATTGCTTCCACAGCATCCTTTGCATCGTTTCCAACTGCTCTTACCGTCATTTGATTATTCTGCTTTAAAAAGGTGCTGACACTTATCAGACTTTTTCCATTAATTACCACATCATTTGTTTCAAACACAATATAGCTTTGAAATTGATTTGCTTCTCGAACAATTGTAAGAAGCTTCTCATAATACATTTTTTCTTCCATTTGAACCATAACAGCTGCTTCCATGATCCACACTACCCCTTTATCGAAAAGTCAATTACCCGCTTATTAAGAGAGTATTTGAGCACTTTTCTTTTTATGTTCATTTCCACTATATTCCTCTAGCATATTATATATAAAAAGTTTTTTTCATGTAGAAATATGGAAGATTTGCTGCCACCTATTTTTTCTGTAGGAGTGGTGTGTAAGCCTTTTTCTCTCAGTCTTATTTTATTTCTTCCTTCGTAAGGATAGGTTTCAAAAACGAGTTCACATAATCCTTTATTTTAAAAGCGGCTTTCTTATGTTATTTTTAATTTATATATTATTGAAGGAGTGAGGGTCGTGAAGGAAAATCATTCTGCATCTGACGAACTGCAGAAAAAGATCGAAGAAATAAGCAGAGAAAATACCGTAACTATCACTGACCTCTTTGACCAAAGTTTTATGAAACAATATACTTCTGTTTCCTCTTTTGAAGTATTCATTGCCCAAAGCGGCTTTGTATTCGAATCTGAAGAGGAATTTAATAAACTTGCAGAAACAGAGAAGTGGAATGAATATATTGGAGAGACAACTATTTTTGAAGACTGGGATGAAATGAGAGAGACTGCCGGTAAAGTTTATATTCAAAGAAGAATTAAAATGATGGAATTTAATTAACGGAAAAGGCTCCCAACCTTTGCTTACTGCTGACCGGTTACGTTTGGCAGGCAGATAGCAGAGCTTGGGAGCTTTCTCATTCCTGTTATACAAACCACCAGGCATCTTTTTGTTTTCCATATTCTTGTGTAGAGGGTAAGAACTTTTGCTTATGCTCCTTTTTTTGATAGATTCTATCCATTTCTTCTACCATGGTATCCAGTTGCTTTCTAGTAAGTCTTCCTTCCGCAAAAAGAAGACATGCGTAGGCATATGCCAGAGAAGATGTATCAATATTTACTGTTACGTCGACATCTGAGTTCCCACTTCGGTCTACACTGGAAACATGCTGAACTGGGAAAGGCTTTTTCTCCATTTCAACGTCCTCCTTATTCGAATGTAAAGGCAAGGGAAGCAATCACCTTGTAATTACCTCCCGTCATCATTTATTATCTTTTTCTTCTCCCATCCTGAAATCCTGTTTCTTGTGCCTGCTTAGCGTCTGCATCTGCAAAAGACTTAGCACGGCCTTTAGCAAAGGATTCAGCATCGACATGAACATTTACATAAGAGTTTCCACTGTTTTTAATCACTGCTTCTGCCACGTTATAGTTTTTATCTTTAATAAAATTTTCGTTGTCCAGTTTGTTTCTGCCAGTACTGACTGCCTGTACCTGATCGTCAACTCTGTCATCCCTATGCTTTCTGTGAATGCTCATAGTTCTCCCTCCTTTCATCGTTCTGTTACCACTCTATGCGTCTCCTCTTAAAACGTATAGACAGGTTCCTGCCAAAATGTCTATCCCTCTATTAATTCCTACATCATTGGGAAAGGTATAGATAAAATAACATCAAAAGGTGATAAATATGGAGCTTGTGAAATGCCAAAAAAACGTATGTAAACACCTGGGGTATGATTTCGTCGAAATTTACCCTCCCAGGTTATTATTTAAAGAAGGTTATATTTATCCTGCCTATCAGGACAAGTACGGGAGCTGGCTGGCCACTGATGAAGAGGGGCAGTCTCATGTGGTTTCAGAGACCATCAATAATCCTGAAGAAGACCCGTGGTTTCGTCTCCATTTTAAAAAGGTATGAGATTTTCAGGAGGTGGGATAGTTGAAAAAACATATTATTGTCCATGGAAAAGTGCAAGGAGTCGGATTTAGAGATTTCACAAGACAAGAAGCGAACAAGAAAAATGTCTTTGGGTGGGTGAAAAATAATTCCGATGGAACCGTTGAACTAAAAGCTGAAGGTGAAAATAAAAATATGGAGGAGTTTATTGATTCCCTGGCTGAAGGTAATTCCTTTTCCAAAGTAGATCATCTTGATATTAATGAAGCAAATGAAATAGATCACGAAAACAGTTTTGAAGTTAAATATTAATGCGGGATATATCCTGTAGCCAAGAAAGGTAAACAAAGCCTTATGTAAAAAAGAAGCATAGGTCCGCAGATGCAGGCTATGCTTCTTCCTCTATTATTCCATTATTAAACCAGTTGATTTACTTTTCCCATCACATCGGCTTTCAGCAAGGCAAGCTCCCGCTCGGCTTCTTCCATGCTTTCCTCACGAACCCCAAAATAAAATTTAACCTTTGGTTCGGTTCCTGAAGGCCGCACACAAAACCAGGAGCCATCTTCTCTGAAATATTTTAAAACATTAGAAACAGGCAGTTCAATCACTTCACGCTGGCTGCCCTCCAACCAGCTTCTTTCGCTTGTTTTGTAATCCTCAACTGTGACAACCTGCTTTCCCCCAGCTGTCCGAGGAGGAGACTTGCGAAAGTCTTTAATGATTTCCTCGATCTTTTCGACTCCCTCTTTCCCCTTGAGAGTAAGAGATTCAAGACCTTCCAGATAGTATCCATAACGGCTGAATAAGTTCATTAATCCTTCGTATAACGTTAACCCTTGCTTCTTGTACCATAAAGTAATCTCTGCGGCTAACAAGGCAGCTTGGACTGCATCTTTATCACGAACGAATGACCCGACTAAATATCCATAGGATTCTTCGTACCCAAATTGGAATGAATATTCTCCTGACTCTTCATATTGTTTAATCTTCTCCCCAATAAACTTAAAGCCGGTAAGAGTGTCAATGGTTGTCAGTCCGTAAGCGTCTGCTACAGCGCGTCCGACTTCCGACGTTACGATCGTTTTTAACACGACCCCGTTTGCCGGAAGAACTCCGTTTGCTTTTTTCTGAGATAAAAGATATTCCAACATAAGAGCTCCAGTTTGGTTACCCGTTAACACTTGATACTTCCCGTCATTGTTCCGGACAGCCACTCCCACCCTGTCTGCATCGGGATCTGTAGCAATAAGGACATCTGCCCCTGCCTTCTCTCCTTCTTCGATAGCCAGCTCAAAAGCTGCTTCTTCCTCAGGATTAGGACTCTTTACAGTAGAGAATTCAGGATCTGGAAGCTCCTGTTCTTTAACAATGTGCACATCTGTAAAACCACTCGTGTCAAGGGCCCGTACAACCGGGAGATTCGCCGTGCCATGGAGCGGAGTAAACACAATGGTAACGTCTTTACCCTCTTTTTTTGTTAAATCCGGATTTACTACAATGGTTTGAAGCTCTTTATTGTAAGCCTCATCGATTTCTTCTCCAATTACTGTCAGAAGACCGTTTGCTTTTAATTCTTCCTGGGTTGAAGCTGGTATTTGCAACTCATCTTCTACTTCCTCTACTTTTGTAATTAAGTCCTCTGCCGGCCCTGGAGGGAACTGGCCCCCATCCTCGCCATATACTTTAAAACCATTGTATTCTGGCGGGTTATGGCTCGCCGTAATCACTACTCCTCCAAACGCACGGAGATGTCTTACTGCATAGGAAAGTTCAGGAGTAGGCCTTAACTCTTCGAATATGTAAGATTTAATATTATGAGCACCAAGGGTTAATGCTGTTTCCAACGCAAACTCGGGTGAGCGGTGGCGGGAATCAAAAGCGATCACTACCCCGCGCTCTTTTGCTTCTTTTCCTGCTTCTTCAATGTATCTTGCCAGCCCTTCGGCTGCTCTGCGGATCGTGTACTTATTCATACGGTTAGTACCAGGTCCAATTTCTCCTCGCATCCCCCCTGTACCGAATTCCAGATATTTATAAAAGCAATCCTCCGTCGCTTTTTCGTCTTTCGTTATTTCTTTCAGCAGGTCCTTTAAATCTTGATCTAAGCCTTCAAATGAACTCCAGCGTTCATAATGTTTCTTCCAAACCATACCTTTCCTCCTCGTTTCTTTCCAGTAGTAAAGCTTACTTTCTCTTCCATTTTTAGAGTATCATGTACATTATTATTTTTATAGAAAAGTTTTCTTTTTCCTTCTTTTTTCCTCCAACATATATAGATCTCGTTCGTCAAATTTCTCTTTTCCCCAACATGTACTGGGGTGAGTTCTCTCAAATTACAGGGAAAAAAGCAATTTTTTCTCACAAAAAAGGAACAGGCAGCCTGTTCCTTTTTGTCTTATCCCACCACTTTTTTTGCTTCAGGACCGGATTCCTTTCCTAAAGGTACCTGAGCCCACTTTATTTCTTCCTCTAGTACTCTAGTAAATAATCTTTCTTGCTCCTCTGTCCAACGCAAGTGATCTTTCATATAAGCAGTGACGTTCTCCTTATAGGCAGTTACCTGTTCCATTCCAAAATATAAATAAGCTGTTCTGCGATTAAAGAAGTCAAGTGGAGTCACTGCCATTTCATCCTGAAGAGCATACAGAAGTTTACCAGCTAAGTGAAGAGGCAGTCCATACTCCTTTGCAATCTCCCCTTGTTCTTCCAGTAATTCAAAAAGACGGAGAGCGTTTGATCCATAAAACCGTACGATCTCCCTTGCCTCTTCGTGGGATAATCCAAGTGATAGTCCCTTAGCTTGATTTTCTTCAATAAAATGATCAAACCCTGCGCTTCCCCCTACATCCCCGCCTGATAGTTTTATATGTTCAGTCGGGCACGGGGCGTGAATGTTAAGCTTTTCGGTAACAATATCAGCAATACGTTCTGCCATCTTCCGATACCCTGTCAACTTTCCCCCTGCAATGGATATTAATCCAGACTCAGAGATAAACACCTCATCTTTTCGGGAGATTTCAGAAGCATTCTTACCTTCTTCATAAATAAGGGGACGGAGGCCGGCCCAGCTTGATTCCACGTCTTCTGGTGACAGGTTCACTTCAGGAAACATCTCATTTGCTGCCTGAAGAAGATAGTCCCGGTCTTCTTCGGTCATTCTTGGACTAGCAATATCTCCTTTATATACCGTGTCAGTCGTGCCTACATACGCCTTTTTGTCCCGGGGGATGGCAAAGACCATTCTTCCGTCAGGCGTATCAAAGTAAACAGCTTGCTGAAGCGGGAACCTTTCCCGGTCAAACACCAGATGAACACCTTTTGTTAAATGAAGCTGTTTCCCCTTTTTTGATCCATCTTTTTCCCTTAACTCATCGACCCAGGGACCTGCCGCGCTTACAATATGCTTTGCATAGATTTCATAGGTTTTATCGTTAACCAGGTCTCTAACATTTACTCCCACCACTTTATTTCCTTTATAAATAAATGACTCTGCTTTCGCATGGTTCACAGGGTTGGCACCTAAATCATTGGCCTTCTTTATCGTTTCTAATGTTAAGCGGGCATCATCAGTGCGATATTCCACGTAAACTCCGCCGCCTTTTACTTTATCCTTTAATAATAACGGTTCTTTTTTTAACGTTTCCTCTTTATTTAACATGTAACGCTTTTCACTCTTTTTTACTCGTGCAAGAGTATCATAAACTTTTAAACCAAGAGATGTTGAGAATTTACCAAAGGTGCCGTTTTCAATGATAGGAAGCAGCATCCATTCAGGTGTTGTAACATGGGGAGCATTTTCATAGACAATCGCTCTTTCTTTTCCTACCTCAGCCACAAGCTTCACTTCAAATTGTTTTAAGTAGCGAAGCCCTCCGTGTACTAGTTTGGTAGATCGACTTGACGTTCCTTCAGCAAAATCCTGCATTTCAATCAAACCTACATCTATTCCTCTTGCAGCTGTATCAAGGGCTATGCCTGCACCAGTAATCCCACCGCCGATGACAAGCAAGTCTAGCTCCTTACCTGACATTTCTTCTAACCGCTCTGTTCTAGATATGGCAGAAAACCGTGATTGTTTCATAGGTACCTCTCCTTTTTCTATTGTCAGAATTAGGAATAAAAAAAGACCACAATACACCTGCTGTTGCGTAGCAGGGTATTGTGGTCTCTCTGTAACTCCGACCATTTTATTAACTTAGTTCTATTATAACGAGAACCACTGATAATATCAAACCCTTTGCTAAAACAGCAGGATTTCCTTGATGATAACAAGACCTTTCTTAACTAAATCATGTAATAGTTATTTTCTGTTAAAAAATGCGACAAAACAACATACTTTTCAACAAAAATAATCTTTTTTCTGCTGATTGGACGGGGAATGGAATGACTAAGCCACTTTCCTTGTTGAGTCTCAGGTTGTTTTGCCTGTTTTCCACGTCCGACAAATGTTCTAGGCCGATGTAATAAATAATATAGTTAAACGCTACGCTTTTTGTTTGCACTTTATTATCTACCTATTATTTCAGGTGCATGTAGTGAGAATGCAGTGTTTTTAAGAATCATATAATCATGTACCCTGCATATAAATATTTTACGCGTTTTGCAGAAAAAATTTGTCAAAAAACTTCGCAAAGTTTTCTAAGCAGTTAGAAGGTTTATTTCTCTGTGAAAGAGAAACTTATACTAACTCAAAACGGCTCTGTAGTTGACAGCCAGTAACTTTTTCATTTCACCAGGGGGATTGCAATGGATAATTTAGGGATTTCTGAACACGATTTGTATTTATTTCACCAAGGAACTTTTTTTCAAAGCTACGAGACATTTGGCTGCCACCACTTGGTACTTAACGGAGAATCTGGGTACCGCTTTGTTGTCTGGGCTCCTCATGCAAAGCAGGTCAGTGTGGTGGGAGAATTTAACTATTGGAACGGGGATGATTATCCCCTTCACCGGATTAATGACCAGGGAGTATGGGCTGGCTTTTTCACTTCCATTGAAGCTGGTACATCCTACAAGTACAAAATCACCACATCTTATGACGAAACATTATTAAAAGCAGACCCTTATGCTTTCACTTCCGAAGTTCGGCCTGCCACTGCCTCAGTAGCACCAGCTCCATCCACCTATAAATGGAGTGATCAGGAGTGGTTTTCAGAAAGAGAGAAGCAAGCGCCTTATGACTCCCCTCTTCTAGTCTATGAAGTGCATCTGGGTACGTGGAAACGCAAAGATGATGGAACTCTTTATTCCTACCGGGAGCTTGCTGAAACTCTTGTCCCATATGTGAAGGACATGGGGTTCACCCATATCGAACTTCTTCCTTTATCAGAACATCCATATGATCGCTCATGGGGTTATCAGATTACAGGGTATTTCTCTGTCACAAGCAGATTTGGCTCTCCTGATGACTTCCGTTACTTTGTTGATACGTGCCATAAGCATCAAATTGGTGTCATTATGGACTGGGTACCTGGCCATTTTTGTAAAGATAGTCACGGTCTTCGTCTCTTTGATGGCGGTCCCGTATTTGAATATGAAGATTCAAGGAAGGCTGAAAAGCTTTCGTGGGGGACATTAACCTTTGATTTTGGTAAGCCTGAAATCCAGAGTTTTCTTATATCCAACGCTGTTTTCTGGATGAAGGAGTTCCACATCGACGGATTGAGAGTGGACGCAGTAGCTAACATGCTCTATTTAAATTTTGATAAGCATGATGGAGAAGAAAAGATTTATAACACGTACGGTGGAGAAGAGAACCTTGAAGCCATTGCTTTTTTACGCAAGCTGAATGAAACGGTTTTTAAATACCATCCTCATGCATTAATGATGGCTGAAGAAAGTACTTCCTGGCCTCTTGTCAGCTCCCCTACTCATGTTGGCGGGCTTGGCTTTAATTTCAAATGGAACATGGGCTGGATGAATGACATGCTTGAATACATGGAGATGGATCCCGTCCATCGAAAGTGGAATCACTCACTCATTACTTTCTCTTTAATGTATGCCTTTTCAGAGAATTATATTTTACCTTTATCTCATGATGAAGTGGTCCATGGGAAACGTTCCCTTCTTAATAAAATGCCAGGTGACCAATGGCAGCAGTTTGCTCAGCTCAGATTGCTTTACGGCTATATGATGACCCACCCTGGAAAAAAACTACTCTTTATGGGAGGCGAACTGGGCCAATATGATGAATGGAAAGATTTAGATGACCTGGATTGGAACCTTTTAGACTATCCTCTGCACAATAAAATCCATCGTTATGTAAAAGAGCTGAATCACTTTTACCTTGAAGAAAATGCATTGTTTGAAAAAGACCACGAAGGTGAAGGATTTTTTTGGATTAACGCTAATGATTACGAGCAAAGCATTATTTCCTTTGTAAGAAAAGGATTTGATCCTGAAGATGAACTTCTAATTGTATGTAACTTTACACCTGTGGTGCGGTATGACTACCGCGTAGGAGTACCTAAACCAGGCACCTATAAGGAAATATTCAACTCTGACTCTGAAGCTTTCGGAGGTTCCGGGCAAACGAGCTCAGCCCCCCACTTTACTGTTCCTGAACATTGGAACGGCCAAGATCAATATATATCGTTGAAAATACCTCCTCTAGCCATCACTGTATACAGGCGCCTTCCCGAGGGGGAACAAGCAAGGGAGGAAGAACAATGAAAAAAGAATGTGTCGGAATGCTCTTAGCAGGAGGAGAAGGAAAAAGATTAGGACTTCTTACAAAAGATACGGCAAAACCAGCCGTTTATTTTGGCGGGAAATACCGCATTATAGATTTCACATTAAGTAATTGCACAAATTCTAACATTGATACAGTCGGAGTCCTCACCCAATATGAACCTTTGGAATTAAACAAGCATTTGGGCATCGGGAGACCATGGGATATGGATAGAAAGCATGGCGGAGTTTCTGTACTTCCTCCTTTTACCGGAAAAGGTGAAGCAGGGGAATGGTATAAGGGAACAGCTGATGCGATTTATCAAAATATCCAGTTTATCGAGCAATTTAACCCTCAATACATTCTGGTTATCTCAGGAGACCATATTTACAAGATGAACTATGCAGCCATGCTTGATTTTCACAAGGAAAAGAATGCTGATACTTCTATTTCCGTGATAGAGGTGCCATGGGAAGAAGCTTCCCGCTTTGGGATTATGAACACGGCGAGCGATTACTCAGTAACTGAATTCCAGGAAAAACCTGCTGTGCCTAAAAATAATCTTGCTTCTATGGGAATTTATATCTTTACCTGGAGTGTCCTGAAACAATATTTATTGGACGATGCAAAAAGCGAGGTTTCCAGCCATGACTTTGGAAAAGACATTATTCCGGCGATGCTGAGAGATCAAAAGCGACTCTTTGCCTTCCCGTTCAAGGGTTATTGGAAAGACGTTGGAACTATTAACAGCTACTGGGAAGCCAATATGGACTTACTTAAAGAAAGTCCATCTCTTCAGTTAACGGACTACAACTGGCGGATTTATTCAGTCAATCACAATCAGCCCCCTCACTACGTCGGTCCTGGTGCGCAGGTTACGAGCAGCCTAGTAAATGAAGGGTGTCAAATATACGGAAAAGTTCACCACTCCATCTTATTCCACGGCGTAGAAGCTGGCCAAAACTCAACTATTGAGCACTCTGTTATTATGCCAAACGTAAAAATAGGCCGGAATGTAAAAATTGAAAAGGCCATTATTAAAGAGGGAACAATTATTCCTGATAACTGTACGATTCAGTCAGGTCCAAATGAAGAGTTAAGAGTTATAGATAAAGACACGATGCTTGAAGATTTTGCCGTCAGTAAATAAGTAATGATTGGATATTAAACATTCATACATTGACATTCGCTAGGAGGCTCGCAGATGGAACGCATGATGGGCATTATAAATTTAGATCATGAACACGATTTTTTGCAGGAGTTAACTTATTTCAGGTGCGGGGCCGCTGTTCCTTTCGGCGGCCGGTACAGGCTCATCGACTTTGTTCTCTCCAATATGATTAATAGCCAAATCCATGATGTGGCTTTGTTCACCCGGTATAAATACCGTTCTCTTATGGATCATTTAGGCACAGGTGCAGAGTGGGATTTAGACCGAAAAAGGGGCGGGCTATTTATTCTTCCCCCAGACTGGAATGATCCCACTGATATTTCCAGAGGAGATCTTCAGCATTTCCACAATAACAGAGACTTTCTTTACCGGGGAGGACATGCCCAGTATGTATTAATCAGCGGAAGCCAGTTCATTGGCAACGTGGATGTTCAAAAGGCATTCAGGCACCATTTAGAAACAGAAGCTGATGTCACGCTGATCAGCAAGCAATTTGAACAAAAAGAACCTGAACATTCCCCCTGCTTGAAGCTCGAAACAGATGAACAGGGCTGGGTTACGGATATTACTCATGACCAAAATAATTCTCATGTCTTTTCTGGCATGTATATTATTGGGAAACGCTTGCTTTTGAGTCTGGTCGATGAATGTATTGCCTATGAAAAAAGCAGCTTCTTCCTTGACGGAATTAAACGGAACTTAGACCGTCTCCATGTCCAGTCTTACGTGTTCGATGGATATGCAGCAATCATTAATTCTGTTGAAAGTTTTTATAAGCATAATATGAAACTCTTAAACCCAGAGGTCTATCAAAACCTTTTTTACGGGGATCAATTAATATACACAAAAGTAAAAGACGAACCACCCGCTGAGTACTCGCCCTCTTCCTCTATCAGCAATTCATTGATCGCCAATGGCTGCAAAATCGATGGAGAAGTGGAAAACAGCATTTTGTTCCGGGGCGTCAGAGTTGAAAAAGGGGCAAAGGTCAAAAATTCTATCATCATGCAGAAATGCAAGGTAAAAGAAGGAGTACACTTAGAAAATGTCATTTTAGATAAGGACGCCGCGGTTTCAACGGAACGAACATTAATTGGCGGCTCAGAGCAGCCTTTTGTGGTTGCCAAAAGCAAAACATTATAAGTCTATCTTAAACACCAGAAAGGAGTTCCCTTACAATGAATGTTTTATTTGTCGCTTCAGAATGTACCCCTTTCGCCAAAACCGGGGGACTTGCAGATGTCATCGGCTCCCTTCCTCAAGAACTAAAAAAGAATCACCGTGCAGACGTGCGGGTGATTCTTCCTTTATATGAGGATATAGCAGATGAATGGAAGGAACGAATGGAGAAAGTAGGATCTACTACCGTTCCCGTCGGCTGGAGAAATCAAAAAGCCACTCTTTATAAATTAACTCATGACAGCATCACCTACTATTTTATCTACAACGGATACTATTTTGGCAGAAACGGATATTATGGCTATTACGACGATGGCGAGAGGTTCGTTTATTTCAGCAGAGCTGTCATAGAATGTCTGTCCCTTACTGACTTTACTCCTGATATTGTCCATGGTCATGACTGGCAGGCAGGCCTTGCTATCGCCCTGTTTAATATCCTTCAGCCCGTACCGGGGATAAAAACAGTTTTTACGATACATAACTTGAAATACCAGGGAGTCATGGGGATTGATATGTTTCAGGACATGTTAAATCTTCCTGGAGAACACCTCTTTGGTTTTGAATGGAACGGGATGCTCAATTGTATGAAAGCCGCTCTCTTCCACGCAGACAAAATTACTACAGTCAGTCCCTCATATGCCAAAGAAATCCAGTACCCTTACTTCGGTGAAGGGCTGGACTCTATCCTTCGCGACCGGCAAGAGGATGTAGAAGGAATCATTAACGGAATAGACGGTGAAGCTTATAATCCTGAGTCAGATCCCTATTTGGAAGCTCCCTATAAGCAGGATCCAGACGCTAAACAGACCAATAAAGAGGCTCTTCAACGAAAGCTGGACCTTCCAGTAAACAAGGATATACCTGTCATAGGCATTGTTTCGCGCCTGGTGGAACAAAAAGGTCTTCCTCTCGTTCTTCATATGATGCCCGAATTAATGGAACAGGACGTTCAGATTGTAGTGCTTGGCACTGGCGAGAAGGAGCTTGAGGATGGTTTTTCCCATGCAGCTTATCTCTATCCTGACAAAATTTCTGCTAATCTTTACTTTGATGAAGGGTTAGCTCATCAGATTTATGCAGGTTCTGATTTCTTTCTTATGCCGTCTCTCTTTGAACCATGCGGTTTAGGACAGCTTATTGCACTGCAATATGAAACGATCCCTATTGTCCGGGAGATAGGAGGTTTAAAAGATACTGTTGCTTCATTCAATGAGTACACCGGAGAGGGAAATGGTTTCACCTTCCGCAACTATAATGCCCATGACATGTTTAATACAATTAAGTATGCTTTAACAGTTTATGCTGTTCCTGAAAAACGACAAACCCTGCTTACAAACGTTTATCACAGTCAATATGACTGGAAAGATTCAGCCCATCAATATATTTATCTCTATTCATCACTCGTTCCCAGCCAATAAAGAAATAGAAAAAAAGGAGTGGAGCCTTCCAATGATTATGACGGCTGAAAGCATGAAAGAAGCCATTGTTGACAGACTCGAAACGACATTAGGAATTCCTTTTGACCAAGCAACAGAACGTGATATCTATGTGGCTTTAAGTACTCTTGTAAAAGAACAGGTCAGTAAAAATTGGACACGCACCACTCAAACATATAAAAAACAGCAAGAACGACAAGTTTACTATTTTTCTATGGAGTTTTTACTTGGACGTTTAATTGAGAATAATCTTCTTAACCTAGGTCTCCTTGACGTTTGTAATGAAGCGTTGCAGGAATTAGATTTTGTCCCTGAAGAAATATACTCTCAAGAACATGATGCTGGGTTAGGAAATGGCGGACTTGGCCGATTAGCCGCTTGCTTCCTGGATTCCCTTGCTTCCCTTGAGCTGCCGGGCCACGGCTGCGGCATACGTTATAAGTATGGATTGTTTCGCCAGCGTTTTGTTAACGGTCACCAGGTAGAACTGCCTGATTACTGGCTGAAAGAAGATTACGCCTGGGAGACCAGACGTGGTGAGCAAGCGGTAGAAGTTCGTTTTGGCGGAACCGTTGAGATGAATGACAATGATGGCAAATTAACATTCCGTCATAAAGATTATGAAACTGTACTGGCCGTCCCCTATGACGTTCCCATTGTAGGGTATCAGAACAAAACCGTAAATACACTCCGGCTGTGGAGCGCAGAGTCTTCATCGGATGACTTTAATTTTTTTGGAAGCGATAGGGCTGACTACTATAACTACCTTGAATACAAAAGGTCAATCGAACAAATATCCGAATTTCTATACCCTGACGACTCTCATTTTGAAGGCAAAGTATTGCGCTTAAAGCAGCAATATTTCCTGGTGGCCGCCGGCTTAAAAAGTATCCTCCGTTCATATAAAAAGAAGCTTGGCCTGCCCCTCTCCTCTTTGCCAGAAAAAATAAAGATACAAATAAACGATACTCACCCGAGCTTGGTCGTTCCGGAACTCATGAGGATTTTGCTGGATGAAGAAGGGTTAAGCTGGGAGGAAGCATGGGAAATAACGAGGAAAACAGTTGCCTATACCAACCATACAACCTTGAGTGAAGCACTGGAAACATGGCCGACTGAAATGGTAAGAGATCTTCTCCCTCGTATTTTTATGATTATAGATGAAATCAATGAACGTTTCTGCAAAGGCCTATGGTTTGATCACCCTGAACTCCGGGACCAAATACCTGAACTTGCCATTATCGCTTACGATACGATAAGAATGGCTCATCTAGCCATCGTAGGAAGCTTCAGCGTCAATGGTGTTGCTAAGATTCATACAGATATTTTAAAGAAAAAAGAGATGAAAATGTTCTATTCTCTCTATCCGCAAAAATTTAACAACAAAACAAACGGGATCACTCATAGACGCTGGCTGCTTCATGCCAACCCAGAGCTTTCAGCTGCCATAAGTGAAGCAATCGGTGATAAATGGATTGAGCACCCAAAAAACCTGATTGGGCTTCTTCGCTACGTAGATGATAAATCCTTTCAAGAGAAGATTGATAGCGTAAAACGATACAACAAACAACAATTTGCCAAGATCATTAGAGATCAAACAGGAATCATAGTTGATGACCATTCCATTTTTGATGTTCATATTAAACGACTTCATGGGTACAAACGACAGCTTTTAAATATCTTCCATATTATTTATCTTTATAATACTTTACGAGAAAACCCGTCTCTTGATATTACACCCCGGACATTTATTTTCGGGGCAAAAGCTGCTCCCGGGTATCACTTCGCTAAGCAGGTAATCAAACTCATTATTTCTGTGGCGGACATGATCAATAGTGATCCATTGATTAAAAATAAAATCAAGGTCGTCTTTATGGAGAATTACAGTGTAAGCCTGGCTGAAAAGATCATTCCGGCAGCTGATGTAAGTGAACAGATTTCTACAGCAAGCAAAGAAGCATCCGGCACGGGCAACATGAAATTAATGATGAACGGGGCCCTGACTCTAGGGACTCTTGATGGGGCAAACATTGAAATTAAAGATATGGTTGGAAAAGAGAACAGCTTTATTTTCGGCCTCAGTGCGGATGAAGTTCTTCATTATTACAATCACGGTGGATATGTTGCAAGAGATATTTACAACACGGATGACCGAATTCGTACAGTCATGGATCAATTGGTCAATGGATTTTTTGGTTCCGATGAAATGGAATTTAAAGATATTTACTATAACATCCTTTCAAATAATGACGAGTACTTTGTTTTGAAGGACTTTGACAGCTATGAGGAAGCACAGGAACTTGTAGATCAGACATACCGTAACCGAAGTAAATGGATGCAGATGAGCATTACCAATATTGCTCACTCGGGCAAGTTTTCCAGTGACCGGACCATCTCTGAATATGCAGCTGAAATATGGGGGCTTCGATCCACTACCGTATAGTCACCCTTCTCAATAAAAAAGACAAGCTTATCGCTTGTCTTTTTTTGATGAACTAATTTTGCCATAGATTGATTTACCAAATGTCTACCCACTAGTGAATGAGATTGTAGAGTGTTCCCTAAACGTAAGCGAAGAGATAAAGAACAAAACTCATCTGTCAGTCTCTACATATTACATTACGTTAAAAAGATGTGCCCCATCACCCCAAACAATAATGTTGATATCAACGTAATCACTCCCCCGACTAAAAATTCATACGGAAGCAGCTGAAATCTTTCTTTTAATGACATATCCACTGCAGCTCTGGAAATATGAAAAAGCGTGCCTTGTGGCATATTATCAAACATCCCGGCTCCGGCATGAAGCATAGCTGCCCCTGCCAAAGGATGCACTCCCAGCTCCAGTATTGATGGAGCAAACACATTTCCGGCTACAGCTGCCGCTGCCGAAGTAGAGCCTGTTGCGACAGACATGCTCATCCCCGCTACGGGTGCAAGCATATATGCAGGCATCCCTAATTGATCAATTCCGGTAATAATTATCTCTATCAGTTCAGAGTGAGCGATAATACCTGCCAGCGTCCCTGTGCCAATCAAAAGGATGGCAACCCCGCTCATTCTTTTGAGTCCTTCATGAGCAAAATGATTCAGGTCTTTTCCTTTTTTCATCATAAATGCTCCAATTGCTCCCCCAGCAGGCAAAGCAACCAAAGGGTCTATGGCAATACCGAATAAGGGCTGAAGGAGAAGAAGACCAATAGCTGCTGCAGGCCCTGACAAAGAAGCTGTCAGTGAAGGGAGCTCAGAGGTACTCACTTTTTCTGTTTCCTTCTTGTCTACCTTCTCCCCTTTATGCTGAAGATGCCTGGCGATAATATAGGTTATCCATATCCCTCCTAAAGCGGGCACAATCCCGGCAAACATCACTGTCGTCAGAGGAAGCTGAAATGCATCAGCTACTGCAATCGTGTTAGGGTTGGGAGATATAATGTTTCCGGCCTTTCCTCCGCATGTGATAGCAAGAAGTACAGCCATTTTCGAAAGGTTGGCTTTATGGGCAATGGATAATGCTATCGGAGCCACAGTTAAGACAGCAACCCCTATAAACACACCAACACCTGTCAGAACCATCATGGCCCCAGCAATAGCGAGCAAGGCTTTGGATACCCCTAATCGGTTAAAAATTTGCTCAGCTATTGTCCGAGCAGCTCCCGATTCTATCAGCACCCCTGCCAACACTCCGGCTGCCAGTACTCTTAACACTACACCAGTCATACCACCTGCACCGTCTATCATTACCAGTACAGTGTCTTCAATTGTTATTCCTCCTGCTATGCCTGCAAATAAAGCTCCTATCATCATCGCATAAGCGGGACTTACTTTTTTTATAATGAAAAAAATAGTCAGCCCAAGGCCCAGTAACGTGCCTAAGGCTGAGATTTCGATACCATTCATGGGGGCGTCTCCTACGTATCTATTTTATGTAAATCAAATAACTAGAGTTTCTCTACTATTTCAATGTTTTTTATGTATCTCCTCTTTTAAATACCTATTATTCTCATTTTTTGTCGAAAAGAAAAATAATATTCTCTAACAAGGGGCACTTTCCTTCGTAATTATTTGCTGTATATAAAAAGAACGCAGGATCCCTGCGTTCTTTCCTTTTAGGATTTTATATCCATCCCCTCACGGTCCTTACTGGTCTTTTTCTTGGATCCCGACCAAAGGGATACGAGAGCCGGTCCGGAAATATTATGCCAAACGGAAAAGATGGCACTTGGCAAAGCAGCAAGCGGTGTAAAATGCACGGTAGCGAGTGTAGCTCCAAGGCCTGAATTCTGCATGCCCACTTCAATTGAAATCGCTCTTCTTTTTGTCTCATCCAGACCGCAGACTTTCGCTGTTGCATATCCAAGCAAATAACCAAAACCATTATGCAGGATGACAGCTGCAAATATAGCCAGGCCGGAAGTTATCAAGTTCTCTGTGTTTGCTCCAATGACAGCTGCAACGATAGCCAGAATCGCAACGATGGAAACAATGGGAAGGGCGGCTGTTCCCTTTTCTACTGTTTCAGGCATAAAACGCCTAACAAGGATACCTAATGCAATAGGTATGATAATAACCTGGATAATTGACATAAACATTGCACCTGCATCAACAGGAAGCCATTCCCCTGCAAGAACCAATAAAATGAACGGCGTCAAAAAAGGAGCCAGCATTGTAGAAACGGAAGTCATGGCAACCGACACTGGCACATCACCTTTTGCTAGATAAACCATTACGTTGGATGCCGTGCCGCCAGGACACGCACCTACTAAAACAAGCCCCGCTGCAAGTTCAGGAGGAAGCTGCAAAGCGATGGCTAACCCGAAAGCAACCAGGGGCATAATAACAAATTGTGCAACTATTCCAATAAATACCGGCAGAGGTTTTTTAGCTACTACCGCAAAATCTGACAACCTCATCGTCAAGCCCATGCCAAACATTATAATTCCAAGAAGAATTGTAATATATGGAGCAATCCAGACAAAGCCTTCTGGCACAGCAAAAGCAATAAGTGCAATGAGAATAACAAACACTGCAAAATATTTGCTGAAAAAATTACTCGTCCTTTCCAAACTATTCATCTCTCTCACCCTTTATGTATTATTTCACAGGTCTTTATTTTAACTTTTCAAACTTTTTAATTCAACCTTTTACAACATTAAAGTAAAAAAGCAATCTTTTCCTTATTTATTCTCTCGAAGGCTAAAGGTTATTTCATCTGAACACATTCTCTTCCTCAATTTTTTAGGCATATTAGCCTGCCTGTAGATAAAGGAAGTGCCTCCCAAAGTTCTTCTGCCTCCAAAGTATATGTTTAAAACTATCCTTTGCGGGTAGAAAAAAACTAGTCTCATACGAATTATTCTTGGAGGTGTGTTTCTTGTCAAAAAAACCAAATCAGCCTGACCACGCTTATGAAGAACAACCTGATATTCAACCCCCTCAGCATCAGGATCGTCAGCCAGGTATTGAATCTGAAATGGAACCTCAGCCTTATCCGGAAGAAAAAGATTACAAACCAGCCGGCAAGCTGAAAGGCAAGGTTGCTTTAATTACAGGCGGAGACAGCGGCATTGGCCGGGCAACAGCCATTGCTTTTGCCAAGGAAGGTGCTGACATGGTGATTTCTTATTTAGATGAGCACAAGGACGCTGAAGAAACCAAAAATCGTGTAGAAGAAATTGGTCAAAAAGCTGTTCTCATCCCAGGTCATGTGGGGGACCGCTCCCATTGTCAAAGACTGATTGATGACACAATCAATGAGTTCGGAAAGCTGGATATCCTGGTAAATAATGCGGCAGAACAGCATCCTAAAGACGGCTTAGAGGAGATCGACCTTGATGACATGGAGCAGACCTTTCAAACGAATATATTTTCCATGTTTTATTTAACTAAAGCAGCTCTTCCTCACTTACAAGAAGGAAGTTCAATCATCAATACGACTTCTGTCGTAGCTTATCGAGGCAACCCGGGGTTAATCGACTACTCTGCAACAAAGGGTGCCGTTACCTCATTTACTCGTTCAATGGCTGTTTCATTGGCCAAAAAAGGGATCAGAGTGAACGGTGTAGCCCCGGGACCTGTCTGGACACCACTAATCCCTGCTACCTTTGATGAGGATCATGTGGACAAATTTGGCGGCAATACGGAAATGGACCGTCCAGGTCAGCCAGCAGAGCTCGCTCCTGCTTATGTTTACTTGGCAAGTGAAGATTCCTCATTCATGTCAGGACAGGTTCTCCACTTAAACGGCGGTATGGTAGTAAACGGATAAAATCTGGAAGGGCTGTTCCCTGAGTCTACGTCAGGCTTGTCAAAGGGGCAGCCCTTTATTGATAAACATAGCATGGTAGTGCCCCCTATTGTTAATCATTCGTTTATTTAGTGTACTTTTCTGGTCCATATGGCAGCTTTTCGGGTCAATTCGTTAGTAATTGGATCACTCTGAAGTTATTTGGGTCAATTTTGTTGTTATTTAAGTCAATTCGGTCCTTATTTGGGTCAAATTTATCACTAATTGGGTCAAAATAGATAACTTTTCGGTCAACTGACTTAATTAGACAAAATCTACCCCTCCCCTTCCATCCACTCTATATGCTGAATTGCTTCCTTTCCAACCTTCTCAACGCGCTTCCTTTCCTCGTTTTTCATGCACCTGTTATAATGTTATTCTACTTATTGTTGAAAGGACGTGAGACTTGTGGGGGATCAAGCTGTAAATTCCACATTAGAAAAAGCTACCTTTGCCGGAGGATGTTTTTGGTGCATGGTTAAGCCATTTGAAGAAATGGACGGCATAATTGAAGTTGTTTCCGGCTATACCGGAGGACATAAAGAAAATCCAACATACGAACAGGTAAAAACCGGGGCCACCGGCCATTATGAAGCTGTTCAGATCACTTACGACCCAACTATTTTCCCTTATGAAAAACTATTGGATATTTACTGGCCCCAGGTTGATCCAACAGACAATGAAGGGCAATTTCATGACCGTGGCCCTCAGTACAGGCCTGCAGTCTTTTTCCATAATGAAAAGCAAAAAGAACTAGCCGAACTGTCAAGAAAGGAAATTGAAACAAGCGGTCGTTTTTCCAAGCCTGTAGTAACCCCTATACTCCCTGCAGCACCTTTTTATCCCGCAGAGGACTATCATCAGAAGTTCCACAAGAAAAATCCTAAAGAGTATAAAGAAGACCGTGCAAAATCAGGAAGAGATGAATTTATGACTAAACATTGGGGATAATTGTCTACTGTCTACATAAGAGAGGAGGAGGCACAGCTATGAGGCTTGGATACCCTTGCCAAAACTTAACTCTGCCAAGCCGGTTTAGAACGTGCCGGCTGCAAACGATGAAAACAGAAGGAGAAGAAAAGGTAAAAGAGCTGGCACTTCACAATTTCAAAGAACTCCAACGAGTATTGGAATGGAATATTACAGAAAATATTACTTTCTTTCGTATCAGCAGTGATATTGTCCCGTTTGGAAGTCATCCCCTTTTGGAATGGGAATGGTGGAAAGATGATGATATCTTAGCCGCTGCCTCCTCTATTAAAAAACTCCAGCAAAAGCACAATATGCGTTTAAGTGTGCATCCAGGACAATATACTGTATTAAATTCACCCAAAGAAAATATTGTGGAAAATGCTGTCTCGGATCTTGAGTATCACGGACACTTACTCTCTCTTTGCGGAGGAACAGATATGATTCTTCATATTGGGGGCGGATATGGAGATAAAGAATCTGCCAAAGAAAGATTTATCACCAACTTTGATAAAGTAAGCCCTTTTGTTAAAGAAAGCCTTCGTCTAGAAAATGATGATAAAACATACCACATTGAAGATGTACTTGAAGTCTCCAACCATCTTAAGGTACCGGCTTGCTTTGATATTCACCATCACCGTTGCAATCCGCCTGGGGAAAATAAGACGAGGAGTTACATTGAAGACGTATTTTTAACTTGGAAGAATAAGAGCATCCGTCCTAAAATGCATATTAGTTCTGGTAAAGCTCATCAAGTTGATACCTCTCATGCCGATTATATAAACGATGAAGATTTTCATTCTTTTATAGACCTTTTGCCGGATACAAATATCGATCTAATGCTTGAAGCAAAGAAAAAAGAGAAAGCTGTGTTCGCTTTACGAAAGTAGCTGATCATGTTTACTTTTTTGGTGGAGGCGTTGTCAATGCTCCGTTTCCATATTACAATATAAATGTAAGGGCGGGATGTAGCTCAGCTTGGTAGAGCACAGGCATGGGGTGTCTGGAGTCGCAGGTTCAAATCCTGTCATCCCGACCAGCCACCACGTACTAAATCAAACCAGACTCCTTAATGGCTATCCAACCACTAAGGAGTATTTTATTACTCTTATTAACATAGAAAGATAACTGCCAGAACCTCTACAGGAAGGAAAAATCCCAAGCTGGAAGTCTTTTTGTATGGCTTAGTAAATAAAAAAGTTCGGATGTATTATCCGAACCATGACAGCATCCATTCAATTCCATAAAAAGATGCAACTGTCATTCCAGCAGCCCATAAGGCCAAACTTGCATTCATCCACAGAGCTATTTTCGTTTTGTTGGCTTTGAAAGCCATCGCAAACAAAGTCGCAAGATGGATCCCCGTAATCGCCGGGCCTGTAATGGCGAGCCCAGCCAGCCCATACTTCTCGAATATCCTTTGCATTCTTTCTTTTCTGGCTTGTTTCTTTTGGAGCTTTTCCTCATTTATTTGTTCGTTCTTTCTTTGTTTGTTCAGTTCCCTCTTCTTCTTCCACGCAAGATACCATCGGTTGTTTGTAAGCCAATGAAACTTATACAGAAGAAGAAACACAGGAATGGCATTTCCCAGGAACGCAATAAATCCTACAGCAACAGGATTCAACCCTGCTCCTATTCCTATAGGGATAACCACAAGCATTTCAAGCCAAGGAGTAGCAGCCATTATGAATATACTAAAGTACCAGCCTATCACTTCTAACATTTATCCCACCTGCTCTCATGCTGTAATGCCTTTCCAAAAAATTTCCCAGGAAGCCTCCACTTTTTCTTTCACTTTGGAAGTCTCATATATAAACATTTCTGTTGCTACGCCGTCCACTAAGCAATAGTACGCTTTTAAATACGTATCTACAGGACCTTCTCTTATTTCTTTATTGGAAATACCTTCAATTATAAGGTTATTAAATAGGTCGTCTGTTACTCCCTCACATCTTAAAAAGCGTGTTTTAATTTCGTTCTCCAATTCCTTTGGAGGAAACATTAATACGCGCATATAAAGAACACCTACATCATGACTGCTTAAAAATTGGCATGTGGAATATAACACTTGCTTTAATTTGTCTTCTACGTTGCTTTCCCCAAGAGCGGAGAGAGAGTCATGGACATAGGTAATGTAAGACGTGAAAACATCTTCTACAATTACTAAGAACAATTCTTTTTTGCTTGAAAAGTGATTATACAGGGATGGCTTTTTAATACCGACTTGGTCAGCAATGTCTGCCAAACTTGTTCCATTGTACCCGTGTTCAGCAAACAAGGCCCTTGCAGCCTCTTTAATTTCATCTATTCTCATTGCTTTTCTCTCTCCTTTCCCCTTTATGCCAAGCTTATGAAACTAACGGTCGTTAGTAACAATACCTCATCCTGTTTTTTGAGTCAAGAAAGAGCGTTTGTGCACGGTGAAGGGGGAATACTCTTACAATTGAAAGAGCTCAATTTACTATACAAATTTGTACTCCTCACACTCGTTTTGGTTCTATGTGGACAACTGACACGTTTAACGTTGCCCCTCCTTTTGTTGAACAGCATATTCATTTCAGCAAAAAAAACAGCATCATAAGTGATGCTGCTTTTTCATCCGTTATTTCTGTCTCTTACTGAATTTCTTTCTACAAGACTTCCTTGCAGTCCTTTCATGATAGGCTGATCACTGCTTTTATTTTCCTCTTCAAGTAACAGCTTGATAGAATGTTCAACCATTTCATCAACTGGCTGAAGCCAAGTTGTTAATTCATAAGAAGCCCATCCGGACGTTTTTACGTTATCAAAACCAATTATGGATATATCCTCTGGGATCCTGTATCCCATTTTTTTAATCGCATCCATGGCTCCAAAAGCTGATACATCATTGGCACAAAAAATTGAATCAACAGCTGGATTATCTTTCAACAACCTGATTGCTGCGTCAAAACCGCCTTCATAGGAATACTTTCCATCTTCAGAAGGAAAAGTTACGATTCCCCCCTCAAAAAGGGCTTCCTTAAAACCTTTCTCCCGGTCTATAGTTGTAGAAGTATTCGTTGGACCTGAAATAAAAGCAGGCTTTTGATGGCCCTTTTCAAGCAAATATGCGCCTATTTTCTTTGCAGCTGAATAATTATCACAATATACTGCGCTGCAGCCAGAAAAGTAGATATAGCGATTAAATAACACAACGGATATCCCGTTTCTTAAAAACCTATGGACCGCTGAAGAAGCGAGAAGGGCATCTGTAATGATTACCCCTTCGACGCTGTATTCAATAAGCTGACTGATTTCGTCTTCTTTAATTTCATTGTTCTCTGAGTTAATAAAGAGAAGCTGGTACCCTCTCTCCGAAAGCTTATTGTAGAACTTTTCAAGTACTTCTGGATAGAAGGGGTTCCCAACATTCCTCATTACAATTCCAATGATTCTTGATTTATTCGTAGTAAGTCCTCTTGCAAAGGCATTAGGCTGATACCCAAGTTTCTCCGCAGCTTCTAATATTCGTGCTTTTTTCGTTTTTGATACACTCGAACTCTTGCTAAAAGCTCTGGAAACACTAGATTGAGAGACGCCTGCAAGACGAGCAACATCTGTAGCAGTTACTTTTTTATTACTTTCATTACTCACTTTTCTCTCCTCCTGACTACCGTCGACAGAGAGAATTATACCAAATTCACTGATCCTTTTTCATTATTGCTTATTTCCATATCTTCTGACACGCAAGGAAGCCTGCTCTTTATGGCCCATAAATCCTTCTAATTCACAAAGACGCTCTGCGTATTCGCCGATTTCCACAGTGGCTTCTGGAGTCACACGCTGATACGTGCAGTTTTTAAGAAATTTCCCTACCCATAACCCGCCAGTATATCTGGCAGCCTTTTTGGTTGGAAGTGTATGGTTTGTACCGATTACTTTATCCCCGTATGCTACATTTGTTTCTGGTCCAAGGAACAGTCCGCCAAAGTTCGTCAGATTTTCCAGGAAGTAATTTGGATCCTCTGTCAGTACCTCTACATGCTCATAGGCAAGTTTATCGGCTTCCACTACAGCCTCTTCAAGACTGTCAACTAAAATGATGGTACCATTATCTCTCCATGCCACTTCTGCCACATCCGCTGTTGGAAGTACTTTAAGCTGTCGCTGAATTTCGTCCTCAAGCTCTTCAGCAAGTTTTCTTGAAGTAGTAATCAAAGCACTAGGAGATGTCGGGCCATGTTCAGCTTGTCCCAGTAAATCCGTTGCTACGATTTCAGCATCAGATGTTTCATCAGCTATTACCAAGGTTTCAGTAGGGCCAGCAAATAGATCAATTCCTACACGGCCATAAAGCTGACGCTTTGCTTCTGCGACAAACGCATTCCCTGGTCCTACAATCATGTCTACAGGGTCGATTGTTTCCGTTCCTACAGACATCGCCGTCATCGCTTGTACGCCGCCCAGAATATAAATTTCATCAGCACCAGCCATGTGCATCGCATACACGGTGGATACTGGAATTTCTCCCTGTGCTGGAGGGGTACAGGCAATCACTCTTTTCACTCCTGCAACCTTGGCAGTCAAAATACTCATGTGAGAAGAAGCAACCATAGGATAACGTCCGCCTGGAATATAGCACCCTACGCTGTTAACAGGGATATTTTTATGACCCAAAAATACTCCCGGTCTTGTTTCTACTTCAATGTCTTTAATAGAATCCTTCTGGTGTTCAGCAAAGTTTTTAATCTGTTCCTGGGCAAATTTAATATCCTCTTTAACTTGTTCAGGGACTGATTCAATTACTTTTTGGATATCTTCCTCTGATAGACGAAAACTCTCTGGAGACCACTTATCAAATTTTTCAGATAGTTCGCGGACAGCAGAGTCACCGTTTTCTTCTATATTTTTAATAATGCCGCTGACTGCTTCCTGGACTTTTGTATCTGCTTCCTGGATTTCTTGTTCGCTTTTTCCCTTTTTAATAAACGTTGCCATGTAAGTGTCACTCCTCAATTCATATAATTTATAATTATTACTACCCGACTTTTTTGCAGTTTGAGAGTTGGTAACGTCTCTTTGATGCTACTGCAGATCCAACACTTTTGAATACGCATTCAAAAGTACACAAAAAAATGACTCCCTGATTATTCATATTACTTTTCATTTACATTAGTTATAAGTATTAAGCAGTAACATTGCACCTTCAATGTTGTCGATTCTTCAAAAAAGTCAGTTTTTTGAATACGTATGCAATTATATCTCTTTTTTTCTTTCGTGTAAACGTTTTACTGACATTTTTTAAAAAATTTTGTATGATTCTTTATCAACGAGCTGTTCCTTGAATGAAAAATAATTCAAAATTTCCCCAGTCGGTTTCCATGAAATAGAAAGGCTGCTCAAGATGAACAGCCTCCCTTCCTTTAAGCATACAGCTCATTTTCTTCTTTCCGAAAGAACCATTTTAAAGCCTCGAATATATCTCCTTTTTGCTTCAAAATAAAATACCTGAAACGTTCATCTTCAATGTTCTTATATGAACTCATCAACGTAGAGTGACGGTGATATTGGTTAACTTCTGCGTATCCTACCATACTCGACAGCTCCATGAGCTCCTGGATGTGATTAAGGCAACGAGCATTATCGGAGGTTAAGTTGTCTCCATCGGAGAAGTGAAAAGGATAGATATTGTAGCGTTCAGGATTGTATTTCTGGTCGATTACTTCCAAGGCTTTCCTGTAAGCTGAAGAACATATAGTTCCTCCACTTTCCCCTTTTGAAAAGAAATCATCTTCGGTCACTATTTTTGCTTCTGTATGATGAGCAATAAATTCAATTTCCACAGTTTCATACTTGGTACGTAAAAACCTTGCCATCCAGAAAAAGAAACTTCGAGCCATAAACTTTTCCCATCTTCCCATTGAGCCTGAAGTATCCATCATCGCTATGACTACTGCTTTGGATTCAGGACGGATTTTCTCATTCCACGTCTTAAATCGGAGATCATCGTTATGAATCGGGTTGATGCCAGGTTTTCCATCCATAGCATTTCGTTTAATTGCAGATAAAATAGTCCTTCTTTTATCAATATTCCCCATGAGCCCTTGTTTCCTAATATCATTAAATTCAATGTCTTCTATAACGATATTATCCTCTTCTTTTTCTTGAAGGTTCGGTAATTCCATTTCACTGAAAAGCAGGTTTTCCAGTTCCACAATAGAAACCTCTGCTTCATAGTAATCTTCCCCAGCCTGGTCACCAGCCTGGTCTCCCTTGCCGGGAGCTTTCTGGCCGCTTCCTGGTTCACGCGCCACAACGTCCCCTACTTCACTATCTCCATCGCCCTGGCCAACATGTTTGTTTTTATCATAGTTATAACGGATCTTGTATTCATCAAGGGAGCGGATCGGTATCCTGACCACTTCCCTCCCATTGGACATAATGATATTTTCTTCACTGACAAGGTCTGGAAGATTTTTCTTAATGGCCTCTTGTACTTTTTCCTGGTGCCGCCTTTGGTCTTGATGGCCTTTGCGATGGAGGGACCAATTTTCTTGAGATACAACAAAATTATGCCTTTTTTCTTTTCCCATCTTACGCCCTCCTTACTTTTTCATTTGAACTGGTCACAATAAATGAGTTTGATTCATACACTAAAGCGATTATGTCATTTAAAGGGTTTACTTTATCCTATGCAGAGAGACAAGAGAGTTGCTAAAATTTCAGATAATTTCCTCAAGACAAGCTTCCTTTTTCAATTGGATATGATGCTTTTATCCTTTAGTCTCGCTGTAAAGAAGACCTGTCCAGAGCATAAGGGTGTTTTTGCCAGATAAGATAAGCTGCATTGGGAAAACAGCCCGGTTACAAGGATAAGCTGAAAAAAATAGCCCCCACGTTAGTGAGGACCATCCTTTACTGATCTTTTATTATTTCATTTTAAAAACTGTTTTTTTATCGTACAAAAGAAAATTCACTTACCGGCCAGTAACGTACATTTGCCTTGCCGACTACATCCTCAAAAGGGATAAATCCTAATTGCCTGCTGTCCAGGCTGTTTCTTCTGTTATCTCCAAGAACAAAGATATGGTTTTCCGGAACCTCTATTTGGCCAGTCAGCTCTTCAAGCGTGAAGTCCGGAGTGTATGTATCCCCTTCAAACCCGGCACGCCAATCGTCTAAGTATTCTTCCTCATAAGCCTCACCATTGATATAAAGAATATCATCTTCCACTCTTAGTTCATCTCCTGGAAGACCAATCACTCGTTTAATATAATCACTATCTTCTGTAGCATGAAAAACCACCAAATCAAAGCGAGTTGGCTCAGAAAACTCGTAACCTATTTTATTTATGATTAACCTCTCTCCACTTTGTATGGTCGGCATCATTGACTCTCCATGGACCATGTAGTTAGCGAAGAAAAAGGTTCTTACAATTAACACGATGAGTATAACAATAGCGAACGTTTTGACCCAGTCTAATACTTCTCTTGCTACACTGCTCATAACGACTCCTCCATTTCTTCCCTTAACTTTACCACTCAATGTTTTGATAAACAATTAAAATTTTACAGGGGTAAACTTATGTATTCTTTACGTAAAACTTATAAGAATGTACCCTTTTTTCTTCAGTAAAAATCGTATTTCGTTTTGAAGCCAGGAAGAGAAAATCATCAGTGTGCTTCTCCTTTAAACCTTTTTATAGATCGGTCAAGAAAAAAGAAGGAAATAAATGGTTTTCGTAGAATGTGGTTTACAAACTATGTAAACGGGTAAATACTAGAGGTTCCACCTTTGACATTTTCACATATTTTGACTAGCATATAATAGTTGATAAGTATTTTTATCCCAAAGCATTATTATCTTTTCTTATTTTACTAGATCCAGAATTCATTTTTACAAAGGGATATTAAGCGAGGAGTGTGAGGAGTATGAAGCACTTATTTATAGTCTTTTTATTTACTCTTTCTGTGTTTCATTTGTGCTCTTCTTCTACTGCAGCCAAAAGTGAGTCATCTGCTGAAGCAGACCCTGCTTTTGTTCAGTATGAACTTAAGGGAAATAATGTAACTTTAACGTGGCAGCCAAAACCAGCCCTGGGCTATCAGATTACTATAGAAAATTATGAAATAAATAATGAAACGTTACATTTATATTATTCTCTTCACTTTGCTGATCCCGCGACGAATCCTTTACAGGTAACTACATATCCTCAGGCAGTGGTGGAGCTGCCAGTAACGGATGAAGAGATTGAAGATGTACAATTGTTTGAAGTTAGGGATTCATATGTTTTTAAAGAACACAGACCGCCGGTAGAAATTAAAGAAAACAAAATCTGGAACATTGATTTTAGTTCACCAGTTGTTTCTTCTGCTATTAATAATGAAACTGTTCACATAGTTGACGATGACAATAATCCAGTAGATACAGTTATTCTTCTAGCAAACAACAGAGAGGTGAAGATTCTTCCCCCTGAAGGAGGCTACGAACCAAATAAGCTCTACAGCTTATACGTTGCTCCTTCTATTACAAATCAAAATGGGGTTGAAATGGAGCATGGTTTTAAGCAGACATTTTATACGGGCCTTCTGAAAAGTGACATAGATTTGAATTTTCAAGATGGAACGATCCTTGGTCCACAACCATCACAAGGACAGCAGGAAGAAGCATCCAATGAGGACAGTGACACCGACCTCCTTATCTCCTTTGCTAATGACGGGGAAGAAGAAGAAGTTACAAAACCGATATTTGAGGAAGAATTTGAAATTATCCCCCTTACTGTAGGGGAAGAGGGAAGAGAATTTATTATCCACAAAACCTTTCCTTCCAGTACAGAAACCATAAACGAAGACCACTACTTTTTTCCATTGCAGTATAACAACCCTTTTGCAGACTCCATGCGCCGTTTCTTCCTGGTTCCCTATCTCCAGTATTTAGAAAGATAAAAAACAGGAATAAAAAACCTCTTGTACCTTCACAGGGTACAAGAGGTTTTGTTAACATTTAACGATTCAATAAACTCCCCACATATCTAAGCAGTTCGTTAGCGGAGACAGAATTATATCCATGCTCATCAATTAACCGTTCTATGACACTATTAATCTTTTTCAACTGTGATTCATCCGGCGTTTTTGTGGAGGTAGTAATTTTCACAACGTCTTTTAAGTCAGCAAATAGTTTCTTTTGAATTGCTTCGCGCAAACGTTCATGAGAATTATAATCAAATTTCTTTCCTTTGCGGGCATATGCTGATATCCGAATAAGGATTTCTTCCCTGAACGCTCTTTTCGCATTTTCAGAAATCCCAATCTGCTCTTCAATGGAACGCATCAGCTTTTCATCTGGATTCATTTCTTCACCGGTAAGTGGATCCCGAAGTTTGTTCTTATTGCAGTAGGCTTCTACGTTATCAAGGTAGTTATCCATAAGCGTCTTCGCTGATTCTTCATAGGAGTAGACAAATGCTTTCTGAACTTCTTTTTTCGCAATTTCGTCGTATTGCTTTCTTGCAATAGATATGAAGTCCATATATCTTTCTTTATCTTCCTGAGATATAGAAGCATGCTGGCTTAACCCATCCTTTAAGGAACGAAGAACATCCAGGGCATTTATCGATGAGATCTCCTTCCTGATCAACGCAGAAGAAATCCGGTTAATCACATAACGTGGGTCGATTCCATTCATTCCTTCGTCTTGATGCTCTTTTCTTAACTCATCGATGTCCTGTTCGTTAAAACCTTCAACATCCTCTCCATCGTATAAACGCATTTTCTTAACTAAGTCCACACCTTGCTTTTTCGGATCTTTCAGCCTTGTCAGGATAGTAAATATGGCTGCAGTCCGCAAAGCATGAGGAGCAATATGAACGTGAGACAAGTCGCTTTCTTCAATCATTTTCTTATAAATTCTCTCTTCTTCAGTCACCTTTAAGTTATAAGGAATATTCATTACAATAATACGAGAGTGAAGTGCTTCATTCTTTTTATTGGCTATAAAGGACTTATACTCTGCTTCATTCGTGTGTGCAACAATAAGCTCATCTGCGCTTATTAACGCAAATCTTCCCGCCTTGAAATTACCTTCCTGCGTTAAAGAAAGCAAATGCCACAAAAATTTCTCATCACACTTAAGCATTTCCTGAAACTCCATCATACCTCTGTTTGCTTTATTAAGTTCTCCGTCAAATCGGTAGGCACGGGGATCGGATTCTGAACCATATTCTGCGATTGTGGAAAAGTCTATGCTTCCAGTTAAATCTGCAATATCCTGAGACTTGGGATCAGACGGACTGAACGTTCCTATTCCCACTCTTTTATCTTCTGATAAAAAGATCCTTTCTACTATTACATCTTCAATATGGCCCCCATATTCTTTCTCAAGTCTCATTAAATTGAGAGGGGACAAATTGCCTTCTATTCTGATTCCATACTCTTTAAAAAAATCTTCACGTAAATGGTGAGGAATCAAATGAAGGGGATCCTCGTGCATCGGACACCCAGAAATTGCATAGACGGCTCCTGGATCCGTATGAGAATACTTTTCCAATCCTCTTTTCAGCATTGTTACCAGCGTGGATTTCCCCCCGCTGACCGGCCCCATAAGAAGAAGTATTCTCTTTCTTACGTCAAGCCTTCTAGCAGCTGAATGAAAATATTCTTCTACCAGTTTCTCAAGGGAATCTTCAACCCCGAAGATTTCTCCTTTAAAAAAGTTATAATGTTTTTTACCATCTATTTCCTCAATCCCAGCGTCTTTTATCATATTATACACCCGTGAATGAGCAGTTTGGGCAACGTGAGGGTTCTCTTTTAAAATATCTAAATACTCCGCAAATGTACCTCTCCACTTAAGCTTCTCTTCTTCTTCCCTGGAGTTACGAATTTTATTTAAAATGTCCACCTGATAAAAGCCTCCCTTTCTTAAACTTCTAAAATTTTGCTGGCTGCAAAGGGGGGCGCAGGCCGGAACGTTTGACCTCCGCCTATGTTGTTCTGTTACTCATTTTTATGCGGTCTTATGAAAAAGATAACCTGTCTCTGTTTATTCCTTTAATAAATTTAGGGTCCGGCTCCTGATATTCAATGGTTTCCAGCACTACTGGCAATATCGTTGCCGTATTTCTTTACCAGCTTGGACCTCCTGAGCAGCCAGCCATACTGGATAAAGAAAATAGAATCCAGTATGGTGATTCATGGTAAAATAAAGGTTCATTAACCAGTTTCTGCATTCAGTCACAGGTAGAAAGAAGGAACGCGAGCATGAGAGTTGCAACCGGCTATACAGTCATTTTTCTTTTTGTTGCAATATTTATTGTTGTATTTTTGCACGTGATTGATGAAGCAAAAAGTATTCGTCCATTTCCAGCAGTTTTGGCAGAGGAAATTGATGTCACTGATGTGGAGTTAATGAATATTAGCTATATGTATGATACAAATGGTGATCTTATTTCAGAGATTGCCGGGGAAGAGAAAAGAAAATATCTTCCTCATGATGAGATACCGATTATGTTTAAACACGCTTTTCTGGCAACAGAAGACCGTCACTTCTATGAACACCAAGGCCTGGATATGTCCTCTGTGGTCAGAGCTTTTATCACTAACATTCAATCTCAATCCATTGAACAAGGGGCCAGCACAATCACACAGCAGCTCGCCAGAAATTTATTTTTGGATCACTCACAATCCTATAATAGAAAGCTCAAAGAAGTGTTATACGCTTATCAAATGGAACAGGAATACAGCAAGGAAGACATACTGGAACTCTACCTAAATACAATTTATTTTGGCAATGGAGTGTACGGGATTGAAACTGCCAGTGAATTTTACTTTGATAAACCGAGCCAGGAACTTGCTGTAAACGAGATAGCTTTTCTCACCGGCATTCCGGCCAATCCTACATTCTATAATCCTTTAACAAACTTTGAAAATACGAAACAGCGCCAAGAATGGGTCCTTGAAAAAATGACAGAATACGAAAGTATCAGTGAAGAAAAGAAAGACAGTGCAATAGCAGCTGAGGTTGTTCTTCAGGTGAAAGACCGAGTGGATCAATACCCTTCATACGTCACCTACATAGAATATGAGCTTAAAGAGCTGATTGCAGAAAACGAAGGATTTACCAAAAGACTTAACAATGCTGAAGGAGAAGAAAGAATTGAAATAGAAAGAGAACTTCAAGGACGTACAATGGAGTGGCTGCGTTCAGGCCTGAAAATTGAAACCAATCTTCAACCCTCTATACAAGATCAGGTTAACCACGCCTTATCGAGTCATTTGGGTGCACAGGAAGCCGAAGGAACGGCTGTGGTGGTTGATCATCAAAATCACAGCATTGTAGCTGTTTCCGGTGGAAAGAATTATAAGAAATATGATTTCCACAGAGGCTTCCAGGCATACCGCCAGCCAGGCTCAGCAATCAAGCCTCTTCTCTCTTTTGCTCCTTATATCGAAGAGCACGGGGTATCCATTAATAGTTTAGTCAACGGCAGCCGGTTTTGTACCCAGGGATACTGTCCCCGCAACTTTGGCGGAGCGTCATATGGGCATGTCTCTTTGAACCATGCGTTTACCCACTCCATTAATACAGCGGCTTTAAGATTGGCAGAGAGAACTGGCCTTGAAACTGCCTTTTCCTACTTAGAACCTTTTTCTTTCTCTAAAGTCACAGAGGATGATTATTCCTATCCCTCTGTGTTAGGAGGTTTAAATCAAGGTGTTACCCCTTTAGAGCTGACTAGAGCGTATACCACTTTTTCTAATAATGGCATATACACTCCCCCGCGGGGAATTCACAAAGTCACTGATTATGACGGGAATGTACTACTTGAGTGGCCTCACAAAGAAACGAAATTGTGGAGCACAGAGACAAATGAAAAGATGAGAGCCCTTCTCCAAAACGTGATAAAAGAAGGAACAGGAAGAAACGCATCCTATGAGTCTCATTTGGCTGGCGGAAAAACAGGAACCACCAATAGTTACCATGACCTTTGGTTCGTTGGTTATAATGAAGCCTATACAACTGGTGTGTGGATAGGCAAAGATCAACCTGGTTCTATCCAGCCCTTAAGCTCGGAAGGAACTCACCTGGCTGTCTGGCGCAGTATTATGAGTCAGATCCAATAAAGCCGCTACGGCTGTTTTATCAACGGAAGGTGGATAATATGCTAAATAAAGATCTTGCCTCTGAGATTGTCCAAAGGACAATGGGTATTATTGATTGTAATGTGAACGTCATGGATAGAGAAGGAAGGATCATTGGTTCAGGTGAACCAAAACGACTGAACCAGGTTCATGAAGGAGCACAAAAGGTCATCCGCAAACAAACTCCTATTGAATTTTCCAGAAAAGAAATTGATGAATTAGATGGTACTCTCCCGGGTATAAATCTCCCAATCAGATTTCAGGGGACCATTGTAGGTGTCATCGGTTTAACGGGTGAACCCGAAGAAATAAGAGGGTTTGCTCAGCTTGTACAGATGGGTGCCGAGTTAACATTAGAACACGCTGCTTTAGCGCAAGAGATTCAAAGTGATAAAAGTGTCAAAGAAAGTACTCTTTCCCATTTATTACTAAATACTGAGACAGATGACACCTTTGTAGAAGAGAGAGCGCGTTCTGTAGGAATTAATATACATGCTTATGGAACTGTATTTTTATTTTCATTTCCCTCTCGTCAGTCTAGTACCTTCAAAAGCTGGCTTGAGCAACATATTGCAGAAGAAGGAGACGAATTCATTCGCTTATATACATCAGAGTTAATTTTTTTAAGAAAAGGAGGCACAAAAGCAGCTGATTCAGCGAGAAAGGAAATAAATCACTGGCTATCTACCTCATCCTTTCAGGGAGTAACAGCTTCATGCGGGCCTGCTGAGTACGGTTATAAAGGATGGCGCCACTCTTTTGAGGTTGCTCGTTTACTCAATAACGCAGCTGCCGCCTTAAAGAAATGGAACACGGTATGGACAATGGAATTTTTACATACAGAGGCCATGTGCTATGGATTTTATCAAAATTTCCCTAAAGAATCTTTCCCCTTGATACAAAATTATAAAAAGGTTTTATTAAATGAAAATGGTGATGAGTTGCATAAAACTTTATTAGCCTTTATTGAAGAAAACGGTGAGATGATAAAGACGGCAGAACGACTTCATATACATAGGAACACCCTTGCCTACCGTCTTGAAAAGATACAAAACATAACTGGAAAAAACCCTAAATTAATCAGTGACCTGTTTGATCTTAAAGTGAGCCTTCTATTCGCATTAATCGATGAGAACAGTGTGTCGTCGTAGGTAAATTTCTTTTAAAAGAATAACTACTTTTGTGCCGCTGCACGATAAAATCCATTATTTTTCACTTTTCTCTATTCAGTTGCCTAATGAAAGTTACTTTGTAAACGGTTATCCTAGAGATAGAGCCCCCTCGTAAACGGGGATGTCAGCAGGGAAATTCCAATCGCACTTAAAGTCATGGCCTAGGAAAGTCTTGTTGATTCTACCTCCGCATTAATATATTTAGTATTTCGCTTATTTTAGAAAAGGAGTGATCCACATGGTAAAAGTAGTCATTGCACCGGATTCGTTCAAAGAATGTATGACAGCACAAGAGGCCGCTACTGCCATTGAAAAAGGGTTTCAGCAAGTCTTTGAAAAGGGCATTGTTATTGATAAAATCCCTATGGCTGATGGCGGTGAAGGGACAACTCAATCACTTGCCGACGCTCTGAACGGAAAGATTTACACTACTGAGGTTACTGCCCCTATGGGACAAAAAGTGATGGCCTCCTACGCTGTGTCAGGCGACAAGGAAACTGCAATTATGGAAATGGCTGAAGCATCAGGTCTTTCCCTTGTTCCCGCTGAGGAAAGAAACCCTCTTACTGCTTCTACATACGGAACTGGAGAATTAATTAAAGCTGCGTTAGACCATAATGTTTCTAAAATTATTATTGGAATTGGAGGCAGTGCTACAAATGATGGCGGAGCCGGGATGATCAAGGCCCTGGGGGGAAAGCTGCTGGATCATAAAGACAATGAGATCGAAGAAGGAGGAGCTGCTTTAAAGGAGCTTAGCCGCCTTGATTTGGAAGGTCTGGATCCAAGATTAAAACATGTTAACATTACTGTGGCTTGTGATGTAACCAACCCTTTGACTGGTCCAAAAGGAGCTAGTGCTGTCTACGGCCCTCAAAAGGGAGCCACAGAAGAAATGGTAGAAGAACTGGATGAAGCTTTAAAGAATTTTGGAATGATACTGGAAACCAGCACTGGTAAGCCTGTTTCAGACATTCCAGGTGCCGGGGCTGCAGGGGGCTTAGGAGCTGGTTTGCTTGCATGTCTTCAGGCAGAGTTAGAGTCTGGTGTGACCATTGCTCTCCAAGAAACCTCCTTTCATGATAGAGTGAAAGACGCCGATTTAGTGATCACAGGAGAAGGGAAAATTGACAGCCAGACCATATACGGAAAAACTCCAATAGGAGTAGCACAAGCCGCAAAGAAACATGGTTGTTATGTTGTAGCTTTGTGTGGCAAGCTTGAGCACGGATATGAACCAGTGTTAGAGTGTGGAATTGATGCTGCATTCAGCCTCGTGCCTGGCCCTGTATCACTGGACGATGCGATGAAGCACGGAGAACATTACTTAGAAGACCTCTCGCGAAATATTGCTGCCATCATTAAGCTACAAATGTAATAATTACATGAGGCTAGGACAAAGCTGTTTCATCTAAGTAAATTAGGCACCAATTATCTTCTCTTGATAATTGGTGCCTTATATTTGGATTCAAGCCTTTCTGGTTATGCGTCCAGGCGATATACTTTCTTAAGTCACCGCCGACTGTGCTTTCTTTCGGAAACAGAAACAAACGAGATCTACGGCGAGCGTTTTGTTGAGGTGATGTAACTTTATCAGAAGTACCCATTTTGCATACACAATGTTAGAACCTGAAGGTCTGTCTTTAATTGTTTAAAATTACGAGACACCTGCGGGAAAATTGGTCCCGGCCTCTTAGACGTCATATCGGCAGGCTTGCGATAAAACTATTATATAAAACAGTGCAGGTGTAGATAACAACCAAGCTGAATGAGGACCAGAACATAAGATGGAAGAAGATGACCCCTGTCATTCGACTAAAAGAAAGGGAACCGCTGATTTTATACACAAAAAAAGTAAAGTAAATAACTGAAGCTGAAATAAATAACATGATAATGACTTCCGGTATAGCTATGAAAAACAGTGATAGGCCACTTGCAATGATAAAAATCCAGGAACCCTTTCTAATTTTGTAAAGGTCCTCCCCTTCCTGATCGTTTGAAAAAAATAATAGAGACAGCTGAATAAGTGTATCGGAAATTAATTTCAACGCTGAAAAGACCATAAAATAAAACAAAAGAAATAAAAAGAGAAGTGTGCCTTTGATTCCTGCTTCAGAGAAGAATTCCATCATTCCTCTGTATAGCCCGATCTCATGTAACCATCCTGTGATGAGGCCTTCCGTATATATGGCAAGTGAGCAGCTGAACAACAGGATTGAAAACAAAGGAAAGTGGCTTGTGATATATGTATTTTTCATTGATGACTCCTAAAGAATTCTATATTAGTATACTCTTTCTAATCATAGCAAGCATAAAAAAAAGATCAACAGATTTTTCTGTTGATCTTCCTATTCTCACGTCTGGTAAACAACCTCATAAGCATTCAGTTCACTGCCTGAAGCCGGGCTTTTTTCTTTAGACTCTCTTTTTTCTTTGTGGGCATTCTTAAAGGCATCGCTGTTTTTCCAATCCTCGAAATGCTCTTTTGTCTCCCATTTCGTAAACACAACCAGCTTCCCATCCGGGTTTTCATTATCGAGGAATAAATATTCAAGACATCCAGGAACCTTCTTCATGTTTTCAGCACTTTGGGCAAAACGCCCCTTCATTGCATCCTTTGCTTCTTTAGGCACGTGAAGCTCATTCATAACTACGTACATTTGCTATCCCTCCTAAATATGTATCATACCTTTATTATACATGGGATTTGAATTGCCACAAAATCGAAAGCATTGAACATTCACATTGATTGTATTTTCGTCTATAATATAGGTTAGACTATCCATCCACCAACAAAGGAGGCTTTCACAATGGGACTAGTCTTAATTCTTGGTGTTTGTGTAGCGTTCCTCGTTTCCATCCTGACAGCAGGTGTAGAAGAGAAGCCACACAGCCAGTGAGTATGAATAAGAATTAAGAAAAAGGAGCTTTTTTCCTCAAAAAAGCTCCTTTTTTATTTTAAGACAACCCTTTAAACCCTTGCTGGCGCATTGCCTCATACACTAAAATAGCAGCCGTATTTGAAAGGTTTAATGACCTTACTTTATCTGTCTGGGGAATACGAAGACATTGTTCTTTATACTTATCTGTGATTTCACCAGGAAGTCCTGTCGTTTCCTTTCCAAAGACAAAAAAATAATCCTCTGCTGGATCAGTATAGTCAAAGTCACTGTATGTTTTTGTCCCAATAGTTTCCACAAAGAAAAAATTTCCTTCTGGATGGCTTTCAAGCAATTCTTCAATAGCATCATAATAATTAATCTTAACATTCGGCCAATAATCACAACCTGCTCTTTTTAACATTTTATCATCGGTAGAGAACCCTAATGGCCTGATTAAATGAAGAGACGTATTAGTCCCCGCGCAGGTTCTTGCAATATTGCCGGTGTTGGCAGGAATTTCTGGCTGATATAAAACGACATGGATTGCCATGGCTATTTGCACCTCGTTTCTTCAATAACATGGGATATTATATCATATTACTCCGGCCCTTCCTATTCCCCGCTCAGTACTTAAAAAAGACACAAGAAAAGGGCTGACAGTGTCACACCCCGATGCGGAAAAACTTATATTTTACGTTAGGCGTCCAGGCTGTTGAATCCTCATATGCCCAGTATCTCATTCTGCTATTTGTTGTCTGGGCATTTACCAGCGGTTCATTATTTGCATCTTTAGCCGTAACAATGGTTGTATGCTGCCAGCGCCCATCCCCGTTAAAATCATAACAAATCACATCGCCAGCCTCGAGGTCTTCTGCCCTCTCTGCCTCAGAAGCTGACAAACCCTGGGTTGACCCGCTTAAGTACCACCTCATTGAGTGAGCCACAGACCAGCTGTAACTCCAGTTGTTATTTTGATACCACCAGCCTTGTGACCGGTTAGGGTACCCTCTCATAGGAGCATTCCCAGCTCGTAAACATTGGGAAATAAAATTTGTACAATTATCTGTGAATTTTTCATATTGAGGATTGTAATCATTCCACCATCGTTCAGCATAGCGAATTGCTTCTCTTCGATCATATTGAAAGGAGCGTCTCTCTTGTGAAAAAAAACGGGAAGGAGAATCATTATTTTCAAACAAATACGGTACACTAATAATTTTATCTTCCAGCAGTTTCTTCCCATCAAAAGTGGCTCTTCTCTTTTGCATGATTTCTTCCATGTAAAAATCTTTCTTTAAACGAATGAGAAATGAAGTCACAAACAAGTAATCTACAGCCTTCTCCCCGCTCTTTGAAAATACCCTGTAAGGCAGAATCTCACCGCTGCCTTTTACTCGTTCAGCCTTTCTCTTGCTGTTGCGCTCCTCTCCCCTTCTCAAAGCTGCAAGTTCTTGATTTTCTAATTTACTTATCAATGTTTTTTGTCTTTTCGTATCCCCAGCTACCATGTAAGCTAACAGTTGATCACTATGTTCCGTTAATGTGGACTCCCATTCTCTCACACTATCATCCTCCTCCTTTAAAGATATGAAGGAGGGTGATCGGATACGAATAAGAAATCATACTAGACTGCTTGTTCCTTTGTCTGCCCTGCCTGCAGCTCAGCATAAAAACCTTTATTATTCATTAATTCTTCGTGTGAACCTTTTTCTGTTATTTTTCCATGTTGAAGCACAATAATCTGGTCTGCCTGCCTGATTGTATTTAAGCGGTGGGCGATAACAAAGCTGGTTCGTCCCTTCATCAGCCTTTGCAGTGCTTCTTGTATTTTGATTTCAGTGACAGTATCTATGCTGCTCGTCGCTTCATCCAAAATTAAAATGGCTGGGTCTGCCAAAATCGCCCTGGCAATAGAGAGTAACTGTTTCTGCCCCTGACTGATGCCCTGACCGTTTTGTTTTAAGGTTGTCTCATATTTCTCAGGAAACTTCTGTATGAATCCATCAGCGTTAGCAAGTCTGGCGGCTCGTTCAACCTCTTCATCTGAAGCAGAAAGGTTTCCATACCGTATATTTTCCCTGATGGTCCCTTGAAACAAAAAAGAATCCTGTAATACAAACGCCATATGGCTTCTCACGCTTTCTCTTTTTATGTGAGCCATATTCCGGCCATCCAACTGAATTTCCCCTTTGTCTGGATCATAAAAGCGAGATAACAGATTTATTATTGTTGTCTTTCCGGCTCCTGTCGGCCCGACAAATGCTATAGTCTCACCTGCATGAGCGGTAAAGGTAACCTCAGTCAGCGTCTGTTCATCCCTTTCATAAGCAAAGGATACGTTTGAAAAGGTAATCTCCCCTTTCACTTCTGACAATACTGCCGCCCCTTTTTCATCACTTCTTTCATCTTTTTCATCCATCACTTCAAAAACACGCTCCGCCCCTGCAATTGCAGATAAAAGGGTGTTTACTTGGTTTGCAAGGTCATTTAGTGGCCGGGTAAACTGTCTTGCATATTCTGCAAAAATTACGATTACCCCGATGGTTATCACACCCTGCAAAGCAAGAATACCTCCCACCCCTGCAATGACGGCAAAGCTGAGATTATTCAGCATATTCATCAGCTTTGGAATAAAGCCGGAAATCGTTTGAGCCCAGAAACCAGACTGGCGTAAACGCCCGTTTTTCTCCATAAATGAGTCAATCACTCGTTTTTCAAGAGAAAAAGTCTTTACGATGCTATGCCCGGACATGGTTTCTTCAATATACCCATTCACATCCCCAAGATCACGTTGCTGCTCTTTAAATAACCTTCCTGTCCGTTTTGTGATCCATTTCATCCCGTATACCATTGCCGGTACAATGAGCAGGGTAATCAAAGTCAGAAGGGGACTAAGCCATAGCATGACACTAATTGTGCCAATAAGTGTTAGCAGGCTTGAAAAAATTTGAATGACTGAGCTGTTAAGAGTGTTACTTACATTTTCCATATCATTGGTAACCCTGCTCATCAACTCACCGTGCTGTTTTTTGTCAAAGAAAGGGATAGGGAGGCTGTGAAGATGAGTGAACAAGTCGGTTCTCATTGTATATACTGTCTGCTGGGCAATCCCTGCCATTAAAAAGTTTTGAAGAAGGAGTGAGCCCGAATGGATGAGGTAGACAAAAACAAGGCCAAGAAGGAAAGAACGTAAAGCCCCCAGGTCACCTGTAACCACATAATTGTCAATAGCCATTCCAATCATAAATGGCCCCAGAAGTGCAAAAGCAGAACTTAGCAATACAAGAAATAATACGAAAAAAAGCTTCCCTTTCCGGTAAGAGAGATATAACCAGATTCTTTTTAACGTATCTTTCCAATTATCAGCTTGAGGACGCTTCTTTACTAAAGCATTTTTATTACCATGGCTAAGTGCTCGTTTTTCGTATGAAAAAGGCTCCTTAAGTTTAGAAAACATGTGCTAAGCCTCCTTTCCCGCCTGGGACTTGTTTATACGATAATATAAAGAAGACATGCTCATTAATTCTTCATGCGTTCCTTTGGCAGTCAGCTGTCCTTCATCAAGAAGTAAAATCGTGTCAGCCTCCATGGTAGTGCTTATTTTCTGAGTGATCATTAACACTGTACATGATAAGTCATCCAGCTCCTGCAACAGCTTCATCTCCGTTTTCACATCCAAGGCACTCGTACTATCATCGAGCAACAGAATTCTAGGCTTTCTAATAAGAGCTCTTGCTATGGAAAGGCGCTGCTTTTGGCCGCCTGATAAATTAACACCCTTTTGACCTAAGATGGTGTCGTATTGATGTGGCAGGGATAATATCGTTTCATGTATTTGAGCTTTCCTTGCCGCTTCCTTAATTTCTTCCAAAGAAGCATTTTCTTTGCCCCATGCAATATTTTCTTTAATCGTCCCGGTAAAAAGGAGGGCCTCCTGAGGAACATACCCTATGTTATTCCTTAAAAGGGACGAATCCATTTGCCTTATGTCTTTTCCATCTATAAGTACAGAGCCTTGTTCTGGTTCATATAACCTGGGAATCAACTGGAACAAGGAGGTTTTCCCTGAACCTGTGGCTCCTAAAATGGCAGCCTTTTCCCCTCCTTTGATCACAAAGGAAAGGTTCTCCAACACGGAATCCCTGCTTTCAGGATAACGAAAGGAAACTTGTTGAAACTCGATTTCTCCACGGCCGATTTCCGTAGGCTCGTCCTTACCGGTTTCTACCTCATTTTTTTCAGATTCCAATACTTCCGCAACTCGGCTTGCTGATGCCCGGGCTCGTGAAAACATCATAATAATCATCGTAAAAATAGAAAGGGCTCCTGTCATTCTAGCCGCGTAATTAACAATGGCAACAACCTCCCCTACCGTAGCCCCTCCTGCATTCACCTCAATTGTTCCATACCATAGGACAAACAAGACACTGCCATTGATAAGCAGAAGAATGACGGGCATGGCGATTTCTGTCAGGCGAAGGGCTTTAATTACCTTCGCCCGAAGTTCGTCACTGGCGTGTATAAATCGATTAATCTCATGTGTTCTCCGTAAAAACGCTTTAATGACCCTGATCCCCGCTAAACTTTCATACATTACATTGTTGACTTTATCCAATCGTTCCTGGACTATTTTAAATAGTGACCCCGCTTTTTTCATGACTCCTATTAAAAATATAAGAAGTATAGGAACAGTAATTGCAAAGATTATCCCTAATTGAGCATTTACAATAAAAATCATAGTTATGCTTCCGAGTACTAACAAAGGAGCTCGCAGCATGATTCGAAGACACATAAATATTACATTTTGCAATTGAGTAATATCGTTGGTCATTCTTGTCACCAGGGAAGAGGGTGGAAAAAGGCTAAACGTAGAAAATGAAAAGGATTGGACTTTTGTATATATGGCTTTACGAATGTCATGTCCAGTACTCTGGCTGACATGAGCGGCGTAAAAGGAGTTGATAATACCTGCAGTAAAAGCAACTAGAGAAAGGCCCACCATGACCCCTCCCCATTGAAGAACAACAGAAAGATCCCCTTCCATAATACCATCATCAATAATTCGTGAAATTAAAAAAGGCTGTACCAATTCAACCCCAAGTTCTATAAGCATTAACAGCAAAGCAACAAAAGCTGCCAGCCGGTATGGCTTCATAAATGAAAAAACCTTTCTCATCGAAGTTCCCACCTTCAACAAAAGACAAAGTACATGGTTCATTTATCGAAATACTTTATATCACTTTATCACACTTGTTAACCTCTCATAGATAAAAACGCACCCTCTTTGAAGACAGGAAGACAAAAAAAAGAGACTGTCTCAAAAGCAAAGCTTTTGCGCACAGCCACTTCTTTTTTAGGTCTAAGCATTTAGTCAGTCGTAGTGCTGTCCTCTTATTCTTACAGGTTTAAGAGGAAACTTTCTGCAAGGCTCCTTCCAACACTAATAACTGCTCTTTTTTGCGAAGGCCTCCTCCGTAACCAACCATCGCCCCGTTGCTTCCTACTACGCGATGACATGGCAGGATAATAGGGAGTGGGTTTTGGTTGTTTGCTGCCCCTATCGCTCTGACGGCTTTCGGGGCTCCTATTTCCAAAGCTACTTGTTTATAAGATTTTGTTTGGCCGTATGGAATAGCATTCAACGCTTCCCACACAAGCCTTTGAAATTTAGTTCCATAGAGATCTATCTCAACATCAAATGTATTTCTTTCACCTGAAAAATATTCTTCCAGCTGGGTAACAACCGTCTGAAGAGCTTCATTGTTTTGTTGAAGCAGGTCGACTTTTAAATTCTTTTTCTTCAACCATGTTTTAACCAAGGGGAGAGAGTGTTCGGCAGACCCATATTGGAGCATGCAAACCCCCTGATTGGTACCTACAAGCGTTATTGGACCTATGAAACTGTCCATCTCTGAATAGAAGACTGATCGCTTCTCAGACACAGATACCACATCCTTCCATGCCATTCTTGTCCTTAATACTACATAATTATTATGGAACTTTCCAAAGCTATTTTATGCTATATTAGCTTATTTTAGGGCATTATCAACTTCTTTTTTTACATTGCTGTCGATTTCTTGTTTAAGCGCCTGATTAAGATAATCTCTGGACTCTCTATTATTTATTTCACCTAATGCCCAGGCAGCAGTGCCACGAATGACTGGACGAGGATCATCAATAAGCAATTTCCCTAAATCGTCTACAGCCTTTTCTTCTTTAAAATGACCTAAAGCAATAATAGCATTTCTCTGTATAGGTTTCTTCCCTCTCCAAGAACCAGCAATTGGACCAAACTTTCTCTTAAATTCTTTATTGCTGATTTGAAGCAAGGGAATGAGTTTCGGCTTAACGATTTCAGGATCTGGTTCAAACTCTTCTTGATGATGATAATCGATCCCTTTATTTTCTGGGCAAACCTGTTGGCATGTGTCACAGCCATAAAGTCTATTGCCAAGCTTTTTCCTATATTGATCCGGTAAAAAGTCTTTTGTTTGTGTCAGATAAGCAATACATTTATTAGAGTCAAGCTGGCCTCCTTGAACCAACGCCCCTGTCGGGCAAGCCTCTACACATTTATTACAAGAACCGCATTGATCAGTAACTGGCTGATCAGGAGGAAGGGATAATGTAGTGATCATTTCTCCTAAATAAACATAAGAGCCAAATTCCGGAGTAATAATGGCGCAGTTCTTTCCGCTCCATCCTATGCCGGCCCGCTCTGCCACAGCCCGGTCAGATAATTCCCCAGTGTCTACCATTGATTTCATCCTGGCGGCCGGAGCTTTTTCCTGGATAAATTCCTGCAGCTTTTCTAATCTGTTTTTCAATACTCTATGATAATCCTCCCCCCAGGAAGCACGGCAAAACACGCCTCGTCGGTCGCCTTTTTTGCTTTTTGGAGGGTTTTTCATTTTTGATGGGTAGGCCAAAGCAATTGCTATGATTGTTTTAGCTTCCGGGAGAACCATATCAGGGTGAGTTCGTTTATAGATATCCGGTTCTTCAAATCCAGATTGATATCCAAGCTCCTGCTGCTTTAACAACCTGTCTTTTAAGGATAAGAAGGGATTTGCAGAAGCAAAGCCAATCTTATCAATTCCAATCTTTTTACTATATGCAATAATTTCTTCTTTCAACTGGGCATCTGCCATTCTTCTCACTCCTATCTCAATAAAGCACTTGTATAGGCGGCCTGGACTAAGTTGTGATAAACTAAGCAACAAATAAATGCAAGAGGAGGAAGGCAATGAACATATCTATTCACCAGGACATCAAAAAACGAGTGCCTGATTTTAAAATCGGTATCCTTACCTATAAAGATATTGTGGTTGATGAGTCCCCTAAAATGTTAAAAGGGCGGCTCGAGTTTTTTCAGGAAAAAATTCAGGTTGATTTAGAAAACGACTCTGTAACCAGGTATCAAGGCGTGAAAGAATGGAGAAAGGTATTCAAGACTCTTGGCATTGATCCCGGCAGGTATAGGCCGTCTCATGAAGCCCTCTTTCGAAAAGTAGGGCGAAAACAGAAAATGGGCTTTATAAACTCAGCAGTGGATCTAAATAATTTCTTTTCTCTGCAATATGAAATCCCATTTGGAATTTATAATTTGGACCAACTTCAAGATTCTATCATATTACGCCTTGGTAATGAAGGCGAAAGTTATAAAGGCCTGAACGGCCGGGAAAATTCCTTACAAGGCCGCCTTGTCTCCGCTGATGCTCAAGGGCCCTTTGGCAGTCCTATTGTAGACTCGGCAAGAACGAAAGTAGACAATACCACTGCAAATGCGTTACATATTGCTTACCTTCGGCCGTCGATGGCGTCTGCAGAAGCCAATGAGATGTTAAGCTCTCTGGCAAAAATGTTCACCCAGCTTCATAGCGGTGATGCTGAATGGTTTCTCTTAGAGTAGTCCTACCTTCATTTATGAAGAGGCTGTCCCATAAGCTTTTTGGGCAACCTCTTTTTTTAACGATGGCATGGAAGCTCTCTTTCACCAAAGGTACAAGTGCGACAGCCATTTCGCCTTCACTTCATATTCATTCACTGTTTTCTTTGCCTAAAATGCATGACGACTCTTCGGGTACAAACATACATCATTTATAGGTACCTTCATATCCCATTTTTTCACAATGAGCTCAAAAAATATCGAGGGGTCTAATAAGACCGCTAATTGTGCGGCTTGTTAAGACACCCTCTTCATTATACCATGATCAACTGCCCAATAAACCAGGTTGACCGTTGTTATTCCAACGGTAATACTGCTTTAGATTCTGAAGCAAGTTCCGTGAGAGACTGTTATACGACTAGAGCTTTGGATCTTTATGGTTGTCTAAGCAAGGAAACAAAAGAAAAGCCACCCTGATGTTACTTCAGGCTGGCTTCTTATAGAGTAATAGCTTGTAAAATGCTTTCTTTGGAAGATCGGAAGACCGGGTAGGATATTCCTTCCTCTTTCAGTGAATGGCTGTGGGAAAATCCTATACGTTGTAATATCCTTTCTCCATCCTTTGAAATGGCAATAGCTCCAATCTCTTTAATGTTCTGGTCCTGTTTCTCAATCCAATGAAGCTGTGAAACCATATCATACAAAAGGTGTTTCGTATATTCCTTTGCCTTTTGACTATGAATATCAACGATAATAGAAATCAAGTAAAGATATACATCACCTGGTTTCTTGTAATCTATAATATGTTCGCATAAGCTCTTTTCCGATATTTCACCGGTCAGGACCTGTTCGTACACCGTTTTGGGAAGAGGGAATAAACTGTGAATCCCTTTAACCTGTTTATTCTCTTTATACACCCTGTAAACAAAAGGGTTTCTTTCCATAATAGAAAGGACATACTCTTTTGAAACGTGCCACTCTTTTGGGTAAATTTTATAGTTCAGCTCTAACATTTCATTTATGTCTTCTTTTTCTGGTGTTACCATTTCACCGTTATTATGCCGGGTCATGTTTATTGCTCCAATCTACAGCGATTGTTTTTTCCTCTTCTTCTACTTCGTTGATTACAGATAATACAAAGGCAGCAAATTCTTTGTCATACCATGCAGCGGAATCTTTAAACATCCCTCTGGCCAGAGAGCAGCCTTTAAAAAAGTGTTTGATAAAAGCTACCCAGGATTCCCAATCTTCTTTGTCGTTCTTATTCTTGTAGATCTTTTTGTGGTAAAAATCAAAAATGATGTCAAAGAAGTTAATATAATAATAAATAAAAGCCTCTTTTTTTCCTTTTCTTAACGGGGTTTTTTCTATATGCTGCGAAATAGGATGATCGTCATAAATACTCCATAAATCCGGATCCTCTATGTACATCTTGTCAATTTCAAGCATTAACTTATTATGTTCTACTCTGGCCTCATTTCTTATTGTGATATTATTATACCGGTATGTAATAACAGCTACTCCCCCTGATATAGTTAAAGACAGCAGGGAAATAAGCAAGGTTACTGTATTTGCATCCACCATTAGTCACCCTTTAGTATTCATTTACGCCATTATACCAAAGTCCCACTTTCTTGTGGATTTTTCATCCATCATTACATAATAAAAGCACCCCAACTTATAGGTGGGGTGCAGTCCTTTCTTTGTTTACGAGTCACTTACCGGATGAGGCTGCTGAAAATCTTTTGCACAAGAGTGGCATACATCAAGAAGTTCGTGATCTGCTGCTTCTTCCATTCTTTCTTCCTCACGTCTGCCGCATATTTCGCACACCCGTGGCATCGGCGTGCACCTCCTCAGAAGTATGTTTTTCTAAGACCCTTCGTCGCCTTCCACTCTATAGCCAGCATCAACAACGGCCTGCTGAAAATCGATGTATGATGCTGCTTTTTCATCATATGAAAATACCGCTTCCTGCTTATCCACATCTACATTGACTTTTCTTATGCCCCAAACATCTCTAAGAATATTTTCCACTTTCAGGGCATCCTCTTGATTGCTCAAATTATTTATGACAAGCTTTTGGGTTTCCATTGTGACTTCTCCTTACCTACAAGTATGAAAAACACAGAGAGAGTGGGATCGTAGCTCTCTTCCTCTTATCGATCAGCTTCAGGTTTATGGTTGTTCAACGCCTCTCCCATTCCTTTTAAGAAACCGAACATCGTTTGCATAGAAGCATTGATATCAGGATCTCTCAATGATTTTGCCATTCCCCAGAGGGAGAGCTTCTCATCGCTTTCTATCCCTTTACTTGTGCGGTCAAGACCATTAGCAACCCCTGCAAGTAATATCTCCATATCCTTCGGGTCCACTTTACCTAAAAATTGAAAAGCCTGGGTTCCTGCCTGTACCACGCGGTGCACATTCGGCTGATTAATCTGTTCTACGGCAATGGCACCAATTTTATCCCGGGTTCTCAAAAATCCCCGTGCCATATCTAACACTTCTGCATCCTTAACTTCTTTAATAACCTCCAGAAGAAGCATGAGTGACTCATGATTATCAGCTGTCATGTCCACAAGTGTTCTGATTGCTTCTTCTCTTTCTTCTGCCTGACTTGGATTATGCTTTTCAATTTGCGTGATCTGTTTGGCCATCATTCATCCCCTCTCCTTCAATAAGATCAGCAATCGGGGTAAAGTCGTCCCTTGACCACTTGTCTTCCACTTTTACTCCAAACTGCGGCTGGCGGTTACCAAACCTGTAATTATGCCGTGGGAGCGGAGACTCCCCATCCGCTTCAATGACCTCCATTTTGACACTCATTTCCTTATAGTTTGGAGTATGAGTCACTTTATCATGGTAGCTGCTCGTCAGCATGTTTACGGCTTCCATTTCATCCGTTGTATTCATCGGCAGATACAGCTCTTTCCCAGAGACATGCTCGGTCACCCAGACTCTTATCTTCACTTCGCCATACGGGGACGTTAATTTAACAAGGGCTCCCGTTTTTATTCCGCGTTCTTCTGCCAGTTCTGGAGACACTTCAAGCCAAGGCTGAGGAACTTTGTGAGTAATACTCTTAGACCTGTACGTTAAGTTCCCTTCATGAAAATGCTCAAGCAATCTTCCGTTATTTAAATGTAAATCATACTCTTTTTCGTCGGGCACATAAGGCTTTCTCCATTCCACAGGATAGAGCTTCGCTTTCCCGTCTGCAAATGGAAATTTCTCAGTGTACAAAAGAGGTGTACTTTCTCCACTTTTTTGGACAGGCCAAAGCTGGCTGTTCCATTTCTCAAGCCGCTCATAGCTCACTCCGGCAAAAAGCGGTGCCAGACTTGCTGCCTCATCCATGATTTCGCTTGGGTGCTTATAATTCCACTTAGCCCCTAAACGATTAGCAATGGCCTGGAATATTTTCCAGTCAGGCTGACTGTCCCCAAGTGGTTCAAAAACTTTATGAAAACGCTGGATTCTTCGTTCCGTGTTCGTAAATGTTCCATCCTTCTCAAGGCTGGGAGCAGCAGGCAAAACAACATCTGCAAACTCGGCCGTTTTGGAGAAGAAGACATCCTGGACTACAAAGAACTCAAGCTTTTCAAAAGCGGCATGTACGTGATTAATATTGGCATCAACCAGACCCATCTCTTCACCGAATAAATACATTCCTTTTACTTTCCCACTGTGAATGGTTTCAACAATTTGATGGTTGTTTAAACCTGGTTTTCGAGGCAGTGAAACACCCCATGCCTTTTCATACCTTGCTCTTATTTCTTCATTTTCCACAGGCTCATAACCTGGCATCCAAGCCGGCATCGTCCCAAAATCGCAGGCTCCTTGAACGTTATTATGTCCTCGCAACGGATAAGCCCCTGTACCTGGCTTGCCGTAATTTCCGGTTACTAACAAAAGGTTGGAGATGGCTGTACTCGTTTCAGTGCCTCCAATATGCTGTGTAACCCCCATCGCCCAGCATATGCACATCGTTTCAGCCTCATTGATCGTAGTCGCTAATTCAATAAGCTCCTCTTTCTTTAATCCGGTTTCTTGTTCAGCATATTCTAACGTATACTTGTCTAAAGAATCGACGTATTCGTCAAAATTATTAACCCTGTTCTTGATAAAGTCATCATCCGCCCAGCCCTGATCGATGATGTACTTTGTCACCGCAGAGATCCATATTAAATCTGAAGATGGAACTGGATGGAGAAATTGATCTGCCATCTGAGCTAATTCATGTTTTCTTAAATCAGCGACAATCAATTTCTGCCCATGAAGCTTATGGGCTCTTTTTATCCTCGTTGCAAGAACAGGGTGTGATTCAGCAGGATTTGCTCCAATTACAAAGACTAAGTCAGTCGTCTTAAGATCCTCTATGGTTCCTGCATCCCCTCCGTACCCAACTGTCCTCATAAGTCCCGCTGTCGCCGGGGACTGACAGTACCTGGAACAGTTATCTACATTATTTGTGCCCATTACCCCGCGGGCAAGCTTTTGAAAAAGGTAATTTTCTTCATTCGAACATTTAGAGGAGGCAATGAACCCCATGGAATCTGGGCCATACGTGTCCTTTAATTCAGTAAATTTAGAAGCAATGAGCGTTAATGCTTCATTCCAGGTAGCTTCTACAAACTTTCCTTCTTTTCGAATCAAAGGCTTGGTAAGCCTCTCTTCACTGTTTACAAAATCCCATCCCCATTTTCCTTTAACACACGTCGAAATACCGTTGACAGGTGCATCAGGCTGAGGCTGGATTTTTAAAATATCTCTTTCCTTCGTCCATACTTCAAAGCTGCAACCTACCCCGCAGTAGGTGCAAACTGTTTTGGTGCGTTTTATCCGATCCTCACGCATCGTTGCTTCAATGTTTGACATTGTAAAGATCTCTTGATATCCCGGCTCTACCTCTTTGGTTGTTTCAATAAGCGGGCCAAGAACATCCTTTGGCATCCCTGTCATATATCCAGCTTCCCCGAGCATTGATTTTTCCATCAAGGCATTACATGGACAGACAGTGACACAATGACCACACGACACACAAGACGATTGATCAATGGGAACGTCATTATCCCAAATGACACGTGGGGTTTCCCGCTTCCAGTCAATGCTAAGCACTTCACTCACCTGTAAGTCCTGGCAAGCTTCTACACAAAGGCCGCAAAGGATACACTGGTCAGGCTCATACCGGTACATAGGATGTGAATTATCAGGAGGATAAGGTTTTGGTTTAAATTCATACTTTTGGTGTTCAATTTCTAAATATTCTGCTGTATTGTGCACTACACAGTTACCATTGTTGTTATCACATACTGTGCAATACAGCTCATGGTTTTTTAGGATTCGCTGCATACCTTCTTCCTGAGCTTCCTTTGCCTTTTCAGAGACCGTTTTAACCACCATTCCAGGTGCTGCTTCTGTCGAACAGGAACGTTTCAGTTCTCCGTTTACTTCAACAAAACAGGTATCACATGTTTCAATAACTCCAAAGCCTAAATCAGGCTGTGAGGAGCAAATGGCAGGAATATACAGATCGCCGTACTTTGCTGCCTCAAAGATTGACTGGCCTGGTTTTGCCGTAAACTCTTCACCGTTGATTTGTATGGAAAAAGTCTGACTGTCCAGTCTCATCACCTGCTTTCCAACAATTTCTTAGTAAAATATTTCCCTGTTTTTTTTGCATTATACAATGAAAGCTGTCAGCTCTGATTTGCTAATTTCAGCTTTTCTTTCTGAATTCCTTGAATATCCCGCTTGATCAAAAAGGCTGTACCAAGAGCAGTTGCAATTAAAAAAGCAAAGACATAGAAGGTCGTAGTATAAGCGTTTGTCGCTTCCCTTATAAATGAAACAATCATAGGGCCTACAACACCCGCCACTGCCCATGAAGTCAGGAGATAACCGTGTATGGCTCCAAGCTGTTTTGTACCAAACATGTCACCTATAAATGCCGGCAGTGTGGCAAAGCCTCCTCCGTATATAGAAACAATAAGGTACATTAAAATCTGGAAGATAAGAGCATTACCCACCATGGGCAGGATCATAAAGGAAACCAGCTGAACACCGAAGAAAATTAAGAATATATTAGGCCTCCCGATATAATCCGAAAGAGTAGACCAAATAATACGACCACCACCATTAAAGAGCCCCATAACCCCAACTACAGTAGCAGCTGCCATAGCCGTCATTCCAACTAACTCCTGAGCCATAGGTGAAGCCACAGCAATTAACATGATTCCTGCGGATATATTTATAAGCATCATCCACCATAGCAGCCAGAAACGTTTTGTTTTTATGGCTTCATTAGCTGTTAACTGAGCCAGATCTTCTCTTTTTTCAACCTCGCCGTCGTCTTTTTTCTCTTTAGCTGCTGCAGGCATCCAATCCTCTGGAGGCCGGGCAATGTACCATGCGCCCAGAGACATCAAAACAAAGTAAACAGCTCCTAACAGGTACAGAGTATTGGCCACCCCCATTCCTTCAATGAGCCTTGCAGCTACTGGACTGGCAATTAAAGAGCCTGCTCCAAAACCAAACACCGCCATCCCTGTAGCAAGCCCCCTTCTGTCAGGAAACCATTTCACCAGAGTAGACACCGGAGAGATGTATCCAATGCCAAGACCGATCCCTCCAAGGATCCCGTAGGTAAAATAAAAGCCATATAACGATCCGATTCCTATGGAAAATCCTGCGCCAATTAAGCCTGCACCAAATAGAACAGCTGCTAAAAAGGCCGATACCCTGGGACCACGTTTTTCAACAAACCTTCCAAAAAAGGCAGCTGAAATGCCAAGGAAAAAGATGGCCAGCGTAAAGGCTATCGTCACTGTTGCCCCGCCCCAGCCCAGTTCCTCATACAAGGGGGTTTGGAACACACTGTACGCATAAATAGATCCAATGGAGAGGTGTATAAATACAGCAGACAACGCAATCAACCACCGGTTTTTTTGCTTCATAACATGAACTCCTTCCATAAAAGAATTATCAAGTCTTCATAGAGTAACCAAAAACATAAAAATTACCCAATATAGGGTGCCTGGCACCACTCTCATTTGTAACATAGATGTAACATAAATGACCCAGCCTCCTTTCATTAGAGGCTGGGTCTCGTTTCATGCTTTCAGGATTCTTCTTTTTTCTTTTTAATAACCATAATAAGCTAAAATCCCCGCTGCGCCTTGTAAATTTTTGCAAAAACCACTAGATTTTTAACTTATTTTTTTCATTGAAGTTGCTCATATTGTGCCATATAATGAACTTGTTCAGTTCTTGTTGTAGAACAAAAGTGATAGAATCACCCTTAGAAAGGAGCAGCTACCATGAATCAATCCCTTCATTTTCCTAAATCGAACGCCCCTTAATGACAGAAGAATCCTTCCTTGTGACTTTTATGCTTTTGTTCTTTATATAGTTTTTATTTTATTTTAGTAAAATGACAATTCTATCTGCCTTTATGCATACATTGACGTGTGGTTATTAAATAGGAAAAGAGGGGTGTAGGTTGAAAAAGGTTCTCGCCTGCATACTGGTTGGACTTCTGTTTTTACTGTGGCAAGTTCCAACTACATCAGCATCTACTGGTCAAATGATTGTCATTAACAAAGCAACGAATCAGCTCGCATTTTATGAAAGCAACAAATTAGTCCGGACGTTCAGTGTAGCTACCGGACGGAGTTCTAATTTAACACCTGAAGGAAAACACAAAGTAGTCAATAAAATTGTGAACCGCCCGTATTATAAAGGCAATATTGCCGGCGGCGATCCAAAAAACCCTTTAGGAAAGCGCTGGATTGGCCTTAACGCCAGAGGAACCAACGGAAACACATATGCCATCCACGGAAATAACAATCCCTCTTCCATTGGTACTTATGCAAGCGCAGGCTGTGTCAGAATGCATAACAATGAAGTGGAATGGCTTTTCAGCCGGGTAAAAGTAAACACTCCTGTTGTCATTACTACATCCAGCCAGTCTTTTGATACAATTGCAAAGAATAATGGGTACAAAATAAATGGAAGCAGCAGCCCTTCCAGTCCAGGAGGCACTACAAGCGGAACACTTAAACGAGGAAGCAAAGGAGAAGCAGTAAAAGAAATTCAACGACAGTTGAGTGCTGCAGGTTACAAGGTTTCTGCAGATGGCATATTTGGAAAAGGAACCGAGGATGCTGTGAAAAAGTTCCAGAAGGCTAATAAGCTCAAAGCCGATGGGGTTGTAGGCACTCAGACGAAAAACCTTTTAGCAAACCAGAGTAAAACCGTCAATAAGTCTCCATCCACTTCCACTCAAATTAAAAGCGGTACACTAAGAAAAGGAAGCAGCGGAAGCGAAGTGAAAAAGCTTCAGCAGAAACTGACCAGTCTTGGCTTTAACACAAGAGGTGCTGACGGGAAATTCGGTCCTGCCACAGAAGCGGCAGTGAAGAGCTTCCAAAAAGCCAACAAGTTGAAAGTCGATGGCGTTGCCGGACCACAGACTATTAAAGTAATTAACAGTAAATAAAAACAAACCCGTTCCCATAATCAGGAACGGGTTTTAATATAATTTTTTAATAATCTATCAAAAAGGCTGTTCTTTCTTTCTAGGGCGTAAGGTTACTGCCATTGAATGACTTGGGCGATAATGAGAAATACAGCTGCAATCGCGGCCCATATTAAGAATAAAGGAAAATAGAACTTTACCCACTTATGCCAGCTTACCCCTGCCAGAACAAGAGTAGCCATAAAATAACCTGAAGTAGGAAAAAGAATGTTTCCTAAGCCATCGCCAAATTGAAAGGCAAGTACAGCAGTTTGTCTGGTCACCCCAATCATATCAGAAAGAGGAGCCATAATAGGCATCGTTACCAGAGCCTGTCCGCTGCCAGAAGGTACGAGGAAGTTAAACAGTAGTTGAGACATAAACATCCCTATTGCGCTTAAGGTTCCAGGAAATTGACCTACCACTGCTCCTAAGTTATAAATGAGCGTATCCATCACCTGGCCGTCCTCCATAACAACGGCTACTGATCTTGCGACTCCAACGATAATTGCTCCCACTAATACCTCGCGAAATCCTTGATTAAAGCCTTCACAAACCTGAGCTGCTGTTAAACCGGCTGCCATACCTACCACAATTCCCATAACAATGAAAAGGCCTGACATTTCCAGCATGAACCATCCTTGAGCAATGACTCCATATATCAGAATGGCAAAAAAGCCAATTAAAAAGACGCCAGCTCCTTTCTGCCTTGGAGTAAATCTTCTACTTTTTGATTCATCAGGATTTGAGTAAGTTTCACGTTTTTCTCTATCTTCTTCATAGACCAGACTGCTTTCTGGATTGGCTTGTACCTTTTTAGCATAACGAATGACATAGATAATCCCCACTCCTAAGATAACTACAAGAGCTATCAGCCGAAGCTCTATTCCTGAATACAAAGGGACTTCCGCTATTTGCTGTCCAAGCCCCGTGTTAATTGGATTAAGAAATCCGGTCATAAACCCAGCAGTCGTTGCTATAAGAGCTACAGCTGCTGCCACCATAGAATCATAGCCTAAAGCTATTAAAAGCGGAATAATAACTGGAACATACACTAAGCTTAGCTCCTGTGTGCCGATAACTCCGCAGACGGCAGCAAAAGCGATCATTAGAACCGGAATTACTGCAGTACTTTTCGTTGAAAAAGCTGTTGTCAGCTTGTTTACCCCTATTTCAATAATGCCGGTTTTACGAAGAACCATAAACATGCCGCCAATAATAAGAGTAAAAAAGACTACTTCTCCTGCTTCCACTAATCCTCTTGGTATGGCGAGCATGAATTCCTCAACACCAGCAGGTGATGCATCTACCTGAGTATACGATTCTGGATCGATAGACTCCCTTCCCTCCGGTCCAGTAATCCGTTCAAACTCACCAGCAGGAATGAGATGTGTTGAAATAGCTGCAAGAGCCATAAGAATGAACAATATAACATAGATGTGCGGCATCTGAAACTTTTTTCTTTTTGTTTCACTTTTTGTTTCACTTTCTGTATTCATTTCTATATCCCCCAGTAGAAGTCTAAAGTTGTTATCCTTGATTAGTGTTCATAATACTGGGGGGGAAAACGAAAGTCATTGTACACTTTAAACAAAATATTTGATATTTTTTAGAATAATTATATATAAAAAAACACATTTGCCTATTTTCCAGGGTCTACAGATGTCAGATTTCCTCACATGGAAATTTATAAATTCTCATTTTAGTTATGGGGTGTTGTACCCACTATACTTAATGATTCACTTTGAAACGTTTAAAATGGAATCAAATGAAGCAGTAGGAGGAGGGTTTGCCTCTCCATCCTCTCACACCACCGTATATACGGATCTCGTATACGGCGGTTATGCCTTTCATGCATTTTCTTATAAAAAGCTTCCATGTTTAGAAGTCCTGCTTTTTGCAGGACTTCTTTTGTGATGGCACGATGTAGAATAAAGGACTTTGATATTCACCAGTAGCCCTTGCGGGTATTAGCCCATTCCCATGCCTTATCTCTGGGAACTTTCAGCTTGATCAAACTTCGATATCTGGTTTTCACTTTCTTCCACCTTTTTCAGATTAACTGTCTGATCCTTCTTCTCACCCACTGGGAGATATTATGAACATAGTTCATCATCCTGGAGATCCCCCATGGTATGCAACCCAGCCGCGAAGAACACTGCACACTCAAGCATTACTCTTCGCTTCCAGCGTACCCTCCCGCAGGCATCCATCTTTCGATGTTGTCTTTGCTCGTTGCATTCTCCACACCTCCAAGCTTGTCAGTGATTCTTATTGTTCGACCCTTCGTTACGAAGTGTATGTGACTACTATGGTCTCTGTTGACTTCTTATCATTCACAATCCCATCGCTGGCATCGTTATCCCTGTAAGGAATTTCTCCTTCGTAGAAACCCTGATAAGACCTCCCCGGGTAAGTCTGACCGCTTTCCACCCGTGGGTGCGGTATTTACTGTGCGGAGTTCGGGCAATGTAGGATTTTATCTTGTTGTGCAAACTCATCCTTTCCGCTTCAGCCTTGTATCCTGTTTCTGTTCGTTACCGCGTGTGATTACGTCCGGCTTTCTTCAGATTCCGGGTCGCACTGGACACCCTTCCCATTCGCTAACGACTCCCATTACCATGCCGTAGTGGACTTTCACCACATAGCTGCCAGACACTCCGGACCCACAAAAAAGACTTCCCACTATTGTGAGAAGCCTTGACTTAAAGAGTTATGTAATATGTATGGTACCGGTGGTCGGGGTCGAACCGACACTCCATAAGGAACACGATTTTGAGTCGTGCGCGTCTGCCAATTCCGCCACACCGGCTTAATATACATATTCAGTTAAATAAATGGTGCCGAGGGCCGGACTCGAACCGGCACGGTTGAAACCAACCGCAGGATTTTAAGTCCTGTGTGTCTGCCAATTCCACCACCCCGGCAGCTGTTACCTAAGTTGGAGGCGGCACCCGGATTCGAACCGGGGAATAAGGGTTTTGCAGACCCGTGCCTTACCACTTGGCTATGCCGCCATGTGCATGTTTTCATTATATGCACAAGGACTATACAATATGAAAATGGAGCGGAAGACGGGATTCGAACCCGCGACCCCCACCTTGGCAAGGTGGTGTTCTACCACTGAACTACTTCCGCGAAATGGCTGGGCTAGCTGGATTCGAACCAGCGCATGACGGAATCAAAATCCGCTGCCTTACCGCTTGGCTATAGCCCAAAATCTATGGGGCGATTGATGGGAATCGAACCCACGAGTGCCGGAGCCACAATCCGGTGCGTTAACCACTTCGCCACAACCGCCATATGAGTAAGATAATGGCAGGGGTAGTAGGAATCGAACCCACATCAAAGGTTTTGGAGACCTTCGTTTTACCATTAAACTATACCCCTATTAAATAGATGGTGGAGGGGGACGGACTCGAACCGCCGAACCCAGAGGGAGCAGATTTACAGTCTGCCGCGTTTGGCCAACTTCGCTACCCCTCCAAAAGGGACAATAAATATATTACAAAACATTTACTTTATCGTCAAGTGTATTTCTTGGTAGATTTACTATAAACTGGCTTACTTATAATAACATTAATCACTTTGTTTCCAATATGCTTATAGTAAAAGTGGTGCCGGCCAGAGGACTTGAACCCCCAACCTACTGATTACAAGTCAGTTGCTCTACCAATTGAGCTAGACCGGCCTACTATGAAAGTGGTGGCTCGAGACGGAATCGAACCGCCGACACGTGGATTTTCAGTCCACTGCTCTACCGACTGAGCTATCGAGCCTTAAATGGCGGGCCTGACGGGGATCGAACCCGCGATCTCCTGCGTGACAGGCAGGCATGTTAACCGCTACACCACAGGCCCCTATTAATTTGTTTGCATTCCTATGTTTTATTGCTTTGACGCTTATTCGATGTCGTAGCAAAAACTTAATTGGTTGCACCCTGGCGGGAATTTTTTTGGTTGCACTCTTCCGAGTACTACTCATGTTTTTTTGCTTTGACGCTTATTCGACGTCGTAGCAAAAATTTAATTGGTTGCGGGAGGAGGATTTGAACCTCCGACCTCCGGGTTATGAGCCCGACGAGCTACCAGACTGCTCTATCCCGCGATATTATAAATATAGATGTGAAAATACTTGGTTGCACTCTTTCGAGCACTACTTATTTTTTTTGCTTTACGCTTATTCGACGTTGTAGCAAAAACTTAATTGGTTGCACCCTGGCGGGCACTAATGATATTCCCTTGCCGCTGAGGTCTCTCGACGTAGTAGCGGGAATTATTTTGGTTGCGGGAGGGGGATTTGAACCTCCGACCTCCGGGTTATGAGCCCGACGAGCTACCAGACTGCTCTATCCCGCGATATTATTAAAAAATATGGTGGAGGATGACAGGATCGAACTGCCGACCCCCTGCTTGTAAGGCAGGTGCTCTCCCAGCTGAGCTAATCCTCCAAATAAGTGGTGACCCGTACGGGATTCGAACCCGTGTTACCGCCGTGAAAGGGCGGTGTCTTAACCACTTGACCAACGGGCCACTATCTACAATATCCAAAATGGCGGAGAGCGAGGGATTCGAACCCTCGAGACGGGTTTAAACCGCCTACACGATTTCCAATCGTGCTCCTTCGGCCACTCGGACAGCTCTCCGTGGCTCCACAGGCAGGATTCGAACCTGCGACCGATCGGTTAACAGCCGATAGCTCTACCACTGAGCTACTGTGGAATATTGGAAAGCCTGGCAGCGTCCTACTTTCACAGGGAGTTGCCCCCCAATTATCATCGGCGCTGAAGAGCTTAACTTCCGTGTTCGGCATGGGAACGGGTGTGACCTCTTCGCTATCGCCACCAGACATAGAGAACATCGTTCTCTCAAAACTGAATAACAGAGAAGAAATAGAGTATATCACCGAGGCGCCCACCTATTTGTGTTAGGATAAGCCCTCGACCGATTAGTATCTGTCAGCTTCACGTGTCGCCACGCGTCCACCTCAGACCTATCAACCTTGTCATCTTCAAGGGGTCTTACTAGCTTGGCGCTATGGGAAATCTCATCTTGAGGGGGGCTTCATGCTTAGATGCTTTCAGCACTTATCCCGTCCACACGTAGCTACCCAGCTATGCTCCTGGCGGAACAACTGGTACACCAGCGGTGTGTCCATCCCGGTCCTCTCGTACTAAGGACAGCTCCTCTCAAATTTCCTGCGCCCGCGACGGATAGGGACCGAACTGTCTCACGACGTTCTGAACCCAGCTCGCGTGCCGCTTTAATGGGCGAACAGCCCAACCCTTGGGACCTACTTCAGCCCCAGGATGCGACGAGCCGACATCGAGGTGCCAAACCTCCCCGTCGATGTGAACTCTTGGGAGAGATTAGCCTGTTATCCCCAGGGTAGCTTTTATCCGTTGAGCGACGGCCCTTCCATACGGTACCGCCGGATCACTAAGCCCGACTTTCGTCCCTGCTCGACTTGTAGGTCTCGCAGTCAAGCTCCCTTTTGCCTTTGCACTCTTCGAATGATTTCCAACCATTCTGAGGGAACCTTTGGGCGCCTCCGTTACTGTTTAGGAGGCGACCGCCCCAGTCAAACTGCCCACCTGACACTGTCCCTGAACCGGATCACGGTCCGAGGTTAGAATTTCAGTACAGCCAGGGTAGTATCCCACCAGCGCCTCCACCGAACCTGGCGGTCCGGTTTCCAAGGCTCCTACCTATCCTGTACAAGCTGTACCAAAATCCAATATCAAGCTACAGTAAAGCTCCATGGGGTCTTTCCGTCCTGTCGCGGGTAACCTGCATCTTCACAGGTAATATAATTTCACCGGGTCTCTCGTTGAGACAGTGCCCAAGTCGTTGCACCTTTCGTGCGGGTCGGAACTTACCCGACAAGGAATTTCGCTACCTTAGGACCGTTATAGTTACGGCCGCCGTTTACTGGGGCTTCAATTCGAAGCTTCTCCCCGAAGGGGATAACCTCTCCTCTTAACCTTCCAGCACCGGGCAGGTGTCAGCCCCTATACTTCGCCTTGCGGCTTCGCAGAGACCTGTGTTTTTGATAAACAGTCGCTTGGGCCTTTTCACTGCGGCTCTCCGGGGCTTTAACACCCTAGAGAGCACCCCTTCTCCCGAAGTTACGGGGTCATTTTGCCGAGTTCCTTAACGAGAGTTCTCCCGAGCGTCTTAGAATTCTCATCCCACCTACCTGTGTCGGTTTGCGGTACGGGCACCTCTCACCTCGCTAGAGGCTTTTCTTGGCAGTGTAGGATCAGGAACTTCGGTACTATGATTTCCCTCGCCATCACAGCTCAGCCTTACAAGAAGCGGATTTGCCTGCTTCTCAGCCTACCTGCTTGGACGCGCATATCCAACAGCGCGCTTACCCTACCTTTCTGCGTCCCCCCATTACTCAAATGGTGAGGAGGTGGTACAGGAATTTCAACCTGTTTCCCATCGCCTACGCTTTTCAGCCTCGGCTTAGGACCCGACTAACCCTGAGCGGACGAACCTTCCTCAGGAAACCTTAGGTTTTCGACGGAAGGGATTCTCACCCTTCTTTTCGTTACTCATACCGGCATTCTCACTTCAAAGCGCTCCACTGGTCCTCACGATCCAGCTTCTCAGCCCTTTGAACGCTCCCCTACCACGAACACCTGATGGTGTTCATTCACAGCTTCGGTGATACGTTTAGCCCCGGTACATTTTCGGCGCAGAGTCACTCGACTAGTGAGCTATTACGCACTCTTTCAATGATGGCTGCTTCTAAGCCAACATCCTAGTTGTCTAAGCAACTCCACATCCTTTTCCACTTAACGTATACTTGGGGACCTTAGCTGGTGATCTGGGCTGTTTCCCTCTTGACTACGGATCTTAGCACTCGCAGTCTGACTCCCGAGAAATAAGTCTCTGGCATTCGGAGTTTGACTGAATTCGGTAATCCTGTAGGGACCCCTAGTCCAATCAGTGCTCTACCTCCAGGACTCTAACTCGAGGCTAGCCCTAAAGCTATTTCGGGGAGAACCAGCTATCTCCGAGTTCGATTGGCATTTCACCGCTACCCACACCTCATCCCCGCAATTTTCAACTTGCGTGGGTTCGGGCCTCCAACAGGTGTTACCCTGTCTTCACCCTGGACATGGGTAGATCACACGGTTTCGGGTCTACGACCACGTACTATGGCGCCCTGTTCAGACTCGCTTTCGCTGCGGCTCCGCCTCTTCAGCTTAACCTTGCACGGGATCGTAACTCGCCGGTTCATTCTACAAAAGGCACGCCGTCACCCATTAACGGGCTCCGACTACTTGTAAGCACACGGTTTCAGGATCTCTTTCACTCCCCTTCCGGGGTGCTTTTCACCTTTCCCTCACGGTACTGGTTCACTATCGGTCACTAGGGAGTATTTAGCCTTGGGAGATGGTCCTCCCGGATTCCGACGGGGTTTCACGTGCCCCGCCGTACTCAGGATCCACTCCGGAGGAAACGAAGTTTCGGCTACAGGGCTCTTACCTTGTCTCGCAGGTCGTTCCAGACCGCTTCGCCTACTTCGTTTCTTTGTAACTCCAATGGAGTGTCCTACAACCCCAGGGTGCAAGCACCCTGGTTTGGGCTGTTTCCGTTTCGCTCGCCGCTACTCAGGAAATCGCATTTGCTTTCTCTTCCTCTGGGTACTAAGATGTTTCAGTTCCCCAGGTCTGCCTTCTTACACCCTATGGATTCAGGTGCAGATCCTATCCCATTACGGATAGGGGGTTCCCCCATTCGGATATCTCCGGATCAAAGCTTACTTACAGCTCCCCGGAGCATTTCGCTGTTCGTCGCGTCCTTCTTCGGCTCCTAGTGCCAAGGCATCCACCGTGCGCCCTTTCTAACTTAACCTATTAGGTGGTTTGTTTCTAAGTCACGCCTCGAAAGTTCCACTTTCATGAAACTCCGGTGTGATTTTTGGCTCTATTTCTTCTGTTATCCAGTTTTCAAAGAACGATGAAGCACAGGACGTGCTTTCCCTAAAGGAAAGTTCCTGTTTTGAGAGTTATCCTCTCAAAACCGAATGAAAGTCAAAACGTCCGGCCAGGACCCGAAGGTCCTAGTCGTCGATTCGGAAAAAATTACTCCGTAGAAAGGAGGTGATCCATCCCCACCTTCCGGTAGGGATACCTTGTTACGACTTCACCCCAATCACCTGCCCCACCTTCGGCGGCTGGCTCCTAAAAGGTTACCTCACCGACTTCGGGTGTTGCAAGCTCTCGTGGTGTGACGGGCGGTGTGTACAAGGCCCGGGAACGTATTCACCGCGGCATGCTGATCCGCGATTACTAGCGATTCCGGCTTCATGCAGGCGAGTTGCAGCCTGCAATCCGAACTGAGAATGGCTTTTTGGGATTGGCTAAACCTCGC
>NZ_KZ454936.1:2998-370413 GCF_002797315.1 Bacillus sp. FJAT-44742 | reverse complement strand
TTACCTCACCAACTAGCTAATGCGCCGCGGGCCCATCTCACAGTGTTAGGATAAATCCCAACTTTTACAAGAAGATCATGTGACCTTCTTGATTATCCGGTATTAGCCCCGGTTTCCCGGGGTTATCCCAGTCTGTAAGGCAGGTTGCCCACGTGTTACTCACCCGTCCGCCGCTCATTCCACAAGCTTTGCCCCGAAGGGCACAGCTTGTTTCCTGCGCTCGACTTGCATGTATTAGGCACGCCGCCAGCGTTCGTCCTGAGCCAGGATCAAACTCTCCGATAAAATGAAGATGTTTGAAACTAACTTAACTTACTTTAATAGAAATTAACTGACGTTTGACTTTCATTCGATTTTCAAAGGACAACTTGTCCGCCGTTTTTTTGGCGACTTACTCATGATAACATATCGCTAATACCAAGTCAACAAGTTTTTTTAATTCGTTTTTGGTGACTCGCTGTTCTTAAGCGACAATTAACAATTTATCATGCGCTCACTTAGCTGTCAATACCCTTTTGTAAAAGGATTTTCCTGACTTGCTTGCTTTTAAGCGCGGATTAACAATGTAACATGCTGTCACGAAACAGTCAACAAGTTTTTTTATTATTTTTAGAAAAGAAATCGCCGCTGCGAATCAGCGACGTTTAATAATATATCACCTATGTAACCTAGCGTCAATCATAAATTGTTATCTTTCTTGCAAATGATAGTTTAAGTAAGAGACACCCGGTGTGCTGGAATCTTTCTCAAACTTCTCAATCACCCCCTGGTCAGCCAGGTAAGCAATCACCACTTCCAAATCGATAATATACTCCTGTACTTCTCTTTGCCCGGCTAATTCTTCAAAAGTCCATGAACCTGTCCGCTTTTCCATAACAGTCAACAAATGTACGCTTCCTATTTTCAGGTTAGATCGTATCGCAAACTCAATAGCAATCATTAATAATTCCAGTCTTTTTTCAAGAGGCTCTTCACCCAGCACTAATTCCTGATACAATTTATACGTTTCCGGCTCAATATCCCTCACCTGTTCCCAGACAGTAATTTCCGGATATCTCCCTTGTTCTATAATATTCAGACGAGCTAAATGCTGGAGAGCTCGCATGAAATGATGAAAAGCATCAAGGAAATTCAAACCGTTATATAGAGATTTCCCATCCTCGAAGTATCGGATAAGCTTAGCAAATTCCACACCTATTTTCTGCTCCTGATCAACAGCATGGAAATTATTTAACCTTTCTCTTAAGGAAGTAACTGCTTCATTTCTATTGAAAAGTATTCTTCCTTTAAAAACCCATTCAATGACTTTTCTATTTGCTCCGGTAATCATCCAATGAAAGATTTCCTTTTCCGTAACGAGATGAAGTGCGACTGATCGGCCGTCACAATCATAGTGCTTTACATTCGTCTGGGTTTCCATTTTCACAATGACAACCACTATTACATCAAAGAAGTCTGTAAAAGATTCTTGTGTTTCTTTTTTTCTTACTGACAAGATCCCGAGGGTATCCGGGCTGTTTTCGAATTCTTTATATATATGTTGAAACTTCTCTTTCATCTTTTGCTCCCTCCCTTTTCCCCTCTCCTTCTTTCTTCTGCCATCACTTTGTACATAATTCTCTTCATGTACTTCTAAAACAAAAGTTCGACACCAATTCACTAATCCCTTTTTCGTTGTAAAGGAATGTTTTCTGATCTGTCATGTTCTTGTCATTTCTCCCTTTCCCTGATTATGGTATACTAACTTTTCAGGAGGGTATAAATATGGCAGCAAAAACAACCAGTAAGATTAATAAGATAAGGACATTCGCTCTTGTTCTTGTCTTTGTAGGTATACTCGTGATGTATATTGGCATCTTCTTTCGTACCTCACCCGTTATTATGTCTGTAACAATGATCCTTGGTTTTATATTTATCCTTGCAAGCAGCGGGGTGTATTTCTGGATTGGCATGATGTCCACCAAAACTGTAACAGTCCAATGCCCTAATTGCGGAAAGACCACAAAAATTCTAGGGCGCGTAGATGCCTGTATGGCTTGTAACGAACCATTAACTCTTGACGCAGAGCTTGAAGGCAAAGAATTCGATTTAAAATATAACAGAAAAAAAAGCTGAGCGCTTACTTCAAGCGCCCAGCTTTTTTTAATGCTTCTTTTTCTCCAAACATTCATCACATGTACCATAGATCTCCATTCTATGGCTTTCAATCTGGAATCCTGTTACATGCTCAGCCAGAGTTTCCACTTCATCTAGCCCTGGATAATGAAAATCAACTATTTTTTCGCACTCTTCACAAATAACATGGTAATGTTCAGTGGTTACACAGTCAAACCTGCTGGAAGAGTCTCCATAAGTTAATTCCTTTACGATTCCTACATCTTTAAAGACACGAAGGTTATTATACACTGTAGCTACGCTCATATTTGGAAATTTACCTTCAAGAGCTTTATATATTTCGTCAGCTGTTGGGTGACTCATAGATTCAAATAAATATTCCAATATGGCATGACGTTGCGGGGTCATGCGAACCCTGGTAGTCTTTAATGCATTAACCGCTTGTTGAATGCGTTCAGTTGCCATCGTCATGCACCTCACTTCCATAAAGCAATTCTTTCTTAATAATGGTTATAATTTATTGTATAAGAGATAGACATTTATTGTCAACAAGTACGCTCCCCTTTTCTTCTATTTCCCATGCAATGAAGCAAGGAAATGTGCGCCTTCTGAAGCATCGAGCAAAAAGGAGGTAAAGCGGTGTGAATCCGGAGAACACTTGCCTTTTTTCTGTTCATAAGCTGTGCATATATCCTTCAAGGAAGATTTCAGCTCTACAACTCCGCTGTCTCTAACTCCAAAGAGAAAGGTTGTGTTCCCACGTTTTAAAAATCCCCCGCTGCTTGATAATTCTGTCATTCGGTATCCTTTTTCCTTCATTTTTGTTTCAATCTCATCCCGGTAAAAACTTTCCACAATACAAATAAACAGTTTCAACAAGCATCCCCCCTAAAGCTTACACTCCTCATTTCACAATCTCTCCGTCTACATTATAACATTTCTAATTAGATGTTTTCCTACATTATTATAATTATTATATAAGGAAGAGGCGCTGTTCGTAAGGCCGTTTAATACCCTTTAGACGTATCTACACTGTTAATATATTCTTCTCCCCCGGCAAGAAAGACTTCAAGATTCCTTTTAAAAATTTCCAGAGCCCGGGGGTGGTATTGTGGTGAAATTCCCGAAAGATGCGGCGTCACTGTAACCTTTTCCATCTCCCAGAACGGATGATCTTCAGGAAGGGGCTCTTCTTTAAAAACATCAAGGATTGCATGTGCAAGCTCTCCATTATCAAGCGCATGAATTAATTCCTCTTCCTTCACCGTACTGCCTCGTCCAATATTAATAAAAACGCCTGATGAATTCATCTTTTGAAAGAATGAACGGTCTGCCATGTTATGTGTTTCCTCTGTAGCCGGCAGAACAGAAACAACGTAATCCGACACACTTAAAAGCTGGTCCAACTGGTGATCTGAATAGATATGATCCACATGTTCTACAGGACGTCCGCTGCGGTTATATCCCATAGTTTTCATACCAAACGCTTTCGCAAGCCTGGCTATTTCTCCGCCGATTGCTCCGGGACCCAGGATACCAATAGACTGCTGATTGATCTCGGTCATTGTAACTTTTCGATCCCATCTTCTTCTCTCTTCATTTTTTCTTACAATAGAGGCTTGTCGTGCGTATTGAAGAATCATAGCCATCGTGTATTCTGCCATAGGCTTTTTATGTATCCCCCTGGCATTTGTAACCATAATACCTTTATCCTCAATCGCTTCAAAAGGCATGAGGTCCATCCCTGCTGAAATTACCATAATCCATTTAAGATTCTTTGCTTCTTTAATCTCTCTGTCAGTAAGATCCTCTCCATAGGTTAGGAGTACATCTGCTTCCGGCAAAGAAGACCTGGCTTCATCTATATCACCGAAAAAACGAAATTCTGCATGTTGAAAGGACTCTTCAAGATCCTCCTGCAATGCTGTTTTTATCTTTGCTGAAGAAACGATTCTCACGATGAAAATCCTCCTTACCGATTTTTATCTTAAACGAGATGAGAGTTTTTCATTCAATCTCACGCCAGATTTTCTTTAACGTAATTCATCACTTCCTCAACATGCTCCTTGACTCTTACCTTTCGCCATTCTTTCACGATTTTCCCTTGTTTATCAATCACAAAGGTTGAACGTTCAATTCCCATGTATTCTTTACCAAAATTCTTTTTTAACTTCCAGACTTCATATGCTTCCGCGGCCTTTTTGTCTTCGTCAGCTAAAAGTAAAAAGGATAGCCCGTGCTTTTCAATAAATTTCTTGTGTCTCTCCATAGGATCCGGACTAATTCCAATGACTACAGTATCTGTCTTTTCAAATTCTTCACTGAAGTCTCTAAAGTCACAGGCTTGTGTGGTGCAGCCCGGTGTCATGTCTTTAGGGTAAAAATATAACACTACATTCTTCCCTTTAAATTCTGAAAGAGAAACGGTTTCTCCATTACTTGCCGGAAGAGAAAAATCCGGTGCCTGCTGCCCTTCTTTTACAGTCATGATCACATTCCCCCTGTTTCATTTTCTTACGTATTAGAGTAACCAAAGCAAGGAAATTTCACAACTTAAAAGGCCCCCTGCCTTTTATGCTAGAATGTACAAAGAGTATACATAAGGAGTGACATAAATGAATTTCACTAACTCAGAAAAGCTATATAAAGAAGCCTGCGAACATATTGTCGGCGGGGTAAACAGCCCCTCTCGCTCTTTTAAAGGTGTAGGCGGCGGGATACCTGTATTTATGGAAAAAGGAAAAGGAGCTTATTTTTATGATGTTGACGGAAACCGGTACATAGATTATTTAGGCGCCTACGGACCTATTATTACCGGACACGCTCACCCCCACATCACACAAGCCATCACAAAAGCTGCCGAAAACGGGACTTTATACGGGACACCTACGAAGCTTGAAAACCAGTTTGCCAAAATGCTTAAAGAGGCGGTTCCTTCTCTTGAAAAAGTACGTTTTGTAAACTCGGGAACAGAGGCAGTCATGACCACGATAAGGGTTGCCAGAGCCTATACAGGCAGAGATAAGATTATTAAGTTTGCAGGATGCTACCACGGTCATTCTGACCTGGTGCTTGTTGCTGCGGGCTCCGGTCCTTCTACTCTAGGTTCACCTGATTCGGCGGGTGTGACAAAGAACATTGCAGAAGAAGTGATCACGGTTCCTTTTAATGATATCGAAGCTTATAAAGAGGCTTTACAGCATTGGGGAGACGAGATCGCGGCTGTGCTTGTAGAGCCAATCGTCGGCAACTTTGGAATTGTTGAACCGAAAGAAGGCTTTCTTCAACAGGTAAATGACCTCACCCACGAAGCAGGGGGTCTCGTTATCTATGATGAAGTTATAACCGCCTTCCGCTTCATGTATGGCGGAGCGCAAAATTATCTTGGAATAGAACCGGATATGACAGCTATGGGCAAAATTATCGGCGGCGGGCTCCCTATAGGGGCATACGGCGGCCGTGTTGATATTATGGAGGAAGTAGCACCACTTGGACCGGCTTATCAGGCTGGGACCATGTCGGGAAACCCGGCTTCTATGAGCGCTGGTATTGCCTGCTTAGAGGTACTCCGCGAGGAGGGAATTTACGAGCGGCTCGACAAGCTTGGCTCCCTGTTGGAAGAAGGGATTCTAAATGCGGCTGAAAAGCACAATATATGTATACAAATTAACCGGTTAAAGGGCGCCTTAACGGTGTATTTCACAGACAAAAAAGTAACAAACTATGAAGGCGCAGAAAACAGCGACGGGGAATTGTTTGCTTCCTTCTTCAAAGCATTACTCAACCAGGGCATAAACCTTGCACCATCAAAGTATGAAGCATGGTTCCTGACAACAGAACACACAAAAGAAGATATAGAAGAAACAATAGCAGCAGTAGATCAAGCTTTTGAAAAACTCTCTGCTCTATGAGAGCAATCTATTCATTAATCTTTGCTGCTCTGCCCTCCTAAGCAGAGCAGTTTTTTTGTAACGTAAATGAAAGTCTTTTAAAAATGCTTTCAAGTATCCTTTTAGGGGTGGCTTCCCCTCATCCTCTTTTTTCCTAATAGAAAAATACATATTTCTTACCTAAAAAGGGAAAGGGTAAGGAGCATTCTAAAAAGGAGGAGAAATATGCCCTCTATTGAAAGAGAAAATTTAGAACAGCCTATTGAGCTGATTAAAGAAAAATTAATGCCCAGGCTTCCCGGGCCTTTACGTAATAAAGTAGACGAAGAAGTATATCGGCTGGAAGAGCTTTTTCTGCGATCCCGCCCTCCCAGGTTTGCAGTTGTAGGCCGGAGAGGGTCAGGAAAATCGACGCTGCTAAATGCGGTATTCAGTTCCCCAGTAGCAGAGATAGGATCCGTTAAAGCTCAGACAGGCCAAGGAAGCTGGCATATGTACCATCATGAAGAGAAGGATTCAGAAATGGAGGTCCTCGATACAAGAGGGCTTGGGGAAGGATCTGCCCCTGTGGAAGATGTGCAGGAGGAAGATGCGTTAGAAGAAGTCAAATACTCTCTTTTAGAAAAATATCCAGATGCCTTTCTCTTTTTAGTAAAAGCAAAAGAAGTAGATGCAAGGATACAAGAGGATATTGCCCAGCTGGAAGAGCTAAGAAACTTTGTCCATGCTCATCATGATTACTCTCCCCCTATTATTGGGATTGTAACTCAGGTCGATGAATTAGACCCTATATATGATGCTGAACCTCCTTTCGGTGAGGAAAAAGAAGAACATATCCAAGAAGCTGTAACTCATTTAGACACTCATTTAAAAAACTCCCTTCCACAGATTGCGGGCACCATTCCCGTATGCGCCTATCTTGCCTTTAAGGATGAAGAAATAGTATATGACCGACGATGGAATATAGATCTGCTGCTTGATTTTTTATTAGATCATTTGCCTGACAGCACTTGGATGTCCTGGGCAAAAATTACCCAGGCAGCTGAAATCCAAAAAAAAATTGCTCGTTCTATAGGCAAAAGTGCCTCTGCACTGACTGGTGGAATAGGAGCCCAGCCTATCCCCTGGGGGGACCTTCCTATCATTACCAGCATTCAGATATCTATGATTTCTGCAATCGCCTATGTTTCTGGAAGGGATTTAAGCAGAAAAACAATTGTTGAATTCCTGACAGCAATCGGTGTAAATATCGGTTCAGCTTTAGCACTCCGGCAAATGGCCCGTTCCCTGAGTAAATACGTCTTTCCTGCTGTAGGACATGCTATTTCTGGAACCATTGCAGCTACCGCAACGTGGGGTCTTTGCCAGGCTTCAATAGCTTACTTTATTGAAAACAAAAGCGCAGAAGAAGCCAAAGAAATATACGAACAAGGAAATGCAGACGCTGTAAAGGCACAAATCGATGAAAACATTGAAAACGAAATGGCCGAGGAAGAAATTGATTATCATAGACTTGAGGAAGACAATGAGCAAGATATAGCTGAAGAACAATAAATGTAAAAGGAGGGTTTCGTTAATAATATTAGCGGAGCCCTTTGTTAGTGGCTCTTTGTCTTCTTTCCCTCCTTTTTTGTTCTTGATGAAACCTTCCAAAAGGTGTATAGTACCGAATTGGACATAACTGCTGCAAGAAATCTTAATCTACAATAAGGTTTTTAAACCATCAAGAAAGGACTCGTTACACTAGATGAAACTAGGGGCAAGAATTTTCAAGACAGGCCTGGCCATTGTTCTCGCTCTATATACAGCCTCCTGGCTGGGGCTCGAACCGGCAATGTATGGAGCACTTGCTGCCACATTTGCGATTCAGCCTTCTATTTACCGGACGTATCAAACAATTCTCGATCAGGTGCAAGGAAATATAATTGGGGCCGTTCTTGCTGTGGCTTTTGCCATGACCTTTGGCCATGAACCAGTCATTATCGGTGTCACTGTTGTTGTTGCGATTGCTATCCTGATTAAGCTAAAGCTGGATGAATCAACTATTCCTCTTGCACTTGTCACGATTATTATCATTATGGGCAATCCGACAGATGATTTTATTGCCTTTGCCGCTTCTAGATTCTTCCTTATTATGGTGGGGGTTTTTGCTGCCTTTATAGTAAATTTATTGTTTATTCCGCCTAAGTATGAAACGCGCCTTTATCGAAAGCTTGTGTATAACACAGAAGAAGTTATTCGCTGGATCCGTCTGGTTACCAGACATGAAACCAACCAGCAGTCGTTAAAGAAAGACATCCCAAGAATTAACGAAAATATCATTAAAATGGATAACCTCTATCTTTTATACAAAGAAGAAAGAACTTATTTCACCAAAAGCAAGCTTGGAAAAGCAAGAAAGATTGTGCTTTTTAAACACATGCTTTTCACCTTGAAAAAATCGTTTATGATCCTTCGTACACTCGATAAATATGGAAATGACCTTCAACACATGCCCGACCGGCTCCAAAAGCTGGTAAGAGACCAGCTCGACCACTTAACGAATTATCACGACCGGATTCTTTTGCGGTATGTTGGCAAAGTCAATACAAAGCTCACTGATGAGATGGCTGAGGAAGTAGACGAAGGAAAAGAGTCTCTTACTGATTTATTTATGGATTTATATGATCACCATGAGATTAATCGTGATGAATGGCTGCACATTCTCCCTATCGTCTCGCACATTGTTGAATACAACGAGCAGCTGGAGCATTTAGATCGCCTTGTCGAAAGCTTCTTTAACTATCACACCAATGTGAACCAAGTCGAAATAAGGGATGAAGATTGATAGTAAGACAGGGGGCAACTGGCTGTCTAGTCAGGCATGGATTCTCCTTGTCCTTACTGCAACTTTTAAGGATAAATCTGTCTCCATAACAAAAGAACCTCGCTCGACAGAGCAAGGTTCTTTTTATTCATTCAGGAAAGCTGTTGCACATTAAACAGTTTTTGATAAGCGCCCTTCTTTTGGATGAGCTCATGATGGCTCCCGCTTTCAATTACTTTTCCATTTTCTATAACTATAATCCGATCAGAGTGAGTGATAGTAGAAAGACGATGCGCCACTATAAAAGTAGTGCGGTCCTTGGCCAGTTCTTGCATCGCTTCTTGAATTAAATGCTCACTTTCTAAATCCAATGCTGACGTAGCCTCATCAAAAATAAGCAAAGGAGGGTTCTTTAAAAAGACTCTTGCAATTGCAATACGCTGCTTTTGTCCTCCTGAAAGCTTCACTCCTCTTTCTCCTACCTCTGTATCATACCCATCCGGCAGGTTCAGGATAAAATCATGAGCATTTGCTGCTTTAGCAGCTCGAATGACTTCCTCTTCACTAGCTTCAGGATTTCCCATCAAGATGTTCAACCGAACCGAATCACTAAACAAAATATTATCCTGCAAAACCATGCCAATATTATCACGCAGACTTCTGACCTGATATTCTCTAATATCTCTTCCGTCGAGCAATATTCTGCCATGAGTCACGTCATAAAATCTTGGGATTAAGCTTACAAGTGTACTTTTCCCCCCGCCGCTCATCCCCACAAGTGCTACCGTTTCTCCCGGTCGTACATCAAGGTTAATATCATTCAGGACCCATTCATTCTCGTCAGAATATTGAAAGCTGACATGGTCAAAGTAAACAGAGCCTTGAGCATTTTTTACAGGGACTGCTCCCTTTTGATCCTCAATATCATATTTCTCATCTACAAATTCAAACACCCTGTCCATAGAAGCAATAGACTGAGTTAAAGTGGTTGAAGAATTAATTAACCGCCGTAAAGGATTATATAGCCGTTCCATGTATGCAACAAAGGCTACCATTTCCCCAACCTGCAGCCCTGCCGTCAAAACAAAATATCCAGCGGCTAATATCACTATTAAAGGAGCTATATCAGTAATGGTGTTAACAACTGCAAATGTTTTGGCATTCCATTTCGTATGGTCAATTGCTTTATCTAAAAAATGGCTGTTTCTTCTGTCAAACTGCTTCTGTTCATATTCCTCCAAAGCAAAACTTCGAATAACGCTCATTCCCTGAACCCTTTCATGAAGGTGACCCTGTACTTCTGCGAGTGCTTGCGACCGCACACGAGTAAGCATACGAAGCCTGCTGTAAAAGTACTTAATTGATATAACATAAAGAGGGAATAACGCAATAGCCACTAAAGTCAGCCAGGCATTCATGGTGAGCATAATAACAAGAACAATAAGTATCGTAAACATATCCAGCCATATATTCATCAATCCAGTGATCACAAAATTCTTTGTCTGTTCAACATCATGAATAACCCGGGATATAATCTCCCCTGCTTTTCTATTTGAATAAAAACGCAGACTCAGCTTTTGGATGTGGCTAAACAATTGGTCGCGGATGTCATACAATACTTTGCTTCCCGTCCACTGGGCAAAATATTGTCTATAATACTCCACGGGCGGCCTGATAACAAGAAATACAGCAATCGCGATTCCTAACAGCCAAAATAACGTGCTCACTCTCTCAGAAGTGGGAATTCCTTCAGCCAATATAATATCGTCAATTACATAAGCCAGAATGAGCGGTGTAAGCAATGGTATTCCGAATTTGAGCAATCCTATTAAAATTGTAAAGAAAATTATTTTTTTGTATGGCATTACAAATTTCAGGTATCTCTTTATACTGTCCAGATTTCTCCCCCCTTTTTCAATACATATTTTGTTTATGTTCAAACAAGAAGCCGTTATTTATGTTTTATATGAATGTCAGGAGTACCACCCTGCGAGATCTTCTTCCATGCGATTACCAAAATCGCACGTTTATCATACAACCGAAAGACTTTTATAAAACAATATTACCCTTTAACAGAAACCAGAAGCCAAAAAGAAAAAGACAAGGACCTATAAGGTAACCACCCTCCAGGTCCTTCTCACTGACTTTTTTTGAACTTGGGAAACTCCATAGCCACCATCATCAGGACATGTTGTTTCTCCCTTAATTTCTAACACGAAGTCATTATCGATATGATAAATACCTCTCATACCACTGTTCAACGAATTGCGGGGCAAAAGGCCCTTTTCGTTGATGAATCCAGCTCTGCAGTTCTTTGACCCCGTGCCTTATTTTCCGGTCAACTTTTCTGGGATATTCCATTTCCCTTTTGTGCTGGAGATATTCATCCTCATCTAACAGTGTATAGGTCATATCAGGAAAGATCTTAATATCCAAGTCGTAGTCAATATATTTCAATGCTTCTTCATCCCATAGAAAAGGAGTGCCAAGGTTACAATAATAATAGATCCCGTCTGCTCTTACCATGCCAATAACATTGAACCACTTATCACCGTGAAAATAGCAAATGGCGGGTTCTCTCGTTCTCCATTTTCTTCCGTCTGCTTCTTGAACAAGAATACGGTCATTTCCACCGATAATTTCTTTAGATGTGCCTTTTAAAACTAGTGTTTCTTCCCAAACTCGATGAAGTGTTCCGTTGTGCTTATAACTTTGCACTTCAATCGTGCTGCCTGTCTGCGGAAATTCCATAACTGACTCCTTCCTACTTTTCACCATTTGGCTCTAACATTACCAGGTGATCCTTTTCATCAAGGTATAAATCAAAGGATGGTTTCACCCGCAGGTAATCTTTAATGAGAAAGTAGGAGACTTTGTGGGTTGGATCTCCCTGAACCACAGGCAACTCTCCATTTGCCTTAATATATTGGTCCACTGCCAGTTGTACTTGATCCATTGTCTTTGGTGTTTCAGCATCCTCAAATACTTCAAATGTTTCTTTGGACATGTAGAACTTTCTGTCTGGAACAGCCTTTAATACTGGCTTTAACAACTCAAAGTCAACAGAATGATCATGTTTAATAAAGGATCGGATACTGACTCCCATTGGAAGACTGTTTGCCAGGTTCTGTATTCCCCGGCGGACTTCCTCTACAGACACAGGCCGAACTGGATATTCCTCCTCCACTTTATTCTCCTTGTTTCCCTTAAAAAGCTTCTGCAACTTCCCTGAGAGGTTGTCCATAATGATCAACCTTTCTTATTCCTTTTTATCTTCTCTCTTCCATTATACAACTTGTGTGTTTATTTTGAAACGAAGGAGAATGGACTTTCGGATAAACATACACAAGGGTATGGAAATATGTACATAGGTGAAAAAATCCTGACGGTTGACCTTTACCATACGCATGCTTCATAAGGACTGTCTTTAAACTGAGAAATACACCTTCCCCTTTACAATCATAAAAGAGTCATTTGCATTTAAAGGTACAAGTTCTTCACCCATTCTTGCTTCATTACAGTCGCATTCACGGTGCTTTTTTCAGTCTGTGTCTTACCTTACGCCATGCCAATTACGAATGGCGTCTCCCACGTTTATCTACAATCTAAATCATCATTGGGAGCTCATAGAAAAAGAGGAACCTCTGACTGGAGAGGTTCCTCTGTGAAGGGCTGTTATTGCTGTTGGTTTTGCTGCTTACGCTGCTGAGACTGCTGGTTTTGCTGACGTACTTCTTGAGCGTTTGTTTCACTCGCAAATTCAGTTTTAAAACCTTGGTTTTGGGCAGCTTGAGCATTTTGTTTTCTTACTTGCTGAGCGTTAGTTTTAGACGCTTGGTTTTGTTGTTGGTTTTTCATCTTATTTCACCTCCACATGGCTTAAGATGCCCGTGAAGGGTAGAGGTTATTCGACAGTTACACTGCCTAATTTTGTTAGGTTAGAAGGGAAATACCACCATCAATAATTAACGTTTGTCCCCTGACCATATACGCTTCTTCTGACAATAAAAACATCACGCCATTTGCAAGGTCTTCTGTTTCCACCATTCTTCCAGCCGGAGTTCTGTTTGCTGCATCCTCCAGTAATTCCTCCCTGTTAGGGAAATGGGTCAGTGCATCCGTGTCTACTGCTCCTCCTGAAACAGCGTTAACCACAATATTCTTAGAGGCCAATTCAACAGCTAAATAACGAGTAAGCGCCTCAACGGCGGCTTTTGAAACCCCGACGGCTGTATAGTTTGGAAGAACACGCTGGGAGCCAAGTGAGCTCAAACTGACTATTTTTCCTCCATCGTTCTTCTCCATGAGCTTTGCTGCTTCTTGAGCACAAAATAACAAGGCCTTGCTGTTGATGTCCATCGTCCAGTTCCAATGGCTTTCTTCAAGTTCCATGGCTGGACGCAGGACGCCTGAAGCGGCGTTGTTCACAAAAACATCCAGGCGTCCAAATGTGTCATTAATTTCCTGGAACATTTCTTTGATTTTTTCAGGCTTTCCAACATTAGCCTTAATGGTAAGAGCCTTAACCCCTCTTTCTTCTATCTCCGCAGCTGTTTGTTCTGCAGCTTTTTTGCTCCGAGCATAATTAATGACTACATGATAACCTTGATCAGCTAATTTAAGGGCAATATTTTTGCCGATCCCTCTGCTGCTTCCAGTGACCAGAGCAACCTTTTCATTCATATGTATTCCCTCCATCGTAATACGTCTCGTCTCATTATAACGTATAGAAAGTCTCCTTCACAGAAAAACTAAAGGTGAGGTGAGAGCATGTATGTAGGCAGAGATTTCACTGAACTTTCCATGACTCCTAAAACAAAGTGGAGTAACAAAGAACTTCTTCACTTTCATCACAGCTTCCAGCAAATCATGCCTTACTTAAATCCGGAAGGCGCAACTATTTACCGCGAAATATTAGAGGAAATAGGTAACAGGGATGATATCAAAAGGAATGAAGCGAGCTGGGAGCACGGAACACGAATTAACTATGATTAAACTAGGATGGCGGCTGTCCCCCACTGGGACGGCCGCTTTCTTCTTTACCTCTCTTTATGGATAGTGATAAGGTAAAAGAAAGATTGCCTTTGTTATAATACATACCCATTATTTTCTGAGAAAGGATGAACCTACTTGATACAGCCTGCAACCAGGATGAATGACCTTACTGCCAGTGTATTTAGTGAATTAGCAGCCAAGAAGGCTGAAAAAGCGACCCAGGGTCATGACATTATTGACTTAAGTATAGGAAGCCCGGATCTTCCTCCTCCCCAGGAAATTCGTGACAGCCTTGCAGAAAACGCCAGGGAGGAAGGCCAGTACGGCTATACCTTAAAAGGAACATCTGATTTCCAAGAAGCAGTCTGCCACTATTACAAAGAGAGATTCGGCGTGTCTATTCTCCCTGATGAAGTGCTTCAGTTAATGGGGTCCCAGGATGGATTGGCTCACTTGGCACTGGCTTATTTAGACCCTGGTGACATTATTATTGCTCCTGATCCTGGGTATCCAATCTATTCAGCATGTGCCCGACTCGCCGGTGCTGACTTATACACTGTGCCTGTCAATGAAGATAATAATTTTATGCCTGATTTATCCTTGATACCTCTTGATATATTGCGAAGAGCTAAAATGATGATTTTTAACTACCCTGGTAACCCTACAGCAGCCTTAGCTACTAAAGAATATTTTAAAGAAATGATTTCCTTCGGCTTAAAGCACAACATACTAATTGTCCATGACTTTGCTTACTCTGAACTTATCTTTGACAACAATGAACCCATCAGTATCTTTCACATCCCTGATGCCAAGAAAATAGCAGTGGAGTTTAATTCTCTTTCTAAGAGCTTTAACATGGCGGGAGCAAGAATTGGCTACCTCATTGGCTATCCATCACTACTTAAGCCATTGGCTTCATTGAAATCTCACATAGATTACGGAGTGTTCCTTCCGATCCAAAACGCTGCTATAAAAGCTTTAACAAGTGACTACTCTTTTTTGCAAGCACACAAAGAAACATACCAGGCAAGAAGAGATGTATTGTTTGACTCACTCACTGAAAATGGCTGGAATGTACGAAAGCCTGATGGCGGCATGTTTATCTGGGCAATGATCCCACCTCATTATACCTCTTTGTCCTTTTCATTAGAGGCTATTGAGCAGGGGGTAGTAGTTACGCCAGGAAATGCTTTTGGAATGGGAGGAGAAGGATATGTCCGCATCGCTCTAGTACAATCAGATGAACGTTTACGAGAGGCAGGCTTGCGCTTAACTTCTCTTATATAAAATTCGCTTTTTCACTAAACATTCTAAGGAGGAATAACCATGAAAGCAGCAGCTTTTAGAGAATACGGAGGACCTGAAGTATTAAAGCTGGAAGATCTGAACCGCCCTGAAATAAAGGAAGATAACGAAATACTGATTAAAGTAGAAGCAAGTGGCGTAAATCCTGTGGACACCTATTTTAGAGCAGGCATTCGCGAAGTCCCACAGTTTCCTCACATTCCTCATTTTGATCTGGCCGGAACCATTGAGGAAACAGGAGAAGGGGTTTCTTCTTTTAAGAAAGGAGACCGTGTGTGGGGTACAAATGTATCTGGGACGGCTGCAGAATATGCTGTTGCCAGTGAGGACCACATTTTCCCACTTCCTGATAACATCAGTTTTGAAGAAGGGGCATCACTAGGTATCCCGGTGTTAACAGCACATCTGTCCTTGTTTCACCGTGCCGGGCTTAAAGAGGGAGAAACCGTGCTGATTTACGGAGCTTCCGGAGCCGTAGGGCACGCGGCTGTCCAAATGGCCCGCTTAAAAAAAGCAAAGGTCATTGCTACAGCCGGAAATGAAGAAAAGGAACAATTCGTGAGGCAGCTCGGCGCAGACCATGTAGTGAATTATAAAGATTCAGCTTTTCCAGAAAAGATTAAAGAAATAACAGGTAATCAGGGTGTCGATGTGATTCTGGATGTTTCCTTAAGTGAAAACATTGAAAATGATTTAGAGATCATAAAAGTTGGGGGCAGAATTGTAACGATCGGTTCACCCAAAAACAATTCACCTGAGCTTCCCTGGCGTCTCCTAAATCAAAAACAGGCATCTCTTCTTGGCATTCTTCTCTTTACAACGCCTGTTGAGTCCATACAAAAAGCCGGACAGGAAGTCACTAAAATGCTTAGAGAAGAAACGTTAGTTCCACACTTAGGAAAGACTTTTCCTCTTTCAGAAGCGAGCAAAGCCCATCTGGAGCTCGAAGGAAATAAAGTCATGGGGAACATTGTTCTTACTCTTTAACTCCCTCTTCTTTTTTATATGTGTGAAGATCTTCTCCTAAGGGTATATCACTCAATAAAAGAAGCCAGTCAAAGGAGAGGATCTCATGGAAAAAGAAACTTATTACGTTGCACTTGATCAGGCCATGCTCGGCCTTTACAACATTAGAACCGATGAAAATACAATTCAATATGAGGTAAGGGTGACTCCTGATGAAAGAAAAGAACTTGAAGACCTTCTTTCTACGTTAAAAGACCATGATGTCGAGCCTCACCAAATCGGTCAGCCCTTTCATGAAACAAAAGCAGACAATGAGAAAAAGGAATTTCAAGAAAGAGACGCCAAGCTTTATCAAAAGATTTACGATTATGGTACCGAGGAAACCAAACAAGTTATCGGAGAACTTCGAGAAGATATTATTAAAAAGTAAAGAGCATAAAATTGCTCTTTACTTTTTTTGTATACACTCTTCTCTTCATACACAAGCTATGGCTAGGACGTATTACAGTATGGAGTTGAGAAATGTGGAAAAGCAAAAGTATTATGTAAACCTAAACCCTATCAGTATGGATGATATCAGCCCTGTTAAGATTGAGGACTCGGATTTAATACAATATGAAGTGGAATGTACGCCTGATGAATTACAAGATTTGCAAAAGCTGTTGTCAGAAACCCAGTCTCATGATTTTGACACGAAGAATTTAATGCCTAACCGCAGCTTAAACGAAAAGATACCTGAAAGTGACCGGAAGGAATTTCAACATGACCTGGATAAAGTATTTGAAGTGATTTATCAATACGGATCACCAATTACGAGGCAGCAGATTGAGGAAATCCACCTTGTAAACGATGAGCCTAAACGAAACATGCGCCATGGAACCAAGACTCAATTTCAACAAAAATAACAGCCCAGAATGATGGGCTGTTATTTTTTGTATTTTTACCAGGCGGCAACAGAGCCGTCAGTTCTTGCTTCGGTTCCCGCTGCGTATACTCCTGTTTCCTGGTTTCTCCATATAATCTGTCCTCTTCCAAATACACCAGGATGAGAAGCGACTTGCACCTCATGACCTCTTCTTGCAAGCGCCTGAACCAAATGGTTAGGAAAAGAGTGTTCTAACACTATTTTTTTCCCGGACATCCACTGCCACCTAGGAGCATCCAGAGCCGCCTGTGGATTTAAGCCGAGATCTATTGTGTTTAAGACTACCTGCAAATGACCTTGAGGCTGCATAAATGCTCCCATCACACCAAATGGTCCCACTGCTTGTCCATCCTTGGTCATGAACCCTGGAATAATGGTATGGAACGTTCTTTTTCCTCCTGCAAGTGAATTATCATGAGCTGGATCCATTGAGAAGTTATGACCTCTGTTTTGAAGAGCAATTCCTGTTTCAGGAACAACCAGTCCAGAGCCAAATCCCATATAATTACTTTGAATGAAAGACACCATATTTCCCTCTTCATCGGCGGCAGCCAAATAAACGGTTCCTCCTTTTGGAGGCTCCCCTGCTGCCGGCGTAAGAGCTTTCTCTCCTATCAATTGACTTCTTTCCTTTGCGTATTTCTCACTTAATAAGTCCTTAGCAGATGCTTTCATCTCACTCTCTTCTGTAATATACTGAAGCCCGTCTGAAAAAGCGAGCTTCATTGCTTCAATCTGGTTATGAAGCCCTTTTTCTTCCTCCCGATGAACGGAAGGTAAATTCTTGGCGATATTCAGGGCTTCAAGAGCAATCAATCCTTGTCCATTGGGTGGTATTTCCCATATGTCGTAGCCTTTATAGTTGACACTTATAGGATCTACCCACTCTGGTGTAAAGTCTTGTAAATCCTCTTTTCGAAGAAAGCCTCCATACTTTTTGGAGAAGGCATCCATTTTATCTGCCAGTTCTCCTTCATAAAAATCCTTTGATTTCGTTTCAGCAATTCTTCTGAGAGTATCTGCATGGTTCTGTGACTTCCATACATCGCCTGCCTTTGGCACACGGCCTCCAGGGGTAAACGTGTCAAACCATGCGGTAAATTCCTCACCCTTTAATGAACTTTGATAGACAGACGCCCCTCGTTCCCAAAAGTAAGCAAGCACTGGAGAAAGAGGGTAGCCCTCTTCTGCATACTTGATTGCTGGTTCCATTAATTCTTTAAAAGGAAGCTTTCCAAACCTTTCAGATAATTCCGCCCATGCTGCCGGAACGCCGGGAACGGTAACAGGAATAAAACCAAACTTTGGGATCTCCTCATGGCCTTGCTCCTTTACCTTTTCAATAGAAATAGAAGCCGGTGAAGGACCGCTAGCGTTTAAGCCATGGAGCTTATCCTTTATCCATACAAGGGCAAAAGCGTCACCGCCAATGCCATTTGAAGTAGGCTCTACCACAGTCAGACACGCAGCCGTTGCAATCGCTGCATCAACTGCATTCCCCCCTTTTTTCAACATCTCAAGGCCAGCTTGTGCAGCCAGAGGCTGAGAGGTTGCAACTACTCCTTTTTTCGCGTATGTTGTCATCCTTTGGGATTGGTAAGGGTAAAAATGAGGGTCAAATGATAACATAATAAAAATCCTCCAATGTCGTTTTCAAAGTTTTAATAAAAGACGTACTTAAATGTTTTCACTTACATATACTACATATTCATTCTCGATTGTCCGCCATCTACATTTAAACTGGCTCCTACCACCCATGATGCTTTGTCACTGGCTAAAAAGACAACCACATTAGCTACTTCCTCCACATTTCCAAAGCGACCTCCTGGAATTTCATCCTTTATAAACTTGTTGATTTTATCCGGGTTTTCTTCAAGTCTTTTTTGCCAGTTTCCTGTAGGATGTAAAATGGACCCCGGGGCTACACTGTTTACACGTATACCATCTTTAATGGCCTCGTTGGCAAAGGATTTTGTAAAAGAGATCATGGCCGCCTTAGCATTGTTATATGTAACCTTACCCCCACTTTCCCGGCCAAAGATGGAAGAAATATTAATAATACTGCCTGAGTAATTTTTTTTCATTTCTGCATGGGCAAGCTTGGATAAATGGACCGCTGAAAAATGGTTCAGCTGCATTGCCTGCTCAAATTCGGCCATTTCAGTTTCAGCAGTGGTTGAACCTTGGGAGCCTCCTGCATTATTAACTAATACGTCTATTCGTTTATGGTCACTAATAAATTCCTGGAATATTCTTCTTCTGTCTTCTGCCTTTGACACATCACCCTGGTAAATAAACACATTCCCCAGCTCTCTTTTGGCCTGTTCTAACGCCTCTATGCCTCTTCCAACAATCCCTACTTCTGCACCTTCTTCAAGAAAAGCTTTGGCAATCCCTTTTCCAATCCCTTTGGAGCCGCCTGTTATTAACACTTTATTATTTTCAAGCTCAAGGTTCATGCCTCTTCCTCCTCTATTGTTTTTAGTATTTTTTGATGTGATACAGGAAAAGCCAGGTTTCTTGCTTCCTCCATACTAACCCACTTGCAGTTACCCTTTATTTCATCTGCATTTTTTAATGTGCCTTCGTATACTGTAATATCCCAGACGAGGTGGGAAAAGACATGCTGTACGTTTTGAACAGAATCTCCTGCTGCAGCTTCCACGCCATATTCTTCCTTTAAGAAAGTTTCTAAATCAACCTTCTGGCTGGAAGTCGCTTCAGCTTCTGTATTTGGAAACTCCCATAACCTGGCCAGCAGACCTTTGCTGCCCCGTTGGTTTATGAGAAATTTCCCCTTTGAATCTTTAATAATAATAGCTGCCATTTCTTTTAAAGCGGGAGCCTTCTTTTTACCTTTAACCGGAAGTTCCTGCTGCACTCCCTGTTTTCTCGCCTCACATTGACTTTGGACCGGACACAACAAACACCCCGGGGATTTGGGCGTACAGACAAGGGCTCCTAATTCCATCAAAGCTTGATTAAATTCCGAAGGGGGAGTGCCTCCCATTAAAGTAGGTATCACTTCCTCAAACTGCTTTCGTGTCTTTCCTTTAGAAATGTCATCTGTCACAAGCAGCACTCGAGAAAGGACTCTCATTACGTTTCCATCAACAGCTGGCTCCGGCTGTTCATAAGCTATGCTGAGTACTGCACCAGCTGTATAGGGTCCTACTCCTTTTAATGAAGAAAAATCTTTTTTGTTATCTGGCACCTTTCCGCCATATCTTTCTACTACTTCTTTTACTGCAGTATGTAAATTTCTTACACGAGAATAATACCCAAGACCTTCCCATGCTTTCATCACTTTTTCTTCTTCTGCCTTTGCAAAATCCTCCGGTGTAGGAAACCATTCCATAAAGCGCTCATAGTAGGGAATGACCGTTTCTACTCTTGTTTGCTGTAGCATGACCTCTGAAACCCAAACCCGGTAAGGGTCCTGGTTTATCCGCCAAGGCAGCTCTCTTTGATTTTCCCTATACCAGGTAAGCAGGTTGTCTTGAAATGCATTCACATCAACGCCCTCACGGTAATAACTCACACCTGCACCTCCTTTCTTCTCAAGTAAAACGCTTATTCCTTCAGCTCATCTGTACGTGCTTGAAAGGCCCAGCAATTAAGCTTTTCCAGCCCCCCATCAATGACAGGATCCAACTTTCCAAACAAAGGGTGCTCTTTAGATTTCCGCCATTTTTTTAATGTGTGGTAATGAGATTTAGTTGGCACTTTAAAAAGCTCTACATATAAATTAGGCTGGTCTTCAGCAGCATACCACTGAAACTTCTCAGCTCCATATTCTGATAGGGAAGCGGCAATATTTTCAATTAAAGCTTCATATTCTTTAACGTGCTCCTCTTTAATCCGATATTCAATAAAAATATGAAGAGTTGCTTCCATATTATTTTCCCCCTTTTTAATCTTTCCTTTATCGGGTATAACTAAAATATACATACAGGACTTTGTCTGTGAAAAACAGTCTTTTCCTTATTATAAAAGGCTCCCTCTATAACAGGTGAGCTGGATGAAAACACCAGGCAGACCTATCGTTTGAAGGAGGACAAGCAGTATGGATACCGGTACCCACGTAGTAATGGGAGTCGGTCTTGGCGGTTTAGCCACATTGGACCCAAATGTCACACAGGACCCTGTCATGATGCAGGCAGTGATGATAGCTACTATCGTTGGCTCCCAGGCTCCAGACTTTGATACAGTCCTAAAATTCAAAAATAACGCCGTTTATATCCGGAACCACCGGGGACCCACACATTCCATACCAGCAGTGTTAATGTGGCCTATTTTAATTTCAGCTGTCATATACGGATTTGTACCGGATATTAACTTACTCCACCTTTGGCTGTGGACTTTTTTGGCAGTTTTTCTCCATGTGTTTGTCGATATATTTAACGCTTATGGGACCCAGGCGCTTTCACCTTTTAACAAACGGTGGATTGCTCTGGGGGTTATTAACATATTTGACCCGCTAATTTTCCTAAGCCATATCGCTGCATTTATTCTATGGAGATACGGAGCTCACCCAGGATGGACCTTCTTGATTCTTTATATCCTTTTGATCTTTTACTATGTGTGGAGGATTAGAGCGAGAAACAAAGTAGTAAATCATGCCCGAAGGCTGCATCCTTCAACAACGCACGTTTTTATTTCTCCGACCTTCCAATGGAACAAATGGCACCTGGTTATCCGGACCCCAGAAATGCTTCACGTAGCTGAGTCCAAAGATCACCATATTCGTTATTTTGAAAGCTACGAATTTGAACCTATACCAGGCGACGAGATTACTCAGGCTGCCATAAAAGACGATAATTTATCGGCTTTTCTATCCTTCTCTCCTACCTATCGGTGGATTATGAGGAAAACGGAGGACGGATACGAAGTGAAATTCATTGATTTAAGATACCGAACAAAAGGTTATTATCCTTTTGTGGCTGTGGTACGACTGAATCAGGACTTAGAAATTCTTACCTCGTATACTGGCTGGATATACAGCGATGAAACCTTGGAAAAAAAATTAAAACAAGGAAGGGTTTCCACCTAAAAGTGGGAACCCTTTTAGTGTTTTAGATGATCATCTTCTGTTAAATGATTAAATTTCTGATTTGTCGCTTCGTATTTATGAAGATAGGCTCCGTATTGCTCAAGCCATTTCATAACAATCTGCTCTGTCATTTCTTTTCCCTGGTATTTCCGACCCGCTCTTGCTCTAGTCGTTTCAAAATCCTCCCACAAGTGTTCCACCCATGTTCTTGCCTGTGCAGAAGAAATATTATCGTTTTTTTCAAGCAAATAATTTGTTAATCGTTCATATGTCTCCTTCATAATCCTTTCCTCCTTTACCACTTTTATCTCAGCATATTGACGCTTCTTTAACACAAAATAGTAAAGAGCTGGACTGACATTTCATTCAGTTTCCGGCCTCGTCTCTTTCATTGTTAATAAAGGGGCGGCTTTGCTTTCCGGAAGGAGTGCTTTTTCATGAGAAATAAAGAAAAAGGTTTCCCGCCGCGGATATCCTTAGACGGAGAACCAAGAGCAAAACCGGAGTATTCCTCCAAGAGAGCTGACGGCACAATTAAAGACCACCCACAAGAAAGAATGTTTAAAAGCAACCAGGATCGAGACCGCTAGAAAGGAGCCAGTGAGAATGAAGCATAAAAACATGCAGACTCATTATCAAAGCCCATTTCAATCTCCACGGTCAAATCCAAAGCACGCTTTTAACCAGGTTAATGGAGAAACTGAACAAAGTCTTCATAACAAAGTATTAGAAATACAGGCTCGGAAGAGAGCTTAACTGCAGAAGAAGAGAAGTGATCCGCTTCTCTTCTTCTTTCCAATCTCAAGACTATTTGTTAGCTGTTTTTAATAAAGAGATAGGCAGCGCTTCCAACTCGTCATTGCCATCTCTGTATCCCCAGGCAAAGACTCCATTCATATATGAGATGACAAAAACACCGCCTTCACCTTTGATATTGTAGCTTTCTTCAGGCTTATAGTCCTGTGGATTTAATAAATAGGCCTCTGCCATAACCTTCTTTCTTTCATACACTGCAAACTCACTGACCATCCCCATTTGTTCTGCCTTTTTTGCTTTTTCATTTAAATTTGCAATCTCTTGTCTAATCTCATGTTCGCTCATTTCACTGAATCGTCGTTCCATATTTGTCCCACCCTGTCTGGTAATAGTTAGACTACTATTTCTCTTCTTCCGTATTCTTTATATACTGGTCAATTAAAGAAAGAGAAAATCCCTTTCGATATAAGTTTTCCTTCAGCTTCACCCGAAAAGTACTGCCTTCATACTTTTTATTCAGCTTCCTCCTTACCTTTTCACCCTGGCTGCATAATGCCAGCCATTCATCTTCCTCATTGTGGCTCAGGTCAGCTTCTTTCAAAGCTGTGTCGATGATAGACAGAGAGTAGCCTTTGCGAAGAAGTCCCTCTGTCAGTCTTTTTTTCAATAAAGAAGCAGATTCATTTTTCTTTCTTTTTCCCTTCTTTTCAATAATACGTATAGCCTGAGCCAGCTGTTTATCCTCGCTATACTGCTGAAGAGCTAGATCGGCTACAGAAAGCTGAACCCCTTTATTTTTCAATTCCTCTTTAATGATTGCCGGGCCTTTGTCGGAGGTGTTCATTTTAGTTCTTACAAAGGCATCCGCAAACTCTTTATCATTAATGTATCCAAACGACCTGATTTTTTCTACAGCATCATTAATTGCATCTTCTGGAAATTCCTTTTGAAATAAATAGTCTTTAATCTGGTACTCTGTCTTCATTCCATGTGCTAAGTACTGAAGTCCCTTATTTAAAGCGTCCTTTTTAAAATCACTAGCTTTAATTTCTTCTTCCTGCTCCTGAGTAAGAAACATCCCTTTTTTTAGCTGCCATTCTATTAGAACCCCTTCATCTACACTAAAGGCATATTCTTCCCCATTCCCTCGATCGAGAAAAATGTTATATCTATCTTTTCTTTTTTTCTGTACAGTTATCTTAGTTATTTTCATAGGGTTCACCATAATTTATTTATTTGCCATTCAAGGCGTGATTATTTCCCTCTCTTACAGGGTAAAGCGGAATAACACTACTTTTGGTTTCGTTTTTATCTATTAGGAACATGAGTAATCATGTAACAAAAACTATAATAAGCTTCCACCCTTCAAAAGCTAGAAAGGAGCGATAGATGTGAATATAGCCATTACTGGCGGTACTGGTTTTTTAGGATCATTATTAACAGAGCATTTATTGAGTAAAGGGCATTATGTATATATTTTAACAAGAAATAGTGAAGGCAGACAGAATAAAGATCGGCTTGAGCATGTTGAATGGCTGACGGAAAATGCTCATCCTGAAAAAGAACTTCAAAATATAGACGCATTTATAAACTTAGCCGGTGCTTCGATCAACCAAAGGTGGACGCCCTCTGCTAAAAGAAAGATTCTTCAAAGCAGAATTGAGGCTACTCAGGAAACTTACCGTATAATGAATGCCCTGGATCCAACGCCTTCTGTCTTGATAAATGCATCAGCCGTTGGCTATTATGGCACCTCAAAAACGGAGGTTTTCACAGAAGAGAATGGTCCTGCAGAGCAAAATTTTTTACAGAAAGTATGTGACCGCTGGGAACAAGAAGCAATAAAAGCAGAGAATTTAGGAGTTAGAACCGTCAGAGCTCGATTCGGGATTATTCTATCAACAGAAGAAGGAGCTCTTCCTCGGATGATGCTTCCCTATAAACTTTTTGCCGGTGGTCCCGTTGGTTCAGGAAAACAATGGTTCTCCTGGATACACGTAAAGGATGTAATTAACATGATTGAGTTTGCTCTTGAAAACAATCATGCGTCAGGTCCTATGAACGTGACAGCCCCCCATCCTTATCGCATGAAAGATTTCGGAAAAGAGCTTGGCAAAGTAATGAACCGGCCCCACTGGGCCCCGGCTCCTGCTTTTGCCTTAAAGACTGCATTAGGAGAAATGAGTGTCTTGATTTTAGAAGGGCAAAAGGTACTCCCAAAGCAAGCTGAAGCCTGGGGCTATTCCTTTTCGTACCCTGAACTTCGCCCTGCCCTTGAGGATATAGTAGGAAAATAACTGAATCTAAATATAGATCCCCTCATTCTCACATTAGAGCCCCCTCCGGTACCAAGAACGGAGGGGGCTCTATTAGAAGAATCAATTTTAATCATCTTAAAATAGTTTTCCATGCCTGTATAAAAGTAAAGTCATTCTTTGTACAGCAAGCATATAACAGGCAAAACGCATTGTATTTTGCTCTGAGGTGAAATATGTGTCATACACTTTTTTGAAGGTTTGTTTCATTTGTCCGGCCATCTCTGCCAGTATCTCTTCCTTCGTAAACACTTCTGTAATTTGGCTTTGCTTCCATTCAAGGTAAGACACAAGAACCCCGCCCGCATTAGCCAGGATATCCGGGATAATTATGACTCCTTTATCCTGAAGAAAATAATCAGCTTCCGCTGTTACTGGAGCATTTGCCCCTTCGACGAGTACATCCGCTTTCACTTTCTTCATATTTTCCTTTGTAATCTGATTGCCTATCGCCGCAAAAACTAATACATTTGTTTCATATTGTAAAATGTCTTCTGGAGGATGAATAGCGGCTTCAACTTTTAAGTCTTTCAATTCTTTTTCTTTTTGAGGAAGCTCTTTGTGCTTTTTTACATATTCAATGAGCTTATCAATATTTAGGCCGTGTTTGTTTTCCAGCATGACATGCTGATCAGAGACAGCAGTTACAATATGCTTCATATCTCTTTGATTATATGCTTCTAATGCTGCCACCCCGCCTACATTTCCAAAGCCTTGTACACTTACTTCAATGGGATCCGCATTCTTGTGTTTTTCATATAACTTCTGCAATGTCTTCCACTGAGCACCTCTCGTTAATACTTCCCCTTTTTCCTGTCGATTATCTTCGGCCGGATACCATTCATCCAGCAAGTAATAATAGCTCAGAAAAGTCCCCACACCTGTTGACTCTCTCCTGCCTTCTGCTCCTCCGTTTTCCTTGCTTTTTCCAGTGAAAGAACCAAGGTAGGACTTTCCAGGGTTAATCGTTTTGTATTCCCCTACCATCCAATCTATGATACGTGCATCTGTTCCTAGGTCAGGAGCCGGTACATCATGGGTTGGACCTAAATCAGGTGAAAACCTTTGAACATACTTTTTACTGATTAAATTGAGTTCCCTGTCCGTGAAGTCTTTAGGGTTAATGTGAACTCCGCCCTTCGCCCCTCCAAAAGGGAGCTCGTGAAGCGCATTTTTAATACTCATTAATATTGCCAGATTCTCCACTTCTTCTTCACTAACATCTTCACTAAATCTAATCCCGCCCTTATAGACACCACTGATGTTATTATGTTGAATTCTATATGCTGGAATTCTTTTAATACCATTTCGTTCAGTGGATACTCGGATATAGCTTTTAATAATCTTATCAGTTGTTTTTAGAATTTCCTCTGAGGATTGAAGGATTTTTGTCCGTTCTTTTTGTTCATCAGGCAGGAACGTGTTGTCTTTAACCAGCTCTTGAAAAACTTCTGCTATCAATTGTTTTGTATGCTTACTGCCCATAGTAGCCTCCTTTATCAGTTCCATAGTCTTTTTATTATAGGATCTATTCTGCCTGTTCCCTGCTTCCTTAACGTTTAGGCATATTATTTAGTAAATCCTGCTTTTTAATTGAATTTAATGCCTTGCTTTTCTACGGCTATGCTATCGTTTCTTCACGTTTTACAAATGAAAAGACTAATTATCTTTTGTTGTTTGATTTCCTTTAAAAGGTGATCGGTATCACCTGAAGGTGCTGGCGCGCCATCCATTCATTCTTCACTTTTGTTCGCATTTACGAGGTCTTCTATGTCATTGCCTGTCCTCAGCTTCCTTTGGAGCTTCCTTTGGAGCTTCCTTTGGAGCTTCCTTTGGAGCTTCCCTGCTGTTTTCCCTTTGCTTCGGGTGATTCTCCAGCACGTCAATCAACTGACTAAAAAAAATCAGCATTCCCCTTAGGCAAAAAAAAAGCACCTATCGGCGCCCGGGTACTGTTACGGAATATTCCTAAAATTAAATCACCCTTTTTTCTCTTCCTGCCTCTTTTTTTCTTCACCTTACAAAAACCTTGTCATTAAGCAGTTTATCAGACTTTTTAGTCTATTTAGTTTTCACTGTTTTTTTCAAATCCTTTGCATTCGTCACTATTTGGAAGCATTCTGTAAGTGGGGCGTTCGTTAGTGGAGACTATCCTTATTAAGAACTATTAACTGGAATTAATCAGTAAAAAGCACATTTGATCTTTATACAGGCGCACCGTATGATAATCTTATGATCATCTGGTAACAACTTCAGGAGAGCAGAAATTTATTTAAAATGTGGTTTAAGTTTGGAAATGGGGAGGAATAGGTTATTAAGACCCTTACTAAAAAAAATGAAGGTGATGTAAGCATGAACCCTGACACTACGGCAACAAAGGCGCAATCAGTCGACACTTTAACGTTCGAGAAGCCAGCAGTTGAAGATGGCGCAGCTATGTATGAGCTAGTAAAAAACTCAACCTTGGATTTGAATTCATCTTACAAATATATAATGATGTGCGAGTTTTTTGCGGAGACATGTATTGTAGTTAAAGAAGATGAGAAAGTCGTCGGATTTGTCACTGCGTTCATTCCGCCGGAAAAACAGGACACTGTTTTCGTGTGGCAAATTGGAGTGGATCCATCCCAACGCGGGAAAGGTCTTGCTTCCAGAATATTAAACAACCTAATGGAAAGAGAAGCTTGTAAAGATGTACATTATTTGGAGGCTACAGTTACCCCTTCAAATGAAGCATCCCAGGCACTATTCCGCAAACTTGCACGTTCACATGATACTGAGTGCACTGTGTCTGAGTGTTTTGCTGAAGATCTCTTCCCTGGTGAAGGGCATGAAGCTGAACTTACTTTCCGAATTGGACCATTTAAAAAATAATAATTTAAAAGCGTAGTTTATTAATTTTAAAATTAAAAAGGATTGTTACTTAAGGAGGAGCTATTTAAAGCATGCAAAACGACTTAAAGGTATTTGACCAACATGAATCAGAAGTTCGGAGTTATGTCCGGGGCTTCCCTACCGTTTTTCATAAAGCAAAAGGCCATAAGATCTGGGATCTCGATGGTAAGGAATATATCGACTTCTTTGCAGGCGCCGGTGCTTTGAACTATGGTCACAATGATGAAAAAATGAAGCAAAAGCTTATTGATTATATAACTGAAGATGGGATTACCCACTCTCTAGATAAAGCAACTAAAGCTAAAGGCGAATTTCTTGAAAAGTTTCATGAAGTTATTTTAAAACCACGAAACCTTGACTACAAAGTGATGTTCCCAGGACCGACTGGAACAAACACAGTAGAAAGTGCCCTGAAACTTGCCCGTAAAGTAACTGGAAGAACAAACGTTGTAAGCTTTACAAATGGCTTTCATGGTATGACAATTGGTGCTCTAGCCGTAACGGGGAACGCATTTAAACGTAAAGGGGCCGGTATGCCACTGACAAATACCGTTACTATGCCATTTGATAACTTCCTTGATAAAGATACTTCAAGTGACCTTGAATACATTGAGCGTTTCCTTGACAATAACGGAAGCGGAGTCGATACTCCAGCTGCCTTTATTCTTGAAACAGTTCAAGGTGAGGGCGGATTGAATGCTGCCCGTATGGAATGGCTAAAAGGCATTGAAAAAATCTGTCGTGACCGTGGAATCCTGCTTATCGTTGATGACGTTCAAGCTGGTGTGGGTCGTACTGGCACATTCTTTAGCTTTGAACCGGCTGGTATTAAACCAGATATCGTTTGTCTTTCTAAATCAATTGGCGGATACGGTTCTCCATTAGCACTTACATTGATCGCTCCTAAGTACGACACCTTTGCTCCTGGGGAACATAATGGTACATTCCGTGGAAATAACCATGCATTTATCACTGCTACTGAAGCATTAAATTATTGGACAGACGACGCTCTTGAGAAGAGTGTACAAGAAAAATCTAAAAAAATCACTAGTTTTCTTGAAGATTTATTAAAAAAGTTTCCTGAACTTAAAGGAAGCCTGCGAGGCCGCGGCTTCATGCAAGGTATTTCTTCAGAAGTCGAAGGCTTAGCTGATGAAATTGCCGGAAAATGTTTTGAAAATGGCTTAATTATGGAAACAGCAGGTCCAGACGATGAAGTATTTAAGCTCTTCCCTCCTATTACTATTGATGACGAGGGATTAGAGAAAGGACTTTCCATTATTGAGAAATCAGTAACACAAGTTCTTGAAGCAAAAGAATTAGTTACTTCCTAAATAATATCCTTTGGGGTGTCCCAAACTAATGGTGACCGACACCAATTGGGACACCTCTTTTCTTTATAAAATACTACAACATACTGATATGGAGGATTACTACTATGAAAGTTGTGAAACTTGAAGACATCATTGGGACAGAACAAGAGGTTGATAACGGGAACTGGGTTAGCCGCCGCCTTGTTTTAAAGAAAGACAATATGGGTTATTCTGTGCATGATACAATTATTCGTGCTGGTACAGAAACTCATATCCACTATAAAAATCACCTTGAAACTGTTTATTGTATTGAAGGAAAAGGTGAAGTGGAAACATTAGCTGATAATAAGATCTGGCCAATAGAAGCAGGCAGTGTATATGTTCTTGACAAGCACGATGAGCACCTTCTTCGTGCCGAGCAGGACATGAGAATGGTTTGCGTGTTCAATCCACCAATCAGCGGCAGAGAAGTACACGACGAAAATGGTGTATACCCTGCTGATATTGATACTGTAGATTACGCAGATTAATAAACCAAATAAAAAAGCTTTCACATTTATAAAATGTGGAAGCTTTTTTATGCGAAACTCTATACAGTGATCTTCCTATAGAATAATATAGATAATAAAGTTTCAATGATATAAAAAAGGAGAACACTTACTATGGAAATTATAGGTGCTTTCAGTGCTGTCTTTCTAGTATTCTTGTTTTTTACTGTCGGCGTTTTTTTACTTAATATTTTAACAAGCGTATGGGCATATCGTGATGCTGTCCGGAAAGGAAACAGCAAGGAATATGCTTTGCTTGTTCTAATAGGAACGCTTTTCTTCCCTGTCATTGGCCTTCTCGTTTATCTGCTTATACGAAATGCATAATGCCGTCCTACTCAGACCTGAAAATTTCATGTTCCCAGAAATAATCAGCTATGTCCTCGAAATCTTCTACTTCAAATTCTTCCCAGTTTACTGAAGCTGCTGTTTCTTCATCCATGATAATGTGATAGACCTGCTCGAAATCTTCTTCAACAGCATCTTCTTCTATGGGAAAATACCAATGCATGTTTACTTCTCTGATTTCATCACCTTTTAAAAGTTCATTGAATAATTTAGCTGAATCAGTAAGAATACCTGTTTGGATTAAATTTGTAGTAATGTTATCACTTGCATTTAAGCTTGTCTCCAAGGTGCCGTCTTCTATACAGAGCTCTCTTATCACTTCATCATAAAAAGAGCTTCTTTCCCCTGCCACAGTATGGATGATCCATTCAGCCTCTTCCTCTGCTGTCGCAAATGTTGGACGATCCGCTGTTTCTAAATCACTCCCTGCCGGCTCTCCTACTGCTAGAAAAAACAGGAATGAGCAAACAGTAACTATTATGGCTGCTCCTGTAACTTTAGCCTGTTTGTAGCCGTTTTCTTTCTGCTGTCGCCATGTGATCAGGAGTAAAAAAGTCGAAATAACTGACAACACACCAGCTACAAAAAATATGGATAGGGCGATCATAGCCATAACTGTCCGCTCCTCCTTTCTGTATAAGTTTCTCTTCACCATATTACAGTTTACACTATTTCTTTTCTAAACCATAGTGTTTGCTTAGTGACGGCTTTTTTACGTTTTTCAGGCAAATAAAAACCGCTGCAGAAAGACAGCGGTTTGTGATATTTAAATGGATTCTAATACTTTTTGGACCGATACATAATCGTAACCGAGATCTCTTGCTACAGCTTCATAGGTAACTTTCCCCCCCGCAGCGTTTAACCCCTTTTGTAATGCCATGTTTTCGCTAAGGGCTGTTTTCACACCCTTATTTGCAATTTGCAGAGCAAATGGGATCGTCACATTTGTTAAAGCAATCGTTGATGTCCGAGGGACTGCGCCTGGCATGTTCGCAACTGCATAGTGAACGACATCATGCTTAATATACGTCGGCTGGTCGTGAGTGGTAATCCTATCAGCCGTAGCAATAATACCGCCTTGGTCAACCGCTACATCAACTACTACCGAACCAGGTGACATCCCTTCGATCATTTCTTCTGTGACAAGCTTAGGAGCTCTTGCGCCCGGTATAAGAACAGCCCCTATCACAAGGTCTGACTCTTTTACGGCTTCAGATATATTCATCGGGTTTGACATGAGAGTATTTATCTCACTCCCAAAGATATCATCTAACTGTCTTAGCCTGTCTGGGCTTAAATCAATAATAGTGACATCTGCGCCGAGTCCAATAGCTATTTTTGCAGCATTGGTCCCAACTACGCCGCCTCCTATAATTGTTACTTTTCCGCGCTTAACCCCTGGAACCCCTGAGAGGAGAATTCCTTTCCCTTCCTTCGGTTTTTCAAGGAACTGTGCACCAATCTGAGAAGCCATTCTGCCTGCTACCTCGCTCATTGGTGTCAACAAAGGAAGAGCCCCATTAACTTCTACTGTTTCATACGCAAGCGCTGTTACACCTTTCTCAGTCAAAGCCTTAGCCAGCTCAGGCTCGGCAGCCAAATGAAGATACGTAAATAAAATTAACCCTTCCCGAAAGTATTCATATTCACTTTCCAGTGGCTCTTTTACTTTCATTACCATTTCAGCCGAGTTCCACACTTCTTTCGCACTAGGAAAAATTTTGGCCCCGGCTTCTCTATAGGCTTCATCTTCAAATCCGCTTCCTACTCCAGCATTACTTTCCACAATCACTTCATGTCCTGCTTTTGTTAAGGAAAGGACGCCAGCTGGAGTGATGGCTACACGATTCTCATTATTTTTCACTTCTGTCGGGATTCCAATTTTCATGTTTTTTCCCTCCTGCGCTCTTTTATAAGGTATTTTCATTATAAATCAGCAATCATAATGAAAGCTTCGTGGAAGAAAAACAAATGACCAGCAGTGATTTGTGGAATTTCACAAGTTATGCTTTGCGTCCAGTTTCTCAAGTTTGATTTCCAGATATAAAGAAAGCTTATAATGAGGATTTTTCACATCAATTTGGGCTATCTCACAAATTCGTTTCACCCTATAGTTTAAGGTATTCACGTGAACATGAAGGTCCTTGGCTGCCTCATTTATATTTCCATCTCTATTTAAATACTTTTCTAACGTATCGTAGAGTTCAGTATTGTTTTTAGAATCATATTCCCTCAGTTTTCTTAAACCGGGATGCGTATGGTTTTCATCTATTCTTTGTTCTAAAAGACCATTTAAATACCTAAATACCCCTAAATCGTGGTAAAAAACTATATCATTAGTTTCTTCTGGAAATTGCTGTTTTATACTTAATGCGGAAAGAGCTTCCTGATAGGCAAAAGCGGTTTTCGTCAAGTCTCCTTCTTGTATGGAACTACAGGCAGCTCTCACGTTCTCTATCCTAAATCGTTCTTTGAGCTGCTCTAAAAATAGTAAGGCAAAGTTATTTATTGAAGAGAGGGAATTGCTTTCCTCAGAAGTCGATGCCAAAAGAAGGAGCAAGCGGTCATCTAGTGTGTGGAGCAGTACCTTTACTTGCTGCTGAGTATTTATTAAATACGTAATTTTTTTATGTATAGAGTCATCCAGCTTTCCTTGTATTTGAAAAGCCATCACCGAAAAACATGGAGGTATACTGGGGGTTATGCTGCTGAGCCTGTCAACTGCTTCATCATGAGAATGAATATTTCCAGTAAGGAGTTCCCAAAAGAGTTCTTGGTAATCCTTTTCCCGTTTTACTTTTTGCCTGCTCACATGAAGTAGGAGTTTCTTAGCTTTTTCAGCGGCCAAAGTAATCAAGTTACGATCGACCTGATTCACCTTGTGTGCTGCTTCCACAATCCAAATGTATCCAAGGACTTCTGACCCTTTGCGTATGGCCACAGCTACTCTGTCTCCCAATCCAATATCGTCGATTTCAGGTATTATAACCGGCTCATCCTGCTTATTTAACGCAGGGATGACTCCATCTTTCCAAAGTCTGTTAATCACTTTCTCCGGAACTCTTCTGCCAATGATGGTAGCTACACGTGCAGCGTCTGTTTTATTATCATGGGAGCTGTACGCAAGCAGACGATGATTTGCATCCTCTATTGTTACCGGACAGTGAATAATCTCACTCAAAAAATCAGCAAACTGTTCTAAGTTATCAAACTTTCTTTGAAAAGGGTTCGCTTTATTTAATGAATTCATCCCTATCGCCCCTTCCTTTTACACATTCTACCAATGTAGCGGCCACCTGCTTTTTAATATATTTTATCATTGTTATTATATTGCCTGTACCTTCACTCTGCTTCCCCCTAACAAAAAAGCAGCAGGGTTTATTTATCAACTGCTGCCAAGTTTATCGTGTACTAAAAAATGTAATATAGGGACTGCACATTTGCTTTAACTCTTCTTTCATCTTCAAGGCAAAGGATATTATTACACAGGTAGCGGGGCCTGCTGACGAAAACTGGTCAAATGGGCTGTCAGAAACTGATAAAGGCTTCAAAGAGTTCATTTGACATAAGATGTCTAGTTCAAATTGAATTCCCTTTGAACCTACAGGTATTATTTCATAAACCCCAGGGTGGTCGACTAGAGAACGAAAAAGAGAAAGAGGAAGAACTTTATCCTTTTGCGCTAACACGCTGTCCCCCCATAGTGGTGTACCTACGACGGCAAAGCCGGCATTTTTGGGAGTTTTTTCTGTCTTCTTTGCTTCAGGTGAAACGGTACCGATTGCGGTAACGCCAAAGGCAGACTGAACCATATTCATGTTGCTCTCAGTACTTCCTGTTAGAGGAAGGTGAGGATACCCTGCCTCAGTCAAAACTTCTTGTACGCCCTTTACCAGCCTCGGCCATTCCTCTTGCCCGCAAAAATTCTGAAGAGAGATCCCTGTTAGAGAAGCTCCGACACTTAACGCTTCCATAACTGCTACTCTGGCGCTGTACTTCCCTACGAGTTCATAAGACGCCTCTACCTCATCAGATGCTTTCTCACCAACTCCTCCGCTGCAATCAGCTGCTATGACCAGTTCTTTGTCCTCGCTTAAAGGGTAATAAGCCACATCTCTCATTTAGAACCCCTCTGCTTTTTCACAAAGCTTACGACTGCCTCTACCTGGGCTGTTTGAGGAAACATATCAACCGGCTGTACATATTCAATGTCATAGCCGTTTCTCAAAAGAAAGGATGAATCCTTGGCCAAAGTAGAAGGGTTGCAGGAAACATATACGAATCTGCTGGGAGAGGTTTTCTTTATTGTATGAAGGAGAGCCTGATCACATCCGCTTCTCGGCGGGTCCACTATGATCACATCCGGTCCCCATCCCTCTTTTACCCACCGGGGAAGAACTTCTTCTGCTTTTCCTGTTTCAAAACTTGCATGACTGTATCCATGATCAGCTGCATTTTGGTTTGCATCCTCTACACTTGCCTTGATTGTATCCATGCCTCGAACCTCTTTGGCATGATCAGCCATCCAAAGTCCAATCGTTCCTGTCCCGCAATAAGCATCTACTACTTTTTCTTTCCCTGTTAAATGTGCTGCCTTTTTTGCTTCATCATAAAGAACAGCTGCCTGAATAGGATTAAGCTGAAAAAAAGCTTGCGGTGATAAATGAAACGACTTTCCTTGAAGCTCTTCAAGCAGTGTTTCTTTCCCCCATAAGTGGATAGTTTTTTTTCCAAAAACGGCTGAAGAAGAGGTTGGCTGGATATTTTGGTATACAGAATTCACTTCTGGGAGCCTTCTATTTATCTCATTTATTATAATTTTTTCTCTAGGAAGCTCAGCCTTTGCTGTAATAAGCGTTACTTGCACCTCACCGCTTGAAAAACCTGTGCGAACAACGATAGTACGTACCACGCCGGTTTTCTTTTTCTCATTGTAAATTGGTATGTTAAAGTCTCTGAAGATACGTGTTATTTCAATGCTGACTTTATTTAACACAGGATGCTGTACCATGCATCCAGGCTTTGTTAAATCGATCAAACGATGGGAATCCATAGCGTATAGTCCTGCAATAACCTCGCCCTTTTCAGTGCCCAGCTGCCATTGGCTTTTATTTCGGTAATGCCAGGGGTCATCCATGCCCAACGTATCTTTCACCTTGATGTCCAGTCCTTTATTATATTTTTCGAATGCTTGAACAACAAGGTCCTTCTTCTCTGTTAACTGCCTTTCATAGGTAAGGTGCTGTACTTGGCATCCCCCACATTTTTCGAAAACAGGACAGGGTGCGTCCGTTCGGTGTGGAGAGGGCTTGCGGATTGAACGGACAACCGCTTCTGCGTGATTACGGTGTACTTTTTTCACTTCGCATACTACCTCTTCACCAGGCAGTGCTCCTTCAACAAATACTACTTGTCTTTTAAAAAAACCGACACCCTCTCCGTTTATCCCTAACCGTTTTATAGTAAGTGGAAAACGCTGGCCTTTTTTAATGCTGATTTGAGAGGCTGATTTTTGTTTATTCATTGATTTTCACTCTACTTTCATTTTCAATGCTTAACCACAGGTATAATGCCGCGTAGCTTTTATATGGAGACCATGCTGTACTCCATTCAATCACTTCTTCTTTGGATGGCTTTTTAGGAAGCTCCAGCAATTTTTTTATCGCATTTTGAATTCCGATGTCTGCAGCAGGGAGATGGTCCGCTCTGCCTAAACCGAAAAGGAGAAAGCACTCAGCTGTCCAGGTCCCTACTCCCCGAATGGCGGTTAATATACTAATGATCTCGTTATCTTCTTTTGCGCGCAAACCTTCTAAGTCAAGCTTTCCATCCGCTATTAACCGTGAGGTATCAATTACATACTCTGCTTTTCTTCTGCTAAACTGGAGGCATGTTAAGTCCTCTGTTTCTAGTTCTGCAATCATCTCCGGAGAAGGATAAAACCAGGCCCCATTCACTTTCTCACCGAACTGGAAAACAAATCGGGATGAAAGCTGATAGGCAAATGTCATATTTAATTGCTGGTGAATAATGGTTTTCATTAAACAGCCATATAAATCAAAATCACACACAAGTGGGACACCTTTGAAGCGATCTATAATTGGAGCAAGCGTTGTTGATTTCAGAAAAGCTGATATTTCCCCAGCATCCCTATGCCATAAAAATATATCGTTAAGATATGGCAGCGCAACTTCTTTTTCTATCTGGCTCCCTTTAACAGCAACTTTGTGATCGCTGACAAATTGAACGAGAAGACTCTCTTTAGCATGATTTTTTTCTATGGGGACCCTTACTGTTCTTTTGTCTTCATCAACTGAATGGACAGGATCTATGTGCAGCCGTTTAAGCATTACAGGTACACTAATAGGAGCAGGAAGCATGATTTCTTCTTTCCACATGGTTTCTCCTCTCTTTCCAGAAAAGGGAATTCTATAACAACTTATCTTACCATGTTTTCTTCCACTTCCTAAACTTTCTAGAACAGTTACGGCTTGTCCTTTGCTAAAATGGATGTGACTAAACAAAAAGCAGCTATGGCTTTTTTTGTTTTATTTATTCAGCTCTGGCAATACTCTTACAGCACAGCTGGCCCTTTGAAGGTGAAACGAATGCCGGCTGCATGTGAAGATAAATAAAAAAAATTAACAGAGCTGCCAATTTAAAAGGGGGATCATTGATTTGTCAATTGCCACGGATGTTGCTTCCATACATATTATGGCGGCTGTGTACAAAAAAGACAAACCGGCCGAAATCTTTAAAGAAACCGTTGAACGTCTCGTAGAACATGTGCCTTACATTGACTGGTGCGGGGTTTATGTAGGAGAGAACGAACAATGGCGGCTGATGGCCAGTGCTTCAGAGGAAAATAATAACAGCTGGGAGCATAACGGACAGCTCAGCTTTTCGCTTAAAGATCTGAACGGAAAAGAAGTAGGTATACTTGTAGTAAAAAGCAAAGAACCAATCGCCTTTGATGTGACTGACGTTTCTACCCTGGAGACGGTGGCGGACGCTTTAAGCCAGCAAATCACTATGAATTAACAGAGGAGCTCATTCTGGTTATCCAATAACCAGAGTGAGCTCCTTTTTTCACTTTACATTTCGAAACACATTAATGACAAACAACACGACCCCTATGGCTAATGTAATTCCCCCAATACCTATAATCGGGCCAAATGCTTCATATCCGCGGATGACCATAAATAAAGAACCAAGCATAATAGGGAGGGAAATATTATGCAGCCAGAAATGCCATTTTCCCAGATTACTCTTTTCTGCCCGCGGAAAAAGGTGGTAAATAAGACCGGCAAGCGTCATTGAAGTCCATCCCAGCAGCGCTAAATGGGCATGAACTCCGGTGTACTGAAATTCATAAGTCATTGACATAAATAGACCAAACAATACCGCGGCAAAGAAATAAATAACAGATATTTTAATCAGCTTAACCCCTATAACAACCCACTCCCTTCTCTTCATTGCATATTTATGCTCATTCTCTTTCCTATATGTAGAAATAGTAAAAAAGCTGTCTCAGCAGCCCAAAGGGAGGCAGAAACAGCTTTATCATGGATTAGGGGTGAAACTTCCTCATTGTTTTTTTCATCATTAAATCGTCCAGACTCTTAAATTCATAGCCCTGCTTTCTGCATTCATCAATGACACGTCCTAAGGCTTCCGCATTGTCTTTGGAAACGGAATGAAGCAGCATAATAGCCCCTGGGTGGATACGATTCATAATTTGTTCATAGGCATAATCTGCCCCTTTTTGGTTATCTGTTTCCCAATCTTTATAAGCAAGTGACCAGAACACGTTTATATATCCTAAGTCCCTGCTTAACGAAAGGCTCTCTTCACTGAACTTACCTTGCGGGGGACGCAAGTAAGGCATGTATTCCTCACCAGTTATTTCTTTGTATTCTTCTTTTAGTTTCGTCAGCTCTCTCTTTACTCTTTCTTCACTTACTTCCGGCAAACTGGGATGATGGTATGAATGATTGCCAACAATATGCCCTTCTTTAATCATTCTATTAATTAAGTCTGTTTCTGTCGTTAAGTAATGTCCCGTAATAAAAAAGGCTGCAGGCACTTCTTTCTCTTTGAGTACGTCTAACACCTGCTTTGTATACCCATTTTCATACCCGTTATCAAAAGTAAGGTACAAGCTTTTATCCTGGGGACACCCCATAAATACCCCATCGTATTCCTTTAATAATTCTTTATAATGAGGATCAGCATCAGCTGGCTGCTGATCCTTTGCCGGTTTGAAATTCCAGTTTAATACTTCACTGCTGATTTGTTTTGCATCTGTCACTGAGTGTTGAATAAAAAACAATCCTGTTCCTAGCAGCACTACTGCCATAACCCATACTGCCCAATGCCTCATAAGCCCATGGCCCCTTTTTTTACCTTAGTGTGGCTCAGTACGTATAAATTATCCCGCCTCCACAAAAAGGAAATGATTAGGAATTCAGTTTTGTCAAAACCATGAAAGCAGAGCTTGAGGAGTTTAACGTACAGGTGGCAACAATAAACCCAGGACCTTTTGAAACAGGCTTTAATGACCGCATGTTTGAAGAAAAATGGAAATGGTATGATCAAAATGAAGGTTTCACCAGCAGAGATTCTATCGCAGAAACGGAAAAAGTACTTGAAGAGCAGTACGATCCGGAAGATATGATTGCAAAAATGGTTGAAGTCATAGAGGCAGATTCTCACCACTTCCGTACTGCCTTCCCACAAGAAACGGAAAATAATATGAAAAGCTTTGAACAGGAAACGTGGGAAGAAAAAGTATAACAGAAATGAGGGTATCCCAAGTCTGCAATTGGGATACCCTCATTTTACATTTATTAAATCTATTTTAGCTGAACACAGGTTCTTTAAATTGGCCAAGTTTTTCAAGAGAAGACTTGTCCACATCGGCATGAAGACTGTTTCCATGAGAGTCCATCGTAACAATTGCAGCAAAGCCTTCCACTTCCAAATGCCACATTGCTTCAGGTATGCCGAATTCCATTAAATCTACTCCTTTTACATCTTTAATACAGTCAGCATAGTACTGAGCAGCACCTCCGATGGCGTTGAGGTACACACCTCCATGTTCTTCAAGAGCTTTCAACGTTTTTGGTCCCATGCCACCTTTACCAATTACTGCACGAATACCGAATTTCTTCATAATGTCACCTTGGTATGGTTCTTCCCGGATACTCGTGGTCGGGCCCGCTGCTTTGACCTGCCAGCCCTTTTCTTTATCGTTTAGCATAACCGGGCCGCAATGATAGATGATTTGGCCATTAAGGTCTATTGGAGCATCATGGCTCATCAAATGGTGGTGAATAGCATCTCTTCCGGTATGAAGATCTCCGTTAATAACGACAACGTCTCCTACCTTAAGCTCGCGAATTTGTTCTTCAGTTACAGGAGCTTGCAATACTACTTGCTTTACTTCCTCTTCTCCAGTAGCTTCCTGTGCTTCTTTTTTCGCCTCTTCGGCGAAATCAATTTTTTCACCCTCCTGGTAGTACCAGTCAGTAATTTCACCATTTTGAGGATCAATGGCTACTCCAAGACGGCGGAAAGCCCAGCAGTTATAGGCTACAGAAACGAAAAAGCTTGCAGGTAAACGGTTCATAGTACCCACTTTACAGCCAAGAAGAGTGGCTTCCCCTCCAAATCCCATTGTTCCAATCCCAAGCTTGTTCGCATTTTCAAGGACATACTCTTCAAGCTTCTTTAATTCCTGATTTGGATTTACATCGTCTACTGAACGAAACAGCTGATCTTTTGCCAATGAATAACTGGACGTACGGTCACCGCCGATGCCGACACCAATAAAACCTGCACTGCAGCCTTGTCCTTGCGCTTGGTAGACTGAATGCATAATACACTTTCTTATGCCGTCCAAATCACGTCCCGCTCTTCCCAGTCCTTCAAGCTCAGCGGGCAGACTGTATTGAATATTTTTGTTTTCACAGCCGCCGCCTTTTAAGACTAACCTTACATCTATGTAATCTTTTTCCCACTGTTCAAAGTACATGGCAGGAGTACCAGGGCCAAGATTATCTCCACTGTTTTTTCCAGTCAATGAATCAACGGAGTTAGGACGAAGCTTACCATCTTCCGTGGCCTGTACAAGAGCCTCTTCAATTTCCCTTTTTATTTCAATTTGGTTTGCTCCTATAGGAACTTTAATCTTAAATGTCGGCATGCCGGTATCCTGACAGATTGGAGAAACTTCTTCATCAGCCATTGATATGTTTTCCGTAATCGTTGACAATGACAAAGCTGCTCTGGTTCCTGCATTTTCCTGTGCCTTTGCCTGCTTTATCGCTTTCCGCACATCATACGGCAGGTTCGTAGAAGTTTCTACAATTAACTGGTACATACTTTCTTTGAAATTGTTCACAATCTCCCTCTCCTTTATTATCTTTTCCCTTTCATTATAAGCGTTTTCACAACATTTAGAAAGAAGCACATAAAAAGGTGTTTAACTAACAGATCCAAGGGGTATAATCATTTGTTTGATTTATTGATATTTTACCAAGATTAAGACTTTGCCTAAAACTCTTTTAAAAATCTTATCCTATACTTATAATGTTACTTTGTTCGAATTGATGTCTGCCGTAAAAGCCTGTGGTATAAATTTTTACATTATTTAGAAAGGAGTCTACTTATGGCTAAAAACAGAAAATTTACACAAGCAGCTCTCGACCGGGTTGAGGTTGTTGGGAACAAGCTCCCTCATCCTATAACACTCTTCGCTATTTTAGCTGTTGTCGTTATCTTCGTATCAGCCATTCTTTCTGCTGTAGGTATTACTGTAGATGATCCTGCTGAGCCGGGTGAGACAGTAGAAGTCACTAACCTGTTATCAGCTGACGGTATCGAGTATTTATTTACCAGCATGGTTGATAACTTTATTGGGTTTGCTCCTCTCGGCGTAGTACTTGCCACGATGATCGGGATTGGGGTTGCTGAAAGGTCCGGACTAATCAGTGCGGCTCTTAGGGGCTTCGTACTTTCAGTTCCAAAAAGTCTGATCACTTTCGGCCTTGTGTTTGCCGGTATTATGTCCAGCGTAGCATCAGATGCTGGATATGTAGTTCTTCCTCCGTTAGGAGCAGTAATATTTGCAGCATTAGGACGTCACCCATTAGCTGGGCTGGCTGCTGCATTTGCGGGGGTTTCTGCAGGGTTCAGTGCGAATTTATTCTTGTCTGCAACAGATCCAATGCTCGGTGAATTAACTATTCAGGCTGCTGCAACCATAGACCCTGCTTACGCAGAGACTATGAATATCGCAATGAACTACTACTTTATTTTTGCCTCAGTATTTGTTCTTTCTATTGTAGGAAGTATAGTTACTGAAAAAGTCGTAGAACCACGTTTAGGAGAATACAAAGGGGAATACAGAGAATCACTTAATGGCCTTGAAACTTCAGAAAAAAAAGGACTAATATGGGCTGTCATTTCCTTTGTCATCACTAGTATCCTAATGGCACTTCTAATTGTACCTGAGTGGGGACCTATGCGCGGAGAAGACCCTCAGCCTATTATCCAGTCGCCATTTATGCAGTCGTTAGTACCTGTTATTCTTATTCTGTTCCTTGTTCCAGGTCTTGTGTATGGCATGGTAACAAGAACCATTAAAAATGATAAAGACGTAGCAAATCAAATGTCTGACACAATGGCTGCAATGGGAATGTTCATTGTTCTTGCCTTTACAGCCGGTCAATTTGTTGCTTACTTTAATGAAACAAACATGGGACTAGTCCTAGGAGTGTATGGTGCTGAGTTCCTTCAAAGTGTAAACTTTACGGGAATACCACTAGTAATAGCCTTCATTATTGTAGCGGGCTTTATCAACTTATTTATAGGAAGCGCCTCTGCAAAATGGGCAATTATGGCTCCCGTCTTTGTCCCAATCATGATGCAGCTAGGCTACTCTCCAGAGCTTACACAAATGGCCTATCGTATTGCTGACTCAACAACTAACATCATTACGCCATTGATGACGTACTTTGCGATTATTATTGCGTTTGCTCAAAAATATGATAAGAAAATGGGAATTGGAACCCTTGTTTCAGTTATGCTTCCATATTCCATCATATTTACGATTGTTTGGACCATTATGCTGATCGTATGGATGCTCTTTGGAATTGACCTTGGACCAGGATCTCCTATCGAGTATGCACCAGCGGACTAATAACTAAAAGACTGAAACCAATCAGTCCTAAAAAAACACCCTACATGTTAGAGCAAAATTCTAACATGTGGGGTGTTTGTCTTTTGTGGAATATAGTCCCTCTGGAATCAGTATTTAGAAGCCAGATGCGTATCCCGATTAATATAATGAATCACTGGATTCCCTTCATGTTTTACTGTGATCTTTGTTACACCAGTGTTTCCAAGACGAAAAGGTCTGTGGAATTGGTACCAGTCATCACCAAGCATCAGAAACATTAAAAAGATGGAAAGAAACCCTCCGTGAGAAACAAGTGCAATTGTTTTCTCCTGGTGCTTCTCACTCAGCCCGTTTAAAAGCTGCTGACATCTTTCAGTTATTACCCCTACCTGTTCTGTTCCTTCTATTCCTGATGTCAGAAGGTTTTTGTTTCTCATGTCAGGAAATTCCTTATAAATTTCTTCTCTTGTTTTTCCTTCAAAAGGTCCCAGGTGAATTTCCCGGTAGGCTTCTGAAGCTATAATCGGTACATCCTGATACTTTTCAATTGCTTTTGCTGTTTCATAAGCCCTTGACAGGTCACTGCTATATAAAGCATCAAGTTTTGTTGACTTAAGAAACTGTCCAAGCAGCAAAGCCTGCTTTTTCCCTTCAACCGAAAGGGGGAAGTCCTGGCATCCTTGTAATTTCCCCGCTCTGTTCCCTTCTGATTCTCCGTGTCGTATTAGAAATAAATCCATTGTCTCTCTACTCCCAGTTCTTTTGAAATTGGTTGGTCTTAATTTTAACCTGATCAAGCATTTCTTGAAACCTGTTTAAGTCATTTATATCAGCTTCAGATGGATCCAGCGCCTCAAGCATATGACTCATTAGCTCAACTCTTTTCTGCAAATATTCCAATTGTCTTACTTTGTCGTAAACAGGACTTCCCATACACAACAATCCTTCTTTTTGAAGTTACCATATCAAAGGCCGCACGAAAGAACAAGAGAGGAGCCTTATTACGTCTTTCTCTTTTTCTTGTTTTAAGGTAAGATAAGGATTGTCTTTATTCAGGCAATTAACATTTGGAAAGAACGGAACTATGAAGAAAAGGAGCATCTTTGATGCGAATAAATACTTATGAACCACAGGCCCCAGCAACGGATGCATGGGAAGCCTATAAGGATATAGAAGAGTTTGGTTCTCTTCAGCTATCTAATATAGAATTTACGACAACCACTTTATGTAACATGCGATGTGAACATTGTGCCGTAGGCTACATGCTCCAGCCCAAAGACCCTGAGCCCCTGCCGCTGGATTTACTGATCAAACGCCTGGACGAAATTCCAAATTTGAGAGCTTTCAGCATTACAGGTGGAGAGCCTATGCTCTCTATGAAATCTGTAAAAAACTATGTAGTGCCTTTGCTGAAATATGCCCATGAGCGAGGGGCCAAGACACAGATAAATTCAAATCTCACGCTTGATATTAATCGTTATGAACTAATTGTTCCTTATTTAGATGTCCTTCATATTTCACATAATTATGGAAGTAAAGAGGACTTTGTTGACATCGGATTTTCCATGATGAACAAAAAACCATCTCAAAAGCAAGCTGAAGCTTATTTTGACCGAATGGTTGAAAATGCTAAAATTCTCTCATCTCAAGGTGTGATGGTATCTGCTGAAACCATGCTCAATAAACGAACTCTTCCACATCTCGAGGACATTCATGATCAAATTATTTCGATGGGATGCGGACGTCATGAAGTTCACCCAATGTACCCAAGTGATTTTGCGAGCTCCCTCAAGCCTGCTTCCTTGCAAGAGATTCGAGAAGGAATTCATCGTTTGCTTGACCACCGAAATAAGGATACATGGATGCTTTTTGGGACGCTTCCATTTTACGCCTGCAGCTCTAGTGATGAAGATTTAGCATTACTTACACGTTTATACAATGAAGAAGGTGTCACGGTAAGAAACGACCCTGACGGACGGTCACGCTTAAACGTTAACATATTTGACGGGGAGATTATTGTTACTGACTTTGGTGATGAACCTTCTTTAGGCAATATAAAGCATACCACCTTACCTGATGCTTATAATTCCTGGTTAGATAGTAACCTTGCTCGCTCTTTAAATTGTCATTGTCCTGCAGTGAAATGCCTTGGCCCAAATGTTCTTGTGAAAAACGCCTATTACAAAAACAAAGATTTCACAAAGCTATCCTCTAATATTACCTTGTAAAAAAAGGTGCCTCCAACACCGTGCTGCTCTCTTACGCTGATGGGGGCACCTTTTTTAATTTCCTGGGATAAACTTTAATGAAAGATGGTTTTGGACAGGGAGCCAGGCCTGCACATCCTGTTGCGTCACATTTTTAACTTCAATCATTTGCTTTCCGCCTTTCAGGACTAAATACACTTCCCCATAGGTGACGCTTCCTTTTTCTTTGACAGCTGGAACATACCCATGCAAAGACCCTGACTGCCCCCCGTTTACACGGTAAGCATGATCAAGCTCTGTTCCATTCCAAATTGTTGTCTCCATTGCGACGGGAAGCTTTGTTTCTTTAGCCGCATGCAGGACCATCATTTTTTTTACTTCATCTCCATCAGGAATGTCCGCTGTTATTTCCCCTTTTACTCGGTTTGACTGATTTTGTTTATACTTTAAAGCAAAGGTTTCGTTCCCGCCCCGATTATCAAAGGAATTTGTGTTTACCTTTTCATACTCCCAATTTGCTTCAGAGCTTTCCCCTTCGTAGCATAACGCCCACTCGCCAAGGAATATGGAGGCTTTGAAGCCAAAAGCAAACTTTGAACCATCAATGGTTGTTTCATTTAAAATTCGTATTAACTCTGGGTTCATTACAGGAACATTTGATGTTTCAATTAACTCCTTCGAAAGAGAGCTTGGATACAGAAATGGCTCATCTTTAGTACTGCTTGAAAATGTATTCTCTTTTGAAATATCAAAGACATAATCTGGTTTATCGTCTGCTTTTTCACTTTCTTCAGCTAATGCTGCTCCAGAAACCGGAAGTATTAGTATTAGCAAAACGACGATTAATCGCAGCATCCATATTTTCATCGGAGATATCCTCCTTCTTTGTTTTTTTCTATTGTTTTCAGGGAGCAGGAAAAATATCCGACAATTAGAGAAATATTCTAGAAATGAATCTTCCATAAGAAAAGAGCCCCTCCTTATGTCATATCAGGCTTACTTGCCGCCTTAAGACTTTTGGAAGGGCTCTTTTTTTCACTAATTATGATCTTTGTTCAAAGAGATCTATTTTTCTCCATTTGCCAAATCTGTAATAACCAACAGCGAAGAGGCTGCTTATAATAAAGCTCACACCTATTCCTAACGCAATCCCTTCTGCTCCAAGCCAGGATGAAAAAAACCAGGCCAGGGGAAAACGCAGGATCCAAAAGGAAAGGATATTTAACACTAGTACTTGAAACATTGCTCCAGCCGCTCTCACAATACCGTTCAGAACAAAATTTATGCCGAGAAATGGATAGAAAAAAGCAACCCACTGTAAATAAACCGTTCCAAATTCTATGGTTGCCTGATCATCCACAAACATTCTCATTAAGTATTCTGCCGAAAGAAAGACAAACAAGCTTATCGTGATGGTTACTACAAGAATGAGAATCATTCCGCTTTTTGCAATGTCTCCTACACGCTCCCACTTCCTTGCTCCAATGTTCTGTCCTGCCATGCTGTTAATGGCCGATCCGAGTGTTAAAGCTGGGAGCATAATAAGGCTGTCTATTCGCTGGGCTGCACCATATCCCGCTACAACGGTATCACCAAATGCTGTCACTACCGTCATAATTGCAAGAACCCCTGCGGAAATGGCCATCATAGAAAGGCCTGATGGAAGGCCGAGCTTGAAGACTCGTTTAAACTCTTCCAAAGGGGGCAAGAAGGGTATTGAAAAGGGCACTCCTCTTTTAAGAATGGAATACAGGAGGCCAAATATGAATGCAGATCCCTGAGAAACAATCGTTGCATACGCAGCACCATTGATCCCTAAATCCAGGACATAAATAAACAAGGGATCCAACACAGCATTTAAAGCAACAGCCATCATGATAAAACGAAGGGGAGTTTTACTATCGCCCAGAGCTCTTAAAACCGTCCCGATAAAATTGTATCCAAACAGTAAAACAATGCCAATCAAATTGATTTGCAAATAAGATAGAGCCATCGGCATAATGGTGTCTGGGGTACCCATAAAACGTAAAATATAGGGTGCTAAGAAAAAACCAACAACACCCATAATTATCGCGAGGCTTCCTAATACAAAGACAAAGGTGTTTAATGAAGCCTTAAGTCCTTCTTCGTCTTTTTGACCTTTTCGCTGAGAAAGCACTGTTAACGTAGCGCCATTAATTCCAATAATAAAAGAAAGGACCGTAAAAATTACGGTACTGGATATGGCGATGGCTCCAAGTGCTTCAGCACCAAGCAAGTTTCCTACCCATAAGCTATCTATGATCTGATACGAGCTTTGTAGTAGATTACCGAAGAAAATAGGCCATGAGAAAAAAATCATTTTCTTCATAATGCTTCCTTCGGTAAAATCCAGTTCATGTATTTTTTGCTTCTCCTTCAACCTCTTCACCCTCATTTCTTGCCAGAGCCCGCTCTCTCATATCCTATGTTGGAAGGTAATCGTTATTATACTTTTCCTTAATTGACTTCTCATAAGTTCTTACAGTCACATTTATTAAAGAGGAGCTAATCCACTGGGTAAGCAAAGCTACGACAAACACCCAAACATCGATCACAATAGCTAATAGTAAAAATATAGACATATTCATCCAGAACAATGGACGTCCCGGCAGCACTCCGCTAAAACGATAAATGATATGAGCCAGTATTGCGAACCCACCAGAAGAAGCTCCTTTGCAATACAATAAGCCTACACCTAAACCAAAAAGGAAAGCTCCAGCCGGAATAGAGATCATTCCCGGGAAAGAGTCAAACCTTATAAAGGAAGATAAAAGAAATATAGAGAAGGAAGCAGCTGATACCGTATATAAAGTTTTGAGAGCACTTTTTACACCTATCCAGCGACAAGCACCAGCCAGCATAACCGCATTCATTCCCCATAACGTATATTCATGAGGAAAAGAAAACCAGTGGTGAAATAATATTGTCACGCCCGCTGCTCCTCCTGACGGTATATCATAGGGAAACAAAAATAAAGCCATGGCTGTCCCCTGCAGAACTGCCCCTCCTGTCAGCCATAAAGCTGTTACAAGGAGAATTTTCATACTAGTTCAAATGATTCTGTAATATGTATACTTTCTTGAACAGATTGAACCATAGAACAATTCTTTCTTGTCACTTCCAAGCTTTTCTTTATTTGCTCATTGTTTGCATTAGGAGCATTAATGACGAAATGCAGGTGGACTTTTTGAATCTCTTGAGCCCCTTCATTATTACGCGTAACGGCAGCATCAACTGTAATATCTCTTACTTCTATTCGTTTTTTTTCAAGCACCTTTCTTAGTACGCCTCCGCTGCAGACTGCAATCGAAGAAACGAGCAGTTGATACGGACGGAAACCAAATTTTTCGTTGCCTGAAATTTGTAAAGAACCAAACTCAGTCTCTGTGCTAAAACCCTGCTCCTGCATAATAAATTTCAATCTTGCCCTCTCCTTTTTTGACTGTATTTCTTACTTATTGTAAAGCGTGATATAAGGAAAGTCGAATGGTTGGATTCTTCCTTCACTTATGGCAGTAGCTGGCAGGGAGAGGGGGTTTTTACAGGGAGGATGCAAATGTCTGAGTCTCTAAAAAGAAAACAATGGAAAGATTCCTTGAACCAGAAAAAACGATGAAACAAGCTCCCAACAGATTGGGAGCTTGTCCATATATTTATCGAACTGATTCGCCGTACACCTCATTTAAAATCTCATGTGCTGGCTTAGAGTACAGGTTTTTTGGAATTACATCTAATATTTCTTTATTCAAGTGTTGTTCTAGGTCTTTAACGTATTCTTTATTTCCTATTAAATAAACCCCTTTTAAATTTCTATTTTTCACTTGCTTATCAATGATTGGTCCAAGCTGTTTATACCACCGTAGACGGTTTTCCTCAAATCTGTGCTGGAACTCATCCACCTGGGTTGAGCCAGATGCCAGCCTGTCACTTGATGCATTCCCTTTATATTCTCTCCAGTCTTCTGTCTCAAATTCCCAGCTGTATTTCACTTCATCTCTTATCTCACCCATTGCAGAGTCGATTAAGATAACATCTCTTTGCTGGATAAGAAGAAGCCCTGCTGGAGGATAGGTAGACTCCAGTTTTTCTAAAGGCTCGACTACCGGGGATTTCTCCCAATGAAACTCACTCTCAAGGGATACCTGCACCTTTGTTTCTTCCCAAAAACCGCCATCAGCAGAAGCGAAAACAACAATGCCTTTTTGCATATCTGTCTGCTGTGACAGGATGTGCTCGTGAACCTTTTTGCTGATATTTTTAAATGCTTTTAGTTCTTCGTCAGAACCGCTTTTTTCCACATATTCCTGAAGCCTCTTCAACCCGTTTTTCAGACGGATTTTCCACTCTCCATTGTGCTGTGTCCCTTCACCAAAATCGGTATTCAGGTAAACTGAAAGAACTCCATGATCATCTTTCTTTTCTTTATATTTTAGTAATTCTTCTGCTAGTGCCATGTGTAATTCTCCTTTCTAAGTGACGATAACCTAACTGTTTCGTTATAGGATATATTGCCTTTACGCTTTAGCAGTAAACATAGAAAATCCTCCACTGTAACAGAACAGGAATCAACATCGTTTTTGAGAAGTAAAAAAAAGAGCTCTCACCGATTGGTGAGGGCTCTTCTCAATAGCCGGGTTTTGTACCAGCCTCTTTACTATTGTCTGAATTAATGTGTTCGATCCAGTGGTTCTTCTCCTTCTTCAGGAAGCTTTTCTACCGCTTCCACGTCTCCAGGAATTGTGCCTGCTATTTTGTTTTGTTCAAATTCTTTTTCCACTTCACTTTTGAGCTCGCGGATTTCTTGGGCTGATTCCTTTGTTACTTCTTTAAATTCAACTGTTGTTTCTTTTAAATCCAACGCCTTATCAGAAATATACTGTAAATCTTCACTGGCCTTTTTCAGTAACTCTGAAAATCTCTGGGATGTATTTTTCAACTGCTGCATAATATCATCTCGATTTTGAGAGACAAAACGTGTAGCCTCGTTTACAGTACTAACGGTTTGTTTAGTTGCATTAAACACATTTTCTCTGGTTTTTTTATTTGCCACTACGAGTCCAATACCAATGATTCCACCAAGAGCCATACCAATTTGAAGACCCGATTTCCCCTTCTTTTCTTGAGGTTCCATAATTATCCGCCTTCCTTTCAGAGTATAGACAGTTTGCTTGTTATCATCTTACCATAACGTCTGCACTGTAATGTACTCTATACCCATCTAAAGAGGTTTTTTTAACCTGAAAATATTCTTCAGCAAGGCTCCTCTACTATGAGTGAATACTCATTCATAATTAGAGTAAGTAACTTGATCTCCAAAACAATCTTCTTTGATTCTTCCATGTATAAGAAGCAGGTCCAGATGTCCAATAACCTCAGATAGCGTAAGGTCAGGCTGCTTTTGGTATACCTTTGGAAAAAGCTCTTTTGAAACAGCAAAAGCAGTTTTTCCGGGGTTTTCCTTGATCATTTGGTATATATACTCGGCTCTGTTGTTTTGTTCGTTTAGTCGTTTCTCTATCAAGGAATGTGGTTTATCAAAAAAGTCCCCGTGACCAGGATATACCATCGAAACGGTTAGTTCAGTACAAAGCAATAAAGACTCCCGGTACTGAAGTAAGGTTCTTGGTCTTGACTCTTTATTATAGGGCGCCTCTATAATAGCATTTGAAGAGATGTGAGCCAACAAATGATCCCCACCAATTATTATACCAGTCTGTTCTTCATACAGAATAATATGACTCTGAGCATGTCCTGGAACTTCATAGGATCTCCACCCTGGCAATCCAGGAACAATGTCTCCATTTTTTAGACGGTAAGTAAGAGATGCCGTGCTTATATATTTTTGGTAAGCTGCCTGATTTTGAATGATCTTTTCAGTCAATACATCCGGCACTCCAGCTGTCCGAGATAAAGATTGAAAGAAACTTCTCACCTCTGCCAAAAAATGCTGATCTTTTTGCAGCCAGGGTTCATTTTTCCAATGACCGAGAATTCTAGCCTTCCGAAAGAATTTGTGGACCATTCCAGTATGATCAGGGTGGTGATGAGTTATGATTACCTGTTCGATATCTTCCGGGTCTAAACCAAGGCTGGTTAGCTCTTTTTTCAGGACGGCCCAGGCTTCATCAGTGCCCGGGCCCGTATCCACCAAAGTCAGTGTGTCGCCTTTAATAATATACACGTTAACAGGGCCGACAAGAAATGGGGTTGGTAATGTGATCCTGTAGATCCCTTTTTCAGAAGCAAGTTTAACCATACCAATCTCCCCTCTTTTATAAAGAGTCGCATTGCTGTCTGAGCACTTGTTCACTTTTGAGAAAAAAAATAAAACCTTTCTTCATTACCGATTATTTTATCTGGAATTTCAAAGAAAACAAACGAATGTATATTAGTTATATACTTCAGTTAAAAAGCTGTCAGTATCTAGATTCTCAAAATCATTTCTGTTGTGATACTTCAGCTCTCTTAACTCTACAGTTAATTCTTCAATTTTTCTTTGCATATCTTCCATAGCTTTCTTTTCTGATACAGTCATTCCTCTCTCCTCCTAATAAAAATATTTATATATAAATATATTCACTAACTCTTTAACTTTATCAATTTAAAGTTGTAAATATTCTATCAATTTACTGTACCTTTGTAAATGTTTTTTTCATTATAAAATAATTTGACAATATTCAAAAAAAATTAACATTTTTCTTATACTTTATTGCATTTATGCGGTAAAATAAGGGTACATAACTGTATATACATGTTCCTGTCATTGACAATTTTAAATAAAGGAATGATTATCTGTGAGAAAACCTCTTAGACACACATTCGAAGAACTTGTTGCTGAAAACAAGCGTGAACTGTTGGAAGATATGTCTGCATTAGACAAAATTGAAGAGCGTTTGGAAGAACGCCAGTCTAGAGAAGTACAAGTAAAAGTTAAGCCTCGGGAGAAGCAAGTACAGAATTAATAAAAAGGGAAAAAGAACGTTACCCAGGACTCCCATATTTTTCAAAAACATGGGAGTCTCTTTCTTATATTCTTTTTGATGCTTCCGTTAAAGAAAATCGCCCCCTCCACCATATGGCGAGGGAGGCGATTTTCTTTATACTCTGTTCAATGTATTGCCTTTTATGCCCCTTGTACAACAGCAAAACATGTTGACAGTTTCATTTGCAAACTACACACAGCCAGCCACTATTTCGCTCATTGTTAGATAACCTAGCCAAAGCTGTGTATCTCTTAAGAAGGCAGACTTAATGAATGAGTAATCATTCAATTGTACGCCCCAAGAATTTTTTGCAGCTTCAGTGCATTTCCCATACCGCCCTCAATCTTCAACTTCCCTGTCATAAATGCTGTCGTAGGATTTAACTCTCCCTGAACCAGTTTCAGAAAATTATTGTCTTTCATTTTTAGCGTGCAATCTGGGGTCTCAAGCTTTCCCTTTTGATAATAGACCTGCCCATCCGTAAATTGAATCTGAAAAACCCCTTCTTCTTCCCCCGTTAAATCAAATTGATATGTTTTTTCTACCCCTTCAATTTCTTTCGGGTCTTCATTCATTTTTCTGGACAGGCTTTCCAATGTTTCCATCACTCTCATAACTGTCTTCTCCTTTGTATCTTTTTTACCTGTAAAGAGGTATACAACCCTGCTGCTCTCCCTTTATTTATTTGACATGTTGTTTGTTAATTCCTCTGCTTTGCTGATTATTTTTTTTGTTATGAGTGAAAAAACCATATGCTTAATGCTGTCTCTTTCATTTAGCAAGTGGTGTCCTCCTTGGTCCACTAAGTAAAAGAAAGCATTAGGAAATTTTTTTTCTAAAAACCTAAGGTTGTATTTCCAATCCACAGTTTTGTCCATATTACCCTGGATAATATGAACAGGAAATTGACTTGGCTCAAGAGCCCTCATTTCTTTTTCCCACTCAAACATTGCTTCGAGCCAGCATAGAGGAATGGCAGGGCCATGCAAAGGGTCCTCTTTAATCCTTTCAGATAGCTCTGGATTTTCTTTATCGGTCCGTATTTTCCTTGGCACCTCTTTGACTAAAGGGGATATTAACGAATGCCCTGCTTTCGATAAATGCCATTTACTGGACCGCGCCAGAGGAGCAATAAGAGTAAGACTTTCAAACTGATGATCTGGTTTGGTGAGTACATGCTGGACACTGATCCCGCCTCCCGTACTGTGGCCGATAACATGATATTTTCCTGCCCCGTATTGTTTCATTTGCTCATCCATCGCATACAGGACCTTTTGGTAATATGTAAAATCCTCAATCACATATTGCTCACCGGTTGACAACCCGTGTCCCGGCAGGTCAATAATAAATACGCGTCCTTTACTTTCTGTCAGGTAACGAATAAATTCTGAAAGCATTCCTGCATGGTCGAAATATCCATGCAAAATCAGTATATTATATTGGTAAGATTCAGGAGTAAAGCATTGAAAAAAAAGAAAATCATTGTTTACAGGCAAGAATTCGTAATCTGCTTTTACCCGTTCTTTTTCTCCAGGAAAGTTATATATCTCATGGTACTTTTTAATATTAGCTTTTAGTTTATCTTTGCGAAACTTTCCCATGTCCTATGTCCTCCAGTCCTTGAAAACGCTTATTCTAAAGGCTTTTTATGTAAGTTTATGACTTCTTCTGTCAAAAGGGTAGAGAAAAATCCAATTGTTGTTATACTTTTTGATAACTATATTATAAGAAGGGAAAACTATGTCCTTATTAGAAAATATTGAGGAAAAGCGTACAGAAATGTTAGAGACTGCTGAAAAATTTGGGCTTAGTTCTGAAGAAACTCTCTCCTGTAGTCAAGAGCTGGATCATTTAATTTCCGAAGTCCAGCATTGGCAAACCTGATCAAGTCATAATCCATAGCTCATTCGTTATCTGCTTTAGGAATAGTCTTAAAAGCTCCCTGTCACATTGACAGGGAGCTTTTTGTGGTTTTGCTACTGTTATTGAAGCCGAGGATCGTCTAACAGCCGATCCAATTCTTCCATGTGTCCTGTTTCATCAGCAATTAAATCTTCCAGTTTAATTTGAAGTTCCACAAAACCAAGCTCTTCTGCCAGCTTAACTCTTTTCTTATATCTTTCAATCGTATCAATCTCAGACTGGCGTGCATTTTGGAGCATTTCATAAACGTCACTTGTTTGTTTTACCTCTGCAGCTCTCGTAGTTGGAGTACCGCCTAGAGTTTTGATTTTTTCTGCCAGATAAAGAGCATGACCTTGTTCATCTGATATTTCACTTTCAAAAAACGGCTTCAACACTTGGCGGTATAAACCTGAAACCACTGCTGCATAGTTAGAGTACATAATAGAAGCTGCATACTCGTTAGCCAAATCCTCATTCAAACCGTCAATTAATTCTTGTAGCTTCGGATCCATATAATCTCCTCCTTAAACGATCAACATGATTTTTAGCTATTTCTGTTAGGGATCTTGTTGTAGTGTCATCATTATTTTACCCATTCTTCTGCTCCACTTAAACTTTTCCCTTTTCTCCATCAATTAAACAGATTCTTATATTCTTCATAGCCATGCTCTTCCAATTGATCCTTTGGAATAAAATTAATTGCCGCAGAATTAATACAATAACGAAGCCCTGTCGGCTTTGGACCGTCAGTAAAAACGTGACCCAAATGAGAATCGGCGTCTTTGCTTCTTACCTCCACTCTTCTCATACCAAAACTAAAATCCGCTTTTTCTACTATCTGTTCCTCATTTAGAGGTTTTGTAAAACTAGGCCAGCCACAATTAGAATCGAATTTATCATGAGAGCTAAAAAGCGGCGTTCCTGAAACAATGTCAACATATAAACCCTCTTCTTTATGGTCCCAATATTCATTTTCAAATGGCCGCTCTGTTCCATTGTTTTGTGTCACTTCAAATTGTATAGGAGTGAGCTTTTTCTTTAACTCTTCTTTATTTTTCATTTCCGTCCCCCCAGTGTGCTTTAATAAAACCTTCTCTTCCTGATCCTTTTTTATATAAAAGATAGTGAAAACGATTCTTTTCATGATAGTCCTGATGATGCTCTTCAGCTTTATAGAATGGCTTTGCCCGTAGAATCTTTGTGACAATAGGAGCGTTAAACGGTCCGTGAGCGTTCAGGTCCCTCCTTGATTCTTTTGCTACTTCAAGCTGGTAATCATTATGCACAAAGATTGCAGTTTGATAAGACTCCCCCCGGTCATTAAACTGTCCTCCCGGATCAGTGGGATCAATTTGCCTCCAAAAAATATCCAGTAGTTCTTTATAGGAGATTATTTCAGAGTCGTACTCTATTTGAACGGCTTCTACGTGGCCTGTTGTATTGGAGCACACCTCTTCATAGCTAGGATTTTCTGTTTCACCGCCTGTATAGCCAGATGTCACAGTGATTACGCCTTCTTTTTCTGCAAATGGTCCGACCATACACCAAAAGCATCCTCCCGCAAAAGTTGCTAGTGCCATTCTATTCTCTCCTTTTTCTTCGATTCTCATAAAGTATCTTTATATAATATGTACCATGAATAATAACTTTTTTCATTGATTTTGCTTATTGTTAAGTGAAGATATAGAAAAGGCTCCCGAAATCGGGAGCACTTTTTTCGTTGTAAACTACGATTGAAGCTGCTTTAAGGATTCTCTATTAAACGCCGGAAGGTCATCTGGTTCCCGGCTTGTTACAAGGTTATGGCAAACAACTACCTCTTCATCATGAACTTTCGCTTTGGCGTATTCAAGGTCTACCTGGATAGATTTAAAACCTGTCACATTGCGGCCTTCTAGTGCTTTAGCGGTTATCAATAACTGAGGCCCATGGCATATAGCAAAAACCGGTTTGTTTTCATCGATAAAGTGTTTTGAAAACGTAACAAACTGTTCGTCAGCACGAAGTAAATCTGGTGAAAATCCTCCTGGGATAAACAAAGCATCGAAATCAGAAGGGCTTACTTCATCAACAGCTGCATCAACGGTTACTTTTGCCTCTCCCTGCTTTCCTTCAAGGGTTTTTCCTTTTTCCTTTTCTATAACTGTGAGTTCGTGACCTTCTTTTTCAAACTCCTTTTTAGGGTCAGTGTACTCCACGTCTTCAAACATACTTGTCATTAGGACAGCAACTTTCTTACTCATAAGAGAAACACTCCTTTAAAGAAATGTAAGTATATTACATCGTATGTGTACCCTTTGAGTTATCATTTTTAAACCTTCTTTCGAATGATCCACTGCCTTATATCAAACTGTCTGATGAGACGCTTGCAGCATTTTTCTTACCTATCCGTCTTAAGATTTCCTTCCATAATCTGCTTTAATCTCGCCCCATTCTTTTGTGTTCCATTTTAAAATAGGGTTTGTATACGTATTTTGTTTCAACCATAATTCTGCTCTTTCAACCAGGGACCACATTTCTTCCGTTTCCTTATCTCTTTTTAAAGTGGATTTTACTTTTTTTTCTTTCACCCACTTCATGGCCGTTTGAGAATCAGAATAAACAGGGATATTGCTTTCTTTATCCTTTAAAAAAGCAAGGGCATGAACAATAGCTAAGAATTCCCCCATGTTGTTTGTTCCTTTCTCAATTCCTTCATGAAAGAAAACTACCTTACCAGTTTTTGTATGTACCCCTTTGTATTCTACTAAACCAGGGTTCCCATGGGACCCGACATCTACTGATATACTATCTTCTATATAGGGATGGGAGGTTTTCCCCTTTTCCAAGATTACAGCTCTATTACCGGTACTGCTTTTTTCTTCTCCAAATGCTTTTTGTGCTTCTCCCTTTGAAGGATAGGACTTAAATCTGGCACCCGAAAACCCTTGTACTTGTTTTTGGCAATCAGCCCAAGACTCATAAATCCCTGGCTTCCGTCCTTCCCAAACTACATAATATTTTTTCTTTGTCACTGGTAAAACTCCTTTCATCCCTTGTCTATCCTGTTACCTTTATAGAGTCTTTTCTTCAGGTAAACAATGTTACTATCTTCACTTTCGATATAAGGTAGCATATATTTTTCAAACATTGGAGCTATCAGCATGTACGTAATAATAAGAAATGGGAGTGGGAACACGTATGCATAGAGAAAAGCAGTTCCCCAGCCATTTTCACTGATCCCTCCCCTGACCACACCGCTTATAGAAAGAGAAATCGTTCCAAATGTCATAAGGGTAAATATAACATTAAACAAGTGAAAAGCAAAAACAGGCTGTTTATTATTTACCTCTCTCTCTAGCATCCATTTCATTTTTAAAGCAATAATCATTGTAATCAAAGCTCCTGAAAATGGCAGTAAAATTAGAAAAAGCAAGTTTCCCATGATCCTAACCACCACCTTATTTTCGTTGCTCTAATAATAGAAGAAGCCACCTGCCATTAAAAAAGTTAGTGTACTCTTATTATATATAATTCTTCTTTACTAAAAAGCATACCTTTGTTTCTTGTTAATACATATTTTCTATTTTCCATATTATTTTCAACGAAAAAGAGCTCTCAGAAATTGAGAGCTCTCATACTACTATTCAAATATTATTCTTCCTCGTCCTCTTCGTCCTCTTCGTCCTCTTCGTCTTCTTCATCTTCATCTAAGCCTTCTTCTGTGCCTTCACCATCTTGATCAACATCAAAACCATCTTCATCTTCATCTAAGCCTTCTTCTGTACCCTCATCTTCCTGGTCAACATCAAAGCCGTCGTCGCCTTCTTCACCATCTAGAAAGTCTTCATCATCTTCTTCGTCCTCTTCATCACCATCTAGAAGGTCATCATCTTCATCTTCTTCATCGTCTAGCTCAGCGTCGTCATCCTCGTCTAGATCAGCATCGTCGTCATCATCTAGACCACCGTCATCCAAACCATTTTCGTCTGCTTCTCCGTTATCTTCTACTCCTGGATCATCTTCCATTCCGCCATTGTCATCTCCATCATCTTCACCACATGCTCCCAGCATACTTACTGCTAACGCACCAGATAAAGCAGAATATAAAACTTTCTTATTCATAATATATTCCTCCTTTTAATAATCTATTTTTTAAATCTCGTAAACAATGATTCTTTCTTTGAACCCTTTATTCATCATCATCTAAAATTTCAGGTTCCTCATCTTCATCTTCTTCGCCTAACCCCGCATCATCACCGTCATGTTCTGCGTCCTCGTCCAAGGCGTCTCCTTCACCTTCGTCTTCTTGCATCCCATGATCGTCAGTTTCTTGCATTCCATCCCCATCTAACCCTTCTTCATCTTCCAAATCTCCATTTTCATCCATACCATTTTCCTCCAGGGTACCTTCGTCCTCTTCCATCCCTGGATCATCATCTATACCGTTGTCAGCCTCTTCTCCTCCATCTTCACCGCATGCTCCTAAAACACCTATCGTTACCATACCAGACAATGCTGAATATAATAATTTTTTATTCATCATGTCCCCTCCTGAGGAGTTTCAAGTTTATGAAAATACAATAAATAAGTTCAAAATCATTATTCGGATAAAAAGAGGGCGATCAATTGATAGCCCTCTTTATTTAAAAATTAAATTGTCATTCTATTAAGCATCATCGTCGTCATCATCGTCATCGTCGTCGCCTAGAACATCATCGTCGTCATCGTCATCATCGTCGCCTAGCATATCATCATCGTCGTCATCGTCATCGTCATCGTCGCCTAGCATATCATCATCATCGTCGTCATCATCGTCGCCTAGCATATCATCATCATCGTCGTCATCATCGTCGCCTAGCATATCATCATCATCGTCGTCATCATCGTCGCCTAGCATATCATCATCGTCGTCATCGTCATCGTCGCCTAGCATATCATCATCGTCGTCATCGTCCATGCCATCGTCATCCATGCCGTCGTCTTCCACTCCGCCATCATCTTCCATGCCTGGATCGTCTTCCATTCCGCCATTGTCACCGCCATCGTCGTCGCCGCATGCTCCTAGCATCCCTACTGCTAACATTCCAGAAAGCGCTGAGTATAATACTTTTTTATTCATTGTTATATTCCTCCTTACAACGTTGTCTAAGGAGTGTTTTTCCACAATGACACGAAATAAAACGAATAAAATAAAATTCACATGTTTTCACAAATTTCTGCCAAACTCACACATATTATTTTTCATCAGGCATAAACTGCTGAAAAATAGTATCTTCTTGAATAGCGTACCTTTCATAACCTGCAATTTTATTTATGATGCGCTGATTTCTATAAACTGATAAAGCGAGATTTGTCGCTCCAGTTCCGTGGGATTGGTCCAAATTAGTAAGAGTAAACAAATGATTAGGCCGCTCTTTTTTAAACAGAAGTTCATAATCTTTTCCAACCACCATGGTGTTTTCATCTTCCCGGTAAATTTTATCATTATACTTTTTTAACCATTTTGGCACATTTGGTTTATATCCTGTTGCGACAATCACTTTGCTTGTTACGTGGGAATAGGACATGTTTTTTTGCCATTGATGCATAGTGAGCTCATAAGTCCCTACAGAAAGCGAGCGAATCCCTCTAAGCTCAGTCATAGGCTGAAGAAGGACGTCAGGATCCTTTCGCTCAATGGAGCGATGATACAGCTCATTATAAATGTTCTCTAACACCCCAGGCTCTATTTGCTTTCTTGCCTGGTCAAGATAGGGAAGAGCACTTGTCCTGCTATCAAAGCTTAAGGACTGAAAATAATCAACAAAATCAGGGGAAAAGATTTCTCTCCCTACTTTCGCATCCTCGGTTTGAAAAAACTGGGGTGATCTCGTAAGCCAGGAAAGCTTATAACCATAATGCTTTTGATCCTGAAGCAAATCATAAAAGACCTCTGCCGCACTTTGACCAGAGCCTATCACCGATACATGGCTTCCTCTTTTAATATTTTTTTCATTATAAAGATAAGAGCTGGTGTGGCAAATATCTTCATTCATTTCATCTTTAATGTCTTCAGGAATCATCGGAGTGCTTCCTGTACCGATGACCACATGCCTGGCCCTGTATGAGTGATTTTCTCCTGTTTCAATATTAAAAACAGTCACTTCATACCAGTCACCAGTGCCATCTTCTACATTTGTGACCTGTCTCCCAAATTTACAATCACCGAGTTGGGAAGCAACCCACTTTGCATAACTGTTATACTCTTTTCTTGGAATGTTAAATTTTTGATAAAAAAAGAATTGGTACATTCGATTATGCTTATGTAAGTAGTTCAGAAATGAATAGGGATTTGTTGGATCTGCAAAAGTAACAAGATCGGATAAAAAGCTTGAATTGAGCACAGATTTGTCTATGAGCATACCAGGGTGCCACTCAAAGGAAGTATTCTGTTCAAAGAACAAGCTGTCTATTTCTTCTATTGGATCCAGAAGGGCTGCTAAACCCAAATTAGAGGGACCTATACCTATTCCAATTACGTCATATAACTTACCAGCATCCATTCTTATGCCACCGCCTTGTATATATTTCATCTTTATTTTTCAAAAGAATATGAACTAAACTTATTCCCTTATAAAACCCTTCATAAGACAGGTTTTCGGATGTTTCAATAAGCTTGCTGCATCGAACCGCTTATCCATCAAACCAGACTAGTTACCGGTTATTATTTTATACAAAAAAGCACTGTTTTCCTAATGAAAAAAACAGTGCTTTTTTGTATCGTTTACGTCTCGTTATCATTTTAGGCTATGTTACAGATGATTTTCGTTAAAAGACGAAGCTCAATCAAATTACTTATAGTATTCAACATTATTCTTTTACAGAGCCAGCTTTTAAAATATCATTACCGCAAGCAGACCAAAAATAAACAAAGGTATGTTGTAATGTAGGAACGTAGGGACACAAGTGTCCCATATATGATGATGGCCGCCGTCAGCATTAAGACCTGAAGTTGGTCCAAGTGTGCTGTCTGAAGCAGGAGAACCAGCATCCCCCATTGCTCCTGCTGTTCCTATTAAGGCAGCAGTCGCCAGAGGAGAAAAACCAATCGTTAAAGCAAATGGCACAAACAGTGCAGCCAGAATAGGTATCGTACCAAAAGAAGTCCCAATCCCCATAGTAATTAACAGGCCTACCAACAGCATGATTGCAGCAGTAAGAAGGTTTGCTTCTCCGCCAGTTGCTATAGCAGAGGTAACGAGAGCATCTACTGCACCTGTTTCTTGCAGGACGGTTGAAAAGCCAGAAGCTATGAGCATAACAAAAGCAATCATACCCATCATTTTAATCCCGTCATTTACCATTTCATCACCTTTGGTGAATGGAATAACTGTCAGCATAAACATGATTATTATTCCTGTTAACGCGCCAAAAATTAAGGATTCTGTTAGCAACTGTACGACCAACGCTATTACAATGGCAAACAAAGTAAAGATATGCTTTCTCCTAAATTGTGCTTCCTCGTTGGGGATAACAGCATTTTCTTGATTTTCTTGATTTGTGACCTTGCTGTCCTTTGGCTTTCGATAAGTAATAAAGACAGCGATAAGCAATCCAACAATCATGCCGATTCCCGGAGCAAGCATAGCTCTCCATATTTCCCCAACCGCAAGCTCCATGCCATTAGCACTCATTTCAGTTGAAATGATGTTATGGAAAATAAATCCGTATCCAAGGGGAAGCATCACATATGGTGCTTTTAACCCGAAGGTCAATGCTGCTGCAACTCCCCTTCTGTCAACCCTCATTCGGTCAAATAACTGAAGGAGAGGAGGAATTAAAATTGGAATAAAAGCAATATGCACGGGCACTGCATTTTGGGACAAACAAGCAATCCCCGCTATTGTCATTAGCAAGAAGCCTCTTTTGCCTTTTAATACTTTAATCAGCCTTTTAACTAGTACCCCTGTAATTCCAGAATAAGCAATCATCATGGCAAATACCCCAAGCAGAATATAGCTAAGTGCTGTTTCTGCCTGGCCGCCCATGCCAGAGATGAGGAGCTCCAAAGTTTCATTTAAATTTAAGCCGGCAACCAGACCGGCTGTTAATCCAGCAAATAAGATGGCCAAAACGACATTTACTTTCAATAGACTCAAAACTATCATCACAAGAACAGAGATAATTACAGCATTCATTTATACTAAACTCCTCTTCATCTATTTAGCTCTCTACCAAAGTAAAGTATACAAGCTGCCTGTAAGGACTTCAATTCAATTTAAAAAGCTTTAATAGTTTGATAATTTTCTAAGTATAAAAATAAAACTGCCTTCAGCAGGGAAGGCAGTAGCACTACAGTCTATAACGGATCTCTTCTTGACAGATCTTTTCCAGCTATTTCATCATTTACGCTATTTTCGCTTTCAAAATATACTTCCTGGTCTCTTAAACCGTCAACTTCCTTCATCGACATTTCATCCTGCTCTTCTACTTCTTTCATTTCACGGATAAGTGTATATACCTCTTCTAATTGATCAGGTGACAGATGATCTATAAGCTGACGGACTTCTTCTTTTGTTACAGCCATTTCCGTTCCCTCCTAATGGTGTTTCCTATTAATTACCTTGTTTTTCACTACCCGGTAGCCAGAAATATTAATCGTAAGTTTTTCTGTTAAAGAAACCATGCCGGACAATATTCACCACTGTAAGGATAAGCAGAACCATGGCAGCGAACCAGGCAGTATACGTAATAGAAATAAATTCATCAATTCTTTCAATTCCTATTCCAAAAAAAGCCCAGACAAACACCAAAGGATACACAGGATTTTGCTTTATTAGGACCATAACAAGTGCAATCCCTAAAGCAAGAACCAAAGCTGTATTTGTCCAAAAGACATCTGAAAACAGCAATTGGTTCGCATCATTTACAGTAAATAAAATACCAACATTCACAATGGTTGCAACAGAAATCCAGCCTAAGTAGAGGGAAAATGGTATCGTGTGTACAGCATTTTCTTTTGTAAAAGAACCTATTTTCGTGTAGATCATAATCAAGCTTATTAACAGCCCGCCCATAGCAGCCATGGTTAAGTTAAAGAAATTATAATGAAAGAATAGAAGCCAGGCCACATTAAACACGCAGCTTAAAACAAACCAGTACCCAATGTTTTCGAATATTTCCTCTTCTTTAGGCTTTGAAAAAAACTGCTTAAAGACCCAAATCGCCAGCAGAATGTAAATTACACTCCAGATAGAAAAGACATAACCTGCAGGGGTGAAAAGAATGTTCAGCGCTTCAGCAATTTCTCCGGTTGTCTGATTATTCAGCGGAAGTGAGTTTGCCAATGCGTTCATAATTACGACGATAAACAAGGCAATAACATTCACCCATTTTATTAAAGAAGGTTGTCTTTTAAACATAATCTACACCCCTAACTGAAAATGCCCTGCCTTCTTCACTGTTACCCTATTAAACAAAAACATATTACCTTGGAACTTTACATTTTGTTTACAAACCTTATAAACTGAGAGACCTTATAGTGAAATCCCTGATAATCCTGGGCAGTTGTTCGAAAGTATAAGGTTTGTAAACCCTCTCTGTTCTTTTGTGAGCATCTTTTCCATAGGTCCCTATGTTTATAGCAGGAATATTTAACGACCGAATGTGATCAATAGGCAAGGGAAATATTTCATCCATAGCAGGAAAATTACTTCTCAGGTGATTTACGTCCTCTGTGTTACCAGGAAATGACAAAAAACTGCTATCTGATAAGAAAGGGAAAAACTTCTTAACAAGAAACCTTTCTCCACTTTTGTTCTCTTCTTCGCTTACGATCTCCAGCAATTGTTTCTTTATCATCTTGCCACTGTTTTCTTGCAAATAATTACATGGAAGAAATGGGGGGGCAAAGAAAATAATTACCTTTGCACGGTCATCCGGGTCTTTCTCAACCAGCATTTCCGTAATTTTAAAACACAGCTCACGCTTATCTAGATCACTATAAGTGTCAACTGTCTTCTTCACGATATCATCAACTGAAATTCCTTTTTGAACCAGGTTCTCTTTGTACTCGTCAAAAGACAATACATCAACTTTCCACTCGAGATGCTGCGAAAAAGGCATTTGGGTTGTGGACAAAAATACATGATGCTGCTTCTCCATCTGCTTCTTCACCACACGGCAAGCTTCCCTTGTTTCTCTTATCAATAGTTTCATCACATCTTTAGGTGTCGTTTCATACATAAAATAATTAAAGTACATCCGGCTTGACGGGGGGGTCTGTACATTATAAGTGTCTTTATTATCTCTTTGATATAAACATGTAGGAGGAAGAACCAATTCCCCTTCAATTTGTTCTGTTAAATCCATGTTACAGCTTATTCGCCTATTAATTTCAGAGGAAATAAACGTTGGGTCAATCCCTCTCAATATTTCTCCAACATGGGCCTCTCTGCCATGAATTGAAAAACAGGGCAAAACCTTTCCGGCTGACCCGGTATATATATACCGGTGACTATCTCCCTCATACAGTGAAGTTGTATAATCATTGTTTACTGCCACCGAGAAATGTAATCCCTCACTTTTCAAACGTGAAAACTCCTTGGATGCTTCAATGATACCGGCATGATCATTTTCCTCAGCCGGATTCAAAAGCAAAAGAATGTTACCATTTAATTTTTCCAGGTGTTCAGTAAAATAAAGAAGGTTAACAAGATGTATCGCTGCCCCGCTTTTCATATCTACTGAACCTCTTCCAAAAAGCCATTTCCCGCTTTGGGCTGCCTCTCTTACCTCTGGATCATAGTGAGCAGAGTAGTATTCTTCCAATCGATCAGGGTCATAAGCGTACTCTTTTAAAGATCCAAAGTCATGAATACCTACTGTGTCGATATGGGCGTGAAAGATCACCGTATTAGGTGATGAACCTGAACCTTGGACAAAAGCAAATATATTCTTTCTGCCTAAATTATCATTACTTAGGGGCTGCTCCCATACTTTATCGGAATTCTCTTTAAAGTAAGGAAATTCTTTTAAAAATTCAAACAGAAAATCAGCAATTTCCCTTTCCCCTTTCGTATCGGTCACACTAGGCAGTCTCATTAACCGTCTTGTTATCAGTTCAATTCTTTCACCAAGCGGCTTATTAGAAATGGAATCTAAAAGCTGCTTTGGATCTTTACAAGTATTCTCTTTGGTATTTCCCATAAACGCCCCGTTCCTTTCTCTACCTTCTATTTAAAAGCCTCTGTTACAGTTACTTACATTATGTTGTGATATGTAAAGTGTGATAAGAATTGCAGGCCACGTACAAAACAAGGATAACACGCCAAAGGCTGTCTCCTGGATAGTTCCTTGAAGACAGCCTCTTGGTATTATTTTTCCTCTTTATTAAGAATCTTTTGCAGCTTGTGTTTCATTCTCTTGGCTAAAGACGGGTCTTTTCCTAACGTAGAAATTGAGATCATACAATCTTCATGTTCAATGGTTGCTGTAAATGCCACATTACCAATAGCAGGATTATCTGCTCCATTGATCAGCTGCCCAGGCTGTGCTGATCGCTGGATAATACTTTGAGCTTCCTTTGATCCAGAAGCAGAAATAATCATGAATGCGTCCACCAAGTATGACGGCCTGCAAATATCATTAACCCACTTAATTTTTCCTTCATTTGATAAATGCTCTAATTGGGCAGTAATCTGTGGAGCTACTACAGTAACCAGTCCTCCGGCATTCAGGACTTTTTCTGTCTTTCTTGCTGCTATGGGGCCCCCTCCCACAACTACGATTGTCTTCTGTGAAATATCAAGTGAAAGAGGCAATAACCGCATGAGATTCCAGCTTCCCTTCTTGAGCTTTTTTACACTCAAGAACCCTTTCCTTTAATATATCTGCCAGTTCGTGGTCATAGCCCAAAAAGGAGCAAAGACGAAATGGAACATTGGTTTCCATTGAGGAGATTTCCTCTTCCATTTCTTGTATTAATACGCCAGTAAATAATAAATAAGGAAGTACATAGACCGTTTTTGCTTTCGTCTTTTTCATGACTTCTAACCCTTCCGGAAAGCTAGGAGAAGCTGCTGCTAAAAATGATGCCTCTACTCGTGAAAGTCCGGCAAATTCTTTGAATTTATGACAGATGGTATGAAAGTCCTCGATAGCCTCCGGGTCACTGCTTCCCCGTCCGACAAGAAGCACGTCAGCCTCGTCTCCCGGCTTCCAGCCTTCACTTCGCAACCGTTCTTCTAATACATTAAAAATCTTTTCTTCAATTCCAAATGGCCGGCCATAGGATACCTCTAGTTCAGGATACGGTACTAAGGCTTTTCTTAGCTCCTCTGGTATATCCTGCTTCGCGTGGCCCGCAGTCAAAAGAAGAACCGGAATGACAAGAAGCTTTGTTACACCTTTCTCTTTACAGCGCTGGACACCTTCAGCAATACCAGGGTCAGCCAGTTCTAAGAAACACGTTTCCTGTACTGGAATATCGATCATTGACATGGTGTCTTTTACAAAGTTTTCAAACTGCCTATTCCCTTCCTGAACACGGCTTCCATGTCCGATATATAATACGCCTTGCATATTTATCACCTGCTAACTGTACGTAATTTGTGTGGCAGCTAAAGAAGCTATTAAATGATCGACATCAGGCTGTTCTAACTCTATACAGTTCTCATAACCTTTTTCTTCTGCCTTCATGCGGCTCTTTGGTCCGTAACATATAAACAGCTTATCTTCTTTCCACTCTGTAAAGGAAATGCCGGCTTCTTCCACTTCCCTTGTTACTGTTTCTACTGATTCAGCACAAGGAAAGACAACGGTTGTCAACCTCTTATCCTGATGCAGCCTTACAAGCGTAATATTGCTTTTTTCATTAGTCACGGCCCTGTGACTGATCCAGCCATCCTCACTAAGAGGAGCTACCTGCTCTTCCTTTCCGATATAAAGTACTCCTTCTTCTTCCTGTATAAACGAGTCTATTTCAGAAAAAATTCCATGTTCCTCTAAATACACAGCTCCCCTTTTTGTCGTTGCAGTGATTTCAGAGGGTAAGCTCCTTACGTCTATTCTTCTTCTTTTAATTTCTTTAAAAAACGGAGTTACGCTTTCAGAAGCAAGGAAAACGATCTTAGAAAAAGATTTTAGATTTTCAGGAAAAGATTCGGATTCCGGAGTCTCTCGAAATGAAGGAAATTCAAACACTTCTGCCCCGTTTTCACGAAGCTTTGCAGCGATGGAGCTTTGTTTACTATTTGTTTGTCCTACAAGAATGGTTTGGTCTGTGAGTTTTTTCTTTTCAAACCAGTGCAGACTTTTTCGAAGTCCTACTACGTCACCAACTAAAGTAAGCGCTGGGTTTTTTATATTTTCTCTTTCTACGACTTCCGTAATATTCTCAAGTGTCCCCTCTACCGTTCTTTGCCTGCTGGTCGTCGCCCATTCTACAAGCATAATAGGAGTATCTTTGCTTTTTCCATGCTTTATTAAGTTTTCAGCGATGAAAGACAAATTCTTCACTCCCATATAAAAAGCGATGGTATCGATGCTAGTTGCAAGACCTTCCCAGTTCGGAGAGGGTTCTCCTGTCTGGGCATGACCTGTCACAATAGCAAAGCTGCTCGCATGCTCTCTATGAGTGACTGGCACTCCTGCATACGCCGGGGCTGCGATGCCAGCTGTTATACCAGGAATGATTTCATAGGGTACCTCGGCTTCTGCCAATGCAGCTGCCTCCTCGCCTACCCTTCCAAAAACACCAGGATCTCCACCTTTTAAACGAATGACATGAAGACCTGCTTTTGCTTTTTCTATCATAACTTCCTGAATGGCTTCTTGCCGCAAGTGATGACGGTCAGGAAGTTTCCCACAATAGATCAGCTCGGCTTTTGGTTTTGCTTCGTCCAAAAGCAGGGGGTTTACCAGACGATCATACAGGACTACATCTGCAGTCCGCAGATATTCAAACCCTCGTACTGTAATTAACTTTGAATCACCAGGCCCTGCACCTACAAGGTAGACCGTTCCAACTCCCATACTTATCTCTCCCTTTCTTCCTGAGTTCGCCATCTTTCCGCTCTTTTCCATGGGCCGCCACTCTTCAATATCGTCTCAGCTGTTTCAATTCCTTCTTCCATGGAGGACGCTTGTTTTACTAAGTATAACCTAAGTGCTGCGTTAAAAAGAACTTGAGCGTAAAGAGGTTCTGTTACATCGTCAATATTGTTTTGCAGAATGTTATTTATCCATCCTGCTTGTTCTTGAACAGACGGGTATTCAGGAAACAATTCTTTAGATCTGTTGAGCCCGTAATCGGCTGGCCGAAACGTTAAGGGTTCAACTGAACCTTTTTGCACATGGTACACAAAGGTTGAATTCCTGAATACAGGTACATCCTCTGATCCTTCAATTCCTTGCACCACAAAAGCTTCTTCATATGGAAGGTTTTGTATCAAAGGAATGATGGTCTCTGCTGCTTTTTTATGAAATACTCCGAAAAAAAGGATGTCTGTTTCAATTAAATGAAGGAGTTTTTCTACTGTATTAATAAATGTTCTGATTCCAATTTCATCACGTATTCGATATAAACGGTCTAAAGCTTCCGAACGTTGGTATGTATCTGAAAAAACAACTCCCCGTTCAACATCTTTTTCACGTACAGCGGAAACTGCTTTGCAAGGGTTCCCGATAAATTGAGAAAATAGCTCTGGCATGCTTGTTCCGTACTTCGGGGGCAGAGACCTTCCGCCGTGTATGTAAGTTTTGATGCCTGCTTCTGCTAAAATAAATGCAACAGGGATAGTAGCCGGAAACGTCTTTCTGCCGTCATAAGGACCTGCAGAATCAATGGATAGTGACTCGCCTTTCATTGACCCGCCCAGTTGTGATTTTTCCCTGATTGCGTCCACAAAAGCCTTCATCTCTTCCCAAGACTCCCCATTCAACCGTTTTGAAGCAAGGAAAGCACCAATTTGTGCATCTGTAGCTTGATTAGAAGTAATTGCTGTTGCCGCTTGATATGCTTCGTCATACGTTAAGTTTCTAGAACCTTTTTCACCTCTTGCTACTTCCTTCAGCCACTCCTTCATCTTTTTTCCTCCTTTGCTGCCCACTTGCATTTCTCTTTTTCCTAAAGGATTGTTTACTTTTTTTAAGACGCCCTCTTACACCTCTATATCCATTCATGTTTCCCTTCAATCACTTTCACGGTATCCATGCCTCGGGCCTTAGTTCAGCTTCCTAGGGAAAACCACCCTGTTGTGAGGGCTCTTTGCCGGTGAGATCTTGCTTTTTATCTACAATCAAATGACTGATTAAAATCAACCTGTATCTTTAACAAAACCTTTCTAAAAAAAGACTTGGCTAATGCCAAGTCTTTTTGCCGGACTCCGCCAAGAATCCCTTTGATCGTGCCGTTTAATAATCGGTGCTCATCCCCTCTTAGATGAGGTCTCTTTTTTTCAACTCACGTAATAGTTGTTCAACAGACTCTTCCACATTCTGTGAGTCACTTTCTACTACAATTTCCGGATTTTCCGGTTCTTCGTATGGAGAATCAATTCCAGTGAAATTAGGAATTTCGCCTTTTCTTGCTTTTTTGTAAAGCCCCTTAGGGTCACGTTGCTCACAAGTATCCAAGTTACACTTTACGTAGACTTCCAGGAACTCACTTTCTCCTAAAAGCTCTCTGACCGTATCACGATCCTCACGAAAAGGAGAAATAAATGCGGTACTTACAACATGGCCTGCATCTACAAATAATTTGGCAACCTCGCCAATTCGGCGGATGTTCTCCTTACGATCATCGTCATTAAAGCCGAGATCTTTATTTAAACCATGACGGATGTTGTCTCCGTCCAACACATAGACCTTTTTATCGTTTTCAAACAGTTTACGTGTAAGAGCATTCGCTAACGTAGATTTCCCTGAACCAGACAATCCTGTAAACCAAAGGACAAAACTCTTATGGCCATTTCTTTCCTGTTGCTCTTCTTTGCTTACTGAGGCGTCATGCCAGACAATATTTCGATCAGAAGCCATGTTTATCCCTCCACTATTTTATACGCGTATCGATTAACGTGTTATATTCCGCTTCCTTCATCATGAAAGCTTCTCTTTTCTTTTTTTATCGTTTGCATTAAATGAATTGAACCTATCGTAGCTAAAAATACACTTACAATAATAATAAATGTATAGATATCTCTGTGAATAAAAAGCATCATAAGGGAATATGAAACGACAAGAGCCACAATCGGCGATAATATCCACACATTAGCAATTTGCTTTAAGATAGATTTCTGCCACAGCCGAAATCCATGCTCAGCTGTTCCAATTCCTACAATGGCAGAGGTAGTAACCTGGGTAAGGGGAACAGGAATCCCTAGTAAGGAAGCTATAATTACAAGTGTTCCTCCTGTTGTAGACACAGCAGTCCCCTGAAGTAAAGACAGTCTCGTAATTTTCTTCCCGTTTGTTTCTAAAACTTTCCCGCCCAATAAAACACAGCCTGCCGCTAAAAAGAATCCGCCAATCAAAACAGCAGATGGGATCGAAATCAACCCGGCGCCTACCAGCGGCCCTACCGCATTTGCTACATTGTTCATACCGGCAGCGAAAGCTTCCATCATCCCGGCTAGAATAAGTAAAATTGCTAATCCTTTACGCCATTTGCCAGTCCCTTTCAAGTGAGGCCATTTCTTCTCTGCCTTGAGAATAAGAACCCCCGCTGCTAAAGCAAGAAAAAACGAGACAAATGGTACAATAATCCAAAAGGATATGATATACAAGAGGTTATTAACAAGCAAAGCCTGAAAAGCAATTCCTACACCGACAATGGCCCCAACGACCACCTCGCTTGTCGACAAAGGGATTCCTATTAGGTTTGCGATAAATAAGGTTAAACATGCTCCGGTTAATATAATAACTGCTATCTCAACATTTATCAGGGATTCGGAGATAATTCCTCCCCCGATGGTCTTCACTACTTCTCCGCCAGCTAAAGCTCCCAAAAAAGCACTGACAGCGACTAACAGCATAGCAGTTTTTTTGCTGCTCACTGCGCCGCTGCCATATGCTGGTCCCATTGCAGCAGCAGTTCCGCTTGCCCCAATATTCATGGCGAAAAAGAAAGCTATAATATAAGCTACAATGGTCCAATCCATTTTTTCACCTTCCTACGCCCTTAAACCGTTTCCTTTACTCCAGCTATAAGGACTTTTACAACTTCCGGCCGGCTGAATTCTGCAGGAGGCATTTCACCGTTCTTAAGCATTTCTCTAACCTTTGTTCCTGAAAGAATTACATGATGTTCCTTATCATGAGGACATGTTTTTGCAGAAGCCATATTTTCACACTTCTTGCAGTAAAAACTATGCTCAAAGAATAGTGGCGTAATTCCCAGCTCATCAATATCAAAATTACGGAATATCAACTGGGCGTCATAAGTGCCGTAATAGTCGCCTACCCCAGCATGGTCACGTCCGACAATAAAATGAGTACAACCGTAGTTCTTTCTTACCATTGCATGGAAAATTGCTTCACGTGGACCTGCGTATCTCATTGCAGCAGGGAAGACGGCCAAGAAGGTCCGGTCTTGAGGGTAGTAATTTTCCAGGATTACCTCATAGCTCTCCATCCGTACATCAGCAGGAATATCTCCGGCTTTGGTTGCTCCAACTAACGGGTTCAAGAATAAACCGTCTACTGTTTCAAGGGCTGTTTTTTGGATATATTCATGAGCACGGTGAACAGGGTTTCTAGTCTGGAAGCCAACAACTGTTTCCCAGCCTCTTCTTTTAAATTCTTCCCTTGTTTCTGCCGGCTCTAAATAATAAGATTCAAAGCGATCGTGTGAAACTGGCTCAGTAAGCGTAATTGGACCCGCTACGTAAACGTCTGGACGATCAAACACTTTCTTTACACCTGGGTGCTCAAGGTCTGTCGTATGATACACCTTCTCCGCTTCCCGAGTTTTATCAGGAGTGTACGTTTCCTCGACAACGATATAGCCGTAGTCCTTTCCTTCAAACGAAAGCCTTGCTTTCTGCCCAATCTGTAATTGCTCTGCAGCTTCCTCAGTCACAGGCAAAGTAATAGGGATACTCCAAATGGCTCCGTTTTTCAGCCTCATGTTTTCTACAACAGATTCATAATCCTCTTTTGATAAAAAGCCTTCAAGAGGACTGAATGCTCCATTTGCAATAAGCTCCACATCAGATAATGCTACGTCGTCAAGTTCAATTGCTGCTTTGATGGATGATACATCTTCACCAAATTGTCTTCTGTCAATTAGAGTACCGCCATGAGGTTTGCTAGCTGTCATTTTTTCCACTCCTTGGATTTAGTATATTCTGCTTACTTATGAAGTCCGCATTCTGTTTTGCCAGATCCGCTCCATCTGCCGCTGCGGGAATCCTGACCGTCTAAAACAGCAGATGTGCAATGAAAACAGCCTATGCTGGGAAAGTTCTGGTCGTGAAGAATGTTATAGGGAAGGTTGTTGCTTTTAATGTGCTCCCACACGTCATCCCAGGTCCAATGAATTAATGGACATATTTTAATGGAATTAAATCGGTTATCGATATTCACATATTGAGTATTTTTCCTTGTAGGTGACTGCTCGCGCCGAAGCCCTGACATCCAGGCTTTGTGTTTAGCCAGTTCATTTTCAAGTGGTTCCAGTTTTCGCAGAGCACAGCATTTATCAGGGTCTGTTTCCCATAGTTTATCTCCGTGCTGTTCGGCTTGTTCTTTTACAGTAAGCTCTGGCTTAACTGCTTTGATCTCTAAATCAGGAAAAAACTCCCGTACCTTTTTTAAGAGGTCATAAGTCTGCTTAAAATGAAAATCCGTATCAAGAAAAATAACTTTCGCACCAGGTTGGACTTTGTTTATTAAATCAAGCAGAACCATTCCTTCAGCCCCAAGACTGCATGCATAAACTAAATCATCACCATAGGTTTTATATCCCCATTCAATTACTTCAGATGCATTTTTACCTGTTAATTCTTTGTTAATATTATCTACTTCTTTCGGAGTAGTTGTTTGATATTCCAAAAGCATCCGGTCACCTCCACTTTCCATTCCCCTAAAAAATGTAAAACTGAGCTGCTTATTTTACAGTCTCATTTTAATCCCTACTATTTTTATATACTTTATATGGTTAGTCGTTAAGTGTATTTTAGAAAGGATAGGAAGAAAAGTCAAACCTTTTTTGGGGAATTCTGATATTTTTACTATGCTTTATATATTAAATGAAGCAGGAAGCTCCGTTGTTCGAAAAATTCCTCTCTCCTTCAGTCTTTCCTGCACCACTTCTCGTAAAATAGCCAGTCCAGCTGCCGATATCTCCGTCCTAGTGGGGATTTCTTTTCGTTTTGCCCCTTTGTTACTGCAGATGACTATTCCTGCATGTGCCGGTTTGCACCAGCCGATGAAACATTGAGAACCTGCCGTGCTGCCGGAAATAAAATGAATCGGATACTTTTCTCCAAAAGGAAAAACAATCATCCAGCCACGAGAAACTCCTTCCGCTCCTTTGATCCCTTTTCTGCTTTTTTCTTTTATGCCATGGGTATCTGCAAAGTAAGCAAATGCCGGGGAAGGGGAAAGGTGCGCTTCAAGATAATATAGTAAATCCGCAGTTGATGAAATCCATCCTCCTGCGCCCTGAAAGGTTGATGGCCTGTCCAAGTGTGTCTTTTTAAGCTGGTATGTGTATGGAGGAGCCATTCTCTTCAATTTTTCAGCGGGAAAGGTCAGGGTGGTATCCTCCAGACCGAGGGGGGCCATGACCAGCTTTTTTGCCAGGATTTCAAAAGGCTCCTCCCATACTCTTTCTAAAAACCTGCCTAAAACCGCATAACCAGTGTGGGAATAATGCAAATCATCGACTTTGCTCTTCTGCTTTGTTCTATATTTGCGTAAGTAAACAATCCAGTCTTCATCATTGTAGTAATGGTGGGGATTCTTATAATTCCTTAACAAGTAACGTTTTATATTCGTAGGCATAAACGGCATTCCTGACGTGTGAGTGACCAGGGTGTAGGGCGTGATTTCATCAGGAAGATTAGTAAATTCCCATCTGAATGAAGAGATAGGTTCATGGTAGGACGCCTTCCCCTCCCTGATCGTCTTTGCAAGTAAGGCTGCAGTTACTGTTTTACCGATATCTCCCGTTTCAAATAAAGTATATAAATCAGGAGGGGTTTTGTTATCATCTGACAACCTGCCAAACCCTTGGTAGGAATGCTTTCCCTCCAGAGTGATTCCGACATGAATACTCTTGCTTTTCTTTGTTAAAGGTGTAATGACGGAATGAATCAGCTCCTGCAATGTTTTAGCCCCCTTTATAACAAGCTGGGTAAAAAAACAAATCTAGGTAAAAAAAGCGATAAAAAAGCTCTCAAAAGAGACGTTTTTTTACCGCTCCACTATACGTGTGGTAAGCTTTGGAGTTTTTAAATTTACGTTGCTCTGCAAGCTGATGAAAACGAAGGGATTTTTGGCTCAGCTTCTCTTTCAGCTCTGTTTGTTCATTCTCATCGGCACAGCAAGAAAGAAGCTCTTCCAGCGTAATCATTTCTTTTTTCAACTGAAGCTCTTCTGGAAGAAATCCAGCATTCTTCATGATTTTGTATCCCATTCTCAGCTCGTCGGGAATCATAGAATCATTTTCAATCACAAGAGGTTTCCCTGCCCCTCGCAAATTACTAAACTCCCCCTTCTCTATGGATGCTTTGATACGCTCCTCCGACAGCCTAGTCGAGAACTCCATAAACTGCCGCCCCCTTTTCCCCTTACTGTTTCTTCTGTGCAAAATACCTTCTCACTCTTGTTACAGCTAGATATATATGAAAATACAAAACTGCTCCGACTGCTCCAAAAACACCATATCCTATAAGGTCAGTAAGAAATGTAAGAACATGCCCACCTGAAATAATGACAACAGCTGCACACATCACTACAAAGCCGGCAGCGCTGTATAATAATAAACGATACACATAAGAAGCCCCTTGCGAAGCCCTGATTTTTCTCACAGTTTTTTCGAGGAGTATGGCTGATGGAATCCCTCCGATAAAATAAACTGGGAACGCATACACAAGTGAAAATAACAGCAACTCTTGAAAGGAAAAATAATATACTTCGTCCACTTGCCGGGAAGCCGGCTCAGAACCGGCTAAGGCAAAACCGGCTGAGTAAATAAAGGCGGAAAAAAACGCAGTTATCACATGTGTCATATAAAAACCTTCCTTTTACGTGTAACTCCTATAACATCTTCTATCATACCATGCAACCGTCATCCTAATTAATGAAAAAACAAAAAATCCAGGTGTAATAAGAAAGAACCGGCCTTGAGAAAAGCACTCAAGGCCGGACCTTTCTTATTATATTTAATTGTGAAAAAAGACGGGGCCTTCACTTCAAACGGAAGCTTTCCCGCGGGATTGCCTTCAGCTGAATTTTTTCTTGCTGCCGTCTTCGCAAAATCGGATCTTCAGACTGCGCTTCATCCTCCGGGAATAGCAAGAGCTGAAGTACCACAGGGCGGTGTTCCCGAAGGTAGCTGAAGCCTTGCCCGCGGAAAGTGTCCGCCTGCAGTGGAACAATCGTCAGATTGTATACTTTCTTATCTTTTTAAACAAGCGTGCAAGCATTAAATCACGCTTCACGCTCTTTTCCTTTAAACATATGCAAAAGTTTATCCACTAAAGAATAAACCGCAAATAATACAATAGTACTTGAAACGAAACCCATGTAAAACCCTACGAAATTGTCTCTGGCAGCAATAATTGTAGTAAAATAAGCTCCTACGGCAGCAGAAATTATTAGTATGAGTAAAACAATGCTGTACTCAACTTTCCGGGCTTTTACGTCAGCGATCCATTTCTTCATTGCTATCACCTGCTTCGTTATATTCCAGGAACAAGTTAACGAACAAACATGTTCTTGTATTAAGGATCTCTTTTTGTTATTTTATTATACCACAGGGCTGGTAAACCAGCATTTCCCACGAAAAAAGCATTCCTCTCTAAAAAGAAGAATGCCCCTTATGTATTCAATTTACTTTTTCTACCACAACTTCTTCATGGACTGAGGGACCCTCTTCAATCATTACTTCTTCCAGCTCTAAGCCGACTGAATTTGCTTTTATAAAGAAGCCAAAATATACAAAGTGGTATGAGAAGCGCTCGCTTCTTTTCTCCAAACTTTCCGAATTATAGTCACATCCGGTAAGTAAGCAACCGCGGTATTCGAGGAATAAATACCTATCCTCATTATGCTTAGGTAAGATATTGCTTTAGGAACCCTTTTTCTTTTTTTCTGCTAGTAAACTCTTCTTTCAGTGCGATTATGAATAGGAGCACAAGCTTCAATTTATAAATAAAACAAAGTCACAGCAATTATTATTGGGAGAGCCAACAAACTAAAAATGACACTTACTATGACTCCAACCACACCTAAATCTTCAGACCCGTTATAACGGCCAAATAAAACACTTGCCAAAAGAAAAGTAGGCATTGCTGCCTGGATTACAATTACCATACCTAATGTATTATCAATGGGTAAAAATAAGAGTCCTGTTAAAGCTGTTAATGGCATTAAAAAAGTCTTGATTAAAGTTGAAGAAGCGATAAAAGATTTATACCCTTTTTTCACCTTGTCCCATCTCTCCTTGGAAATGGTTGGTATAAGAAGTCCGATATAAATCATAGCTAATGGGGCTGCTAAACTAGAAAGCATTGCAGAGAGTTCAAAAATAAAAGGAAAAATACCATAACCAAAAGTAGCAATAGATAAACTTACAACAAGAGTAATAAGAGGCATATTTAACATGGATTTAAATGTGGAGATAGAAAAGCGCCCTCGCTGTAATAGCATGATTCCAATTGTAAAAACCGTGAACATAGTACCTGCGTCATAAATTGCAGCATATGCAGCTGCAGTAGGGCCTAATAGCATATGAGCGAGGGGGATGCCCATAAACCCAGTATTTCCACACCCAGCCATAATAGCCATTTGTCTAGATTCCACTTCTGTGTATTTGCATATTTTACCAGTATAATAACCAACAGCCATTCCTGTTGCGTTTAACACAATAGCACAAATAAATATAATGCTGAAGTTAAACAAAAGACTAGAGGTAATTTCAGATTGAAATATACTCTGTATTACTACACTCGGAAGCGCTACATTAATTACTGTAAAAGAAATAAAATGTCTGACCTGTGACGTAACTTCTACATTTTTTGATATTATATAACCAATAATAACCATTACAGCAAGAATCATTATGGGATTTAATATTCCAATAAAACTCACCTAAACATCCTCCAACAAAACGGTTTAAAGGTCTACTTCAACGTGGAAAACATGAGAAAGCCATTTCTTCTTTTTTATTCTTAAATAACTTTTTATCCTGTTTGTTCGCACTAGCTTATGCCGTCTCCACTTTCACAAAACCTGTCGAAAGTGACAAGGCAGAATATATGGCCAGAAACCTTTACACACCCTCATTACGAGTCATAATAGAACAATGCTTCATAAGCCTCTTCTTTAACACCATCTCTTTGTTTAAAGGATAAGTAAGCACCCTGGTCCATGATACTCTCCAAATTCTCCATATCTTTAAGCTAGTATAATATAAATTTCACATTTATTATTAAGTTACTTAGACTTCATTGCGACTTTTAGGGAACAATGTTTACAGTTCTTAACTTCAATTCAAAGAAATAAAGTAAGATTGAATGGGGGCATTCAAATCTTACTTCTCAGTCAAAAGTATATTAATTATTTTTAAGAAGGTTTTTTAGTATTTTCCCACCCGGGTTCTTAGGTAATTCTTTTACTATTTCTATATACTCTGGGACTTTATAGTCAGCTAAGTAACGAGAAGAATAATCTCTTAGCTCATCTATATCCAATGATTCTTTTAATGGAACAACAAACGCCTTAACTACTTCCCCAAATAACTGATGGGGCACACCTACCACTGCTGCTTCTTCCACAGCTTCATGCCGGTTTAACACATTTTCTATTTCAATAGAATATATATTCTCTCCCCCCCTATTAATCATGTCTTTTTTCCTGTCTTTGATATAAACATAACCATCAATATCTATAGTGCCATAATCCCCAGAGAACCAAAATCCATTTTGAAAGTTCTTTTTATTAGCTTCATCAAAGTTCCAATACTTTTTGATGACCATTGGTCCTTTAATGATTAATTCACCAATTTCTCCCTCAGGAAGTTCTTCTCCGTTTTCACCAATTACTTTCACTTCTGCTTGGGGTATTGGGACCCCGACCGCATCCTGCTTTGAGGAGGGATAGTTTTTTGGCATGATTGTGGTTGGCGAACATGTTTCAGTTGCTCCATAACAATTGTGAAGGCTTGCCTTAGGGAATTGTTGCTCTAACTTCTTTAATAAAGAAGGTGACATAGGAGCCCCTCCAAAGGCAATAGTTTCAACAAAATTAAATGGGGACTCATTCGTTTTATCAAAGGTTGATAACAGCATAGTAAAGATTGTCGGAACATTAAATAAAAAATTAGCCTTTTCATCGAGAAGTTTATCAATATACGGTCTGGTCTGGTAGCGTTTTAATATCACTGATGTCCCGCCTACATAGGCTACGTGTAGTAATTGACCTATTAGACCAGTTACATGAAACATAGGTACCGCGATAATCGTTTTGGTTAAACTTGATGTTTCAAAAAACATTTGATAACTCAAAACTGTGTGAATAACTCCACCATGGTGAAGAAGGGCACCTTTAGGACGTCCAGTAGTTCCTGAAGTATAAATAAGAAAAGCCGGATCATCCTTAGTAACAGTTTCTTCCTCCAAAGGAGGTTTATCATCCTTATAAAAGTTATTTATAAGGATTTCATTACTTAAAAACAAGGGGCACTGATATTCCAACCTCTTAATTTCTTCAAAAAAGCCTTCATCCCCTACACAAACTTTTGGTTGGGCATCTTCTAAAATAAAGTCTATTTCGTCTTTTTGAAGTCTAATGTTTAATGGCAACAATACCGCACCTATTTTCATACAAGCAAAAACCAGGCAGCCATACTCCATAGAATTCATCATAAATGCAGCTACTCGGTCCCCTTTTTTAATGTTGTAGTGAGACCTTAAATAATTAGCCAGTTGAATAGAATAATATTCAACTTCTTTATATGTTAAGTGCCTTTCATCCTGGATTAAAGCAATCCCATCTCTTTTCTTTTTTACTCCTCTGAGAAATAAATCATATAAATGCGAAAGATTGTGTTTTCCAAACTCATTTTCTTCCTTAAAGTTAGAAACCATTGAATTCAAAAATTACACCTTCTCTCTGCTTATTCTTTCCATATCTTTTTTCATCCACCTTATTAACTCTTTATCGCGGTTTTTACTCATACTTAAATGAAAATCCTTATCCCACCTATAGTATCCTTTGCCACTTTTTTGACCATAGGAACCTTCACTTACTAATTTCTGAAGGTTAGGCAAGGATTTCTTATCTTTTGATAAGTCAGGGAAGACATAATCAGAGATTGCTGAAAAAACATCTAATCCCCCCATATCAGCGGTTAAGAACGGGCCTGTTTCTCCTAACCTCCGGCCTATACTTGTGTGTACTGCTGTATCAATGTCCTCAATGGAGGCTACACCTTCTTCGTATAAATATTGCGCTTCTCGAAAAAGTGCATATTGTAGCCTATTCCCAACAAATCCCAAAACTTCTTTTTCTACTCTGATTGCTTTTTTACCGATGTAATCCAGTAAACTCATCGCTCTTTCGACTGTCTGCTCGGTAGTATGTTCTCCTTTTACTACCTCTACCAAAGGAAGTAAGTGAGCTGGATTCCAAAAGTGGACGACAACCATACGATCGGGAAATTCTAACTTTTGTGAAATATCTGTTGGTTTTAAACTTGAAGTATTACTAGCCAAAATCACTTCTTCACTGCATATTATTTCCATATCTCTAAATAAGTCTTGTTTGAATTCTAATTGTTCTGGTGCAGCTTCAATAACAAAGGTGGTATCCTGCAATGCTTCTCTCAACTCGGTGGAAGGGGTGATATTTCTTATAATTTGCTCCCCACCTTCCTCTGAAAGCAGGTCATTTTCTATTAATAAGGTTACCTTTTCTTCAATGCTTTTCATCCCTTTTTCGATATCATCTCTGTTGACTCCATACATAGTTACTGGCATTGAAGCCCAAGCGATGCTCAGTGCAATAGAGTGACCCATCGTTCCTGTCCCAATTACTGTTACACGTTCCTTTATATCTCTATTTACCATGCTGTCCACCCCCCATCTACACGCAATGAGGTACCAGTTACCAGATTTGACATATCTGAAGCTAAGTATAGAATGGCACCCGCCACGTCTTCTGCTTTTCCAATTTTATTTAATGGTATATTCCTTTCTACCTCTTTTTTAAAGCTTTCGTCTTCAAAGTAATCCTTTGTTAAAGGGGTTTCGATGAAAGTGGGAGCCACTGTGTTTACTAACACATGTGGAGCTAATTCGACTGCAAGCACCTTGTTTAAAAGCTCAAGTCCACCTTTACTTGCACAATAAGCGGCCCGCCCATAATATCCAACGTGTCCCATTTGTGATGAAAGATTAATTATTTTGCCTCTTTTTTGTTCAAACATCCTCTTTCCAGCTTCCTGCGAAAGAAAAAAGGCACCCTTTAAATTTATGTCTATTATTTGGTCCCAATCTTCTTCGGTAATTTCTAAAACACTTTTAGGATTATTTATACCCGCGCTATTTACTAGGACATCAATGCCTCTAAACTCCTCATCCATTCGGGACATTATTTTTTTTATATCTGAAATGCTGGATACGTCACCTCTTATGCCTATGGCCTGTCCTTCTCCAGAAGAATTTAATTCCCTTACAGTATCCTCTAAATCTCTTTCATTTCTAGCAACCACTGCAACTTTTGCTCCTAACTCAACAAAGGTTGAAGCGACTGACTTCCCTATTCCTTTAGAGCCTCCCGTAACCATGACTCTCTTGTTTTTAAGTTGCTCTCTATAATTCGTATTCATCTTTTTCATCCTTCCGTTTACATTGTTATCTAAACGACGGCAACCATGTTGATAAAAATGGCAGAAAACTAATCAGTAATACATTTATTAATACAACAGCTACAAAAGGAAGTATGGCTTTAGATAGCCTGGAAATACCAACGTTTGAAATTTGAGAAGCCACAAACAAATTTAACCCTACTGGCGGGGTAAACATTCCCATAGCTAAGTTAACAACCATGATTATTCCAAAATGAACTGGATCCATTCCAAACTCAAGCGCAATAGGTAAGAGAATTGGTACAAAAATTAATATCGCAGCTGCAGCTTCAATAAACATTCCAGAAATCAAGAGAATTACGTTTACCAGCAAAATAAATATAATTGGACTTTCTATTGTTCCAACTACAGCATCTGAAAGCATAGCCGGCACTCTAAGATTTTGCATGATATAGCTATATAATCCTGCAGTCCCAATAATGCTTAGAATTACTGCCGTTGTAACAGCTGACTTTTGTAATATCCCCATGATAGCGGAAAATTTTATTTCTCTGTAAACAACAAAACCAACAATAAAAGAATAAACTACAGCAACCACAGCAGCTTCTGTTGGAGTGAAAATCCCTCCGTAAATACCGCCTAGTACGATCACAGGCATAAAAATAGCAAGAATTGCTTTTCGACCTGCCACAAGTATTTCTTTAGGACTGCTCTTTTCTGTGCCTGTATATCCTTGTTTCTTTGAATAAATATAGGCATATAATATAAGAGAAATCGTGATCACAAGCCCTGGGAGAATCCCTGCAAAGAACATGTCTCCCACTGATACCCCGGCTGCAATACCATATAAGATTAATGGTATACTGGGTGGGATAATTACCCCTAATGCCCCAGCTGCAGCTTGGTTGGAAGCAGCAAACTTAACATCGTATCCCTTCGCCAACATAGCCGGGATCAAAATAGACCCAATGGCAGCAGTTGTAGCAGCTCCTGAACCAGAAATAGCCGCAAAAAACAACGAAGTAAGGATAGCTACTATCGCTAACCCACCTGACATACTACCAACGAGAGTGTTTGAGAAATCAACCAGCCTGTTTGAAATACCCCCTTCTTGCATTAAGTAACCAGCTAACATAAAGAAAGGAATAGCCATTAATGGGAAGGAGTTAATAGAGTTGAAAATTTGTTGTACGACAACAACCATTTGGGTAAGGTCACCTTGCCATACTGTGATAGCTGAAGCCAAACCGAGTGAAAATGCTATAGGAACCCCCAATAGGAAAAAGAGCCCTAATAATATAAATAGTAAAGCTATCATAGACTATTCCTCTCCTTTCTTCATAAACTCATCAATAATTAAGGCAATAGAGTTTAAGAAGATTAATATCCCAGCTACCGGTATAGCTAAGTTAGGCCAAAACATTGATAATCTTGTAGCCGGGGCTGTTTGAGCGGAAACTCTATCAAGCAACTCAAAGCCGTAATATACTAAAATAAGTGAAAATCCAGCACAAAGAAGGAATGCGATAATACTTATTAACTTACTAATCTTCTTGCCCGCATACTCCAGGACAACATCCACTGAGATTAGCGATCCTTTCCTGAATGCATAGGCAGCACCCACCATTGTCAACCAAATCATTGAAAATCTCGCTATTTCCTCTGAAAACCGTAGAGGGCTTCCCATCACAAACCGAGCAAAAACTTGCCAGGAGATTAATACGGTCATGACTAGTAATAAAATTGCTATAAACCAACCACTAATTTTATTGATGTAATGAACAAAAGAGTTATATCCTGTTAAAATATTTCTCATGGAGTCCCCCCCTTTTTTTTCTCTTTATTGTAAAGAGAGCAGCTTTTCACTGCTCTCCCACTAAGTTATTCTTCTACTTAGTAATCAAAATTGATAGCGGCTTCAACAAGGTCTTCCCCAACTGTAGGAGCCCATTCATCGATTACTGGTTGTACAGCTTCTTGGAATGGCTCAAGATCAGGATGTGTAACTTCCATTCCTTCCTCTTCTAGTGCTACAAGGTATTCTTCTTCTAGTTCTTGGCTTGCTTCACGTTGGACAGGGAGTGCAATTTGTGCTGCTTCAAGAATTGCTTCTTGATCCTCTTCCGAGAAAGAATTAAACAAGTCAAGACCCATCATTAGAGGGGCTGGAGAATATACATGTTGTGTCATGTTCAAGTAGTCTTGTACTTCGTAAAAATTCACGTCATAGATGGTTGGAAGGGGGTTCTCTTGGCTATCCATTACCCCTTGTTGTAATGCTGTATAAACTTCATCCCATGCCATTGGGGTAGCATTAGCACCAAGTGCTGACCACGTGTCTACTTGTACTTGACTTTCTTGCGTTCTATGGTCAATTCCTTGCAAATCATCAGGGTGCTCTAACGGACGTACATCATTTGTGTTATGGCGGAATCCATTTTCCATCCAAGCCAATACTTTCACATTTGCATCTTCTTCAATTCTTTCTGCCAAAAAATCTCCATGTTCACTGTCTAGGAAAGCATATGCGTGGTCATGGTTTTCAAAAATGTAGGGGAGGTCAAAGAGCAGAATCTCATCCACAAAACCGCCCATTGGTCCTGTTGAAGAAATACCAGCATCTACTGTACCAACACCCATACCCTCAACGACTTCTCTTTCTGCACCAAGAGCGTTATCATAAGCTGGATCTATCGTCAAGCGACCATCAGTCAATCTTTCCAGTTCTTCTCCAAACTTAAGAACACCAACACCCTGCTGTGAATCTGGTCCTAGTGGCAAGCTGACATCAATGACCATTTCTTCTTGGCCACCGTTACTCTCATCGCCGCCGTCACCTTGTGCTTCTTCTGCCCCGTTACCATTTCCGCATGCAGCAACAATTACCATTGATGAAGCAGCCATAGTAGTGAGCAATGTATTTTTTTTAAACGTTTTCATTTTTAGTCCCCCTAGAGATACTTTAAATTTATTCTTCCGAATATTTGAAAAATTCTTCTTTGAACATCATCTCACCCTCTTGAAAGATAGAAGGATCCATTTGTTTTAAGTTATCACTAACTATAAAATCACAATCCATGTTTGCTCTGATGTCTTTTTCAATGTCTATCCCAGGAGCTACTTCAGCAAGTATAAGCCCTTGTGCCCCAAGTGTGAATACAGCTCTTTCTGTAACATATACCACTTCTTGATTGTTCTCCTGAGCGTATTTCCCACTGAAGGTGATTTGGCCCAGCGTGTTAGTAAACTTCTTAACCTTTCCTTCCTGCTTGATAACAAGTTTCCCTTTTTCTATTTCTGCTTTTAATCCACCTGCGGTAAAAGTAGAACAGAATACTACTTTGTGAGCGTTTTGCGTAATATCTATGAAACCACCACACCCGGTGGTCTTTGTACCAAACCTACTAACGTTTACGTTTCCTTCCCCATCAATTTCTGCTCCACCCATGTATGTAATATCCACCCCTCTTCCGGTGTAATAATCAAATTGGTATGGGTGTTCTATAATCGCATCAGCATTTTTAGTTATCCCAAAGTCTGTCCCTCCCATAGGAATTCCACCTATGGCTCCTGATTCTACTGTTAAGTTGATGTGTTCCAGTATTCCCTCTTCACTAGATACAGGACCTACCATGTCACCAGGAATACCGGTTCCTAAATTCACAACTGCTTCAGGAAATAATTCTCTCACAGCTCTTCTGCCAACAATTTTTCTCACATTTAATGGTAATGGCTCAAAGGCTGAAATTGGGGCTTTGGCTTCACCAGTGTATACTGGATCAAATGGAGTACTTGACGTTTGACGGTGAGTTTTTACGTGGTCTTCGACCACTACCACATGGTCAACACAAGTACCTGGAACTACAACTTGTTTCGAGGACAAAGTCCCTCTCTTAACATAATTTTTAACCTGAACAATCACTGTTCCATTAAACCGTTTAGTTGCTTGGGCTAATGATAAGGCTTCCAGCTTAAGTGCTTCTTCTTCCATTGTTATATTCCCAAATTCATCTGCTGTGGTTCCCCGGATTACGCAGACATCAATAGGAACCTGGTTGTAAAATAAATACTCTTCACCTTTTATTTCAATCAAATCTACAAGGCTATCGTTCTCCTTAGCCTTATCATTAATTCTTCCTCCCTCTAAACGGGGATCAAGAAAGGTTCCTAAGCCAACTTTTGAATAGGTTCCGGGCTTGCCACCTGCCATATCACGGAAGAGATGAGTCAACTGTCCTTGAGATAAACAGTGTGCTTCTACCTTGTTTTCTGTAATTAGGTCTATCCATGAAGGAGACAACCCCCAATGGGATCCAATAATTCTTTTTACTAGCCCTGGGTAAGCCAAGTGTTCAATCCCATTTTCTCTGTCACTATGTCCTGCCGCGTGCAATAAAGTTAAATTTTTTGGGTTTTCTGATTCTAAATATCTGGTCTCAATTTCAGTTAGGACTTCTTCACAAGCCCCCATAAGGGTAAAGCCACATAGCGCTAAAGTATCCCCATTTTTTATAACGTCAACCGCTTCTGAAACAGCAACTTTTTTTCCTTTCACAAAATCACCTCCCTGCTACTTATCGAATAGCTACGTCTTGCTGATTCCCATTTTCATCATACTTATAAAAACCCTGACCAGTCTTGACACCATAATTACCTGATTCCACAACTTTTTTAAGTAGAGGGCAGGGACGATACTTTGAGTCGTTGAAACCTTCATAAAGACCCTCCATAGTGGCAAGAAGAACATCTAGTCCCACGAAATCTGCAAGGGTAATTGGACCCATACGATGATTTGCTCCAAGCTTCATCGCATTGTCCACATCTTTAGGGTCCGCCCCCTCCATAACACAGTAAACCGCTTCATTTACCATAGGGATAAGAAGCCTGTTAACTAAGAAACCAGGGTAGTCTTGACAGCGAACTGGCTGTTTTCCAATGCTTTCAGCAAATTGGTACATTTTATCCACTGTCTCTTGAGAAGTTATAATAGAAGGGATGACCTCTACTAATTTCATTACAGGGACAGGATAAAAGTAGTGAAGTCCAATTACTTTTTCTGGCCTTTTTGTCACGGATCCAATCGCTGCAATGGACAGGCCAGAAGTATTGGAAGCTAGTACTGCTTCTGGATTAGCTGACTCATCAAGTTGTTTAAAGACCTTTTTCTTTATTTCCAATTTCTCTGGCACAGCTTCAATGACAAGTTCTGCATTACTTAAAAATTTATAATCTGTTTTCGTCTGGATTTTATTTAATGTTTCTTCAGCCTGAGTTGCCGTAATTCTCTCTTTTTTCACTTTGTTGTCCAATTGTTTTTTTATTCTCTGAATAGCTTTTTCAGCTTGTTCTTCATCCACTTCTATTAATGTTACTTCTTTGCCAGATTCAGCAGCGTTTTGGGCAATTCCAGCCCCCATGAGCCCGCCTCCGACAACTGCTATTTTATTAAAAGACATAATAACCTCCTAGACTCTGCACAGTTTAATTTACAACACCATTCCTCCGCCTACATTGATAACTTCACCAGTAATGTAACTGGCTTGCTCAGATGCTAAAAATCCAATGCAGTTTGCTACATCCTCAGGCTGGCCAGCTCTTCCCATTGCTACTTTGGAGACCATTAAATCCCATACATGATCAGGAACAGCTCTTGTCATATCAGTTTCAATAAAACCTGGACAAATGGCATTAACTGTCACATTCTTTTTACCAAGCTCCCTGGCAGCTGTTTTAGTTAATCCCACCACTCCTGCCTTAGCAGCTGCATAATTGGCCTGACCTACATTACCAAGCCAGCTGGCAGAAGAAATATTAATAATACGTCCGCTTTCGTTTTCACGCATGTGTACTGCAGCTGGCTGCATGACGTTATACACACCGGTTAAGTTAACATCTAAGACTTGTTGCCAGTCTGTCATATTCATCTTATGGAGCATTTTATCTTTATTAATCCCAGCATTGTTCACTACAATGTCTATTTTCCCATGCTTTTCAATTGTTTCTTGGACTAGTTTTGCGGCTGACTCAGCGTCAGCCACATTACATACTATCGCTTCAGCGCTTCCGCCTTTTTCTTTAATCTTTTTCACCGCGGATTCAGCTCCATCAGTGTTAAGATCACTCACAATTACATGTGCGTTTAATTCTGCTAACTTTTCAGCTATTCCCAGCCCTAAACCACGTGCTGCTCCTGTCACAATTGCAGTTTTCCCTTCTAGATTAATCATGAGTTCACCTATCCTTTTTATTTATTAATTATTAGTTCATTTCAAATAGAGTGGCTATTCCTTGTCCTCCGCCGATACACATTGTAGAAACCCCTCTTTTTAGGCCTCTTCTTTTCATCTCATGGAGCAATTTAACAGTAATTATAGAACCTGATGCTCCAATAGGATGTCCAAGTGCAATAGCACCACCATTAACATTTACTTTATCCTGGCTAATTCCCAGATCTTTGATTACAGCTACTGATTGAGAAGCGAAAGCTTCATTTAGTTCCATTAAGTCGATGTCATTTATAGATAGCTGAGCCTTATCAAGAAGCTTTTGAACTGCGGGTGCAGGAGCATATCCCATGATTTCCGGGTCAACTCCGGCAATTGCTTGTTGTTTTACTGTAGCTAATGGTGTTAGGCCAAGTTCATTAGCTTTTTCTTTAGACATCAAAACTAGTGCAGCGGCGCCATTATTAATCCCTGATGCATTTCCTGGCGTCACTGTTCCGTCCTTTTTGAAAGGTGTCTTTAATTTAGCAAGCTTTTCAGCCGTAACCCCCCGTCGAGGATGTTCATCTGTGTCCACTACTGTTACATTCCCTTTTCTGTCTTTAATCTCAATTGGCGTGATTTCTTCTTGAAATAGACCTTCATCAATAGCATTAATAGCTTTTTGCTGGCTTAATGCAGCAAACTCATCTTGCTCTTCTCTTGTGATGTTATATCTTTCTGCTACATTTTCAGCTGTAACACCCATATGATAATTACCAAAAGGATCGGTAAGGGCAGTTATAAGACCATCTTCCAATTGATCATGCCCCATTCTGTAACCGTATCTAGCTTTTCTGATGTAGTAAGGAAGCATGTCCATATTTTCTGTTCCGCCAGCGACTACTACATCAGCTTCCTGTGTTTGAATTTGTTGTACAGCACTGTTAATAGCTTGAAGACCTGATCCACAAAGACGATTTACTGTAAAAGCTGTAGAATTTGTAGGTAATCCTGCTCTAAGAGAACACATCCTTGCTATAAACGCATTTTCCGCTACTTGACCAACACAGCCCATGATGACTTCTTGGATTAGTTCTTTATCTATATTAGCTCTTTCTACCGCTGCTTCAATTGCTCTAGCTCCAAGATCTGCAGCATGGTAATCTTTTAATGCTCCACCCATAGTTCCAATAGCTGTTCTGGCAGCGCTTACAATTACAACATCTTTCATAATAAAAAACCTCTTTCATTCTTAGTTTTGTTAGTCAACAGAGCAGTACTTTCCCTTACCACTATTTTTGGCTCTAACCAAACCTGTTGTGGCTCAACTTCATTTTTAAATCTTATATTTTTTCTTAAAATCTCAAGCCCTTTCTTACCCATTTGATATGTTTGTACATCTACTGTAGTAAGGGAGACTTTGAAATCTTCGGAAAACTTAACGTTGTCTGAACCTATAATTGAAACATCACCTGGCACCGATAAACCAGCATCCAAACATGCTTTAATGACACCAAAAGCCATAATGTCACTAGCCGCGTATACGCCCGTAGGATTAGAATGCTCTATTAAACTTCTCATTTTTTTATAGGATATACTGCTGTCGTATTCTCCGTTAAGAATAAATTCCTCGCTTACCTCCAGATTGTTCCTTGCCATAGTGTCCCGAAAACCTTTTTCTCGTTCATAACTATTTTGCCTTTCACCTCCAAAGAAAGCTATACTGCTGTGTCCCAAATCAATTAAGTGCTGAGTTGCTACCTGTCCCACTTTATAGGAATCCACACACACTAAATTACCTTTGTATCCCTTAGGAGCCCGATTGATCAGTACTAAAGGGATTTGAGCCTTCACTGCTAAAGCTAAGGGTTTTGAATCAGCTTTATCTACTGTTGATAATATGACCCCATCCACTCCCTGATCTAACATAGACTCTAGTAATTTAATTTCTTTGCTTTCATTATCGCCTGTAGTACTTAGTAAAACGTTATATCCATATTCGTGTGAGGCATCTTCGACTCCCTTAATCATTAACGGGTAGAACGGATTGGTGACTTCTGTTACAGTCACTCCAACTAGGTTTGTTGCCTTCCCTTTCAAACTTCTGGCATTCCTGTTTGGTCGATACCCCACTTCTTCAATAACGTTTTCTATTCGCTCCCTCAGTTCATCACTAACGTATTTTGTCTTGTTTACTACTGCAGAAACAGTGGCTATAGAGACCCCTGCCTTTTCGGCTACCTCTTTCATGCTGGTCAACTTTTGACACCTCTTGTCTAATCCAACTGATAAAAGACCAAATAACCAGGTCTTTTATCTTTTTTCAAATAATTTAATAGAAAATTAGAATAATATTTTGTATATTATTTCTAATTCCATCTCAGTTAAACGATTAGCTAAACGTTTAACTAAAGTATAAAAGCGCTTTCTTCATTTGTCTACCCATTTTTACAAAAAAATTATAATTTTTTAACAATTAATACAATTCATATCTAATTCTAAGGGAGGAGGTATAAATCCCTAAGGGAACACGAACTCCAAGCATATTGTTAACCCATCACCTTCCATCACAAAACTCTTTTAATGTTAAGTGGAGCGACTCTTCTGAACATTTTGCGCAAGGAAGATACCAGCCAATATAAGAATAGACCCAATAGCCAGTTGAAAAGTAAATTCTTCACCTAAGATGATTACAGAGAATAACATACCAAAGACAGGTACGAGCAAAGACGACATGGTAGCTGTGAAAGTAGAAACTACAGTTAATAAGTAAAACCATATAGCAAATGATAGCGCCGATGCTACTACCCCAGTGAAAAACAAAGCATAGATACTTTCTCTATTTATTATTATAATATTATCTCTTTCCAGTATCAGGGCTATTGCACCTAACAACAGAGATCCGAAAAACATTTGAAAACAATTTATAGAAAGTTGATCTCCTCCTGCTAACTGCTTTTTGTAAAATATATTTGAAACCGACCATACTAAAGAAGCTACCAGTATTATTACGATACCTAAGGTAGATTCGAGACTTATTGAGTGAATAAGGTCACTAACAATAATAAACACTAAACCAACTATACCTAGTAACAAACCCTGAATTTTCCTTACATTTAATGATTCTTGTAAAAAGTATACAGCTAAAAAGCTACTCCAAATTGGCATGGTATATAAAAGAATAGAAGATTTCCCGGCCTCTACAAACTGCATTCCATACATTACTAAACCAAAAACTAGTGCAGTTTGCAAAAAACCAAGGATCATTACCTTAGAAAGTGGTTTCTTCTTTTGTTCAACTCCCTTTGCTTTAAGAAAAAATAGAATAATCATTAAAGTGAGGGAACCGATAAAAAAACGTAAACCAGAAAAAGTAAAGGGCTCCATATACTCTAATCCAATTTTCATAAGTACCCATGAATACCCCCAACTCATGGTGAGAACCAGAATTAATAAAGCAATGGTCATTTTTCCTTGAAACATCTTTCTCCTCCAATTAACCTATGTTCTGACATTTGCAGCCGTAAAACAAGTTAGCACTCTTCTATGTTAGCTAAGCTGCAGTGTAAAAGTGGACCTCTCATGTGTAATAGCTATCACATAAGAGGTTTGCATTTCAATCGTTTTATTTCAAACACTTTTTAGGTCGTGTTGCTTTCTCGATAATCAGAATAATGTAGGAAGTAAAGACAATCGTGAGTGTGAGTGATAACCAATTAAATTCTCTATACTCTACTAACTGATAGATAAAGTTTGCTAAATGAAAAAACAACATAAAAATGACTATCCCGTTGATGATAAGCTTTAACACTCAATTTCCCTCTCCTTCTCGGTTCGTACTATGCAGCATTTTTAGAACTTCGTAAATCAGAAACAATCATAAATACCATTAAGAACATTGAGATAACAGCCATGACAGCTATCAAACCAGGGAGAGCAGCCCCCTCCTGCCTTGTGGCAAGGTACGTAGTAATAGCAAGCATCATCAATATATTCATGCTATTCTTCCGCTGAAACCCTATTTCCTCTTCCTTATCCGTAAATTTTTGGATATACTGTTTATATAGAAATAAGACGTTATAAAGAACAATAAGGGCTCCTATTGCATATTCCACTGGATGAAAAGTCCGCAGGCTGAGTGTGAAGATCATAATGATTAACGTCACCCAGACAAGCAGATTTAATATCAAAGAACGATTCATTCTATTCCCACCTTTTTGTTAACACTCTCACAACTTCTAATCCTGATTTTATCAAAGAAAACCTCCCATATATATAATAACTCTTGAAATCTATGTTTCAATTACAACTAAAGAAGTGGAATAAGATATGAATATTTGCCTGCATTTTCTTTTTATTCCGTAGATAACTTGGACAATATGTGCTAAACGCCTCTTTCTATCTAAAACGATAAGCATTAGAATGAGCGCTAAGGTGAGACTAATCTAGTATAAAGGGTGAAGAAATTAATGTTTGCTACCTCCGAAATTGGAATTGACCTTGGTACTGCCAATATTCTGGTATACACCAAAGAAAAAGGAATTATACTTAATGAGCCTTCTGTTGTAGCGATTAATACAGAAACTGGTGATGTACTGGCTGTTGGAACTGACGCTAAAGACATGGTAGGAAAGACTCCTGGGAAGATTATAGCCATGCGTCCGTTAAAGGAAGGAGTTATCGCGGACTACCAAATTACTTCTACTATGCTCAAACATATTATGAAAAGTATTCAGAAAAACATAGGATCCATGAGGAAGCCCAAAGTAGTAGTCTGTACACCATCAGGCTCTACCTCGGTAGAACGAAGAGCAATACGGGATGCGGTGATGAGTTGTGGAGCAAAATACGTAAGCTTAATTGAAGAGCCTATCGCGGCTGCTCTGGGAGCCGGACTGCCAGTTGATGAGCCAGTGGCAAATGTTGTAGTAGATATCGGTGGGGGTACCACAGAGGTAGGAATCATTTCCTACGGAGGTGTCGTTTCTTCTGATTCGATCAGAGTGGGCGGAGATAAAATAGATGAGGATATTATCCAATACGTACGTAAAGAATATAACATGCTTATTGGGGAGCGGACTGCTGAAAATATCAAAATTAATTTAGGCCATGCTTTACCTGACCATGAAGAAGAAACATTGGAAGTTTTTGGGCGTGATCTAGTAACTGGCTTGCCAAAACCATTAACTTTAAACTCTAAAGAGATTCACGAAGCTATTAAAGATACACTTCAAAACATTTTTGAGATTATTCGTAACACACTGGAAAACTGCCCGCCAGAATTAAGCGGGGATGTTGTGGATCATGGAATTACTCTGACAGGCGGCGGATCATTATTAAATGGAATGCAGGCATGGCTTGGTAATGAAATAGATGTCCCTGTCATTCTAGCGGACACACCTTTAGAATGTGTTGCAAAAGGAACCGGAAAGTCCCTGGGTATTATAAGTAAACTTCAAAAAGCGGGTGTTTAATAGCGCTGAAGCATGAATGGCTATCTCATTTGCGCCTTTATATGCAGTTGAGTGTCTTTTACCGAAGATCACAAATCCAATACAAAAGGTGCTGGGGCAAAACTGTCTCACATACGTAAATAAGGCTCCAATTATCAAAAAAAGATAATTGGAGCCTTATTTTTATTCAAAAGTTATCCGCCATCAGGTCAAACTCTATTTCATTTTTCATCTCCGTTTTTGTTGAGGGTGAGGACTCTTCTCTTTTGGTTTTGTCCCAGTCATTGTTTTATTTCCCTTCATAAAATAGTCTTCACGATAGTCTTCACGTTTTAAAGCTTCATGTTTCTTCCATTTCATGGTTTAGATTATCTATTTCTGGGAAGCATACAACAGGGAATAAAATGAATTTTATAATTTTCACCGTTTCTATTGACCAATTTGTATATACAAGTTAATATTATCCCGAAAGATAAGTTGTATATACAAGTAAAAATGTAAGCGGATTAACACCCGTTACTTCTTTACTTCTTTCAATTAAACTAGGGTTTTAAATGAAACCGTTTACCAGGAGGGTGAAAAGATGGCGAAAGTTACAAAGGAAGCAGTCGAAAGGATCATTGAGGCCATCGGCGGGAAAGACAACATTGCTTCTGCCACTCATTGTGTAACCCGCTTACGCTTTGCTTTACATGATGAAAGCAAGGTTGACAAAGAAGCTCTGGAAAATCACGAGCTTGTCCGCGGATCTTTTTCTACCAGCGGCCAATTCCAGGTAATTATTGGTCAAGGTACAGTTGAAAAAGTGTATAAGGAAATGATGGCTATTACAGGTATGGAGGATTCTTCAAAGGAAGAAACGAAAGCTGCCGCTGAGAAAAATTTGAATATCATTCAAAGGCTCGTAAAAACACTTGCCGATATCTTTATTCCGATCATTCCGGCGATTGTTACTGCAGGTTTACTTATGGGTATTAATAACCTTCTTACCGCTCCGGACATTTTCTTTACCGGACAATCTGTTATTGATGTGTATCCCCAGTGGGCAGATCTCGCTGATATTATTCATCTAATAGCTAATACAGCCTTTGTGTTTTTACCCGGATTAATAGGCTGGTCGGCAGTGAAAAAGTTTGGCGGGAGTCCTCTACTCGGTATAGTATTAGGTTTGATGCTCGTACACCCTGATTTATTAAACGCATGGGCATACGGAGAGGCTCAAGAGGCTGGAGAAATTCCAACCTGGAACATTTTTGGGTTAGAAATTCAGCAAATTGGTTATCAGGGACAAGTACTTCCTATACTTTTTGCATCTTATATATTAGCTCAAATCGAAATCTTCTTAAGAAAACGAGTTCATGATTCTATTCAAATGCTCGTAGTTGCTCCTGTTGCGCTGTTGATCACAGGTTTTCTTGCTTTTATTGCGATTGGACCAATTATGTTTACTATTGGTGATGCGGTCACTTCCGTATTTGTAGGAGTATTTGATCAGGCTGCTGCAATTGGCGGTTTACTATATGGGCTTATTTACGCCCCGCTTGTTATTACAGGATTGCACCATACCTTCCTGGCTGTAGACTTACAGTTAATTGGAAGCACAGGTGTTACATTCCTGTGGCCAATCCTTGCATTGTCAAATATTGCACAGGGAGCTGCTTGTCTGGCTATTATGTTTGTTACAAGAAATGAAAACACCAAAGGCTTGTCTGTTTCTTCTTCCATATCAGCGTTCCTGGGTGTCACAGAGCCAGCGATGTTTGGTGTAAACTTGCGTTTCCGCTTCCCATTTATATGTGCAATCATTGGTTCTGGAATTGCGGGAATGTTTATTACTATCAATAACGTAGTGGCTCCGGCAATTGGTGTCGGCGGATTGCCTGGTATCTTTTCAATTCAGGCAGGCGGTTGGCTGGCGTTTGCAATCGGAATGGTTATAGCCCTTGTTGTTCCGTTTGTCTTAACTTATCTTTGGGCTAAATTTAAAAAAGTGGAAGTGTAAACAGAATAAACAACAATACCATTGTTCTTATGGAATCATCCTGCAGACAATGGTATTGTTTCATTTCACATACTTTAACTATTATATGATGGTGGTGTCTTAATGAACGAATGGTGGAGAAATTCAGTCGTTTATCAAATTTATCCAAAAAGCTTTAACGATACAACAGGCAATGGTGTTGGAGACCTCCCTGGTATTATTGAAAAGCTAGACTATTTGAAAAAGCTAGGAGTGGATGTCGTTTGGCTGACTCCTCCGTACAAATCCCCACAAAACGATAATGGGTATGATATTAGTGATTATTATTCAATCCATGAAGAATATGGAACAATGAAAGACTTTGACCGACTGTTAGAAGAAGCACATAAACGAGATATTAAGATCATTATGGACATCGTTGTAAATCATACTTCAACAGATCATGAATGGTTTATTGAATCGAAACAATCAAAGGACAACCCATATCGGGACTTTTATATTTGGAAAGACCCCATTGATGGGACGGAACCAAATAACTGGGAGTCTAAGTTTGGGGGATCTGCCTGGAAGTACGATGAAAATACTGGTCAATACTATCTTCACCTCTTTGATGTCACACAAGCAGATTTAAATTGGGAAAATGATGAAGTTAGAAAAAAAGTTTACGAAATGATGCATTATTGGTTTGAAAAGGGAGTAGACGGCTTCCGCCTGGATGTCATTAACCTTATTTCCAAAGACCAGGATTTCCCAAATGATGATGGCTCAAAAGCGCCGGGAGATGGACGAAAATTTTATACTGACGGTCCTCGCGTCCATGAATTTATGCAGGAGATGAATCACGAAGTCTTTTCTAAATACGATATAATGACTGTTGGGGAAATGTCTTCCACAACGATTGACCACTGTATAAAGTATACTCGCCCAGACAGAAATGAACTAAGTATGACCTTTAATTTTCACCACCTGAAGGTTGATTACCCAAACGGAGAAAAATGGGCGCTGGCTGATTTTGACTTTCATGCGTTGAAAGATATTTTATCAACCTGGCAAGTTCGCATGCATGAGGGCGGCGGATGGAATGCGTTGTTTTGGTGCAACCATGATCAGCCAAGAGTTGTAACTCGTTACGGAAATGACAAGGAATACCATGAAAAATCAGCTAAGATGCTGGCTGCTGCCATTCACATGATGCAAGGTACCCCTTACATCTATCAAGGGGAAGAATTTGGCATGACTGACCCTAAATTTAACCACATTGATGAGTATCGAGACGTAGAAACTCATAATTACTATAAGATCATGAAAGAAAAAGGCATGTCAGAAGAGGCTATCATGGAAATTATTAAGGCTAAATCTCGCGACAACTCAAGGACTCCTGTCCAATGGGATAACAGCAAAAACGCTGGTTTTACAACAGGTACTCCATGGATAAATGTAGCTGACAATTATAAAACCATAAATGCACAAGCTGCCTTGGAAGATGAGAATTCCATCTTTTACTTTTATCAAGCTTTAATTAAACTTAGGAAGGATTATGAGATTATTACAACAGGAGATTATACTCTCCTTACGCCAGATCATGACCAAGTGTTTGCTTATCTTCGTACTTCCGGGGATGAAAAACTGCTTGTTGTAAACAATTTTTATGGGAAAGAAACAACCTATTCGTATAAAGAGGAGCTTTCGAACGAGGAAGTTAATGTACTTCTTTCGAATTACGATGAACCCTCTCGTAATTTATCTGAGCTTTCTCTTCGTCCTTATGAATCGATTGTCTTTCACATTACTGGAAAGTGATTATTTAATCTTTGGTGATGCCTGATGAAAAGAAAATATGATTTAATATACGATGAACTGGCAAAGCAGATACAAGAGGGTGTTATAAAGCCAGGTACTCTCCTCCCTTCTGAAAAAGAATTAACAGAGCAATTCGAGACATCAAGAGAGACTATTCGAAAAGCCTTAAACCTTTTATCTACTCATGGGTATATTCAAAAGGTTCAAGGAAAGGGCTCCATAGTACTTGATATAAACAAATTAAATTTCCCGATATCAGGTCTGGTCAGTTTTAAAGAGCTTTCTGAAAAAATGGGCCAGCGAGCGAAAAGTCATGTAGAAAGCCTTGAACTCCTGGCCCCTGGTCCTCACCTTCAAGAGCAGTTGAAAGTTCATGAGGAAGAGGCTATTTGGGAAGTAATCCGGGTAAGAGAAATTGACAAAGAACACATTATTTTGGATAAAGATTACCTTCTTCAATCTAAAATTCCCGACTTACCCTTGGAGAAATGCAAGAATTCTTTATATGAATATATTGAAGGGGAATTGGGGTTATCGATTGCTTTTGCCAAGAAAGAAATTACCGTTGAAGAGCCAACCGATGAAGACAGAAAATTTCTTGATCTTAACGGCTTTTCAAACGTCGTCGTTGTAAAAAACTTTGTTTATTTAGAAGATGCCTCCCTTTTTCAATACACAGAGTCCAGACACCGTCCAGATAAATTCAGGTTTATTGACTTTGCCAGACGGAATAAATAAACCCGCCATTTTGGCGGGTTTTCACTATATCAAAAGACCTTCCTGTGCTCTCAGCAGAAGAGATGGTCACGCAAAACTTGTATCCTGAATGATGCCCATGAACTGCTTCCTTCCCCAAAAGGTTATAACCCCGCAGCAAAATAAATTATATCAATGACAAGCACTATAAAGGTGCCTGTTACTGGGCACCTTTATAGCTTACAACGCGCGAAACGATTGCAGCCGCTCTGGCAGCAAGCAGACCAATGCTGACGGCTTTTCACCTACCTTTCGCTTTTATTCAATTTTTTTATCTCCTCTTCTATCTCCAACGTTATTTGATCTATTATTTTAAAATCCATTGCCTTTATATATACTTTCTCCAGTTGATCATGTATTTGTTTTGCCTGTTGTAGATAGAAGGTTCCTAGTTTCATGTTTTCCTTATACTTGTTTTCTATTTGTTTAATAGAGTCAGCGTACTTTTCATCAGTGCCTTCTGTAATTGTGTTTACATACATATCCACTACTTCATCTGTTTCCCGTTCTGGGAAATATTCATGAGGAGAGGTACTATCAAAGATAGCGATCCCAATTTCCCTGACAATGACCATGTCAACACTCATCGGGTCAAAGCCGCAGTGGTAAACTTCTGTATCAGCCCCGCTCTCTTGCGCAGCCGCCGCAATTTTCTTTAACATGGTTGATTTTCCCGATCCAGGCCTTCCTTTTATAAAATACCGTTTTTGAACGTCCCCGGTTAAATTTTGTATAAAATCTTTTGGGCCTTCAGGAGTAGCCGCCCCAAGAAACCGGTGAACCACCCTGCTCTCTTTATTAAGTTGAATATGGGAAAACATTGTTTCAATCAACTGACTGGACAGCTTATTAGCTTTAGCAAAATCCATATTATCTATATAAATTTTTTCCCAGTCATCATGGATGGTAAGAGCCTGGGCATATGCCTCATGTGCTTTGAGGTAAAAATCCTTACTTTGCTTGTTTAAAAGCAGGATATCATCTCTACTTCCTGCTAATTTTTTTGAATCCCAGCCCTTCCCCAGGTTTACATATTCTTCAATAGCTCCTGGTGCTTTTGGTTCTATGACATGAGGAGCAGTACCATCAAAAATTCCTGCTTTTAAATGGGGGAAAATCACACCGTCAAGAGAGCCGGGTGCTGAGGCACAGTGAATTAATTCAATATCTTCTCCAGTTTGGTTTAATGAAGATGCCACTTTTTTTAGTAAAGTAGATTTTCCTGTCCCCGGTCCTCCTTTTAGAATAAATACTTTTTCTAAGCCCTCGGTAATGGAATCAAATAAATCATAAAACCCTCTTGCTGTATTGCCTCCTGCATAATAGTTCAAAACCTTCCCCGCCACCCCGAACACTCCCTTCGCTAGTATAGAGCTTCATTGGCATTCACCTCTCATACTTTATGCAAAACATGCCGCCTGGGTGATTACCCACCCTCCGTGCAAAAATTTATCATTTTCTTTCTTCAACTCCACTTCTCTTTTATTCTTTGGTAGGATAATAGAAGAAAGTAGGTGTATCTTAAACTATGTTTGAAATAAAAGATTACCCAGAATTTTCATGGTCTTTGTCCAGGCATAAAACATTAATGGAATGTCCAAGACAATATGCTTATCAATACTACACTTCTCACAATGGCTGGCTGAAAAATGCCGAACCGGTTTCAAGACATGCCTACCGGCTGAAAAAGCTCACGAGTTTGGAAATGCTGTTTGGGAGTGAAGTCCACGATATTATAGAAGAAGTCATCACCTACTACTTAAAGACAGAAAGAGTTCCATCAGAAGAGCAGCTTACTGAGCGAGTAAAAGATAGAATGAACAGAGCTTTTATTCATTCTACAAGACACCTTGATGATTGGCTTAACAAGCCGAAGCACTGGGATATGCTGCACGAAATATACTACGGGGAAAGCAGGCTGCCCTCTGATAAAGTCAGTAAAATGAAAAGCCGCCTTGAGGTTGTTATTGCCCACTTTCTATCAAGCAGAACATTTCAAGATATTTTAAACAAAGAGAAAATGCAATTTATTGAAGCAGAGAATTTCCGACATTTAATGGTGGGTCAATTAAAAGTATTTGTTGTTCTTGATTTAGTTTATAAGGACAAAGAACAAAATAAATGGATCATTATAGATTGGAAAACTGGAAAAAAATCAGAGGAAGACCCTTACCAGCTGGCTCTTTACGCTCTTTACCTTCAAGAAGCTTTTTCTATCAAAGATCTTGATAATATCGTCATTCGTAATGAATATTTGCTTGAAGGAACATATGAAGAACACCAGCTTAGCCCTGTTACCTTGGAAAAAGTCCAAGAACTAATGGGGATGAGCGTTGATCGAATGTTCGATTATCTGGAAGAAGCCGGAATTAACCGTCCTCTTTCAATTGAATCATTTGAACAAACAACGGATACAAGAAAGTGTTCTCGCTGCAACTTTTTGGAGTTTTGTTTTCCTTCAAAAGAACCTCGCTCGTAGGCTTTGTGGGATTTTTGTATCTGGTTAATCAGGGAGATGAAATGGAAAAACCTCGTTCCTTTTGAAAATGCAAGAGAATAAAACCAAAATCCTCCTTGATTGGGAGGTTTTTTGATAGAGGTGAAGTTGTTTTACATACGCAAAATATCTGCAATAAACAAAAAAAGTTTTCCATAATGGAAAACTTTAGATTCATAATTTCTTATAAAACTTCAGCCCCTAACACATTTGAAAAATGGGTTAACGCCCAATCATGTCCTCTCTGGTCAAAGCTTGCTACTCCATTCTTATAAATAACAGTATTAAAACCTTTATTATATGCATCAACAGCTGTATGCAAAATACAGATATCAGTGCACACTCCAACTAAGTGCACCTCATTTATGCTTCTTTCCCTTAGCCGTACTTCCAGATCTGTGCCTGCAAATGCACTATATCTCGTCTTGTCCATCCACTTTACGTTAGTATAATCTTTGTAAAGGTCATAAACCTTGTTTAAGCTTCCATATAATTCTCTTCCTCTTGTTCCTTTAATATTGTGGGGTGGAAAAAGCTTTGTTTCCGGGTGGTAAGCATCTTTTTCATTGTGCAGGTCGATGGCAAAGACTACGTAATCACCTTGTTCAACAAACTGATTGGTGGTTTCCGTAATAAACCCTTCAATTGCCTGCCCAGGCTCCCCACAAGTCAAAGCTCCATCATCAGCAACAAAATCGACTGTGTAATCAATAACCAGCAAAGCTTTCATCTTACGCTGCCCCTCTCTATAATTTCCTCTTACTATGCCAGCTTATAAAAGGGTTGTAAAGGGTCTGGAACATCAGAGGAGTAAGCTTATTTTATTAAGGTCAGATGAAATGCCGGCCGATTTAATCGGAAGATTCAGCACTTACAGATCCCAGCGTGAGCGGTCATTGCTTCCGTTGGAAAATAAAGTGATGCCTGCTGCATAATTATTAATATACAGGTAAACCATGATACAAAAGCGAAAGTATATAAAAAAGACGAGGCTGAGACCTCGTCTTTTCACTCACTCCTCATACATTAAGGAGTTGGACCATTTATATCGTTGTCATTCTTATTCTCAGGTTCAGAATGATTTGTGTCTCTTTCCATTTTTCTCTCAAACTTATCAAGGTTCCGCTTGGCAAATTCTCTTCCGCCGATTCCAAAGGAGATGGCGAATGCAACAGATAAGCCGCCAAGAATAAGCAAGAACCCGATGTTTACTATTGTTGAAGCAAAGCCTAATTGATCCAATGTCATAAAGACAGCAAAGATAATAATGATATATTTTACAATCGCTGCTGAAAATGAACTGTTAGTATATTTTTTCATGACGTTCTGGATTAAGTTTCCGCCAAACAGCCCAAGACCCAGGATAATTAAAGCACTAATAAGCATTGGAAGATACACAATAATGGCATTTCCAATTTGGTTTAATACGTCAAGCTGCAGCACATTAAGGGCTTCAACTGTGAAAAACAGGATAATGATAACCTTTGTAATTTGACCAAGAATAGAAGCTAAGTCAAACTTAGAATCTGCTGCCGGTCTTCTGTCCCAACCTAAATAATCATACACTGAATTAATCCCTGTCCGTTGCAGCAAGCTTGTCAGCAGCTCAGATACAAATTTAGCAAGATAGTACCCGGCAAGCAATAGAATAATAGCAACAAAAATATTCGGGATAATATTAAGCACTGTATTGAGAACAGATACAATAGGTTCTGTAATTGTATCAATATTTAACGTTTCAAGGGCAATTGTAATAATTGGTATTAAAATTACAATAAGAACAATATTGGATAAGATATTGGCAAGGTTCTGTTTATCCTTAGTGCCCGCTTCTTCACTCTGATCAGCTTTTGTTATACGGTTAAACCAGCCATCAATGTTAGCACTCTGTAATAAATTCCTTACTAAATCTCGAACAAATCTCGCAATAAACCAGCCAACAATGATAATGACAGCTGCTGCGAATACGTTGGGCAGAAAAGCAAGGAATACTTCAACCATATTAGATATTGGCTGAGCTACGGTCTGCATATTCAAAGCATCTACTATGCTCGGCAAGAAAAGAATAAATACAAGGAAATACAGGATTTTACCTATAGACTGAAGTACATCCTTTCCTTGTTCCTCTGTTTTTACCAGGCGTGCTTTTGAAAGCCCGCGAGCTGCTCCTAATTTTGTAAGCAGCTTTGTAAAGATTCCTTTTACAACAACCGCGACTACCCAGGCAAGCAATAATAAAAGTAAAGCTCCGATTACATTGGGTATAGCCATGATAATTGCATTAAACATGTCTTGAAGACTATTACCTACGTATTCAAAAGTTATCACTCCTTTGCTAAGAATATTAATCAATAACCAAAATCTAAGTATGTTAAACAAATTTTAAATTTTTTTATAAGTTTTGTTACACCTTTAACCTTCAATAATCAAAGTCCATACCTTTATTACAGGTTTGTTACATTCATTTATGGTGCCAGGCACCAGGTGTAATTGTAACTTCATTAGGGGAAAGGAAAGTTGAGCCTGTTTTTGTGTTAGGAGGGAAAGAATGACAAAAGAACAGGGATGGATGATCTTTAGATTTGCAGGATCAGCACTAACAATCGTTATACTCATATGGCTTATATCGCAAATTTTCTCGCTTACATACCCTTTTTGGATTGCGGCATTTATTACATGGATGCTCATGCCTTTAGTCCGTATTCTCCAGGAAAAATTACGGTTTCCTGCTGGTTTGGCCTCACTAATTGGATTACTAACAGGCATCAGCTTAATAGGCGGTGTTATTACTGGCATTACCTTTCTCATCATTTATGGCGTGAGAAATTTTTCTGAACAGCTTCCTCAATGGTTTGCAACAGCTTCCATTAACATTCAGCAGTTTTTTAATGAAGTAGTGCTCCCTTTTTGGCACCAGCTGACAGGGTTGTTGGATAATATGAACAGCCAGGAGAGACAAACGCTTGAAGAAGGCATTGTCCAATTAGGTGCACAGCTTGGAAATATATTAGGAACACTGGGACAAGGACTAGCTGATTGGCTCACCTCTGTAGCAGTCGCCCTGCCGACTCTACTCGTTGTATTCTTTTTCGTTCTTCTTTCTGTTTTCTTCTTAGGGAAAGATTGGAAAAAGATAACGAAGTGGGTAACAATAAAGGTTCCTGAATCCATAAGAATGAGAGGACTGTCTTTTGGAAGAGCAATGAGAATTAGGGTCTTCGGTTTCCTAAAAGCTCAATTTATATTGATGACAATTACATTTATAATTGTTCTCTTGGGGCTCGCCATTTTAGACATAGAGCATGCCCTTACAATTGCGGTTGTGGTTGGTGTTGCCGAACTTCTCCCTTATCTGGGAACCGGAACCATCCTTATCCCCTGGTTTGTTTATTTATTTATTACCGGCCAAATTGGTCTTGGAATTACTCTGGCCATTTTGTACGGGATCATTGTAATCGTCAGACAGCTTGTTGAACCAAAGGTGCTGTCATCAAGCATGAATCTTCATCCTCTGGCAGTATTGATTTCGCTATTTGCAGGACTGCAGCTATTTGGAGCCATTGGCTTGTTTTTAGGCCCATTGCTTTTAGTTATCATCGTTATCCTCATTGACATAGGAGTAGTAGAAGATATTAAGAATTTTATCCTTTTTGGTTGGGCGCCATCAAAAAAGGAATGAAAATGTAAAAAAGACAGCCTCTTCAAAGATAGGCTGCCTTTTTTACGTGTGTTTTAGTAGACAAGAATCCTAAACCTATTGGTTAGAGAAGCAAATAACCCATGATTACGCCGACTGCACCATAAGTTAGCGCGAATGGCAGGTTTCTCAACGTGATCCGATAGGGGTTTTGCTTAGTGTTCATAGAAGTCATCGTGACGGTAATACCATACGTGCCCGCACAAGCGGTCGCTAAGGCCCCAGTGACGAGGACAATTCCTATGCTCATCGGGTTGATAATTTCATAGAGGGGAGGCAGCACTTCAATCAGTACACCAACTGTAGCTACCGGGTGTACTCCAATCATGCTCATGGCCAAATAAGTGAACTGAATAAGAAACAATATGATTAAAGGGTACTCCGCTGCTCCCAGAAAAGGCTGCTGAATCAGATCAAGGAAAGGTGTTTCATTTAAGCTGCTTGAAAAAAAAGCTAATGATAAAAATAATACTACGAAATTCTGCATTCCGTTTGTCCGTTCTTTCCATGTCACCCAGCCAATAACCTTAAAAGTCTTCCAACGTTTCATTAAAAGCGACCAGCCGATGGCAAATGGCAGAATAACAAGGGTTACCGTTAATATGAAATCAAGCCCGGTTACATTTCCAATTGACACCACTAGAGCCAAAAAGATAGATAATGCTAAGAACAGTTTCATAATTTGAACAGCTACCTGTATAGGATGAAAGAGTTGTTCACTTTCAATCGCAGGCTGATATCCGTGTTTTCGAAAAGCCATATACCCCCATAATAAATCAATGAAGAGTGCAATAAGAGAACATAATAGCAGCCAAGGTAAGTAAGTTAAGTAACTAACACCGGTAGCGTCTACGGTTATAGCAACCATAATTTCCATAGGGCTCCAGGCTAACGCAACAGCAAAAGCCCTTAAGGTTGTCCTGCTGACAAATGAGTCCCGCAGCTGCTTTTTCATAGTAGACAGGTTTTTTAACAACACTCCTTGTGCAAGGGGAAGAGCTGACAAATTGATAAAGGCCACAAGAATATATGATGTAAAAGAGCTTCGTGTATAGAGCTTTCCCAAATCTGAAACATTGGCTTTCATCAATTGATTAATGCGGCGATCAAAACGACCAGCACGAACTACTCCATTCATCCAAGGAAGAATGGTTAAAAAAGCAAGAAGCGGCATTGTAGAAGTCATGTAAAATGGAAGTTCCGCGACTGGCAGCCCCGCATAAATGAACATCCCGGCCCCTGCACTTATGAATAAAAAACCTAAGATACGAAAAAGATTTGCAGCTCCGAGGAACGATATGAAAAGCAGGGGAATCGCAAGGGTACCTACAATGTACGCTAATGCCCGACTTTCAATAAATACATTGCTGATATATAAAAGCAGAACTAAAGAATAAAAAATATATAAATGCCCACTTATTCGTTTCATCGTGTTGCTGCTCCTTTTTTATTGTTAAATGTTTAGTAGCTTCCTTCTCTTTTATACCCATTTACTTTACGCTTATTAATCTACCGTTTCAATTACCCGGCCTTCTCCCCTAAATAAGCAGGGGCCTTACCAACTACAAAAGAAGTTCTTCCAACTCCTTCTAATCTAATGTCTGGTAATTTCCTTTAATTTGCTTTTTTGTTTGCTTATAATATTTCATAGTTTAACTGACTGCTAAAAAGAGAATAGTATTAATTATTATTTTTTTATAATTTACTCTTTCACTATCTTCTTATATCTATTACACTTAATGTATACTAGTAATTTCGACATTTTGTTTTACATGTTCCCCTATATTTCTTCTTTTTTTATCCCTTTTTCAAAGAAAAACCTCGTCCCATACTTTTTGAGATTTTCGATTATTTTCTCATTATCCCTAATATTATTTCCAATTTGTATTAACACAGCATTTCCAATGTTACATAAACATTTCAATTCATTTAAATAGCTTAGAAATCTATTGTCTCTCCTGGAAAGTCTTGATACGATTCAAAGCGTCGAACAAATCATGACTTCTCTATTGGAGGTTTTCACACATGAAGGTAAAAGAATCAACATTAAACAAATTAAAGCCGCAAATGAAATGGATCGGTGCGCCGGCTTTAGCAGCAGCAGTATTTTTAGGATTACCAAATGATGATGCAGCAGGAGCAGAACTTGGATCTAAGCTTCTTTATGAAGGCAAGGATCACGTTCATGTAGAAGAGCTCCAGTCAATGTTAAACGAAAATAACCTTTTAAAAGATAAGCACATAACTGGAACATATGATGCTAAAACTACACAAGCAGTAACAACATATCAGGAAAAAAATGGTCTGATTGTAGATGGCTTAGCAGGCGTTCAAACCATCAGCTCCCTCTCCATTCTTGAACAAGGGGATGAAGGAGCAACAGTAAGCTCTCTGCAAGAAGATTTAAACACTCTTGGCTTTTATGAATATAAAATAGATGGGATCTTTGGTCCTATTACTCACCAGGCAGTAGTAGATTTCCAAAAATCTCAAGGTATTACTGTTGATGGCTTAGCAGGCCCAGAAACATTCTCAGCTCTCCATGAAGCAGTTAACGGAAGCGATGCTTCAACCGTAGGCACTGCAACAGTTGAAGAAACAACTGTTGCAGTAGCTGAGGAGCCTGTAGAAGAGGAAGCTCCAGCTGAAGAACCTGTAGAAGAGGAAGCTCCGGCTGAAGAGCCTGTAGAAGAGGAAGCTCCGGCTGAAGAACCTGTAGAAGAGGAAGCTCCGGCTGAAGAGCCTGCAGAAGAGGAAGCTCCGGCTGAAGAGCCTGCAGAAGAGGAAGCTCCGGCTGAAGAGCCTGCAGAAGAAGAAGCTCCGGCTGAAGAGCCTGCAGAAGAAGAAGCTCCGGCTGAAGAGCCTGCAGAAGAAGAAGCTCCGGCTGAAGAGCCTGTAGAAGAGGAAGCTCCGGCTGAAGAGCCTGTAGAAGAGGAAGCTCCGGCTGAAGAGCCTGCAGAAGAAACTCCAACTGCAACAGAGGAGCCTGCAGCTGAAACTCCAGTTGAAGAAGACACAGCTGACGTAAGCGAAGCTGAAGGACAAACTATGACTATGGAAGCTACTGCATATACTGCTAACTGCGCAGGATGCACTGGTGTAACAGCTACTGGTATTGACCTTAATGCTAATCCGAATCAAAGTGTAGTCGCAGTTGACCCTAACGTTATTCCACTTGGTTCTACTGTATATGTAGAAGGTTACGGTGAAGCTGTGGCCGGAGATACTGGCGGGAACATCCAAGGAAACCGCATCGACCTTTACATGCAAGAGCGTGGAGATGCCGTGAACTTTGGCCGCCAAAATGTACAAGTAACTGTCATTGACTAATAATATAAGAAGATCCCCGGCTATCCTGCTTTAGGAAAAATCCGGGGATCTTTTACTACCAAGGCTTTCTGATACCGTACTGCTGTTGAAAGGATAACGCTGCCTTTTCTCTCTCTTGTTTCGTGAGTTTAGGACAGGTAAAACAATACTCCTTTCGTCTGCCTGTTTTGTACATTAAACAACAGGTAGCCTTTAAAGAGAGTTTTTCGACTGGTTCCCACCAGCTATCTACATATCTGCGCTTAACATCAAATGGATTACGCACAGCTCCAAAGACTTCAGGCGGCAGACGTTTTAATCCCAGTCTACCTTCTTCTACTCTTGCTCGTTCGTGTAGAGTTAATCGAAAAAGAGAAGAAGCACTTAAGAATCCATGATCATATAACGCCCAGCATTGATTAAATGGAAGGCTGCTTAGTACAGAAAGTGTGTGTATTACTCTTTGCTGGCTGTGAAATAACTTTCCTGCAATCTTGAGACTTACTTCTTCTGTTATTTCCACCCTGGAAAACTCTAAATCTTGTAGAAAAACAGATAATGTTAACGGCCTTTCCATACTTTCTCCAATCATAGAATCTCCCCAGATAAACGAGGGAAAGACTTTATTCTTTAATGAAAAATAATAAAGGCCAGCGGTCGCAAGAGCTATATATGTGATGGTATTCGCTGCAGCTGCCTTCCTGTCTTCTCCCTGGATGACTTTTATTCTATGAGCCAGGAAATCAGCAGCAACGCTGTCTCTTTCTAACTCTGCAAAAGAGACAGCTTTTTTCAAATGTGCAGTACTACTTTTTATCCCGCATATTGCTAATTCTCTAGTATTTACCTCAACCACTGTATTACTCTCCTTTTTTCTTTACTCTCATTTGGTACAAGAGACCTAGCTTAGGAAAATTTCCTTCTATAGACTTGTAAGGATATTACAATGTCCTTTTTATCTGAGGTAAGGAAGTCCTACACCTTAACTATGATTACCGTTGAATGATTATAGGGTTGACGCAATAAAAATGAATCCTGAAGGTAGTCTTATACTAAAGGCCATTATAACTTTCACAACATTGTACTCTTTGTATATGTGCTCTTTACTCTTTTATTATTTTTTATACTTATTAAGGTAATTAGTAATAAACTAACAAAACGTCTGTTGTTGATAAGTTTTATTTTATAAGACACTGCTGTAAATGAAAACAAAAAACCTAAAGAAGACCAGCTACTAAAAACGTAGCCATGTTCGGTCTAACTTTAGGTGTAATACGCGTTTATCCTCTATTGAATATTCCTTGGTGCTAATTCTACCCCTTGACGAATAGCTTCTTTAAGGCTTGCCTCATCAGCAATGCCTTTCCCTGAAATATCAAAAGCCGTTCCATGATCTACACTTGTTCTTAAAATTGGCAGTCCCACAGTAATATTAACCCCAGATTCTAAACCTAATACCTTAATAGGGCCGTGTCCCTGATCATGATACATAGCTACTACCACATCAAAGTCTCCTCTAACTGCACGGAAAAAAAGAGTGTCAGCTGGAAGAGGGTTTGTAGCATTAATCCCTTCTTCTTGCGCTTTCTTTACTCCAGGGAGTACTTTCTCTTCTTCTTCACCATAGCCGAATAAACCATTTTCACCTGCATGTGGATTAATCCCACAGACAGCAATCCGTGGTTCATTTATTCCAGCTTTAACTAAGGTATCATTTGCCATCTTTATAACGTTATAAACCCTTTCAGGCTTTATACTATTAACAGCATCTATTAAACCAATATGGGTGGTTACATGAATTACCTTCAGTTTAGGTGAAGAAAGAAACATTGCAAATTCCTTTGTATCTGTTAAATGAGCTAATAACTCGGTGTGTCCTGGATATTTGTGACCACCTTTTTGTAGAGCTTCCTTGTTTAAAGGAGCAGTACAAATGACGTCTATTTCTTTATTCTTAGCTAGTTCAACCGCTTTTTCAATGTAACGATAAGCTGCGTCACCAGCCTTTGAAGAAACTTCTCCAAAAGGAAGATCCTCTGGTAGCAAATCTAAATCTACACAATCAACCTTCCCTACTTCAAATCTAGCCTCATTAACAGAGTGAATTGAATTTATAGGCATATTAGAACCTACTATTTCTCCAGCGCGTTGTAATATTTTAGCATCTCCCACGACAAGAGGATGACACCATTCGTAAACTTCCGAGTCTGTAAGAACCTTCATAATGATTTCCGGTCCGACACCTGCCGCATCTCCCATAGTCATGCAAATTACTGGCTTAGTCATAGGAACCCTCTCTTTCTACAATGCATTCTTTAATAACGTTTTAAAGCTTTCAACTGTTGGTACTCTAGGATTATTTCTGATCAGTCTTTCGATTTTTAGTGCTTTTTCAGCAATGGTATCAATATCTTCATCTTTTACACCAATCTCAGATAGACGAGCCGGTAAATTAATATCAACTAATAACTGTTCGATACGTGAAATAAACGAATCAGCGGCCTCATTCTTATTAAGGTCTGCTTTTGTAGAATCTACCATTCTTTCTGCAAAAGCTAGTTTATCAGTTATTACCGCTTTATTGTGTTTCAATACATGAGGCAGTAATAAACCAGTTAGTTCACCATGGGGAGACTTTACGATTCCTCCAATAGGATATGCAAGTGCATGCGCAGCCGCAGTGCCAGCGTTTGAAAATGCCTGGCCGGCAAGTAGGCTTCCTAGTAACATATAATAACGAGCCTCTTTATTAGTCCCTTGGTTAACGGCTAATGGCAGGTATTCAACAATGTAACGAATAGCCTGCAGTGCAAGCGAATCACTCATAGGATTTGCACCCTGAAATAAAAGCTCTCCTTCAGCGTCAATGTACTGTGACTCTTTTGCTGTATAAGCTTCCACAGCGTGACTTAATGCATCTATTCCAGAACATGCAGTCACATAAGCAGGCAACTTCAGCGTTAATTCCGGATCAAGTAAAGCAGCTTTTGGTCTTAAGTTGTTATCTGAAATGCCAGTTTTTATTTTATTTTCATTATCAGTTAAGACAGTCACTGAAGTAACTTCAGATCCCGTACCTGCAGTAGTAGGAATAGCAATTAATGGGGCTATCGCTCCAGGCACTTGGTTTTCGCCAAAATAGTCCTTAGGCTCGCCTCCGTGTTCTAATAAAAGCGCCACAACTTTTGCTAAATCAATGCTGCTTCCGCCGCCTAAACCAATAATGACATCGACCAGCATTTGTTTCTTCGCTTCTTCCAAACATTCTACGGCACTTTCTACTGGTGGTTCTGGCACAGCTTTATCGTAGACTTCTACATTAAAATCAGATAGTACCTCTAAGATCACCTCGACTAAGCCCGCATTCCTAATGCCTTGGTCAGTCACAATTAATACGTTCTTAGCATCAAATTTTCTGCAAAGCTTCGGTAGTTCCTGAATAGCTCCATTGCCAAAAACCATCGTTTCAGTTGAGTGTACTGTCCATGTATTCCTCATACTATCCCTCCGCTACTTATTATTTAAAACAATAATTTTCTCATCAGTCATTTCTTCGATGGCATATTTAGGCCCTTCTTTTCCCACACCACTATCTTTTATACCGCCATATGGCATGACATCAGCTCTAAATGTGGATACGTCATTTATAATTACTCCACCAAATTGTAAAGTTTTTGCTGCTTCCATTGCTAAGTGGATATTGGAAGTAAATACACCAACTTGAAGCCCGTACCGGGAATCATTAGCTTGTTTTATAGCGTCATTAAAGTCTTTGTAAGGAACAACTACAATAACTGGAGCAAAAACCTCGTCACATACTACTTTCATTTCAGGTTTTACGTCTGTCAATACAGTTGGATAATAGATGGAGCCTTCACGTTTCCCACCTGAAACCACAGTAGCACCTTGTTCTACTGCTTCGTTTACCCAGCTTTCAATTCTTTCAGCAGACTTTTTATCAATCATAGGACCAACTTGAGTTTCATCCTTCATTGGATCGCCTACCACTAAGGATTCAGCTGCATTTTTTGCCTCCTCTAAAAATGCATCAAGAACCTCCTCTTGTACGTAAACTCTTTGGACAGAAATACAAGCCTGGCCATTGTGGATGACACCCTTTTGAACACATGATTGAGCAATTTCCGAAAGGTTTTCTACATCCTTATGTACGATATTAGGAGCATTACTGCCTAGCTCTAATGTTACCTTCCTGATTCCAGTTTCACTTTTAATTAGACGACCAATATCTGGACTTCCAGTAAAGGTATACATATTTACATCTGGATGCTTTAATAAATGCTGTCCAGCTTCATGGCCATAACCATTTACTACATTTAAATATCCCGTCGGAAAGCCTACTTCTCTCAATATTTCAACCATCTTAATAGCACTAAGTGGTGTTTTTTCAGCAGGTTTTAATACAATAGTATTGCCTGCAGCCAACGCAGGGGCAAGCTTATGAGCAGTTAAATTAAAAGGAAAATTAAAAGGAGTAATGGCCGCTACTACGCCTACAGGCTGACGAATTGTAAAAGCCATTCTATTTTCATTTCCACTCTGCCCTTCTACTGGAACAGTGTGGCCGGTAATTCTTTTCCCTTCCTCTGCTGCTGCCAAAAAGGTTTGAATACCTCTATCTACCTCACCCCGGGCATCGTTAATTACTTTTCCAACCTCACGAGCAATCGTTTCAGCAAGTTCCTCCTTACGCTCTTTAAACTTTTGAGCTGCAGCTACCAAAAGATCAGCTCTTTCTGTAGGAGTTAGTTTGATGGTTTCAAACGTTTCTTTTGCCACTTTTACAGCTTTATCAATTTCCGTCTTTGACCCCCTTGAAATCGTGGCTAAAGGGGTATTTTCAAATTTATCCTCAACATTAATAACTTCATTGTTCGTAAGTTTCTCTTCACCAATATAGTGGGGATAATGTACTACTTTTTCACTCATTCTAATCACCTTCCATTTAATAAAAATATTTAAAAGTTAGGGAAGTTACCCTTATCATCAAAAATTATCTCCCTAGGAGGTTCTAGGACTTCAATTGAGTTATCGTCTTTTATCTCTTCAAATACCGTTTCTGAAACATATAACGTAGAAATCTCAAGAGTATTTGGTATTCTTACAAAACGTGTGTCCTCCCCATTAACTCCCCAATTACCACGCATTGCTGCTTCTAATGCCCCTTTATCATTTTTTAAAACAATCGGTATAGAAGCACGTGCCAAAAAGGTGCTCGTAATTACATTTTCATTCATTGCCTGAAAGTTAATTTTATTAAGTAAACGTTCAGTCGTAAGGTCTGCTAATCCAATGCCTAAGGCATTACCATGAGAAGGATCACTCACATCACCAACTATAATATATTTAATTTGGGGATTTTCCGGTTCTTGCACTCCACTAATTCTAATCCTCCCGATAATGTTTGTGTCCATACCCGTCCCGCTGAAATTCTTTCCAATTTCATCAACAAAAAGGATGTCACAATTTTTCACAGGGAGGGAAGGCATAAACTGGCTAGCTTGCTGTAATAGTTCAGCTTCTCTTTCAAAGATATTCTTAGTAGGTATCGCCTCAATAATCGCTGTCTCATCATAAGCGTTTTCGACAATTCCAATCCCAAATAATACTTTCCCGGAATCAAAAATTACTTTTGCAGCCTTAGGCATCACATCCCTAATTCCGTGAATGCCTAATGTATGCAAAGCTAAAGCCTGATCATGTTTCCCCAGTCCAATGGAAGCCATCTTGCAAATCCCGCTCTCAATGGTTGCACGAAAATCAGTATGGGGCTTTATTCTTCCCATAACAATTACTCCATCAGCTTCATAAGCATTTTTATCCATATAAACGGGCAGTTCTTCTTCAGTTGTCCCTATTTGCACTGTTTGCATAGAAGATTTGATAGGGGCTCCGCTATATTCTTCCGTAATACCTAAACTATTAAGCACTTTAACCTGTCCTTCAGCTGTGGCTCCGCCGTGACTTCCCATGGCTGGGACAATAAATGGGTTTGCTCCCTTTTCTTTTAACTGCCTGATCACTTCTTTAATGATTAATGCAATATTTGCAATTCCTCTGCTTCCAGCTGTAATAGCAATACTTGCACCCGGTTTAATTTGGCATTTAATGGCTTCTTTGTCTAATTCCTCAGAAACCACTTGTTCAATGGCCGTGACTTGTGGTCGATCAAAAGATTGACGTATCTTAGCAACTTTGGGATAAGAAGTCATAATAAATCCCTCCTAATTTGAGATTGAAGGCAAGAAAGTAGAAATTTCCGGTATATAGCTGATGATCAGCACATTTATTATGAGTACAATCAAGAAAGGAATGACCGCCCAAGCTATCCGCTCTAAGGTAGTGTTTGCTATTTGGGCTGCTACAAATAGGTTGACACCTACTGGTGGTGTAACCATTCCTACAGCCAAGTTTACAACCATAATAATACCAAAATGAACCGGATCAATTCCCATAGTCATAGCTACAGGCACTAAGATTGGAGCCAAAATAATAATTGCGGCTGAAGTTTCAAACACCATCCCCACAATAAGCAAGAACACATTTACAATCAATAGAAAGACAAGCGGACTTTCTGTGAATTGTGTGAACTGTTCTGCGATTGTTTGAGGCACTCGCTGCCTAGTTAGTATATAAGCAAATACACCGGCATTTGCAATAATAATCATGATAATAGCCGTTGTAATAGAGGACTTTATGAAAATATTCATAAGATTTTTTACAGTAATTTCTCTATACACAAAGAATCCTACAATAAATGCATAGACTACAGCTACACCCGCAGCTTCTGTTGGAGTAAAGATCCCCCCATAGATACCCCCAAGAATAATAACCGGCATCATTAATGCTAATAATGCGTCCTTAAAAGCAACGCCTTTTTCTTTCCAATTTGAACTTTCCCCGCCTTTGTAATCTCTCATTTTAGAAATGATATAAACAGTAATAAGCAATAAAATGCCTAACATTACTCCAGGAAGGATACCTGCCAGAAACAAACTACCAATTGAAACCTGAGCTGTTACTCCATATAAAATCAGAGGGATACTTGGCGGAATAATAACCCCAATTCCCCCAGAAACAGCCTGGACAGAAGCAGCAAAATCCTTGTGATACCCTTTTGCAATCATGGCTGGAATCAAAATAGAACCAATCGCGGCAACTGTTGCTGGACTTGAACCAGAAATAGCTGCAAAGAACATTGAGGTGACAACGACAACTGCTGCTAAGCCACCCTTCATTTCACCAACAATCACATTAGCAAAATTAATCAAACGTCGTGAAATACCTCCTGTTTCCATTAAGCTTCCCGCAAGTATAAAAAACGGTATGGCCAGTAATGGAAAAAGGTCTAACGCATTAAACATCCTTTGCACAATACTCTCTAGTGGCATAGTTCCCGATAACCATATAGCCACTGTTGATGATATTCCTAATGCAAATGCAATGGGAACACTAAACATGAACAACAGGATGAGTGTAATAACTAGGATTGTGACCAATTAACTCATTCCTTTCTAAACATCTCAATAAGTACTGCAACACTATTTAAAAGCATAAAGAAGGCTCCTATAGGCATTGCTGCATAGGCCCATACCATTGAGATCCTCATTGCAGGAGAACGTTGATTGCTTACAGATTCTAAAACGTTTATCCCTTTATACATGATGAAAATAAAGAACACCATACAAACTATGTAAGAAAAAACTTTTAGAATTCTGTGTATTGTTTCTGGAAATCGTTCTACAAACATTTCTATCCCAATTAAGCTTTTTTCCCTTAAAGCTACTGCTGCACCTAAAAAAACCACCCAGACCATCAGGTACCGTAAAAGCTCTTCTGACCAAGAAAGAGAGGTTCCCAGTACGTATCTAGAAAATACCTGGTAGGCAATAATTACTGCCATAGAACCTAGTGTAATTCCTATGACGTATTTAATTACCCAATTTATATAATCAATACCACGAACGATTATACTCACATTCAGTCACTACCTTTCAAAAAGGGGGCCGAGTAAGAAACACTCGCCCCACAATTTCTTCCCTTTTCCTTACTCGTGATTTTGAATTGACTCAATAAGGTCTTCTCCAAACACGTCACTATACTTGTCGTAAACTGGCTGTACTGCATCAATAAACGGCTCTAGCTCAACATCTTCAATAATTTCCATACCTTCATCTTCTAAGCTTTCAATGTACTCTTCTTCCATGCGTTGAACAATCTCTCTCTCTAACTCAGCACCCTCTTGAGCCACTTCACGGAGGATTTCTTGTAAGTCTTCAGGCATGCTGTTGTAGACTTCTTCTGAGATAACTAGAATTGATGGATTGTATACATGGCCTGTAAGGGACAAATAGTCTTGAACTTCATAAAACCTAGAGGTTTGAATTACAGGTATAGGATTTTCTTGTCCGTCAACCACTCCTTGTTGGAGTGCTGTAAACAATTCACCAAAAGCCATAGGTGTTGGGTCAGCGTCCATAGCCCGGAAAGCATCCATATGAATATCATTTTCCATTGTTCTTAGCGAAAGACCGGCTAGGTCTTCAGGTGTTTCTACTGGACCATCGCTATTTGTTACATGACGGAAACCATTTTCCCACCATGCAAGTCCGATTAACCCTGTTGGTTCAAGCTTTTCTAGTAATTCTTGTCCAATTTCCCCATCCAGAACTCCATGTGCGTGATCATGATCACGGAATAGGAATGGCAAGTCAACAACTGTAACTTCTTCAGCAAATCCACTCATAGGACCAGTAGAAGTCAATACCATTTCTTGGTTTCCAAGTTGAACGCTTTCTATCATATCTCTTTCGCCGCCAAGGGCACTGTCAGGAAATAACTCTACTTCAATTCTGCCATCACTACGCTCTTCTATCATATCCTGAAACTCTAATAATGCTTCTTGGTAATGGGAAGTATCGGCTAAAGTGTGCCCTATTGCAAGGGTATAGGTTTCTTCCCCGTTTCCGTTTCCGTTTCCGTCTCCGCTTGCCTCTGTGTTTCCATCATCTCCATTACCTCCACATGCAGACAGAGATACAGCTCCTAGTACTAGTGCACTACCTACTAACCATCTTTTTTTCATCGTACTAATCCTCCTTGGTTGTTTATAATATTAATAGCTTTTAATAATGAATCTTCTTTACCAAAACCTCCGGCCTTAGTGACAACGATCATCCCTTTATATGCTCCTTTTGGAACTATGCATATTGGGATGCCCTCATCTAGACGACCTACAATATTTAATGTATCTATATTTGCAGAACAACATGTTTGATAAGCTATGTCTCCGCCAGTTAGAAAAATACCGTTAATTTTATGTTTTGATAATAAATAACTTCCTAGCGTTCCAAGCCCTTTCGCAATAAGATTTCCAATATATGAGTATTTGCTTAAATATTTTGTCCACTCTTCTGAATTACTGCTTTGAGTTTGGACAGAAAATACCGATATGTCTTTAATTTGTTCTAACTCATGCAAGGAACAAGGTTCTACCTCTTTCAACCCTAGCTTTGTCAAACTTAGAGGGTCTAGAGTTGTGATAGAGGTCCCGCTTCTTTCTGCGTAATTCACTTGTAAGTTACTTGCTTCATTTTGGCTTCCAACAATCCCTAAGAACCTACCATCATCAAGAGCAAGGTCCTTATTATCTTGCGATGAAGGATTATGGAAATTTAATTTGCTTTTTAAGACCCTTGCTAACGAATTAGCCAAGCCAGCTGATCCAACCCAAAAAATTCTCTCTTGGACAGCAAGACTAGCAGCAGCAATGCAATCAAGGTCTTTTTGCTCCCTTGTATCAAAAGATAGTAATTTTACTCCGTCTCTTTTCGCTTGATAAATCTCTTTTTGTATTTCATCTAAAGAGAAACCGCTTTCAAATCCAACATGACGAGTTAATTGTTTAGATTGACTTTCTAATAACTTCTTGACCGATGAGGTTTCTATAGGAAATTGTTTATCTTTTGCAAACTGGGTTTCATGCAGAGGCACTTCTTTTACGTACTGTACTCCCGACCTAATAACCCTTCCATTAACGGGGTACGATGGAGCTATAATAGCTAAATCAAACTTTCCTTTTTCAATTAAGGCATCTATTTCTACTCCAATATGTCCCCTGAAAGTAGAATCTACTTTTTTATAAACGATAGATTCCGAGTCTATTAGTTTCGTTGAGAATTGCTCAAAACATTTTCTTGCCTCTTCCTCACTTTTCGAACGGGTCTCTAAATTTAAAACGTTTACCCAGTTCTCTTTAAGAGTAGCTCTTTCCGAATTAACTACCACTCTGGTTGAAAACCCTTGTTCAAAGAATTGCAACCCTGTATCATTTGCTCCTGTTAAATCATCTGCTAGTACTGTGATACTCTCAATAAGTCGCTCCTCCTTTCTAGGAACATGGTATTGATTGTTGAGTGAATATCTAAATTATAACGCTTACATGTTTAATATTTCAATAGTATTTATTTTTTAAATTGTTTCATTTTTAAACACTTTGGTTCTTTATGTCCATTTCTTTTAATTTCCTCCATAAAGTAGTCCTATTCACTCCTAGTTTTTTTGCCACTCTAGATTGGTTAAAATTTTCAAGTTTCATAACCAATAGGATAGCTTCCTTTTCAATCTCTTCTAACGTTTTACCAGTTATGTTTACTGCTGAATTTGTTGAACTTTTCGCTTTTGTCTCCTTGTGATCCAATTGTTGCAGGATATCCTTAACGTCTGTGTTCTCGATAAATGGCCCGTTACTAACCAAACACATTTGATAAATAATGTTTTTTAATTGCGTTACGTTACCAGGCCAATCGTACTCTAGCAAAAAAGTCTTCACTTCATTACTTAATCCTACAATTTGTTTGCCTAACTTCTTATTGGAAGACGCAATGAACCAGCGAATTAAATCATTTATATCTTCTTCTCTCTCTCTTAAAGAGGGCACAGTTATACTAAATGATTTCAAAGATCTATACAAATTTTCATTTAATAGTCCTTCATTTACTAAAATATCTAAGGGTATAGTGTTGGACACTATTATCCGGAAACTTTCATTAGAAGAGTTATATACTAATTCTTTTCCTGCATGTGTTAGGAACTTCGATTGGAGGCTGCTTGGCATAGAACCAATTTCTTTAATAAATAAAGTGCCACCTTTTGCTCTCTCTACCGCTCCTGAACGAGGATAAGCACCCTTGTCCCTGCCAAATAAAATTTCATCTAGTTCCTCAGCATTGGAACCCCGACAAGATACCGTAACAAATCCTCCTGTCCTAGAGCTTTCATTATGGATGGCTTGCGCTAACACTGTTTTCCCACTGCCGTGTTCTCCATAAATAAGAAGTGGCAGGTTTGATTTGCTTAATTTTTTCGCGGAGCTAATTACATGACTCATTTTTTCAGAGTTAGCAACGACATGATTAAAGTGAGTGTATGGTTGGCTATAATTAACTACTCTTCCTCTTTTTCTTTGTATTCCAAGAGCAGCAGGTGAAGGTTTTACGAACACAAAGACAGCAATGACCACTGACTTCTCTACAACTGGTACCTTTCGTACATGTATCGCCCTTCCATTGTATGGTATTTCTAATTCCTCCGTCTTTTGCTGTAATGATGTCTGGCTAATATCCAGAAAGGAGGATACCTTATTTATATTCTTGTGCAGAAGAGTGTCTGGCTCCACTCCCAAAAGAGTACATGCTTTAGAGTTTGCTTGTATGCATTCTCCTGATCTGCTCGTTAGAAAAACACCTTCCTCTATGTTACTCACAAGAGTTAACAGCTTCCTGACTTCTAATCTTTGATAATAAAATACTTCCTCAGCCTCTTCTATAGCTTCTATACATGCCTCTTTTCCACTATTAATCAAGACACCGTGAAGTCCCATCTTTTCCGCTTCAGTGGTTGATATTACATCACCAATAATTACTTGCACGCCATCCTTCCAAGCTTTATCAAGCTCTTTTTTTATATCACTTTGTGTATTGATAGGTAAAAATGTAAGGTCAATATCTAGCAATTTACTTATTGAATCGGCACCATGAATTACATTAAAATAACTCATGATTCCAATTTTCCCCTGATACCCTTTCATTAGAGCCACTGTTCTCAAAATGTCATATCCTGTAATATTTATGTTGATTACAGGTAAGGAGCAGTTTTCACGAATCATTTTTGCTGTTGCTCCCCTGCTAATAATAATATTGTACCCATTTGATTCTGCTGCTTTTGCTAACTCTACCCCATCCTCTAGATTACCAATTTGAATATCAATGTTTTTGTTATGCTCTTGCTTAACTTCGTTAAATACATCGGCTAACCCAGAGTAGGGAGCTATGACTAGGATTTTTTCCATTTCTTTCACCCTGTTTCATTATTCAACATGTGTTAGTAACATATTACAACACCTTCACAGGATATGAAAGGGCTTTCTTTTATTGACTAAATCTAAAACGGAAAAATCAGTTATTCCGCTTTAGATGTTAGATCCTGTTCCCTGACTACACAGGCCTCTTTTATTGAGCTTTCTTGCTAGGTGTAGACTTTTTCTTTCCTGATTTCTTTTTGGTTTTACTTTCCTTATTCTTATCTACGGATCTTTGGAGAGCTTCCATTAAGTCCGTAACGTTAGAAGGTTCTTCTTTTTCTGTGCGAGTTACTACATCTTTTCCGGCTCTTTTTGCTTCTATTAATTCTTGGAGTTTCTTACGGTAATCGTCCTCATATTTACCTGGCTCAAATGTGGTTGTCAGCTGATCGATTAGTAAACTGGCTGTATCCAGCTCTTTTTTCGTAATATTATCCTCGGCTGGAATGTTAGGAACTTCTTCTGCATTTCTGACTTCATCGGGAAAATGTATCGTTTCCATTAAAAGAGTATTGTTGTACTCGCGGATGACAGCCATCTGCTCTTTAGAGCGAATGATGATTTTGGCCAGGCCTACACGGCCGGATTCCTTAAGGGATTTCCTTAATAAAGAGTATGCTTTAGCCCCTCCATCATTTGGTGACATAAAATAACTTCTATTAAAGTAGACGGGATCGATCTCATCTATATTTATGAAATCCACAATTTCTACTGCTTTTTCTTCATTTGGCTTTCTTATTTCTTTAAGCTCTTTCTCCTCAAACACAACAAATTTCCCATCTGTAATTTCATACCCTTTCACAACTTCTTCCGTATTGACTTCTTCCTCACATACTGGACATACCTTTTCATACTTGATGGGTGTATGACATTTTTTATGAAGAGTCCTTAATGAGATGTCTTTATTTTCTGTTGCTGCATGAAGTTTGATTGGTATGTTAACTAGTCCAAAGCTTATACTTCCCTTCCAGATTGTATGCACAAATACGCCCCCTTCTTTTTTGCGTTATTTTGCACCAGAAGGATATCAATCCATTCATTAATCCATAATAAATATCATATCCTCATCCATCATGATGATTCAGTTACTTTATCGTTGAAGGTGATTAGTAATGAAGATAATGCTTCCTGTCCTTTACAAAGACCTGCCAGAAAGCACTCAGTGGGCTTACGAGGTGAAGTATGACGGCTTTCGAGCTCAGTTACATTGGTCCTCGCATAAGCAGTATTCTTTCATAAGCAGAACCGGTAAAGATTTATCAAAATTATTTCCAGAGATCATTGATTTTTTGTCAGCTAATGACAAAACTTTAACATCCCACTCTCCTTTTTTGTTAGATGGAGAAATTTCCGTTCTAGGAAACGATGGGAAATCACTTTTTTCAGAAGTCCAAAAAAGAGGAAGAATGAGATCAGCGAATTCTATCCAAAAAGCAGTAATACTGCGTCCGGTTTACTTTCTCGCTTTTGACTTATTAATTTACCGAGGCTCTTCGATTACCGATTCTCCTTATGAGAAAAGAAAAAAGAAACTGGAAGATTTTTTTCAAGAAGCAGACTTTCCGACATGCCCTACAATGACCTTTACCAGGCTTCTCCAGTCCATACCTTCCCAGAGCCGAAAAGAAGCTCTGCACCAGGTACTCGAATGCCAAGGCGAAGGAATTGTAGCAAAACACAAAAAAAGCAAGTGGGAGAAGAATCGTTCAAACAACTGGGTGAAATGGAAAAATTGGCGTCTGGTTAAATGCTTTATTACAGGATACAATTCAGAAAATCAGTACTACGATATCGGTGTATTCAAGGGAGAAGAAGTGTATAAAGCTGGTTCTTTTCTTCATGGGTTAGGAAAGAAGGACAAAGAGATTCTAAACCAGATTATTAAGAAAAACGGCTATCATCATAATAAAAATATGTATGCTATTTCTCCCTCTATTTGTGTAGAAGTTAACTACTTAGAGAGAGGAGAACAGGAACTAAGAGAACCATATTTCAACCGTTTTTTACTGGATTCAGAGCCTGAAGAGTGTACGTATGAACAAATGCTGTTAGATGAGATCCAGCTTCCTCAAAACGTCCCAGTTACCAGTATAGACAAGCCCTTGTGGAGCACTCCTCTCATCCTGAAAATGGATTACCTTCGTTATATGAGAGAGATCGCTCCTTTACTGCTTCCCTATTTAAAGGGAAGGCTTCTTACAGTCATTCGTTACCCCCATGGAATGTATGGCGAAAGCTTTTATCAAAAACAATGCCCTGATTATGCCCCTGAGTACGTACAAACATCTAATCATGAAGGAACTTCTTTTATTGTCTGTAACTCTGCAGAAACATTGTTATGGTTAAGCAATCAGCTCGCTATCGAGTATCATGTGCCTTTTCAAACAGTCCACTCAGATTTTGTAAGTGAAATCGTTTTTGACCTGGACCCTCCCTCCCGGGAATTCTTTTCCTTGGCAGTAAAAGCAGCGAAAGAGTTAAAAAGAATCTTTGATACCCTTCAGCTCACAAGCTTTGTGAAGTTTTCAGGAAATAAAGGTCTTCAAGTATATCTTCCTTTAGAAAAGGAATCTTTCACTTGGGAAGACACTGAACAGTTCAATTCGTTTATCGCAGCATTCCTTGTTAAACAATCTCCAGAATTATTTACCATAGAGCGCTTAAAAAAGAATAGGGGTAACAAGCTTTATGTTGATTATATTCAACATCGCAAAGGGAAAACCATTATTGCTCCGTACTCTCTCAGAGGCAATCAATCAGCTCTTGTGGCTGCTCCCCTTTTTTGGGAGGAAGTTGAAGAAGGACTTGATGTAGAAAGCTTTACCATGGAGAAAGTCATACAAAGAATAAAGAGACAAGGGTGCCCCTTTTCTCATTTTTTCGAAACAAATAACAGCTCATTAAAAAAAATCATTACCGATTTGAAGTCAACAGGCCATGTCTTTTAAAATAAGCTTCATCCTTTGTGGTCTTTTGACATATTTCTCGGGAAATAATCTCTCTTTTTTTACCTTGCAATCGTTCAATCTTTTATTGTGAATCTATCCTCCCTATGATAACTTCAAAGGGTATGACAAATATTATAGGGAGGGAAAGTTATATGAGTAGAAAAGAAATTGAAGACAGAATTCAAATGTTGAAGGTAGATTACATAAGGGTGCAAGGAGATATTGAAAAGTTGGAATCCGTAGGACGTGGTGTGGAAAAGGCCGAAAGCCAGCTCACTGAAATTGAACAAGAGCTGACTGACCTAAATCATAAACTGACTGCTCTTATTTAATACAAGTCTATAGTATTGGTGAAAGCAGTCTTGCGATGGACTCTTTAAACTTAATCCAGACTGATCTTTTAGCATAGAGTTCCTTTGTTAATTCCCTGGAGTCTTTAATGTCATTTTCAAAGGCTAAGGCAAGTTCTTTTGACGTTTGAGCATTGTATAAAAAAGCATTTACTTCAAAATTAAGCCGAAAACTTCTCACGTCTATATTTGCCGTGCCAACAGAGCTTACCTTTCCATCCACAACAAGTGTTTTCGCATGAATAAATCCTTTTTCATAAATAAAAACCCTGGCCCCAGCTTTAAGCATCTCAAATATATAGGAGTATGTAGCCCAATATACAAATGGGTGATCAGGTTTATTTGGAATCATAATAGATACATCTTTTCCAGAGAGTGCAGCGATTCTTAAAGTGTCAAGTAAGCTTGCATCGGGGATGAAATACGGTGTCTGAATATATATAGATTTGCGGGCGGAATGAATCATTTTAATATACCCATTTTTTATTTGCTCCCATTCAGAATCCGGTCCGCTAGAAACAATTTGGGCAGCTACATCCCCTGCTGGTTTTTTTGGGGGAAAATACCGATCTTGATAATTAATTGAAGCACTCTTGGATGCCTGGTTCCAATCCAGAATGAACCTGGTTTGAATCGCATTTACAGCCTCACCTTTGAGCTTCAAGTGAGTATCACGCCAATAACCAAATTTCTTACTTAGCCCTAAATATTCATCCCCAACGTTAAACCCTCCGACATAACCAATTTCCCCATCAATAATAACAAGCTTTCGGTGATTTCTATAGTTTAAGCGAAGGTTAATAAACGGGATGCGCGACGGAAAGAAAATCCCCACTTCCCCACCAGCTTGTGTCATCGCTTTAAAATCTTTTTTCGTAAGGAGCCTAGATCCCATGTCATCATATAAAACGCGTACCTTTACCCCTTCTTCTGCCTTTTTTGCTAGGGCATCGATGATCTGTCCTCCCAGTCCATCATTACGAAAGATATAATATTGAAGATGAATGTGGTCTTTTGCCTGTTCAATATCTTTTAAAAGAGAAGCGAACTTTTCTTCTCCATCCAAAAAAATATCAACGCTGTTCCCTTCTGTTAAGACAGCATCATTATTTATCAAATGCATGTAGATAAGGTTTCGATAATCATTAACGTATGATTCTTTAAAGAAGAAATCAGGATTTCGGATGTTAGCTGTTTGATTGTTAATTAGGTCCTCTATCCCTATTTTCTTAATATCATCCCAGTCAAACAATCTTTTTCGGCTTAAGTTCTGGCCGAAGATAAGGTACAAAATAAATCCAGCCACTGGGACAAAGAAAAGAATCAGTACCCAGGCCCAAGTGGCCCCAGCATCTCTTCTTTCTATGAAGATAACCACAGCTGCAAAGATAATATTTAATAAATAGAGAATCCCTAATAAAATTGTTACTATATCCATATACTATCCCTGCCTTTTAATGGTAGGTTTTTTATTCCTCAACCCCCATATTTTATCATTTACAACTATATATATATAGCCATTTGATCATTCCCTTTTTTTCTTTCTTGATAGTATATTCATAGAAAAAGCTAAACATAATAAAATAGCCTTGATATCCAGGTCTCCAGATAAGCAAGGCTTTGAGTTACAGGATTATTCAGTTAGTTCGAATGTCTCTATCTTTGTATCACCGTCTATAGAATAGGAATCAGGTGAATCATTTACATAAATAACAACAAAGACTGCCACAAGTGCGAAAAGAAAACCAACAAGAATGCGTTGAAACAAAGCACTTCTCTCCCTTACTAATACTTTTGCCCTTCATTATTATAGTTGATAAAAGCCCATCGTACTATTCTTTTTTTCCTCACTTTCTAAAATATTCTTCTTGTTATTCCATTGACTTGAGTTCAGTCTCTTTTAAGGTTCGATAAAATACTTTACTAATTCATCTTTCCCCTGGGGATTCTCTGGTTTTCTAATGATTTCAATACCGAATATCCCATATTCATTAAAGTCAACAAGACATTCTTGTTCATGCATTTCCTTTATTGGGGTATCCTTATCGAATTTCAATTCTACATATCGTTCTGCATCTTCCACACTTCCACTGAAAAGTGGATAGTCAATCTTTTTTATCTTTGGAATAGTAATAGACTCATGGTCTCTAACGGTTCTCATGAGCCGGTATCCCAACCATTTATTGTCTTCCGAATAAAGGAGGTAGCCATTTACATCTGGATAAGTACCTATAGGGAGGTCTTTTGAAGCTTTTCCTTGAAAATAAATATAAATAAGTTCATCTTCCATTGTTATTAGCATCTTGTTCCCTCCTTTTTCTATATTCTTTATGGTAAGTATATAACTAACAGAGATAAAACATGAAATATCCTGTATTTATCCTTTACTTTTCTTTTTACTGGTATCATCACGGTTTATAATTGCTGATTGCTAAAGAAAACACTCTATTCACTTGTGAGAAATCCTTTTTTAACAACCAAATATTTTTTGCTGATAATAAAAGGCTCCTGTTATATCCCAGGAGCCTTTGCTTCATTACTTTTCTTCCGTTTTTTCCATAGTTAAACCGGTAAAACCATATATGACGGCTATTATAGGGCAAAGCAAACAAAAGAACGCGTAAGGTAAATAACTCAGCACATCCACCTCAAGAACACTTGCCATAAACACCCCACTTACTCCATAAGGAATTAAAGCATTTATTACAGTCCCTCCGTTTTCTAACGCTCTTGAGAGGTTTTTTCTCTTTAGCCCAAGTTCTTCATACTGTTTTTCATAAGCTTTCCCAGTCAGAATCACTGACATGTATTGCTCCCCAAGAGTTATATTAATTCCCATTCCTGTAACCACGGTTGATAATACGAGACGCCCGGTTGAAGCCACTAAAGCCCGAATGGTTTCAAGAAGCTTTTCAATGATACCGAGTTTATTTAATAAGCCACCCATACTTAATGTTAATACTAATAGTGAAAGAGGCCACATCATGTCTTGAATACCGCCTCTTGTGAGCAAGGCATCAATTTGTTCATTTCCTGATTCAGCTGTGTAGCCATCCTGAATGAATGAAATATAGTTTTCGATCGTATATTGCGGCTGCATAATTAAAGCAATAAGAAAGGCAGCTGCAATCCCTGCTAACATTGTCGGCAAAGCTGGAGTTCTCTTTATAGCCAGAAGAATAATAACTACTGCAGGGAGTAAAGCAATCGGGCTGATAAGGGAAACCTCTGTTAGTTCAGCCATAAGTTCATTTACACCGGCAGTTTCTACCTCTGCTTCGGTTCTCCCAATTAATATGAATAACAACAGGCTGACACCAAAAGCAGGAACTGCAGTCCAGATCATATGTCTAATATGTTCAAACAAATCTACCCTTGTTACAGATGCAGCGAGATTTGTCGTATCTGAGAGCGGAGACATTTTATCTCCTACTAAAGCGCCAGAAACTACAGCGCCGGCCACCATGGCTAGATCAAAGCCAAGGAGGCTTCCCAATGCCATGAAGGAAACACCAATCGTTGAAGCTGTCGTAAAGGAGCTTCCTACGCATGCTCCCACTATGGCTGTAACAATAAATACGCTAGGAAGAAAATAGCTCACAGAGACAACTTGGAAGCTATAGTGAATCAACGTAGGTATAGTGCCAGAACTCATCCATATACTGATAAGCACGCCAATAAACATAAAGATTAACATAGGAATTATACCAGATGATACCCCTTCCACAATCCCTTCCTCTACCCTTTTCCAGGGTGCTTTCTTTATAAAAGCATATACAACCAAAAATACAAACGCTGTAAAAATAGGGACATGTGGAGGCGCCTCAAATACGATAAGAGCCGTTCCTATAAGTGATAGAATAACTAAAATGACCAATAATGCTTCTATTCTTGTAACTGATGGCAATTGTTTTTGATTTTCCATATTTACCTCCATTATCACTGCTTGAACGCTTTTATGCGTTGAAGCACAACGTTAAACATAATAGGAAATTCTTTTTTTGTCAAGACAGGACGGAAAAACAAAGACAAATATTAAAGAATAGGCGCTCCTTACTAATGAAATGTCATACGATAACAATAAGAGGTGAAAAGAAATGAAGTGGTACAAAAAAGCTCAATATTTAATTGGTGAACCTGTAGGGATTGCGTTAAAAAACGGACGAGGAACTTCTGGTATTCTCTGCAGTCTGGGAAACACAAAAATCTTTTTACTTGAATATAATAATGACCGCGAGTTTTCACTAAAGCAGTACTATTTTGATGATATTCATAATATCCATCCCTTCCCGCCAGTGCAGCACTTATCCTTTTCCAGCAAGCTTGTCCACTAATTTTAATATATCCTTTCTTATCACAATTAATTGTCCTTTTCTTTCTGCTTTTCATTCACTGTGTAAAACACTCATTTGTTTTTTGTATAAAATAGCCTGCCTGCCGGGCAGACTCTTACTAGATCCTTTTTTAATGCATTAAGCCTCCTTCGTCCATATAGTAAAGTCATGCAGATGGCTGCATCGGTACAGGTTGTACAATAAATCCCGCATGGATCCAATACATTAAGCCTTTTAATGAAAGACAGTACCTTCCTTACTTTCTATAGATAATTACTTTCCATCATTCCTTTATCGAGGGTTTGCTTTTTATTTATACATTCTGTTCGCTATTACGGGAATTTTGTCCTGTAAATTAGAAAACGTGAAATACGTTAAATTGGTTCATTTGTTCCTAATAATGAACAAATATGTTCTTTATATATTATATTCCTTCAATTTTCTCTGGTTTACTTTTTTCCCAAAAAGGAAATTGTTTTATATAATGAACAAATAACACCCTAACTGGAGGGGGGAAGATGATAGGTGAAAAGATTAAGGTCAGAAGAAAAGAAAAGGGGTTAACCCTTTCTGAGTTGGCAAACCGTACGAAGGTTTCTAAATCCTATTTAAGCTATATAGAAAGAGACCTGAAGAAGAATCCTTCTATTGATGTTCTTAAAAAGCTTTCCAGTGTATTAGACCTCTCTATTGAAGAATTGATAAATGAACAAGAGCTATACAACGAACATAGCGGGGAACACCTGGACGAAGAATGGCTTCAGCTTCTGCAGCAAGCCATTAAGTCAGGCATTACAAAAGAAGAGTTTAAGCAATTTCAGGATTTTGTGAAATACAAAGAATGGAGTAGTGAAAAAGATAAGAGATAATGGTTCATTTTTTTAGTCACAAAGCTACTGGAATCCTGGTTTCAGACTTGTTGTCCTGAAAAATTCTTTTTTTACCTGGGGCTGTTTTCAAAAGTAATCCTTTTGAAAACAGCCTTTTTTGGTTTCAATACACTGAAGACAAATAGAATAGAATAAGACCTGTGCCCGGCAACACCGGACATAGGCCTTATTGATCAGTATAAGAGAGTATTTCATTCTTAATCCAGTTTCGATTTACGTCTGAAAAATGCTCTTATTTCTTCAGGTGTCACTCCTTGAGACAATGCTTCCTGGATCAAAAAGACCCATTCTTTGTCAATTTTTGTATTAGCTTTACTATTCATTTCAGCACCACCTCAAATATAAGAAATATTTGAGTGCTTAGGCAGCCCAGCCATCCTAGTAAACACCTTAGACCTGTGACTTTGCGCACCTGCTTTTCAACAGGGATGCCTTGTCTTCAGCACATCCTGTAACATCTGGATTCTCGTTTTCAAAAGAGCGTATCAGTCAGAAAAACATTGTCCTACGTAAACACTTTTTTCTACTCTATCTTTAGGGTGGCTATCACTTACATCATCATCTTCTTCTCCTCCACCGGAAGTGAGTGTAAAAACTTCCTCACTTCTTCTACGGTATGCCCTTTGTCCCTGGCCTTTACAAGCAGCTCTATCCACTCTCTCCTATCAGGTGTTTGATTTTCCAGGTGATTCTTGCTCATTTTCATGCACCATCCTTACTTCCTAAATATGACCCCTCTTCAAGCAGATAATCTTATACAAACTGTATAAATTAACGAGATATTTAAGCGTTGGATAGAGATCAAAACTTTTGACGCACTCCTATGTTCTTGGATACTTCATACTATACAGTGGTCCTTTATGTAATTTCTGTAGAAAGCTGTCGCCTAAAATGTTTTTTTATTTTCTTTTTCTAACAATATTCCTCTTTATACCAACTTTTTTGCTAGCAATACTTGACAGCTTATCGGTTTTAAAGAAACCCTTTCTCCCCCGCGCCAGGGTAAAAAGCACTGTTACAGGCCCTTAAAGGCCCAACTTTCCTGCAAAGGCCAAAGAACCTCAATTGAAGAACTCTGTGAAAAACTGGTACGTGATTACATATCTACTCTGGGATCCAGACCACCATTTGATGCCTAATGCCTGCACAAATAGGCTGCTGAGAGAACTTTCTCAACAGCATTTATAAAGCTCATTTCCTTATCTTCGGGAGTTTCCTACTAAGAAAGAAAATTGTTTTGATATGACCTTGATTTCCACCGGTGTCTCAGCATAAATTTCACCGTCCATGTCTATCTTTTGAGGAACAGAGGTATCTAAATGCAGCGAAGAAGCCTGAAAATGTACGACCTGTGATTTATCCTGGTTCCATTCAAAGGTTCTTTTTGCAACAAGGAAATCCTTTAATAGCGGGAGTCCTGCCTCATATACAATAAAAACATCAAGTAGACCATCAGCAGGACTTATCGAGCCTCCTGGAATTTCCTGTCCGCCAAGATACTTTCCATTAGCCATCAGTATCATCACAGCTTCGTCTTCAACTACTTTCTCACCATGCTTTAAAACAAAAGAAAAAGTATTTCCCTCTGTTAAATGCTGGAATGCACTTAAGTAATAACCAGCTTTACCAAACATATTTTTTATATTTTCATTAACACTTTCCGAGGTATCTGATACCAGCCCCACCCCTAGAAAATTAGTAAATATCCGATCATCTGCCTGTCCAACATCTATATTTATAGGCTTGCTGTCATTCATTAACGCTTCAGCAGCTTTTTTTATATTTTGAGGAACGTTCAAAGATCTGGAGAAGTCATTAGCCGTCCCGCCTGGCAGCACTCCGATCACAGGAGAAGGGTTAATTTCCTTTAAGCCATTGAGACATTCATGAACAGTGCCATCTCCCCCATAAATCAGTACAAGGTCAACCTCGTTTCCATGCGCCTTGCATATTTCTTCTCCCTCTCCTTCTTCTTCTGTTTTAACAATGACCAGTTCTTTTATATGGAGCATGAAGGTGGAGATCGCTTCGTTAAGCTCATTTCCTATTTCTTTTTCACTTACGTTCCCTTTATACACAAGCAGGGCTTTTTTAAACATAACCTCCACTCACTTTCTAGGAGTATTCTTTATTCATTGGTAATATTATTAAGGTCATACCAGTATATCGTAAATAAACTGGGGATTACTCATTTTCCCCCTTGATATAATAAAAAAACACTTTATACCCAAAACTGGGGTATAAAGTGTTATTGGTTATTGATCTTCCATTTATTGAATTCTAAAAAATCTTTAAATTCTTCTTTAGACACACCAGATTCCATTGCCTCCTGAACAAGCTTCATCCACTCACTATCAAGCTCTTGTTCCATTTCCTCTGTCTCTTCCTTGAGTAAAAAATCTATTGGAATGTTTAATTGTTTAGAAATTTTTTCCAAAAACTGAATGGAAGGGTTAGTTTGGATGTTCCTTTCTATTGCGCTTAAATATGACTTGGCAACGCCTGCTTTTTCAGCAAGCTCTGTTAATGAAAGGTTCCTTTCTAACCGATATTTTTTAACGCGGTCACCAATCATCCTTCTAGTCTCCTTTATATATCTAGTCATGTTTTATATTATACCATCGAAATGATATATGTATGTTATAGTGAACAAAAAAGCCAAGAAAGACCTAGTAAAAAGGGATACCTTACCAATTATTTGTAAGTCTTATTTTTTAATATAGCACAATTATTTCAATATATCTTTACATACACCAAAAAAGCAGAAAACTAGTTTTCTGCTCTCCCCTAACAATAATTACCTGTATGATTTTTTTAAATGTCTGCCAGTGGCTAACATAATTATATTCAGCTTCCATTCTTCTCCATTACACTCTTTTTTCATTACGTTTTCTGCCTTTATCAGGAGAGCTTTAGTTACTTCTCTTTTATCCCCTATAAATAACCACGCTTCTTTTTGAGAAATATTATGGGTATTGTCTTCTATATATAAGGTTACTTCTTCATTTAGCTTTAGTTTTTTTGATATATGAATGGTGTAGAGAATCGGCAAAAAATTCAGCATATTATCAGTGAAGGCAGCTGTGGTAAGGAAGTAGGCTTTATGACTTGAAAAACAAGCAGAAGGGATCTGCTTCCAATAAAAATTAATGGTGTAAAGTACTTTGTTTATCGATGTTTTTTGGTTGTCCAGTATTGTTTCTATTATGCATTCAGCAGCTGTTTGAATAGAGAGTTCCGTAAGATGTGTATCTAAAACCAGATCCGTTCTCCTCATATCCTTTTACCTCCACTTTTGTTATTTCACCGCTTTTCCTTCATCAGGGGGCATTGCTCACAAAAGGAATCACAATGAGAAAGAGCTTTATATATCGAACACCAGGACCGTTTGGCATAACAAACTGGCACAGATTGTTTACTTGCTTTCTCTTTCAGTTTTTTAGATAAGTTGTGGTTAATAAAGTCTGTTAAGACAAGAATTAATTCGACGTGCTCCGGTATTTCTCTTTGCACTTGCTTAACCTTTCTCCCATTAATATGTATGATGTTTTTAACTCCCAGCTTTTGCAAATGGTCAGGGATGGCACCTAATCGATCTGCACCTACAATCATTAAAGCCTCCACGCTTCTCACTCTCCTTCAAATGAAATCTATTCTCAATTACATTCTAATTGATAAAGATTATCAATGTCAATTAATTGTTTGGTTTTATTGCTGCCTATTAGAGGAATTAAATTATTACCTTACTCTTTCTTCCAAGGAGGAATAACATTGGTTTATTCTTTACATGACTTTCAAGTGAAAGCAGTTTTTTTTAACGAGGACGGCAAGATCCCTAACAATCCTAAACTGCCTTTGCTCTATTACCCGATGGTGTTAGACGAAGATGACAGCATTATGGAAATTTTCGAGAGAAATAATTGGAGGAACAGCTGGACAGGCAGTGTTCTCCCTTATCACCATTATCACAGCAATTCACATGAGGTCCTGGGAGTACAAAAAGGCACAGCTGCTATTATGTTTGGTGGAGAACACGGGGAAGAGATGCACGTAAAAAGAGGAGATGTTGTGATTCTCCCTGCTGGATGCGGGCATAAAAAGCTGAAAGCAAGTACGGATTTTGAAGTAGTGGGGGCTTATCCAGATGGAAAAGATTATGATATGAAAACGCAGAAAGATCCTGTAAGTCAGGAAGTGTGGAATAATATAAAAGATGTAAAACTACCGAAGGCAGATCCAGTCTTTGGAAAGGATGGACCTCTAATTGAGCGGTGGCATCAAGATTAAAAAAGGATGTCTTGGTATTCAAGACATCCTCTGCTTTTATTATTTAGATTATACACGAACTACGTTAGCAGCTTGTGGTCCACGTTGTCCTTCAACGATCTCAAATTCAACCTCTTGTCCTTCATCTAAAGTTTTGAATCCTTCAGATTGAATAGCTGAAAAATGGACGAATACATCGTCTCCGCCTTCGCGCTCAATAAATCCAAAACCTTTTTCAGAATTAAACCATTTTACTTTGCCAGTCATGTTAACGGCCTCCTTAGATAATAAAAAAATTGCTTCAGTGAATACCAGGAAAACAAATCTTTTTACGTCCTTACTGAGGCCGATAAAAACTGTTTTACGATGTTACTCACTTTCGCCTTCTTAAATGTATCACACGAAGGAAGCGATTGCAAACTCAACTGGAAAATTTTTAATGTTGATGAACCCTCCTTATGCCAAGGGTTACGGGATTTCGACTTCACTTATTCCCCTGTATTCTACTGAGATGGATTTCCTCGTTTTCTATCGTTCGCTGAAGAAATCTTTAGCAAGAGGGACAACATAGCCGCTTCCACCACGACCTTCTACTTGCTCAAGCATCATGGTTACCATAATGTCTTCATCTTCATAATCAAACCCGACAAACCAGCCTAACTGCTCCCCATCTTCATCGTCGAGGGATTGTTTTAATTCAGCAGTGCCGGTTTTACCTGCCAGAGATATACCCTCTTCATAAATATCATGGGCGGTTCCACCTGAGTCTTCCACCACAGCAATTAAAGAATTCAAAATGGTTTCAGCTGTTGTTGGAGATATAATATCTTCCTTCCAGTATCTCCCGTCATCTCTTTTAAGCAATGTTGGTTCAACCATGCTTCCTTCGTGAAGAAAGGCTGTATAAACAGCTGAAAGGTGCACTGGGTTTGTCAGTACTTCTCCTTGCCCATACCCTGTGTCTGACAATAAGGCTTCGGCATCTATTTCATCATTTGAAAGTCTTGAAGAATATACCGGATACTCGAAAGAAAGAGTTTCTTCAAATGCAAAGTCTTCTATACGGTCTTGAAAAGCCTCTTCACCTATTCTTAATGCTTGCTGAGCAAAATAAATGTTATCAGAGTAAAGCATTGCCCGGCGTAAATCGACTTCCTCTATATCCTCATTCACTCTCGTTACACGATAGCTTCCCCAATCTTCTCTTTCCTGCCAGTGTTCACCTTCAATGGTTATTACTTCATCAGGATGCAAGGTTCCTTCTTCAATGCCTATGGCTGCTGTCACAGGTTTAAATACTGAACCGGGTGAATAACGCTGGCCAAACCGGTTTAAAAAAGGTTCATCTTCATTTTCCTGCCACTCTTCCCACTGCTCGCTGCTAACACCGAGACTCATGAGGTTGGGATCATAGGATGGTGTATTGTACATAGCTAATACTTCTCCCGTTGCAGGATTCATAATAACTCCCGTGCCTGTTTCTCCTTCCAGACTTTCCGATAGCTGCTTTTGCAAAGAAGTATCCACACTCAATTCAAAGGTCTCCCCTGCTTCTGCCTCTTTCTTTAAAACAGCCTCTTTGACTTCGTCATTTTCATTGAGGATTTTAATCCTTGCTCCGACTTCTCCCCGAAGTTCTTCTTCCCATACCGCTTCTAGACCGGATTTACCAATTCTTGAGTTTTCGTGGTATCCTTTCCATTCGCTTTCTTCTAATTCCTCAGCAGTAATTCCTCCAGTATATCCAGTTACATGGGCAGCCATTTCTCCCATTGGATACTCTCTTCCTTCTTCCCTAGTAATTCCAACGCCCGGAATATCTAATAATTCACTTTCACGGTCATCTTCTACAGGTATGTCTTTTATGGGGACACTTAAATGGTCCTCTACCCAGCTTTGATTTAACAGTTCCTCAATTCTTTCCTCTGTAAGGTCAAGAATACCTGCCAGCTCTTGAATTCCTTGGTCTTGATCTTCCATCCGTTCAGGCACGACATACACGCTGGCCACCTCACCATTTACAGCAAGCCCATTTCCATTTCTGTCAAGGATTTCTCCCCTGTCAGGGGTTTCAATCTCAGCTTTCACCCGCTCCTTTTCTGATGCAAGGCCTAAAAACAAATGTTCATAATCCCAGTCAACAAGCCAGGATATACCCTCATCTCCCTCTTCCTTTACAAGGGTCACTTCACTCTCGTAAGAAAGGTCTCCAGCTATTGTCTCCATAGTAATAATTACGGGGTAGGTCAGACTTTCCATTTCTCTCAGCTCATCGTCTTCCAGTTCGTGGCTTTCATAAGTAAAAGATAGATCCTGTTGCTCAATACTCGTATGTATGTTACTTGCATAGGCAGTAAATTCATCTTCTGTTAACACTAATTCATTGCTGCCATTTATTAATTCATAGATTTCCTCATACTCATATGTTTCATGGGCATGAATATAATCATTTAAAAAAGACTCAGGATCAGGTACTTCCTCTGAGCACGCTGCGCATAACACTATTAGAATAGTAAACATCAGAAAACGGCAGACCTTCAACGTAATACCTCCTTTTTTTCCATTTCTCGGCTTATTTTAACATTTTTCTACTATTTGTTGTTAGATAGGTCTCTATTTTATGTACGAGGAAAAGAAAAGAGCATATCTTTCCCTCTTTTTTGCCGATTAAAGAGAAATAGTGTTAAGGAATTCTTTGAAGCCTGGGACTCTCTCAATATCTTCCTTTTGAATCACTTCTATCATTTTTATTACGATCTCCTGGTTTACATCCTCTCTTTGTTGAAAGGGGATAAGCCTTAGTGAACTTTTTATTTTTGGCTCAAAGCGATATATAATTTGTTGTATAGCTTCTTGGTCACTTTTTTGTGCTTTTTCTACTAGACGATAGATTTCAGTCATTTTTCTTATCTCCTTCCTTTCGAATATCAGCTCTCAATTCATACATTGCTGCTTCCCATTTTAATAAACGGTGTTCAAGACGCAACAGCAAGAACAACGATACAATGATGGGAAAGCCGAAGTTGGCGAGTGCATGGATGAGCATAGGAACCTCCTCAACCACCCCAATACTAACAACCCCCTTTAATTGAGACCTTTAATTTTTTTAATATCCTATTTCTCTTTTTTGAGATTGCCTGTTGAGAAACACTCAGCCTTTTTGCAATTTCTTTATCGGTATATCCATATGCATAATAATCTCGCAGCACAAGTTTCTCTTGTTTTTTCAATTTCGACAGTCCTTCTATTAAAGAAGGGGAGGATATTGCGTCATCCAGATTCTTTGAATAATCAAATACACGCTGGTCATCCTCCGCATTTTCATCCTTTACAAAGTCTATGAGCAAAAGCTCACCGTCTTCTTCTTGACCAGCCTTCTGAAGCAAATATAATGCGTTCCTCTCTCGGTGCTGCTTTTCTTTCTTTCCGTGACCCAGAGCTGTCCAATAAATGCATTTGGATAAATATTTAATAAAACGAATCTCACCATAATGAAGCTGAAATTCCTTATTTAAATTACTTTCATTTTCTTTTGTTGGAAAACAGACTGCTTCCCTCAAAAGCTCCCATCTCTCGATGTCATTTATGAAAGATTTAAACACGGGATTTTTAAATGCATTTTGGTATTTGTATTGAAAGGTCAGCCATTTTTCGCATGCTTCTTTGCAGCTTGCACATGATTGTTCTTTCATCTTATCACCACCTCTCTTTACTAATTAAAAGTCATTTCCCAATAAAAATTACAACTTTAAAGGGAACATGTGTTCTTATTTTATTTTAAGGTTTTTTATTTTTCAAAGGGCTAAAGACATGGGAATAGTTTGCCGACGAAGCTGGATGCAAAAAAAGCCCTGTTATTCCGAAGGTATCGAAATAACAGGATCATTGATTAAAAGGGAAAAGTCGAGCAACATTGCCTTTTATCTCCCTTCTCTATTTTTCTCAACATTTTCCTTATTTATAAACTCCAGTATATTATATAAAGTAGTTAAAACGGGCGCTTCTATCCCAAGCTCTTTACTTTTCTCCACAAAGTAACCACAGAGCGGATATACTTCCATCGGCTTTCCTTTTTCAAAGTCCTGTAGCATAGAAGTCTTATGTTTTCTTACTGTTTCCGCACTTTTGAAAACATTTCTGACCGTTTTCTCCGAGACAGGATACCCTTTTTTTTCACTGATTAAGGCAGCTTCTTTCAGGACACTGTCACAAGTGTTTCTTAATAGGGGGTCGTCTAATAGGTCACTAACCTTTCCTCCTGTAATAGCAGATAAAGGATTGAACGTAAGATTCCATAAGCTCTTTTCCCATTTCTTAGCCATAATATCTTCTGACCGTACACAGCTGATCCCTGCCGCTTTCCATTCATCAACAATGTTTTCAAGTAATTGATTGTTATCCTGATCCAAAGCACCAAGATGGAATTTATGAGGCCCATGCTGAGCTACTTTTCCCGGCTCTCTTATACCGGCAGATAAATAGGCCGAGGCTGGAAGGATCTTATCTTTCCCGAATGCTTCAGACAACTGTTCTTCATTGCTGACTCCATTTTGAAGAGTGATAATCCGTGTGTCCTTATTCACATATGGTTTCACCTTTTCAATAATACTGGCCATCTCTGTACCCTTCACGCCCAGTATCCAGGTATCTGCAGAAGAAATGTCGTGCATATCACTGCTAAACTCCCTATCTACCGTAAAGGTCTGCTCATCTCTTTCTACCGTTAGTCCTTCTTCTTTCATGGCTTCTAAATGGCTTCCACGGGCTATAAAGGTTACGCTTCTGCCAGCATGCTTCAGTAATCCACCAATAAAGCTTCCTACTGCACCTGCACCAATGACGGCATAGTTCATTCTTATCCCTCCATTATGTATAATTCCTTCTATATGATTCGTTTATAAAATAACAATATTATACCAGCACCTAACTGTACAGTTTAATGGAACATATATACTGCCCATGATTGATAAAGAGATAATTAGGCTATAACACTAGAAAGAAACATTCTGGGCTCACTGGGGGGACTTACTAAATGTACCTTAAATACACGCGCTCTTTAATGAAACGATTTGCTGACCATGATTTAATAAGTTTAGGTGCCCAGTGCGCTTATTTCCTGCTCTTATCTTTGTTTCCTTTCCTGATTTTCATTGTTACCCTTCTTACTTACCTCCCATTTACGTTTCAAGACGTCTACAATCTTCTGGAGGAAGATTATGTACCTCCTGAAGTGCTCGGTATTGTGGAGAATCAATGGGAAGTATTAACAGCCCACCAAAACACAGGGCTATTATCTTTTAGTATTATTTTTACTATATGGACAGCTTCTCTTGCTTTGAATTCAATTTTGCGAACGTTAAATCTTGCTTATCATGTCACAGAAAGAAGAGGAATGATCAAAGCCCGTGTCGTTTCCATTTCTTTAACCATAAGCATGTTTTTGGTTGTTCTGACCGCCCTGGTAGTTCAAGTAATCGGGAGCAACCTCCTCGAATATATCGAAATAGAGCCAGTCATTTTGGACTACGATGTTCTCCGATGGCTGGTAAGTTCAGTCATTTTGTTCATTGTTTTCTCCATTTTATATCTGGTTGGTCCAAACACCAGGCTAAAGATAAAAGAAGTGTATACAGGAGCCATATTTGCTACAGTAGGGTGGCAGTTAACCTCTTTGGGTTTTTCCTATTACCTCAATAACTTTGCTAATTATACTGCCACCTATGGAAGTATTGGAGCTGTTATCGCTCTTATGGTCTGGTTTCACCTTTCCTCGGTGATCATTTTGTTTGGCGGAGAAATAAATGCTGCAAGAAAAGAAGATTTCACTTAAGCTTTGGCTCGGACAGCTTCGTTTTCACTGCTGCCTGTTTCCGCAGTAAAGAATGACCGGACAGCTGACCAGCTGCTATGAGCGTACAAAACAGCTCCATTTACAACCATGAGGGCATAAAAAAGACAGGTTAAATGGCACCTGTCTTTTTAGCCGGCATTTTCACGCACGCTCACCACTTTGGCTGATATATTCAAAAAATCAGAGAGCCTGTTCATATAGGCAAGCACTATCTCATTAATTTGTTCTTCCTTATGTAGGGTTGTAATTTTCCGTTCAATCCTCTTGGCGATGCTGGCGCATAGAACGAGCTCCTGGGCCGGAGCAGGAAAAGTGACAGAACCATTCATTTGTCTGACTTCCTTTTGATACGTGTCAATTAATGTTTCCAGCTTATCAATCATATCCTTTTTTACCTTGAATACAGCTGCTTCCCTAATATTAGATAAGTCACTTGCACAATCAAATATTTCATGCTGAATGGCAGTCAAATCGTTCCTTATATCTGAATGCTCGGTCTGTGTCAATAGAGAAACAGCACGACCTACAAAGCAATTGAGTTCGTCACAGCTCCCGTAAGCTTCCACGCGCACCGAATCCTTGGCTCTCTTACCGCCTTTTACTCGTGTCATCCCTTCATCTCCAGTACGGGTATACAGTCTCATATCGTCCCTCCTTTACTGGCAGTCTCATTTTTTTTCATCACATTAATCAATTTATCAAGGTCTAGATACTGCTCGATTGCTTCTGCAGCGGCTTCATATTGATCCTCTCTGATTTTGGTGTAAGAAACCTTTTCCTGAACAGGAATGCCTTTTTTGATACGAAGCTGGTTTAGCCACCAGGTACGCCAGTCATCGTTATGGAAGACATGATGAAGGTAAGTACCGATTATTTGACCGTCTTTGGCGTAAACACCGTCGTGATTTCCATTTGCTTCTACCATAAACGGTGGTTCGTTACCACGATCCACTAGGGTGCTTCCTAAATGGATTTCAAACCCGTCTAACGGAAAGGATTGCCCAGAAGCATGCGTGAACAAGCCTGGCTTTCTCCTCGTTGTTTTTGTGCTGATAAATGAAGTAACAAATGGCAAAAAAGATAAACCAGGCTCTTCTTTCCCTATTACTCCTGTTTCTGTCCCCTCTTTGTCTATCAGTTTCTCACCCATTATTTGGTAACCTCCACAGATACCAAATAAGATCCCGCCTTGTTCAACATGCCCTCTAATCAGATCTCCGACTCCAGTTTGAGTAATCGCATGAAGATCAGCAAACGTACTTTTTGTGCCTGGCAGAAGCACCACATCAGGATCTCCCCAATCTTCAGGCTTTCTTATGATTCGCAAAGAAAGATCCTTTTCTGCCAATAGGGGCTCAACGTCTGTATAGTTCGATAAGTAAGGAAAATGAACCACTCCTATATCTAACTGAGCACCAGGCTTATAGCCTCTTTTTTCTATTTCAGGCAAGGATAATGAATCCTCTTTTTCCATGGAAATTTCTAACTTAGGAAAGACATGAACAGCAGATCCCGTTTTCTCCTCAAGCCATTTTTTCCCTTCAATAAAAAGTTCAGGATCCCCTCTAAAACGATTAACAATAAGACACTCTACCCTTTGTTGGTGTTCAGGCGGAAGAAGTTCCATTGTTCCAACAAGACTTGCAAATACTCCGCCTCTCTCTATATCCCCAACAAGTATGGCTGGTACGTCAGCAAGCTCTGCTGCCTTTAAATTCGCAAGGTCTTTGTCCATTAAATTAACCTCAGCCGGGCTTCCCGCTCCTTCCATAATAATATATTCATATTCGTTTTTTAACTCATCTAAGGATTCTGCCATCGCCCCCTCAGCTACGGAAAAAAAATCTCTTCTATAAGACTTGGCAGAAGGATTCCCCATCGAGTTTCCCTGAATCAAAACTTCAGCCCAACGGTCACTTCTCGGCTTCAATAATACCGGGTTCATATGCACGGTTGGTTCCACTCGGCAGGCCTCAGCCTGCATCCCTTGTGACCTTCCAATTTCGTGGCCTGATAACGTAACATAAGAGTTATTGGACATGTTCTGAGCTTTGAAAGGAGCCACTTTATAGCCCCTGTTAGAGAGTGCTCGGCATAAGCCAGTTACGATAAAACTTTTACCAGCATCTGAGGTGGTTCCCCATACAATAATTCCTTTCATTGCATTTCTCCTTTTAAGCGCTAAGCCATATAACTATTCTCTGTAATAAGCATACAAGCAGGTATAATATTGAGCTCTCCTACAGCAAAAGACCACCATTCAAATGTCTACAAACTGTTTAATGTGCTTTTCCATGCTTGACATACTGATACAAAACGGCTTGCTATGGCAGGATTCGAACCAAAATGTATATGGGTATATCCTGCTGTAATATTTGAACGATGGTATCCCTCATTCTGCTCTTTTCGAAATGCTACCGCTCTATAAGCATGAGGATAATCACCCTTAGGATTTAAAGTAGAATAATGAAATTCGTGGCCCCTTGCTGTTTCCCCTGCTTTAAGAATCATCGTGTCTTGCGCTGCTGTAATATCCCGGTATCCAAGAGCAGCTCTTTTCTCTTGCATTTCTATGTCGGCCGGTATTAAACCCACCATAGAATGAACCTTCCTATCAGTAGTGGTGATTGTATCTGCTAAATACATATATCCACCGCATTCTGCAAAAATAGGAAGACCCTTTTCACCCAATTCTTTTATTTGTTCCTTGGTCTTTTTTTGCTCTGCCAGCTCTGCTGCAAATTCTTCAGGGAACCCTCCGCCGATATACAGACCGTCAATCTTCTCTGGTATACTCTCTCCTTGCAGAGGGCTAAATGGTACTATTTCTGCTCCTTCTTCCTCAAGAAGCTCAATATTTTCCGGATAATAAAAATTAAACGCAGCATCGACTGCCACGGCAATTCTCGTATTTTTGCTCTTACCTTTAGAAGAAAACAACAAATTAGAAGGATGAACATTCTCGCACTTACGAGCAAGCTCCATAAGCTTCTCAATATCGACCTGTGCCGATATCACTTGGCTTAATTCCTCGAAGAACCCATCAAGCTCTCCTCTCTCTATGGCGGGGATTAATCCCAGATGCCGTTCAGGAATTGACGGAACATCACCTTTTTTTAAGTAACCCAACACCGGAATCCCACACTCTTTTTCAATAGCAGTTTTACATAGCTTGTAATGGCCTTCACTGCCTGCCTGGTTCACTACAACCCCTGCAATATACACTTGCGGCTCAAGGTTCTGAAACCCTTTGACTATTGCAGCAGCGCTCCTGGCCATACTGCTTATATTTACCATCAGGATGACCGGCGCTTTTAACAGCATGCTGATTTCCGCTGTGCTGCCCGTGTTCTCGTCCGGTCTTTTTCCATCATAAAGTCCCATTACACCTTCGATGATTGAAATATCGGCCCCTTGGCTGCCTTTCACAAACACATCGAGCATTTTCTCCTTATCCAGCATCCAGCTGTCCAGGTTTCTGGAATTCCTGCCTGTGATAGCAGTATGATAGCTTGGATCAATATAATCAGGACCACACTTAAACCCTTGCACGTTATACCCTCTTTGCTTTAAAGCCCCCATTAATCCAATTGAGAATGTAGTTTTTCCTACACCGCTCCCTGTTCCTGCAATGACGAGTCTAGGCTGCATCTTTACACCTTCCTTTGTAATTCTTTCGCATGATGCTGTGAGATACCAATGGAAACTGTAACGTTTCCTGACTTTTTTTTCTCTAAATACAATTCATCCGTACCGGCTGACAGCAGTGCCGCTGGTTCGCTTACCCCGTAGGCCCCTGTATATTTATATACAGTCTCAGAAGGATTCTTCATTGGCTGTTTGTTCAATTGCTCTGGTGTATAATACGTAAACGACCAATTATTATCTTTACATACCTTTTGGAGGCCTTCCTCATCACTCTTTAAATCTATTGTGGAGATTCCATTAACAGAAAGAGAAGAAAGTTCAAGCTCCAGCAATGTTTCATCTATAACTTGCTGTATTTCTTCTGCACTTGTCCCACGGTTACAGCCCACACCCAGATGAATTGTCTTTGGCCGGTAAATAACACTTGCAGACAACAAGTCCTTATAACGGTCTGCATCCAGTACTCGGTGGGTGATAAGTAAAGCTGCATGAAAGGTTTCCCCCAGCGCCTCTTCACATGAATGGACAACCTTCATATGAGAAGGCAAGTTTCTTTTATGCTTCCACCAACCCGTTTCCCCTGATTCCTGAACGATTACAATAGGCTCTTCATTTACTACCGAAGCACTGACAGGGGTGACATGGGTAAAATCCTCTATTATCCACCCGTATTCACGGCCAAATATATCTACTGGTATTGTTTGCTGAACATCTGAGGCTGTTGTAATAACCGGCTGTGCTTGTAATTCTCTTGCCACCATTTTTGTCAGTTCATTTGCCCCACCGATGTGGCCCGATAAAACACTGATCACATACTCGCCTTTGTCATCAATAACTACTACAGCAGGGTCCACTTTTTTATCCTTTAGGTGCGGGGCGATCATTCGTACAACCGCCCCTAGCGAAATCACAAACACAATCCCATCGTACTCTTTAAAAAAATGCTCCATTTGCAGCCGGACAGAACCCTCAAATAAAGTAATTCCAAGCTCTTCTTCGTCCCCTTTGGCATGTTTCTTCATATAATAAACATCTGCATTTGCCATTCTTTTTTTCAGCTGTCTCACATGCTCAATTCCGTGCTTGGTGATGGCCACTAATGCTACCTTATCCATCAGCCTTCACTCCCTTACGATAGCCATGAGTAAATGTTTTGTCATATAACTTAGACTCAAACTTTCCTTCTCTGACTAACTTCCTGTCAGCAGCTCTGCTGACAATTACCATAGCCTGCTTTGTTATTCCTGCACTTCTCATGTTTTCATGAAGGCTGCCAAGTGTAGTCCTTACTATCTTTTCATCAGGCCAGGTTGCTTTGTAGACTACCACAACCGAATCTTCTTCCGTCCATCCTGCCTCAATAAATTCTCGGACGACTTTTTTAATAAGGGTGGCACTAAGAAATAAAGCAATACTGCATTGGTGTGATGCAAGATCGATAAGTTTTTCCTTGTCAGGCATAGGAGTCCGTCCTTCGGCTCTGGTCAAAATAACCGTTTGAGTAAGCTCCGGGACAGTCAGTTCTATGTTTGCGCTTGCTGCAGCTGCAAATACAGAGCTAACCCCCGGCACGATCACCGTATCGATTCCTTTTTCTGCAAGTCGGTTCATTTGTTCTACGATCGCCCCGTAAACGGTAGGATCCCCTGTGTGAACCCTGGCCACACTCTCTCCATTTCGCACAGCTTTGGCCATTACCTCAACCATTTCATCTAAGTCCATTCCGGCACTTTTTAATACTCGTGAACCCTCTTTTACCTCTTCAAAAAGCTTTTCGTTCACAAGGGAATCTGCATATAAGATGAGATCTGCAGAGTCAATGATTTGTTTTCCTTTTACTGTAATTAAGTCAGGATCTCCTGGCCCGGCGCCTATTATATATACTTTAGGATTCATCCTGCTACCACCTTCTCTTTTCTGACCATCATTAGTGTTAAATACTCCAATTCTGCCGTGCGCAGTTCGCGGATATCCTTCCATATATACTCTTCTGAGGAAGTGACCTTTGTAGCCACAAAGGCCTGGTCAATTAAATTCATTTCTTCAAGAATTTCAATCATCATAGGAAGAACCTTTGCCACTTTTATGAAGACCATCCCATCATGCTTCCGTAAAGCTTCTTTCATTTTTTCCCGGTTATCATTGGCTGGAATGACAGCCGTCCATTCATCTCCATCCGCAAGAGGAACCATTACTTGTGAAGCCATGGCATGAATAGAAGAAATACCAGGAATGGAGGTAATGGTTACTTGTGGGTACTCTGCCCTCATTGTGTTTAAGAGATGAATAAAAGTACTGTAGAGCATCGGATCTCCCTCTGTCACAAACGCTACCTTATGCCCTGCTTCTACTTCACTATAGATGGTATCAGTGATTTTTTTCCATTCCCTTTCTAAAATACTTTGATCCTTTGTCATTGGAAAAACGAGTCCCAGTTTCCTGGTCTCTTCCGGAAGAAATGGTTCAACAATTTGGTGAGCATAGCTTTTAGCCCCCTGGCGTTTTTTAGGGTAGGCAATGACGTCTGCTTCTTTCAATGCCCGGTAGGCTTTTATAGTTAACAGTTCCGGATCTCCAGGCCCCACTCCAACTCCAATAACGCTTCCTAATCCATTCATTCTTGTCCCTCCTTGTATTTGGCTGTAATGATGTAAATGGGATTCAGGCTTTCAAACCGGGTCATATGTAAAATAGGTTTACTGCGGGATATCTGAGCCAGCGTAATATCTGTGGTAAAACCATTTTTATTAAAAATAGAAGTTGCATTTCCAAGATTCTCGATAGTCACTGCATTCAAAACGATGGTTCCGCCTGCCTTTAAGCGTTGGCAGCACATACCTAGAAGAGCTTCCATGTCCCCACCTGATCCTCCAATAAAAATGGCATCGGGATCTGGCCATTCATCTATCCCTTCCGGAGCTTTTCCGTGTTGTAAGTGTATATCTGTCCTGAATTTCTTTGTGTTCTCCCGGGCGTTATTGAGATCAGCTTCGTTTTTCTCGATTCCATATACCATTCCATATTTTGCGATCCTGGCCGATTCTATCGCTACAGAAGCCGTACATGTCCCAATATCCCACACTATACTATGTTCATGAAGTTCCAAAGCAGTAATGCTTAGGATCCTCACTTCTTTTTTTGTGATCAGCCCTTTATCAGGCTTTCTTTGAGAAAACTCGTCATCAGGTATCCCTAAAGTCCAGGCTGGTGAAGAATGGGTTTGTTTTAACACAACCACGTTAAGGGGAGAGGCCTCATAAGAAGAGAGCTTTTCTAAGGAAAACCATTCAATTTTCTCTTCCATTCCTCCTAAATTTTCACCTACAAATGCCTTGTACTCGGTCATCTGATAATCCAGCAGATAGTCTGCAATTCTTGAAGGAGTATTCTCTTTATCAGTTAAAAGCAAAATTTTCTTTTTACCATTAATCTTTTGGGCAAGCCCTTTCATCGTACGCCCATGGACACTAATTACTTCGCAGTCCTGCCAGCTTTCTTTCATGCGGGCAAAAGCAAGCTGTATAGAACTTAAAAAGGGATAAATTTCAACATCTCTCAGTTTTTTTGCGAGGTACCCTCCAACTCCAAAAAACATAGGATCCCCCGAAGCAAGAACCACCGTTGATCCTTCCTTCTCTTTCAGTGTTTCTATGACAGCCTTAAGGCCGCCTTCTAAAACCAGTTTTTCCCCTTTGTGTTCCGGAAAGTTTGCAAGCTGTCTTTTTCCTCCCACAAGAATGTCGCAGGAAAGAACCCAGTCTTGATAAACAGGCAGCAGCCCTTCTCTCCCTTCGTCTCCTATTCCAATCACTTTTACAGTCATCCTATATCCTCTCTTTCCATAATTTTTCCTCAATACCAGTCTTCTTCAGCCTTGTTAAAGAAAAAATGGATAATAGGGCGTTGATAGAAGAAGCAATGAGTAAAGCAGGAACCATGCCGGCATAAAAGGCCGGGCTAATCAAAAACCAGAAGGGAAGAGGAGCGAGGATTGCGTTGCCAAGGATAAAAAAAACAACGCTGATCTTATGCCAGCCTTTTTTATAGAGGGAAGAAAATATATACACCAGCACCGCCATTTCGGCAGCTATTACTATATGAAAAGGTCCTAGAGGCAATCCGCCTAAAAAACTTGAAGCAAGATGGCCAAATAACCCTACTGCCGCCCCAATGCCAGGACCCATTATTCCCCCGGCAATCAAAGCTGCTGTACTATCCAGTGATACACTGGTGAGGATAAAAGGGACCTTGACTGCGGCTCCAAGGACTGATAACGCCACAAACATTGCGGTCAAAGTCCAAGTCACCGTACTTTTCTTTAACTCTGACTGTTTTATAACTTTATGGCTCACCCGCGTAAACTTCCCTTCCTAACAATTCGTTTTTCATCGTAATTAAAATGACTTCCACTTCCATATTCCCTCTCACGTGTTTAAACCCGGCTTTGGCAGCATCTTTGCACAAGTAAGAAAAAAACGTCGTCAATTCTTTTTCCTGCATCATCTTGGCCACCTCCGACGCCGTGTTGGCTTGTAAGACGGCATTTTTCAAATCTTCATCTGCCCCTGACTTTCCTGCCATTTCAGCAAGATAACCAAAATCCACTGGGGCGCTTTTGGAATGAACCATCATTATTCCTTGCGCGACCTTGGAAAACTTCCCGATCATACCGACTAATGTTGCTCTTTTCATCTTCTTGGCTTTACATTGTTTTAAAGAGAACCCGACAAAGTCACCCATTTCTATAAACGACTCTTCCGGTCTCTCTGAAAAAATTTCTAATGCGTATTTCTCGCTCCGTCCTCCTGTTGAAAGCACCACATGCTCGCATCCCCCTTCTTTCGCAACGCTCACAGCCTGGGCAATACTTGCCCGGAAAGCAGCAGTAGAAAATGGAACGACCGTTCCTCGTGTTCCCAGGATTGATATGCCTCCTATAATTCCAATACGGCTGTTCATCGTTTTCTCCGCAATCTTTTCACCCTCGGGAACGGAAATAATCACTTCAGCCCCTTTATAGGTAGTCTCTCCAAGCACCTCTTTGGTAATTTCAGTTAGCATTTTCATAGGTACCGGGTTTATTGCAGGTCTTCCCACTTCAACAGGCAAGCCCGTTTTTGTGACACGACCGACACCTATTCCTCCCTCAATAACAATTTCATCAGCCCATTTTACAGTGGAGACAATTTCAGCTTTGTGCGTTACATCCGGGTCATCTCCTGCATCTTTGATCACCACAGCCTGCGCCTCTGTAGGAGAAAACGAGACACTTTCCATGTGAAAAGTGACTCGTTCACCGATCGGCAGCGTAATTTCCACCTCTTTTACTTCAGTTTGTCCTGCTAAACTGAGCAACGCCGCCTTTGTGGCCGCTGTGGCATTAGCACCTGTAGTATATCCATGCCGCATATCTTTAGGATCTTTTTTAGGCTTTGTTGATTTCATTGTTATCCCTGCTGTTCAGCAATGAGCGATAAAGCATTCACTGCTGCAACTGTTACCGGGCTTCCTCCTTTTCTCCCTAAGTTTGTAATAAAGGGAATATCCAATTTGGCCAGCTCTTCCTTTGATTCTTTTGCAGACACAAAGCCCACTGGCATTCCTACAACCAACCCTGGCCTTGCCTCCCCATTTTTAACTAAACGAATAAGTTCAAGAAGGGCAGTCGGAGCGTTTCCGATCGCAAAAATCCCTCCATCTGCTTCTTTTATCGCTTTTCTCATAGAAATAATGGCTCTGGTTGTATTTAACTGTTTTGCTTCTTCGATAACATCAGGATCTGAAATATAGACATCAACTCCGCCGCCAAACTGCTCTAACCTTGGTTTGCTTATTCCAACCTGAACCATCTGCACATCAGCAACAACTTTTTTACCCTGACGGATAGCATGAACTCCTGACCTCACTGCATCCGGATGAAAACGAACGCTTCTTCCCAGCTCAAAGTCAGCTGAAGCGTGTATAATCCGCTGGACAACAGGGTACTGCTCTTCCGTAAAAGAATGCTCTCCTATCTCCTCGGTAATCATTTCAAAGCTTTTTCCTTCTATTTCTTTAGGCTGAACCGTTAACGGTTTAAAATCTGTGGAGAAGTCCATTTTTCTGTTCCCCTTTCATAGGAAGATTCAATTTTATTTAACATTTCTTCAGTGGTGCTCCCTTTGTCGCCATAGTTAATATCAGGTCTTTCTATTAAAATAACTTCAATTCCAAGTTCAAGGGCGGAGGTCACTTTTTCATCGAATGAACCCCTTTTTCCGCTTTCTTTCGTTATCATTGTTGTAATGCCAAACTGCTCATAAAGTGCTTTATTTAAGTCTTGAGTGAAAGGACCCTGCAAAGCGATAATATTCTTTTGTTCCACCCCAAGCTCCTTGCATTTTTCCATGTTTTCTATTCTTGGCAGCATTCTGCACACAAGTCTTACTCCGTCCAAACCTATCAACCGTTTGGCGAATATATCCAGGGTCTTGCTGCCCGTCGTCAGCATGATATTGCCTCCACGCTTTGCTGCAAATTCTGCAGCTTCTTGGTAACTTTCAACTTTAACTACTAAATTATCGTAAGTATTGATAGAAGCACGCTCATATCGTATGTAATGAAGCCCGCTGTTTTTTGCAGCTTCTATCGCATTCTTGGAAGCTTCTTCAGCAAAAGGGTGAGAGGCATCGACAATTAAAGAAATTTCTTCTTCATGAAAAACTTTTTCCATATTTTCAACGTCTAGTCTTCCTGTACGTACTTGAATATCTTCTTTTTCCAATTCCTTTGCTGCTTCTTCTGTAACCACTGAGGCAAGAACCTTATAACCTTCCTTTTTCACTTTCACTGCCAGTTCTCTGGCATCACTTGTTCCGGCTAATAAAAATATCATGAGCTGGCCTCCTTTGTTTAGTGGGAGTGTTCATGATCGTGATCATGGTGATGACTGTGGTCGTGATCATGGCGGATATCCATATGCTCTAAAGCGAATAAACGATATTGACACATGTCACAGTTTAATTTCGCGTTACCACCAACAGCTTCTTCAGCCCGGTCGAGCAATACCTTCTCCAACCGCTTGTGGAGGCCAATTGGGTCTGTCATATAAAATTCCTGCTCTGTATATTTTTCTTTAAAGGTTTTCAGTTTGGCATCCATTCGGTCCATTAAGATACCAGCAAAGAAAAAGTAAGGAACCATCAAAATATTACTTGCGCCCAGACGAATGCATCTCTCCACGCCTTCCTCTACTGTAGGGGTTGTCACTCCAATAAAGGATACTTCTACCGCTGCCATTTCCAGCTTTTCTGAGAGAATTCTAGAAAGCTTGAACAGTTCACTATTTGCATCTACATCACTGCTTCCTCTCCCAACCAATAAGATAGAGGTATCTTTGTGATATAAGATTTCTTTTTCCACTCCAGCGTGAAGCTTTTCTTTTAACAGCTGAAACATTTCTTCGTGAATCCCAATCGGACGCCCGTAATGAAACCGTACTAAAGGATAAAGCTTTCTTGCTTTATCAATCGCTTGGGGAATATGAATCTTAGAATGGCCCGCTGGAAAAAACATAATAGGTACTAGCGCAACCTCAGTCGCCCCTCTTTTCACACATGTCTCAATGCCCAAAGCAAGCTCCGGAGAAGCAAATTCCAAAAAACAAGTCTCCACAATCGGAGCAGGCACCTTATCTTTAAGGTTATCTACAAACTGGATGATCCCTTCATTGCCCTCTTTCTTCTTGCTTCCGTGTCCGATAAACAGCACAGCTTTCATAATTTCTCCCTCCTTATTCACATGGATTATCTACGATAACCGGCACTGGCATCTCTTGATACTTAAACCCTTGGATCTCCTGCACTCTCTTAAAAAACTTATGGAACCTTTCATTAGGCAGTCCTTTTTCCTTGTACTCATCTACAACAGCTGTAATGAGGGGAATTAACTTGTCCACTTCCATCCCCTCAGCCACTGGCTGTGCTACATGCGCATTTCTGCCCGTTGTTTTTGCACCCAAAAACACATCAAAAGCTCCTCTTCTATAAATAATGCCAATATCATCAGTAATTGCACCGTAGCAGGCCATGCCGCACCCATTAAAGCCTATGTTCATAACTTTGGGAACAACCATACCGCCAAGAGCTGATTGAAGTTCTTCAGCATATGGGATTGAATCACGCTTCTCACCGTCACAAAAATCACAGGCCTTTACGTGAATCACATTACCTACCGGAGAAACGAGCCAGCCCGCTTCTTTAAGCTCTTTCACAATTTCCTGTGCACGATCTGTTTCAAGGGATACTTTGAAGTAATGGCTGGGGGTATACTCTACCTCACCGTCTTCCCCGATTACTTCTGTCAGCTGAAGAAGCTGTTTTGAGCTTATTTTCTTGTTTGCTGTTCCCGGAGAAACCGCAAATTCAAAAATCTCTGTTTGCTTAAATGAGATAGAATCTTCTGATACTTGTTTGTTTTCTGAATAAGTGGTGCCCAACTTGCTTAACGCTTCTTCTGCAAGACCTTTAACATTTATACTTTCGGCAGCTTTTACCGTCTCTTCTTTTCCCCCATGCATCGCCCATGGCTCTGCCTCACTTCTTAGTCTCTGGGCAGGTTTTAACTTTTGTTTCTCCTCGCCCAGTGTATATTTACGCTGGTAGCCTCTTGGGGTAATCATTTTGCCGTCATAATAAAATGTAGAATTATTTCCGATTACTACTGTTGTAAGCATGCCAATCTCATGGTCAAGCATGTGCTCCAAATCAGTCATCACTATGTTTTGCCGCTCTCTATATGCGCTTTTTACAAGGCCGACAGGCGTTTCTTTATCTCTATACTTCATTAAAATCCTTTGCGTCTCTTCTATTTGTCTTGTTCTCTTGCCGCTTTTTGGGTTATAAAGTGCAATGACAAAATCAGCCTGGGCGGCCGCTTCTACTCGTTTTACTATTAAATCCCAAGGGGTTAAGTGGTCACTCAAGCTGATCGTACAGGCATCATGCATTACCGGCGCCCCTAAAAGCGAGGCACAAGAATTGATTGCAGATACCCCAGGAATGATTTCTACTTCTACGCCTTCGTCCTCTTTCCATCCCTTTTCAATTAACACTTCATAAACTAATCCCGCCATGCCGTATAGACCAGCATCTCCGCTGGAAATGACAGCCACTGTTTTTCCTTGCTCAGCCTGCTTGACTGCTTCCTGTGCTCTGCTTACTTCTTCAGTCATTCCCGTCCTTACTATGTCCTGATCGGTAAGCAATGGTTTAATTAAATCTATATATGTTTTATAGCCAATAATAGAATCTGACTCAAGAATTGCTTCTTTTGCACGATATGTCATTTGTTCTTCACTTCCTGGGCCGAAACCTACGACAAGAAGTTTTCCTTTTTCATTTGTCACACTATCACTCCTTATATAGAATAAAGACGAACGCACTGCAAAAGGCTCTATTCCATTTGGTCTCTTTCAGACTGCTTATAAAAGCTGCACGCATCCCCCAGCCAGGATATATCGTACAAGCACTCCTTGAACAGAGAATTTACTAAAAGATTTACCTCTCACCTACGCATACACAACTAAACAGCAAAAAAGCGCCCCTAACCTGCATGTGGAGGTTAGAGGCGCTCTTCCGGCATAATATAAACGGCTTTTTAACAGCCCATAATTAATCGGAAACCTGCTCTAACACCCCCCCATGCCCCGTAGGTTACTGGTGTTGTTGAAAAAGGCAGGTCTCCTGGCTCTTGGTTTCCATCTGTTTTTTCCTTCCCATCGATTTGTACCGACAGTGGCAGCAAAACAGACAACCCAATTACAGTGGCGGGACCGCGCCGGCTTCACACCGGTCTTCCCTTTTAAGAAAACTGTTAGAACAGCTTTCACCTTTTCCCTAATATTCTTCTCCTTTAAAGCTATCTGATCCTCCACTCTCTGTCAATCTCTTTTTGGCTTTCAATTTGCAAAGGAATTTATCCTCTTCCATTCTATTTTTGTTTATGTGATTAAAAAAGAAAAATTCAGGAATAGAGTAGGAGAACGAATTAATAAGAGAAAGGGAGGTCACTAATTTGGCACATCAACAAGAAACCGGTATATCATCAGAAACACCTTTAAAAACAAATGGAAAGTCAATTACAGCCCTGGTCCTTGGTGTAGTGGGACTCGTATCTTCTATTCTGATTCCGTTAGCCGGCTTTGCTCTAGGGTTGGTTGGCCTTATTCTTGGAATTTTATCAATAAGGGAGATTAAAAGAAGAGGAGAGTCCGGAAAGGGACTCGCAATTGGCGGTATTGCCTGCAGTGTAGCAGCTCTCGCTCTTACAGTGATACTCATGGCGCTCGCCGCAGCTATGCTAACGCTATAGTCCTCCTTGCTGATACGGTAATTAGTAGTATTTGTGATATAAACGTTTAAATTGCTCAAGGATGGGAATTAGAGGATCATAATTACTTTAAGGAGGAATATAAGATGGCAGATCCAAAGAAACAAGCTGAAGAAAAACTTGACAATATGTCCGAAAGCAAAAAGGAAGACATTTTAGAAAGCTTTAGTGAGTTCCAGCAATACCTTAAAGGAAAAGTAGAAAAAGGTGAATCTCTAGGCCTCAGTGAAGAGCAAATGGCAAAAGGCGCTGAGCGTGTAGCAGAATACCTCAAAAACCATGAATCACCTAAAAATACAGAAGAAAAGCTATTACAAGAGATGTGGCAGGTAGCTGAGGATGACGAAAAGCATAAAATGGCTCACGTCCTGGTAAAACTAGCGAAGAAAGCTGGTTAATGGCAAAGCCACAGCTATAAAAAACAAGCAGCTCTCTGGAGGTACCAGAATGCTGCTTGTTTTTACATATATTATTTCTTTATCTACAGGTAATTTTCAATTCTTTTTTTCAAATTTTTTGCACTTCCCAAGGGGCTTGGTGCAGAAGCAATCGCTGAAATTATTGATATGCCGTCGCTTCCTGATTTCATCACTTCGTCGATATTATCTTCATAAATACCACCAATTCCAACAATTGGTGTCTTGATTCCCATTTTACGAAACAGAGTGATCACTTGAGGACCCGCTTCTTCAGCAGCATCGTCTTTAGAACCTGTCGCATATATAGGTCCTAAACCAAGGTAGTCAGCCCCGTCCTCTGCGGCTTCCAGGCCTTCGTCAATCGTATATGCAGAAACCCCCAGAATTTTATCACCCATCATTTTTCTTGCTTCTTTTGCTCCAATATCTTCTTGTCCAACATGAAGACCGTCTGCATTAAGTTGGACCGCTAAATCAATATCATCATTAACTATAAAAGGAATTCCATTTTGCCGGCAGATCTCTTGCAATTTACGTGCCAGCTCTACCTTTTCAGCACCTGCTTTTGAACCTTCTCCTTTTTCACGGTATTGAAAAAGAGTGATCCCGCCTTCGATTGCTTCCTTTACTACTTGTTCAGGAAGCTGAGTAGTATTTTGACTGCCAAATATAAAATATAATTTTAAGTACTTTATCATCTCAGCTCTTGTTATACGTCCCAAAGTTTTCCCACTTCCTTTTTGGTGCCAGGCACCTTGCAGGATATGTAACAAAAAAACGTGAATGACGCTGTTGCTTAAAGAAAATCACAATTTTCTTGTTACAGCCCGCAGTGCCAGGCACCTTTTGTGAATGTGAATTCTCCTCATACTGATAATTGTTATTTCAATAGATCGGTTAACTTAAAGAGATTGAAGCTAAGGAATCGACTTCCTTTGAAGTTATCTTATAAAGCTGATCTAAAAAAGCAACCTGAAAGCTGCCTGGACCCTCACTTTCCTGAGCAGCCTTTTCTCCTGCTATCCCATATGCAGAAAGAGCCGCCGCTCCCGCAGTTAAAACGTCCTTTTCAACTGCTGCAAACGAACCAATCACTGAACTTAATAAACATCCGGCACCCGTGATTTTCGTAAACATGGCTGTCCCGTTATTTACAATATAAGTTTTTTCCCCATCTGTAATAACATCCTCTTTTCCTGTCACACAAACCACGGTATCGAGCTTTCGCGCAGCCTCTTTGGCTAGTTCAAGTATGTCTCCTTCTCCTTCTTCCGCATCTACTCCTTTTATTTTCCAATCAAGTCCAACCACATTTGCAACCTCTGCTGCATTTCCTCTTAGAAGGGAGAGATTCAGTTCTTTTACAATCCTTTTAGATGCTTCTGTTCGATACGGTGTGGCTCCCGCTCCAACTGGATCAAGTATAATTGGCACCCCCTGCTGGTTTGCTGTGTTACCCGCAAGTATCATAGCCTCGACTTCCTCAGCAGATAATGTACCAATATTTAAAACAAGAGCCCCGGCAATCCTGGCCATATCAGCAACTTCCTCCTTGGCATACGCCATTACTGGAGAAGCTCCTAATGCGAGAAGTCCATTGGCTGTAAAGTTCGTGACTACTACGTTTGTAATGTTGTGAATGAGCGGCTTTTCCTCTCTCATTTTGGAAAGAAACCTTCCCCAACCTGATGGTTCCATATGATCCCTCCTCACGTGAATTCTTGTATTTATTCCCCTACTCTTCTTTCTTTATGCTCAATATTCCCTAATCTTTTCTTTAATCTTTTCGCCCAGGTGACGGCCAGGTTCATCGACCATACAAAGCACACGATCTCCTGAAGCTAACTGCTGAACAGGGACAGAGTTCCCTTCTCCATCGGCAAGCTGCACACTATCAGCATCTTGCAGTGTGGCCGAAATGATCTTGTTCTGCACCATGCATTCCACTCGAAGTAAATCCCTTTGTTCTGCCTTAACTCTACCAAGCGGCACGAATCTCTGCTCTCCTGATAAGGAAAAGACCGGTGTCTGCTCCCCTCCTCTTAGCTCAGATAAATATTTTGTTTTCTCTCCCTCATAAATGTACTGATGGACCGCGCCGCAATTTACACGGAACGCACGGGAGGGGTAAGTTTCTGTTTTTCGGTTTTCCGAAAGCACTAATATGTACCCGTCTCCAGTGTTCCCAACCAGCATTCCTTCTTCAGGAGACAGCTCGTCTGCACAATCTACACATACTCTAGTTCCCTTTCCTACAGCTTTGATACTTATCACTTCGCCATCTATATACTCTAGCTTATTTATTTTGCTATTCAATTCGTTCCCTCCTCATTTTTGCTTTAAATAAAATAGTATAAGGTTACACAAAAGAGAGCAAGAATAGTCATGGGTATGGTAGGTCTATTCACTCACTTTTCAAGGGAAGAAAGCCTATTATATTGCATTCATCTTCAAAGCAGGCTTGCCTATCCCACCCTTCTTTATAGGAGGGGCATTCGCAATGAGAGAGCAAGCTATCCTTCTAAACATTAATTGACAGAACCCTCATGACTAGAGTAAAGAAGTGCACCCTTGTCTACTATGAATCTTAGTTTTCCCCTTATGATATTTCCCCAGTTCTGTAATTTTCTTCGCCATTGTACAAAAAAGCACCCTATAGGTTGACTTATTAAGTCCTACTCTATAGGGTACTTTTTTGTTTTATGGAAGAAGGCCTTTCTTCCTGAAACCTCTAATATTTATCTAATTGACGATATATTTCTGCTAAAACTTTCTTAAGAGGAACTCCATGTTGCAGAGCTGCTTGCTTGATATCCTCAAACTCTGGAGACCTTTGATAAACCTTGTTTTTCTCATAACCATTTTTGATACGAATTTGACCGTAAATGGTATCTATGTGGCTTATACTTCGTGATAATGCTCTTCGCTGCCAAAAAGAGGAACGGACTCCAAAGGTAGAAGTTTCCTGTAACAATAACTCTTCCAGTTGATTTGCTTGCTCTTGTTTGGAAAGTACGGTGATTAGAGTCCCAGGCCGGTTTTTTTTCATTTGGATAGGCGTGTAATACACGTCTAAGGCCCCGGCTTCAAATAAACTCTCCATCACATATCCCAGTACTTCTCCAGGCAAGTCATCAATCTGGCATTCTAAAAGGACAACCCCTTCAGTAACCCTTTCTTCCTGACTCTCCAGCATGATTGCTCGAAGAATGTTAGGGTGTGTATCAAAATCCTTTTTTCCTGCTCCATAGCCTATTGATGATATAACATAGGGAGGCAAGCTTCTAACCTCACTCACTAAAGCATGGATAAAGCCTGCTCCAGTTGGAGTAGTAAGTTCCCCCTTTGCCTCTAAAGGAGAAAGAGGGATTCCTTTTAATAACTCCGCGGTAGCAGGGGCTGGAATAGGATATATCCCATGGTCTATCTTTATCAGACCGGTTCCTGTAGGAACTGGTGAAGAATAAATAGTTTCTATTTCAAGATCTTCCAAAGCTACGCAAACACCGATGATATCAATAATTGAGTCCATTGCTCCTACTTCATGAAAGTGGACCTTTTCAGGGGGTATTCCGTGGATTTTCCCTTCCGCTACAGCAATAGCTTCAAAGACCTTGGTACTTTGTTCTTTTACTCGATCTGAAAGACTGCTTTCTTGTATCATTTCCAAGATATGAGAGGCATGACGGTGACTATGGGCGTGGTGCTCTTTGTGCTCATTATCATGAGCATGATGATGGTCATGTTCTTGAGGAAAGGTGATATCTAAAAGCGAAGAAGAGATCCCGCACTTATTCACTCTTTTAATCGTTAAATCAAATTCCCCAATAGGAAGTTTATTTAGCTCTTGTTTCACATACTGCAAGCTTGCACCAGCGTCTATCAACGCTGATAAGGTCATGTCACCTGATATCCCTGATACACAGTCCAAATACAATGTTTTCATTTTACTTTTCCTCATTTGCTACTTTTAAAATTAAGGCAGCCTGGTATGCTGCTCCAAAGCCATTGTCAATATTGACCACACTCATACCGGAAGCACATGCTGTCAGCATACCTAATAAAGGTGTTAAGCCTTCTAAATGAGCTCCATACCCTACTGAAGTAGGAACAGCGATCACAGGGCGTTTTACCAATCCAGTAACCACACTTGGTAACGCACCTTCCATACCAGCCACTACAACCAGTACACTCGCTGTTTGTAAATATTCACGATAAGAAAGTAATCGGTCAATGCCTGCTACCCCTACGTCATTAATTGCTTCCACTTCACACCCCATCCACTGTGCTGTCAGAAGCGCTTCCTCAGCTACAGGAAGATCAGAGGTACCTGCACTTAGTACCATTACTTTGCCACGATATAATTTTTCTGGCTTTCCTACACTAAAGATACGGGAAACAGAATGGTAAAAAGAATCGGCAAACGCTTTCTTTAAGTCAGCTGCTTTTTCTTCTGAAACCCTTGTTACAAGAACCTTACCATGGCGTTCCACCAACTTCTCAGCGATTAAGGTGATTTGTTCAGCCGTTTTTCCTTCACCATAAATGATTTCAGGATAGCCTGTTCTCTCTTCTCGATCGTAATCTACTTTCGAAAACCCTAAGTCTTCATACATGATGGCAACCACCCTCTAAGTTGTTTTAACGTTTTCCAATACTGCATTCATGCTCCCGCTCTTGTATCCTGCCAGATCTAACGTGACATATTTAAAACCTAATTCTGTTAATTCCCTTTGAAGAGTTCCATGCAATTTTAAAATTAGAGACATGTCCTCTGGCATGACTTCAATCCTGGCCATCTCACCATGCATTCTCACGCGTACTTGCCTGACTCCGTAATCCCGAATTATCTCTTCTGCTTTGTCTACCATTTTAAGCTTTTTGATCGTGATAGTCTCTTGATAACTAATTCGTGAAGCTAAACAAGCATAGGAAGGCTTATCCCAATTTGGCAATCCAATTTCCCGGGATAATTGGCGTATTTCCTGCTTATATAACTCAACTTCCTGTAGAGGTCCGCGCACGCCATGCTCACGAGCTGCAATGATCCCGGGCCGATGCTCACCCATATCGTCCGCAATCAGGCCGAAGACGATATTGCTATAATTTTTTTGTTCTAAAAGAGGCTTTAAATTTTCAAATAGGTTATCCCGGCATAAATAGCAGCGATCGCTTTTGTTCTCTGTATATCCCGGGATAGCGAATTCGGAAGTTGATATTATTTCATGCTTTACATCTAATTTCTTTGCTAATTCCCTGCAATCTTCCAATTCTCTTTGTGGGAATGTTTCTGAGTCCGCTGTCACAGCTAATACGTTTTCTTTCCCGAGGGTATCACGAGCAACATACAAAAGAAATGTACTATCAATACCACCTGAGAAAGCAACTACTACCCTTCCCATCTCTTGTAGAGTTTCTTGTAGTTTTTTAAGTTTAGTGTAGGGCATACCTCTTACTCCTCTCTAATATAGGGGATTGTTAAGGGGCCTTGTGGTAGAACAGCCACGCTCATATCCTCTCCATAAGTTGCTTTAAGGTTTTCTAATGTTGCTTCTATATCATTACAAGGAGTTAACATTGCTTGGTTAATTTGCTCTTTTGTCAATTTAGAATACACGTGAACATCCGACCAAACTTGAATGACTGCTTGCTTTTGAACTTGCCACTGATCAAACATTTTAAATGCAGGGTCATTAATCATATCTAATAACTGTTGCGGGGTCTCAGCTAATGTAAATATCTCTGCAAAATTCCCATGATTGGGGATACCGTCAGAACACTCCGCTGCAACGATAATGGTGCCGCCTTTTTTAACGATTTTTTGTGCTGCGCTCATTCCTTTAACAGCCTGATATAAATTCTGATCCAGCGGATACCCTGAATTCGAGGTAATCACTACGTCAAATCTTTCTTCACAAGGAACCATAGCATGTTCTTTCGTATACTCGCAGCCTTTTTCATGAGCTGGGAAAAGGTCTCCAGCAAAGACTTCAGTAATCTCTTTATTTCCATTTAAGGTGACGTTTAGGAGAAAATGTGGTGGACACATACGGTTGATTTCCCTTGTCATCTCCTGAACTGGATTATTATCCATATTACCCCAGGTTGCCTTTGGATCTCCAATCATTCTTGCATTATGAAAGGTCATGATCGTTTCGATTCCTGCGATTCCTGGCATGTTCCCCTTGGGCCCGCCGGAAAAACCAGCAAAGAAATGAGGTTCTATAAAACCTGTCGTGATCCGAAAATCCGCCTCTACATATTCTTTATTTAAATATACTCCACAACCGAATTCACTCTCTCCGACATACGATAATTCCTCTTTATCATGGCAATGATTATTAACAATGCGAATGTTATTAACCGTCCACTCACCAAGCATTTCGATAAATTCTTCTCTTGTTTGGTCACGGTGAGTACCCGTCCCATTTATCACTACAAATTGCTCCAATGGCACGTGAGGAAGCTCCTCGATTAGGGCAGGAACAAGAATATGATTTGGCGTTGGTCTGGTAATATCACTAATCACTATAGCAACTGAATCAGTTGACTTCACCATTTCTTTTAACGGAGGGGTGCCAATCGGGCTTTGTAAAGCATCAACTACAGCCTGCCTTTGATCTTTCTTTCCTTCTACATGTTTAGGTTCAATAATCTTAGCATGATCTGGAACCTCTACCTGAATTTCTCCTTTTCCATAAAGCAGTGAAACGTCCATTTGTAACCCTCCTATACATCCATTTAGGTGCTTGTATTTTTTGAATCTTTAATTTCACTTGTCACATCTTCTTCTGTACCAATTATACCTCTTTTCCGTTGATAACGATCAACAATTATAACAGCTATTGGACATAATATAGCCGTCACAAGAACGGAAATTGAGATTTGAGCGGTGGCTAGTGGGACAATGTCTTGATAAGCTGCGGCTTGAGATTGACTCATCCCCCCTGCTGCTGCAGCTGTGGCCGCGGCGGCGGCGATAGCTGCTGGCGTACCTACCGCATTTCCGGCCGTTGATGCTTCTGCTACCGGAGCAATGTAACTTCTTTCTTTAAATAGCTTAAAGACGAAGATTCCGGTTAAGCCAGTTAAGACCGTTGTCAAAAGCCCTAAGAGAATGCCTGCCCCTACTACCTCCGGATTGAAAAACAGAGCAAAATTCATACCCGCCCCCAGGGCAAAGGCAAAGAACGGAACCGGCAGAATTTCCCCAGGCTTTAAGAAGGATCGTATATCTTCGTCTAGATTACCTAACAACATGCCTATACCAATTGGCAGCAATACAGCTAAGAACGTAGCAAATGGAAAGGTAGCACCTAATAGCCCCAAAGACATCATCGTAAAAAATGGACCGTCATTTATGGACAAAACTGCTACCCCGCCAACATCAGAGCGATTCCCGTACTGACTTGTCAAGGCGGCGTACATTCCCCCGTTACCATTCGTCATTGCTGCAATGATAGCGACCGTTGATAAACCTAGTAACCCTTCCATTGGGTCAAAAAAGTATCCGAAAGAAATACCTATTACAAGACCAGTAAGATATTTAGAAGTTGTTAGCAAAGAACCTTTTTTTAATGCTTTTCCGCCGAGCTTCAAATTCATTTGACTCCCTGCACAAAACAAGAACAGTGCGATTAAGACAAGAGCCCCATCTTTGAATAACTCCTGAGAGAATCCACCGATTCGTAAAAATTCATATGTACCGTCATCTGTCTGGGGGGCACCGATAAACTGCAAAAATCTCACTATAAAAGGGATTTGCAACTGATCTATGGTGTTTAATAAAGCCCCTAGCATTAACGGAACAATCATTAATCCACCAGGAACCCTTTCTATTGTCTGTTTAATCTTCATAATAAACTCCCCTCTTGAATAATTTTAGAAATCGCTTACAAAAAATCATATTTTCCTAGTTCTTCTACATATTCGTTTCTATCACTATTGACATAATAGTGGAAACTTTTATAATTATTGTGACAAAAACTATTTAAAAAAACAACAATAAATGAGAAAGCGTTTAAATTTTAAACAGTTTGTTACTTTTGGGAGATTGATGATTGATATGCCAATAAAAATAGGGGTACTAGCCCCTTACCCACACTTAGAGAAAGTGATCCAACTGGAAGCTGCCGCTATATCAGACATAGAGGTGGAAGTTGTAGTGTGCGATGTAGTGGATGCCGTACAGCCTGCCAAGAGAATGGAACAAAATGGATTTCTGGTTTTGATCAGCCGGGGGGCTACAGCTGACACCTTACGAAAACACGTAAAAGTACCCATTATAGACATTGAGGTTTCTGCTTACGACATTTTAAGAACTTTATTACTAATCAAGGACTCCGAAGAGAAAATTAAACTAATCGGGTATCCAAGTGTCTGCCGAGGGGTTGTAGAAGTTTCCAAGCTTCTAGATATGCAAATCCCATACACCGAAGTAAGAACATCGGAGGAAGTAAGGAAAGCTGTTAAGGATGCATGGAAGAATGGGTACAACACTGTTCTTGGGGATGCTGTGGCATTGAATTACATAGAAGAATTCACCCTGCAAGGTATAATGATTACTTCTGGTAAAGAAGCTGTCCATCAATCATTAACACGGGCCAAAGAAGTAGCTCAAGCCATAAATGAAACGAGGAAAGAAATTTCTTCTTTCCATGCGCTTATTGATACCCAATCCGAAGGAGTCATTATCTTTGAATTAGATGGCACAGTTAACTTTGCTAACAGAGAATTTTATTCTCTGTTTTCCTTAGACTCAACCATTCACTCTGTTTATGACCTTGAACAAAACTACGAAGGGGTCTTTAGGAGGATTATTGAAGCTCCTTATTCAATTAAAACAGCGGAGGTTAATGGTAAGATGCTCCTTATTGAGGTGCTACTTTTGGAAGAAAGCTCTTCTTATTTTGTGGTAAAATTCACTGAAGAAAATAAGTATTATTTTCACAGCGATGAACTGTCTTTTTCTCATCTTCGTTCTACTATTTTTTCCTTTTCTCAGCTGTGCCAGGTGAACCAAAAGGTACGTGAGGCAATTATACAATTAAAATCCAGTGCTCATAAGCCAGTATTGTTACTTACCGGTGAGGAAGGTACAGGTAAAAAGTCTTTGACCAGTGCCTTTCATTACTATAAAAATGGGTACACTGAAGAGCAGTGGGCAGTTACTATCGGGGAAATGATCAGCGAAGGTGAGTTGAGTAAATTACACGCCACCATACAAAAATTAAAAGGCACTTTTTATATCCGAGGGTGGGAGGAATTATCTCCTTGCCAAATAAAGAAGCTTGTCAAGAGCTTTTCCTGCTGTAAGGACAACACTGCTGTCTTCTCTACAAATAACTGTAACCTCTCTGAGCGCATTACTGAAAATTTTGATACCTCCGTACACCTCCCTCCTTTAAGGGACCAATTAGAAACCTTTGAGGAATATACACGCAAGTTCATTGCCCGATATAATAATTTATACGGAAAACAAGTGGTGGGCCTTTCCGAAGACCTATTATGTACATGGAAACAAAAAGAATGGAAAAGGAACCTGGCAGAATTAAACGAAGGATTAGAAACAGGCGTATATAACGCCGAAGGTCCATATATCCAAAAAAAAGAAGTGTCGCATACAAAAAAGGACATTTCAATACATTCAGTGGACAACATAGATTTCACAAAAACACTGGTTGAAATAGAAGAGGACATTATCCGTAAAGTTGTAGAAGAAGAAAACTATAACCAAACGCGGGCCGCAAAGCGACTGGGAATAAACCGGGCGACTTTATGGAGAAAATTAAAAAATATTTAGGGATCTATGTATTTAAAGAGGCTGGGACAAAACAGTCTCTGAAAAGCAATAAAAGGTGTCAGTTATCGATTTTCGATAGCTGGCACCTTTTTGTTGATCAGAAATGGGATGATGGGGCTTACGGGCGGTGTACTTTCGCAAGTTCACCGCCATTAATGCAAATCCTATTTCGATTTTCACCTGTTTTTTCCTCTTAACGACTTTCGAGTGAAACGTAAATTAGCCTTCAGAAATCCGAAGGTTGGCTCAGATCTTACGCTTCTCGTAGATCTCGCCGGTTTCTTCGTCTGAAAGCATTCTTTGAATATAGGCTTTTTGATTTTCCCACTTCTCATTATAAGGAACATTGCCGGTTATTTCCTTCCTTGACTTTCGTACACTGAGAACGAAGTGGACATTCAAAACAATCTTCACTACCCTTTTTGTGTACATATACGTTGATTGTTAAACGTCACGAGACGCCTGCGGGAAAAGCAAGAGCTAATATCCGCCGGGGGGTTCACCTGGCTAGCTGAAGCCTTGCCCGCGGCCAGCGAGTGTATTTTTGAACAATCAACCAACAGAATTATAATATAAGTAAGGGCCCTCACCGACGGTGAAGGCCCTTCTATTTAGCTGAGTTTTGCCCCAGCCTCTTCTTTGTTTATTGTTGTTTGCCGCTTTCAATCTCTTCTATCATCAGAGAAAGTTCAGTCCAGCGTTCAATGGTTTTCTCAAGCTCAGCTTCCACATCTGCCTGCTTTTTCATTGATTCTTGTATTCTGTCATAATCACTGCCGGCTTCACCTATTTCTGCTTCAAGCTCTTCCTTTTTCATTTCCAATTCCATAATTTTGTCTTCAATCTGGTTCCATTCCTGCTGCTCTTTATAAGAGAGCTTTTTTCTGTACTGCTTGGCTTGTTTCGGGGCGGGCCCTGCCTTTGTCTCTTTTTGCAGGGAAGCTTCCTCCTTTTGGTTATCTATGTAGGCAGAATAACTTCCCTGAAATCGTTCAATTTCTCCGCTGCCACCTTTACAAACTAATAGGCGGTCAACCACCCGGTCTAAAAAATAACGGTCGTGTGAAACAGTAATTACCACACCAGGAAATTGATCTAAGTAATCCTCTAATATGCTTAAGGTCTGAGTATCCAAGTCATTTGTCGGTTCGTCCAAAAAAAGTACGTTGGGCTCTTCCATTAAGACACTGAGTAAATACAAACGGCGTCTTTCACCACCAGAAAGGCGGCGGATATAGGTCCATTGCATCTCTCTGGAAAACAAAAAACGTTCAAGCATCTGTTCTGCTGTGATCACCTGGCCATCAACGGTGTGAACTACCTCTGCCACTTCTCTGATGTACTCAATCAACCGAAGATTTTCATCCATTTCTTCATATTCTTGTGTGTAGTATCCTATTTTAACTGTCTGTCCAAACTCTACTTTGCCCGCTTGGGGCTGCAACCGGTCAGCCAGTATATTTAATAATGTAGATTTCCCGGCTCCATTAGGCCCAATAATCCCCAGTCGTTCTCCAGGCACTACTAAATAACTAAAATCTTTGACTAGCGGCTTCTGGTCAGCTGCATAGGAAAACGTAATATTTTGTGCTTCAATGACCTGCTTTCCCAGGCGAACCGAACCGATGGAAAAATCGACGTCTTTTTTGGCTTCTGGCCCCGTTTGTTCCTTTAGGCCCTCCACTCGTTGCTTACGTGCCTTTTGCTTTGTGGTTCTGGCCTTTGCTCCTCTTTGCAGCCAGGCAAGTTCTCTGCGCAGTAAGTTCTGTCTTTTTTCTTCACTTTTTCGTGCTGCAGCTTCTCTTTCAGCTTTCTTTTCTAAGTAAATCTCATAATTCCCTTCATACGTATACAGACTGCCTTGCTCCAATTCGAAAATTTGATTAGTGACACGATTGAGGAAATAGCGGTCATGGGTAACGACAATTAATGACCCTTTATATGCTGCTAAGTACCCTTCCAGCCACTCTATAGACATATTGTCCAAATGGTTTGTCGGCTCATCCAGTATTAAGAGGTCTGCTGGCTGGATCAACGCTTTAGCTATGGCAACTCTTTTCTTTTGACCCCCAGACAGATATTGCACTTTCTTATCAAAATCTGAAATGCCAAGCTTCGTTAATACCGTCTTTGCTGCTGTGTTCGCATCCCAGGCATCAGCTTCGTCCATTTTTTGCTGCATACTCATTACCAGCTCTTGAGCAATTTGCTTTTCTGGGTTATGTTCCAGCTTTTGTAATGCTTTTTCATACTCTCTCATAACTTTCATCATGACAGAATCACCGTAATATATTTGTTCTAAAACGGTCAATTCAGGATCTAATTCAGGTTGCTGGGGAAGGTATTCTATCTGAAGAGAATTGGCATGAAGCATATCTCCCCGTTCAGCGCTTTCTATGCCTGCAATTACTTTAAGGAGTGTAGACTTTCCAGTCCCATTAACACCTAACAAACCAATTCTTTCGTTCTCCTTTATGGAAAAGGAGATTTCATTAAACAATACTTTTTCTCCATAAGTCTTGTATAAGTTCTCTACATGTAAAACGCTCATCTCTTATCAACCTTTACTATCTGGATTACTTACATTGTAAACTATATTTAGAGAAGGCACATAGCTATCAGCGACTAATCGAAAAATCCCTATATTGCTTCATTACATTTGTATCCTTACTCGATAAAAAAGGGACGCTCACTATCACGTGAGAGTCCCTTTCCCTATGCTCTGTTATCGTCTTGCTTTGCGGTCTCTGCCGCCTTTACGTCCTTGCTTATCAAAGGAAAATTTATTATTTCTCCCTCTACCGCCTTTATTACCTTTGTTATTTCCACTTTTACCTCTAAAAGAGCTTTTCTTCGGCCGCAAGGATGCTTCTTCTGTCAGCTTAATGTTTTTATCGTCCGGTTCCTTCGTTGCCATTTTTAACGCTGCAGCTACGAGTGTTTCAGCCCCGTATTCATCAAGCAGTCCTTTTGCTGCTTCATCCAGGTCCTCATATCCGCCTTTTCGTACAGTTTCTCTTAGTTGTTCGATGGCCTGCTGGTAACGGCCTGCCATTGCTTCTGCATAAGTTGGAAGACTTTGACGCTTCATTTTACTTTTTGTAGTCGCCTCAATGTCTTTTAAATGCTCCATTTCACGAGGGGTAACAAAGGTAAAAGCCACTCCTTTTTCCCCCGCACGGCCTGTCCTGCCAATACGGTGGACATAGCTTTCAGAGTCTTGCGGGAGGTCAAAATTATAAACATGGGTGACGCCAGTCACGTCTAGCCCTCTTGCCGCCACGTCAGTTGCCACCAGTATATTAATGGTGCCTTTTTTAAATTTACGAAGTACTTTATCACGTCTTTCTTGCCTTAAGTCACCATGAATGCCTTCTACAGCGTAGCCAACCTGGCTGAGAGCTTCTGATAACTCATCAACTCTTCTCTTTGTGCGGCCAAAGATAATGGAGAGTTCAGGAGGATCAATATCAAGCAAATACCTGAGCGTATCAAGCTTCTGTTTTTCAGGAACTTCAATATAACGCTGTTCGATACTAGATACAGTGAGTCCCTTGCTTTTAATAGCGACCACTTCAGGGTCTTTCATGAAATTTTTCGTAACGGATTGTAATCTCTTCGGCATGGTTGCTGAAAAAAGAAGTGTCTGCCTTTCTTTTGGAACTTCAGCCAAGATGGTTTCAATATCTTCAATAAAGCCCATGCTCAGCATTTCATCAGCTTCGTCCAATACAATCATTTTCAAGGTCTGTGGCCGAATAGTTTTTCTTCTCATGTGATCCATAAAACGTCCAGGTGTTGCCACAATAATTTGCGGTCTGCGCTTTAAGGCTTTAATCTGTCGGCCAATTTCTTGTCCTCCGTAAATAGGTAAAGCTTCTATTCCTTTAAAACGACCTAGCTTATTTAACTCTTCAGCAACCTGATTGGCAAGTTCCCGGGTAGGAGCCAGCACCAGGCCTTGTGTAACCTTTTCTTCTGTATCAATGTTTTCAAGAAGCGGAATCCCAAACGCTGCTGTTTTCCCTGTACCCGTTTGGGCCTGACCTATAAGATCTTTTCCTTCTTTTACAAAAGGGATAACTTTTTCCTGAATCGGTGTAGCTTCAGTAAACCCCATTTGTTCAACTGCTCGAAGAATTTGTTGATCTAAATTTAACTCTTTAAATAATGTCAATAACATCTATCTCCTTTAATCATTTATATTTCACTATAGGATATCCCCGTTATGATGAACCTTAAAAATACTTCTTCGTGTATTCATATCCTCAACCTAACAAAAGGTATATGTGTGAATTTCTATTTTTTAACGAACCAATCAACTTTACCACATATTGTATTGCAATGCTACTTCTTTCCTTACAAGATGCTTTCTGCGCTTATTATTAGAGTGCCCAAAAACATTCGATATAAGCATATAACGTTGCTTGCTATCTAAAAGGAAAAAAATAAACAGGAAGAAACTCCTGTTTATCACTGGGCTTTCTTTTCATTATCCTTCTGAGCCTTCAAGGATTCAGGTAATGGATCCTTTTCTTGTTTCCTTGGAAGAGCCACCCCATTTAACCCATTTCCTAAAGAACCGTACACCACCGCTTTTTTCGGGTCAATCAGTTCCTCTTTTTCAAAATAAACCCGAGGTGTTTTCCATAGAAGGGCCAATGCTTTTTGCATAGGCATTTCGTGATAACGTTCTGGCCACATTTCCTTAATTTTTGCTTTTACCAGCGGATAATACTTAGGGTTAACACCTGGGAATAAGTGATGTTCTGTATGATAAGAAAAATTAAAGTGAAGAACATCCACCCATTTTGGCACGGTAACCGTTAAGCTGTTCGCCAGCGGATCATTCACAGGTACCAAAGGGTTCAGCCTGTGATTTGTAGAAATGTATGCCATCACAATAGCATTTGCAATGAGAACAGGTATGACAAATGCAAACAGCCACTTCAAAGGTCCTATCCATAACAACAATCCGATCCAGCTCGCCCACGGCAAAATAAACTGAACCCATACTGCTGGCTGTTTGCCAGGCTTGAATTCCTTTATATAAGAAAAAAACATTTTGACGGAATGAGCCGTGAAAGTTACAGCTAGTGATAGCATACTGGAAAAAGCACGTACCACAAATGGAAGACGGTAAATTAAGCGTATTAGCTTACTTTTGTTGTAGGCTTCTACCGTAAACCAGGCATCCGGATCCTTGTGTTCATCCTGAGTATGACGGTGATGCTCAATATTATGCCATTTTTTCCAAAGTCTTGGGCCTGTAGTTAACGGCCAAAAAGCGATAGCACCTAATAAACTGCTAAGCATTTTATTTCTTACAACCGTTCCATGGAGAATTTCGTGTCCCAAAAAACCCATGGCGGCAAAACTTGCGCCTAACACCCCAGAAATCATTAAATAAATCCATAAATTCAAATCATAAAGACTAATGGTCATAATGCCGGCAATGCTGATTAAAAGATATGCCAGGCCTCCAAACAATCTCATGGGAACTGGTTTAAATGCCTTTTTAGGTAAATGCGGAGTCACACGGGCTGCGTACCACCCAAACGTTTTATATTGATTCATTTATTGTCCTTTCCTAAACAAGCTATTGATAAATTGTAGTAGTTTAAACTATTATCCCTTATACCTCCAAAGTATACCACATTAATTAAGATTTACAACCAATTGTTATTACCAGGTACCAATAGAGAAAAAGATGAAAGAAGATTTTCATTCTCAAGAGGGGCAACCGTGGCAGTGTGCCTGTCAAAAAGCAGTATCACTTTTATTAGCCTTGTAAGTAGAAAAAGGGAAAAACTTGTCCTCACCCATCCTTCGTGGTAAATTATAGAAATGCAATTTAAAAATCAAGAAAATAAGGTGAAAAATAAATGATATATATGAAAGATGAAACCCTGTTAGACGCACTTTTCAAAGCTTTAACATTGAATTTAGATTCAAACTTTATCCACTTATTAAAACAGGAGGCTGATCGCAGGGATTTATTGCTTAATCAAAGCTGTAAATTATCTACGGTTCCCTATTTTAAACAAGAGGGAAAGCTTATTTAGAGCTCTCCCCTATATCTACCAGAAAAAACTCCCTCTTCCTTTTTTCATACCTCTTTATTCATCTACGATGTTTCCCTTGTAAAGCTTCTTCCTTACCACTTTAATTTTAAGCCTGCTGCTTATTTTCTTTAAATCCTGTTCTTCTCTTTTCGTTACTAATGATACAACCGTACCACTTGCCCCCGCTCTCCCTGTCCTGCCGGCACGGTGAGAATACTGGTCTGCACTTCGAGGCAGATCAAGCTGAATAACATGTGAAAGTTCCTTGATATCCAGCCCGCGAGCTGCTACATCTGTAGCCAGCAGCAAGGTTGTCTCCCCATTACGAAAGCGTGTAATCGCATTTTTTCGTTCATCCTTGGTTGAATCCCCATGCAAAGCTTCTGTTGAGACTCCTCTGTAAGCGAGCTTATCGCTCACCTCTGTTAACTGTTCTACATTGTTTACAAAGGTTAATGCTCTAATATTTTCCGTTCTTATATAGCGGCGAAGAATATCAACTTTCTCTCTTTGTTCACATACAAAATAGATGTGATTGACCTTTTCAACTTCTTCTTTTCCTTTTGTAATTCTTAGTTCTTCTGCTTCTCCTAACAGCTCCTTAGCCTTTTTGGCTGTATCAGTGGAGATGGTGGCAGAGGTAAACAGAATTTGTGTATCTTTTAGGGAGGCTTTTCTGATCTTTAGCAGCGACTTTTCGTGTTCCTGAGTGATTAATTGATCTCCCTCATCCAATACCAAAGTAGATACTTTATGCATTTTCAGCTTTTTCAGCTCAATCAGTTCCAGCACCCTTCCAGGAGTCCCTACCGCTACATGAACAGTTTTCTTTAATTTTTCAATTTGGCGTTTAATATTAGCTCCGCCTATGAAAGCTGCCCCCTCGATACCGCTCCCTTTTGTCCATTGATTTAGTTCTTCAAGAACTTGCATCACAAGTTCCCGGCTTGGAGCAACAATCACTGCCTGAGTATTTTTCATCTCAGGGTCTATTTTTTGCAGAAGAGGGATAAGATATGCGATGGTTTTTCCTGTTCCGGTTGGCGCTTCAACAACCATATTCCGCCCTTCCAAGAGGGAGGGAACCGCTCGTTCCTGAACTTTTGTCGGAGCATTAAATCCCGCTTCCTTCCATGCATTCTGAATAAAAGGGAGAGTCTTTTCCAATAAAGGCCATGTTATATTTTGTTTGTTATCCATAGTTGTTCCTTTCTTTTCTATACTACTTGTCTTTATTTAAATTAAGCTTAGCTAATGCATCTGCCAAAGCTGGATTTGTAAATTCCTCTTCTTTCTTTTGCTGCTTTTTCAGGTATTTATTAACGTCTCCTTTTGAAGCTTTGCTGGTTTTCTCTTTTTGCTTTCTTTTATTAAAGGCTGACAATTTTTCCTTGTGACCGCATCTGCAGACAAAGATCTGTCCTTCACCTTCTCCTCTCAATTCAAGCTTCTTCCGGCAATTTGGGCACCTTGCGTTTGTCACTTTCGCCACGTTCTTTTTATACCCGCATTCACGGTCTTGGCAGACATGCATTTTTCCTTTCTTGCCCTTCACTTCAAGCAAAAACTTTCCACATTCCGGGCATTTGCTGCCCGTCATATTGTCGTGTTTGAATTTCTTATCGCTTTTTTTTATTTCCTTCACTACGCTGCCAGCATAACTTTTCATTTCATTAATAAAGGTTTCCTTTTGAAGCTTTCCTTTTGTGATATCTTCCAGCTTCAATTCCCATTCAGCAGTCAACGCAGGCGTTCTTAATTCCTCCGGCACTAACTCTAGTAGCTGCCTGCCTTTTGAAGTAAGCACAAGGTCTTTTCCTTTCTTTTCTATTAAAAAACTGTTTAATAGTTTTTCAATTATATCAGCTCTGGTCGCGACAGTTCCGATACCGCCTGTTTTCCCTAATGTTTTAAGCAACTGTTTGTCTTCTCCTGCCATGTAATGTGCCGGGTTTTCCATTGCTGAGAGCAGTGTTCCTTCATTAAATGGAGCAGGGGGTTTTGTTTCCCCCTCTGTTTTTGTGACCTTAAGAAGAGGAAGAAGTTCACCTTTTTTCAGAGAAGATACGTTGTGAGAAGAGATTGTTTCTCCCTTGGTGGTACCGGGCACACCCTCATACACTTTCTTCCATCCCTGAGCTGTCACTTTTGCTTCTTTCCCAACTAAATTTTCGTTATTAATTGTCGCTTTCACAGTTGTAATTTCCTTTTCATGAGGTGGAAAAAATACTGAGATAAACCTTCTTACAACTAAATCATAAATGTTTCTTTCTTTAGCAGTGAACTCATCCACAAAGGGTGGTTCCTCTGTTGGAATAATAGCATGGTGGTCTGAAACCTTAGAGTCATCTACAAAAGATTTACTCGTCTTAATGGGGCTTTGTAAAAGGATATTGACATATTTAGCGTACGGCTTCACACTGCATGCCTTCAACCTCTCCCTTAAGGTTTCCACAATATCTGAAGAAAGATGTCTTGAATCCGTACGAGGATACGTAAGCACTTTGTAGTGTTCATACAGCCTTTGCATAATTGATAAGGTTTCTTTAGCTGAGTATCCGAACACTTTGTTGGCATCTCTTTGAAGCTCTGTTAGGTCGTAGAGCTGTGGAGCATAGCTCTTTTTCTGAGATACCTGAATATCAGTGATCAAAGCTTTCTTTCCCTGGATTTCTTTTATCACTTTCTCTGCTTTCTCTTTATGGAAGATTCTTGTCTCACCATTATTAGGGTCAGACCAGGATAAAGTGAATTGATTGTCTGTTAACGCTGTAATGCCATAATAGCTTTTAGGGGTGAATGCCCGAATCTCCTCTTCCTTTTTAGCAATCATTGCTAATGTAGGGGTTTGGACTCTTCCACAAGAAAGCTGCGCGTTATATTTAGTAGTTAAAGCACGAGTAGCATTCATGCCAACATACCAATCGGCTTCAGACCGGGCAACAGCGGAAGCATATAGATATTCAAACTGCTTTCCATCTTTTAAGCTGTTAAACCCATTTTTGATCGCCTTATCGGTGACAGAAGAAATCCATAAACGCTTTAAAGGCTTTTTCGTTTTGGATTTTTCAATGATCCACCTTGCTACAAGCTCTCCTTCTCTTCCTGCATCTGTAGCGATAATGATCTTGTTTACATCCTTACGGTTCATTTGCGTTTTCACAGTCTGAAATTGCTTTCCGCTCTTATTTATAACCACAAGCTTTAATGAAGGGGGAAGCATTGGCAGGTCTTCAAGATTCCAGTTTCTATACTTTTCTCCATAAGCTTCAGGGTCTGCTAATGTCACCAGGTGTCCTAATGCCCAGGTAACTATATGATCCTTTCCTTCAAAATAGCCATTTCCTTTTTTTTCACAATTTAATACTCTTGCGATATCTCTTCCCACTGAAGGTTTTTCTGCTAATACAAGCGCTTTCGCCATAATTGTTTCCTCATTTCCAATCTTATTAACGTTAAAACTTTTTAAGGTCTTTGTTTTTCATATATGCTCTATGTATCTTACCCCTCGCATCCTTATCATTCAAGGGGCTTCCCATGAAACTTCTTGTCATTGTCCATTGTTTTCAGCATCTTTTTTTATATTCCTTAATACACTGTAAATGCAATCAAAAGGAGGTGCTGGCATGAAGCCTGCTTTCACTAAGCCAGTAAATAAACGGGTCATCACAGTAAACGGAAGTGCAGTCATTACCGCTCCTCCAGACCGGGTCAACATACAGGTGGGAGCGATCACCGAAGATGTGAGCCTTGAGCAAGCCCAAAGGGAGAATGCAGACATTATAGCCGCTGTAACGCAATCTTTTCTTGAACTGGGCATAGCGGAAGAAAATATACAAACGATACAATTAAACGTTTTTCCCATGTACGATTTTGTAGACAACGTACAAGTCTTGCGCGGCTATCAGGTTACCCACTTGCTGGAGGTTAGCTCTGAAGATATAGAGGCAGCTGGTCTGCTTGTTGATACCGCTGTCTCGCAAGGAGCAAATTATATTTCCAGTATTAATTTTTCCTTAGCTGATCAAACACCCTATTATCTTGAAGCACTGTCTCTTGCGATGAGTAACGCTTCAGAAAAGGCCGCGATACTTGCTGACACCATACAAGTTACTCTTTCAAGAATCCCTAATCACGTTCGAGAGCTTCCTCCCGGTATTTCACCTTTCCCTCGGCAAGGAATGTTTATGGCTCAAGAAGAAGTTCCTACTCCTGTACAGCCCGGATTACTGCAGATTTCAGCTTCAATTGAAGCTTCTTACACTTACTTTAACCAGGGGGAACAAAATATTTTGCAAAGAAAACCCCCTCGCGTATAAAAAGGAAGGTACTTTAAAGCTGTGTAAATATTATTTTGTTTCAGTAAATTCCCCCTCCTCTCTCTCTCATTAAAGTATATTTTTTTTAGATGAAAAGGAGGGGCCACTTTGCACAAAAATGAAATACTGCTTACACTTTCATGGCGCGAAAGGGAAGTTTATCTCTATATGCAAGAAGCAAAACTTGCTTTGAAAAAAAGAAGCTTTTGCTATGAGCACTACTTGGAACTCCTATCCCTTACTTCTCCTCCTGTGGAATCCGCTTCCAGGTTTTTTGGAATTCCGAGGGAGGAAATCATAATAATAGAAAAAAACATCTCTCATAAGATACGTTCCTCCCCCTTGCATTCAGAAGAATACAAATGAGGCTAGGACAAAACAGTCTCTGAAAAGAAATAAAAGGTGTCAGTTATCGATTTTAGATAGCTGGCACCTTTTTGGTGATCAGAATTGGGATGATGGGGCTTATGGACGGTGTACTTTCTCAAGTTCACCGCCATTAATGCAAATCCAATTTCGTTTTTCACCTGTTTTTTTCCTCTCACCGACATTCGGGTGAAACGCAAATTAGCCTTCAGAAATCCGAAGGTTGGCTCCACATCGACCTTACGCTTCCCGTAGATCTCGCCGGTTTCTTCGTCTGAAAGCATTTCTTGAATATAGGCTTTTTGATTTTCCCACTTCTCATTATAATAAACCTTGCGGTTACTTCCTTCCTTGGCTTTCGTACACTGAGAACGAAGAGGACATTAAACAATCTTTACTTTCATAAACCTTAAACTTACGTTCAAATCCTGATTTATCTGTTCTTGTCAACCAATACGTAAAGCTAAGTTTCTTATCATTCGGACAGGTAAAAGAATCGGTCTCCTGGTCAAAGATCCAGTTACTTACGTTGAATGGGTTGTTCTTATATGCTTTTTTCTTCTCTTTGCGATACATGCTGTATGTGTTGAGTGGGGTTCGCTGACGATTGTTAAACACGTCTTCATAATTCTGTTCACTTCCATAACCCGCATCAGCCACGATATAAGATGGCAAAGAGAAAAAATCTTCCTCAATTGTGTCCAAAAAAGGGATTCGTATCTGTCGATTCTTCGATTCGCTTATCAAAATCTTCAACGGTTTCCTCAAGCTCTTGTACGACCTCTTCGAGCTCTTCAGAAGATAATTCCTCGAGATTCTCCCGTTCGATGGCAGGAATGATATCCTGGTTTAGCAGCTCCTCATAAAGTTGATTCGACTTTTCCACTAAGCCGGCGCTGTACCTTTCAACGGATTTACGCCAGACAAAAGTAAATTTATTCGCGTTTGCCTCCACCTTTGTGCCATCAATGAAGATTGCCTCATCATCAATCAGCTTTTCTTCAACAAGTTGGCATCTAAATTGAACGAAGCAATGTCGCAATAATTCCTGAGATTCAGGATGAACCCGGAAGCGATTGATCGTACGGTAACTTGGTTCGTATCCTTGAGCCAGCCACATCATACGGACACTGTCTTTCAAAAGCCCTTCTATCTTTCTTCCTGAGAAAGTGGATTGTGTGTAGGCGCACAGGATCAGCTTCATCATCATTCTTGGATGGTAGGCTGGACAGCCGGTTGAACGCAGGAAGCAACTGAATGCTTCATCCGGTATGGTTTCCACGAGATCATTGACGGCAAAAGCAACATCATTTTCCTGGAGTTTATAAGAAAGGTCCATCGGCAAAACGACTTGATTCATGTTATAATCTTTAAACATAAGGATACCTCCGATTCTGTTAGGTTGTGGTGATTTAACTTTATCAGAAGGTATCCTTTTTGTGTACATAGACGTTGATTGTTCAAACATCACGAGACGCCTGCAGGAAAAGCAAGAGCTGAAGATCCGCCGGGGGATTCACCCGGCTAGCTGAAGCCTTGCCTGCGGCAAGCGAGTGTATTTTTAACAATCAACCAACAGAATTATAATATAAGTAAGGGCCCTCACCGACGGTGAAGGCCCTTCTATTTAGCTGAGTTTTGTCCCAGCCTCTATTATATATCTGTAAATTCCACCTTTATTAATACACTGGCTCGTTTTCTGGCGGCTTAGGTTTTCTCACTAGGGCCATTATTCCTGCTATCAGAAATAATATTGCAGGTACAAAAGCAAACCCAAGCGTTCCAATTCCAACAATCACTGCAGTTATCAAAAATAATATCCCAGCAAGAATTCTCCTTTTTCCTCCTCTGATATTAATAACAGCAATGATTCCCAAAACTGCGCCTAAAATACTGGAAATGATTATAGCCCAGCCAAATGTTCCAAGCATACCTATAACCATGTTTACTTCTTCCGTTCCCATAGCTGGATCCTGAGCCATTTCTTGAGACAACTGCTGTTGAAACTCTTGAGAGTCCATAAAGGTAGTTAATGTGAATCCCAGAATGGAAACCAATCCGCTTAAAACCACTCCAATGATTCCTAATGTTACTTCACCTGTTCTTTTCATAATGATCCTCCTTTGCCTATCCATGTAAAACATACGCCGAGAAACCCTATTGGTTTCAACTATACCAATATTTCTATTATCCTTTCCATTTATTTAAATTTATTTTAATAAAATATTTTTTCTGAAAAATGTTGTTTTTATTAGTTTACCGCGTTAAAATATCAATTATCTTTAGCTCGTTACACAACAGGAGGAACAGAACATGCTTACCTTTTTGCTCGCTATCATTTTGCTGATCGTTGGATATATATTTTATTCTAAGTTCGTGGAAAAAGTTTTTGGAATAAATGATAAAAACGAGACTCCAGCATATACAAAAAACGATAATATGGATTACGTCCCTATGAGTTGGTGGAAAGGCAGCTTAATTCAGCTATTGAACATAGCAGGTCTTGGACCTATTTTTGGAGCGGTTACAGGTGCTCTTTATGGTCCAGTTGCTTTTATTTGGATCGTCATTGGATGTATATTCGCCGGAGCTGTGCATGATTACTTTTCCGGAATGCTTTCATTAAGGCACAAAGGGGCTCAATTCCCTGCGCTCGTTGGGCGGTACTTAGGAAAGACAATGCAATCAGCAATAAATATTGTCTCTATTGTCCTGATGATTTTAGTAGCCGCAGCTTTTACAGCCGGGCCGGCCCAATTAATTGCTGAGCTTACTCCTCTTACTTTCTTAACTGCCATTATTGTTATTTTTGCATACTTTCTACTTGCTGCGGTACTTCCGGTTAACCGCATTATCGGGAAGGTGTATCCAGTGTTTGGAGGCATTCTGATCTTTATGGCTGTTTCCATTGCCATCGCATTACTTTTCTCTGAACATCAGATTCCAAACCTTACTGTCAGCAATCTGCATCCTCAGGAGCTGCCAATTTGGCCTTTGTTAATGGTTACTATTTCCTGCGGGGCAATCTCAGGATTCCATAGCACCCAGAGTCCCATTATTGCAAGAACTATAAAAAAAGAGTCAGATGGAAGAAAAGTTTTCTACGGAGCAATGATTGCAGAAGGAATTATTGCTATGATTTGGGCTGCAGCTGCCATGACCTTTTTTGGTAACACAGGAGGCCTTCAAGAAGCCTTTGCTGCAGGAGGACCAGCTGGGATCGTAAATGAAATTTCAACCAGTCTCCTTGGAACACTTGGTGGAATATTAGCTATTCTTGGCGTGATCATTTTGCCAATCACGACCGGAGACACGGCTTTACGTTCTTCGCGTATGATGCTTACCGAGCTTTTTAGTTCTCTCTTTAAAAACTTATCAGGAAAATGGAAAGTGATTCTTGCGACCATCCCTGTCACCATTCCCTGTTTCATGCTGTCTACCATTGATTATACATTTTTATGGAGATATGTCGGGTTTACAAATCAGACAGTAGCAACCATTATGCTTTGGACAGCCACCATGTATCTTCTTACCAATAACAAGCTGCATTGGATTACCGGTATCCCTGCCCTATTCATGACCGGAATGGTCTCCACCTATGTATTTTACGCACCGGAAGGCTTGAATATGGATTATAATGTATCTCTCGCAATGGGTGCAGTCATTACCGTTTTAGTCTGCATATGGTACATCCGCAAAATTAAATCAAACAAAAAAGACCGCTCACAAGATTCGTATACATCAGCGGCATAGAGAAAAAGATCTGCTCCCTTTGAGTTGGGGCAGATCTTTTTATTTAGCAATCTTTAGTATGACCTTCAAAAGGAAGGGAAGGACCATGAACAACACCATCACTCTGATCACGTGAAGACTTGAAACAAGCGTTGGTTCAAGCTGCAGTGCAAAAGCCGTGGAAGCCATCTCAGCAGCCCCTGCTGGAACGGTGCTCAAAAGACTAGTCATATAAGGAAGCGGTGTAAGGAGAAAGAAAATGAGTGCCAGACACAAACTAAACAGAAAAAATAACTGAATGACCCCCACACTTGGAAGGCCAATCAACTTTAGGCGATGAAGCGTAACCTTATCGAATCTAATCCCAATCATGGCCCCAATCAGACCTTGGCCAATGCCTGCTATGTAAGAGGGCGATTCAAGGGGGACCAGAAACTCACTTACTAGAAACCCGATAAATATAGAATACAAAAGAGCTCCCGCGGGGATTTTGACCTTTCGATTCAGGATAATAGAAAGAGAAATGACAACAAATAGAATAGGAAGGAGTAAAGCAAGATTCGTATAAGACCCGTTTACTTGAGCTTCTGTTTCTATTACAGGGTAAAAGATGCCAGCTGCAAATGGTATGACAAGGACAAAGAAGGTAATCCTCGCTGTGTGAAAAGCTGCAACAATACGGTCATCTGCTCCGTACTCCCTGCTGACACTGATCACTTCTGATGCCCCCCCGGGGACACAACAAAAAAAGGCTGTTAATATATCCAAGTCTGTCCATTTATACATCAGCCACCCGAATAAAAGACCTGCAGCCAAGGTCAAGCTAAGCGTTACTAACAATGGAAATAAATAAATATGTAAAGTAATAAACAGTTCTCTTTCCATCATAAAACCTATACTTGTCCCAACCATTGCTAGAGCCATTTGAAAAGGGAGGCCTTCAAATGGAAGCTTTTTATAAATAAGGCCAATTATGATTCCGAAAAGAAGGGATCCAAGCAGCCATCCAGCTGGAATCCCTAAATATGAAAAAAATCCTCCTGCAATAAGTGCAAGGGTTATATATATGATTTGCTGCCAAATCAAGGTGCTCACCCTCTTTACCTGCCAAACACAGTGTTTCCGCGTAAAAAGAGCCACTTTAACAGTGACTCTTACTTGCGGTTCTTCAGATACTTGATAAAACGAATCACAAATGATGTGATGCTAAAAAGAGAAATAGTCATTAATCCAATTGCACTGAGGATGTCTTTATCTCTATTCGAAGGCTTACTAAATCGCTTTTTCCTCCTCGAAGAAGCATACCAAAAACTTCCGCTAAAGCAAATCCCCCTAAAGTGACAATGAAAATGTCAAATACCTTACCCCTTGGCAATTATAACAGAAACCATTTAAGCATAATATTCTGTATAATCACAAAAGCAGATGTAATAATAAGGAAAGGACCATGAGTAACGACTACAGCCCTGGTGGTTTTACTTAATGTCTTTGTTACAATAAAGGCTGGCTAGCAATCAAATAACGTTTCAACGGCTTCTATTTACCTTATCAAACATAAATTTAATTTTTTTCTAAATTAGTTTGCATTCTGGAAAATACCATGATAAGATGTAATTAATTATCTTGACTCGTTGCGATGTAAAGATGAAGTTTTTTCTCTTGAAAGTAATGCAAGATAGTAATAATGCGTGCGGCAATCCGCACATATAGGAGGATTTATTCACATGGAACAAGGTACAGTTAAATGGTTTAATGCAGAAAAAGGTTTTGGTTTTATCGAGCGTGAAGGTGCAGACGACGTATTCGTACACTTCTCTGCTATTCAAGAGGAAGGCTTCAAAACTTTGGAAGAAGGTCAACAAGTTAGCTTTGAAATCGTTGAAGGTAACCGTGGACCACAAGCTGCTAACGTTCAAAAAGCGTAACAGCATATATCAAAAAGGACTCGTCGGAGTCCTTTTTTTATTGGATTTACAGTTTTTTGTCAGAATAAACCGACCGTATTAAAATGAATGAAAAAGCCACCCCTTTCTTGAGCGGTGGCTTTTTTTATAACCCTTAATAAGTAAGGTCAAACATTTGAAATAATCATTGAAGCAAGGTAAGCAGGATCCATAACGATGGTACACTTAAAACGGTAGTCACTAATGTTATGGAAGAAACAAGTTTCGGGTTTGCATCAAATTGCACTGCCAGCATAGCTGTCGTTGCAGCTGAAGGCATAGAAGCAGAGACGATCAGCACAGCAGCAAGCGTTGGACTGGCTGGCATCATCAGCGTAAGTACGTAAGCAATTACTGGAGATAGCACTAAACGCAGTATGGTACCATATCCCACTAGGCCCCACTGAAAGCTTTTCACCGATATTGTCGCCAGCTGCATCCCAAGGATAACCATTACCACCGGGATTGCAGAATCAGCTAATAAATCAATTGCACCTAAATAGGAATCTCCCATTTCAATATTTAAGTATTGCAGAGCTAAACCAAGGAACAAGGCATACATAACTGGCATTTTTAAAGAAATCCGTATAGCTCCCCTTGCATCCATATTACTCCTATTAGCTACATAAACACCAAATGTATTCATAAGCAAAGATTGAACAACCATATAAATAACAGCAAAGGCAAAGGCTTCTTCCCCAAAGGCAAAAAGAATAAGGGGAGCTCCGTAATTTCCTGCATTTGTAAATATCGTCGCAAGGTTCATCCCACTTATCGTTTTACTGTCCCATTTAAATATTTTGGAGACAATGAAGTTACAAAGAAGCATAATGACCAGAAAGACAATTGAAAAAACCACTATAATTAAGTAATTGCGATCAGGCACTGTTGTGTAAAAAGTCCTGAATACTAATGCTGGTGTTAATATGTATAAAGCCACCGCAGAAATAGACCTGATTTCCAGAACCTGCTTTTTCTGCAGCCAATATCCTCCCATAAATATAAGAGCAATGGGAAGCAGCACTTCTATAAATATCTCCAAAACTTCCTCACTCCTTTTACCTAATGAAAAAGGGCTTTCCTAGAAGGCTTTTTTGCTGAAATACTCCCCATCTAGACTTCATTTGTGTCCACGGTAAATTCGTACCTATGGCAGCGCTTTATGCCCAGGCATTGCCATTGCGGCACCTTCAGTTGCAGATTTATAGATAATGAATTAAAAATGCAGCTGACCTGGCTGATGGGCCGGCCTTTTTCACCTTCTTCGTAGTTGCGTGAGACTTCCTATATCTGAGTGACAAATTACTCATTTGCCAAATATTCTATCGTATCTTTTAGTACTGCTATTCCATCCAGGCAGTCACTTAGGTTAGTAAACTCTTCTGGACTATGACTTTTCCCTGCTTTGCTTGGAACAAAGATCATACCTGCCGAAACCTTTTTCCCAATATTCATGGCATCATGCCCTGCTCCGCTTGGAAGCACACGGTAAGCAAGACCATGTCTTTGGGCCGCTTCCTCTGTAATCCTTTGAATATTCTTTGAAAGAGGGACAGGAGGGAGTGTTAGGAGAGTCTTCCATTCCATCTCTAATTGCCTATTTTCAGCAATGTCTTCAGCTGTACTTTTCACTCTTGCAATTACCTCATTACGAGCCTCTTCCTTTATATCTCTAATATCTATAGTCAATTCTGTCTCGCCGGAAATTACATTCGAACCGTTAGGAAGTACATGAACCTTACCCACAGTCGCTACAGCAGAGTCGCTCACTGCTGCTGGCACTTTTTCTATTTCAGTAATCAATTCCCCTGCGGCTGCTACTGTATCTTTTCTTAAATTCATTGGTGTATTTCCAGCGTGGTCTGTTTCTCCATAAAAGGTTACCGTTTGCCAGGAAGGACCAGCGATACCGTTAACGATACCGATTTTTTCCTGGTTATACTCCAGCTGTTTTCCTTGTTCAATGTGGAGTTCGATGAAAGCGTGAATACTGTTTTCCGGGTACTTGCTTTCTTCAACTTTGGCGGGCATAAAGCCCATATCCTCCATCGCCTCATAAATTGTAATTCCTCTGTTGTCTTTTACTTGATGAAGCTCCTCCTTCGAAACTTCTCCAATCATCGCTCGGCTGCCAAGAAGGCCGCTTCCAAAACGAGTTCCTTCCTCATCTGCAAAAACGACAATTTCTATGGGACGGATATGTTTCTTTTCAGAATTTCTAAGTGCTTCTACAGCCATTAGCGAGCTGATGCATCCCAAAGCTCCATCAAATGCTCCACCATCAGGCACGGTATCCAGATGAGACCCCGTCATAACAACAGACATTTCTGGATTCTCCCCTTCAAACCTGGCGATTATATTTCCAACTGAATCTTCCCTAACGAGTCCGCCTATATCTTCAAGCCAGCTCTTAAACAATTCCTTTGCTTCTTTTTCTTCTTCCGTGTAGACATATCTGGAAATTCCCCTATTAGGAAGGCCTCCAATCTGAGCCATTTCAGAAAGCCTGGAAGCAAGTACTTCTGCATTCAGGCCAGGATAACTACTACAATTGTGAAGATCTGTTAGAAGCCTTTCTTTTAAAGAAATCACTTTACTCTCTCCCTAGATAAATATTATGTAAAAAAAGGAGCAGATCCTTCCCATATCAGTCTTAGGGCAACAAGAATGAGGACCAGCCTGAGAAGAAAAACAATGGACTCACTATTTAGTCTCTGATTAAGGTTTGCTCCTACTTTTGCTCCAATCCATGCTCCCGCGGTTAAAAGAAAGACGTATAGCCATTCAACATTCCCCATTGCCACGTGAGTAATTGATCCAGTAATTGCCGAGAGAAAGATCATAAACATGGAGGTTGCGACAGCAACGTGAGGAGGAAAAAGAAAAATCATAATCATTACCGGAACCATAATTGTTCCGCCACCAATACCAAACAACCCTGATACTCCCCCGACAAAAAAAGCAATAGGAATCGCTACTTTTAAGCTGTATCCATATAGAGTTGTTTCTCCTGTATCACTTTCCCATTCCCTTTGGATGGACTGTTTGAGTGGGAAAGGCTTTAAGCGATGACGAAGCATCAGGAGAATGGATATTCCTAAAATAAAAAATCCAAAAATAATAGAAAAGCCTTCAAAATCAAAAAAACTATTCACATACGCCCCAAGAACTGCCCCAGGCCCGCTGCCTATAAAAAAATAAAGGCCGCTTTTGTAATCAACTTTTTTTTGCTTCATATAAGCCAAGGTAGAAGAAAGGCCTGTTGCTAATACAACGACCATTGACGTTCCTACAGCCAGCTGAGGACTTATTTCAGGAATAATCAATGTATATGTACCTAAAAAAAGGAGTGCTGGTACAATAATCAGCCCTCCCCCGATACCTACAAGACTTGCCAACACTCCTGCCAGCAGACCGATAAGTAATAAGATAATTATCATTGCCATCAATCATACACTTCCTGTCTTTATAATGGAAAAGTCACCATTTTTTCGTTTCTTTCTATATTGGATGCATTTTAACTTTTTTGCAAATGATTTAAAGATTTAGATTTCGTTTTGTTTGACATATTGATTCTCAAATACGTACCTCTAATCACTTTAACATAGTTCCACACTGGAATATTTCTCCTTTACGTGCCACCTTTCACTCTAGACTAAAGCCTTGCAGTGCTTCCCGAAAAGCTATTTTTTCTTAGAATATTAAAGTATAACTTAACTGTTTTATGGATTTTTTCTGAATATTTAATTGACATCAAAAATTGAAGTGGTTACAATTAGTCTGTGCTTTTTTGAATGCGCATTCAAAAGTGAGGCTGTGGTTTTAGGTCTAAAACCATTATAAAGAATAAATACAACTGAAATTGTAGAGCTCAAATCTCCCATTTGCCCTTTTGTGAATACGTATGCATTTTTGGGGAAGTACTTTATGCAAAAAGCTTGTTTATACATGGGCAAGAGAAACGCCCTATACTTCGATTGGAACATATGCCTTACGGAGGGGTCAAGGATTCTGGATACGGCCGCGAAGGAGTGAAATACGCAGTGGAGGAAATGACTGAACTGAAAATGATAAGCATTAAATATTAGGGGTGAAAACAATGACAACAAGTGAAGGGAGCCTGTCAAAAACCACAATGAGCAAGTCATCGATCATTATACCTGTTTATAAGGCCCATCACTTACATGCTGAAAAACTTGAGAACAAGAAATGGATAACTGAAAGAATTATCCCCCTTTACTATCCATACAACTTTCAAAAGTGGGAGATTCATTATAAATCTTTTTTTAAAAAGCCAAAGCTTGAAAAAAGAGTTGTTGCTTCTAATTTAATTAAAGGAGATTCTTCATTTGCGGATGAATGGCCTTCCTTCTCACTGGGTGAAGTCAAAGAGAATCAAATTATCCCAAGCAAAGTAGAAAAAAGCACATATCTGGCTAGTTCCCGGGAAATGGTAAGGCGATTCTATGTCCACTATGCGAGAGTTTGGAATGTGCCTAGGCTGGAGTTGATAGAAGAAAAAACAGCCTATCTTCCTTATGAAGTACATCTGCAAAAGCATACAGGAAAGAATCAAACAAGAACAATGCTGTATGAGCCTGTTTCCGGACATGCAGAGAATTTGGATAAATATCCAGAAATTCACTCATTCTTTACTACGATAAGGGAGGATTAAGATCATGACTATGCTCTATTGGATTGTCACTCTCACTCTATCTACCTGGATCTTTATGTTTGTTTTATTATGGAAAACAAACCTGCTCGATGAAGACGAAAAAAAATAAAACACAGCACATCTAAAGGAGGTTCTGCACCATGGACAGTACGATCGTTATGTACTCCTGGATTTTTATGGTTTTCTTTATAGGGGTCATGTTATATTTTGGGTGGGTCGGCATGAAACGGACTGATAACGCTGATGATTTCGCAACAGCCCGTTCAACCTATGGCCCGCTCACCATTGCATTAGTTATAAGCGCAGGTATTTCCAGTGGTTCTACCTTTATGGGAATGCCGGGCCTGGCTTACGATATCGGGGCACCAAGCTTATGGTATCCCCTCTTGTACCCTATCGCCACTATTATAGGTATGGTGTTTGTGGCAAAAACTATTAAACGTTTTGGTGACCAGTTTGGTACAAGAACAATTCCTGAATTTATGGGTGAACGCTTTAACAGTGATTTCTTACGCATTATTTTAACTGTTATTTCAATTTTATTAATCTTTTATGTTGTATCTCAATTTGTTGCCGCAGCAACCATGTTCCAAACCATGATGGGAATTGATTATGGTGTCGGCTTGATATTAACAGGGATCGTTCTTTCTGTTTACGTTTTCTTAGGCGGCTCTCATTCTGATATTTTAACTGATGCCATTCAAGGCTTTTTAATGCTTATTATTGCCATAGTAGTCGTTGTCGTTTTTGTAATGGGTTACGGTGTTGATGGCGGTTTTTCTGGTATGATAGATACAATAAATGAGAGAAAGCCTGAAGGCGGATTTGATACCTTATTTATCCCTGGGCATGATACATATGGCGCTGCATGGCTTGTCATTCTTTTATTCATTGCCCATATACCTTTTAGTATTCTTCCTCATCTAGGAAACAAATTCATGGCTGTTAAATCAGGAAAAGATTTGAAGAAACTAATTATGTACTGTACAGTTATCGCCACTACTCTTCCATTAATGGCATTAGGTGGAATGCTTGGAATCGCTGTGATCGACCCGGGAGCTAACATTAATCCTGACCAGGTCGTTCCAGTCCTGTTTAGTGAATTATTTCCGCCAATTATTGCAGCCTTTTTCGCTATTGCAGTTCTTTCAGCCATTATGTCAACATCTGACGGTTTAATTGTTTCTTTAACACAATTACTTGCCAACGATATTTACAGAAAAACAATTGTCCCAAGAAGCAATATTACAACTGAAAAAGCTGAAAAGGTAGAACTGATGATCAGCCGTTACGGAACCTTCGTAGTCATTGGTGCTGCGATCTGGATGGCATGGACACCGCCGCAATACCTGGCAGTATATCTATGGATAGGGATCGGGGCGATTGTTTCTGCTACTGCAGGACCGCTTGTTATCGGTACTCTTTGGAAAAGAGCAACAAAATCAGCTGCCATTATTTCTATGCTGGTTGGTACTTCTACCTACTGGATCGTCTACCTTGGTGTAGGACTCGACAACCCATTTGCCGCAGCTGGTATCGGGGTGCTTGTCAGCTTGATTCTTATGTTTGTTCTGTCTCTTGTCACTCCAAAACCGGCACAGCACGAGATTGATCGTGTCTTTAACCCGGGCAAAACAGAATCTTTATAGGGAGGAATTTGATTATGCATCAGTTTGTCTCTCCTATTAAAATTTTATCTGGAGAAGGAGTTTTAAAGAATATTCCTCAAGAGCTTCAAAACTTCAACGCAGGTAAAGTTATGATTTTTGCTGATCCTGGAATCATACAGGCAGGCATTTTAAGCAAACTGGAAGACGTGCTGAAAGATGCGAAAGTCTCCTATTCTACTTTCAACGACCTAGTGCCAGAACCGCCACTTGAAACAGGAAGAAAAGCGGTACAAGCATTAAAAGAAAGCAATGCCGATTTTGTGATCGGCATTGGAGGGGGAAGTTCCCTGGACGTTGCCAAAGCCGCCTCTGTCCTCTATGGCAATGAAGGAGAGCCTGGGGACTTCCTGAACCTTACCGGCAGCCGCAAGCTTGAAAACAAAGGGCTGCCTAAAATGCTTATCCCTACTACCTCAGGAACCGGGGCAGAAGTTACCGATATCTCTGTTTTTTCCTTAGAAAAAACAAAAGACGTTATTACTGACCCACTATTGTTAGCCGACGTGGCTGTTTTAGATCCAGAACTCACGTATACAGTTCCGCCAAGAATAACAGCCTCTACAGGTGTTGATGCGTTAACTCATGCTGTAGAAGCCTATATTTCAGTTAATGCCACCCCCTTAACAGATTCGCTGGCTCTTGAGGCGGTTCGGCTGATTTCCAGAAATATTCGGACCGCCGTGTGGCATGGCAGTCACGAAGAGTCCAGAAATAAGATGGCGTGGGGAAGCCTTCTCGCTGGATTAAGCTTTTATAATGCTGGTGTAGCGGGAGTCCACGCGTTGGCTTATCCATTAGGCGGACTGTATAAAATCCCCCACGGGGAATCAAATGCTGTCATGCTTCCTTATGTATTTGATTTTGTCTGGCCATCATGTATGGAAAAAATGACTGACCTTGCAGCTGCATTGGGCGTAGACACTTCACTATTAAGTACCCGAGAGGCCGCTGTGTCAGCTGTTCAGGCTCTGCAGGAGATCGTAAGAGATACAGGAATCCCTCAAACACTTGATAGGTTTGGAGTAAAAGAAGAAGACATACCTTTACTCGCTGAAGAAGGAATCAAGCAAAAACGGCTGCTTCAAAGAAGTCCAAGACCCTACAGCCAGAATGATATTTTTGAAGTATACCAGGCAGCCTACTTTGGTAAACTTTCCCTTGGGAAGTAAAAGCAAAAATTTACGAGAAAGCGGGTTTTCTGCTTTCTCGATTACGTTTCTATCAGTGAAGAACATCGCTTACCATTCTACAATTGACGGAACAAAATATTATGTATATTTCCCCAAGAAGATATTGACATATCTTCTAAACCTATTAAACTATAATAGTATAGGATTTTACATACCCCATTTAGGGAATCTTTGTTCGACGACAAAGTAAAAACCCCTGCCGACAAACTGGCAGGGGTTTTTCTTATCTCTTACACTCCTCTTTTACATTGTTTGCACGTTCCTCCCACTCTATCGTTTTCTTTCCGATAAAAACCATGTGAGTAAAGCTAACATAATCTGACTGCCACTTACTTATTTTTGTCATAATAAACTCACACACCAAATAAGGAGGAATTATGAAACATGAAACTGTCGGACTTGAAAAAGAGTGGACACGCCCCTTCGTTGTTTTCGGCCTTTTTGTACTTTGACATTAGCTTTATGATCTGGGTTTTATTAGGTGCTTTAGGTGCCTACCTGACAGCAGATTTTAACTTAACAGCAGGACAAGTCGGGCTTATTGTTGCGATCCCTATTCTAGCAGGATCGGTGTTCCGAATTATTATGGGGATTCTCACAGACCGCTTCGGTCCTAAAAAAACAGCCATCGGCGGAATGATTGTAACAATGATACCCTTATTCTGGGGATGGCTGTTTGGCTTTACAATTGCTGAATTGTACATGATTGGTATCCTGCTTGGTGTTGCTGGAGCAAGCTTCTCCGCTTCTCTTCCAATGGCAAGTCGCTGGTATCCTCCTCAACTGCAAGGTTTGGCAATGGGGATAGCAGGAGCAGGGAACAGTGGTACCCTTCTTGCTACATTGTTTGGTCCACGTCTTGCAGAGCTGTACGGCTGGAATGCTGTATTTGGTTTAGCACTTATCCCTTTAACTCTGGTTTTGATTTCATATATGTTTATCGCTAAAGAACCTCCTAATCAGCCAAAGCCAAAGCCTGTCTTAGATTATTTTAAAGTACTTAAAGAGAAAGATGCCTGGTATTTTTGTATCCTTTACAGTGTAACGTTTGGCGGGTTTGTCGGGTTGTCCAGTTTTTTAAGCTATTTCTTTGTTTCCCAATACGACTTAGCAGCTGTTCGTGCCGGTGAATTTGTAACGCTGGTCGTTGCTGCAGGAAGCTTCCTGCGTCCAGTTGGCGGATTGATTGCTGATAAAATCGGCGGTGTAAAATTATTAACCTTCCTGTTTGTAGGAGTATCAATCTGTATGCTTGGTGTCAGCTTCCTGCCTCCTTTAGCATTAGTAACATTGTTACTCTTTGTTGGTATGGGCTGTTTGGGAATGGGTAACGGAGCAATCTTCCAGCTTGTTCCACAGCGCTTTCAAAAAGAAATTGGCATGGTAACAGGCATTGTTGGGGCGGCAGGCGGCGTTGGCGGCTTCTTCCTTCCAAATGTTCTTGGTACTTTGAGAGATCTTACCGGGACGTACGCCAGCGGCTTCATTGTTCTATCACTCACAGGTCTGTGTGCCCTTGGACTTCTTTTAATTGCACAGGCTGGCTGGAGAAGAGAATGGAAACTTGAAGGAAAATCTGTACAAATATAATCCTCTCTTCTTATAAAAAAAGGCTGAATGATGGTTCTCCACCATTCAGCCTTTTTTGCTATTACTAGATTAGGTTGGTTTTATTTCCTCTTTAATTCCCTTTCTTCTTCTTAACCTAATCTTTGGCAGTTTGCCGCCGGTAGGTTCTGGTTTCACTTCTCCTTTAAAGGCTTTCAACATGGAAAACGTCATGAAAAATAATATGATAGTTAAAGGAAAAGCGCTGACTATAATCGCAGTCTGTAACCCTTCAAGCCCTCCCGAAGCCATAAGCACTGCTGCTGATGCCGCTAACACAAAACCCCAACTGAACTTTACAACGTTTGGAGGGTTAATCCCTCCATTTGTTGTTTGCATCCCTAGCACAAAAGTAGCTGAATCAGCGGATGTGATAAAGAAGGTACTAATTAAAAATACAGTAATTATGGCCAGGATGGCTCCCAATGGAATTTGCTCATATACAAAAAACAAAGCGGTCTCCAGAGCCTGCTCAGAAACAGGAAGGCCCATTGTGTATTCATAGAAGATTCCTGTCCCCCCAAATACAGCAAACCAAAGAGTACAAACAACAGAAGGAATGATCAGTACCGCCACTACGAATTCTCTTACTGTTCTTCCTTTTGATACCCTTGCAATAAAAGTACCTACAAACGGTGCCCAGGCGATCCACCATGCCCAGTAAAAAATGGTCCACCCTTGAAACCACTCGGCATCCCCTTCATTAAAAGGAGCCAGCCTAAGTCCCATGGCAGGAAGGTTTTGGATATAACTTCCAAATGTGGTTGTAAACAATTCCAGAAGAAATACCGTAGGACCGAGAAATAACAGGGCAAAGAATAGCATCACTGCCAGGACCATATTCGTGTTGCTCAAATATTTAATACCTTTTTTGATGCCAGTCCCGGCGCTAAAAATAAACAACAAAGTAACAACCGCAATAATAATGAGTTGTATCGTAAAGTTATTAGGAATACCTGTAAGGTAGCTCAATCCACCGTTTATTTGAGCAGCTCCTAACCCCAAAGAAGCACATACTCCAAATATGGTGGCAAATACCGCTACAATATCAATCGTGACGCCAATTGGTCCTTTTACTCGGTCCCCAAGTAGTGGATATAGTGTAGCGCTAATTAACCCTGGGTATCCTTTCCTAAATTTAAAATATGCAAGTCCAAGGGCTATCGTGGCGTATATGGCCCATGCATGAAATCCCCAATGCAAATATGTATACTGAAGACTCATGATTGCCGCGTCATCTGTTCCCCCCGCTATCATAGGCGGACTGACAAAGTGTGAAATCGGTTCAGAAACCCCAAAAAATAACAGTCCTATTCCCATTCCTGCACTAAATAGCATAGCGATCCAGGTTGGGCGGCTGAACTCTGGTTTGTCTTCATCTTTTCCAAGCTTAATCTTCCCGTACTTGCTGATGATTAAATAAAGAGCAAATAGTAAAAAGAAAGTTGCTGCTATTTGATAAAACCAGCCAAAGTTCTCCAGGAAAAATGCAAGGGCTGTATCCATGGCGGCTTCTAGCTGACCCGGCAAAATAACACCCCACAACACAAAACCAAGCGCAATAACCATCGATATCCAAAAAACGCTTGTTACTTTAGACATTACAAAGCTCTCCTTTCATCCTCTTCCCTAGCGTTTGATTATTAAGAAGAGCTTATACATATATATATTTTTTTCCATGTAACAAAAATATGATAATTTTATGTGTTGAAGCTGAAAAGAAGAGGAATAGAAAAAAAGCAGTCCATATTATTGGGGTGAGTGGTTTTGAGACAGGAATTTTTAAAACAGTACGGCAAGTACCTTGTGACAATCGGTATTTTGATTCTTTTATTTATGGTGTTAACACAGCTTTTGGCAAGTGAACTAAACCCTAATCTACTTCAGCAATTTGACTTTGCAATCATTACCTGGGTTCAATCATGGATTACACCACTTTTAACAGACTCATTTAACGCGATTACTTATTTGGGATCTGTTCAAGCTTTGATCATTTTGGTGATAATTACGTCACTTATGTTGTTTATTTTTAAGAAGACCTGGGAAGGTATTCTTTACATCTTTACCGTCGCAGCGGGTGGAGGACTCAACTGGCTGCTAAAATGGATTATTCACAGAGAGCGTCCGGACATCAACCCCCTTGTTGTGGAGTCTGGGTACAGTTTTCCGAGCGGGCATTCGATGATGGCTATCATTGCATACGGAATGCTGGCATACTATTTTGTTTTGTTTCTTCAAAGCAAAGCAACCAAGTCAATAACCGTCATTGCTTTCACTATCTTAATATTCCTCATTGGTCTAAGCCGTATCTATTTAGGGGTTCATTACCCCAGTGATGTAATTGCCGGATACGCTGTCGGCGGTGCATGGCTTGGTGCTTCTATCATTGCTTTAGAAGTACTTTTGCGCAGAAGAGAAAGTTCGAGACATTCAACAGAGAAATCAGTCATCCCACCAGGATAATTTTTTAATAAAAAGGATGGGCCGTGGTTTATTCACGACCCATCCTTTTTACTTACCCGCCTGAAAGAAACAATACCCCGTACACGATTGAAATAACAATAACGATAGCAGGATGAACCTTCCATTTCTCTAATAAAAAATAACTTCCGACAAGCAAAATGATAGTATGAAGGATACCGCCGCCTTCTACAGAGCCAGCTAAAAATTGAACAGTCAAAATTCCCAGTAAAACTGCAATGACCGGCCGCACATATTGCGTCAGCCTTTTTACTTTTGGTGAATCCTTATGTTTATATAGCAATCCAACCAAGGCAATCATCATGACAAGAGAAGGGGCAATGGTTGCAAATAAACCAACTCCGGCACCAAGCCAGCCTCCTACCTCATACCCGATGAATGCTGCCATTTTTGTAGCAATAGGACCTGGGAGGGCGTTACCGATGGCAAGAACCTCACTAAACTCCTGTACGGTCATCCACTCATATCGTTCCACTACTTCATATTGAATAAGCGGAATGGAGGCAGGACCGCCGCCGTAACCTAAAATTCCTGGAAGGAAGAAGGCTATAAAAATTTCTACATATATCATTCTTCTTTTCCTCCTTCCCTGCCCTTAATCTTCTTCTCTAAAGGGTCTCGTTTAACCAGAGCAGCAATAATTAAAATGACAATAAGAATAGCTGGATGGAAATCAAACAAGCCAATGACAACTATCCCAATAAGCAACAGTATTCCTGCGAACTTCCATCCTAAATCTGAGTGGGACTTAGTGACAAAGTTTTTAGTCAGCACAGCCATCATCACTGTCACTACAGGGAGTACACCATTTGTTAAGCCTGTTACCCAGGGAGCATCCTGAAAGTTTGCAAGAGCCGCAAAAAAAGCAATCATCATTATTGCAGTAGGCATAACAATGGCAATCACTCCATTTATTGCTCCAATAACACCACCGACAGAATAACCTATGTATCCAGCAAGCTTCGTTACAATCGGACCTGGAAGTGTATTTCCTAACGCTAATATATCTCCAAATTCATCTTCAGACAGCCATTTGTAATGATCCACAACTTCTTTATAAACGAGTGGGATAGAAGCAGGTCCGCCCCCATAGCCAAGGATTCCCACCCGGAAAAAAGCGAGGAATATCTTCATTTGTAGCAACTTTCTCACTCCCCTTTTTCTTGATGTTCTTTTGTACTCATAGTAGCACATTTAACCTAACTTATGTATATTTTTATTTACCAATCCAAACATTATGGTAATTAAATTTATATTTTAATTTCTTTTTGATAATTCTCTTGTTATACTGTTTATACTATTTGTTATTGGAAATTGTTGTTTTGCTGCAGTAACCCCAGCTTAGCTTTGTACTGCTCTTTTACCCTAAAGAGCAACTCACTTCACTTGTTTTCCAAGTGCCGTCAGCTTTGTCAAAACCCTATTACCTTGCAGAAATGTAGGTGAAAATTATGGAATTAGATTCGACTGATAAAAAAATATTAGAATGCCTGATTGAAAATGGTCGTATGTCTTATGTCGATATTGGCAAGCGCTTGAATATATCAAGGGTTTCTGTGCGTGACCGTGTGCAAGTCCTACAGGAAAAAGGAGTGATTGAGAAGTTCAGCGTTGTCATTAACTCTGAGCTTGCCGGCAAAGCTGTTTCTGCTTTTTTTGAAGTAGACTGTGAGCCTTCCCACCTTGTATCGGTCGCCGAAGCTCTTGTTGAAAACCCGAGCGTAGCCAGCTGCTATCAAATGACAGGCCCAAGCACCCTCCATATGCATGTGTTAGTCGAAAACTTCACCCGGCTTGAACAATTTATTAATGAAGAATTATATGAATTAAACGGAATTACAAGGGTCGAGAGCCATATATTATTACGAAGATTTAAAAGCAGGACAGGCCTTAAATTATAAAAACAAGGGATGTAGAGGAAAAATATCTACATCCCTTGTTTTTTTATTCATCCGTAATCCTTTGGATAATATTGTTGATATTGCTTAAAACTACAACTGATATCCTGGCTGGTAGGAGAGGATCACAGTGAAAATTACTTCAGTAAGAAATAAGCTGAAAAAACCAGAAAGCAGTCAACAGTCCTCTGATGATACTAACAATTTGTCTACCTCTCTTGATAAAAATGTTCAAACTATAACTGAAGCTTTAGGATCAAGCGCTGATATCATTTTTAGGCACTTTACCTTTAAAAAAGGCTATCATATGAAGGTTACGGTAATTTATACGGATGGGTTGATAAATGATAACACCGTCCAAAACAACATTTTAGATAATTTAATGGTGGAAACTAAAAAAACTTCTTCCATTCCGCCTCATGTGGACCTGTTTGAATACTTGCATCAATCTTTCCTAAGAAGCGGCGAAATTGAAATTGTTGAAAGTTTTGACGACCTTTATAATAACGTTCTTTCAGGAAACACGCTTATTCTCTTAGACCACTATGCTAAATGCATTGCCATTGATACTCGAGGCTGGCAGGAACGCGGGCTTGAAGAACCGACTACTGAAACAGTGGTTAGAGGACCAAAAGAAGGTTTTAACGAAACGTTAGAAACAAACCTGGCGTTGATTCGGCGTCGTATTAAAGATCCTAATCTTTGGATAGAAAAAAAAATAATCGGAAAAAAATCTCAAACAGATGTAGCCATAGTGTATCTCAATAATGTGGCCAGTGAAAACGTTGTACATGAAGTAAAAACGAGAATAGATGGAATTAACATTGAGGCGATCATAGAAAGCGGACAGCTGGAGGAATTAATACATGATGGCTATTACACACCTTTCCCTACGATCTACAACACTGAAAGGCCCGATACTGCTGTTGCAGGCTTATTAGAAGGCAGGGTTGCTATTGTTGTAGACGGGACTCCATTTGTTCTATTAGTGCCTGCCCTATTCACTCAATTTTTTCAATCACCACAGGATTACTATTTTCAATTCGATATTTCTTCATTTTTACGAATCTTGCGCTATGTATCCTTTTTTCTATCCTTGTTAGTTCCGTCTTTTTACATAGCCTTAACGACCGTTCATCAGGAAATGCTCCCTACCCCGTTGTTAATCACACTGACGGCCCAACGGGAGGGTGTTCCCTTCCCAGCTGTAGTGGAAGCTTTTTTAATGGAATTAACCTTTGAAATATTAAGGGAAGCCGGAGTAAGAATGCCGAGAGCCGTAGGATCAGCCATTTCAATTGTAGGGGCTCTCGTCATTGGACAAGCAGCTGTTGAAGCAGGATTCGTGTCTTCAGCTATGGTGATTGTCGTAGCAATCACAGCAATAGCTAACTTTATCATGCCAAATTACAACATGTCGATTCCTGTTCGCCTATTACGGTTCGCTTTTATGATCATCGCTTCCGTGCTGGGACTTATTGGCATTCTCTTTGGATTAATTGCTTTAATCATTCACTTATGTAAGCTTCGATCCTTTGGTGTTCCTTATATGGCTCCTTTAACTCCTTTACAGGGAAAAGAGCAGAAAGATACAATCCTTCGCCTGCCATGGTGGACATTAAAGACACGTCCAAGCTTTATGACAAAGGAGAATATATTAAGAAATGAAACACCAAAACCCCAGCCTGAATCACCTAATAATTAGGAACGAAGAGGGTGTATTGTGATGGATAGAAGACTAATCTTGCTGTTACTTTGTTGTCTCTTGCTATTACCTCTGGCTGGCTGCTGGAATGCCAAAGAGCTTGATGATCTATCTATCGCTTCAATGATCGCCATTGATAAAACGGACGACACTTATGAAATCTCAGCACAAATTATTAACCCTGCCCAAAACGTGGAGGAAGAGCGGACAGACAGGTCACCCGTTGCCACGCATAGAGTAACGGGTGACTCTGTCTTTGAAGGGTTGCGTCGGTTAACCACTGATATTCCTCGAAAGCTTTATTTAGCTCATATCAGAGTCATCGTCATTAGTGAGAAGATCGCTGAGGAGGACTTTGCTGAAGTATTGGACTTTTTTTTCCGTGATCATCAAGTAAGGACTGATTTTTTTGTCCTTATCAGCAGAGACCAACAAGCAAAGGAAATATTAAAGGTGTTAACTAGGGTGGAAGAAATTCCTGCAGAAAAGGTATTTTCCTCTATCACTTTTTCTGAAGAAAATTGGGCTCCCACCAAAGGAATGCAAATCGATGACATTGTGGAACAGCTGGTACTAGATGGGGATAACCCTGTAGTAACTGGTATAAGGGTTGTTGGCGATAAGGAGATAGGCGGTAGAAGAGAGCATGTGGAAACTATTGAAGCTCAGGCAGTGCTGCAGCTTCAAAACCTGGCTGCCTTTCGGGAGGGAAAACTGGTCGGCTGGATGACGGAGGATCAAAGCAAAGGCTATAACTATACCCTTGGAAATGTGCAAAGTACCTTAGGCGTAATTCCCTGTAACGACGGCACGCTTACCTTTGAAGTGATTCGTTCAGAAAGCAGCATTGAGGCAAAGGTGATTAACGGCAAACCTCAGATAGACGTTAACATTTCCACAGAGGGTAACATCGCTGAAGTCACTTGTGCCATTGATTTATCTGACCCTCACACTATTGAAAAACTTGAAAAGGAGATAGCTGATGATATTAAGACAATATCCATGGATTCGATTGTCCAGGCTCAAACTGAGTTTAGAAGCGACATTTTTGGGTTTGGAGAAGACATCCGCAGAGCTGATCCTTCCTACTGGAAAAGTGTAAAAAATGATTGGAATACTCAATTTGAAGATCTACATGTAAATGTGAACGTCGATTTCTCCATTCACCATACAGGCACATTGACTGAATCCTTTATTTATGAAAAGAAAAAATAATAATCCTGGGGTTTTATCCAAGAGGGAAGGAGAGGAAGGATGCAAAAAGCTCGAATTGGATTAATACAGCTGTTTTTTTTAATGGCCCTTTTTCAGTCCGGAAGCGCTGTCATCGTTGGAGTAGGCATTGATGCTAAACAGGATGCCTGGATTGCAATTCTTTTAGGAATGGTTGCAGGCATGCTTTTATTTTTAATGTATGCCTACTTGTTCACTCAATATCCGGAGCTTCCCCTTTCCAAATATGCAGAAAAAATCCTTGGAACCTTTCTAGGGAAATTTGTAGGTTTTTTGTATGCTCTTTACTTTTGTTATATAGGGGCACGAGTCCTACGGGACTTTGCTGACTTAGTCATCATTGAGCTGATCCCCGAAACACCAATGTTTGTTATCTCTTTACTGATGATCCTCGTTATTATCTATGGATGCTATGCCGGCTTTGAAGTAATAGCCCGGTCCTCTGAAATATTCTTTCCAATCGTTTTTTTAATTGCGTTAGCTTTTGCCGTCTTTGTTTTAGTAGGTGACTTACCTGACGTAAAGCACCTCCAGCCTGTCCTGGAAGATGGGTGGACCAATGTTTTTTCTGTAGTCTTCCCCTTGCTTATCACATTTCCTTTTGGGGAGTTAATCGCTTTTACTGCGCTTCTCCCTTATGTAAGTCAGTACCAGAACAATATTGTTATCAAGGTTGGCTTAGGAGCCATCCTGTTCACCGGTTTATTTCTCTCCCTGCTTATGAGTTTAATCATTGCCGTTATGACCCCTGAACTTACTCAATACTCAGCTTTTCCGTTACTTGATGTGGTAGAAAAAATAAACATCAGGGACTTCATTCAGCGCATCGACCCTGTCGCTGTTGTAATTTTACATGTCGGGGGCTTTTTTAAAATTGTAATTTTCGCTTACGCAGCCATTGTCTGCTTATCTACAGTCTTTAACACCGAAGAGAAAAAAGGATGGGTAACCTATACAGTAGGGGGCATGATTTATATACCATCATTAATCATTGCCGATAATACGATCGAACACTTTCAAATAGGGCTTGAATGGGTCCCTTACTACCTGCATATTCCTTTTCAAATAATCATCCCCCTTTTGTTAGCTGTCATTGTTGTAATGAAGAACTTCTTCAGCAGGAAAAAAAGTAATCAATCAGCCAGCTCCTAGCCCTTTCATTTAACAAAGAACAAACCCGAAAAGCTAGACTCTTCGGGTTTAAATAGTATATATTAGCTTACAGTTGTTTCTAAATCTTCCACAGGCTTTTCAAGGTATTTTGTATCCTTACGTGCATTAAATCGATCTGCCTTTTCCACTTTCACGGCAATATTATAATCTGGCATGCCGGCAAATTTCTCATAGCGGCCTTTCGGAAGGAGGAAGTTTCCTTCTGGGAAATGAACACCCAGGTTTCCTCGCGCAATATCTGCAAACCTTGCACGCCCTTGGAATACACCAAACTGATTGTATGCGACAATGCCCTCGCCTTCTTCTACACTAAGATCTTTGGCATCTTCTCTGTTAATGAGTACGTCATATCTTTCTGCCTGGTTAAAGGGATCTGTTTCTTTATACACCATAGAGTTAAATTGTTTTCCTCGTCTCGTGGTGATATAAAAGTCTCCTGGTTTTTTATTTAAGTTTGGAATATCTACAGTAATTAAGTTACCTTTTCCATCAGGTGTCGGACAGATTCCATCCTCGCATAACCATGCGCCTCCCCATTGGAACACATCCCCTTGCTTTTTCAGATGCTGAATTCCTTCATAGCTTGGGTTTGCCTTGGCAATCTCTTCACGTATTTGCTGAGCATCTTTAAAATCAACCAAATGAGCTGTTTCCGGTTTCACACGTTTTGCTAAATCAACGTAAATTTTCCACTCTGCACGAGCTTCTTCAATTCTATTTTTATTTCCTTCGATTTCAGGCGAGAAATAAACCATTCTTTCTGTTGAGGTAGAGGTTCCTCCCCCCTCCTGCTCATAACGTGTCTTTGCAGGAAGAACGATGACAGCTTCTTTCGCGTCTACAAGCGTGGAGGTATTTAATATAATATCCTGGTGAACCCTGATATCAAGTTCAGATAGTGCCTTTTCTACAAAATCAGGCTCTGGCATTGTCTCGAGGAAATTTCCACCAGATAAATAGTAAAGTTTTATTTTTCTTTCGTGATCTTCTGGAAGAACAATATTCTCAAGGGTAACACCAACAATATCTCCCTGCCATTTTGGAAGGTCAAAGCCCCACAGTTTTTCAATTCTCTCAATGTTATCTCCTTTAAAATCGCCTCCCGGAAGAACGAATGGGTCTGCTCCCATTTCACCGCTTCCTTGAACAGAGGAGTGTCCTCTAAATGGCATTAAGCCATTGTACTTACGACCCAGATATCCACGTAACAAGGCAAGGTTTGCCACTTGAGAGATGTTATCTGTAGCAAAAGAATGCATCGTTAAACCAAGTGCCCATGCGAACACTGCATTTTTGCTGTTGGCAAGAAGCTCTGCCAGTTCGATAATTCTTTCTTTACTCACACCTGAGGACGTTATGATTTCTTCCCAGGACTGTTCTTCTACTTTACCTTTAAGTTCCTCATATCCATTCACATGCTCATTTACAAACTCATGGTTAACCGCGGAACCGTGCTCGGCTTTTTCCATCTCAAACCAATGTTTCATAATGCCGTGCATAAAGGCGATATCTCCGCCTATATTCACTTGGTAAAAGTCATCTGCTACTTTCGTGCCAAACAGAGCTGACTCTGTGACTGAAGGGACCCAGTACTCATCCATAGAAGGCTCCCGGTACGGGTTCACGACGATAATTTTCGTTCCTTTTTTCTTAGCTTCAAGCATGTATTTTGTAGAAACCGGTGAAGCATTTGAAGCCACGCTTCCCCAGAACAAAAGAACATCTGTGCCGATCCAGTCTTGATAATTTGCTGTCGATGCTCCTACACCTACAGAACGCTTTAATGCTGTTTTACTTGGTGAATGACAGATACGAGATGCATTGTCTATGTTATTGGTTCCTAAAAAGCGAGAAACCTTTGCTCCTACATAATAAGATTCATTGGTGATCCCTCTAGATGTTAAATAAAACGCGTACTGCTTGGGATCCAGCTTTTTCATCTTGGAAGCAACCATATCCATTGCTTCATCCCACTCAATTCGAGAGAATGTTCTTTCTCCTGGCCGGCGGATAAGAGGGTAAGGGATACGTCCAAGCTTCCGCAGCTCAGTGCTTGAATACTTTCTTAATTCGTCTATGTCAGAATGAAGGATCTCTTCTTTAATGGCAGGCATCGTATTTAAACGGAGAACGTTAAATCTTGTGGTACACATATGAGGGCCTGTTAACGTTTGGTCATACAGACCAGATACTCCTAAGGCACAGCCGTCGCAGACGCCCTTTGTGATGATGTTTGCTGCATACCCCAGATTATCTTTGTTCTCCCACATTGTTTTAAATGAATCACGGATATGTTTTGGCTTTACTTTTCCAAGTCCAAACGGCACAGGGCTTACCCAGTGCTCCGGTGCTGGCTTTTTTGATTTCTTCATAGGGCCGTTATGCTTCGTATTCCCCATTGATAACACTCCTTTTATCTTTCAGATCCTTACGGTCACTTTATGTTTTCTTATAAAAAAACCACCGTACACTTAGAAAACTAAAATGCTACGGTGGTTAAGTCTTTAACAGGAACGCTGCCAAGTGCCAAACCTCAATATTTAATTAGAGAATTTCTCTTCAAGATTTTCATCAAACACAAAGATTGACATTCCTTTGTCCTGTTCTATATCAATGTCAACAAACAGTTCAACAAACCTGCATCCCAGGAATTCCTCCATTTCACGTGGAGGGTTATTGCGATACATATCCTTTACCATCTCTGTTCGTGCAGCCCGAAGCATTTGTTTTCCTTCATCGGCACTCGCAATAAATCTCTCGATTGGCGATAAATTCCCTTCCATTTCACATATTGCCCAGTTTTTGCAAAAGGTTGTACTAATTTTACTGGGCCCTTTACCCATATGCTTTTTCCGAAACGCCCTGACTAAGTTACTAAATTCAGCCTCATATTTACCCATCATTCTCCAACCTTTTTACAGTTTATTATAGTAAAAGGGTAGATGTCTGACTGTCAATTGTCAACTTGCGAGCTTTTGCTCCTGGTTTTGCTGTCTCAGCTGTTTAATATCAACTCGAATCGCAAGAGAAACGATTAAAGCAAGAATAAACATTCCGCCAAAGATATACAGTGTAGCTGCGTAGCTTTCAGTTGCCTCACGCACGTAGGAAGCAAGAAGGGGACCAACCAGTCCTGCACAAGCCCAGGCTGTTAAAATGTAACCATGAATCGCTCCAAGCTGCTTTGTTCCAAAGATGTCGCCAATATAAGCAGGGATTGAAGCAAAACCGCCGCCGTAGCAAGTCATAATTAAAAATAAGATAAGCTGGAAAGCCAAAGCATGGGTTACTGATGGAAGCATCAAAAATGTCACAATCTGAATGGCAAAGAAAGCAGTATAGACATTCGGGCGTCCAAGATAATCTGAAATAGAGGCCCAACCTAATCGGCCTGCTCCGTTAAAGAAGCCCATGATACCAACCATCGTTGCAGCTGCTGCGGCTGATAGTCCCGCAATTTCCTGGGCCATAGGAGAGGCAATAGCAAGGATGGCAATTCCGCATGTTACATTGATGAAAAGCATGACCCATAAATACCAGAAACGTCTTGTTTTTACTGCTTCATTTGCAGTGAGCTGAGCAAGGTCTGGAGATGCTTTCTTATTGGCATTCCCCACACCCTCCATGTAGCCTTTTGGTGGTCTTTCAAGGTACAAAGCTGAAGCAAGCATAATGACAAAATAAGAAACACCCAGAATATAAAATGTGCTTGCTACTCCGACTGAGTCAATTAACGTGGCCATAATAGGGCTTGCAATCATGGCAGCAAAGCCAAAGCCCATAATCGCTAAGCCCGTTGCCAAACCCCTGCGATCAGGGAACCATTTCACCAGTGTGGAAACTGGAGTAATATAGCCCACTCCAAGACCGATTCCGCCTAATACTCCGTATGTAAGATACAATAGCCAAATAGATTCCACAGTTACTGCAAATCCTGAACCAACAATTCCAATTCCAAAAAATGTCGCTGAAACAAGTCCTGAAGCCCTTGGACCATACTTCTCAACGAAGTGACCCATAAAAGCTGCAGACAGTCCTAAAAATGCAATCGCTATACTAAAGGTTAAAGAAATCGCACTTAAGCTCCATCCGTACTCTTCCGCTAAGGGATTGGTAAATACGCTCCATGCATATACTGAACCAATTGAAATATGAATTCCAACAGCTGCCAGCGCTATGAGCCAGCGATTTTTTGTTTTCCCCATTGTTCCCCACTCCTTCTCCAAATAAAAAACCGCTGCCATCACTTCCCGGGATTAAAAAAACCCCAAAAAGAAACGCAACGGTTAGTTTCACGCAGGTTCGCTGCTCTGAAATACCAACAGTAATCGCTTTATTATATCCGTAGTTGCAACAATTAAAATCGATGACAGGACCGCTATCTCGTATCTTAATTGTTACAATTTCTTGAATTCATATAAATAATACCGCCTTTTGAAAGCAGTTTCAATAGTTTTTACGAAGAAAAGTTCAATTTTTATACACATTATTAAAAAAGGGTGCCTGGCACCTGACAATTTTGTAACAATTTTGTAATATAAAGGAGAAAAAGGATAAGGGTTGTGTCTTCCTGAAGAATCTGTTTATAGTGTAGCCAGGAGATATGGTTCCTTGTCAGGTGCCACATATGGTCTATATAAAGAGGTGAAATACTATGCCCCAGGAAATGAGCTTAAAGAGGTCTATCGTGAAATACCGGGACCAGAATTTTCATAATCTTGAGGATGACATTGTCACGGAGTTTCCCTTAACCATCCACGTCAATAATGAAGAGTTTGCTACCATGGTATGCACACCAGTTAATCTGGAAGAAATGGTGGCAGGTTTCTTAGCTTCTGAAGGAGTTATCCGGTTGAGGGATGATATAAACAAGCTTTCCATTGATGAAGAAAAAGGATTCGCGTATGTAGAGCTTCATCATCAAAATATCATGAACCAGCAAATGTATTCCAAACGTTTTATTGGCTCCTGCTGCGGAAAAAGCCGTCAATTTTATTTTCATAATGATGTAAAAACAGCGAAAACGTCTACAGTGGAGGCAACGATCTCAGCGGAGCAATGCATCAGCCTTATGAGGGAAATGCAGGAGAGCAGCCATGTATTCAAGGGGACAGGCGGAGTGCATAACGCAGCAATCTGTACTCAAGAAGAAATGATTGTGAGCCGTACTGATATCGGCAGGCACAATGCTCTTGATAAATTATACGGTCACTGCCTGTTAAATAAGATACCAGTCCGCGATAAGATTCTTGTTTTCAGCGGCCGCATTTCGTCAGAGGTCTTAACAAAAGCAGCAAAAATAGGCGTTGGTATTGTTTTATCCAAGTCTGCTCCTACTGACCTGGCAATAAAACTGGCGGAAGATTTAAATATCACTGCAGTTGGATTTATCCGCGGCAGCTCGTTTAATGTGTATTCTCATCCATCCCGGATTGTTTTAAAATAGCATGTAAATAGTAAAAAGAAAGGTGATATTTATGGGTTCTTGTAATATCGATCATTCTGTTGAGGATGTTTTTAAAAAGCTTTCAGATCAAAAGGAGTTTCTTCCAGGTGAGTTGTACAAAGGAAGCAAGGATTTCCTTAACAGTCATCCTGATCAGCCTTCCCTCAACGAGCTCTTTCATTTATTGAAAAAATACGATTTGGCTTCAGAAGAAGAAAGACAGGAACGAGATGGCAAGCTTCGTTCCTTGCTAAGAGCATAACATGCAAAACCCCAAGCCTCCTTTAAGGTAAGGCTTGGGGTTTTATTATCCTCCGCTTACTGGAGGTATAAATGCGATGGTATCTCCTTCTTGGACAACTTCATCGTCATAGGCATATTGCTCGTTAATTGCTGTCATTGTATTTTCCAGGGGCCCCACTGCGTATTCTTCTTGAAGCCACTCTTTTAAATGACTGACTGTTGATCCTGCTTTTTCCACCTCTACCTGGTCCTTGCCGATAACCTCCTGCAGTCTTGCAAATAAGAGGATCTTAATCATGATTTTCTCCTTTCTCAGGTGCGCCTTTCGGATATGGGGTCTGCTCAAGCTGATCCCCTACCCACTCTGTACCGTCCTCCCAATACTCCTTTTTCCAGATAGGTACTATTTGCTTGATTCTCTCCATAGCGTACTCATTTGCTTCATAAGCCGCTTTCCGATGGGGAGTGGAAACGGCAATCACCACTGCCACATCTGTGATTTCGAGCATCCCAACTCTATGAGTAATAGCAATGGTTGAACCGGGCCATTTTTCCTGAACCTCTTTCCCAATATCTTCAAGCGTCTTAACTGCCATCGATTCGTACGCTTGATATTTAAGCCGAAGGGTTCGTTTTCCATGGGTAAGCTCGCGCACTGTTCCAATAAAAGTAGCAATTGCTCCGCAGTCTCTCCGGACTACCTTATCGATGACTCCTTCTATGGAAAATGATTTGTCCGTCACTTCAAAAAGCTTGTCTGCCATGTTAATCCCTCATTGTATCTAGAATATATTTGATATATTGCTCTTGTGCTTCAATCGGGAAAGTCTTTACGTTCTCAATACCAACCGGTGTCCATACCACAGCGCATAGAACGTTCGTTACCTTTTCAAGTAATGATAAATCTTCACTGTCTCTTAGTAAGACAACTTTTGGATAATCTTCGGCTTTATACCCTTCAACCAGAATAACATCGGGCTGAAAATACTGGTACAGCTCAATAAGATTTTCAAGGGACCACTTCGAACGAACACCCTCCATCTGAAGAACTCCCTGACCTTCTACTACTGTAAAAGAAGCACCGGCCAGACGGTGCCGACGGCTGTCTTTTGATGTTATTTCAGTGTCAGGCTTTCCTCCATGACCATGGTGCTTTATTGTAGCTATCTCCATCCCGTCAGCCGAAGCAGCTTCTATCAGCTTTTCGACCAGGGTTGTTTTTCCACTATTTTGGTAACCGACTATCTGTAAGACTGGACAATGTTGGTCCACGGCCATTCACTTCCCTGAAAATCTTCTAAAAGCAAAACATCAACGATCATTCCCTGCTCATAACCTCTTGTACCACCAGGGAGAACAATTAGTGCATCTGCTGCAGCAAGCGAAGTAACAACACCCGATTTATCAAGCCCCGAAGGAAAAACAAGGAGCTTATTTTCCTCGTACTCTATCTTAGCTCTAATGAAGCGAGTAAATGGGTTAGGCTTTGGAAAGTCAGCCCCCAGTGCTGCTTTAGTTTTTCGTAAATGAGGCGCTCTGCGGTAAAAAGCGGTATGAAGAACTGGCCGCACAAATAATTCAAACCCTACGTAACAGGCTGAAGGGTTTCCAGAGAGACCATAAATAAATTTACCGTCTGTGTGGGCGACAGTGGTGACACTTCCAGGACGCATCGCTATTTTATTAAACAGCACTTCAGCCCCCAGAGCTTTAAAAATTTCAGGCACATAATCATAATCCCCGACCGAAACTCCTCCGGTGGTAATTAACATATCCACTTTGGATAATGCTTCTTTCGTTACCTGCAAACATGCCTCAAAATCATCTTCAAACTTCCCAAAATATTCAGCTTGTCCTCCCGCTTTTTCAATTTGGGCGAGAACCATATAAGCGTTGCTGTTACGGATCTTCCCTGGAACCAGCTCTTCCTCCACTTCCAGAAGCTCACTTCCTGTGGCAATCACTCCTACAACAGGTTTTGCGGCAACAGGGACTTCTTTATAGCCAAAAGTGGCCAGCAAAGCTGATACTCCGGGATTAATATAGGAGCCTTTTTCAGCTAATACTGTTCCTTTTTTCGTATCTTCGCCTTGAAAAGAGATATTGTCACCCTTTTGAAAAGTACGTTTAATATCGATTAGAGGGTTGTCCTTCTCTCCATGTTCCTTCACTAGCTCCAGCATAACAACAGCATCACAGTCTTTCGGAAGCTGAGCCCCCGTCATAATGCGTACAGCTTGAAAAGGCTTCACCTTATCTTCAAATAAAGAACCTGCACCGATTTCACCGACAACTTCAAAAGTAACAGGATGATCACTGCTTGCATTTATGGTATCTTCAGCACGAATGGCAAAACCATCGTAAGGAGAGCGGTCAAAAGAAGGCACATCATGGTCAGCAATTAAATCCTCTGACAGATAGCGGCCATGGGCTTCCTCGATCAGAACCATTTCTTTTTTCCCTTTCTTCGCTAAGTCCATTACTTTGTTTACAGCATCTTCTACTGGTATGGGTTTCCTTTTTTCTACCACGGTCATTCCCTCCTCTAACTAAAAAAGGGGCAGTGGCTACCCCCCGATATAAGACATTTCTATTTTCTTTCGGTTGTTTACCGTATCTGCTGTCCGCTCTTCAGAATACTTATCAGTTCTCTTCTTCCATATGTCAGTTAAATAATTACTGACTTCCCTATTACTGGCTCCGGAGCGAATATATTCTTTAAGATCATGGCCTTCTTCAGCAAAAAGACAAGTAAAGAGTTTTCCGTCTGCTGAGATTCTGGCTCTTGTACAATTTCCACAAAAAGTATCTGAAACAGAAGAGATAAATCCTACTTCTGCTTTCGAACCTTTATATCTATATCTTGAAGCAACCTCGCCTAAATAATCCCTTTCTAAGATTTCTAAAGGCGCGATCGAAGAAACCTTTTCCATCAGTTCTTTTTTTGTAACTACTTGTGAAAAATCCCAGCCATTTGTTGTGCCGACGTCCATGAATTCTATAAACCTAAGGGTTATACCCTTATCTTTACAATAGGAAGCGAGCTTTACTACTTCGCCATCGTTAACTCCCTTTTTTACCACCATGTTTACTTTTACGTGCAGCCCCGCAGCCAAAGCTGCATCAATGCCTTTTAAAACTGCTGATGGCTTTACTTTTCTTCCATTCATATGCTGAAATATTTCAGTGTCCAATGCATCAAGACTTACATTCACACGCATGAGGCCGGCTTCTTTCAGTGCATGAGCCTGCTTTACTAAATGAACGCCGTTTGTTGTTAATGCTATATCTTCTATTCCTGAAATGGCTGACAACTTTTCAATCAGGGCTGGAACGTTTTTGCGCAGCAAAGGTTCTCCTCCTGTAAGACGGAGCTTTTTCACACCAAGCTTCGTAAATTCCATTGTTAGTCTGACAATTTCATCAAAGGAAAGAAGCTCTTCCTCGGGCAGGAAAGCATAGTCTTCTCCGAATATTTCTGCAGGCATACAATAGGAACAGCGAAAGTTACATTTATCCATTATAGAAATCCGCAAATCTTGCAGCGGACGATAGTACTGATCACTGACTTCTCTGGCTGCCACGCTTATCCCTCCTGCTTAATTAAAAGGATGAAAATCCTGCAATAAATGTTTACTGCTTTATGAATTCTGTTAAAATCACATTAAGATTGGCAATCGTTACTAGCATTATTGACTTATTCTAACACAAAAAGAAAGGTGATTTCACAATATGCACCATTCTAATGGTGTAATCAATGAAATCAGTCTTCACCTTATTACTTACAACTTACAATATGAATAACAAACCAGACCATAGCGGTCAAGCTGTTCACCTTGTTCTTCATATGACAAATCATCATTTCATTGAGTATCAAATAATAAATCAGCAGCTGAAGGCTAGGCAATCCTCTTTCACAATGTGGCCTGAATTAACAACTTTTTGATCGATCTTAACCGTAAATTACATGGGGAATGGAAAAGGTAATACTTCCTCCTCATTTTGCCGAGGAGCTGGTGAAAGAATGAATTTAGCAGGTGTAGTACTTGCAGGTGGAAAGTCTTCCCGTTACGGAAGACCTAAGATGTTTGAAATTTATAATGGGAAGGCATTCTATGAGCATAGTGTGGAAGCTTTTTCAGAAGCGGGCATTTGCGACGTGTTTATTTTAAGTAATGAAAGCCTTGCCCCCGCATTTCAGACGGAAAAGGCCGAAATACTGGTTGAAAAAGAAATGCATAAAGGCCCTCTCTATGCCCTTTATCATGTCCTGGAAGAACAGCTTCGTGGTTATGACTGGGTCTTTCTCTTGGCAGCGGATGTACCTTTTGTTTCGCCAGCTTTTGTCAGAAGTATGAAAACTCGTATCGTGGAACCGTCTCCTATACAGGCCTACATCCCTAAATCAGGAGAGAAATTCCAGCCGCTGCACGGGATCTATCACCGCAGCTGCTTGCCTGTATTAAAAGAAATTATTAATAGAAACAAAAGCTTAAGCATGAAAGAGCTTTTTCAGGATATAAATGTTCACTATGTCACTTTTGCACCTGAAGAAAAAGCTTTTATAAACATTAACAGGCCCGAGGAATGGGAAAACAACAAAGAGGGGAAGTGACATTTTTCCTTTCCCCCTTTGCTACTCTGCCTTTAAGGCTACTGCTCGTACTGGTGACCCATCCAAGCCTGGAAAGGGTAGCGGCAAAGCCATGACGAATGGATTTTCAAAATCTATCAAGTGAAAGTTTGCAAAGTTTTCCCCGATAATACCATTGACCTCAGTAATTAACTCATGGCCCTTAAACGAAGATCCATCCGGAACATCAATGTTAAGAGCATCAATGAAAAATACTCGTATACCTTTTTCAAGCATAAACACCACTGCTTCTTCACTTATATACGGATGTCTGTAGTACTTCTCATCTTCTCGGTATTTATCCCATCCAGTATAAATTAAGGCAATCTTGTTGGGAGCCAGCCTGGCTGAATAAGGGAGAATGTCGTTTAATGTAATAGACTCTCCTTCCCCTTTACCTGTAACATCCAGTACCACTCCTTCCCCTGCAAAAGTAGAAAGGGGAATTTCATCCAGCTTCTTTCCTTCCTTGCGAAAATGGTAAGGCGCATCTATGTGGGTTCCAGTGTGACTTCCCATATGCAGGTGACTGACGTTATAGCCTTCTCCTTCAATGGTTGCCGATGGAGTTACTTCCGGTTTGGGATCGCCAGGGTAAATAGGCGTTTGTGTCGTTACAGGCATGGAAAGATCAATAATGGTTGTATACTTCAAATTTATTTCCCCCTTTCTTCCAAGCTTATAAGGCTTCCACCGTTTCCTCAACTGTAAAATTCAAGATTCTCACTTTACAATCATAACCGGACAAGAAACTCTTTTGGCAACCTTATGGCTTACACTTCCAAGAACCAGGCTTTGCAGATTATTCAGCCCACGGCTTCCTATTACCAGGCAATCATAGGATTGAGTGTTTGCATGTTTTATAATGGCAGGCCCCGGTTCTCCTTGTAAAAAGACAATGTTATAGGATGTCTTTTCTTCTTTCAGCACAAGCTCTACTCTCTTCAACTTTTCTCTTCTTTTTTTTTCGAGGACAAATTGGTGAGCATGATTCAGGTTGTCTGCTTTCCACGTTTCCCCGTCAACCACATAAACCACATCTACTTTCCCTCTACTTGCTTTTGCTAACTGAGCTGCCTGCTTTCCTGCCCGGTAAGCATGGTCTGAACCGTCTGCCGCTAATAATATATGTTTGTACACTAATGCTTTCACCTTCCTTAATTTTATAACTTACTATTAGCTTATGTCTGGAAAGGTGTTAAACACCTCAAGATCTTCATTTATAAAACACTATAAGAATAACCACCTTTTTATGTTTATAGTACTTTGTTTTAATTAGGTATAAAGTCTGTCAATAAACAGGTGCATATAGTCTCATTAACTGGTAAAATTATCATATATTTACGTACATAAAGCTATATAATGTGAGATAAGCAGGCTTTTTTTGGTCTGCAGAGGGGTGAAAAGGTTGTTGCTTAAAAAGAGAAAGAGTAAAGAAGATCCAGCTTTGTTTCGTTTGGAAGAAAATGAGGGGGGAATTGTTCTTTGGAGTGAAAACACAGAGGTTAGCAGGCAACTATCCATGATTGATTTACAAGAGGAAGATCTCCTGATTCTGCAGAAGCTGCGCCCTCTTGTGAAGGAGAATATTGAAAAAATTGTTGCCCAGTTCTACAAAAACTTAGAGAAGGAAAGCTCTCTTACTAAAATTATCAACGACAACAGCTCGATAGACCGGTTAAGCCAAACTCTTACCATTCATATAGAGGAGATGTTTACCGGCGTGATTGATCAAGCTTTTATTGACAAGAGAAGTAAAATTGCTCAAGTTCACTTGCATATTGGCCTCCAGCCAAAATGGTACATGTGTGCTTTTCAGGATTTATTATTATCATTGATTTCCCTGTTTGATGAATACATAGAGAACAGAGAAGATTATAATAAAGCAATCAAAGCTACGACAAAAATACTCAATATTGAACAGCAGCTCGTTTTGGATGCTTATCAGAAACAGCATGATGAAATAAGAGACGAACAAGAAAAAGCGAAAAAAAGTCTTCATGAGGAAATTAGGAAAATGACGGAGTCACTGGCTGCTGTTTCAGAAGAAACAACGGCCTCTCTTGAAGAAATTCTTTCAAAATCACAGTATATTTCTAAGTTATCAGTGAGTGGTGCGAAAGCTGCAGCGGTCGTGGAGGAAAAATCAGTATCCGGAAAAGACGATTTAACAGTCCACCAAAAATCCATGATTAAAATTGACGAAAGTATGACTAGAATCATTGAGGAAATTAACCAACTGAAAGCTGTATCCAAACAAATTGGAAGTATAGTAAGCATGGTTACGCAAATAGCAGATCATACAAATGTCTTAGCATTAAACGCCTCTATAGAATCTGCGAGAGCAGGTGAACACGGAAAAGGCTTTGCTGTCGTAGCAAAGGAAGTGAGAAAGCTGGCTAATGAAACAAAAACAAAAGCTTCCAGTGTAGACAACTTAATTGTTAAAACCGAGGCTCAAATTGATAATGTTTCTACGTTTGTTGCGGAAGTAAATAGCCTTATTACCAACAGTTCAAGTAAAATGACAGATATAAATAACCTCTTTGGAGAGTTTGTTTTCGAAATGAAGCATAGTAAAGAACAGAGTCATCTCATTGACAAAGAACTTCATTCTTTCCTTCAGGGAATAGATGAAGTGGGGAAAGCGATAAACCATCTCTCTTTGTCCGCTGAAGAATTGTCTTTTTTAACAAGCAAACAGCAGTAACAGTGTCATAATTTAAGGTTCTAAGTCAAATGTTGGGGTGGGAGCTTTTTGCTCCTGCCCCTTTATCCTACTTGAATGGTCTTTCCTTTTACCTGATGATGTAATAGGACTCTCATACGCAGACGGTCGTAACGCTTAAAACCAAACGCATTTCGTTTGATTACCTTGGTTTGGTTGTTTAATCCTTCGATTGGCCCGTTGGTATACCCAAACGTAAAACTGTTTAGGATTTCCGTTTGCCAATTTTGGAGGGTTTGAACCACCTTTATAAATTCTTTCATGCCAGAAGCCTTTACCTCACGGTAAAAAGCATAGAGTCCTTCTTTTATGATCCTCCCATTGGAAGAACCAACAGCTTTCGCTTGATCAAACCAGCCCCGAAACATTTCTTTCAGCCGGTAGGCGCTCCGTAACTCCTCGGATAAACCCAAGTATCTCTCCAAATACCAGTGCTGCTTCTCGCTCAGAGCTTCGTACCGTTTGTTAAACACGTGTTTCATTCGTTTACATTTCTTTCGATCATACTCATGAAAGTCTTTCTGCACTCTTCTTCTCACACGATCCAAAGCCCAAAAGACATACCGGCAAAAGTGAAAACGGTCCGCGATGATCACAGGGTTTCCTAAGGCTTTCTGTACGGCAGATTTGAAGGGATAACTCATATCCATCACCACCATTTCCACCTTGTTTCCTTTTCGGCGTAAATACTGTTTCACCGTCTCCACCTTACGGTCAGGAAGAATATCCAAAGGTTCACCGGTCTTCCCATTGGCAATGATGACCTGAAACTTCCCTTGATCGGTATCTCCTTTATATTCATCGATCGCAATGACTCCAGGAAGTTCTGTGACTTCTCGAAACATGGGAGAAGAAATGGCATCAAATCGCCTCATGGCAGTAGAAGCAGACGTTCGAAACTGTTGCGCTGTATCCTTGAAGTTTTTCCCCTGAATGATGCGCAGCCCAAACGCTTGATTCCATTCCACGCTGTGACGCTGATATCGTTGGACAAAGCGAGTGGACTCGGCAAACCGTTTCCCGCAGGAACAGGCGTAACGACGCTTTCGATAAAATACATACGTGTTTCTCTCAAACATCTTCAAGTGCTGTACTTTTTGAGTGCGGTAATCATGAACACGTTTCGTCCGCTTTCCACAATCGGGGCAGCGTTGGGCTTTTCGTTCCATCTCCACGTGGAGATGGAACGAATCCCCTATCGTTTCTGTTTTCTTTATGATCATTTCTTCAAACCCGGGAATATTCATGATAAAATGCATGTACACGCAACTCCTATCCTTATTCTTGTTTCTCGACAATTCAAGTGTAAAGGATATCGGAGCTTGCGTGTTTTTTAATAGCTAATTTTTCTAAAACCCCAACAAATAGTGTAGAGCCTAATTTAAAAAGCCGCAAAGATGATCTCTTTGCGGCTTTTTTCTTCACTATTCCACGTTTTCTATTCTTTCTATATAATCCCCAAATTGGTCTGCGTATTTCTCATACACTGGCTCCACCAGCTCTCTAAATTCCTCAATATCAATATCTTCCATAGGAATGATTTCGACACCGTTTTCAACTAAGTTATCGTGCTGCTCTTCTTCGAGTTCCTGAGATATTTCACGCTGCACTTGGGCATATTCTTTTCCAAGTCCCACGATCGTTTCTCTTATATCTTCCGGAAGCTCCTCATATAACTCATCATTAATAATTAATGTAGCCGAAGCATAATATAATCCCGATTCCGTAAAATATGGCAGCTGTTCATAGGTATTTGTACTCCAAATCACGCCATACGACTGGTCTGTTCCGTCAATTACTCCTTGCTGAAGACCACCGTAGACTTCAGGGAAAGCCATTGGAGTAGGATGAGTGCCTAAACTCTCGTACGTTTCGATTAAAATATCACTTTCAATCGTTCTCATATTTAACCCGTTTAAATCCTCAGGCTCTGTAATAGGTCTTTTGTTATTGGCAAAATGACGCTGGCCATTTTCCCAGAAAGCAATCCCTTTAAATCCGGCACTATCCATACCATCAAGTATTTCTTGTCCAATTTCTCCGTCCAGTGTTTTATAGGCATGATCTAAGTCCCTGAATAAAAACGGAAACTCCAAAGCTGTCACTTCTGGAACAAAATTACTAATTACCCCGGTAGTTACAAGACTCATATCAATATTCCCTATTTGTACACCCTCAGCCAGCTCTCTTTCCCCTCCTAAAGAGCCATCACCAAAAATTTCAAATTCTACTCTTCCATCTGTAGCTTCTTCTACAGCTTCAGCGTAAGCTTCGAATCCTAATGCATATGCCTCTCCCTCAGGGGCAATGTGCCCTACTTTAATAGTAATCACATCTAATTCCTGGTCTGTCCCTTCATTTTGAGCATCTGCCGCTGAGTTGCTATCATCTCCACAAGCTGACAAAAGCAGAGCCGCGGCAGCCATTGAAGATAAGGATAAACCCTTATTAAGTTTCACAGTAATCTCTCCCTTAATTTTTAAAATTTTCTCTTTTTTATTTACAATTATTTTAGCGCTTAAAAGCGACAAAGTAAAGAAGTGTTTTTTTTTCTCTAGATTTATTAGAAGTACTGAAAAAATAAAAAACCGTTTGGCTTTTTAAAAGCAAACGGTTTTTTTAAAAATTATAGATTAACGAACCGGGAGCGATAAGGGAACGCCGTGTTCTGTTTCTTATTATCAGTGGGCGATATTCTTTCATTCAGATAAAATTAAGGGCTTCTTCAAGGTCTTCCCAAATATCTTCCCAGGCTTCAAGACCGATAGACAAACGCAAAAGTCTTGCTGATATAGCCATTTCTTTTCTTTCCTCCTCAGGCACCACTGCATGTGTCATGGAAGCCGGATGCTGAATTAACGTTTCTGCATCCCCAAGGCTGACTGCTATCCGTATCATCTTTAATTGATCTACCATCTTCTTAGTATCTTCAAGTGATCCTTTTATTTCAAAAGAAATGAGGCCTCCTCCCCTTTTCATTTGCTTCTTCATAATAGAGTAATCAGGGTGACCCTGGTCACCAGGGAAATACACTCTTTGAATTTTAGGATGTTTTTTTAGCTCTGTGGCAATTCTTTCTGCATTGTCACAATGTCTATCCATTCTTACTGCCAGGGTTTTGAGCCCCCGCAGGAGCAGCCATGCATCAAATGGCGAAAGGACTCCTCCGATATCCTTTTGTGCTGTTTTTTTTAAATAGGTAACGATCTCTTCATTCCCGGCAAGAAGACCTGCTATGACATCTCCATGTCCTCCAATAAACTTAGTCGCACTGTGAATAACAATGTCACAGCCTTTTTGTAAAGGCTGCTGCAAATAGGGGGTGGAAAACGTATTATCTACAATTACTTTTATCCCTCTTTCTTTAGCTATAGAGACCACTTTCTCCAAATCTATTAATCTCATTGTAGGGTTAATCGGTGTTTCTATATAAATACATGTAGTGTTGCTTCTGATATTAGAGATTATTTCTTCAGGTGTATCTAAGTAGGAAAAAGTATGGTCGATATTGTATTTTTCCTTTAACAGCTGAAGAAGGCCGAAGGTACAGCCGTATACTCCTTTTGAGCACAAGATATGATCTTCTTTCTTTGTTAAACCTATTAAAGCAGCCGATACCGCTGCCATACCCGAACTAAACGCAAGTGCTTTCTCGCCTCCCTCAAGCTCAGCGACTCGCTTTTCCAGTGCAGCTACCGTGGGATTAGAAATCCGTGAATAAATGAAACCTTCTTCTTCACCGGAAAATCTATTTGCACCTTGGTCCAATGAAGGAAAAGTAAACGTAGAGGTTTGATAGATAGGCGGAGTCAAACTATCAAAATGCTGATTCGGTTCGTACCCGCCATGTATGACTTTTGTTTCAAAACGACTCGTTTTCTTTTTCATCAAATCCCCCCTTGATCTTTACTATAAGCATACACAACAACTTTTCTTTTTGTGAGCGCTTTCTGATATTGTATTGTTTTCTCCTGTTAGTAATACTCATATAACGTAGAATGCTTTTTATGTAGGCTCTGTCAAAGCTAATGTTGATTTTCATAAACCATTTGATATATTAACCACAAAATGTAATCAAGCCTTTATTAAAAAAAGCCTCATCGATTTCTCGATGAGGCTCTTCTCACTATTTCCATACGTCATTTGCGATGCTCACTACATGTCGGACCTTGGCCCATTGTTCTTCTTCGGTAAGAAGGTTCCCTTCTTCTGTTGAAGCAAAACCACATTGAGGGCTTAAGCATAACTGCTCTTTTCTTAGATATTTTCCTGCTTCTTCAATTCTGTTCTTTATTATGTCTGGTTCCTCAAGCTCTGGAAATTTAGAGGTGATCAGACCAAGCACAACATAAAGATCTTCGCGCTCTACATGGCTTAACGGTTCAAAGCCACCAGAACGTTCATCATCAAATTCAAGAAACAAAGCATCTACGTTTAATTTCTTAAACATTATTTCAGAAACCGCATCATAACTTCCGCTTGATGCATAGGTGGACTTATAATTGCCTCTGCACACATGCATGGTTATTGTCATATCATTTGGTTTGTCTGCGATCGCTTCATTCACAGTCTCAACGAATAATTCTAGGGTTTCTTGTGGATCAAGGCCTCTGGCCTGAAGCAGTCCCCCCGAAAGGACCAGGTCCTTGTCCTTCTCGGCCTCCAGGAATAATGACCAAGTAGTATCATCAAATTGCAGGTGGCGGCAGCCTGCGTCATATAAAGCACTGATTGTGTCTTTGTATACTTTAACTAGATCAGCGAAGAGTTCAGATTCTGAAGAATAGAATTCTTTTTCTTCATCCGTGACTGTCCTGAAAATAAACATGCTAGGACTCGGTATTGTGATTCTTGCTTCATGGTCTCCCTTAATACTGTGAAGGAATTTGTATTCCTTCACCACAGGATGATCGCCAAAAGACAGCTTGCCCGTCACCTTAGCACCTTCTGCCTTTGTTTCCGTTCCTCCGCTGAATACAAGGCCTTTATCTAGCGTGACAAATTCCATTCCTTCTACTTCTTTCATGAAATCGAGATGGAACCATGCACGTCTGAATTCCCCATCTGTTACAGCTTTTAAGCCAGCTTCTTTTTGATTATCTACCAGTCGTTTTATTTCTTCATTCTCCATTTCCCACAGTTCCTCAGCTGTGATTTCCCCTCTGTTCTTTTGCAGGCGGGCTTTTTTTAATCGTTCCGGTCTTAAGAAACTGCCTACATGATCTGCTCTGAATGGTCCTTTTACTGTATCACTCATTTTTTTCTCTCCTCTTCTATTTTTGAGTTTTTCACTAGTAAGACTGCCAGCGTCACGACACAGACAGCTGATAAAGCATAGTACCCTATACTAATTAACAACACAAAAAAGCAAACAAGCCACAGCGGCCTGAATGCTTCTATCAAACTATGTAGCATAAGGAATGAACCTTAATACAATTAATTCAGCAAACACCCCTCCCTATTTCCCGTAGGTCCATGTGTAATCATACAGGCAGGTCTCCTGACTTATCTTCATTGTTTCCTGCTCCTTCCCGCTTTCCAGCAGTGGACTTTGCAGGTTACTCAGATTTACAGTGGCGGGAACCGTGCCGGACTTTCACCGGCTTCCCTTTTAAGCTGTAATGTATAAAACCAACTTACAACACCTGTTTAATATTATTTAATTATACTTCTGAGTATATAGCTGATTTCTTCCCTTTGTCCATGCTTTTAGTAAAAATTTCTATTAAGGCAGCATATCTTCAATACTCTTGATCAGTTAATACTTTTTTTATTTCCTTCATGTTCGCCATAGCCGTCTCATACCCTAAATCAATACAATGCTTAGCCTTCCGAAAGTCAAAGGCACCGATAGCTCCTACCTCCGGATATAAAGTATAATCGGCTTCCTTATGCTCTGCTTCCATTTGGGTTTTCAATGAAAGGTTGATGACGTTATTGATGACTTTGACCATGCTTGCTGAACCAGACTTTGCATTGATAATAGGTGTAATAGGATCTACAGAAATAACACGTTCTGCTCCCAATGCCCTGCATATTCTGACAGGACAATTTGAGGTAACACCACCATCAATCAACATTCTTTCTTCATAATGATACGGTTTAAAGAGCACTGGAATCGCAAAGCTTGCCCTTACAGCATCTGCTATTGAAGTATTGTTCACATACTCATAATCCTCCACAGGCTTTGATGAAAATACAACGCTTGTCCCCCGCCCGTAATCAGTTGCTACGATTCCGCACGGTATTTTCAAAGAAGACAGAGGCTCATCCCCCGTATTTTGTGCCATAATATTTCGTAATCGTTCTCCTTTCAATATCCCATCTACACGGGGCCGTATAAACAAGGCTCTATAGAGAAGAGATCTCCAGTCAAAATCAAGCAGACGCCTGTTTAACCTAGGAACAATCCTTTTTAAAGTCTCTGCTTTATGTCCGTAGGCGTATAATGCCGCTACCATAGCTCCAGAACTTGATCCGGTTACGTGTGAAACCTTAATTCCAGCTTCTTCAAAAGCGAGCAGCACTCCTACCGCTGCCGACCCCGGTATCCCTCCTCCGGCAAATGCTAACCCGGTTTCCATACATGCACACTCCTGTAATCATGAAATAAATTCTTTGATGCGCAGGTTCAATTCAATGCTTCTTTTTAAAGGAATCTCATGTCCGCATTTTTTTATAAAAATCAATGTACTGTCCGGCAAATAACCTTTCATGGGCAAAGCATACTTACCAGTAATTCTGTCCTTTTCCCCGTATACAAGTAAGACAGGTTTTTTGATAGAAGGAAGACGGTCTGTACAATCGTAATGTAAAAAAGAGTGATAGAACTGTGAGGCATCCAGCCCATTCGTTGGTAAAGATGCTTTGAGCAAACTCCAAAAACTTCGCCAATCATTTGTATTGATGATGGCTCCAAAAATGGCAAGGAACAATGCGGGTTTATCTATAAGAGATAACCGAACTCCATTCTTCACAATAAAATAAAGAAGGCCATTCTCCACCTTAGGGACAGGGCCGAGTTGAATCAGGCCTTTGACAGCCTCAGGGTACTTAAACGTAAATTCAAAGGCAATAGAGCAGCCAGCTGAATAGCCGCAGAGCCATGTTTTTTCAATACCGAGCCTGCCCAAAAGCTCTTTCAGGTCATCTGCTATGTCTGAAAAATCCCATGGATCTGGGGAGTAGGCTGTTCTCCCGTGTCCTCGTATATCCATTGAAATGACATGATAGCCTGAAGATAACTCCTCCAATTCGGGACGGTATACGTCGCTCGGATGAACGGGGCAATGAATAAAAACAATGGCTTCCCCTTTACCTTTTGATTCATAATATGTTTTTAATCCATTTATCTTCATAAATGGCATAGCTCCTGTCCTCCATAATAATGTATGATCCTATTTTCACTGTTACCCGCTCTGTTCCTCTGGTAGTCACTGTTAGATTGTGACAAAAAATAAAATTCATACAATAATCTCCCCCTTGCCATTTATGACAATGAGTTATATTAACTGCCAGGGAGACATGATAAGCTGTATGTACAGAAAAAACTCTGAAAGAAAGGCGGTTTGCTTTATGAATGGCACTCAGCGCAGCAGCATATACCCGGGTTTAAAAGTAGAGATTGTATTAAAAAAGGATCAGCGAAGCGGCAAGTTGACTCAAGGAATTGTAAAAGACCTATTAACCAAATCAACAACTCATCCTCACGGTATTAAAGTCAGACTCGAAGATGGTCAGGTAGGACGAGTGAAAAATATAATTGAGTAGGTACTACACCTGACGTTAACTATTAAAAAAAGCACCGCCTGGGTGCTTTTTACACTTTCTCTTAGTTATCATTATTTAGGATCTGATGGAATTTTAATTGGCTTTTATCATTTATTTAAAATAAGTCCTGTGTTAATCTTCTTGGACAATTAATACATCACATGAGCAGTGTCTGGCAATGTTTTCTGAAACCCTTACATATTTCTCATTAGATTCCTTTCCCACAATCACTAGATCAGTACCAAATTCCAGCGAGCGTTCCTTAGATATTTTCACGACAGGAGATCCAAAATTAAGGGTGGTCTCCACATCTTTCAGTTCAGCGAATCTAGCTTCTCTTTCACATATACCAAGGAGAACATTCCCTTGCCTTTCAGCCAACTTCATAAAAGCGGGGTCTTCTTGCTGCTTTTCAGGAAACGCACTGTAATCAATTACATGAGAAATAATCAGCTTACTGTCATTTTCTTTTGCCATTTCTATCGCTCTTTGTAATGCAATCATAGCTTCCTTTGTCCCATCTACTGCTACCAGAATAGAGGAATACATAGAATTCACCGCTTTACTCCCTCCAACAATTAAAATTACCATTCAAAAAAGAACTTAAAAAACATAGCAGAGCTTGTATAAAGAATTACCCCAAACGCAAAGGTTGGATAATGAGCCTCACGATGTTTAGGGAGCTCATTACTTAAAACATTAAGAATCATCGCTCCTGAGATAAATGCAAAAATAATAGCTTCTAGTAAATAAGAGATAGACAGCCAAATCCCCATCATCCAGCCTATCATTACCCCTGAAGCCATAATATACCTGCCAACAGCGACATATTGGGTTGGATAATACCTCCAAATATCGTGAGCTACAACCAGAAAATGAAGCCCTAGAGCAGACGCATAAAACATAGCCTGCACACCGCTTACCTCAGTAGAAACTAGAGTATAAGAAACTAATATGTTATAAAGGGCAAAGAAGGATACCTGCACCCAAAAGTTTGATATGCTTGAAGCACTTTGTACTTTACTAAAATTCCCCTCTGAGTATTTCTGTACCCCGTAAAAAACGAGTAAACCTACTAAGCATACAAAATATAGTTCAGTTTGAGTGGCTAAACGCCCATATTCTTCTTTGATGGCATGCTGGTGGTCGTGAAGATATGGCAATACATAAATAAATACATAAGAAGCTGCTAACCCGCCAACAAAAGAAATCCACTTTTCACGTCTCACCTTGTTTGAAGGCACCAGTTTATATGCGAAAAGATAAATAAAGGAATAAAAGACTCCAATCATAATAATACCAAAGGTCATGGGTACAGCTCCTTTACATTAATCCAAAAACATCCTTCCATACTGTGATAATAATTCGCGCAATGTCTGGAAGGAAAGAAGGCAGTACAATAAAAGAAATCAACAAGATGGAAGGCGTTTGTGATTTAACTTTTTTCTTATTAAGCTGATTATATTAAATTAACTAGTGTTAATCCGTGAGGTTCTTCACAGTATCACTAACTAAAAAGCTACTATAAATAATCCCACTTCCCTTTCTTTGTTTCTCCGCTAATCAGTATTATAGGAGCTTCACTGCATGGATACCCATTATTTATTCTGCATTCTTTAATTCATAAGCGATTACCCAGAGTATTTTTTTGTTTTTCTTGCAGGATTGTATGTACCCCTAAATCACAAAAAACCAGGAACGCCTCTTTGGTCCCTGGTTTTGCCTTATTTGAACTATGCTTTGTGGAAAAACTCCTTGTCTTTTATCCAGGTCGTAACTTCACTGTAATGCTTTCTTTTTCCTGCTGGCATTTCCTTTTTGGGGTAGCCGAGATAGAGAAAGGCAAGCATTTCACCTTTTTCAGAGAGTCCGAACAGTTCATTAATCCTTGTATTGTAGCACGCCTCGCCTGTTCGCCAGAAGACCCCAAGCCCAAGGCTATGGGCGGCTAAAAGCATGTTTTGAATAGAGGCATAGACAGCGGCGTGTTCTTCTTTCGCCATTACCCTTGACTTTTCACTCGGTTCTACTCCCACTGCAATGATAATAGGAGCCCTAAAGGGGTTTGCCTTTACTCTTTCCAATTTCTTTTTGTTCGTTTCGCTTTCCGGGTCTTCCATTTCTTTAGCAGTAATTTCCGCCAGGACCTCGCCTAACGGTTCTCTGGCAGTTCCCGTTAATACAAAATAACGCCAGGGCTCTGTTCTATGGTGATTTGGAGCCCACGTGCCGGCCTCTAAAACTTTTTCGATCAAGTCTTCTGGAACAGGTTTATCAGAAACTAACCCATTGCTCCTTCTTGTCTCAATTGCCTTTAAAACATCCAAATGAGACACCTCCTGTTTGAGAGTAATAATATCTTTCTCTTATACCTTATACGACAGGGGGACCAAACTTTCCATTATGAAAATCACGATATGCTTCTTTAATTTCATCCATCGTGCTCATCACAAAGGGCCCGTAAGGTACAATCTCTTCCCTGATCGGTGTACCTGAGTAAACGAGAACCTTTGAACGCCTGCTGTTTGCCTTCATAATAAGATCGCTCTCATTATTTTCATTCCCGTTTTCCTTGAAAGTTAAGGTTCCTACACCATGTTTTTTTAAATTTACAGGACTCTCTCCAAATTCGATGTCACCTGAAAGGACATAAACAAACGCATTATGAGTTTCAGGCAATTTATGAGTATAAGAGGCTCCCTCCGTCAGAGTGATTTCAGACATGGTGATCGGAACTGCCGATTGCAAAGGACCAGTTACACCGGCAACATCTCCGGAAAAAACTTTTACTGTTCCTCCTTGAATAGAAACCACGGGAGCATCTTCAGCGTAGACATTTTGATAGGACGTTTCAGAATGACGAAGATCTCTTGGGAGATTTAACCACAGCTGCAGGGTATGAGCAATATCATTGCCCACTGCTTCCTCTGCATGCCTGGCCGCCCAGCCCGCATTCATATACTGCATATCCCCCGGCTCTAAAATATCTCTTCCACCGCCGTTATCAATGTGTTCAAGCCTGCCGTCGATAACATAGGTGACGGTTTGAAACCCTCTGTGCGGGTGGTCTGAAAACGCACCCCTTTTAAACCAATCCTCTGCCATTAAGATAAAAGGATCAAAGTCTGCCCACTTCTCAACTGGCAGCACCCACCCTTTCTGTATAAAGGGAAAACTTGCTTCTTCATATTTCACATACCAGTGATCCTTTATATTTCTTTGAACAGCTTCACTCATAAAGACACTCCTTTGTTTTTATATAGTTTTTATATAGTTTTTATATATAGTTGCTATAGCAACTATATAGGGTATAATAATACTTTCTCAAGACTCCAGGCCTGATAAATAGGTGTTCTTAAACATACAGCTGTGTTTATCTAGATTTCATCATACTTACTAAATAAAAGCAAACCTTTTGTTTCACTCACGTTTTCCGTTATCTTCTGTCGTATAGGCCTTAGTGCTTTGTATTACTCACACGTCTTTCCAGTTATATTTTCCTACGTAAATAAGGATATCCTCCTTCTCTTCCTCGAAAGAATTGACACTTCTAAAATGATCCAATTATTCTGAACTTGAAGATACCCTAGTAATTCTAATGAAGGAGAGATGCAGATGAATCGAACCTTAATAAAAAATGGGCTGGTCTTAAACTCTAAGTACGGAACCTTGGAAGAAAAGGATATTCTCATTGAAGGAAAACGTATTCAAGAAATACGTTCCGCAATTGAAGGTATTGATGTTACGGAAGAAATTGATGCACGGAACATGATTATTGCTCCAGGCTTTGTAGATACACACCGTCATGTATGGGAATCATTGATTCGTCACATTGGCACTGATTGGTCTCTGCAAACCTACTTAGAACGTATTTATTTTAATAACCTGGGTTCCCGCTTAACACCTGAAGACAGCTATCTTGCTAATCTATGGGGTTCCTTGGAGGCCCTTGATGCGGGTGTTACCACTCTTTTAGATTACTCCATGCCGGAAACCCCGGAGCATGCCGATGCGTGCATTAAAGGTCTGCAGGATGCAGGTATTCGCGCAGTATTTGCTCACGGAACTTCGGGTCACAGTGAATATTGGTCAAGAGACAGTGAAAAGAGACATCCTGTTGACAGCAGGCGAATTAAGAAGGAGTATTTCCAGACAAATGACCAGCTTCTTACTATGGCTCTAGGAGTTCGAGGTCCGGAATTCAGCTCCTGGGAAACGGCCGTTGATGACATTCATCTGGCCAGGGAGTTAGACTGCATTTCTTCTATGCATATTGGTTTTGGGACATGGGGTCCTCATGATCGCTCTATAGAAAGACTGTATCACGCTGATTTATTAGGACCCGATATCAATCTTGTTCATGTAAATACTGTCATGCCTCATGAATACAAACTTATTGGTGAAACTGGTGCGTCTGTTTCTGTAACACCTGAAGTGGAAATGATGATGGGACACGGATACCCTGCCACTGGACGCGTTTATGAGAATAACGGCCTCGTGACTCTAGGAGTGGATGTAGTCGTTTCCACTGCCGGCGATATGTTTTCTCAAATGAAATTCGCTCTCCAGGCTGAAAGGGCTCTTCAAAATGAAAAGCTTCTAGAAAGAGGAGAAATGCCGGGAGACCTTCCCCTTTCCACAGCTGACGCTTATACTTTTGCTACAGCTAACGGGGCGAAAGCTCTGGGGTTAGAAGAAAAGACCGGAGCTCTTGAAGAAGGGAAGGAAGCTGACCTTATCTTTATCAACCCCGATTCTTTTAATTTGCATCCCTTAAATAACGAAATTATCGGGGCTATTGTCCAGAGTGCCCGTCCTGAAAATATTGATTCTGTTTTCGTAGCCGGTACCCCTGTAAAAAGAAATGGCAAAATGTTAAAGGGAAATGACCCGACGTTTAAAAGGCAGGTGGAATCAGCCAGCGAGGCAATTTTTAACCGCCAATACAAAATATCACGGTAAATCTCACACATGGCAAATAAAGCAGGAGTTGTGAATAGGATCGTTCCCTTTTCCCACTCCTGCTTATGGCATTCTAAATGGATTACACCTCAATGATAATAGGCAAAATCATCGGCTTTTTCTTCGTTTGCTGAAACAAGTGCTTCCCAGCGGCTTTTCTGACCTGTTGTTTGATTACATTCCATTCACTTCTATCTTCTTCTTTCATATTGCTTACAGTCTTTTCTATCAGCTTATTTACGTCCTTAATAAGCTCGTCAGAATCTTTCATGTAGACGAAGCCTCTGGAAATAGTGTCAGGGTCTGAGACCAGCTTCTTTTCCGTCTTGCTCATTGTTAACACGATAACTAGCATTCCGTCTTCAGAAAGCTGTTTCCGGTCACGAAGGACAATGTCTTCTACGTCGTCAAGACCAATACCGTCTACATACGTATTCCCTGCAGGTATTTTTCTCGTTGAACGGGCTTCCCTATATTGAATATCCACGATCTCACCGTTACCCATGACAAATGTATGGTCTTTTTGAACACCGACAGATTCAGCGAGCAGCCGGTGATGGTGGAGCATCCGATGTTCCCCGTGAATCGGGATAAAATATTTTGGTTTAAGGAGAGTGAGCATTAACTTTAAGTCCTCCTGGTATCCGTGCCCTGACACGTGCATCCCCGAAGAGCTTCCCGTTCCATATATCACATGTGCTCCAAGGGTAAATAAATTATCAACTATCTTGCTTACACCTCGTTCATTCCCCGGAATAGGCCCTGCCGCAAGAATTACTGTATCTCCAGCAAAAATCTCCACATCCCGAAAGTTCCCGGTAGACAGACGCGATAAAGCGGCTAACGGTTCTCCCTGACTTCCAGTACACAAAACAGCAACCTTCTCAGGGGGAAATTCGTGTACTTCCTTCTTATCAATTAACATACCATCGGGCACATCTAAATACCCTCGCTCCATAGCAACATTTACGACGTTTACCATGCTTCGTCCAAGGAGAGCCAGTTTACGATTCGTTTTCCGTGAAGCATCCACAACCTGTTGAACACGGCTTACATTTGAAGCAAAAGTGGAGAGGAAAACTTTTCCTTCTGCTTTCATAAATACCTCTTCCACATTTCCTCCTACAATCTGCTCTGAAGGGGTCGATCCCGGACGCTCTGCGTTTGTGCTTTCAGAAAGCAAAACCAGAACTCCTTCCATGCCGATCTCAGCTATTTTGTGAAATTCGGCGTGTTCGTCCATGGCCGGCGTTAAGTCAAACTTAAAATCCCCGGTATGTACGACGTTTCCTTCTGGAGTTCTAAACACAATACCCAAACAATCAGGAATACTGTGAGTCACTTTGAAAAAGGTTACATTTATTTCACCGATAGTAAGACTTGAATTTGAATCAATTTGATTTAATTCCGTTTCCCGGAGAATTCTATGTTCCTTTAATTTTAATTCAATTAACCCTAGAGTAAAACGCGTCGCAAACACAGGAACATTTATTTTCTTTAAGAAAAATGGGATGCCCCCTATATGGTCTTCATGACCATGGGTTACAATTAACGCTTTGACCTTTTCCTTATTTTCTACTAAATAGGTCATATCCGGAATAATTAAATCAATCCCTAACAAGCTTTCATCGGGAAACTTATTCCCACAGTCAATCACAATAATTTCATCTTTATACTCAATGGCGTACATGTTTTTCCCTACTTCGTTTAACCCGCCTAAAGCAAAAATAGAGATGGCATTTTCATTAGTGCTCACATTTATCCCTCCTGACAGCATTGTTATAAGCTAGTATGCCCGGAAGAAGGATGATCAATTAAAAAAAGCGCCTGCCCTTGAAGTGGACAGACACTACTTTTCGCTATATTTCAATTGTACTTGTAATCTCTATATCCTTAAGCGCTTGCGATGCTAATTGATCAGCTTCCTGGTTCTTTTTTCTTGTAACAAGGGTGAATTCAGGAGTGAGCCCAAGCTCTTTGATCTTTCGTTCTATTCTTTCAGCCCATGTATTTAGCGTCTCTTCCATACAAGGCCACTCTCCCTTAAGCTGATTGACCACTACTTGAGAATCCCCGATAAAAGTCACTGGTAAATGGTGAACGCCCAAAAGCTCTAGTTCCTGTAAACCAAAATAAAGAGCAGCATACTCTGCTTCATTATTTGTATCAAGATCAGCAACCTGTGCGTTTTTGCGCATTCGAAATGACTTGCCGTTTTGTTCATAGTAAATTGCACAGCCAAGACCAGACTTTCGTGAACTGTGGTCAAAACCCCCGTCAAAATACACCGTTATATTATGAGGTTCCGTTTCTACTTCCTCTACATATTTTTTTATCTCTTTAATAGTCCATGTCGTTTGCAGCTGGTCAACAAAGATAACTTCTTTTACTCTGCCTGTTTTTTGCAAATCTTCAGCAATCAGCAGCGCTTTTTCTACCTTCATCTCCTCTGAGGTGAACGAGGTTTCCGTCCCTTTCGGCGTTTTGTACTTCACTTCCAGACTAACCTTCATCTTGACCCCACCTTTTGTCACTTTTACTACTGTTATACCCTTTTACCTTCAGATTTAGTTTTTCTCCTGTCACTAATCAAGTTTAGTAACTTTCGCAGAAAAGATCAGTATCCCTGTGACTTTGTTGATCGTACTTTTTCACGTTTGCCAGAAAACTGTGTAGTTATGATTACACCGGCAATTACGATAAGAGACCCAAGCACCTGCATTCCCGTTATGGTTTCATCAAGCCACAAATATGCTCCTGCCATAGTGAAAACGGGGAGAAAGTTCAAAAATACAGAAGCTTTGGAGGGACTCAAGAGGTCCACTGCACGATTATAAAAGACAAGAGCAATAAAAGAAGGAAAGATTCCTAAGTATAAAAGGCCGCTCACGTGACTGGAAGGATCAAAAGCAGGCACCCCAGTAACAATCCATTCAATTAGGACAATAGGCAAAAGAACAACGACTGAAACTCCTGTCATCACAAACAGAGCAGCATAAGGTGGAAAGAGATGCATGTACTGTTTTACAAAGATTGTGTAGACAGCCCACGTGATAATGGCTCCAATCATAATGACATCACCAATGTTCCAGGCCATGGCTGTTATGCCAAATATCCTGCCATCCAAAACCACCCATACCGCCCCAAAAAAAGATAAGAAAACCCCAAGCCACTGAACACCTGCCAATCGTTCCTTCAGCATAAAGGCGCTTAAAATAACCGTGGTTACCGGTATCACTGTTTCAAGGACAGCAACATTGGTAGCGGTAGTAAATTGCAGGGATCCATATATAAACGTATTAAAAAAAGTAATACCAGTTAATGTCATAATTAAAAAAGGCTTTTTATATTTCCAGAACGTCATCCGGTATTTCCAGGCGGTAAGAAATCCAATCGGAACTAAAACAATAAAAGCCACTAACAAACGAATGAACGCAATTGTGAAAGGCGGCAGATCATTCATTGCTTTCCCAACAAGAATGTTGCCAGCGTAAAAGATGACAACAAGTATCATTAATATGTATGGATAAATTAGAATTCCCCTCCTTTAAGAAAGAATAGACAAGCTCTAAAATAACATGCCTTGTACTTTTCATACACTTCCCTTTTGATATAAAATGAGAGGCACATTGTAAGAAGCAAGAAGTATATAAGGTGGGATGGTGAAGCCACTTTTATCTTTGTCTGTCTGTGCGCCTAAAACGGAAGTCTGAAAACTCTCGTGGTATCAGCTGGCTCTGAGATTTTTGTTCTTTACCTTTATTTGTGCAAAATGCTTCAAGGAAAAGGCATGCAAAGTGTTGAACATATAATGTACGAGATATAAGTTTTGGACTCACTTATTGTCGTTATTAAACAATACAGAACGAATGAAAGAAAGGGTTACTGCCATGGATCAACGTATCCTCTCAAGCTTTCGGATTGGATGGTTATTACTTCGCGCTGTTGCTGTGCTTTCTTCAAGTGTTGCAACAATTGTCTCTACCATGATTCCTTTATTTTTGTACTATACAATTTCAAACGGGTATTTATTATTCATGTTTCTTTTTTTAACATTCTCTGCTTTTTTGATTCATGGGGTTCTTACCCATGCTTTGAACGACTACACTGATTTCCAGTCTGGCACTGATCAGCACAGCCCGGCTATATTGTCGGGGGGAAGCCGCATAGTTCAGAATGAACTGGTGCCGCCTAAAACGCTTTGGCTAGTAGGGAAGTGGCTCGCTATTACTCTTGTCTTGCTGGCTTTACTCCTTGCCATATTTTCTTATTTCAGATTGTCTATTTTATTAGTGATAGGGGTATGGGCAGCAGCTTCCTATTCTCTTCCGCCTCTTCGCTTAAGCTATCGGCCTTTTCTTGGGGAATGGCTTAGCTTATTTATTTCTATCCTTTTTCTTGGCTTTGCCGGTCCGTGGCTGATTCTCGGAGAAATCCCTTTATGGGCCTGGCAGAATGCTGTCATTAATGCCTTGTTTTGCTTAGCCTGGGTAATGGTTCATCATATTCCTGATCTTGAAGCAGACAAAAAAGCTGTCCCGCAAAAAAGAACCAGCGTCGTATGGTTTGCCGAAAAGTTCGGCCTGTACTATGCACGTATTCCTGCCCTGCTTTATCTTTTTGCGTCGGGCCTCAGCATTTTCTGGCTTGGTACCGACCGCATAGGAGCGGCATTGGTTCTCTTCGTTACTGTTTCCATTGCTGCGTTTCTTGTATTGAAAATGAACGTAGAAAATCATCACCAAGTCTCTTATTTTGAAAAGATCATGCTGCTTCTTGCTATGATCACTGCAGCAGGCTTAGGCCTCTTTATTTAAGTACACGCTGTGCTTCAAGTCATCTTACCCACGTATAAAGAAATGTAGAGCCTCAAAGAAAAATGAGAATGAAAGGACCCCCGTCTTTTAATAAAAACGGGGGTTCCTGTTTTGTGTTTTCTTCTAATTACTTTTCCTTACGTACCGCAATAAGTCCGGTAAGGACGTCCTGATGGTTCAGGCAGCGTAGTGTATTCATCCTGTTCCGGGGAATACGCATAAGGATCTGCTAGAACATCAAGAAGCTTTTCCATTACGCTGTAATCTTCATGTGCCACGGCAGCTTCAAGCGCCTCTTCCACCCGATGATTACGCGGGATGACAGATGGGTTGCTTTTTCTCATTACCTCTTGAATAGAGTCTTTTGAAACCTCTTGCCTGCTGACTCTTTCCTGCCACTTTTCATGCCACTTACTAAAGTCTTCAGAATCAAATAGACCTATGCCCTCCAGCTTGCCTAACGTTAAAGCCCTAAATGTATTCGTGAAGTCCGCTTCATGCCTCTGCATGATAGTGAGAAGATTTTCAATGAGAGACTCATCTTCTTCCTCTTTACTCAATAATCCTAACTTTGACCTCATTCCTTTGAGCCAGTTTTGCTTAAAGAGCTCAGGAAAGCGAGAAACCTCATCCTGGGCAAGGCTCACAGCCTGTTCCTGGTCTTTCTCAATCAACGGCAGCAAGGTTTCAGCAAACCGTGCGAGATTCCATCCGGCGATTGGCGGCTGATTGCCATAGGCATACCGGCCTTGAACATCAATTGAACTGAATACCGTTTCCGGATCATAGGCATTCATGAATGCGCATGGGCCGTAATCTATTGTTTCTCCACTTACTGTCATATTGTCTGTATTCATTACTCCGTGTATAAAGCCAATAAGCTGCCACTTTGCTATCAAGTCAGCTTGACGCTCGACTACTCTTCCAAGCAAGGATAAATAAGGACGTTCATGTTCTTTTATTTCTGGGAAATGCCTTTCTATTGCATAATCAGCTAACGACTGCAGATCTTCAACCGACGTCCCCTTGGCTGCATATTGAAAGGTTCCTACTCGGAGATGACTGGATGCTACTCGGGTTAACACTGCTCCTGGCAGGATATTTTCCCGGTACACTGGTTCACCTGTGGTCACAACCGCTAAACTTCGATTCGTAGGTACACCTAGAGCATGCATCGCTTCACTCATAATATATTCTCTCAGCATCGGTCCAAGGCCCGCTCGACCATCACCCCCGCGGGAGTATGGGGTTCTACCTGAACCTTTAAGCTGAATATCATAACGCTCTCCTGATGGAGTCATCTGTTCTCCCAGGAGTAGAGCCCGTCCGTCCCCCAGCATAGTAAAATTCCCAAATTGATGACCAGCATATGCCTGAGCCAGAGGAGTTGAGCCTTCAGGGATTTCATTACCAGCAAACAAGGCTGCTCCATCCTTGCTCTCCAAAGCTTCTGGTTCCAATCCTATTGATTCTGCAAGTGAATGGTTAAAAATGACAAGCTTAGGTGAACGAACAGGGTCAGGTTCAAGGCTGCTAAAAAACAATTTAGGCAGACGGGCATAACTGTTGTCTAAATTCCAACCTGCTTCTGTAATGTCTTTTCTCTGTGTCATCCTATCTCCTTTTCTTTATTTGACTTAGTCGTTCATTTATGTGGATATGTTATTAAAGACATTAACCTTTTTAATGTCTGCTTTTCCCATTTTGATATACCTTCACACCACTTGGATAACATTTCCTGCTTTACATTGTACATTACCTTCAGGACATTTAACATTAATAAAGCTTCTGGCTTTGACTCCCTGTTTTGTTTTTCCGTCACAAAAAAGTGCCAGCTGCATACCTGGCACTTCAATAATTGATTTACTCATTTTTAAGAACCCGTCTCAGCACCTGACAAAGGCAAAGTCAGCTGAACGGTGGTCCCTTTAGATTTTTCACTCTCATAAGTGACTGTTCCTTTCATTTGTTCGATAATGCTGCGTGTCACCATAGTACCAATCCCGCTTCCTGTTTCCTTCGTCGAATAAAAAGATCCAAGCTGGTTTATCTGGTCTCTTGTCATCCCCGCTCCTTCATCCGATATGCTTATGATGACTGTTTCTCCTTCTTTTACAGCTTTTACCTCTAACGTCCCTCCACTTGATTCCATGGCTTCTACCCCGTTTTTTATAATATTGATCAGTGACTGCCTCAACTTCTGTGAATTCCCCTCAATCTTTCCATCAGTGTTAATGTCAGTAATAATATTTACCCCGAATCTCATAGCAAAAGGTTTCATAATTTCTACAGCATAACTGACTTCTTCCTTTACGATAAGGGTTGTTATCTCATCAGTATGTTTTGATAAGCTTAAGTAGTCAGTTATAATGCCTTCCGCTCTTTTTAACTCCTCCAGAACTATCGAGACATACCACTCTTTTTTGGTGGTATCTACTTTTTCATTCCCTAACAATTGAACAAACCCCTGAACTGTCGTGAGTGGGTTTTTTACCTCATGTGCGACAGTACTGGCCATTTCACTTAGTACTTTAGATTTCTCTAATTGGATATAGTCTTGACGCAATTGAGCATTTTTCTTTATTTTTTCCAGAAAGTAAGTAACCAGAAGAAGGAACAACAGCTGCATCGCAGCCAGGTCTGTAATTATAAGAAACTCTAAAGAATCTATCGGTCTGAGCATTCTAATGTTTGCAGTAAAAATAAATAAGTAAAACACATGGATGAACGTAATGAAGAATGCTTTTTGCTTTAACGATCCCTTAACAAAATAAGGGTACACAAACCACAGGAAAAAATAGAGGAGAATATATGGGACAGTAACAAGCGTGATATGTTCATAGGGAAAGAAAACAATTCTCATAAATCCATAAATAAGAAATAAGCTCAGGCCCACTTTCGGTCCTAAAAATAAAAAGCCTATTATCATAGGCAAAAGCCTGAGATCAAAGCGGATTCCGCCATGTATCTCAATGGGAGTATACAACGTAATGAGCAGTAAAACAGAAAGGGCCACTATCAAGAGAGGTTCTGGTATCGTATGCCGCTTAAACGGTTGATCAAAATAGAAAAGCACGTATAAAAATAAAGGCAAAATTAATAAGAGAAGATGTAAGAGAAATAATAGATGAGCGTCTATGACAAGTGGCAATGTCATGGTGTTCACTTCCTTTTTATTCATGCAATGTATATTCAGTATACCGCGTTTAAAAGGAAATTTATTTACTTTTTTCTAATAAATGTCTCCTTATTTTTGTTACACTTAAAATAAAAGAAGAAATGGTTATATTTCACAGAATCCATAAAAAAATATAGCAGGAAGCCGGAAATAGGCATTTCCTGCTTTTTGTTATTAAAGGGGGCTTCACAAAAACTTACTCTCAGGGTTGTTTTTCTCCTTCTCTCCTTATAATGATGTGCCTGATATTTGGGAAGAAACCTTATACCGCTTCATATTTTATAAAATAGTTAAGTTTAGAAGAAAATGAGGGGGAACTTGATTAATTGCAAAATTCTTTTAGCATCACTTAGCTGAACTATCGAAAAGCAAACAGATAGAGTTGTTGATAAAATGAAGGAGCAAAACAAACTACGAGAAAAGATACATAGACAACCTTCTTAATCCTGCTCTCTTGCAAAAGGCGGTAATAGACTTGAGACACAAATTTTTCAGCCCGTTATTGTTATCCTTATTTTTGCTTGTCAGTTGTACCTTGAATAATAGTGAGGAATTTACCGCAACGGGGAATGGAGTACATTGGACCATAGAGATGGAATATTATTTTAGCGAGAATGATGAATTTGCAGAGTACGGGATAGCTACCTATAAGTCTGATGAACCTATTCATTCCCTTTCTTATGAATTTCATTACCCTGCATCTCAAAGCAGGGGTTCTTCAGGAGAACGTAACGAAATAGAGGAGGGAATCTCAGAATTCAGCCTAGGGGGCAGCGGTGGAAGCGGCGGGACTACTGCCCAGAGTTTAAGGTCTTTTCAAGAAGGTATAAATGAAACAAGCGTCACTCTTTCGTGGGAAACCCCCAAAGGAGAGAAGGAAGAAACGATCTCCCTAAAAGTTGATTGATATCAAAGAAGCAGGAACCTGTCTAATTAAAAAAGTCGCCCATTCAATTACTATTAAGGAAATGAGCAACTTATAAGGTTTAACTTTATTTTTCCTCGTTAGTTCAGTAATTTCTTTTCAAGAATGATTTTGTGTAATCCTTTTTCGTCAATATTCATATCAAGTTCATATCCAATCTTATAACCAATTACCTTTGTACCATCCATCGCAGTAATAACTAATAATTTTTGTTTACTTCTCATTTTGGTAATCAAATCATCTGAAGTGCCAAAAATATTTTTATGTAAATCTATTATTCCAACTAATACTTTCTCTTCAGGTAATGAGTTAAAAATAGTAGAGTAATCAATGTTCAATTGTTTCCCCCTTTTTATAATTAAGTAATCATTTAGCTCCATTACGGCACTCTTAAACATAAATGTCTCATTGCTTCAATAAGAGAAAGGCGAAAACCTTATTAAGCTGTCGCACCCCCGTTATCTTAATAACATTTTATTCTTAATTAGAGAGTATTCTCACATACATCCCTCCTGTGGCTTTCTCATAAGCTACATTGCCCATTATCCTTACCCTTTCTGATAATTTTGACGCTGGTATTAATTCTCCATTCCTATATACAGAAGGGTTAATCAGTCGAAGTTTATTTTTTCGGTGTAAATCGTAATTCTCTCTATCTTCTTTTACTTGCACATTCGGATTGAGCTTTCTTAACAAACTAAGTAACTCGTTATCCTCTGATGATTTGATTTTATTTATTAACTCGTCATCTTTGCCAAGGAAGTCATTAGAGTTTAATACATTTTTTTCTAATGAAAGTTTCAGAGTCTTAGCTAAGATATCATATCCATAAATATTTAACGGATCCATAAAGAAGTCAATTACTTCCTTGTAATACGTTTCTACAAACCATTCAGCTACATCAATGCTTTGAAGATACATTTCCCCTTCAATAACAATCAAATCTTTCAAAAAATCATGTACCTCTTCTAGTGAGATATTTCCATATTTATACATGTCACGAAGAGTATAATCTACCCTATCCGCACATAATTCAGGCGCTGCCTGTTCCAACAATGTCCACTTTGAATCGTCAAACAGAATTTCTTCATAGTTGTAATCATATTTAGCTAAAATTACTGGGATATCGGAGTTCTTAACAACATCACTATATATTTTCTCATGATAGTCTTCTTCTTTATTTTCAAAGACAAAATCAATGACATGAGAAAAAGCTGTATGGGAAACATCATGCAATAATCCTGCAATCTGCTCTTCTAATGAACCACCAAGTTTTCTAATTAACAACATGACACCTATTGAGTGGTCAAAGCGTGTTTCATTCCACTTATGATTAACCAAGTAACCTGCTCCACCTTGATGAATTCCCTTCAACCTTTGAACTGGTTCACTATAAATTAATTCTTCTAATACTTTATCTACTTCATATTCACCGTAAATATCGTCATATATAATAATTAATTCTCCCCCCTTAAACTTATTGTCACAAAGCAATCTTCAACTGTTATGTTTGTTAGATAGTACATTTGTAAGGCCTTACTAAACAGCCTCCCCGTTTATTATATAAAAGCAGCCGCTTAAAACCTCTTGACTGCATGAAGAATATCGAGAGGCTGCTGATAAAGCACAAAAATAACTAAAGGGTTTATACGAAAAAAGAGAGAAGCTCAAACAGCAGCTTCTCTCAAGTAATCCATTAAATGAGTACCACACCTTAAAGGAAAGCTTGAATCATTACTTTCCCTTTGATGATTTGACACCTGAAATGCTTCATCATTTTGTGGAAAAGGTGCTGATCGATAAAGATGGTAAGCCAGCTATCCATTATCGCTTTAACCTTTTTACTGAGTATTAATTTCCTTTCCAAATTATCTGCGCCACACACTCCACATGTGTCGTCTGTGGGAACATATCGACGGGCTGTACTTCTTTGGTTTCAAATCCGCCCTCTTCTAATATCTTCAAATCTCTTGCCAGCGTTGCCGGGTTACATGACACATATACCACTCTTTCCGGCTTCATCTTTATAATCGTTTCTAACAGCTTTTCATCGCAGCCTTTCCGCGGCGGGTCTACCACAATCACGTCTGGTGTGATGCCTTGAGCAGTATGCCACCAGGGGATCACTTCCTCTGCTTCTCCGACAGCAAAATCTACATTATCCATGTGATTCAGCTTCGCGTTTCGTTTTGCATCGGAAATCGCCTCGGGCACTATTTCTACTCCGTAGACGTGCTTTGCTTTCTGGGCGAGGAATAAGGAAATGGTTCCGATGCCGCAGTACGCATCAATAACTGTTTCTCTTCCAGTCAGGTTTGCATATTCCAGGGCTTTGTCGTAAAGGACCTTTGTTTGCTTCGGGTTTACCTGGTAAAAGGAGCGGGCCGATATGGCAAACTTAATCTCACCGATCGTGTCATAAATATATTCTTCACCCCAGAGCACGTTTGTCTGTTCTCCAAAGATAACATTTGTCCGTTTGGGATTAATGTTTTGTACGATGGATTTCACATTAGGCAAAGCCTGACGGATTTCTTCTATTATATTCTTTTTGTTAGGCAGCTCAGTTCCTTTGGTGACAAGTACTACCATCAATTGATCTGTATTTAGAGCATGGCGGGCAACAATATGGCGGAGTGTTCCTTTATGAATTTTTTCATCATACGCTTTAATACCATATTGATCGGCGATCTCTTTTACCCTTGATACCGCTTCATCATTCGCCTCATCCTGAATGACACAGCGTTCCATATTAATAATCTGGTGGCTTCGCTGCTGGTAAAAGCCCGCCACAAGCCCCCCTTCCTCCATTCCTACCGGAACTTGAGCCTTGTTGCGGTAGCGCCAGGGATCCTCCATACCTAATGTAGGATGGACAGTCACATTTTCCAGCCCTCCGATCCTTTGCAGGACATTTTTCACTTGGTTCTGCTTATAATCAAGCTGTCCTTCATAGGAAAGATGCTGAAGCTGGCATCCCCCGCACTGCTTATAAATCGGACAGGGAGGTTCAACCCTGTATTCACTTTCTTTTGTATGCTCCAGCAGTTTTCCAAATCCATATCCTTTCTTGGTCTTCACCACTTTAATCTTCGCATGTTCGCCCGGAAGAGCATTGGGAACAAACAAGGCATACCCGTCAACCTTTGCGACTCCTGCCCCTTCGTGAGTTAAATCTTCAAAGGTAACATCAATAATTTCGTTTTTTTGGACAGGGACGTTTCCCTGCTTATTTTGTTTACTCATCTATATCGTTCATCCTTTATGGCTGTTGTGTAAGCTATCGTGATTGTACCACATTCTGCCTGATTTCTTATATTATCTCCTCTGAAGACAGTTGTACACAAAAAGCGTCCAAAATCCCTTACAAACAAAAACCTGACCGGTTCTCCGGACAGGTTTTCTCACTTATTTAAAAGCCTGTGCTGCTTGAATAGCTTTTTTCCATCCACCGTACAATTTCTCTCGTTCCTCTTCTGCGATTTCAGGTTCAAAATACTTTTCCACTTTCCACTGCTTGCTGATTTCTTCTTTATCCTGCCAAAAGCCTACAGCCAGCCCTGCCAAGTATGCTGCTCCTAAGGCAGTGGTTTCCTTCACATTTGGCCTTTCCACTCTTGCGCCTAAGATATCACTTTGAAATTGCATCAGGAAGTTATTAGCAACCGCTCCCCCATCAACGCGCAGGGACTTAAGCTCTGTATCTGCATCGGCTTCCATTGCCTGGAGTACATCCTTTGTCTGATAGGCAAGAGATTCAAGAGTAGCTCTCACAAAATGCTCTTTTTCTGTTCCTCTTGTCAACCCAAATACGGCCCCTCGAACATCTGAATCCCAGTAAGGAGTCCCCAGACCAACGAAAGCAGGCACTACGTAAACTCCGTCAGTAGAAGAGACTCTTTCAGCATACTTCTCACTGTCAGAGGCATTCTTTAGCATACGCAAACCATCGCGAAGCCACTGAATGGCAGATCCCGCAACAAATATACTTCCTTCCAGTGCGTAGTTTACTTTGCCATCAATCCCCCAGGCAAGAGTAGTAAGTAAGCCATGCTCGGAGGCTACTGCTTTTTCTCCTGTATTCATAAGCATAAAGCAGCCTGTTCCATACGTGTTTTTTGCCATGCCTTCTTCAAAGCAAGCCTGGCCGAACAGTGCGGCCTGTTGGTCTCCTGCCGCTCCAGCCACTGGCACTCTTTCACCAAAAAAGTGATAGCTTACGGTTTCCCCATATACTTCTGAAGATGGCTTCACTTCAGGGAGCATTGCTTTTGGGACATCCAAGATTTCTAAAAGCTCATCATCCCATTTCAGCTCGTGGATATTAAACATGAGTGTCCGTGAAGCGTTGGAGTAATCAGTAACATGGGCCTCACCGCCAGTCAGCTTCCAGATTAGCCACGTATCAATTGTCCCAAAGAGAAGCTCACCTTTTTCTGCTCTTTCTCTTGCCCCGTCCACATGGTCTAGAATCCATTTTACTTTCGTTCCGGAAAAATAGGCATCTATTAAAAGGCCTGTTTTATCTCTGAAGGTTTGAGCAAGCCCTTGGTTTGAGAGTTCTTCACATATTTCTCTCGTTTGCCTGGACTGCCAGACAATAGCATTATAGATTGGTCTGCCGGTCTCTTTTTCCCAGATGACTGTCGTCTCTCTTTGATTTGTAATACCTATGCTGGCTATTTCCTTAGGGGAAATACTAGCTTGGGCCAGCGCCCCGGCAATCACTGAAAGAATGGAACTCCATATTTCGTTGGCATCATGCTCTACCCATCCTGGCTTTGGAAAAAGCTGTGTAAATTCTTTTTGGCTGACAGAAATGATTTCTCCTTCTTTATTAAATAGAATGGCCCGTGAGCTTGTCGTTCCTTGATCAAGTGACAGAATATATTTTTTCTCCATTGGTATGCCTCCCTTACTTATGCATCTACTTTTCTGCGATGGATAACATCTTCTTTAAATTCTTCGCTGATATTCTTTCTTCTTTCTAATACTATGGTAAGTCCTTGTACCACGGCAAAGAAAATGATAAACAGCCAAAGGGCTGAGTAAATGACTCCTTCAAAAGCAGCACTGTAAAAAAGGGCTCCAAGTCCTCCGCCAATTACTGGTCCCGCTATGGGAATCCATGCATATGCCCAGTCCGAGGAGCCTTTATTTGCGATCGGCCAAAAGAAATGAGCGAGACGGGGTCCAAGATCCCTTGCCGGATTAATCGCATAACCGGTAGTCCCCCCTAATGATAAACCAATAGCTATAATTAAAGCGCCTACAATTAAAGGGTTTAACCCTTCTGTGAATTCATTTGCCCCAATAAACAGCAGGCCAAGAACCAGTACGAACGTTCCAAGTACTTCACTAAAGAAGTTGGAAGGTGAATGCCGGATAGCAGGTGAGGTAGCAAATACGCCAAGCTTTGCCCCTTCATCCTCTGTTTTCTTAAAATGAGGATAGTATTGAAGCCAAATGAGTGAAGCACCAATAAATGCTCCGAGGACTTGTGCAGTGACATAGCCTGGAACCTCACTCCAGGGGAAATCTCCGATTAACGCAAATCCTATCGTTACTGCCGGATTAAGATGGGCATCGCTTACACTCCCAACAGCATACACACCCATTGTCACTCCAAGCCCCCAGGCCACAGTGATGACGATCCAGCCGGAATTCTCTGCCTTTGTGCCCCTTAATACAACTCCTGCTACGACCCCTGCTCCAAACAGTATTAAGATCATCGTTCCTAGTAATTCTCCTATGAACGGACTCATGAAAAGGACCACCCCTTACCTTTCATATTCTAGCGAAAACAAAAAAGAGACCAGCAAAATCGCTTATACCAAGGAACATACTTTCCCTCGTATAAACGCATTTGCTGGTCTCCATGTCTCCGCCAGATTGATTAACTTACATACTAGTAAATCATAGGCTGAAAGCGGTGTCAATTCATTTTTCTACTTTTATCTTCCCTACCAAGCTTTTATTCTTTTTGTTAAAAAATACAAATTTCAACCAGATTACGAGAGTTAATATTTGTATTTTCTGAAAAAAGTGATAAAATGAAAGCGATCTCAAAACAGGGGGAGGAGAAGATCCGGAACAGTTAATCAGTAAAGAAATCGAATTGTTCTGCTTTATCAAGGTACTGCATATGTCTAGGTAGACTACTTACAGTCTATGAAAACTTTTTATCTACCAGGGAGGATGATTTGCATGCGCTATGATCAGCCGAATACTCCAAACTCACTTGTCCAATTCAGAGACCGCTATGACAATTACATTGGCGGGGAATGGAAGCCCCCTGTAAACAATCAGTATTTTGAAAATGTAACCCCGATTACTGGAGAGGTCTTTTGCGAGCTGGCAAGATCCTCTTCCGAAGATGTAAACCTTGCTCTTGATGCAGCCCATGAGGCGAAGGACAGCTGGGGCAAAACACCGCCCGCAGAAAGAGCAAATATACTTAACAAAATAGCAGATAGAATGGAAGAAAACCTGGAAATGCTCGCTGTTGCAGAAACTTGGGAAAACGGCAAAGCAGTCAGGGAAACCTTAAATGCAGACATCCCTCTTGCGGTTGATCACTTCAGATATTTTGCCGGGGTTATTCGCAGTGAAGAAGGGTCTCTCAGCCAAATTGATGACGATACCGTGGCCTACCACTTTAACGAGCCTCTTGGCGTAGTCGGGCAGATTATTCCATGGAACTTCCCGCTCTTAATGGCCACCTGGAAAATTGCTCCTGCCCTTGCTGCCGGCAATACTATCGTCCTTAAACCTGCCGAACAGACTCCTTCTAGTATTTTTGTTCTGCTTGAATTAATAGAAGATCTCCTGCCGCCAGGTGTGTTAAATATTGTAAGCGGTTTTGGAGTAGAAGCTGGCAAGCCCCTTGCTTCCAGTGACAGAGTAGCCAAAGTTGCCTTTACTGGGGAAACAACAACAGGAAGACTCATCATGCAGTATGCTTCTCAAAATATCATTCCAGTCACATTGGAGCTGGGCGGAAAGTCTCCTAACATTTTCTTTGAAGATGTAATGGAGGAAGACGACAAGTTTCTAAACAAAGCCATTGAAGGATTTGTCATGTTTGCTTTAAACCAGGGTGAGGTCTGTACGTGCCCATCTCGTGCTTTAATACAAGAATCCATTTATGATCAGTTTATGGACCGGGCCTTAAAGAGAGTCAACGAAATTAAAATTGGTGATCCTCTTGATACAGAGACAATGATGGGAGCCCAGGCTTCTCAGGAGCAGCTAGAAAAGATCCTTTCCTATCTTGATATTGGAAAACAAGAAGGAGCAGAAGTTCTCACCGGAGGCTCGAGAAACACACTTGAAGGAAACCTGGCCAATGGTTATTATGTCCAGCCTACTGTGTTTAAAGGAAGAAACGATATGCGTATTTTCCAGGAAGAAATTTTCGGTCCCGTCGTCTCTGTTACAACTTTTAAAGACAAAGAAGAAGCCCTTTCTATTGCCAATGATACTCTTTACGGATTAGGAGCTGGAGTGTGGTCCAGAAACATTAATACCGCTTACCGTTTTGGCCGCGACATCCAGGCTGGGCGCGTCTGGACAAACTGCTATCATGCATATCCAGCTCACGCTGCCTTTGGCGGATACAAAAAATCAGGAATTGGAAGAGAAAATCATAAGATGATGCTTAGTCATTATCAGCAGACGAAAAATCTTCTCGTAAGCTACAGCGAAGATGCTTTAGGTTTCTTTTAAGGAAAAAAACACCCCCGGCAGCATGAGCAGCCGGGGGTCTTTGAAAGGATGAGAGAGTGTGGTTGAAAAAGTAACTGCTACTAATGCAGCACTTGAGCTGATCGAAAAGTTAAAAGCAGTCCATGGGCCTTTGATGTTTCATCAGTCAGGCGGATGTTGTGATGGCAGTTCTCCAATGTGCTTTCCAGAAGGGGATTTTCAGGTAGGTGACAGTGATGTTCTTTTAGGGGAGATCGGTCATTCCCCCTTTTACATTTCCAAGGATCAATATGAGTACTGGAAACACACACAGTTAATCATTGACGTGGTTGATGGACGCGGGGGAATGTTTTCACTTGAAGGACCAGAAGGAAAACGTTTCTTAACAAGATCCCGGGTTTTTACTCAAGAAGAACGTGAAGAACTGGGCCAGATCAAATAATCGAGTAGGAGGAGGTGACTAACCTCCGTCCTCTCACACCACCGTACGTACGGTTCCGTATACGGCGGTTTCATAAAATTCTAACGTTAATTCAATGATTTCAAACCCATACGCTGCCAATAATGGTCATTGAGTGTGCGATGGAGAATAGGGCTGCTGGCTATACGCCAGTAGCCTTTTCTTGTGTTTCCCCATTCCAAGGCTTTCGCCTTTGTCACTCCCAGTGCCATCAGATTCTTCACCTTTGTTTTGGGCAGCTTCCATTCCTTCCATCGAATCATTCGGAGTCTTCTTCTCAACCATTCCATCAGTCTTTTGAAAATGGATGGCGTTTCTGCCAACTGAAAGTAGTTATACCATCCTGTAAGATATGTATTGATTTTCTCAATTCGGTATTTCATATCGGTACTCCATTTTCGACTTGTCAGTTGACGCAGACGTTCCTTAGCCTTATGAACCGAATCATTATGGACACGCACTCTAGCCTTACCTTTCACCGAAGGTGTAAAGCTGAATCCGAGAAACTTACGTTTCCACGGGCGGCTCACCGCACTTTTCTCTCGGTTTACCTTGAGTTTTAACGTCTTTTCGATGAAAGTTGTCATATTCCTGAGGATTCGCTCGGCGGCTCGTTTAGAACCTGCATATATTTGGCAGTCATCGGCAAACCGAACGAAGCGAAGCCCTCTGGATTCCAATTCTTTATCCAGTTCATCGAGCACAATATTAGAAAGGAGTGGGCTTAATGGACTTCCCTGTGGTGTTCCTTTTCGGTTTGGGGTCGTGAGCCCACCTTCCATAATGCCTGCTTGGAGGTATTTTCGGATAAGACGAAGCACCCGGGGGTCTTTAATGCGGAAGCTTAGCGTTCGCATCAACCGGTCATGGTTAACCTGGTCGAAGAATTTCTCGAGGTCGATGTCTATCACCCAGGTGTACCCCTCATTGATATAGGCTTTCGCCTGTCTCACCGCATCATGTGCTCGCTTTCCTGGTCGGAACCCATAGCTTTGCGGAGAAAACTTAGGGTCATACATCGATTGAAGATAGAGGTTGAGCGCTTGTTGGATCGTACGATCCATCACCGTAGGGATACCTAACTTCCGTTTGCCTCCGTTCGTTTTCGGGATTTCGATTCGACGGACGGGAGACGGTTGGTACGTACCCTTCAGAAGTTGGTCGTGGATGGTGTCCCATTCTTCCGAAATCTGAGCTTTCAGTTCGGAAGTGGGAACTCCATCAACGCCGTGACTTCCTTTATTCTTTGTCACCTTGTAGTAGGCGGCATTCAGATTGTTTCGGTGTAGAATGTGTTCCAACATGTTGCTCACCCTCCACGTGACCATTTCGTTCTTTTGTGTGGCGACCATCCTCCACCCTACCTGCGCCCTCGAAGACTTCACTTCTCTTTCGTAGGTAGTTGGTCTATTCTGTGTCAGCGGATGACGCGTACGCCAGGGAAATGGTACTCATTTTATGATTCAGCCCTTCCCTTACCTTCCGGAAGGTAAGGTACTATGGCTTCGGCTGACTTCTGATGGTTCAGCGATTCTTTGAGAATCGGTTACCGCATGTGTGCGGCGTTCCCATCAGACCTCCCCGGGTAAGGGCATAAACTTCCCTTCCATATCCCCGCCTCATTTACTGTCTATCCCTTTGGTCGTTGGGGCTTTGTCTTGTATTGCAGACTCATCCCAGACAGACAGCCTTCTATGAGGTTCGTATTCCTCGGGGCGGAAGTTTGTCTCCGGCTTCCTTCAGATTCCAGGTCACCCTGGACACCCTTGCCTTTGACTAGCGGTTACAACGACCTTCACCGTTCGGGACTTTAACCCTAGAGTTTATACCCATGCCGGGCACACAATACTAAAGCCGCTCCTTTTTTCAGGCAGCGGCTTTTATATAAATAACAGGCCTAGGGCTATAACAATGGTGCCTGTTGCCCCCCAGACTACTCCTGCCACTACGGGCGGATTTTGCTTTTGAACAGATTCACTGCTTTCTTTGGTTGCATTTGCCTGTACACTCTCCTCAATGGTCACATCCTGTTGTCTGTTCCTTCTGGCGTTTTTTGACAAGGGAAGGGCTGCTATTAACAGAATCACGCCTGCCCAGATCCCCCACATTCCTATCATTTCACCATCAATACCAGAAGTGATCAGCAGTGAAAGGATAATAAGCACCGTATAAGCAAGAAGGGTGACGACGACGCTTATTTTTAATTTTTCGGCCATTGTTCCCCTCCTTAGAAAGAGTATGATGTATTGATCTTTTTTCCCGTTTTAAAGAAAGTTCCTACATTTTTCATTGATTTTTTTCCTTAAGAATTATATTCTTTAATAATGAGATGTTAGTTTTTGTCCACGGACTTTATCTGAAACTTAGTAAGAGAGGGGCTGTTGGGAATGCACTGGATGGTAATTTTCACAAGCATAGTTTCCATTGCTGTTGGAATTTGGTCTTTATTTCTCGTTAAAGCTGGAAACTAATAAAGTAACGGCGCTAGCTTCATACTTATTTCTGCATGTTAAGTCCGCAGAACAAAAAAGGTAAGCCTTAACAGGTTTACCTTTTTATTTTGTCTCCGACTTATTTTTTGGACAAAGCATCTCAAAATGCTGATGAAGATTAACAAATTCAGCTGGGAGCATTCCCCCAAATTCACCGTCCAAATTTAATTGCATGTCCCCTTCAACATAAACCTTTATTCGATTTGCCTGGACGTACACAATTTTGTCATGATGAATATGTTCACCGTTAAGCGCTTGTCCCCCAAGACGTACAAATTCAGGAAGATTCATTTTTTTAACGATAATCAGGTCAAACATACCATCATTATAGGAAGCCTGTGGACAAAGCTTCTCGAAACCTCCTACAGAATTCGTATTACAAATAAGAAACATCATAATTTCATCCTCAAAGAGCTTTCCATCATATTCAATTCTTACATGCTGAGGATTAAGTGACCTGAGCTTTTCAAAGCCTTTGACATAATAAGCAAGCTGCCCCATCATCGTCTTTAGTTTACTAGGTGTATCATAGGTTAGTTCAGTCAGCTTGCCAGCAGCAGCAATGTTTACAAAATATTGATTGCCTACCTTTCCTATATCCACGGGTTTTGTGTAATCATCGCACAAAACATCGCACGTTTTTTCAATATCATTCCCATGAATGCCAAGGGCGCGGGCCAAATCATTTGTCGTGCCGGCAGGAATTAGACCAAGCTTGGGACGATAAGGCAATTCAGCCAGCCCGTTGACAACTTCAAATATCGTTCCGTCCCCACCGGCAGCAATAACGACATCATACCCTTTTTCTCCCGCTTTTCTGGCTGCCTCTTTGGCACATCCTTCTCTTTTCGTCATATGAGCTGATGCTTCGAAACCTGCTGTTTCCAGGCGGTCAAGTATATATGCTAATTGCTTTTTTGTTTGTTCCCGTCCTGCTGTCGGATTATAAATGACTCTGGCTGTTTTCATAGGCGTGCGCACTCCTGTTTTCTCAAATATAGAGTTATCCTCAGTAGCATGTCTTTCCTAGGCCACAGAAGAACTCTGAGCTTTTTTGCATGCTTTTTCTGTCAGTATGGCATATCTATAATTAACTTACGCAAATTTACACTTTTGACATCCAGCTCTTACTTTCTACCCTATAACTATATCATTTAATCTTTTCTAAACTCTACTTTTTACTTCCACTTTGCCTAAGAGGTTCTCTACTTAAAAAACAACAGTGTGTCTCCTGAGTGGTCATATCCGACTCTTTAATAAAAGAAACTCCTTAACAGCCAAATAAAACCGTTTCAAGTTGTTTTCTTATTAATCCCTCATGAGAGAAACATTCTGTTCAATCCTGCCCCTTTTGTCTCTTTATATTATATTCTCTGTTTCCCTCTCCATAACTTGTTTTCAAAGATGATAACTATCATGAACTCAGGATTCAAAGGAAATTAACTCCTATTAAAAAATATTCGTATGCCCCGCGACAGGATAATAAAAATCCCCGCCTTGTAGAAAGGCAGGGATGAAAATGCTATCTTTGGTCAATTCCTTCTTTTATCAGCTTGTTAACCATTTGAGGGTTTGCTTTACCCTTGGTCTGCTTCATTGTCTGTCCAACAAGGAATCCAAAAGCTTTATCTTTTCCATTTTTAAAGTCTTCAATAGATTGCTGGTTGTTATCGAGAATTTCGTCTACAATCTTTTTCAACTCTCCTTCGTCGGAGATTTGAACAAGACCTTTCTCTTTTACGATCTCCTCTGGGTCTCCGCCCTTTTCAACCAGGTCAGCAAATACCTTTTTCGCAATCTTGCTTGAAATGGTTCCCTTTTCAATGAGAGCGATTAACTTCGATAATGACTCTGGAGTAAGAGCTAATTCCTCAAGGTCTTTACCGTTTGCGTTCATGTACGCATTTACTTCGCCCATCAGCCAGTTTGCTGCCTGCTTGGCGTCTCCGCCCTTTTCAACCGTCTCTTCAAAGTAATCAGACATTGCCTTTGATTGAGTGATTACACCGGCATCATACGCTGAGAGTCCTAACTCATTAATATAACGATTTTTTCTTTCATCAGGAAGTTCAGGAATGGTTTCTTTGATTTTTTCCTTCCACTCATGATCAATGTGAAGAGCTACCAAGTCTGGTTCCGGGAAGTAACGGTAATCATCAGAGCCTTCCTTCACACGCATGAGGATTGTTTCTTTCTTTGCATCGTCCCAGCGGCGTGTTTCTTGTAGAATTTCTCCACCGGAAAGAAGCTCCTGCTCCTGCCGTTTTTCTTCAAAAGCCAGTCCTTTTTGTACATTTGCAAAAGAGTTAAGGTTTTTCAGCTCTGTTTTTGTTCCAAACTCCACTTGTCCTGCAGGACGCAATGAAATGTTAGCATCACAGCGAAGGGAGCCTTCTTCCATCTTACAATCGGAAACCTCTGTATACTGAAGAATAGCTTTCAATTTTTCAAGATAAGCGTAGGCTTCTTCAGGTGTCTCAATATCCGGCTCAGAAACGATTTCAACGAGTGGTGTTCCTACTCGGTTAAAATCCACCAAGGAATGCTCACCGTATTCATCATGAGTCAGCTTTCCCGCATCTTCCTCCAAGTGGAGACGGGTAATACCGATTCTCTTCTTTTTGCCCTCTACTTCAATTTCAATCCAGCCATTCTCACCAACAGGCTTATCAAATTGGGAAATTTGATAGGCTTTTGGGCTGTCTGGATAGAAATAGTTTTTCCGGTCGAACTTTGTATTTTCAGCAATATCACAATTTAAGGCCATGGCTGCTTTTACTGCATATTCAACCGCCCGTTCATTTAATACAGGAAGCACACCAGGGTGTCCCAGGCATACCGGACAGGTATGGGTGTTTGGAGGTGCTCCGAATTCAGTTGAACATCCGCAGAAAATCTTGGAATTTGTCTTTAATTCTGAATGCACTTCGAGTCCAATGACTGTTTCAAATTTCATTTCCTTATCCCCCCTTACAATTCCGGCTTTTCTTTATAGTATTCTGTAGCTTGTTCATAGGCATGAGCCATTCGGTAGACTTCTCCTTCTTCGAACGGCTTACCAATGATTTGCAGTCCTACCGGCATTCCTTGAGAGAAGCCGCAAGGTACGGAAATGGCAGGGACACCAGCCAGATTAATTGGAATAGTCATCACGTCGTTAGCGTACATGGTAAGCGGATCATCCACCTGCTCACCAATTTTAAATGCTGTTGTTGGCGAGGTCGGCCCTACGATCACATCAAAGTTTTGAAGCACTTCTTCAAAATCTCTTTTAATAAGAGTACGGACCTTTTGTGCTTTTTTATAGTAAGCATCGTAATAACCACTGCTCAATGCGAAGGTTCCAAGCATAATACGCCGCTTTACTTCATCGCCAAATCCCTCGTCACGAGAGCGCTGATACATTTCAAGTAAGTCATTTGCATTATCTGATCTTACACCGTAGCGCACACCATCAAAGCGGGCAAGGTTGGCTGATGCTTCAGAAGAAGCCAGCAGGTAGTAGCAGGAAACCGCATATTTAGAGTGAGGAAGAGATACTTCTTCCCAGCTCGCACCTAGATCTTCCAGCACTTTTAATGCCTCTAGTACCCTGTCTTTAACACCTTGTTCCACACCTTCAGATAAATATTCTTTCGGCACGCCAATCCGCTTGCCTTTGATTTCCCCAGTAATCATGCTTAGAAAATCTGGAACAGGAATATCTGCGGACGTGGAATCCATGTTGGAGTGACCAGCGATTTGCTGAAGAACAAGAGCATTGTCTTCTACTGTACGGGTAATGGGCCCGATTTGGTCAAGAGAGGAAGCAAATGCTACCAGTCCGTAACGCGATACTCGTCCGTATGTAGGCTTTAGCCCCACAACTCCACAATAAGCTGCCGGTTCCCTTATAGATCCACCTGTATCAGAACCAAGAGTAAAAGGAACTTCTCCAGCTGCTACAGCGGCTGCTGATCCCCCGCTCGATCCTCCTGGAACATAATCGGTGTTCCAAGGATTACGGGTCACGAAAAAACCAGAATTTTCATTAGAAGATCCCATAGCAAATTCATCCATATTCAACTTTCCAATTTGAACAGAATTTGCCTTATTTAACCCCTCAATCGCTGTGGCGTTATGAACAGGCTCAAAGTTTGCGAGAATTTTACTAGCGCAGGTTGTGCGAACACCTTTTGTCGTAATGTTATCTTTAATTCCAGCAGGTATCCCAAAAAGGGCGCCATTTACTCCCTCTTTTTCCAAAGCTTCATCGAGATTCTTTGCATGACTGCGTGCTTCTTCTTCATTTAACGTGAGAAACGCCTTAACTTTATCATCTACTTCATTGATACGCTTAAATGAAGCATCAACAAGTTCTGAGACAGTAATTTCTTTATTTTCGAGCCTTTTATGTATCGTAGAAAAACTCTCTTCTAAAATAGACACGGTGAGCTCCCTCCTTTATTCAAGAATAGACGGCACTTTAAATCGGCCATCCTCATGATCTGGTGCATTTTTGAGTACGTCTTCACGATCCAAAGACGGTCTTACTTCATCTTTTCTAAGAACATTGTGAAGATCTAAAACATGGGTCGTTGGTTCTACATTTGTTGTATCTACTTCATTTAACTGTTCTGCTGATCCAATTATATCGTCAAGATCTTTAGTGAACTTTTCTACTTCTTCTTCTGTCAAAGACATGCGCGCGAGATATGCAACGTGTAAGACCTGCTCTTTCGTAATTCTGCTCACTGCCTGTCACCTCCGTTAAAATCGTCCTTTTTCACAATACATTGATGATACCAAATCCAACATGTACAATCAACAAAAGGCAAGAAAGACAAACATTGAAGAAAGTTTCCCTGACATCTGCTTTCTTGCCGTGCTTTTAATGAATATGGATATATGGTTCCTCGTCGGGCTCTCTTACAATTAAGGCTTCCTCTTCTCCTGAAGCAGTCACACGAATCTGGACTTCAATTTCAGGAGAAAAATGCTGTTCCACCCGGTCAGTCACATGCTGGGTAAATGCTATTACTTCTGTTTTACTGTAAAAACGGATCGGAATCTCAATCTCCATCCTTTGCATCTGGTCATTTTGATAATAACCATTTCCAACAACACCCACGTAGTTTTCAAAGAATCTGTTTATATCATTACTAAATTGATTAAACCTCTCCGCATCTGTTCTTTGCTCATTTTCAGCTGTCCCGGAAGGAAACAAATAATGAGCTTCGTTTAAGGTTTGCCACCCGCCTACGTCCTGGCCGGGATCAGCCACTGCTGTTGCAATAAACTCACCTGGCACAGAAGACTGACGAGGTGCTTCTCTAAAGAGTGCAAAAACAATTGGAACGTCTTCCAATATTCCGTCTTCCCTGTCTTCACTTCTTAGGCGTTCCAGTACCTCCTGGGCAATCCTCTGGCCCTCTTCCAGACTAACCTCTTCATCGATTTCTTCATTAAACCAGGGACCGTAACTTCCATCATCGTGCCGTTCTCTAAAATAATAGGCACTGTTTAAGGAAATTCCTATGGCCAGTCCGCCAATCTCCAAATTGCCATTTTCATTTTCTGTTACATAATTATGCTCTAGAATATGAGACAAATAGCGTGGAGAATTTCTTTCTCTTTCTTCAAAAGAGCTTCCTTCTCCAAGGGGCGGGTTCAATCCAAGGAGATTCCCTTCGTCGTCTTCATCTTCCGGTTCTTCATAACGACGTAACCAGTTGTTCAAGTCACTTCTCGTAATAAACTGGCCTTCACTAAAAAAATAAGAAGAAGGATCAAATTGATCAGACGCCAGTTCCGTAAGGCCTACCTCCAGCCTTTCTAAGTCCATACGGTTATAAACCACCGATGTACTGAACCCTCTGGTCGCTCCATGCCGATACTGTCCGTCCTGTAAAATGCTTCTGTAATAACTGTCCAAACTTGGAATTTCCGGACTCACTTCAACAACCGTGTCTGCTCCATCTTCATCACTTTCTTCCACGTCTGCCGTTTCATCTGTTTCTAACCCGGGCAGGCAGCCTGAAAGTAAAACGAGGGCCGCAAAAACAAAGCAACCCGCTTTCTTAACCATTATTCCCATCTCCTCATTCCCTGATCTCAATCTTATTTATTAGGCACCACTTATAAAGCTGGCTTCTTTTACAGGTAAAACAGCCATGATTTGGATGTCTTGTTTTATCATAGGCTTTTCCATCCAAGCGCTCAAGAGAAAAATAACTCAATTCTCGAAAAGAAGGAGAAGGAACCTTCTCCTTCTCCTTTCCCTTATCATTCCACTCCATCTGTTTCCTCGATAAAACGGGTTTCATCCCACACTTCAACTTCCAGTTTTTTTGCCTTTTCCAGCTTTGAACCAGCATCTTCACCTGCCACTAATAGATCTGTACTCTTGCTTACACTCCCTGTAACTTTACCGCCTAAGGCTTCTATTTTCTCTTTTGCTTCATTTCTGGTCAGGAGAGAAAGCTTTCCGGTTAACACAACAGTTTTTCCGTTAAAAACAGCATCCGCTTGTGATTCTTTGTCGGCTGCTTTTAGTCCCGTATAAGTCATGTTAACTCCCAGGCTTTTTAGTTCTGTTAACAGTTCGTCTACTTCCGGCTGGTCAAAGAAGCTCACAATGGAGTCTGCCATTTTGTCACCAATTTCATATACAGCAAACAAATCCTCGTAAGTGGCTTTCTGGAGATTTTCCATCGTTTCAAATTCCTGAGCCAATGTCTTAGCTGCTTTGGAGCCGACAAACCGAATTCCCAGACCGAATATGAGCTTTTCCAAGGAATTTGTCTTGGAGGTTTCGATGGCATTCAGGAGGTTTTCTACTGATTTTTCACCCATTCTTTCTAACTTTAACAACTCTTCCCGCTCCAGCTTGTATAAATCTGCTACATCGGTTACGAGTTCGTGAGCAAAGAGCTGAGAAATCACCTTTTCCCCCAGGCCGTCAATATTCATTGCATTTCTTGACACAAAGTGAATCAAGCCCTCACGAATTTGTGCAGGGCATTTGGGGTTAAGACAGCGCAGGGCTACTTCTTCTTCCAGCCTGACCAGCTCACTTTCGCAAGCCGGACACTCTTTCGGCATAGAAAAGTCTCTTTCCTCCCCTGTCCTAAGCTCCGTAAGCACTCTTACAACTTTAGGGATAATATCCCCTGCTTTTTTGATCACTACTTGATCGCCTATTTTAAGATCCTTGTCCCGGATTAAATCCTCATTATGAAGTGTTGCCCTCTGTACGGTCGTTCCCGCCACTCTAACTGGTGATAAATGAGCATTAGGTGTGACAACTCCAGTCCTTCCAACAGTCAGGGTAATACCTTCAAGGGTGGTAACCACCTCTTCAGCCGGAAATTTATAAGCTATGGCCCAGCGCGGACTTTTCGCGGTAAAGCCAAGCTCCTGCTGCTGTTTTATGCTGTCTACCTTAATAACAATACCGTCAATTTCGTAAGAAAGATCATCCCTGCGGTCAAGCCAACCGTTTACGTACTCAATAACTTCATCTATAGACTCACAAAATTCAGTTTCAGGATTCACCTTAAAACCTGCTTCTTTCATAAAAGACAACGCTTCATAATGAGAAGCCAGACCCATTCCTTTATCGTTGCCAATCGAGTACAGAAAGATATCAAGGTTACGTTTTGCTGCTACCTTTGGATCCAGCTGTCTGAGGGATCCAGCAGCAGCATTTCTTGGATTCGCAAATAGAACTTCGCCATTTTCTTCTTTTGCTGCATTCAGTGCTTCAAACGATTGCTTTGGCATAAACACTTCTCCGCGAACTTCTATATCTGTGTCCTGCTTAATACGCAAAGGGATAGACTTAACGGTGCGCAGGTTGCTTGTAATATCCTCACCTGTTGTTCCGTCCCCTCGAGTAGCTCCGCGGACAAAAACCCCATTTTCATAGGTTAAAGATACTGCCAATCCATCTATTTTCAATTCACATATATAAGCTGGACTTTCTCCGATTCCCTGCCTTACTCTTCGGTCAAAATCTCGCAGTTCCTGTTCGTTAAAGGCGTTAGCAAGGCTTAACATAGGAATTTCATGCTGGACTTTCTCAAAGTGAGATAAGGGCTCTCCGCCGACACGGACAGTCGGCGAATCATTCGTGATGAGATCCGGATTTTCCTCTTCAAGCTTCAATAGCTCCTGCATGAGCTGGTCATACTCTGCATCGGAAACAAGAGGCTGATCCAAAACATAATAATGATAGCCGTATTTATCCAGAAGCTCACGGAGTTTCTTCACCTGCTCTTCAATCTGCTTCTCATCCATGGCTTCCAATCCTTTCTGCTTTGTTTGTCACGATGATAATTCAGGATGTTTCATCATTTGTTACGGTATTTTAGCCTTTTTTTATTGGAGCGAATTTAGCAAACAGCCTCTTAATTCCTTCTTTTGGAAAAGCAATATCAAGTTCAAGATTCTCCCCTTCACCCTTTTTGCTTACCACGGTGCCTGTTCCCCATTTTTTATGTTCCGCCTTATCGCCAACTTGCCAGTCAAATTGGTTTCCGCCTGTCGTCATCGTTGCAGAACGTGAAGGGGCAGTTCGGCCTCCCTGTGGACTGCTTTCTCTGCGGTTTCGTCCCATCAGCTCCTGGCCGGCACCTCTGCTTGTTTTCATCCAGGCAGGTGTCTCCTTTTTCTCCAATCCGTCCAGCAGTTCTTCAGGAAGCTCCTTAATAAAGCGTGACATTGGATTAGCCTGTGTCCGTCCGTATAATTGGCGCATGTTTGCCCGCGTTAAATGCAGTTCCTGCTCTGCACGGGTAATTCCCACGTAGGCAAGACGTCTTTCCTCCTCCATCTCTTCTGCCTCAAACAGTGAGCGGTTATGGGGGAAAATTCCTTCTTCCATTCCTACAAGAAAGACAAGAGGAAACTCCAGACCTTTGGCAGAGTGAAGGGTCATCATTACAACTGCTTCATCTTCCTCTTCTTCATCCATTTGGTCAATGTCTGCTATTAATGCAAGATCGGTTAAAAAAGAAATAAGGGATTTGTCATCATTATTCTTTTCAAAATCCTTTGTAACAGACATAAATTCTTCAATATTTTCTAAGCGGCTCTGAGATTCCAGACTTTTATCTTCTTTTAACATATCCCTGTAGCCTGTTTTTTCTATTAGTTCTTCAACCAATTCTGTCACTGATAAATAATCCTGCTGCTGGATCCAGTTACCGACCTTATCAGCAAAATCTTTCAGCTTACTTGTCGTACGGGCATTAAGACCGATCTGCTCTGCCTCCTGCAAAGCAGAGAACATAGAAAGATCGTGAGCCATTGCATAAGCTGCAACCTTGTCTACAGTCGTCGCACCGATCCCGCGTTTTGGCACATTAATGATTCTTGCCAGACTGATATCATCATCAGGATTAGCAACCAGGCGGAGATAGGCAAGAACGTCCTTAATCTCTTTACGGTCGTAGAACTTTGTTCCGCCAATCATATTATAGTTAATGTTTGACTTTAAAAACATTTCCTCAATCACACGGGACTGGGCATTTGTCCGGTACAGTATGGCTACATCGGAATACTTAAGGCCTTTCTTTTGAACCGCTTGCTTGATCTGATCGATAATATAGACAGCTTCATCACGCTCGTCTGCTGCTTCAAAAAAGTAAAGGTTTTGCCCCTCATCATTATCTGTCCAGAGATTTTTGGGTTTGCGTCCGGTGTTGTTTTTGATCACTTCGTTCGCTGCCTGTAAAATCTTTTTCGTTGAACGGTAGTTTTGTTCAAGAAGAATCGTAACAGCTTCTTCATAATCCTCTTCAAAAGAAAGGATGTTTTGAATATCTGCTCCTCGCCAGCGGTAAATAGACTGGTCAGAATCCCCTACAACACAAATATTCCGGTAGCGTTCAGCAATCATGTTCACTAATACATATTGGGCATTGTTTGTATCCTGGTACTCGTCTACGTGAATGTATTGAAATTTCCTCTGGTAAAATTCCAAAACTTCCGGCACCTGTTTAAACAGCTTAATTGTTGTCATAATCAAATCATCAAAGTCCAAAGAATGATTTTTCTTCAGGCGCTTTTGATACTCTTTGTACACATCAGCTGCAATTTCCTCAAAAGGGCCATCGGCCTTTTCCGCAAATTTCTCAGGAGAATCCAGAATATTCTTTGCTGAAGAAATAGCCCCAAGGAGGGATCGAGGTTCAAATTTCTTGGAATCAATATTTTGATCCTTTAAGATCTGTTTAATGACAGACAGCTGGTCTGAGCTGTCAAGAATGGAGAAGTTTCGATTGATTCCTATACGATCTGCATCTCTACGCAAAATCCTTACACACATAGAGTGAAACGTAGACATCCATATATCTTCTGCTGTGCCTCCAACAAGCTTAGCTACTCTGTCTTTCATTTCTCTGGCAGCTTTATTCGTAAATGTCAGCGCCAGAATATTATAAGGAGCTACCCCTTTTTCCCTTATGATGTAAGCAATGCGGTGAGTCAGAACTCTTGTCTTTCCGCTGCCCGCTCCTGCCATTATAAGTAACGGCCCATCTGTGTGCTTAACAGCACGTTTTTGTTCTGGATTCAATCCAGAAAGCATTTTTTCAATAATTTGCTGTTGCACAGTATCACCACCTCAAAACGTATGTTCGTATAATTTTATTATACCTTCCCTCTTGGCATCCTTCAATTTTCTTTTACTTCTTTAACGGCTTTGACCGTTTTCAATGCCTGTCTGCTATTTTCATATATAATATTACCCACAACGACAGTGTCTGCATAGGCAGCCATTTCCCTTGCCTGCTCAGAAGTTTTGATCCCGCCGCCATAAAACAAGCGGGCATGCTGCAGCGACTGCTTTGCTTTTTTAACGACTTCAGGATCCCCGTATTCCCCGCTGTATTCTACATAGAATACAGGGAGATGAAACATCTTATCAGCCATTAAGGCGTAGGCTTCAACATCATCAGCGCTTAATTCTGTATCTGCTTGGGTAAGCTGAGCAGCTTTTGAACTCTTGTTTAAAATACAATAGCCTTCTGTAATAATCTCCTCCCAATTCATTAAATGGCCGAACTCCTTTAAGGCCTGACGATGTAAACCTGTCACCCATTTAGTTTGGCCGGCATTTAATACTGACGGGATGAGAAAATAATCGAACCCTGGGGTCAACGCATCCAGGGCAGAGACCTCCAGTGCACAGGCGACGGAATACCTTCGTACTCTTGATAGAAGTGCAAGCGTGTTATCAAACGTAACATTATCACTGCCTCCGATAATAATGGCATCCGTGCCAGATTCACAAATTTTTTCTAACAGATCATCAGCTATTTCCTTGGCTGGATCAAGTTTAAATACATGTTTCCATTCATTATAGGAAAGCATTTATATCCTCCGACTTGTTATTGTTCTGTTCTTCAAACTCTGATTATATCAGAAAACAAAATGATCTCGAAATGGGATCACCCATAAGATATGTGTCAAATTCTTTCCTTTTTTCATCTTAGCTCCAGCCTTCTTCGAACTTACTGTATTCCATCCACATATCATCCATAAGGCGGTAAGAATCATTTCTTAAACAGGAGCTTTCTTACCCGTGTTTTAAAACGCTCATCCTTACCTTCCTTCTTGTTTTCATGTTCACTGCAAAGACTTTCCATGACATGAAATTTAGGTTCATTTACAAGCTGTGGAAAGGCCTGGCGAACATTGTGAAAAGGTGATTCTCTGCCCAAAGCTTGACACCATACATGCACAGCCCATTTTGCCGTAACAGGCCTTATGTTTTCAGTCATAAGTTTTTCGGCTAAGACCATAGCTTCACCGTAAGTAATCCCATTCTCTTGTTGGAGAATCCTCTCTGGAACCTCACGATTCAGTGCCATTATCAACGCATAAATGTCCGTTCTATTTTCCCCATATAACTCGGATAGAGCCTTTTTAAGATGATCTTCTTCTATACACCATGGAAGACCAAAACGATTCACAAATTGACAAACAGATTCTTTCATATAATCCTTCATTTTCGTCTCCTCATTTATTGTACTCAGCAGATGATACGGAAAGATAAAACCTGCAGCTGTGTTACATTTGTTTTCCTTTATGCAGACTCAAAGAGTCAAAATCATTCGATTTATTGGAATAGGATAAATATGAGAGAAGATTTATCAATCCTCTTTCATATGCATCTTCATTTCTGTAGGATAGAAGAAAACTTAAAGGGTGAGTGCATGGTGGAGGAACATATATTACAAGAACATTTAAATGCAGCCACTGGACGTAAAAAAGCAGAAATTGTTTTTAAAAATGTAAAAGTGGCTGATGTATTTAACAAAGAATGGAAAGAAACAGATGTAGCGGTGGAAAAAGGCAAAATTGTCGGGCTGGGTACGTATGAAGGTGAAACCGTGATAGATGGTAAAGGAAGGTACTTAAGTCCGGGATTTATTGACGGCCATGTTCATATGGAATCTTCTATGGTTGCTCCAGCAGAGCTGAGTAAAGTTCTACTCAGTCATGGTGTTACCTCTATTGTGACAGACCCCCATGAAATTGCCAATGTTTCGGGGACAGAAGGAATACAGTACATGCTCGACGCCACGGCATCCCTGCCTCTGCATGTCTTTTTTATGCTTCCTTCCTGCGTTCCTTCCACTGAATTTGAAAATTCCGGAGCTGTTCTAAAGGCTGAAGACCTCTCTCCTTTTTACAATCATAAAAGAGTGCTGGGCTTGGCTGAAGTTATGGATTTCCCCGCTGTCAGGAAGGGAAGGCCTGATATGATCGAAAAGCTTCTTGATGCCAGTAAAGGAAATAAGCCTATCGACGGTCATGCAGCAGGGCTGCAGCCGGAAGATATAAACACGTATCGCACGGCAGGCATTTCCACCGATCACGAAGCAGTTACAGAGGAAGAAGCAAAGGCCAGGCTTGAACGAGGCATGTGGCTTATGATTAGAGAAGGTTCAGCGGCTAAAGACCTCACCTCACTGATAGGGGTTGTGACAGAAAAAAATGCAAGCAGGTGTTTATTTGTAACAGATGATAAGCACTTAGACGACCTGAAAAAAACCGGTAGCATAAATTACAACGTCCGGCTTGCAATAAAGGAGGGCATTGACCCTGTAACTGCTATTTCCATGGGGAGTTTTCATACTGCTCAATGTTTCGGCTTAAAGGAAAAAGGTGCTGTAGCACCTGGATTTGACGCAGACCTTGTTTTGCTAAATGATCCTTACAAGCTCGACATCCATGAGGTGTACAGCTCAGGAAAACTGGTAGCAAAAGAAGGTGAGTACTGTGGACCCGATTCAGTACCGCATCCAGTTCCAAAAAATCTTACTGAAAGTGTTTCTCTTAAGCCTATCACAGTGGAAGATTTAACAATCAGGTTTAAAGAAAAGGAAGCAAAGGCTCATGTTATTGAAGTGAGACCCAATGCTATTCATACAAGACATGTAGTAGAAAAAGTGCCAGTAAACAATGGAGCTTTCGTCTCAGATCACACGTATTTAAAGCTTGCTGTCATCGAAAGACACAATGCAACTGGAAACATAGGCAAAAGCATTGTAAAGGGAATGACTTTTACCGATGGAGCTATTGCATCCACTGTTGCTCATGATTCCCACAACCTTATGGTTTGCGGAGCAAATGATGAGGATATGCTTGCAGCAATCGAACAAGTACTGCAGCAAAAAGGCGGCATAGCAGTAGTAAAAGACAAAGTAAGTATTGCTTCTATTCCTCTTTCTATATCAGGCCTGATTTCTGACCAGCCTTCTCATGTGGTAATGAGACAAATTGAAGAAGTTAACGATGCATTAAGGCAAATTGGATTTACCGGTCATTTTGACCCTCTGCTGACTCTTTCGTTTTTAGCACTTCCAGTTATTCCAGAGTTGAAAGTAACAGATAAAGGGTTGTTTGATGTAAAACAGTTTGACTTTCTAAATATTGAAGCTATTGAATAGCTCTCCCCCAGGCAGTGATAGAGATGTAACCTCTCTTCACTGTCTTTTTCCTCCTTTCATATTTCTCCACTTTTTCAAAACATTTACATCGCATGGAATGTATATTAACTTCCTTTGTGAAGTTTTTATGTTAGATAACCTCACATGTATGAACCATCTGCTTCTTTCCCGTGTTAGTGTAAGTACATAGAAATCAAAGGAGGCAGTAAAGCAATGAGACTACATAAGCTCAAAAACTTACCACCTCTGTTGTGGAAAACGGGCTAACCAACATCCAGACGGACCTGAAATCAAAATCAACAAAACACCATGAAGCTAATTATTAAAAAAATTAATTTATATTCAACAAATGGAGGAAGATTATGTTAACACCAAGTACAGGATACTTAATTTTGCTAATATTCGGATTGTTTTTCACAACTCTAACCCTCATCATGCATAAACGCAGAGGAAAGGAAATGACCGCAGAACAATTTAGTACTGCCGGCAGAAGTGTAGGTGTCGGCCTGGCAAGTGCTTCGATCATTGCGGCGTGGACATGGGCAGCTACACTGATGATGTCGTCATCTACCGGCTTTCAATACGGAATCAGCGGCCCATACTGGTACGCTGCCGGCGCTTGTATCCAGGTCCTATTATTTGCTGTGGTAGCTCTTCACTTGAAACGAAAGGCACCAAAAGCTCACACGTTCTTGGAATTTATCGGAAAACGATTTGATAGGAAAAATCATAAACTCATGATGGTGTTTGCCCTCATGACAAATATTATCGTAACTGCCATGGTTATACTTGGCGGAGCGATTGCTTTAAATTCACTAACCGGGATGAATATTTATGCTGCTGCTTTCTTGATTCCGCTGACTTTCACAATTTATACAATGATCGGCGGTTTAAAAGCTTCTTTTATAGCAGACTACTTAAATACTGTAATGATATTTGTTATCTTAACGATTTTTGCAACTGTTGTTTATCTGAATTTTGGCGTATCTACTGTATACGAAGGACTCAGCTCACTTCCTGAGTCACAGCAGATGCTTACGATGGCATCTATCCCTGGATTGTTTTTCGGGATGATCAATATTATCGGAAACTTTGGTGCGGTATTTGTTGACCAGTCTTACTGGCAGCGTGCTATAGCAAGTAAAGACAGCGCTGCTTCCAGAGCTTATATTTATGGCGGGATTGCATGGTTTTCCATCCCATTTGCGATTGCTACCTTCTTAGGGGTAAGTGCAGCAGGTCTGGGGTTAAGCATAACTGATCCAGATGCCTCCGCTCCCCTCATGGCAGCTCATTTATTAGGTTCTGTCGGGTCAATTTTATTCTTAGTAATGTTGTTTATGGCTGTGATGTCTACTGGTGCAGCCGAACTTACAGCCATTACAAATATTGTCGTAACTGATATTTATCGTAAATCCATTAACCCAACGGCAAGCAGTAAACAAACATTAAAAGTATCACGTATCGTTACTCTTAGCTTCGGACTCTCTATGGGATTCCTGTCTATCTTACTTTTCAACATAGGAATAGGTTTAGGCTTTGTTTACATGGCTATGGGTATCTTTGTAAGTGGTGCCGTTATTCCATTAACGTTAGGACTGCTTTGGAAACGCGCAACCAACACAGGATGTTTTTACGGAGCATTGTTAGGGATGATTTCTGGTGTAACCGTGTGGGTGACGACTGCTTATGTTTCTTATGGACAAGTCAGTGTTGCATCCTTGGGAGAACTTAATTCTATGCTGGCCGGTAATGTTACTGTATTTGCCGTAAGCGGAGCCATTTCTATAGGACATGCCTTGCTCTCTAAAGAAGAATTCGACTTTGAAGCGTTAAAAGATCAGTTTAAAAGCTTTGATGATGAAGTAGAAGAAAAAGGTGCACTTGAATCCGGTGCAAGGAAGGAAGTAGTCTAAGAATGGAAGAAGATAAGCAGTTAATAAGAGATGCTAAAATGTGTACAAGATGGGTATTCGGACTGACATTTGTGTTGATCATTCTTTTCCCAGGAATCATGTTTATTACAGGATATAATTACAGCCTGCAATTTTTCAAATGGTGGACATACCTTGCATTTGGCTGGCTGGTGATCGCAGGTCTTTATATAGCCATCCGGCCATGGGTAGAGTACTTCAAGGAAAACAAAAAAGCCTCTTAATAAAATGAAATAAAAGGGCCAGTCTCAAGCAGGAAAGCTTTTGAAACTGACCCTTTTATCGGTTACCGAGGTACATTTCATAAAACGAGCTCAGAGCAATGGCTGCTCTGAGCTCGTTTTGTTATCTTTGATACTCATTAATAATTTCTTTGACCTTCCCCTGCACGTGATTCATTTCTTTTTTCAGCTCAATCAGATCATTACTTAACCACCGAAAGTGCCATGCTCCCTCTTCCACTTCTGTCACTGCTCCCCTGGTTTTTGCAGCAGTTCCTAAAAAACTTTGAAATTCAGCCAGTGAGTTTCTATGTAGTGAAGGAGAAACCGCCCAAATCGTTGCATAATAAACAAATGTATCAAAACCACCTAAGCCCAGCTGCCTCTCATTCTCAGAGGGCGAATAAGCAAAACGGTCAAAACAAAGGAGCTCCTCATCTTTTGTAATTTCAAAAAGGGTATCTACTGCTTTGTATTGGAAGGACTCATCTTTATCCTTTCGCCCTGGTGCAAGGATATCTCCCCAAACCAGGTGAGCACTGTTGTTCATATGTACTCTGGTCTCACTCAGAAATCTTGCATCCTGAAATGGAATAACAGACTCTGGAGCGTATTCTAAAAATGCATTCTCCCCTACCTCTACATGAAACCTCTGAGTACTCCACAAGCCCTCTTTTTCAGGATAGACCTTTGTGGCTGACTGAGGGATCATGCGGACATGAGCATTCTCCCCTAAACGAAAACCAAAGTCGTTTTCATCTCCTGCTACCATTCCCCCAGAGGTTTCTACTAAATAAACCACAGCTTCTTCCTCGCTCTCTGGATAAAGAACTCTGCTGACTCTTAGGGGGGGATGCTGGTACACTTTGTTAAGGACAGTTTTGTTATTCTTTTGAATGAAGGACAAGGTGAGCTGTCCTTTTAGATTTAACCTCTCTTTAAGAGCCACTCTTTATTTCTCCACTCTTTTCAACATCTTCAAAGAGCAGGGAATGCTTAATCCAAGAAATTACTTCCTCAATTCCCTCGGAGGTCTTTTGGTTCGTGAAAGTAAATGGACGCTCCCCTCTCGCTTCTTTTGCATCCTTTTCCATCTGCTCCAGGTCAACTCCAACATAAGGAGCAAGATCAATTTTATTAATGACTAGAAAATCAGAACGAGTAACACCCGGACCGCCTTTTCTAGGAATGTCCTGACCTTCGGCTGTATCGATTACATAAATAAAGCCGTCTACAAGCTCAGGGCTGAACGTAGCAGACAAATTATCTCCGCCGCTTTCCACAAAGATCATATCTAAATTGTTGAATCTGCTCTTTAAAGAATCAATGGCTTCAAAGTTCATAGAAGCATCTTCTCTAATGGCAGTGTGCGGGCAGCCCCCTGTTTCAACACCGAGGATTCGATCTTCTGACAACACCCCATGCTTGGCTAAGTACTGAGCATCCTCTTTTGTATATATATCGTTTGTAATAACCGCAAGTTCATAGTCCTCATGAAGAGCTCTTGTCAGTGTCTGAACTAAAGCCGTTTTCCCGGAACCTACCGGCCCTCCAATACCAATTCTAACTGGTTTCATATTTCTACCTCCATATTATGAAATGAATAATCTTGTTCGTAATGTTTCATGTTCCATTGAAGCCAGCTCCAATCCAATGGCTTGGTTTCCTAGTTTCTCTAATGTAAAAGATTGAATTTCTCTGGCTGCTTCCGTGAAGATAGGGAGCAATTCATGAATGAGTTCAACTCCTGTACTTTGCCCTAAGGGTACTGACCTGACCGCATTATGAATGAGGCCGCTGACTGAGGAGTAAAGGAATGCCCCAAGTGCTTCCTCCTTACTAAATCCCATAGTGGCTGCGTACGCCCCGTACACGATGGGGTAATGCCCTTTTCCTTCCTTATCTTTCCACAAGGTTTCTAACTGAGCTAATTCTCCGTTTGGGTGTAACAGGCTGACAGCTTTAAAGAATTGCTTTCCCATCATCAGGCTGCCATCTCTGGCTTCCTTTGCCAGCTTCATGCCATGACAAAGCTTTTCCAGCACCTCAACCTGCTCCCACTCCTTATGAAGAGTCTTTTCGTATGCTTCCTTTACTAACAATCCATCCCCAGTCAGAAGGTTACCGTGAAGGTAAGAAAGGCAAAATTCCTTTAACGTCTTTTTATCTTTGACCAGGTCTCTTTGAATATAGGTTTCCATTCCGAAAGACTGAGTGTACGAGCCAATAGGAAAAGCTGAATCATGTATTTGCATTAAATGAAGAAATTGATAAGTCATCTTAATGAGAGTGCCCTTTGTATTTAAATGGCTTTTGAAATCTTCTTTCTTCTTCCCGGTAATTTACACCGGCATCTTCAAATAGGACAGGCAGAGTGGAATCATAGCGGACAACAATTTCATTATCCTCTATGATGCACGGTGTATGTCTGTTCCCTAATTCAAAAGCAGCCTTCCCCATTTCAATCATGGTTTGAGGAGTAACTACATACACCTTTTCAAGAGAGGTACGGACAACAACCTGCACCTGTTCGTCTTCATACAAAATGTCACCAACCTGCAGGTTTTCCCCTTCTTCTAAGGCAATGGCTATATCTCTTCCTTCGGAGGTCTTTTTTCTTATAATTCGTTTGCTAAGCTCTTCCCAGTCCAGCTCCAGCCACTCCTGGCTTTTTCCGCCGCTATCCTTTTCAGAAATATTTCCCAGTGTTTTTTGTACATACATAGCTGTCACCCTTCACCTTTTAAAATAAGAAATAACGCTGTGCCATTGAAACTTCTTTTAACGGCTCACATTCTATTTTTTCGTTGTTGACAAGAACTTCATAGGTTTCTGGATTAATAGAAAGTTCCGGGGTCTCTGTGTTGTTTTTCATGTCTTTCTTACCGATATCCCTGCATCCTTTTACTACCCCGATTTTCTTACTAAGTCCCAGCTTTTCATGAACACCCTTGTCATAAGCACTTTGGGAGAGAAACGTAAATGTGGAGCTGCTTAACGCTTTTCCATAGCTTGCGAACATCGGGCGCTGAAAAACAGGCTGAGGAGTTGGGATAGAGGCATTCGGATCTCCCATTTGCGCATGAGCAATATGACCGCCTTTTATGATAATTTCGGGTTTCACCCCAAAAAAGGCAGGGTTCCACAACACAAGGTCAGCCCACTTTCCATTCTCTATTGACCCCACTTCGTGGCTGATTCCATGGGTAATCGCAGGATTAATTGTGTATTTGGCAATGTATCTTTTTGCACGTTCGTTGTCATTAGTTTGTCCCTCTGTAAGCAAACCCCTTTGCTTCTTCATTTTATCGGCTGTCTGCCATGTACGTATGATTACTTCACCAACTCTGCCCATTGCTTGAGAATCGGAAGAAATCATACTAAGAACACCAAGGTCGTGAAGGATGTCTTCTGCTGCAATGGTTTCGGGACGAATTCTTGAGTCTGCAAAAGCTACATCCTCCGGAACATTATGATCAAGATGGTGGCAAACCATTAACATATCCAGATGTTCATCGATCGTGTTATGAGTAAAGGGACGAGTCGGGTTAGTGGAAGAAGGCAGAACATTCGGATAGGCTGCGATTTTCATGATATCAGGGGCATGTCCCCCTCCTGCTCCTTCCGTGTGATATGTATGGATCACTCTGTCCCCAATAGCATTAATCGTATCTTCTACAAATCCTGCCTCGTTAAGAGTATCCGTGTGAATCGCCACTTGGACATCAAGTTCATCAGCCACTGACAAGCAGGTATCAATGGCGGCGGGCGTAGTTCCCCAATCTTCATGAAGCTTCAAGCCTATGGCCCCTGCCTCCACTTGCTCTCGAAGCGAATCCTTGCCAGAACCATTCCCTTTCCCTAAGAACCCTAAGTTAACTGGAAAGGTCTCAGCTGCTTCAAGCATTCTGTGGATGTTCCACTCACCCGGTGTGCATGTTGTAGCATTCGTTCCAGTTGCCGGACCGGTTCCCCCGCCTATCATTGTGGTCACTCCAGAAGAAATCGCTACCTCAATTTGCTGAGGGCTGATGAAATGAATGTGGGCGTCAATACCTCCTGCTGTTAAAATCTGGCCTTCGCCGGCAATGACTTCGGTAGAGGGACCAACAATCATATTAACGTCCACTCCATCCATAATGTCCGGATTTCCACCTTTGCCGATTCCTTCAATTCGCCCATTCTTTATGCCGACATCAGCTTTGTAAACCCCTGTGTAATCAAGAATTAAAGCATTTGTAATAATGAGGTCAAGGACCCCTTCTTCTCTTGTTCTCACACCATTTTGACCCATGCCGTCACGGAGAACTTTCCCGCCGCCGAATTTAGCTTCGTCTCCGTAGGTAGTGTAGTCCTTTTCAACTTCAATCCATAAATTTGTATCAGCCAGGCGGACCTGGTCACCTGTCGTCGGCCCATAGGTCCCGGCATATTGTTTTCTGGATATTTTCATTATTACACTCCTTTGAACCCTTTTTCTTTCGCTTTCTGCACCGCCTCTTTAGACTTATCCAGGTCTCCCTCTGTTAAGGCATTTAACCCGAAAAACCTCTTATTACCTCCGCATTCCACTAATTCAACTTCTTTTTCTTCCCCAGGCTCAAACCTGACGGCTGTCCCTGATGCTACATTTAAACGCATCCCAAACGCTTCATCTCTTGGAAAAGATAAAAATCTATTCGCTTCGAAAAAATGATAATGAGAGCCCACTTGAATCGGGCGGTCTCCCGTATTGCTAACCCTTATGGTTTTTACCTTCCTGCCTTGGTTAATTTCAATAAAACCTTCCTCTGTACGAATTTCACCAGGTTTCATACCACCATTCTCCTTTTTTATATGATTGGATTATGAACGGTTACTAATTTCACGCCGTCAGGGAAGGTCGCTTCAACTTGAACATTATCTATCATTTCTGGCACGCCTTCCATAACATCTTCGCTTGTAAGAACCTCTTTTCCGGTACTCATTAGCTCTGCGACTGTTCTCCCATCCCTGGCCCCTTCTAAGATGAAAGAACTAATCATGGCTACAGCCTCAGGATAATTTAGCTTTACCCCTCTATCCTTTCTTTTTTGAGCCAGCTCTCCAGCCATGAAAATCATCAGCTTCTCTTGTTCTATTGGTGACAACTTCATTTCCTTCACCCTCTCTTTTCATGAATTTATAGTTTCGAACCTTTATGTAAGGAAACTTATCTTAATTGTGTTAAGTATATTCACTTCCCTACTATAAAGTTTACTGTATTTTGAAATAACAAGTAAACCTATATATTAAATATTTTGATAAATAATCTAACCTACATACACTTTTCTTCAATAACCCATGGTAATTTAAAAATGTGTTAATTTTCAAACTATTTTACATATGGATGGAGGCGTGTTAGTTGAAGAAAGCAATCAAACCTTTAGTCATGCTTTGCCTTGCATTACTCCTTGCTGTTTTCTTAACAGCGTGTGCAGAGAATACCGATTCTTCTGCTGACGAAGCGGAAGGTGCAGATCCGGTACCAGAAGCAGGTGATGTTGAAGATTCAGGTACAGAGGACATTCCTGAAGCCGGAGAAGAAGTAGTCGTTGAGGACGATCAAATTCCCGTCGGCATCCTGCATTCCCTCAGCGGGACAATGGCTATGAGCGAAACATCATTAAGGGATGCAGAACTCCTTGCTATTGAAGAAATAAATGAAGCAGGCGGCGTCCTGGGTAAAGAGCTTGTTCCTATTATTGAAGATGGAGCCTCAGACTGGCCAACCTTCTCGGAACGGACAGCTAAACTCTTACAGCAAGATGAGGTTCCTATTATCTTTGGAGGCTGGACTTCCGCCAGCCGCAAGGCAATGCTTCCTGTAGTTGAAGAAAATGACGGGTTATTGTTTTACCCTGTGCAATATGAGGGCATGGAAGCTTCACCTAACATTTTCTACTCCGGTGCAGCCCCTAACCAGCAGATCGTTCCTGCAGTAGAATGGCTCCTTGAAAACGAAGGGACAGAATTCTTTCTTTTAGGTTCTGATTATGTCTTTCCTCGCTTGGCAAACCAAATTATTACGCTTCAATTAGAAGCACAGGGAGGAACTGTTCTTGATGAACAGTACACCCCGCTCGGTCACACCGATTACAACACGATCATCTCCAGAATCCGCGACGAACAGCCGGAAGTCATCTTTAACACACTGAACGGTGACAGCAATGTAGCCTTCTTTAACCAGCTTGCCGATGCAGGCATTACCCCAGATGATGTAACTATCATGTCTGTAAGTGTTGCGGAAGAAGAAATCCGTGGAATTGGGGCAGATGTCCTTGAAGGTCACTATGCAAGCTGGAACTATTACCAAACGACGGATACCCCGGAAAATGAAGCATTCGTCGAGAAGTTCAAAGAAGCTTACGGAGAGGACAGAGTAACTGGAGATCCTATTGAGGCTGCTTACTTCATGGTTCATTTATGGGCCGCAGCAGTAGAAGAAGCTGGCACGACAGACGTGGACGCTGTCCGTGAAGCCGCTGCCGGAATTGAAATCAATGCTCCGGGAGGTCCGATACAGTTTGATGGAGATAATCAGCACGTTTATAAAACTGTTCGAATCGGCGAAATTCAAGCGGACGGTCAATTTGAGGAAATCTGGAATTCAGGAGAGCCTGTAAAGCCTGACCCATTCTTGGAAAGTTATGATTGGGCAGAGGGATTAAGTGATTTCGTGCCGGAAGAAGAATAAGCAGACGAAAAAAGATAGCCTTGGTGAAAGCCAGGGCTACTTACCTTCTATTTACCCTAAGAAGGAGGTTTTACTATTGGAAAGCTACTTAATACAAATATTTAACGGCCTGAGTCTCGGTTCTATCCTTCTTCTTATCGCCCTTGGCCTGGCAATTACGTTTGGTTTGATGAACGTTATTAACATGGCACATGGAGAGTTAATTATGGTAGGAGCCTATTCAGCCTATATGGTTCAAATGTTTTTTATCACATACGTCCCTGCTCATCTCTTTGACTGGTATTTCATCCTGGCCATTCCTTTTGCATTTCTTCTTGCTGCAGGAATAGGCTTGCTTCTGGAACTCACTGTTATAAGGCACTTGTACGGAAGGCCTTTAGACAGTCTCCTCGCCACGTTTGGTGCCGGCCTTATTTTGCAGCAGGCAGCCAGAACGATATTTGGAGCTCCCAACGTAGGGGTGGAAAATCCAAGCTTCCTCACTGGCGGTTTCCAAATACTGTCTGTCACCTTACCCTATACGCGGTTATTTATTATTTTATTGGTGGCTTCCTGCACTGTTCTTCTTTACCTCTATTTTTACAAGACTTCAAATGGCCGCCGCATTCGGGCAGTGATGCAAAATAGAGACATGGCTAAATGCGTAGGAGTCTCCTCTCGCAGAATTGACGCCACGACCTTTGCCTTAGGAGCAGGGTTTGCCGGTGTGGCAGGTACGGCTCTTTCATTAATTGGGCCTGTTGGTCCCACAATAGGTACCTATTATATTATTGATGCTTTTATGGTGGTAGTTGTAGGCGGTGTCGGTATGCTTGCCGGAACCATCGCAGGAGCTTTCGGGATCGGGATTTTCAACACACTATTTGAATACTGGACAAATGCTTCACTAGGAAAAGTACTAATTTTTGCTCTTATCATTGCCTTTCTTCAATGGAAACCGGCCGGAATTTTTTCACTTCGTACGAGATCCGTCGACTAATACCAAAAAAGGAGAAGTTTCCTATGCAACAATCACTTGTGAAGTTGCTCGTCAGCAAACAAGGCATATTCATACTCCTCGTTCTTGCCCTGCTGCTTGCGCCCCTTTTCTTATCCGACTTCCGCCTGAATCTCCTTGGCCGCTTTTTAGCATTAGCTATATTGGTAATTGGCCTGGATCTTCTCTGGGGCTACACCGGTATCTTAAGCTTAGGTCATGGTATCTTCTTTGGGCTCGGAGCCTATATTATGGCGATGTATCTCTTGCTGGAATCAGCTTCTTCGAGCGTCCCTGATTTCATGATGTGGAGCGGTATTCAGGAGCTCCCCTGGTTCTGGTCGATTATGGAAAACCCTTTTATTGCTGTCCCGCTGGCCATAATAGCGCCTATGCTCTTAGCTGGAGCCCTGGGTCTATTTACCTTTCGTAATAGAATTAGAGGAGTTTATTTCACAATTCTTACTCAAGCTCTTGTGCTGGTGACAACTACGTTAATTGTCAGTCAGCAAAACTATACAGGAGGCACTAACGGGCTTACAGGCTTTCAAACCGTATTTGGATTTTCCTTAAACCAGGCATCCACTCAGCAAGCCATTTACTTCATTACAATCGCCTGTCTGGTCGTTGTCTTTTTCCTTTGTTCCAAACTGGTAAACAGTCGTAGTGGAAAAGTTTTAATAGCTATCCGTGATGGCGAAAATCGCCTTCGCTACTCAGGCTACGACGCCTCTGTGTTTAAGATTTTTGTCTTCTCTCTCTCTGCCGGGATTGCCGGCCTGGCAGGAATGTTATTTGTTCTTCAAGTTGGTATTATTTCACCAACCATGATCGGAATTGTACCATCTATTGAAATGATTCTTTGGGTCGCTCTTGGGGGCAGAGGAACGCTTATCGGTCCTGTGATAGGTGCTATCATTACTAACTCTGCAAGTACTTTTTTCAGTGAATCCTATCCTGATTTCTGGCTGTTCTTTATCGGCGCTGTTTTTGTCTTAATTGTTGTATTTTTGCCAGGAGGATTAATGTCATTAGGTGCTAAATTCAAAAAAGGAAGAGGAGATCAGTATGAAAAAGAAAGAACTGAGCCGACAACAGAGCAAAAAAATACTGCAGTGTGAGAACGTTTCTGTAAAATTTGATGACTTCTTAGCTCTTAATTCTTTTTCTTTCCAGTTAAAAGAACATGAGCTTCACTTTCTAATCGGCCCAAATGGCGCTGGAAAAACAACTTTCCTGGATGTTCTTTGCGGCAAGACCAAAAGCAGTGCCGGAAAGCTGTTATTCAAGAAGGAGTACGACTTAACGAAAATGAAAGATTATCAGATTGCCCGTCACGGGATTGGCAGAAAGTTTCAAGCGCCGTCCATCTTCCCCCATCTTACTGTCTTTGAAAATTTAGAAGTCTCAATGAAACAAAAGAAAGGTTTATTCTCTATTCTAACTGCTTCTCTGTCCGACAATGAAAACGAACGTATTACACATCAATTACGTACGATAGGGTTAACAAATGAAAAAGATAAAAAAGCAATAAATTTGTCACACGGACAGAAGCAATGGTTAGAAATAGGGATGGTAATGATGCAGGAACCTGACCTTCTTCTGCTTGATGAGCCAATTGCCGGCATGACTGAAGAGGAAGAAGAAACCACCGGCCACCTTCTACGTGAACTAAAGAAGGAATGCTCTATCATTGTGGTTGAACACGACATGGAATTTGTAGAAAAATATTCAGAAAGAGTAACTGTTATGCACGAAGGCTCACTCCTTTGTGAAGGAAGCATGAGGGAAGTTCAGCAGAATGAACAGGTAATGGAAGTATACTTAGGGCGCAAGGAGGTACCATCTTATGCTGCACCTTCGGGAACTTGAGGTCGCTTACGAGGAAAGCACCGTCATAAGAGATATTTCTCTAAAGGTAAAAAAGGGGCAGATTGTATGTATTATGGGAAGAAACGGTGTAGGAAAGTCTACCCTTATCAAAACGGTAATCGGCCTGTTAAAGGCTAAAAAAGGCTCCATTCATTTTCAAGATAAAAACGTTACTAAGACCTCACCAGACAAAAGAGCGAAGAGCGGCATGGGGTACGTACCCCAGGGGAGAGATATTTTCCCATATCTTACGGTCTATGAAAACCTATTAATGGGCCTTGAAGGACGTAAGAATGCAAACAAGAAAATCGATAGTATTATTTATGAATACTTCCCTGTCTTACTTGAAATGAAGAACAGGAAAGGCGGGGATCTCAGCGGAGGCCAGCAGCAACAGCTCGCTATTGCCCGTGCTTTGGTTGCCGAACCAGACTTTCTCTTGCTTGATGAGCCTGCTGAAGGAATTCAACCCAACATTGTTCAGGCCATTCAAAAAGTCATTATTGACCTTAAAAAAGAAGGCAGCACCTCTATGCTCCTCGTTGAACAAAATTTCGACTTCGCCCAGACTGTAGGTGATTATTTTTATGTCGTAAACAAAGGTACCATCGTGTATGAAGGAGAGTCACTCATAGAAACAGAAGTAAGCAGATATTTAAGTGTGTAAGAAACTTGGTTGAATTTATAAAAACAGATTTCCGTGTGGTCACCCAGTCATTCTTCCCTCCCTTACCTTGTAGGAGGAAGCTCCAACAAAATACCTCCAATAAAAGAGAAGCCTCATAACAAAAGGCTTCTCTTTCTAATTACAATCTTTATACAATCCTACTTCTTTACATCCTTTACCGGATTTACCAAGGGCTCAAACCCTTCAATATGACACTCTACTATGTCTCCCTCCTTAATACGAACAGCACCAGGAGTTCCTGTTGAAATAATGTCTCCAGGCTTCAACGTCATCACTTGAGAATGAAAAGATACCAGGTTCCAGGGAGTAAAAGTCATATTCGAAACGACATTCTCACGGTGCACCTCTCCATTAATGATGGTCGCTACTTTTAAACCGTTTACCTCTTCTACCTCGTCAGGAGTAACGAGAAAAGGTCCAAAGCTGAAGAAAGTGTCAAAGCTCTTTGACCTGGTTAAATACCGTGGGTTTTTTTCAAGGATATCTTCAGCGGTCATATCTATGATTGTAGTAAAACCTGCTATGTATGCAGGCGCTTCTTCTTCAGAAACATCTTTGCATTCTTTACCAATAATAACTCCCAGCTCCGCTTCCGCTGTGGTTCGAGACGATTGTCTTGGTATGTTAATCGTATCACGGGGTCCAATGATTGTAGTGTCAGGCTTCATAAAGCTGGCCGGCTCTGTACTAGGTGCTTTTTCACTTAAATCCGCAGCATGGTCTACGTAATTTAATCCAATCCCCCAGATTTTGCTTGGATGACGGTATAAAGGCTTGAACGTATAGTTTTCCGCTGAGACTTCTTTCCCTTGCAGCTTCTCGCTGTTTTCTTTAAACCAATATCTTATTTCATCCAGCTGCCCTTTCTGGATAATCGAAAACAAATCCGTCTCCCATTTTCCACCGCTCAACTCACTTACATCTTTCATAAGGATAGGCCCATTCTCTGTCATGACTGCTGCCTGTTCCTCGCCGTTATGTAGAATTGTTGCCAATCTCATACTTGCTCCTCCTTTTGCTGCTCTTTGGTTATGATCAGCCATACATAATAGCTAGCCCTATAATTACTTCTCCCTTCCCTCCCTTACACCTTCTTGCCCTTCTTCCAATTTCTAATCCCCAGGCTCTTTCATTCCCAAAAATGCAGAAAAGCACACCAGTTGTCTAGTGTGCCAATTGTTTACCAAACAGCAATATGACCATCTGCCCGGGAATCTGTCCCTCCTATAAGTACTCCTGTTGCTGAATCCCTCCAAATAACCTGTCCTCGCCCAAATCCGGTTTCATCTACTGCTTTTTTAATCTGGTGACCTTTTCGCTCAAGAGACTGAGCAATATGGTCCGGAAAGTGGGGTTCGACCTCTATCGTCTTCTCTTCAAGCCATCGCCATCTCGGTGCATCTAATGCTGCTTGAGGATTTAAATGAAAGTTGATCGTACTGGTAAGAACCTGCAGATGACCTTGCGGCTGCATGAATGCCCCCATTACTCCAAAAGGTCCCACTGGCTGATTCTCTTTTGTTAAGAAACCAGGGATAATCGTGTGGTATGTTTTCTTTCTCGGCGATAGAGCATTCACGTGTCCTTTATGCATACTGAACCCATGCCCTCTATTTTGCAGGTTAATCCCTGTACCAGGCACTACAATACCTGAACCAAAGTCCATATAACTGCTTTGAATAAAAGAAACCATGTTTCCTTCATTATCAGCTGCGGCTATATACACTGTTCCTCCTTTTGGAGGCTCCCCCGCTTCAGGTATCATTGCCTTATCACTTATTTTCTTTCTCCTATCCTTCGCATATTCTTTAGAAAGCAAATCTTTTACCCTTACAGACATTTCTCGTGGGTCGGTAATATAATGAAGACCATCTGCAAATCCTAGTTTCATAGCTTCAATTAATAAGTGATATGTATCGACTGTTTCTTTTTGAGAAAGGTTCATATCTTCTAGAATATTTAAAGCAAGAAGTGTATTTAATCCCTGACCGTTAGGAGGAATTTCCCATACATCAAACCCTTTATAAGAGATAGAAATAGGCTCTACCCACTCCGGCGTAAAATCCTCAAGGTCTTCTTTTCTAATAAAGCCGCCGTGCTTTCTGGAATAGCTGTCTATCTGGTCTGCAAGTTCCCCTTTGTAAAATGCATCCCCATTCGAGTCCCCAATCTTTCGCAAGGTTTCCGCATGATCTGGCGCTTTCCATATCTCACCTGCTTCCGGACATTTTCCAGATAGTGAAAACGTATCAAACCAATTTGAAAACTCTTCCCCTGTTAATACCTCTTTAAATAACTCATAAGACCTTTTCCAATACTTTGAAACTACCGGAGAAACGGGAAACCCTTCTTCTGCCAAGGAAATGGCAGGAGCCAATACTTCCTTAAACGGCAGCCGACCAAACTTTTCCGAAAGCTCGGCCCATGAACCTGGAACACCAGGCACAGTGACCGGAATCAACCCATGTTCAGGTATCTCCTTATACCCGGCTTCCTTTACCGCCTCTATGGACATTTTTCCAGGGGATTTTCCACTGGCATTTAAGCCGTGGAGCCTTCCATCTATCCACACTAACGCAAAGGAATCACCGCCCATGCTATTGGATGTAGGTTCTACTACGGTTAAAGCTACAGCTGTAGCAATCGCCGCATCTACCGCACTTCCTCCCTTCATTAACATTTCTTTTCCTGCTTCTGCTGCTAGAGGATGAGAGGTAGCCACCATCCCCTTTTTTGCGAAGACTGGATTTCTTTTTGAAACGTAAGGCTGATAAAGAACGTCGCTATTCATACACTCACCCTCTCTTTTTAATACCTGCTGCCAAGGATAGATCATTTTCAGCTGGCTTGAGCCACTTACCACCAGGCCTGGTCGAAATCAGACCCTTGTTTTTTTCATATACCATTTCTCCGCTTGAAAACACTGCCTCAACACTGCAAGGAAAGGTCCGTCCTTCGTACACACTGAATTTGTGCTTGTCATACATATTGTCCTTGACTGCTGTAAATGCACCACTGGTATGAACAACTGCCAGATCTGCCTGCAAGCCAACCTTCAGTTCCCCTTTTACTTTCTCTAGACCAAATCTCCTTGCAGGTGCCGAAGCTGTCCACTGGGCTACCTCGTGAAAAGGCAGATCATATGTAAGAGCAAGCTCAATCATTGAAAGCAAAGTAAACTGCCCTCCATTAATGCCGCCCCAGGCTGTAAACATATTATCCTGGTCTTTTAAATCAGGGGTACAAGGTGAATGGTCAGAAGAAACCATATCTATATGTCCTTTCACCAGCGCTTCAACCAGTCTCTCTTGCTCATGTTTCTTTCTAAGAGGCGGTGCGCATTTGGCCATTGCTCCTTTTTGAGCGAGGTCCTCATGTGTAAACAGCAGATAGTGCGGGCAGGTTTCCAAGGTAATATCTAATCCCTCCTGCTTTGCTTTCTGGATCTCCTCGACAGCCGCTGCACTGCTGATATGGACAAAGTGCAGGGGACAGCCGGTTATCCTGGCAAATGAAATGGCCCGCTGCACTGCTTCAACTTCAGCTTCAATCGGACGAGAAGAAGCATACGCATCTGCGTCACTCAGCCCTTGGAATTCTTTTTCTTTCTGCAGTAATTCTACAATTGGTGTGCTTTCAGCATGAAGAGCTAAAACCTTCCCAAGCTGTGCAATTCTTCTCATACCTTTTAAGAGAGTATCATCATCTGCTCGTTCAAATTCTTCATTACCGCTTGGAGACATAAACGCTTTGAACCCGACTACTCCGCTCTCTGAAAGAGCTGATAATTCTTCTTCATTTCCAGGAACCAGCCCGCCCCACAACCCAAAATCTACAAGGGACTTTGAACCAGCTATGCTCTTTTTTTCCTCAATCGCTTCCTTTGTCACCGTAGAGGGGATGCCATTCAAAGGCATGTCAAAAAATGTGGTCACGCCGCCTGCCGCAAGCATGGCAGAGCCAGTGGAAAAGCCTTCCCAGTTCTCTCTTCCCGGTTCGTTAAAGTGCACATGAACATCAATGGCACCAGGGAAAATGTATTGTCCTTGTGCATTCCAAATCTGCTCTGTACTTCCTTTCACTTCCTGTTCCAGAGCAGATATCAGGCCATCCTTGATTCCAATCTCGTAGTCTTTCACCCCGTTTGGAGTAACCACTTTTCCGTTTTTAATGACAAGATGATAATCATACATCTTTTTTCTCTCCTTTCGCGATAGAATTTTCTTTCTTACATGGAAAGGGAGATTTCATTTCTTTCTTTCGTATAATAGGCCAGGGCTGCCTGAAGTGCTTTTCCTGGTTTTACTTCTGCCCCGTGGTAAAGCAAAACAGCTTCAAGCGCAGCAAGCACAAGGAGAACGTTTTCTTTCCGGCAGCTGTATCCCATTGTTCCAATACGCCAAATCTTACCATGAAGAGGACCAAAAGAAGTGGCTATTTCCACGCCAAATTGCTCCAATAGCATGGTTCGTACAGAATCTCCATCAATTCCTTCCGGGATTTTTATGCATGTTACCATTGGAAGCTTCCATTCTTCTTCCACAAACAATGAGAGCCCCATGGCCTTCACACCTGCTCCTAACGCTTGTTCATGAGTAAGATGACGATTAAACCGGTTTTCCAGACCTTCTTCTAAAACCAGGCGGAGCCCTTCATGAAGAGCATAAAGCATGGAAGTTGCTTCTGTATGATGGTTCAGCCTGCGCGGACTCCAATAGTCCTGAAGCTGACTTAAATCAAAATAATTACTTGTAATCCGAGGCCCATCAGACTGGTTTTGTTCATCTAAGGGAGTTGCAATTCCCTTTTCAACTTTCTTTCTAGCCAGGACTACTTTTTCAATTCTTTCATTATATGTTACCGGGGCCATGCCCGATGGCACAGACAAACACTTCTGGGTCCCGCCAACAGCTGCATCAATGCACCATTCATCTACCTTTACCTCAGTGCCGCCAATGGTCGCAACCGCATCTACAACAAACAGTATATCTTGTTCTCGACAGGCTCTCCCGATTTCTTTTAAAGGCTGCATGCATCCAGTGGATGTTTCACCATGTACCATTGCCACAATATCCGGCTGAACATTTTTCATTTCCTGAATAACCACCTGGGGATCAAAGACGTTTCCCCATTCACACTCTATGGTCGAAATTTCTCCCCCGTATCGTTCACAAATTTCCATAAGAAGGTGACCAAACCTTCCAAATACCGGGATAAATACTTTGTCTCCCGGTTTAATCACACTCGCAAGCACTGCCTCAATCCCTGAGCGGGAAGTCCCGTCAACAGGAAAAGCCCACTTGTTTGTGGTTTGAAACACCTCTCTTAGCATGTCCATTGTCTTGTTCATAATAGAGGTAAATGCAGGATCAAACTGGCCTAGAATAGGAGTACTCATCGCTCGTAACACCCGGGGGTCCACTTCCACAGGCCCGGGGGTCATGATTGTACGCTGTGGCGTTTGCAGTTCAGAATATGTCATTTTTCTTCGCCTCCATTATCATATGCCATCTCGTATAATAACTCAGTCAACATCTGGACTCCTTGTGTTAAATCCTCTGCCTTTGTGTATTCTTCAGGAGAGTGGCTGACCCCATTTACGCTTGGAACAAAAATTAAAGATGTGGGGCAATGAGTACCAAACAGCTGAGCATCGTGCCCTGCTCCACTAAGCATCTTTTGAAATGACAGCTGTTGCCTTGTTGAAACTCCGATGGCCTTTTCTTGTAAGGAAGCATCCATTTCCACTGGCTTCACGTCTGTCCATTGGGAAAAAGATATGTTGACCTTCTTTTCCTGAGAAACGACCTCAAAATGGTGAAATATTTCTGCACAGACTTTTCCTAACATTCCCTCATCATAATGGCGAATATCCAGGGTGAACGACACTTCTCCCGCAATGACATTTGGAACATTGGGAGTAGCGTCAAGTTTACCGACCGTAGCCACCAAATGAGGATCAGTTTTCTGGACTTTGGCCGTAATATACGTAATCAGTTCCGCTGCAGTGGTCATCGCATCATGACGATCCTGCATTGGAGTGGTCCCCGCATGATTGCTTTTCCCTTTTATTGAAACAGTATAGCGGCGTTGACCGACAATATGAGTCACTACTCCAAGAGAATTACCGCTTTTTTCGAGAACACTGCCTTGCTCGATATGAAGCTCAATGAAAGCTTCTATATTTTCTCTGTAAGGCAAGCGGTGAATTCCTCTCCCAAACCCTGCCTTGTTCATGGCTTCCTTTAAAGAAACACCTGATTTGTCAGCTATATGCGTTATGTCCTTGTCCTTATAAATTCCCGTAATGTTTCCAGACCCCCAGAAAGTAAGAGGAAAACGGCTGCCCTCTTCTTCACAAAGAGACACTACCTCGATTGTTTTTGAAGGACGGCCGTATTTTCTGTAAAGGTATTCCACAGCAAGGAAACTGGCAATGATGCCGTATGCGCCGTCGTACTTTCCTCCATTGACAACCGAATCTATATGAGACCCTGTTAATACGGTCGAATCAGCATCTTTCGTGCCTTCAAGCCTGCCGAATAAGTTTCCTGTATCATCATAATAAGTGTCAAGGCCGCCTTCTTCCATTTTTCTTTTTAATGCTTCCTGTGCTTCTAACCACTCTTCGGAATATAACAATCTGGTGACTCCACTGCCTTTGTTTTCAGTAAAACCAGAGAGCCACTCGACCATTGCGTTCAACTGCTCGACTGGAAGAGGAAACGAGGTCCTTGAGTACACCTTCATAAAATCTCTCCTTTTTTATGTTAACTTTCTTTACAACACCTTTGTATGTATTTCATTTTACTGCTAATATAAAAAATATTCATCGGCAAAAATAGCAGTTTTTTCGATTTTATTTATACAAAATAACCAAAAGCAATTTTACAAACGTAACCTTTACTCACATGAAAGAAGGGATAAAGATGGATATAAAGGGTGTTATGGACCTGCCTTTGTTTAGAGAAGCACAAATGCTAGCAGGCCAAAGCGGAAATCACCGGGAGGTTTGCCACGTTAATATGATGGACGCTCCCGACATTAATGATTATTTAAAAAACGGAGATTTACTGGTTACCACCGCCTACCACTTTAAAGATGAACCTTCTCGATTACTGGACTTAATCAGGCATATGGCAAGCTGCGAATGTGCGGGGCTGGGGATTAAAACACAAAGATTTCTCCATGAGATCCCTAAAGAGGTGCTCTCCTTAGCTGATGAGCTCTCATTTCCTATCATTGACCTCCCCATTGATGTCAGCTTAGGAAGCATTGTCAATCAAATCCTGAGTACTATTTTGAATTACCGCACAACAGAACTGAACGATGCTATTGAAGCCCAACACCAATTTACTGCACACATTATGGGGGGAAAGGATTTAAAAAGCCTGCTTGGAAGAGTGTCCTCTATTATTAAACAGCCTATTATTCTATTAGATCAGCATTCAAAGCTTATTAGTTCGTCTCATGAGCCTTCTACTCTTATAGAAACTATTAAAACTATGTATATACAGAACTTTGATTTTTTACTTCCCGCGAATTCTTTTTCCTGCTTTTCTATGATTTCAGAGGAGCACCACACTGAGATGGTATCAGTGTTCCCAGTTTATACACATGCAAGGAAATGCGGATACCTTCTTATTCTCGGCGAGGAGCTTCTCAACAATCAAGGAATGGCTTTAACAATTGAGCAGGCGGCCAATGTTATTTCCTTTGAGCTAATGAAGGAAAATGCATTAAAGCAATATGAACAAAGGGCGAGGAATGAGTTTTTCAGCAACTTCGTGGAAGGTGTGTTTTCTTCCAAAGAGGAGATCATCAACCGTTCAAAAGAATTTCACCTTCAAAATGCAAAGAAATATATTTGTATTGTAGGAAAATTGGATCGTGATGAAAAAGCAATTAGTTTCACCCAGTATCAAATGGAAACAGATACAGCCTATGAATACTTGGAAGGAGAACTTGCAGCTTTTTCTTTTCAAACTCATTTTTTTATTAAAGGAAACACCTGCGTCATCCTCCTTGAAGTGAATGATTACTCTCAGGAGACCAGTGCATCGGCTTTATCTACCCTTCAAACCATCCAACAGGGTGTCCAAAAACAGTTCCAGCGTACTCTTTCATTTGGAGTGAGCAATATTTCTCATCAGTTTATCGAAGTGAAAGAGGCCTATGATGAAGCAGCTGATGCTCTGCAAACCGGCCAGCTGTCCGGAAAGGCAAATTTCATCCAAACCTACCAAACAAAAGATATAACAGAGCTCCTTAGAATGATCCCAACAGACGATTTGAGAAAGTTTTATGATTACACTCTTCAGAAGCTTTCTGAACCAGAATATAAGGATCAGGGACTTTTACACACTCTATCTGTCTATCTGGAGACACACTGTCAAATCTCTGAAACTGCCAAACGTTTGTACATCCACCGAAATACAGTTATTTACAGATTGGAAAAGTGCGAGGAGCTTTTAGGAAAAAGTTTAAAAGATCCCGATACCTCCCTGCGATTAAGACTGGCTTTAAGAATACAAACTTCTTTGAACCTTTGAAGGAATAATACGTAAGGAAAAGTAACATTGTATGTGCTTTTTCCTGTCCAATTTGTAGTATGTATACAATCTTTTAAGTAACTTCAGTTAACTTACATAATGACATCCCCCTCTCCCTCCTATATCATGTTACTAAAGTTAACACGACATTTGCAGGCAAGTACAAGGAGGTAAAGCAAAGTCTGGAAAAGTGGAGGTGCCTGTGGAACAACCAAAAATGAGCGCGTAATTACATCATGCAAGAAAGGAGCATTTTTATGATTACCATTGGACAGTTGAACAAACTTACCGTAGAAGAGTTTACTAAAGAGCTTGGTGAGGTCTTTGAGCATTCTCCCTGGATTGCCCGCAAGGCGGCTGAAGGAAGGCCCTATTCTTCAATAGAGGATCTTCACCAAGGAATGGTTGAGGTCGTTAAAGAGGCAGACAAAGAGGATAAGTTGGATTTAATTCGCGCTCATCCAAAGCTAGGAGACAAAAAGAAGATGAGCACCACCTCCACTAAAGAACAACAAGGAGCTGGCCTGCAAGACTTATCCTTTAAAGAGTCTGAAGAATTTTACAACTTAAATATGGACTATGAAAAGAAATTTAACTTCCCCTTTATCTTTGCGGTAAAAGGAAAAACAAAAAGAGATATTTATGATTCTCTGCAAGAAAGGGTGACGAACAGCCAAACAGAAGAATACGAGAAAGCTTTAACTGAAATATACAAAATAGCTTTTTTCCGTTTGACGGAAACTTACAAAGGAGATGAGCATATGACTTCAGAATCCAGATTGATGACTTATGGAAAAGGAGACGTATTTGCTTACCGAACTTTTATGCAACCCCTCACTGGACTAAAGCAGATTCCTGAATCAACCTTTGAAGGAAAAAGCAATACCGTGTTTGGAGTAAATGCTTCCATTGAAATAGGAGGAAAAGCGTTCCTTTCGTCCTTTGAAGAAGGTGATAACAGTCTGGTTGTTGCCACAGACTCTATGAAAAACTTCATCCAAAGACATTTAGCTGATTACGAAGGTTCTACCCTGGAAGGTTTTCTCGATTACACTGCTCGCCGTTTTCTTGAAAAATACCCTCATGTGGACACCATTACATTAAGTGGAGAAGAAGTTCCATTTGAATCTGCTGCGAGCCTCAAAAGCGGAAAATCCGTTTCTAGTGACCTTGTCTTTAAGAGATCTCGCAATGAACAAGCACGCTCCACAGTTTCGCTAGAAAGAATAGAAGAAAAGGTTGAATTGGCCGGCCATTCAAGTGAAATTACTGACCTTCAGCTAGTAAAGGTGAAAGGGAACTCCTTTGTCGGTTTTATCAGAGACGAGTACACCACTCTTCCTGAAGACAGCAATCGTCCTCTCTTTATTTACTTAAACATCGGCTGGACATACGAGAACCAACAAGATTCATTAGGAGGGAACCCATTGAATTACGTTGCAGCCGAGCAGATTAAAGATTTCGCTAGCACTGTGTTCGATGACATTGAATCGCCTTCCATACAATACCTGATTTACCTTATAGGCTGCAGGGTCCTTGAACGCTTTCCACAGCTCAAAGAAGTTACCTTTGAATCTCAAAATCGCACGTGGGATTTGGTTGTCGAAGATATTCCAGATTCAGAAGGAAGAGTGTATACAGAACCTCGCCTTCCCTATGGGTTCCAGCGGTTTTGCGTTACAAAGGACGATCTGAACACTTCATCTAAAAAAGCTGTAACTACTGACACTTATAAGTAAGGAGGGAGAAAAGTCATGAGCTCACTTACCACCCATATCCTGGATTTAACTCATGGCACACCCGCTCATAACGTAGAAATTCACCTTAGCCAGGTTAACAACAACCATTTAACCCTGCTGTCATCAGCAGTGACTAATGAGGACGGAAGGCTACCCGAACCTCTTCTATCAGAAGAAGAAATGAAAGCAGGAGAATATGAACTGCTGTTTCATATTGGCGATTACTTCCGAAACAAAGAAGTACAGGACGATGACCCTCGCTTCTTAGACAAAGTATCCGTTCGTTTTGGTATCTCTGATCCTTCCTCTCACTATCATGTTCCCTTGCTGGTCTCTCCGTGGGGGTATCAAGTGTACAGAGGAAGCTGAACACATTCGCACCTTTAGAAAACACTCAAAGCCAATTGGGTGTTTTCTGTATTTCCTCTTTGAAAAAATCGCTTCCTACAAAAAATTGAATCAATGATAAACAGTCAGCTCTTTCCTATAAAAAAATGATCCACCATAAAAACAGGAGGTTACTTATGAAGCGATATTTTCAATTTGATAAGCACCAGACAAATTTTCGCCAGGAATCCTTAGCCGGACTTACAACCTTTTTAGCGATGGCTTACATTTTGTTTGTTAATCCATTGATATTGGCGGATGCTGGTATGGATGAAGGGGCGGTTTTTACCGCTACAGCCTTAGCCGCCGCGGTAGGAACTCTCATTATGGGGCTGGTTGCTAACTATCCGATAGCTCTTGCACCTGGAATGGGATTAAACGCATTTTTTGCTTATACAGTCGTGCTTGGAATGGGAATTGAATGGCAGCTTGCTTTGTTTGGAGTTTTGGTATCGGGGATTATTTTCATCATTATTACCCTGTTTGGGATAAGGGAAGCCATTATCAATGCCATTCCTGCAGAACTGAAATATGCAGCGGCCTCCGGTATTGGACTCTTTATCGCATTTATTGGACTGAAAAATGCCGGAATTGTTGTTCCTGATGAAGCCACAGCCGTAACACTGGGAGATATGAGCCAGGCAACCACTCTTCTCGCGGCCTTCGGTCTGGTGGTTACTGTTATTTTAATGGTTCGAGGATTTAGGGGCGGGATCTTTTATGGAATGGTTCTTACGTCTGTCGCTGGTATTATTGTCGGGTTAATTGATATGCCTTCACAAATTGTCGGTGCCATACCAAGCCTTGCCCCTACCTTTGGAGTCGCCGTTACAAGTTTATTTCAAGTGGAATGGACGACCGCCTTAATGGTGCAGCTGCTTATTGTGGTGTTGACCTTTCTCTTTGTTGACTTCTTCGACACTGCCGGCACCCTTTATGCAGTCGCAAATCAGGCGGGATTTGTGAAGAATAATAAACTTCCGCGTGCAGGGAAGGCTCTGCTTTCCGATTCCTCTGCTACCTCTATTGGAGCGTTATTAGGAACTTCCACAACGACCGCTTATATTGAATCTTCGAGCGGGGTAGCTGCTGGAGGAAGAACAGGGTTTGCTTCTGTCATCACGGCCCTTTTATTCTTGGTCTCTATGTTTTTTTCTCCTCTATTAGCTGTTGTCACCGATCAAGTGACCGCTGCAGCGCTGATTGTGGTAGGAGTGCTCATGGCTGCTTCTCTTGGGTTGATCGACTGGAAAAAGCTTGAGATTGCTGTTCCTGCTTTCTTGACTGTAGTAGCCATGCCTTTAACGTACAGCATTGCAAACGGAATTGCTCTTGGTTTTATCTTTTATCCTATAACCATGGTGCTAAAGGGAAGATCAAAAGAGGTTCATCCAATCATGTATGTTTTATTCTTTGTCTTTATTGCTTACTTTGCTTTTCTAGGAGAATAAAAAGAAAAGAGTCTCACAAAAGTCTAACTTTTGATGAGACCTTTTTTTCAGCAGGCTCTGTAAAAGCAAATATTTATATTTATAAGTAATTTGATTGTTAATCCACTAGACGCTTTCGCCAATACATGAGCGATGATCAACAAACAAGTGATGCTTCACTCCATACCCCTTCCATGTGCAAACGAGCGTCTTTTAACGCAAACCAACAACAAAATGTAATAAAACATTGTTATATGAAAATACAGCCTGACCCTTACTTGGTTTTGACGTTCCGATACTTGCGAGAGGGGTAAAAAATCACCCCAAAATGCGAGCAGCTACACTCATTTCAGCTAATGCACCCATTATTTGTAGAGCATGTTGTCTTCTAAATTATTCAAGCTCATACTTATAAAATTTTTTATCTACTTGTAACACTGGAAAACCCTTTGGTAAATCACCTAGAAGAATGCTTATAAATCCATTTTTTTCATAAAACTTGTGAGCAGCCAAAAATTGAGGTGTAGTTCCAAGATAGACTGCTTTGATTTTATGTTCTTTAGCCCATTTTATTGCTGTATTTAATAACAAGCTTGCCGTTTTATATTTTTCTCCACGGTAATCTTTATTTACAAACATTTTTCTTAAAGCAGCTTCATTATTTCCTATATCTAAAAGACTAATGGTCCCAACTACAACCTCATTGTAAAGAGCTACCCAAAAGTTCCCTTTTCCCGACTGATAATATTCTTCTATAATAAACAAATCAGGCTGGTCATGCTTTGTTATTGGTACATTGTATTCTTTTTGTTGAATTTGAAGAATCAAGTCTACTACTTGAGCTTGATTATCAAAAGAATATTCTTGAACAATAGGGGATTTTTCCATAAAACACCGCCAAATAAACGTTTCTCAGTATAACTAATCGTATAACTTAATGTATTTTCATTCGTTCGTTGAAGAGATCATCCCCATCAAATGCTACCATAATCTAGTAAATAAATCTCTTTTATATTACAACAATCATTGCCAAGACAACCTGCCTAAGGGGTTCTAGATAAGAAAAGAAAAAGAAAGGAGAGTGATCCAGGTCACTCTCCTTTCTTCCGGGTGTTTTCAACAGCCCTGTAAACAGCACGTATAATTCCGGCATACCCTGTACAGCGGCAAATGTTTCCTGATAATGCTTCTTTAATGTCTGCTTCTGAAGGTACATCAATTTCTTTGAGTAATGCTTTCACCGCCATGATCATACCCGGGGTGCAATACCCGCATTGAAACCCTCCTTCATTTAAAAAGGCTTCTTGAACTGGATCCAGCTCTCCTTCTTCTCCTACCCCTTCTATAGTTGTAATAGTACCTCCATTGACTTGGTAAGCAAGTACGAGACAAGCATTTACAAGCTCCCCGTTCAGAATGACCGAACACGCTCCGCAGCGGCCGATGCTGCAAGAAATTTTGGTGCCAGTAAAGTTTAATTCCTTCCTTAACATATCAATGAGTCTATAGGCAGGCGGAACTGTAAGATATACAGGCTTGTTATTAATTGTTAGAAAGATGTTTACCATCTGTTGTTCTGCTGGCGGATCTTGCATTGCTAATTTTTTATCCATGACAGGACCCCCTTCTCATTGGAAACAGCTTGCAGCAATTCCTCTGATGACACTGGCAGCTTAGATACCCAGCATCCAACGGCATTCTTAATCGCAGCTGTAACAGCTGGTGATACTGCTACTGTTCCGATTTCCCCTACTCCCCTGGGCCCATATATATCTCCCTCAGTCAGTATTTCTACCGCCTTTACTTCCATGTCAAAAGGAACATCACTAATACTTGGCATCATATAAGAATCAAGATTGTCGGTTACATATTTGCTGTCAACCATTAAAGCCTCTTCAAACAATGTGTAGCCAAGTGCCATCACGCTTCCGCCTTCTATTTGCCCCTTGTATCCCAAATGACTTACAACAGGTCCTGCTGATACAGCCTGGTCAAGATGGGTAACTTTTACCTTTCCAGATAATAGATCCACTTCCACTTCGGCAAATACACCGCTAAAGGTATATAAAAAATGACCTGAATCTATTTCATCTGGTGTAGTCGGAAAATCAAAATTTGTGTTTACCACGACAGGTTTACCGTTACCCTGTTGCATAATATCTTTATAGGTCATCAGCAGTTTTTTTGAATCCTCCTTCGTTACATAAACTCCGCCTTTTCCCAGGCTCAGTTGATTCTTAGGAATAGTTGTCACCTTTTCCGCCCGCTTCAGTACGTCTTTTATAAAAGTACCTTTCAACCTCTGAACAGCATGCCAGACCATGCTGGTTCCTCTTGAAGCCGTGGTAGAGCCCGAGGCTGGAACCGTATTGGTGTCTCCAATAACAATGTCTATATCTTCTGATGAGCAGCCTAGTTCCTCTGTAATAATCGTATCAATAACAGACAAAATCCCTTGTCCCACTTCTTCAAAACCAAAAGAAATTTCGATTTTCCCATCTTCACGTAAGGAAAGCCTTCCTCCAGCAGGGTCAAGACGGCCGTACCCCAGGCCTCCGCCATGCATTGTAATAGCAATACCTGTTCCTTTTTTCTTCCAGGGTTCCTTGATCGCCTTTGGCTTTGAGACTCTTTTGTCTGCCACCTTCTTAATCTCTTCTAATACATAAGCTGCTCCCCCTGTAGGAGCTATTCTTTGACCTAAAGGTCCTAAGTCCTTCTCTCCTCTGATATTAGCTTTTCGAAACTCTACCGGGTCAATGTTCAGTTTCTCTGCTAAACGTTCAACTTGACCTTCCAGTGCAAACGTTACCTGATTGCCCCCAAAGCCTCTAAACTCACCTGCCACTCCATTGTTTGTAAACACCGAAATGCCATTTACTTCAACGTTTGGAATAATGTAAGGTCCCACCGCATGCTCGACAGCAAAATCTAATATCGCAGGACCAAGGGTAGAATAAGCTCCAGTATCGGCAACAATGTCCACATTGTGTGCAAGAATTTTGCCTTCTTCATTGGCCCCTGTCTTCATTGTAATTCTCATCGGATGCCTCTTAATACTAGAGATAAATGATTCCTTTCTTGTTTGGTGAATTTTTACAGGCTGCTTTGTAAGGAGCGCTAATATTGCAGCGTAAGGCTGGATATTCAACTCGTCTTTCCCGCCAAAAGATCCGCCCATTGGACTTGATACGACCCTGATCTTTTCTTCGGGAAGAGCAAGAATTCTTGATAATTGAAAACGATCTTTAAAGCCGTGCTGAGTCCCAATATATACTGTAATTCCTCCATCTGCTTCAGGAAAAATAACTCCCCCCTCCGTTTCCATGTAACCATGGAGCTGTCGGGGGAGCTGATACGTCTCTTCTACTACTTGAGTGCATTGTCCAAAGCTGTCCATTACCGCCCCCTTTGAATACCCAGCGCTATGAAGGAGATTTCCGTCTGGATGAAGCTTAGGGGCATCTCTATTTAAGGCTTTTTTGGGATCATCAATAACGTCCAACTCTTCATATTCTATCTCTATCAGATTCATGGCATAGGCTGCTGCTTCTTCTGTCTCCGCAGCCACAGCCGCCACGGCGTCTCCTACGTACCTTACCCGGTCCTGACAAAATACTGGCTGGTCCGGCTGGACAATTCCGTATCCATTTAGTCCAGGAACATCTTTATACGTAGCTACCGCTTTTACACCGGGCACTCTCTCAGCTTTTTCAGTGGAAATAGATAGGATTGCTGCGTGAGGGTGCTCACTCCTTAGTATTTTTCCAAAAAGCATATTTGGAAATGTGAGGTCACTCAAGTATTTCAGGTCTCCCGTTATTTTTGAAACTCCGTCAGGCCGCACTTTGTTTCGACTGATATGTGGTTCGTTTGCCGGCTCCATACTATTTCTCCTTTCTTTTTTGCTCAATCAGTCTGTGAAACTCTGAAACCATAATATTTGCCGCTACTTTCTTCTTATAAGATGCCGATGAAAAAGGGTCTGACATTGGGCTGAATTCTTCCATCACGCCATCATAGAGATCTTTCATGAGTAACGGGTGATAGACAGTACCTTCGAGCATTTGTTCACAGCCAGTCAGCCTTTCAGGATGGTGGTCCCCTCCGCCACAGGCAAGTCGAATATTCTTTAGGGTCCCAGTGCCGCCCTTTGAATCAAGCTCTCCAGAACAAGCCACAGTGAGCATGGAAGCAGTAAATGCCTCTCGGCGTCCTACTTTTTTATAGAATCTAAATGGTTTGTTCTGGACCTCCTCAAAAGGAAGACTAATACTTAGTAAAAGACGAGAAGTTGGGTCTTGAGCCTTATCATATAAAGCTTCCATGTACTCCTCAATTGGTTCGGTAATATATTCCGCCTCACTAAAATATGTCACTTTAGCCTGTAATACGAGTAATGCAGGTATAATATCTCCTTTTCCATATGAGATATTCCCCCCAATGGTGCCGCGGTTGCGCACAGCTGGAGCAGCAACATTCTTTACGGCTTCGATCAAGAAAGGGTAATGCTCCTTAAGGTCATCATCACGAAGGAATCCAGCTAAAGAGGTCAAAGCTCCTATTTTTAAAAATGTGCCTTCTTCACTTTCTTCCTTTGTAATTCCTTTCATTTCTTTTATTTGTTCTAAACTGATCACATGCTTTGGCAGTGGAGTACCCTTCTCTCTTTGAAGCTGAATAAAGGTTCCTCCCGCTATAAATAATGCATCTTCCTTATATTGGATCTTTTTTTCCCACGCTTCTGCCACCTTTACAGGGGTCCAGACGATTGTGTAAAAAGGGTCTGTTTGATGTTCTGTTAATGGCTCTTCACTTCTTTTATCCATTGGTACTCTTCCTTGGTATCAATATCATAAAAATTTTCCCATTTGTCATTTTCTATCACCACTCCTTTAATTAAGGGATCATGACGCAAGACAGCCCGTGCGCCTTGATCTCCTTGAAGCTTCATCAGCTTTGGAAAAAGATCTCTAGATAAAAAGATCGGAGGCTGAATTCTATTCTTAAAGCATGCAGCTGCATATTGATTAGCGCTTCCCACCGCCTCTCTGCTTTGAATGATCACTTCTTCTAAAAGCGATAAAGATAGAAAGGGCTGGTCTCCAAGTAATACGACTGCTCCATGCACTTCCTCTCTTTTTGCCTTGTTAAGTCCTGCTCGTAAGGAATACGCCTGCCCCAAGTCAGTCTGTTTTGCTTTTACCTGACTCCATCGACTTCGGTAAAAAGGGGAAAAAAGCAGAGGGTCTACCCATTCCAGCTGGTCCTTTTCATCTGTAACAACTAAAATATGATCCAGGCTAGAATCTAACGCTGTTTTTAAGGCGAGACTGCCTATCGATAACTGACCTAAGAAAAGAGCCAGCTTATTTTCACCCATTCGGCGGCTTTTGCCACCCGCAAGCAAAATACCTATGACCTTGCGTTTCATTAGGTAGAAACCTTCTCAGGCACTGGCCTTTTCTTAACAACTTTTACTAGCTCAGCCACAACACTGAGAGCAATTTGCTCCGGCCCTTCTGCGCCTATATCAAGCCCTATAGGGCTGTGAATAAAAGAGGGAACATCCTTTTTCTCAAGCAAACGGGAAGTTCTTGATTGGGATCCAAGCACCCCTAAATAACGCAGCGGCTTATCTTTCACGTGAGATAAAATTTCCTTATCTTTATGAAAATTATGCGTCATAAGAATCACACTATCTTTGGGAGTTAAGGTCATCTGTTGCATAAGCTCTTCAGGAAACCCAGTCATAAGGTTGACTGCCTCTGGAAACCTTTCTTTTGTACATAAAGCCGGCCTCCAATCAGCTACAGTAACCGTAAAGCCCGATTGGTCTGCAAAGGATGCCAGTGGAACAGCATCAGGCCCTGCACCAAAAATAAATAGTTTTGGTTTAGGCTGAAAATAATGAAAATAAACTTCAATCAACGGATCCAAGCTCAGCTGCTTTCCGCATGTAAGCCCTTCTTTTGCTGCTTTGTTCCTCAGTTCCTTGATAGAATCCATATGGTCTCCAATTTCCCAATCTCCAAATACATCGTTATCCTCAGTTAAAAAGAAGCATTCTGCCCGTTGTTCCTCAACATCTATCTTTTTTCCCATGAGCACTTCTTTTCCCTTAGCCAACTGGGACCGTAACATTTTCAGCTGTTGTAAAAAAATATCATCGAGGGGTTCTAGAAGAACTTCAATCTTTCCATTACAGCCAGAGCCTTCCCCCCATGAAATTTCATCACTGTTTCTCATGTCATAGACAATCTTTGTGGACCCTCGAGCCAGAACACTGTCTTTGCGAGCAAGGATGTCCTCTTCAAGACACCCCGCACTCAAAACACCAATTTGAGCTCCGTCTCTCTTGACAAGCATCGATGTTCCTTCTTTTCGATATGCTGACCCTTCAACATGAACAATGGTTGCAAGCATTGCTCTTTGAGAAGAGGAATCAATTTCTTCCAAAATCTCGTAAATTGTATCCATCCTTTGCTCCTCCTTTACGTGTCCTGACGTGTCCTGACCTCTTCTTTTGCTCCCTATGCTCTTCTAGGCAAGACTGGGCATTTTTGCAAGCAATCGTTTTATTGACTCATTTGATTTTGATAACACTTCTTCTTCATCAATGTGTATAAGCTTTCGCTCCTCCATGACGATGTCACCGTTAATCATTGTCATTTCCACATCTTGGGCACTAGCAGAATATACAATCCTGGAGATAGGATCAACCGTCTCTGAAGGATAAGAATGAAACTTCTTTAGGTTAACCATAAAGAGATCTGCTTTCTTTCCTTCTTCTAAGCTTCCAATTTCATCTTCCAAACCCACTGCTTTCGCCCCGCCAATAGTGGCCATTTTCAATACTTTCTCTGCTGGCATCGCTGTCGGCCCGTGGTAAGGTTTGGGGAGAAGAGCGGCAAGCTTCATCTCCTGAAACATGTTGAGGGTGTTATTACAAGGAGCTCCGTCTCCTCCTAGGCTGACCTGAATTCCTTCTTCTGTCATGCCATATACATCCGCTACGCCAGATGCCAGTTTTAAGTTCGAACCAGGGCAGTGAGTGACCTTTACTTTTCTTTCCTTGATAATCTGCTTTTCTCTTTCATTCAGCCATATGCAATGAGCCAGAACCAAGCGTTCATTTGCTAATCCAATATGGTCAAGGTACTCTACATTTCTCATCCCGCGCTGTTCTTCCACAATTCTGATTTCGTCCTTGTTTTCCGAGGCGTGAGTATGAACAAGAACATTATAAAAGTGTGATAAGTCTCTTACCTCAGTGAGCAAATCCTCTGTACAGGAGACGACAAAGCGCGGACAAAAAGCATATTGTAGACGTCCCCCATCATGACCATGCCATTTTTCAAGCAGCTGTACACTTTGTTCAACTGAATGCTTCGTGTTCTCTAATAGCTGAGGCGGCAATTTATCTCCTAAGTCCATCATCACTTTTCCGGATAAGGCCCTGATTCCCGACTTTGCCATAGCTTGAAATGCAGCTTCAGTGTGGTTTACAGTTTCCATATCCACGACTGTTGTTGTGCCCCCCTGAATTAATTCTCCTAGTCCCAGCATGGCAGAATAATAAAGTGATTCACTGTCATGTGCTGCTTCTAGAGGCCACAGCTTGTTTTGCAGCCAATCCATCAGTTCCATATCATCAGCTTGACCGCGAAACAAGGTTTGGCATAAGTGAATGTGGGTCTGAACAAAACCGGGAAGAATGGTTTTCCCTTGGGCATCTATAACTTTCGTATCCGGCCTTGTTACTTCTGTTAAGTCCTCCCCAATCTTTTTTATTTGCTTTCCTTCTATGAACAAATCACCATAAATAATGTCCATGGATTCATTCATCGTAATAATTTCTGCATTCTTTATTAAAGTGCTTTTCATGCAAGTTCCTCCTTTTTCGCTCTTTAAGCGGCTGTTAACTTATCTTGGTTTTCTCTGATGGCAGGGTATCTAATGTTTCTCGCTGTACTGCTTTTTCCTGCCGAAGGTAGTAGAAACTAAAAAGCCCTGCCAGGAGCAGGTAACCTGCCATAAAATCAGGTGCAGCAGCCACCTGCAGTTCAGATGCATGCATAAATCCTAAAAAGGATAACAAAGCACCTATTAAAGAAAAAATTGCTGCTTTTCCAAAATGCTTGTCGGTTATAAAAGCTGTCACTGCCCCTAAAACGATTCCGGTGAACATTGCTCCTTCACCTAAAGGAATAATTCCAGCAGAAAGCTCCTGCACAACATCGCCTGCATCACCTTGAAAGTTAGTCATTATATAATTTGCAAAATAAGGGAGCATGGCAATAGCCACAGCTGGGTAATATTTTGTATGGTTATTCTGAAACGCTGTTGATACCATGGAAATGCCTACGAATACTAGGATTGGAGCGATAACAGCCACGGGGATGATCTCAGCCATCGCAGCAATTAGACCAAACATGGCTGCTGCGGCATAAACGATCCCATTTAAGATGCTGTATCCACGCCCAGCTCCCATCCATTTTGAGCCCACAGATGCTATATAAACGGTTGTTGGAAAGATCCCTCCAAACAAGGCACCAATCATTGTTCCTGCTCCATCAACCGCCTGGCATTCACGCACATCATACTCATCGCCCTCTACTGCCATGGCCTCTACATTATTCATGGTCTCTATTGCGTTATAAATCGTAATCGGGACAAGAACTGCTAATAACCCAACCAATCCAGTAAAAAGGTAAACCATACCATCAAACGCAGCTAAGGTAGGAAGAAGGGGGTAAAACCCCACGTTGCTAAGGCCTTCGGTAATATTTCCTGCACTGTGCTGGCCAAGAAGAAAAGCTAAAAATGTCCCAATGACAATAGCGAACAAGGAAGAAGGAATATTAAAAGGCATTGATACTTTTCCAATGAATCCTATAAGAATAATTCCAAGTACAAGTATTCCTATCATAGGCATTTCAAGGGTGGCAAAAAGCATTTCGCCAGCCACAAAGGTAAGAGCTACCCCTGCCAGAGCTCCAAGCATCGCCGGTCTTGGTATGTTTTTTCTAACCCATTTTCCAGTGAAGCTCACAAGACACTCAATCAACCCGCTTATAAAAGCAGCCGCCACTGCTATTCTCCAAGCCAATTCCGGATCATTGGTTAGGGTGAAAGCCGGCAGAGTGACCCCAAATAAAAAAACGAACATCACGGGCGTGCTAATTCCATAAGAAAGAGCTGTAACATCGGTCCTGCCTTCTTTATGTGCCAGCCTTTTTGCCGAATGTGCATAATATAAATTTCCTGCTAACACGGCAACAGCAGCTCCAGGAATCACTTGACCAAAAACAATGCTTGCTGGAAATCCCATCCCTAAAAGTGTGACTGCAATGATGACAAAGTTAGCCAGGTTATTTTGAAATAATGCAAAGAAAGCATCAATGTCTTGTTTCTTAAATAAGGGGTAATGGATTGCCTTTCCTTCCATTTCTTATATCCTCCTCACCAGTAGATGTTGTTTTTTGGACAAAAAAACCGGAGAAATGCATAGCCAAATACGCTATCGTCATTCCCCCGGTTTCTTCACCTCTCCGGCAAGCAGAGAGGAAGCTCCCGATCAATCTGTGGATAAGAAAACAAACCGTTACAACAGCTCGTTTCCCTATATGTAATCGCGCTTATCTACTTATGTTACCTTTATTGTAAAAAAAAGTTTGTTGGTTGTGTGATTTTACGTAAGAAATGTTTACACCCTTTTTATTGTTTTTCCGTTAAGTAAATGACAGCCACTGCTTCTTCACTGTCAGGGTCAAAATCTTTAAGGATTGTTTTTACTTTTAGATGTAATTGGCTCTCAACTTCCTTTTTTAAGCGTTCTTTAAATTCTTGAATCAGAGTGTAATCAACTGATAAAGTAAGCTCTGGATGCTTCTGTCCGATCGCATGCAAAGCCTGTACTCTCTTGTGCAAGCCAAAAATAATAATTTTATCCTCTAAAACCTCAATTTTTTGCTTTCTAACTCCCAACCCGTACATATCCTGGTTAACCTTATTATAAATTTGAGCAATGGTTTTCTTCATGGACTTCTCTTGTGCAGTTGAATGTGGCAATGTAAATCATCTCCCTGCTCATACTGTCTACATTATAGGTGGAGGCCTCTATTCCAGTAATATCTTTGTAAGGTTTTCTCCTATAATTTCTCTTGTCTTCCAAGTTCAAAAAAAAAAGACATGCCCTGTCAGAGGCATGCCCAATTCCTTACTCTACTTTTTCTTCCTGTTCCTTTACACGATCCAAGGTCATTTGATAGCTGTCGTTTCCATAATTCAAACAGCGTTTCACCCGGGAAATCGTTGCTGTACTAGCTCCGGTTTCTGTTTCAATTTTATGATACGTATATCCTTGCTGAAGCATACGTGCTACTTCCAAACGCTGGGCAAGAGATTGAATTTCATTTACAGTGCAAAGATCGTCAAAAAACTGGTAACATTCTTCGAGATCACGAAGGGATAAAATGGCGTTAAACAGTTGGTCGAGCTCTTTTCCCCTTAACTTATCAATTTGCAATGAAGGACACCTCTTTCATCCTGATTCTCATGTAATCTTTCTGTCTTATGGGCTTAGTTCTACTGCGTGATCTACTCCTGGAGATGAAGGAACAATGTTAATCCAGGTATTTCCCGGTACAAGCGGAACTGTCTTGCCATTTTTCCCAGGCAAAAGACGCCCGTCTATATTTTTCCATTCCACATCATAAGCTTGTCCCTTTTGAAGTAGGATTCCCTTTCCTCCAGTTGACAGCTCTATACTTCTTCTTCCTTGTTCGTCCACTTCTTTATGAAAGGCTTCCAAAATAAGAATGTTAGATATGGTAATAGGCTCCTGTGTCTCAAAGTCGATATCTTTCTCATTATCCGTTGCCCGTAAATATAACCCTGATTGCTGGTCATAAGTATAGGTAACATCATATTGGTTCAAGTAATTGATTTCAGCTTTGGAAGCCTCAGCAGCCTGCTCCATTATTTCTTCCTCAGCAAATGGAAGGGGCCTAACCTCGTACTCTGTTTCATAACCCTTACTCGTAAGCCCGGCTAGTGCATCGCCATAAGAAATATAAGAATTATGCGGCGCAGACCGATCCGCTGATCTTTGAAACAGCGTTCCGTCATGATGAAGTCCGCTTAGATAGGGAGCTGCGTTGTTTTCGAGCATCCTTTCTGCCTCCGGGCTCCAGCCATGAGTAACAAAGAATGCATCAAAACCGTTAGCAAGGTCAATGTGGTATCCGCGAGCACTGCGTACCGGACCTATTCTAACTGGCTGCTGGCTTTGATAAATAGCAACAAACCTAGTGACCGCACCTTCACTTAACACTTCGTATACAACATCCGCATGTTGCAGTCCGGACTGAGGCCGCGCTTCCGGATGGTTATTAATGATAACTGCAAGAGGACGGTTAACAATGTGAGAATCTGCTTGTTCCCCGGTTAAAGGGTAAATAACACTGTCGTCACCCTTTTCTTGGGAACGAGCTTCTTTGCTGCTGGAAAAAGGATCATAAGGGTCTTCACTATTGCTTCCTGTTAATCCAGCCCACAATACGATCGCCGCTCCAAGGAACGTGACACTAATAAAAATGATGATCCACTTTGTCATCTCGTTCCAACCTTTTCCGAGTTTCAAACTTACTTTTACAGTTTAACGCATAATCGAAGGAAAGAGTACACTTTTCTTATGAACATCGTAGATTCCTTTTTGAGTGACCCGGATATATGGCAAATGTGTGGAAGAAAAGAAGAGAACACTGTAAATAGGATCGTCATGAGGGTATCCTCGTTCCTTTAATGCTTGTTCCAACTGCTCATGCTGCTCCATGACATTTTCCATACATTCCAGTGACATAGCGCCAAACAGGGTCAAAGGCATACTCATAACTACCTCATCATTTTCAACCAGAAACATGCCGCCATTATGAGTTTTAAGCTCTTTAAAGGCACGGAGCATATCTTTTTTGCTTTTCCCTATAAGAACTACATCTCCAGTATTGGAATAAGTGGTAGCAAACCCCTGAACATTTGTTGCAAACCCTTTGATTACCGTGTTAATTCTCCACTTTCCATGACGGTCAATCATAATAAAATAACTTTCATCATGTTCTGAAGAAAGGACATCTTGCGTGGCATCCACAGTAACCTGATAAGGCTTCAAAATCACTGAGTTCACCAGTTCAAGGCCCATGGGCATGGAGAAAGTCAAGTCTTCCTCTGTTAGTGTCCAGTCCACTAAAAATGGATACACTCCATGCTCCTCCCAGGAGAAATGTTTATCTGGATATCTGCACTCTCCCTCGTAAAGGACCCACTTGCCTTTTGCTAAAACTGAGCTCGGCAGGGGATTTTCCATATCATCCAAAATATTCAAGTGAGCTATTCTTCCAGGCGCAATCATCCCAATTTGGTCGTCTATGGAGTAGTGCCTGGCGACATTGTAAGAAGCCATTTCATACGCATCAATTACAGGTACACCTTTTTCAATTGCAATCGCAATCATATTATCAATAACCCCGTTTTTGTAAAACGCCGGGGTAGATCCATCAGTGGTGAACAAAAAACGACTGTAATCTTTTACTTCACTCTCCTTAAGATCCTCCAAGATCTTTGGCAAATCAGGGCGGATGGACGAGTAACGCAATGAAGTAATCAGTCCCAGATCCAGCCTGCGAAGAACCTCTTCTCCCGTCATTGCTTCATGGTCGCTATTTACTCCAAGAACAGACAACTGTGTTAATGTCCTCTCAGAAGCTCCCGGAAGATGCCCTTCAATAGGCTTATTGAGCTCCTTTGTGTACTGCATCCAATGTAATATCGTATCATCACCGTTCATCACTTTCGGCCACCCTGTGAGTTCCCCTCCCTGCAGGACAAGAGGATGATCCAGCCATGCCTTCATGTTAGAAGGTGAAAATAAGGAATCTTCTTCCTCCATTTCAGTCTGTGCATCGTATCTGCACCACCAGAACATGCTCGTTGGCAGCTGGTCAAGCTCCTCTATCAAAGTAAGCGCTTTCTTTTTTTCAATATTCAAAAAGAAAAACATGTTGTCGTTAATAAGGGTCGTCGTTCCCCGTTTAGATGCATACTCAGCAAGGGTATGGGGATTATATAATTGAAACGGGTGAGCGTGGGGTTCTATATAGCCTGGTACTATGTATTTATCAGTACAGTCTACAATTTCGGTGTTCTTTGTATTAGCGGGAAAATCTTTCCCCACATAAACAATCCGGTCATCATAAATCCAAATGTTCCCCTTTAACCAATCCTTACGAGGACTGCTTAAATACGTAGCATTTTTCAAAACCTTTGTGGGAGGTTTCTCTTCTCTTATAACAGAAAGCTGCTCACGCAGCATTGGTTTCGTCCATCGAAAAAGCTGTGCTGCCATGTCCACCACCTGCTTTCAATTGTGTAAAATATCAAATTAGTTTTATGGGAATGTATGGTAGCATTATACCACATTTTCGTCCATTACCTTACGAAAGTGTGCCCTCATCTTATCATGTTCCCATATAGAAAGGAAGGTCTTTGTCATGAAATCCAACATAGGAATTTTGAATGCATTATGCAGAATCACTTGCGGATTAACAATACTGGCTTGGGCAACAGCTAAATTAACAAAGCGTTCGTCCAGTTCAATGTATTTGTTAGCTGCCATGATGGGAGCTATGAAGGTAGGAGAAGGGATTACTCGTTTTTGCCCGATTACAAAAATGGTTCAGGATACTGTACAGGAAGCTGACAGCCAAAGCGAAGGACAGACTGAAACCGGCCCTTCCATGAACCAGCTTTAATTAAAAAAGGGACCCGTTGCCGGGGCCCTTTTTTTGTTAAGAATGTTTGCCGGCTTCATGAGGAATCCTGATAGCAAGGAGTGATAATATGTTTAATGCTTACTGGGAATATGTCACCCATACATTATTTGTTTACTCAATGCTCATTGGTTCTCTTATGGCCGTTGGAGCTGTATTTGTTAAAAAGAAATACGTGAAATAGCTTTCTCTCCAATATCTTTTCGATAAAAAAGGTGTTGTTCTTCAAGTGTGCTAAGTTTTTTATACGTTCTTTGTTGGGCTTCTTTTAACGTTGGCGCTTTTTCTGCATGCAACAGCACACGGCCGCCTGAGGTAACCAGGCGGTCCTTTTCTTTTTTAACCCCTGCATAAAAAGTGTACTCACCTTCCTGAAGACCAGTGATCTCGTGTCCCTTTTCGTACGAACCTGGGTAGCCTTTCGCTGCCGCCACTACCCCCACAACAGCATCTTCCGTCCACTTGATATCCGGCTTATTCCCATCAAGTATGGAAAAGATGATTTCACATAAATCAGACTCCATTCTCGGTAAGACGACTTGTGTCTCAGGGTCCCCAAACCGTGCATTAAACTCAATTACCTTAGGCCCGCTGGTTGTCATCATTAAGCCTGCATATAGAATTCCTGTAAAAAACCGGTTTTCTTCGACAAGAGCATCTGCCATTGGCTGAAGAACTTCCTCAACTGCACGCTGAACCTCCGTTTCGTTAAACTGGGGTACCGGACTATAAGCGCCCATGCCGCCAGTATTAGGTCCCTTGTCTCCATCATAAGCACGCTTGTGATCCTGAGAACCAACCATTGGAACTACCGTATGGCCGTGAACAAATGCCATTAACGAAAGCTCCTCACCATCAAGGTATTCCTCAATGACCACCTGGGCGCCGGCTTCTCCAAATTTATCATCTAGAAGGATATCCCTAAGACTTGCGACAGCTTCTTCTTCTGTCATTGCCACAGTCACGCCTTTTCCTGCTGCCAGTCCATCGGCTTTAATAACAATAGGCGCTCCTTGCTTCTTCACATAAGCGACTGCAGCCGCATACTCTGAGAAAACCTCATAATATCCTGTCGGGATCTGGTACTTTTCCATTAATTCCTTAGCAAATGACTTGCTTCCTTCAATAAGAGCAGCTTCTTGAGTCGGGCCAAAAACAAGAACATTCTCCTGCTGAAGACGATTAACCAGCCCATCAAGAAGTGGAACCTCAGGACCAACAAAGGTCAATCCTATCTCGTTCTGTTTAGCAAACTCCACAATTTGATCCTGCTCATTTTCTTTAATAGGGACGATATCAGCTACATTGCTCATCCCTTCATTTCCAGGCGCCACGTATACTTTGGTTACTGTTTTACTTTGCGAAAATTTCCATGCAAGAGCGTGTTCACGTCCGCCGCTGCCAACCACTAAAACGTTCATTGCACTCACCCTCCTCGTTATCCCCTTACTAACCTCTTACTGCTCCACTACCTAATGCCTTCTTAATGTTTGAAATGACGCACTCCTGTAAAGACCATCGTTATGCCCAGCTCATTAGCTTTCTCGATGGATTCTTCGTCTCGAATAGAGCCTCCTGGTTGAATAATCGCAGTGACGCCTGATTTTCCTGCTTCTTCCACTGTATCCTTCATTGGAAAGAAGGCATCAGAGCCCATGGCACTTCCTTGAGCATTCTCCGCGGCTTGTTCAAGGGCAATTTTCGCAGAGCCTACCCGGTTCATTTGTCCCGCTCCTACTCCTACGGTTTTCTGGTCTTTTGCTAACACAATGGCATTAGACTTTACGTGCTTGACGACTTTCCAGGCGAGCTTTAGATCTTTCCATTCTTCCTCGGATGGCTCTCTGTTTGTTACAACTTTTATCTCTGCGTCTTCAAAGCCTTTTACATCTTCTTCTTGGACAAGGGCTCCCCCGTGCACTGTTGTAACTTTTCTTTGGGCTTCACTGCCTGGATCTTTCAGGTTAATCGTCAATAGGCGAAGATTTTTCTTTCCCGTTAGAATTTCCTTAGCCTTCTCTGAGAAAGAAGGTGCAATGATGATTTCAAGAAATATCTCTTTCATCTGCAAAGCAGTGTCTTCGTCCACTTCCTCATTCACAGCAATAATCCCGCCAAATATGGAAACAGGGTCTGCTTCATAAGCTCTTTCAAATGCCTCCTTAATAGTTTGGCCCACACCTACCCCGCAAGGGTTCATGTGCTTAATGGCAACAGCCGCCGGCTCATTAAATTCCTTTACAATGGACAATGCCGCATCTGCGTCATTGATATTGTTATATGAAAGCTCTTTTCCGTGAAGCTGTTCGGCATTGGCAATAGAGCTTTCCGGCCCTAGAGGCTGTTTATAAAAAGCTGCCTGCTGATGAGGGTTTTCTCCATAACGTAAATCTTGTTTCTTTTCGTATGTAACGGTATAGGATTCAGGGTACAGCTCTCCTGTTTCTTTTGTTAAATATGTGGAAATCATAGCATCATAAGAAGCGGTATGACGGAACACTTTTGCTGCCAGGCGCTGCTTTGTTTTGCTGCTGACTTCTCCAGTTTCTTTGATTTCTTCAAGAACGATCTCGTAATCCTCCGGGTCTGTTACAACTGTAACGTGGCGATGATTTTTGGCTGCTGCCCGAAGCATTCCAGGTCCGCCGATATCGATATTTTCAATGGCTTCTTCAAAAGTGGTTCCTTCTTTGGCGATCGTCTCTTTAAAAGGATATAAATTCACAATAACCAGATCAATAGGTGTAATATTATGCTCTCTTAATTGATCTAGATGTTCTTCTTTTTCACGCATAGCCAAGAGTCCGCCATGGATCGCAGGATGAAGGGTCTTCACTCTTCCATCTAATATTTCAGGAAAACCTGTGACTTCAGAAATCCCCGTAACCGGTACATTTGCTTCTTCCAATACACGTTTGGTTCCGCCAGTAGAGACTACTTCTACACCTTCCTGAACCAGCTTTTTAACAAAGGGTACAATCCCCTCTTTGTTCGAAACACTTACCAATGCTCTTTTTAAACTCATGTTGATGTCTAGCTCCCTTCATGACTTTTGAATAATACAAGTGAAAATGTTGTAAAAAAGAAAGCCCGAGTTGGGCTGAAAGATAAAAATATTTTTTAGTGATATTTACTTACATTTTGGCGTTCTAAAATGTTCTTCAAAGTTTGCGGATAGAGCCAGTGCTCTACAGTCTGAATAGCTTTCGTTACTGTCTCTCTATTGTCATCTTTCCCTATGACAATTGCTTCCTGGGCTATAATCGGGCCCGTGTCCATGCCATCATCAACAAGATGGATGGTGACTCCCGTAACCTTAACTGATGCTTGAAGTGCTTGCCCTATCGCGTCTTTTCCTGGAAAAGAAGGCAGCAACGAAGGATGGATGTTAACGATTTTCCCTGGATACTCACGCAAAAGTGTATCTCCAACTAAACGCATATACCCTGCCAAAACAAGAAATTCAACATCACGACTTTCTAGTTCCTCTAAAATAACCTTTTCATATGACGCTTTACTTGGAAAGTCTGAAGCCTGAAAAACAAATGTATCAATTCCAAGCTTCTCTGCCCTTTGCAGCACGATAGCATCCTTTTTATCGCAAACAACAAGCGCTATTGAAGCGTCCAGTTTTCCAGCATGAATGGCTTCTGCTATGGATTGAAAATTTGTGCCGCTACCTGAAGCAAACACGGCTAACGTTGTCACGAGGACACCCCCTGAATCTCTAAACCCTCTTTGTCTGTGACATTTCCAATCACATAAGCTTCTTCTCCCTGTTCTCTTACATGCTTCAAAGCTTTCTCAGCTTCCGCTTCACTGACACAAACAACATAACCGATTCCCATATTAAACGTTCCAAACATATCCTTTTCACTTAATTCGCCCTTTTCCTGAATAAAGGAAAAGATCTCCGGCCTTTTCCAGGAAGAAGGGTCAACTAATGCACCGCAGCCATTGGTAAGCATGCGGGGAATGTTTTCATAAAAGCCGCCGCCTGTCACATGGGCCATCCCTTTTATGTCCACCTTGTTCATCAAGCTTAATACAGGAGATACATAAATTTTTGTCGGCTCAAGAAGCTCCTCACCTAAAGAACGCTGAAAAGGGGCATACGTTTCATGCAGGGAGAGGCCTGAATTCTCAAGCAATACCTTCCGTACAAGGGAAAACCCGTTACTGTGAACGCCAGAAGAAGAAAGTCCGATCAGAACATCACCTGTTTGAATCTTCTCCCCTGTAATTAATTTTGACTTCTCGGCTACCCCTACTGAGAATCCAGCAATGTCGTACTCTTCTTCTTCATACATACCTGGCATTTCAGCTGTTTCGCCGCCAATAAGAGCTGAGTTTGCCTCTTTGCACCCTTCAGCCACACCTTTTACAATCGCTTCAATCTTTTCAGGATAGGCTTTTCCGCAGGCAATGTAATCAAGGAAATAAAGGGGTTCAGCTCCCTGAACCACGATATCATTTACGCACATAGCTACTGCATCTTTTCCGATGGTATCATGCTTGTCCATCATAAAAGCAAGCATGAGCTTTGTACCGACTCCATCTGTTCCCGAAATAAGGACAGGCTCCTTGTACGGTAAGGAAGAAAGATCAAACATACCGCCAAAAGCCCCTAAACCTCCCATGACCTCCGGACGCATTGTCATGTTGACATGTTTTTTCATTCGATTGACTGCTTCGTATCCAGCTTCAACGTCTACACCGGCCTGTTTATAAGCTTCAGACATTGTATAGGCCTCCTTGTCATTACAATCTTAACTGTTCAATACTTTATCATGAGGGTGAAGAGTATCCGGGTAAATTTCGGTCGGATAGTTTCCAGTAAAACATGCAAGACACTGGCCACAGCTTGAACTTTCCTGCTTGCGTCCAATTCCTTTTAACATCCCATCGACGCTCAAGAAGGACAAACTGTCAGCCCCCATCATTTCTCTCATCTCTTCAACCGAGTGGCTTGATGCAATGAGCTCCGACTTTGTAGATGTATCAATACCGTAAAAACAAGGGTGTGTAATTGGCGGTGAACTGATGCGCACGTGTACTTCTTTCGCTCCTGCATCCTTTAATAGCTTTACAATACGTCTGCTTGTTGTCCCGCGCACAATCGAGTCATCTACCATGACCACTCTCTTTCCTTCTACAATGCCGCGGACAGCAGAAAGCTTCATTTTCACTCCCTGTTCCCTAAGCTCCTGAGAAGGCTGGATAAATGTTCTGCCCACATAGCGGTTTTTTATGAGGCCAAGCTCATATGGAATGCCAGCTTCCTCAGCATAACCAATCGCTGCAGAAATGGACGAATCAGGTACGCCGGTTACAACGTCAGCTTCAACAGGCAGTTCTTGTGCCAATTGTCTTCCAAGGTTTTTCCTGGCACTATGGACATTAATCTCATCTACATTAGAATCCGGTCTGGCAAAGTAAATATACTCCATGCTGCAAATGCTCCGAGCAGAAGAGGAAGAGAAAATTTCTGAGTGCATGCCATCAGCATCAAAGGTTATAAGTTCTCCAGGCTGTACTTCACGTAAATATTCAGCACCCACAACATCAAAAGCACAGGTCTCAGAAGAAATGACAAAGCCTTCCCCAATTTTACCAATGGACAATGGGCGCAGGCCATTTGGATCTAAAGCAACCATCAGCTTGTTCTCTGTCATGACCGCAAAGGCATATGCTCCTTTAATCATGGATAAGGCATTGGTAACTTTGTCCTCCAGCCTTGGATACACGCTTCTTTTGACCAGGTGAGCGAGGACCTCCGTATCTGAAGTAGATTGAAAAATGCTCCCCTGTCCTTCAAGCTGATGCTTTAGCCCATTGGCGTTCACTAAATTCCCATTATGAGCAACAGCAAGACCGCCTGTTTGAGATTGAAATAGTAATGGCTGACAGTTTACAAGACCGCCGCCGCCCGCTGTAGCATAGCGGACGTGGCCGATAGAAGCGTGCCCCTCCAGTCTTTCGAGGTCTCCTTCTTTAAATGCTTCCGTTACTAGTCCTAACCCTTTGTGGATTGACAGCTTGTCCCCATCACTGACAACGATCCCTGCACCTTCCTGTCCACGATGTTGCAGACTGTGAAGTCCATAATAGGTAATCTGGGCTGCATCCTTATGATTCCAAACTGCAAAAACACCGCACTCTTCATTTAACCCTTTGATTTCACCAAGCATGGAATAGCTCCTTTCCAGGCCTCCTCCACTTTTTTCGTGGAAGCCTGCAGCACTACTTCTCCAGAATGTTGTTGTACCTTTAACATTGACTGACCGGTCACTTCACCAATTTGTGTACTGTTTCTAACAATTTCTTCGAATTTAGCTTTATCTTCAGGCTTCACACTTACAATAAATCTGGATTGACTTTCAGCAAACAACTGGATCACAGTATTTCCTTCGATTGTAACCTCAGCTCCTACTTCTGTGTTAATCACACTTTCCGCTAAAGCAATTGCCAATCCGCCTTCTGCCACATCATGGGCTGAAGCGATTACTCCAGAGCGAATCGCTTGTAACAGCTGTTCCTGTTGAAGCTTCTCTGTTTCCAAATCAATGTGAGGAGCTTTCCCGGAAATGGATCCATCAAGCATTTGCTGAAGTTCACTGCCTCCAAATTCTGCTTTTGTTTCACCAATTAAATAAATAAGATCTCCTTTATTTTTAAAGGTCTGGGTGGTGATATGAGAAAGATCCTCTATTAAACCAACCATTCCTACTACCGGAGTTGGGTAGACTGCACCTTTTTTCGTTTCATTGTAAAGGGAGACGTTTCCTCCAATTACAGGCGCATGCAGTTCACGACAAGCTTCACTCATCCCATCCGTGGATTTTTCAAGCTGCCAGAAAATCTCCGGGTTTTCAGGACTTCCATAATTTAAGCAATCAGTGACTCCAAGGGGCTCTCCCCCTGAACAAACAATATTTCTTGCCGCTTCTGCCACAGCTATTTTTCCGCCAGCTTCCGGATCAAGGTAAATATAGCGGGAATTACAATCAGTTGTCATGGCTAGAGCCTTGTTTGTATCTCTTACACGAATGACTGCTGCATCAGACCCCGGGTGAACAACGGTATTGGTCTGCACCATGTAATCGTACTGATCATACACCCACTCTTTACTGGCGATTGTAGGCCGCTTCAGCAATTGATAAAACGTATCTTCAATACTCTCAACAGCTGGAACGCTGAATTCTTTTTTCTGGAATCCCTTAAAATAAGAAGGTTCTTTAGATGGCTGATGGTACACTGGAGCATCTTCTGCTAATGCATCTACAGGCACGTCCGCCACTGTTTCGCCCTTATGAATTAAGCGAAGGTTTTTATCCTCTGTCACCGTACCGATTTCAGCTGCAAGAAGATTCCACTTTGTACAAATATCTTTCACTTCTTGTTCGTGTCCTTTTTTGACAACGAGAAGCATTCGTTCTTGAGATTCTGAAAGCATCATTTCGTATGGCGTCATATACAGTTCACGCTGTGGAACAAGGTCAAGGTTCATTTCAATCCCTGATCCGCCTTTGCTCGCCATTTCTGCTGAAGAAGATGTTAAGCCTGCAGCACCCATGTCTTGAATCCCGATCAAAGAATCCAGCTGAACAAGCTCTAAACAAGCCTCAAGCAAGAGCTTTTCCATAAAAGGATCTCCCACTTGAACTGCGGGTCTTTTGCTTTCCGATTCTTCACTTAACTCTTCAGAAGCAAACGTCGCTCCGTGGATGCCGTCTTTTCCTGTGCTTGCACCTACGTACATGACTGTATTCCCAGCACCCGCTGCTCGTCCTTTTTGAATATCCTTGTGGTCAATGAGGCCGACACACATGGCATTTACCAGCGGATTTCCTTCATAACACGGATCAAACTGAACTTCTCCTCCGACAGTTGGAACTCCCATACAGTTGCCATAGCCAGCAATCCCGGCCACTACTTCTTCAAATAAATATCGAACACGAGGAGAAGTAAGTTCCCCAAAACGAAGTGAATTTAACAAGGCAACCGGACGGGCTCCCATGGAAAACACATCCCGAAGAATTCCGCCGACGCCAGTAGCCGCTCCTTGATAGGGTTCAATTGCAGAAGGGTGATTATGGCTTTCGATTTTAAAAACTACCGCCTGCTCATCGCCAATATCAATGATTCCGGCCCCTTCTCCAGGTCCTTGCAATACTTTTTCACCACTGACCGGGAATTTTTTAAGGAGGACTTTGGAATTTTTGTAGCTGCAATGCTCGGACCACATGACGGAAAAAAGTCCCGTTTCTGTATAGTTAGGCAGACGACCGAGAATCTTTTCCACCATGGCAAATTCTTTATCTGTTAATCCCATCTCCTGGTAGACTTTATCTGCTTTAATTTGCTCTGGTGACGGCTCAAGAAGTAAGGACATGTGATTCCCTCCAGTTTTTTAACAAAGATTGAAACAGCGTTAATCCATCAGCGCTTCCTAATATTTCATTAACTGCTCGCTCTGGATGAGGCATCATGCCAAGTACATTTCCTTTTTCATTAGAAATGCCTGCAATCTGCTCTCTTGATCCATTGATATCACCCTTATAGGTAAATACAATTTGCTTGTTCTCTTTTAAACTTTCTAGTGTTTGCTCATCACACTCATAGTTTCCTTCACCATGAGCAACCGGAATGGAAACCACTTCTTTGTCCTTATACATCGAGGTAAACCACGTGCGGTTATTTTCAACAACTAGATCAGCCGGCCTGCAAATAAATTTAAGGTCTTTGTTTCTTTTCATTGCTCCTGGGAGGAGACCCGCTTCAAGAAGCACTTGAAACCCGTTGCATACACCTAGAACTGGTTTACCTGCTTCAGCTTCCTTAATAACACTCTCCATAATCGGCGCAAAACGGGCAATCGCTCCTGAGCGAAGGTAATCACCGTATGAAAAGCCTCCTGGAATTAAAATGGCATCATAATCTGCCACGCTCTTCTCGGTATACCAAACAAATTCAGCCTCTTCTTTTAATTCATCTTTAATGGCATGGTACATGTCTGAATCACAGTTTGACCCTGGAAAAACAATGACTGCAAACTTCATGAAGAGACAACCTCCTCAATTTCAAAGGAATAATCTTCAATGACCGGATTGGAGAGAAGTTTCTCACACATTTCCTTTACTCTTTCTTCAAGGTTTTCGCCGTTTTCTACAGTAAGCTCCATGAACTTCCCGACCTTAACTTCCTGCACTTCGTTGTACCCTAACGTATGAAGAGAGTTCTTTACAGCACTTCCTTGAGGGTCTAATACTCCGGACTTTAATGTAACGTAGACATGCACTTTAACCATGTTTTGCGCCTCCCAGTCTTTTTAATATCTCGCTGTAACCATCTTGAAGGTTCCCGATTCCAAAGCGGTATAGATCTTTATCAAATTTCTCTTTTGTATCTTTGTCCCATAAACGGCATGTGTCAGGTGAAATCTCATCAGCCAAAAGAACTGTTCCTTCTTGGGCCACTCCAAATTCCAGCTTGAAATCAACAAGCAGGAGATCATTTTCCAAAAAGTATGATTTCAAAGTTTCATTGATTTCAAGAGCCTGCTTTTTCAGTTCCTGTACTTGTTCCCCAGTAGCAGCCTGCAGCGCTCTGATGTGATCTTCATTAATGAGCGGATCTCCCAGGTCATCATCCTTGTAGTAAAATTCAACAATTGCAGGAGCCAGCTCTTCTCCTTCAGACATTCCGGTTCTTTTCTTCAAGCTTCCGGCAACAATGTTACGGACCACTACTTCAAGTGGAATAATGTCTGTCTTTTTCACTAGCTGTTCTGTTTCAGATAACCTTTGAACAAAGTGAGTCGCTATTCCGCTGGCATGCAGTGAATCAAATAAAATGCTTGAGATCTCATTATTCAACCGTCCTTTGCCTGTCATGTTGTCCTTTTTCTCACCATTGAACGCTGTTGCTTCATCTTTGTACTCTACCCATAAGAGAGAAGGATCGTCGGTTACGAAAAGCTTTTTTGCTTTCCCTTCATAAAGAAGACCTCTTTTTTCCACTGATGAACGCCCCTTTTTCCAAATTTCAAAATAAAAAGTCTATTTTTGCTGAAGGAAGCCTGGAACACTCCCTTCAGTCATAATATTTTCTATTCCAGGCCTACTCTTTTAAACAGCGTGTCTACCTGGCTTAAATGGTGGTTATAGTCAAAGCAGTCATCAATCTCTTTTTCAGTAAGAGCAGAGGTAATCTTTTCCTCTTGCTCCACGAGGGTGCGGAAAGGAACTCCTTTTTCCCACGCCTCCATTGCCTTAGGCTGAACTAAATCATAGGCTTCTTCACGGACCATCCCTTTGTTAATAAGAGTCAAAAGTACACGCTGAGAATAAATCAGTCCGAAGGTCTTTTCCATGTTTGCCTTCATATTTTCAGGGAATACAGTAAGATTTTTTACAATATTTCCGAAACGATTCAGCATATAGTTTAGGGCAATCGTGGAATCGGGCAATATGATTCGTTCTGCAGATGAATGAGAGATGTCTCTTTCATGCCATAAAGGTACATTTTCGTAAGCTGTCACCATGTGACCCCGGATGACACGAGCAAGGCCGGTCATATTTTCAGAACCAATAGGGTTACGCTTATGAGGCATAGCAGAGGAGCCTTTTTGACCTTTAGCAAAGAACTCTTCTACCTCACGGGTTTCACTCTTTTGCAGCCCACGGATTTCTACGGCCATCTTTTCAATAGAAGCGGCGATTAAAGCAAGCGTTCCGACGTAATGAGCGTGACGATCACGCTGCAGGGTTTGGGTTGAAATCGGTGCAGCCTCAAGGCCAAGCTTGTCACAAACAAACTCTTCTATAAATGGCGGAATGTTTGCAAAGGTTCCAACAGCACCTGAAAGCTTTCCAAACCGGACTCCCTCGGATGCGTGCTTAAAACGTTCAAGGTTTCTTTTCATTTCTTCATACCAAAGAGCAAGCTTGAGTCCAAAGGTTGTTGGTTCTGCATGCACACCATGTGTTCTTCCCATCATGACAGTGTACTTGTGCTCTTGAGCTTTATTTTTAAGTATATCGATGAAATTCTCCAGATCTTTTTGGATGATTTCATTAGCCTGCTTTAACAAATAAGAAAGTGCCGTATCAACAACATCTGTTGAGGTTAACCCGTAATGAACCCATTTACGTTCATCTCCGAGAGTTTCAGAAACCGCTCTTGTGAAAGCAACGACATCGTGGCGCGTTTCAGCCTCAATTTCGTGAATTCTGTTTACATTAAATCCTGCGTTCTCTCTAATTTTCTTTACATCTTCTTTTGGGATTTCACCAAGCTCTGCCCACGCTTCACAGGCTACAATCTCAACCTCTAGCCAGGCATTATATCGATTTTCTTCTGTCCAAATTGAGCCCATTTCCGGGCGTGTATAACGTTCAATCATGTGACTTCCTCCACTCTATCTCTCTTTTTACATGGTTTATAGAAAGATGACCATTCAGGTATCCTGGGTTGATCAGCTTTCCTTACTACTTTTCTCTATAATAAGCATACGCTCTTTTTCACTTATTCCAAAGCCCAAGGTTGCTGGTCCGGCCTAATGCCTCTTCCACACTCTCACCCATTACAGTAATGTGCCCCATTTTCCTCTGGGGACGAGCTTCTTCTTTTCCGTAAAGGTGAAGATGCACATCTCGAATGTCTTGAACGTGGTCTAATACCTTTGGAAGATCTTCACCTAAAATATTTGTCATAACCACTGGTTTTAAAAGATCTGTTTTCCCAAGCGGCAGACCGCAGATGGCACGGATGTGCTGGGCAAACTGTGACGTTTCACAAGCATTAATCGTGTAATGTCCTGAATTATGAGGTCTGGGAGCCAGCTCATTCACATAAATGGTATCTTCTTCTGTTAAAAACATTTCTACTGCCAGTGTACCGACGAGTTTTATATGCTCTGCGAGCTGAAGAGCTATTGTTTCTGCTTTGTCCTTAACCTGGGCTTCCACTCTTGCCGGTACAATCGTTTGGTGGAGAATATTATGTACATGAATGTTTTCTCCCAGAGGGAATGTTGCTGTTTCGCCGTTCGTACTCCGTGTAACGATCACAGAAATCTCTTTCTTAAATGGAATCCAGGCTTCAAGCACAAGCTCTCCTGATTCCTTTAAAGAGCTATAAGCCTTTTCAGCTTCTTCAGCCTGTTGAATGACCACTTGTCCCTTTCCATCATAACCGCCTCGGCAGGTTTTAAGGACTGCAGGAAGTCCTAATTCCTGGATGGATGCCTCCAGGTCCTCTAAAGAAGTAATCTCCTTATAAGGAGCGACTTCCACCCCTGCTTCTTGAATAGCTTTTTTTTCACGTATTCTATGCTGGGTGATAAAAAGAAGGTCCTTTCCTTGCGGAAGGTAGAGATGACTTTCTAAAAAACCTGCAGTGTCCGCTTCAATATTTTCAAATTCATAGGTGAAGACATCACAATGCTCTGCCATTTCCCTGGCACCCGACTGATCATCGTAGGAAGCAATAATCTCTACGTCTGCAATCTGCCCTGTTGGCGAATTCTTTTTCGGTTCCATTACAGCAATTTTGTATCCCATTTCCCTGGCAGATAGAGCCATCATTCTGCCGAGCTGTCCGCCGCCAAGTATCCCAATTGTTTGACCAGGTATAATCACTTTACTCATAGCGTGTCACTCGTTTCCAACACTGTATTCTTTATCTCTTCTCTTCGCTGCTCCAATCTTTCACTTACTCCCTCGTCAAATGCTCCAATCATTTCGGCCGCAAGAAGGCCTGCGTTCGTGGCTCCCGCTTTTCCAATGGCTACAGTTGCCACCGGCACGCCACCTGGCATTTGTACAATTGATAATAACGAGTCCAGACCATTTAGTGCTTTAGATTGAACAGGAACTCCTATGACTGGGAGAGAGGTCTTTGCAGCGACCATTCCTGGAAGGTGGGCTGCTCCGCCAGCCCCAGCAATGATTACTTTCAATCCTCTGCCTTTAGCGTGTTCTGCATACTCAAACATTAAATCAGGTGTTCTATGTGCGGAGACTACTTTTTTTTCAAACGGTATGTGTAATTCCTCGAGTATGGTACAGGTATGCTCCATTGTCTCCCAATCTGACGTACTTCCCATAATTACCCCGACTAAAGGTGCCACGAAGGTTCCTCCTTCATTTTTCACAATTAATTTTCCTTTTTTTTACATAACAATACCCCGAAAAATAAGTCCCTTTCTTACGAGAGAAAGCAGACCGGGTTCCCGGGGCTTTTTTAACGAAAGATTTGCAGTAGTCATTTATTTGATCGGCAAAAGCCGGCCTCGCTGCCTGTAATCCAACGTGCTTCCCCCCATAGTCCAGTGATTTACGGTCACCGGGTAGAAACTTTTGGGCCTTATTCCCAATGATATATGAGGATATATGAAATTTCTTTTTTATGAATTCAGTCATTTTCTTCAGCTTTATAGTAACAAGATGGAAGAAGATCTGTCAACAAAAATCGAACATTTTTTCTTATGTTTTTATAAATGTTCGCCTTTTACTTCTTTTTCCCTTCAAAAATAACTAACTGCCTCACAGGTACAACTTCTGTCGTACCGTTTTCTTCCTTTTCTTCAAAGATCGGTTCTTCCATTCTTCTCACCGGCCTGTATCCTTCGTTGTCCATCCTTTGAAGGCATTGCGCTATGCTTTCAGTTTCCAGCACTTCAAACTTTTTTTTGTCGGGCTGCTTGTTCTGCTGTTTTTGCTGCTTCTTTTTTGCCATTTTCTATGCCACTCCCTTGAATATTCTTTGCTGATCTTTTTTTAAAAAGGCTCTGTTAACATTTTATAAGTCACTTGATTATAGATAAACGCCAGATGTCTTTGGAAATATCATGAGCCGTCGCAGAGTGGTTTTCCCGAAGGTGCAGGCAATAATCGGCATAAAAGAACCGTGAAATTGCGAATGATGTAAAGCATGAATGGAGGTCGCACGTGTACCTTTAGCTCCATGAGAGCATCGTATCGAACATCTGCAACAACATGTAACAAAGCCAATTATTAGAGAATGGTGACTGTCACGCTTACTTTCTAACACCCTTAACCCAAAAACCTCCAAAGAAAGCTTTCGGTTCATGAGAGATAATAAAAGCTTTTGGATCCAGCTGCTTAACTGTTTGATACAATGCCGCTTCCGCTTTCCGAGACGTTAAGATCTGCATCATCAGGCGTTCGCCCTCTCTTCCGTATGCTACCCAGTTTGTAACTCCGTACCCCTTGTCTCTTAATGCGTTCGGGATATCCGGCTCGTATTCTTTCGTAATTACATTTACGGTTATATACCCAAGTGCAAGCTTTTCTTCAATTTTCATTCCAACGATTACTCCTGTGCCATATCCTATCGCATATGCAATCAGGTTGGCAATCTGGTCCAGGTTGTCCAAAACAAGCCCCAGTCCAATGACGTAAATAATAATTTCTATTATACTTACACCAGCTGCAAAGTACCTCTGACCTTTTAAGGTAAAAATCATTCGAATCGTAAAAAGGGTTACATATACAATGTTAATAATTAGAATGATTATTATCATTGTGACTGCGTTATTAAGCAGCATATCCAGCAATCACAACACCCCGCCTTCTCATTATTTCAAAAAAATATATCATGAAAAATAAAGTGCAGGGAAGCCATAATCCTTCGTCAATTATCGTCTTTATTTTCACTATCTATCATAATATCCTGCAGCAAATCCTCCACTTCTTCCGACGAGGCTTTTCCAGCCCACCCAATATTTAAGGTTCCCTTTAATTCCTTTACGTGAAGCTCCTGAATTTTATAGTTAACATTTTCAATTGTCGTTTTGTCCATTGCCTCTATTTGCTTGCGTAATTCCTCATTCTCTTCCTCCAGCTTTTTGATTCGCTTTTCCATATTTTGAGCCCAGCTGTAAAAGTCTATATACATCAGGATCCTCCAAACTGCTTTGAGCGGGAATTGATCATCCAATCTTTCTCTTCTATATAACTATATGAACGCCTTACCCTTTCACGACATAAAATGTTAGACCATAGGTGACTGCGGAGTATATTATTAGGAGGAGACAGTTATGAATGCTTTTGAAAAAATGATGCAATGGCAAAAGTATGCCGAAAAGGTTCTTGATGAAGACTTTTGGACCGACTTCTCAGAAGTCATGCAGCACAAGGGTCCTTATTTAAATGTATACGAGGCGGAAAAGGAAGCGATGATTATTATGGGGCTTCCCGGCCTTCAAAGTGAAAAAGACGTTAGACTGTCAGTGGATCCTCATAAACTTTATATTAAAGGAACGTTACGTTGGAAAGAACCTGAGCAAAGCCGCCCTATCCAGACGGAACTGAATCACGGAAACTTCCACCGTACTGTTGACCTTCCTTTTCCAGTAGAAGCGGACGACATCAAAGCAGCCTATGAAAACGGACTGCTCACCATACGTTTGACAAGAAAACCGAATGAAGAAAAATATCAAGACCATGTTCCTGTTCAATACCGAAGAAGGCCATCCCGTTAAGGATGGCCTTCTTGAATTAGACAGTGGGAGGTGCTGGAGGAGGGGGGCCCGGCGGCGGCGGGGATACGTCGTCAACAGCCTCAGGCTCCTCAACATCATTTTCTTCTGGAGGCTTTTGCACAATGAGCGTCTTCCCAATATTGAGAGATGCATTGGTTGAAATGCTATCCACCTTTAAATTTAAGATAGAGACTTTTACCACCCTTGGTTATTCCTCCTTAAATAGATTTAGCTGAATTGACACTTTTAGTAAGGAATTCCGGCTCGTTTGTCACCATATCATTCACATCTGGATCAAGAAGCTGGTTTTTGTTCCAGGCAGACAGAGGAGAAAGATCTCCGATCGCAGTATTTGTTCCCTGTGATTTATCATTTACGTTATGACCTTCATGAACAGCATTCCCAAAGTTTACCGATGCATTTGAAGAGATGTTGTTTATTTTTATATTAAAAATGTTATTGATCACTGGCATACACATACACCCTTTTCAGCCAAGTTATGGTCAGTATATGTTATTGCCCAGTTTATGTGAAATACAAAAAAGGCTCCCAGCTAAAGAGAAGAGTTCTTCCCATTAGTGAGAGCTCATGTTTTGTGTGCAGTATTCAATTGGTTTTGACCAGAAGAGTGACGTGCTTTCATGGAGTCCAATTATCAAAAGATGATAATTGGAGAATTGCTTAGATGAGACAGCTTTATCCCAGCCCCTACTCTCTGGAAAGCGAAACCTTACGTTCAGCCTGTTCTTGCTTCAGTGCAGTTAACGCCTTCTCTTCTGCAGGTATTCTAACAAACAAAAGCAAGAGAGCATTTAATATCGTAAAAACGATTGCTGTAAAATATGCACCAAATATAAGAGGCAGTGCTGCAATTTCAGTTGCCACCACGATATAGTTGGGATGCTTCACCCACCGGTAAGGCCCCTTAGCCACTTTGTTTTCCCCAGGGAGAACAATAATCTTAGTGTTCCAAAACTTCCCCAGAGAAGCCAAAGCCCACACCCTCATCACTTGAGCGGCAATAAATAAAAGGAAAAAGAGAAACCAGCCTGGTCCTGTCTGTCCTTCATTAATAGTTCCTTCAATAAGTATAGATACAAAAAACAAAACATGAAGCAGAACAATGAACGGATAATGCTTGTTTCCGTATTCCACCGCCCCCTCTGCTTTCATCCATTTCTCATTTCTTTTGGCATACAGCAGTTCAATCAAGCGCTGAATAATTACAATTGCTATAAGTATACTGAAGAACACCATTTGCGCTTCCTCACTTCCATTCAAGCCATACAAGCTCAGAGCTAAATCCCGGACCCAACGCAGTCAGCAGTCCTTCTTCTCCGGCAACCGGCTGTTTATTCATGGTTTCCTTTAGTACATACAATACAGTCGGAGAAGACATGTTTCCGTAATGGGCTAATACTTTTCTTGAATCCTCAGTTTTTGCCTCTGTAAAGGACATTGCCTTTTCGTAAGCAGTGAGCACCTTCTTCCCTCCAGGATGGGCGACAAAGTAGGAAATCTCTTCAATCGTTTTGCTGATTGTTAACAGGAATTCTTCTACATTAGGCTTAAGCCAAGATTCTATTATGCTTGGAATATCCCTTGAGAAGATAACATTTAAACCGTTATCCTTTACGTCCCATCCCATCACATCTTCGGAATCTCTCATCAATGTAGATTGGACTGCCTTAGTGTTGGGGTAAGCCTTCTCCTTCTTTTCGTTTGTTTCAATTTGATCCCCTTCTATTAACGCGCAGGCCACTCCATCAGAAAAAAGAGACGTGCCAATCAGGTTGCTTTTGGTAGTATCTTCTCTTTGGAAGGTCAGGCTGCATAATTCAACACATAAAACCAGCACACGTGCCCCAGGGTAAGCCAGGCAATATTCATGAGCTCTGCTGATTCCTGCAGCGCCTCCGGCACACCCGAGGCCCCATAGCGGAATACGTTTTGTATGAGCTGAAAACTTCAGCATATTCATGATTCTGGCTTCGATGGAGGGTGTGGCAAGTCCTGAACTTGAGACATATATAATAGCGTCGATCTGATTAGCAGTAAGGTCGTTTTCTTTCAGACAACAGGCGACCGCCTTACTTCCTAGACTGACTGCTTCTTTAATATATATATCATTTCTCTCTTGAAAGCTGTGATCACCTGTAAACCACTCTAACGGTTTTACCAGATTTCGATTTTCTATTTGTCCATTCCCAAACACCGTTAATAACCTGTCGATGTCATAGAAATGATCCTTAAACATTTCTCTTACTACCCTCATGGTGTCTTGCTGAGATACCTGGCAGGGCAAGTCCACTGTGCTGACCGATCGGATAACCGGCATGACCTCACATCCTCTGCTTTTCACCTCTGTTGCTTCATTCTTTCCCATGCGTGCTAAAGGATAAACTCGTAAGAATCTTTTAATAAGCAACTAAGAAATTCCACGTTTGCTGAAAGAGAGAACGGGAAGTAAAATATAAGCAGGTTTTTTCCTATATAAAAGAGATCACTCTCTCGGTTTAAGCGACAATGATTCCCCTTATGCATAATCCCGAGAAACTTCACTAACCAATCTAAAAGGAGTTCTGGTATATGGACAGCACGGGTCTTGTTCTAGAAGGGGGCGGCATGCGAAGCGCCTATACAGCAGGTGTCCTGGAATTCTTCCTGGATTCAAATATACGATTCCCCTATGTCATAGGAGTTTCCGCCGGCGCTTCTAACGCTTGCTCCTACCTTTCAGGACAAAAAGGCAGAAATAGAAAAGTGGGAATTGACCATGTTAGAGACCCTCGTTTTTTAAGCTTCCGAAACCTTTTTAAAGAAGGAAGCCTCTTTGGCATGAATTTTATCTATAAAGAAGTACCTACCAACATTGAGCCCTTAGATGTAACCAGCATTTCAACTTGCCCGGAACGGTTTGTTATTGTAACGACTGACTGCCAAACAGGCGAACCATATTACATTGATCACTCTGATGACATAGAGCTATTGGATGCTGTTCGTGCTTCAAGCAGCCTTCCTTTTATCGCTCCTATGGTACAATTTAAGGGAAAAGAGCTTCTTGATGGCGGAATCGCTGATCCCATTCCTCTCCGTAAAGCATTTAACGACGGGTTTGAGCAGAACCTTGTTGTTCTTACTCAACCCAAAGGCTATCGCAAAAAGCCTTACAAATTAAAAAAGCTGGCGGAAAAGCTATATCCTCAGCACGAAAAATTGATTCAGTCAATCTTCTCCCGTCACCTTCGCTATAATCAGGCAATGGAAGAGGTTGAGAAGCTAGAAGAAAAAGGAAGAATCAAAGTCCTTCGCCCGTCCAGGGAAGCCTGTATCACTTTTATAGAAAAAGATGAAACAAAATTGACCTCCTTATATGAAGCGGGTTATAAGGATGCCAAAAGCTCCTATGAAGACATCATGCCATGGCTTGAGCGTAAAGCAGTGGCTATTGCAAAATAAACACAGAGAAACCGTTTAGGCCGGGCAGCATATAGTGCCCGGCTTTTATTGTGAACAGAAATACATTTTAATTACCTTCCTTTGGACTGCTTTGACCACCTTTTCCTTACACTCTTTCCATGCTTTTGATACAATTCATTACAGGAATCGAAGTAACCGGGAGGAGAAAGCGTATGAAAGATACAGGTCTTGTTTTAGAAGGAGGAGGCATGCGGGGCCTATATACAGCCGGTGCCCTGGAATATTTTTTAACCCATAATATTCATTTTCCTTACATTGTAGGTGTCTCAGCAGGAGCATCTATGGCCTGCTCCTATTTATCCCGCCAGCATGGAAGAAACAAGCAAGTTAACATTGGGCTTGTAAAAGATCCAAGGTTTCTGGGCTTTCGGAACCTCCTTAGTGAAAGAAGTTTGTTTGGCATGAACTTTCTCTTTGATGAAATCCCTACCAAAATTGTTCCGCTGGATTTTAAGGAAATTGCAGAAAGCGATCAGGAGCTGGTTATAGGAACGACAGACTGCAGAACCGGCAAGCCTTATTACATTAAAAGCAGCCAATGTCACGATCTGCTCAATGCTGTGCGTGCTTCCAGCAGCATTCCCCTTCTCTCACCTGTTGTAAATTATGAGGGAAGAGAGCTTGTTGATGGCGGAGTTGCAGACCCCATACCAATAAAAAAAGCAGAAGAAGCAGGATACAAAAGAAACATTGTAATCCTTACTCGTGAAAAAGGGTACAGAAAGAAAGGATCACGAATGCAGCGAGTGACAAACAAACTGCTGCGCAAGTATCCTAATCTAATTGAAACGATAGAAACCAGGCATCAGCTCTATAACCGCACCCTCGATTACATTGACGAACTTGAAGAAACAGGTACGATCTTTGTGCTAAGACCTTCTAGAGAGGTGTCAATCAGCCGTACAGAGAAAAGCCAGGAGAAGCTCACTGCTTTATACGAAGCCGGGTACTCGGACGCTAAAGCCTTGTTTTCCCGTCTGCCTCAATTTAATTCCTGCCTGCCTTCATAACACTAAGAGAGTGTCCCCAAAAGTCTTAGTTTTGGGGACACTCTCTTTCTGGTTAATGATGATTTATTTTTAGGTAAAGAATATTAAACTCTATTGCCACAAGCTAAGTCCTTTTTTACTTTCCCATTTCAATCACTATATTTTTTTAGCAACAAAACGTTTTGACACTATATCGTGAAAGAGGAGCTATATTCACTTATATACTTAAAGTACTAAATCTCCGAAATAAGAAAAGGTGTCTGCATGTTTCATTTCTTTTGCTATCAACCATATCATTAATCGGCTAAACTTGGTATAAAGGTTGATAGTTCTGGGACATAAGTGATAACTAACAATGCAATAATCATTACTAGAAAAATAGGAATAATTGCTTTAGAGATACTTTCAAAAGGTACCTTTCCTACTCCTGACGCTACGAAAAGATTTACGCCAAGAGGCGGTGTAATAAATCCAATTGCAAGGTTTGTCACTAAAATCACTCCAAAATGGACAGGATCAATCCCGATATTAGTAACAACAGGTAAAAGGATAGGCGTCAATATAACCAATGCTGAAATGGTATCTATAAACATTCCTACTATAAGAAGAAAAACGTTAATCACTAACATAATAATAATAGGGCTCTCTGAAATCCCTACAATAAAGTCAGCAATTGTGTTCGGGATTCTTTCCATTGTCATTAAATAAGCAAAAGATATAGAGAAGCCAATGATTATAACGGTTGTAGAATTAGTAATAGCTGCTTGCGCTATGCTTTGGTATAAGCTTTTAATATTCAACTCTTTATATACAAACACTCCAATAAATAAAGCATATACAGCCGCCACTGCTGCGGATTCAGTAGCGGAGAATATTCCAGCATAAATGCCGCCCAGGATAATAACCGGAATGAGAAGAGCATATTTTGCTTCGTTTAACGCTTTTAGTACATCCATAAATGTTGGCGGTTTACCTGTACCTACATACTTATTTTTCTTCGAGATGGCATATGCTACTATTAGTAAACAAAAACCTAAAATAATACCTGGAAGGATACCTGCCAAAAACATAGAGCCAATTGAGACACTCCCTACCACCCCATACATTACAAAAGGAATAGAAGGGGGGATCAGGACGCCTATTGAACCAGAAGCTGCAGTAATTGCCGCTGCAAACCCTTCACCATAATTCCTTTGTTTCATTGAGGGAATCATAAAAGAACCTATTGCTGCTACAGTAGCAGGGCCTGAACCTGAAATCGCAGAGAAAAACATGCTCGCTACTACAGTAACCATGGCAAGGCCACCAACTAAGTAGCCAACTAGAACACTGGCCAGGTCAAGCAGTCTTCTGGAGATTCCTCCGCTGCTCATGAGTGCCCCAGCTAAAATAAAAAACGGTATAGCCATTAACGGAAAGGAGTCCAAAGAAGTAAAAGCATTTTGGATGATTGTATTCGTGGGCATATTTGTTGTTAACACAATAGTTAAGAGAGAAGCAGCTCCTAATGAAAGAGCAATAGGAAGCCCGATTAAAACCAGGAAGAAAAATGACCCAAATAAAATTGCTATGGTCACACTACATCTCCCCCTTTCCCTGCACTTCATAAGGAGCTCTTACTCTTTTTATAATTTGCTGCACAAGGCGTACTCCCATAAGCAGACCTGCAAGTGGAATTGCTAAATAAGGAACCCACATAGGAACTTCTAATGAGGGGCTTCGTTGACCGCTCTCAAATATACCATTTATATAGATTGTCCCCTGTATAGCAAGGAACATTGCAAAACCAAACCAAACAAGCAATGCAGTTATATCCATAACCACCCGCGCCATCGGAGGAAACTTATTAACAAACACGTCTATTCGCACATGTTCTTGGCGCCGAATGCCTAAACTTGCTCCCATCCATACCTGCCATATGTGCATGTACCGGGCCAGCTCTGCTCCCCAGCTAAACGAACTGCCTAAAACAAATCGGGAAGATACTTGAGCAAATATTGTGAAAACCATGATTACCATTGTTGTTACAAGGATTATCTCTTCAAATCTTTCATCTAATATCCTCCACATTACCTTTCCCCCTTTCCTAGCTCCCCTCCATCTAACAGGCAATCTTTTTTACTTCTTAAAAGGCTCTGCAAAAGAATATATAGTGATTTTTAACAACTATCATCCAGCCAAGTCCAGTTTTCTCTTCCATTCTATTGAAGAATCAGTCGGTGCTACTGACTCTGCCTGATGGAAACCTGCTCCTATTTTCTCCCCGCCCAATAGTTATAAAAAGCTTTTGCACCACTCCATCTCTGGCTAGGGCACAGTTACAACAAACCTCCTTGTGGATGCTTGGTAGCTTCAAAACTTTGGATGTAAACAGGTATCCAGTTCTGCAGTACCACTAATGGGCTCAGCGTCCATACAATGGATTCAGAAGGGAGCAAGGAGAAGCTGACAGCAAACACCACAATTCTTTGATGAAAAAATTAATAAGAAGGTTTTTAAAAACAAATAAAACAAAGCAATGACATGGCAAAGGATAGGGAACAATATTACTGGCTGAAGGAACGTGCCTGCTCTAGGAGGTCTTCACCAATATCATCCTGGAACATTTCATATACAGGCTCTGAAGCTTCAATAAAGGAGTTGATTTGTTCTTCTGTGAGTTCATTGATTTCCATATGATCCTGAATGACTTCTAGGCCCTCTTCATCCTGCTCTCTTGCAAGTCCTCTTTGATAATCAAGAGCTTTTCTAGCGGAATCTTGTACAATTCCTTGATACTCCTCGGGCATGTCCATAAAAAAGTCATCATTAATAAATGCTACCGTTGCCGTGTATGCATGATTGGTGATTGAAAGGTATTCTTGTACTTCATAAAAATTCATTTGATCAATCAAATTAATAGGGTTTTCCATAGAATCATAAATATTTTGCTGCAAAGCGCTATAAAGTTCGCCAAAAGCAAACGGTGAGGCATCGGCTCCATAGGCATTAAACGTTTCAATGTGCACCTGGTTTTCCATTGTTCGTATACTTAATCCATTTAAATCATCTGGCGATTCAATGGGATGGCTGTTATTGGTAATTTGACGCATACCTGTTTCCCCATAAGCCAACCCTCTTAATCCAACGTCTGGAAGACGGTCAAGCAGTTCTTGTCCAAAATCTCCATCTAGAGCTTCATAGGCGGTCTCATGATCCGGAAATAAGAATGGTAAATCCAGAACTAAGAATTTACTGTCAAATCCAGCCACAGGAGCAGAAGCTGTAACAGTCATTTCAATGTTTCTTGACTGGACTGCCTCAATTGCTTCTCTTTCTGACGCATAAAGCTGGCCGTTCGGATAAACTTCCACTGTAACTTGCCCGTTTGTATTCTCTTCAACAAGTTCCTTAAAACGCTCCATGCCTAGATGGGTAGATCCTGTTTCAGGAACCGTATGAGTAACGCCAATAGTGAATTCTTCATCACTCCCGCCATTTCCACCTGTAGAACCCTCTGCCGCTTCCTGGTCCACTTCCTCCCCGCCGTTCCCACAACCTGCAACCGTTAGTAAAGTTCCTGCCCCTATACACGCTATCCACTTTTTCATCGGCTCATCACTTCCTTATTTTTATTTATTCTCTTCCGCGTATAAACCTTTTAAGGGAACTCTCTTATTACAACCCTAAGAAAAACATACTGTGTTTCTAAAATATTTTTTATTCCTTGCTGGTCTCTCTCTTCCAATGCCACTTTCTTTTATGCCTCCAAACGGTGCTTGAGGAACAGATGGAGTGCCATCATTCCAATCTACGATACCGTAATCCAGCTTTTCGTTGAGTCTAAAAACTTTCGGTAAAAACATAAGCTGCCAGGCCCATATGGAGAGTTATTAGCAAGTCTTATTCCTTAACAGGAGCTACAGGTCCAAAGGTTTACTCATTCATGACAAGCATCATTTATTAACATCCTTTAATACGGTTGGAGCGGAATATCCGCTTCCTGATTTTCTTTCACCTCCTGTAACTAATAGGCAATACTCCCTACCGCCTCTTGGGTTGCCGGGTTTATGACCTCTTTTCTTCTCAACTGCGAGCCTGTCTATTTGCCATTAATAAAATGTAATGCTTGCATTTTTTCTGACCCTTTCCTTTTACTGCTCTGTGTGACCACACCATTGGAGAATAGCAAGCGCCATGATCTCTGCCACTTCAAAAATATGTTCAATTTCAATGTATTCGTTTGGATAATGACATACCTTTGTTGTTCCTGGACCAAAAATGATAGAGGGGATGTTCCCCACTTGTGTTAGAAGGCCGCCATCAGTTCCCCAGGTTGAACCAGCTACAACAGCTTCTTTCCCTTTAGTCTCTTTATAGCTCTTCTGTAAAATATCCATCATTGGGTGATCAAGATCGCAATTTCCTGGCGGCAATCTTAAACCAAACCACTTAACGTCCACAGGGTTGTCTTTGAACCAGTCATCTTTGGAGGAAAGCCCGTCAAGCCACTCCTCAAACTCCTTTTTAGCCTCCTCTATGGTTTCCCCTGGTTCTATCCCCATTCTTCCTTCTATCGTGGCACGGTCGGGTACTGAAGAAGGGAAGTAACCTCCTTGAAATTTTCCCATGTTTATTGGAATTGGAATAGGATTGTCTTCATACAAAGGATCTGTTATTCGGTCATTTCTTTTCTTTTCAAGCTCCGCTATATGTTGATAAACAATTATGCCTTTCTCAACTGCACTTACTCCCTCATACCTTGTTCCTCCGTGAGCAGAGATCCCTTTGATTGAAACCTCAAACCACATAGACCCTTGTTGTTTTGGAAAAATTCTTAACTCACTTGGTTCAGGAATAAGCGCAACATCTGCTTTATACCCTTTTTGAATGGCTGCCAGGGTGCCTGATCCTCCGCTCTCTTCCTCAACTACACTTTCAAAGATTACGTCTCCTTTTAGCTTGTACCCATTATGCAGAAGGGACTCCAACGCTATTAGAGCAGAAAGGTTCCCTCCCTTCATGTCTGTCGTCCCCCTTCCATATATCCTTCCGTTCTCTTCTTTTGCTGAAAAAGGGTCATCATTCCACTGGGCTATTTCCCCTTCAGGAACCACGTCGACGTGTCCATTTAAGATAACCGACCTGCCACCACCGATCCCTTTCCACACACCTACTACATTAGGACTTCCATTAAAATCTGTTCTTTCAGAGTTAAAAAAGGGACTTTGCGATAGTTCCTTATAATCCAGTTCCCACATCTCTACTTCCAGTCCATTTTCTTTTAAACGCTCGGCAACAAGAGACTGTACTCCCTCTTCGGCTCCTGCAACACTGGGCTCTTTTATCATTTTTTTGAAAAATGTAATATAATTTTCTCTTTCCTTATGGATATAACTATGTATCTTTTGTTTTGATTTCAAGACTATTCCTCCTTATTTAAATATTCTGCAAATTCAACGGGAAGAAAACTTTATTGTTTACAGATGCATTCTTTAAAGCTAATGCTCGAAAGAAAAATCCCCTGCATCCAAAATGTGCGCCGATGCTACTGCTTCAACTCTTTTTTTATCCCTTGATTTTACCGCTTCTAAAAGTTCCTTATGCTCTTCAATAAATTGATTTACATTTTTACTGTAGTACTTACCTAACTGGGAGAGAAATGTTCGAATCTGCATTTGAATAATGTTATACATTTTTTTAATTCTTGAGTTATCGCAACAATTTATAAGGTATAAATGGAAACTTATATCTAAATTAAACATAAGTTGCCAGTCATCTTTTTGACTCTCCTCTTCCATGTGTCGTATGAGAAGTTCCAGATACTGAATGTCCTTTTCTATAATATTTTCTGCAGCCTTCACAATTGCCGGAACCTCCAGATGTAATCTTATTTCATTAATTTCACGAAGATCATCATCAGTAAAACTACTTACAAATGTGCCTTTGCGGGCTTTATTGATGACTAAGCCTTCATACTCAAGGGTTTGCAAGGCCTCTCGCAAGGAGCTTCTGCTGATATCAAGTTCGGAAGCAAGGTTAGCCTCCAACAGCCTTTGCCCAAAAGATATTTCACCGCTCCATATTCTGCGTCTCAATTCCTCTGCTGCCACTTGACTTAATGGCTTTTGTTTTATGGGATTTGATGGCAATGATTTTTTAACCATAATTTTCTCTCTTTTCTGTAATTTTATTTTTGTGGACTATCCTGTCCTGATCCATTCTAGTTGATTATAGAGAACTACCTTCTGGCCCACACCTAGCAGTCACTTTGCCAAAAAAGCAATGTTTTCTAACGATTGTCGACAATCAATTGTTGTTTTTTATCTTATCGGTACTAATTTTATATGTCAAATTATTTTTTGAATATTTTATCAATTTTAATAACTTAATCCACTTTTTTATTTCAGAATTTTCTAAATAGTGTTTGACAAATCATTGATCTTGTGTCAACTTAACATTAACCTGTCTTGTCGTTTGTCGACATTATAGCCTTGTGAAAGGAGTGAAGACATGTGAGCAATAGACCTTATGTCCTCGCTTATAATCGAATATCCTCTCCTGTTATAAATGACTTAGAAAAGGATTTCAATCTTTCCTATTTTACTGATTTGGAAGGTTTGGACAATCCTGACTTCAAAGAAGCATTAGAAAAAGCTGAAGGAATTATTAATGTAGAACTGGAAGTAAACGAAAAGCTATTGAGCCATGCTCCTAACTTAAAAGTTGTATGTAATGTCTCAGTTGGCTACGACAACCTGGATATAGAGGCTCTTACAAAGCGTAACATTACGGCAACAAATACCCCAGGTGTGCTGACTGACACAACCGCTGATGCGATTTTCTCTATATTACTGGGCACAGCCCGCCGCATCCCCGAGCTAGATCAATACGTAAAGAATGGAGAATGGACAAAGGTTCTTCCGGAGGAAAAATTCGGAACCGATGTTCACCATAAAACGCTTGGCATTATAGGTATGGGGAGAATCGGACAAGCCATTGCCAAACGTGCCAGATTCGGCTTTGATATGAACATCCTCTACTATAACCGTTCTCAAAAACCCGAAGCCGAGGATCAATATGAGGCTGAGTTTGTCTCCTTTGATGAGCTTTTAGGGCGCAGTGATTTTGTCTGCTTAATGACTCCTCTGACCAACGAGACAAGACATTTGATGAACCGTGAGGCTTTCCAAAAAATGAAGAAGGAAGGAATTTTTATTAACGGTTCACGAGGCGAAACAGTCGATGAAAAAGCGCTTATTGAAGCTCTGGAAGCCGGGGAAATAAAGGCTGCCGGTCTGGATGTTTTCCAGCAAGAGCCCGTTGAGAAAGATAACCCGTTGCTGCATATGGAAAATGTGGTAACCACTCCTCACCTTGGCTCTTCCACTCATGAGAATGAACTAAATATGTCTCGACTGGCTGAAAAAAATCTGCGTGCTGCCCTTCAAGGAAAGCAGCCAAAACATTTAATCAATGAAGAAACTGCGCCTTCATAAGCATGTGTAGCAGGAACAAATTACTTATTTAAAAACTGGAGGTTTTTTTATGTCTGATCATAAAAGTGTTACAAACGTCGAGGATTTTCAAAAGAAAGACCAGGAGCATATCTGGCATGGCATGCGTCCCCACAGCCCTGACCCATCAATGATTGTCGGCCATGCTATAGGCTCATGGGTTACTGACATTGAAGGTAATCGCTATCTGGATGGAATGTCTGGCTTGTGGTGTGTAAACGCTGGGTACGGAAGAAAAGAGATTGCAGAGGCTGCCTATGAACAAATGCTGGATATGCCTTATTATCCGTTAACCCAAAGTCACGTCCCTGCTATTATGCTTGCAGAAAAGCTTAACGAATGGCTTGGTGATGAGTATGTGTTCTTTTTCTCCAACAGCGGCTCTGAGGCCAATGAAACAGCGTTTAAGCTTGTGCGTCAATACTTCCACCAAACAGGACGCCCCGGAAAACATAAGTTTATTTCCCGTTACCGTTCCTATCACGGAAATACGCTAGCAACATTAGCTGCAACCGGTCAGGCCCAAAGACGCTACAAGTACGAACCGCTAGCCCAAGGCTTTCTTCAAGTGACACCACCTGACTGCTACCGCTGCCCTTTTGGGAAGGAATCTGAAACCTGCAGTTTGGAGTGTGCGAGTGAAATTGACCGGACGATGACCTGGGAATTAAGTGATACAGTAGCCGGGGTTATAATGGAGCCAATCATTACAGGAGGGGGCATCCTTGTTCCGCATGATAATTACATGAAAAGAGTGAGAGAAATTTGCGATAAACACGATGCCCTTCTTATAGCTGATGAAGTAATCTGCGGCTTTGGGAGAACTGGAAAACCGTTTGGTTTCATGCATTACGATGTGAAACCGGACATTATAAGCATGGCAAAAGGGATTACAAGCGGCTATCTCCCGCTCTCAGCCACTGCTGTGCGCAAGGATATATACGAAGCATTTAAAGGAGACGACAAGCATGACCACTTCCGTCATGTAAACACATTTGGCGGCAATCCAGCGGCCTGTGCTGCAGCCCTGAAAAATCTGGAGATTATGGAAAATGAAAAGTTAGTTGAAAACTCTGCAACCCTGGGCAAAAAACTTCTCGAAGACCTAAAGACGCTTGAATCCTTGCCAAATGTGGGAAGCATACGAGGGAAGGGTCTCCTTGCCGGGGTAGAGCTTGTACAGGATAAAGAGACCAAGGAACCACTAGATGAAAAGATTCTCGCCAAAATTGTTGGCTCTTGCAAGAAGAAAGGACTTATTATTGGAAAAACGTCAGATACAGTTGCCGGCTATAATAATATTCTCGCACTTTCCCCTCCTTTGAATTTAAACGACGAAGACTATAAATTCATGCTTGAAACCTTTACTGAGACGGTAAAAGAAGTGTTAGCATCTGCTTAAATTTTAATCGTTTACATTTGAATTCGCTTTTATGATAGAGTTTAAAGTAAAATAAGACTAGGTTCTGTCCGCCTGGTCTTATTTTCGTTCCACGGACATTTCGCTTTATAATCTATACATAGCAGGAGTTGATTGTATGACATACCGTATTGCAGTGATACCAGGGGATGGTATTGGACCAGAAGTGACCACTGAAGGGCTTAAGGTGTTAAAAACGATTGAAGAGTTAGATCCTTCCCTGTCATTTTCGTTTGAAAGCTTCCCATGGGGTTGTGAATATTACACGGAAAACGGAAAAATGATGGATGAGGACGGCATTGAAAAATTAAAGGACTTTGATGCGATCTATTTAGGAGCTGTTGGATTTCCAGGTGTTCCTGATCATATTTCTTTATGGGATCTTTTGTTGAAAATAAGAAAAGGCTTTGATCAGTATGTGAACCTCCGCCCTATAAAACTATTAAATGGCTCATCCACTCCGTTAAAGGACGATCCAAAGCTCAGAAACATCGATATGCTCGTTGTACGTGAAAATAGTGAAGGCGAGTATGCCGGTGCCGGCGACTGGCTTTTTAAAGGAAAGCCTGAAGAAGTGGTTCTGCAAACTGGGGTCTTTTCCCGAAAAGGAACGGAAAGAATTATCCGTCATGCTTTTGAAATTGCGAAAGAATCCGGTAAGTCATTAACAAGCATAAGCAAAGGGAATGCCCTCAATTACTCGATGGTATTCTGGGATGAAGTGTTTGAAGAAGTAAGTCAGGATTATCCGGAAGTCACCACCTATTCTTATTTGGTTGATGCAGCCGCCATGTTCTTTGTCACTGATCCCGGAAGATTTGAAATCGTTGTCACTTCCAACCTGTTTGGAGATATCGTAACAGATTTAGGGGCAGGCTTAGCCGGAGGGCTTGGTCTGGCTGCCGGTGCAAATATTAACCCGGAACGAAATTACCCATCCATGTTTGAGCCTGTTCACGGTTCTGCTCCTGACATTGCCGGAAAAGGAATTGCAAATCCTCTGGCTGCCGTTTGGTCAGTCAGTCAGATTTTAGACCACTTTGGTCACGAAGACTGGGGTGCACGCGTTTTGGAAGCAATCGAAACTGTACTAACTGAGAAAAAAGCAAATACTCCTGATTTAGGGGGCGAGGCTTCGACTAGCGCCGTTGGAACCGAGCTTTGCCGTGTCCTTGAAGAAAAATTCAAAAATGAGTAATGATTGAAAAAAGGACTTCGCTCGTCGCGAAGTCCTTTTTGACATTACTCCTGTGCCAGGTTTTCCAAGGCATCCACTGCAAGCTGGGCCATGATTTCTGTCCCTGGTACTAACGTATCCTCGTTAAATTCAAATTCCTCATCATGAAGAGGCTTCTGTCTTTCCCTTCCAGGAATGGCTGTGCCAATCCAATAAAAGAAGCCAGGATATTCTTCTAAAAACCGACCAAAGTCCTCTCCACCAAGGCTCGGCTTTACTTCTGGCATTGATTTTTGCCCTACAATTTTTTCTACGGAAGAACGCAATGTCTCTTCCCATTCTTTGGAGTTGACCACTGCAGGATATCCATCTAGATATTCCAGCTGAATTGTCACCCCCATTGCTTCTTCAAGGCCTGAGAGAATGTCTTCCATTCGGCTTCTTGCTGTTTCTTTTACATCATCTTTATACGTGCGAAGTGTTCCTTCTATGGTTACTTCACCAGGAAGAACGTTATAGCGTTTCCCACCGTGAATTTCTCCAAGAGTCAGCACAGCAGACTCTAAAGGGTCCACGCTGCGGCTGATAATGGTTTGCAGGTCACTAATCACTTGTCCTGCAACCACAATTGCATCCTTTCCTTGATGAGGCTTGCTGGCATGCCCTCCTTCGCCTTTAATAGTTATCTTAAAGCGGTCAGAGTTCGCTTGAACGGGTCCAGAAAGCACCCCTACCTCTCCCACTTCCAATTCCGGCTGAGCGTGTTGGGCAAAGATGGCATCAGGCTTGTGTTTAGAAAACACCCCGTCTTTCATCATATCTTCAGCGCCTCCGATAGGGGAAAGCTCCTCCGCTGGCTGAAAGACAAGGAGAACCTTGCCGGGCAGCTTATCCTGCTTCTTTTTTAAGATAAGCGCAACCCCCATCAACATCGCAGTATGAGCATCATGCCCACACGCATGCATGACCCCCTCCTTCTTTGAAGCGTAAGGGAGTCCGGTTTTTTCATCGATAGGCAATGCATCCATATCCCCTCGAAGAGCGATCGTTTTCCCTTCCTTTTCTCCCTCAATAATCGCCAGGATACCATGGGTGGCAAACCCAGTTTCATACGGGATGTCATGCTCGTCTAAAAATTCCTGAATCGTTTTTGAGGTATGCTCTTCCTCTTGGCTTAATTCTGGGTTTTCGTGAAAGTAACGTCTGTATTCTATGAGTTTGTCTTCTATTTCTTTCCCAAGCCCTTTGATTTCCAGACTCATGCTTTTTCCTCCTTACACGCTGTAATACTCGAGTTGGTAAATACTCTTACTGTCCTATACCCGATTTTCATCCTGCAAACATGTTTTTCAGGATGTATATGGCTTTTATTCAATGTAGGTTTTGACAGTTTGTTTATCAGCAAAGTGGTATAAATAATGGGCATTCGTAGCAGCTGGAGATACCATTTACGTCGTATTTGTAAGAGAATGTTCTTATTGTGGACATTAAGCTTAGAACGCTAAAATGAAACAACAGAAGCAAGGACAAATAATCCGATTCAGACTACCAATAAATAAGCTCAAATAAAAAAAGTCACCTGGCAATATGCCTGGATAAACATCTATTATGAACGAGTGTAATGGTTTTATTGTTTGTAAAGAGCAGTATCATAATAGACTTCACAGCAATCCTGCAGAAATGTGCACCAATAGTCGGGGTCCATTGAACCATAATTGTTATTCTATTGTTGAAAGGGAGGTCATGATGATGGATTCACTGGAAAATATGAATGGAGCAATAAGCTATATTGAAGATAATTTGATGCATGAAATCGATTTTCAAGAAGTGTCAAGAATTGCACAATGTTCGGAATACCACTTTAAAAGAATGTTTTCGTTCCTGGCTGGCGTGTCACTTTCAGAATATATCAGACGACGTCGACTGACACATGCTGCTTTTGATTTGAAGAATAGCAATGAAAAGGTGATAGATATAGCAATGAAATATGGCTATCATTCACCAGATGCCTTTACAAGAGCCTTTCAAAGCCTTCATGGAGTTACTCCGACAGAGGCGCGCCTCCATGCCCATTCACTCAAAGCTTTTCCACAAATGACCTTCCAACTAACAATAAAAGGAGGAACAGAATTGAATTACAGAGTTGAGGAGAAAGGTGCATTTCGAGTGGCAGGTTGGAAAAATAGGATTACACTGGTGCCTGCAGGTACAAACCCTGAAATATCGGGGATGTGGGAGTCTATTAGTGATAAAACATATTCACAAATTGAAAGCTTATCTGAATTAGAACCTAGAGGGATCATCAATGTATGTGCGAATTTTTCTGAGGAACGAAGTCAACATGGCGAACTGGATTACTACATTGCAGCTGCTACAACGAAACAATGCCCAGAAAATTTGGAAGAGCTTGAGATTCAGAAGAATACTTGGGCGGTGTTTGAGGTGGAGGGCGATTGGGATAAAGTGCAAGATGCCTGGGGAAGAATCTATTCGGAATGGTTTCCTTCCTCTGGATACGAGCATGTAGAGGGGCCGGAAATACTTGCGAGTAAAGAGAATAAAAGTGAGATATGGATGACAGTAAGGAAAAAATAGAGTAGTTAAAATAAAAGGTAGAGACCCGAGAACCAACAGATGTCTTTGTTGTTGATTTCGGTTTTCAAAGATTTGTCTGGCTTAAGGAACAGCAAAAAAATATGTAAAATCAAATGCTAAATACAATCAAATTTATATCAAAACCCGAGCTTCTTATCCTCCAGCTCCCGGTCTCCCTTCTTCACGCTCTCTACTAAGGCACAAGCACCCATAAAAAAACTGCAGCCACTCTCTATGGCTGCAGCCCTGCTCTTAGATTATAGCTCTACCACTTTTCTTCCTCTTACCTTTGCTTGTAAAATCTCTGATAACGTGTCAGGCAGTTCTTCAAGAGTAATTGTATCCTCTATGGTTTCAAGCAAATCTTCTACCTTAAGGTCGCCTGCCAGACGTTCCCATACGTTCTTACGACGTTCCATTGGACAATGCACCGAATCTATTCCAACTAGATTTACGCCTCGCAAAATGAAAGGAAACACACTCGTCGGTACCTTTGTGCCTCCAGTCAATCCACTTACCGCGACTGCCCCACCATACTTTACGGTGCTTAAAATATAAGACAATGTCTCCCCGCCAACAGGGTCGACAGCTCCTGCCCATCTTTGTTTATCAAGGGGCCTGATTTTTTCAGGGTTGAGCTCTTCACGAGATACAATTTCAGATGCTCCCAGTTCTTTTAAATAATTATGTTCTGATTCTTTGCCTGTGCTTGCTACCACCTCATATCCAAGCTTAGCAAGCATAGCGACAGCCATGCTTCCGACTCCTCCGGTAGCTCCTGATACTAGAACCGGCCCATCTTCAGGAGTAACACCTTCCTCTTGAAGCCTAATGACAGACAGCCCTGCAGTAAATCCAGCTGTGCCAAAAATCATTGCTTCTTTTAAGGATAGACCTTGAGGCAGCGGCACTACCCATTCCGATGGAACTCTTGCGTACTCACTGTATCCGCCGAAATGATCCACGCCAAGATCGTAGCTTGTTACAATGACCTTATCACCTTTAGAAAATGAGCTGCTATCCGATGACTCTACGACTCCGGCAAGATCAATGCCGGGCACCATCGGATAACTGGATACGATGTTTCCATTTTTGGTTGCAGCAAGTCCGTCTTTAAAGTTCACACTGGAATAATGGACTTTAATAAGTACATCACCTGCAGGAAGGTCATCTTGTTGGAGCTCTTTTACGTTGACACTTACCTCTTCATCTCCGCTTTTATCCACAACTAATGCTTTGAAAGAATTCATCATACGCCTCCAGTTTTCCTCGTATTTGTATGCATTTCTCTCTTTTTCCACTCCTTACAGACTCACCTATATTGTAAGGCCTCTTAAGGGCATCTATCAATGAATAAGGGAAGCGCTTTATTTATACTGAACTAAAATTATTAAACTACAAAAAAATACAGGTGCAGAATGGCCACACCCGTATCCATAATAAAACGCAGCCCCCCGATTGGAGAACTGCGTGGTTTCATAAATTCAACTTGCTGTATTCAAGAATGTTCATTAGTATTGGTGGAGCATAGCGGGCTCGAACCGCTGACCTCCACACTGCCAGTGTGGCGCTCTCCCAGCTGAGCTAATGCCCCATTTTTCTCATTATATGATGAGATTCAGATCATTTGCGTTCTCTGTTATATTATCTCGCAAGAAGAATGTTTCTAAAATATAACAAGGTTTTCGACATAAGTCAACATTTATTCTACCCTTCTTTTTATTTTTTAAAACTTTTTATTTTCTCTTCACTTCTAGCATTAGTAAAAAAATAAATATATGGATTTTAAAAAGAGAAACAGCGCTTTTTTATTCCTTTTATTTCTTTTTTATCTATTTTTTTCTTGTTACACTGGTTGAAGATTATTCTACGAGATGATGGAGAGGGAAAATTGTTTATGTATGGCACGGATCTATTATTTTGGGTAAATTTGATTATTCTTTTAAGTGGTATTAGCCTGCTGTTTCTAACCTTTAATGCAGGTATGAGAAAATGGCTTAACCTGAAGAAGAAACCGTGGTTTACCAATGACTATGTCAACGAAACTCATAAGAAGATCGACTCTTTTCTCCAATTCACCTTTCTTGGTCTGTTAGCATTGAGTGTGCTTGTCACGGCTTATAACGGACGAGAACCAACAAAGCAGCCTGCAGAGCTCACCTGGCTGCACTCACCTTTGATTATACCTTTGGGCTACTACTTTCTGGTTGAAAGTGTTCGAGCGGTGATGGAGTGGAAATACGCGTCTCATCCAAAAGCCTGCCTTTACACAGTAAGTCAAATGTTCTTTTTTGCTGCCATTTTATTTCTTATGTTTATGACTGACTTTTTCGGTCTGCTGTGAAGCATTCCTTTGTACATAGTGAGATGCTCAAATTTCAAGGTTGTCCTCCCCTTCTTCCCCTCACCTGAATTGAACATTTTATCAAGATACAAAAAGGCCTGCTTCCTCAATAAGGGAAAGCAGGCAGGCATTTCATTTATTCTCCAAGAAAGATAAAGTAAGCAAGGAAAACAAAGAACAGTAAAAACATGATAGGGTGAACTTCCTTTGTACGTCCTTTCATTACCATCGTAATTGGGTAGAAAAGAAAACCAAGGGCAATTCCGTTTGCAATGCTGTAGGTTAATGGCATGGCGACAACCGTTAGAAAAGCCGGAACAGCAATTTCAAGCTTCTTCCAATCGATAAGGCCAAGGGAAGCTGCCATTAACACTCCTACAATAATTAATGCAGCAGATGTTACTTCCTCTGTTACCACAGCTAATAGCGGTGAAAAGAACATAGCAATCAAGAATAATCCAGCTGTCACGACTGATGCGAACCCGGTTTTCCCTCCGGCAGCCACACCTGCCGATGATTCAATATAAGCTGTTGTTGTTGATGTTCCAAGCAGTGCTCCAATAGATGAAGCAGAAGAGTCAGACAGCAAAGCTTTACCAGCTCTAGGAAGCTTATTATTTTTTACAAAACCGGCTTGGTTTGCTACCGCATATAGTGTTCCAGCGGTGTCAAAAAAGTCCACAAACAAGAAAGTTAATATTACGATTAACAGCTGGACCATTAAGGTAGTGGTCCATTCGACTTCAAACAAGCTGGTAATCGCGACACCAAAGGTTGGTGCCAGGCTTGGTACAGAACCTACTATTTGGCTTGGCATATCAATTAAGCCAACAATGATTCCAGCAATTGACGTGATAATCATCCCGTAGAAAATTCCTCCACGAAATCCTCTAACCATTAAAATGACAGTTACCACAAGACCAAAGGCTGCCAGCAGTGTTGTTGCCTCGCTCATGTCTCCAAGCGTAACTGCGGTTGCTTCATAGGGCACAACGATTCCAGCATTTTTCAAGCCGATAAAAGCGATGAAAAGACCAATACCAGCTGCAGCAGCATACTTCAGCTCAGCAGGGATTGCATTAATGATAGCTTCCCTGATTCCTAATAATGAAATGATAATGAAGATAATACCTGAAACAAATACTCCGAACAAAGCAAGCTGCCATTCAATCCCCATTCCAAGCACGACAGTATATGCAAAAAATGCGTTTAGACCCATTCCAGGTGCAAGAGCTATTGGATATTTAGCAATAAGTCCCATAATAAGAGTTCCTAAAGCCGCAGCTAACGCTGTTGCCGTAAAAACCGCCCCTTCATCCATGCCTGCGTCCGCCAATATCAGTGGATTGACAAACAATATATAGGCCATGGCCAAAAATGTCGTTAACCCGCCAACCGCTTCCTGGCGGTAGCTGGTGTTATGTTCTTTAAAATTAAAGTACCGATCCATGCTTTTCCCCTACTTTCTTTTCTCCAGTGCTTTTATAATATATTGTTCCTTACAGAACTTTTTTTATTGCCTGCAGCCGTTGAAAGTATGTTCAATCGAGCACCATGGTCTCCTGGGAGCAATAAAAAATGCTTCAGGTATCTACCTGAAGCATCAACAACAAAAAATCCTTACAGAAAATAGTCCGTTTGTTTTTCTGCAGCAGATTCTTCGTAGTCAAGCCATTTACGGCAGCTTGGTAGAGACTCGCAGGCCATATTCCCGCGATTATACGAACACATTTACATGACGACTTTCGACATTTTTTACTTTATCAGCAATCACATCATGAGTCAACAGAAAAAGCGAACAATATTTATATTTCTCTTGTAATTATTCGGTAATTTATTCCCACTCAATTGTCGCAGGCGGTTTTGAAGTAATATCGTACACTACCCGATTTACATGCTTTACTTCATTTACGATTCGAGTTGATATTTTCTCAAGCACGTCATACGGGATACGAGCCCAGTCAGAAGTCATTCCATCAATGGAAGTCACAGCACGGATACCTACTGTATAGTCATACGTACGAGCATCTCCCATTACCCCTACACTGCGCATATCAGGAAGGGCCGTAAAGTACTGCCAAATCTCACGGTCCAAGCCGGCTTTTTTGATCTCGTCTCTAAGAATGGCATCGGATTCGCGGACAATCTCCAATTTTTCTTCTGTGACTTCCCCAAGAACACGGATACCAAGGCCTGGCCCAGGGAATGGCTGACGCCATACGATTTCATCGGGCACCCCAAGCTCGGTTCCAAGCTTACGTACTTCATCCTTAAAGAGAGTGTTTAAAGGCTCAATTAAATCAAACTTCATGTCTTCAGGAAGGCCGCCTACATTGTGATGAGACTTAATTGTTTGAGCCGTATCTGTTCCACTTTCAATAATGTCAGTATAGAGAGTTCCTTGTGCTAAATAATCCATATCTGTCAGCTTGCCGGCCTCTTCTTCAAACAAGTAAATAAATTCATTACCAATGATTTTACGCTTTTCTTCCGGATCGGAAACCCCTTTTAGCTTAGAGAGAAAACGTTCCTGCGCGTCGATTTTAATCATATTCATATCAAAATCACCGCTGAAGGTTTCCATTACACCTTCAGCTTCATCTTTGCGAAGAAGACCATGATCAATAAACATACACGTAAGCTGATCGCCAATGGCTCTATGGATTAAAGCAGCTACAACTGAGGAGTCTACTCCACCGCTCAAGGCGCACAGTACTTTCTTTTCGCCTACAAGTTCTCTGATCAGCTCAACCTGCTCGTCAACAAAATTGGCCATGGACCAATCGCCATTACAGCCGCAGATTTCAAATGCAAAGTTTTTTAGCAGGTCGTCTCCAAATTGTGTATGTCTTACCTCTGGATGGTACTGAACGCCATAAAAATTCCGGCTTTCATCACTCATTCCCGCTACCGGGCAGGATGGATTGGTTGCATCAACCGTAAATCCTTCTGGAGGAGCTTTAATTAAATCACCATGACTCATCCATACAGATTGCTCTTCTGGAAGATCTTTGTAAAGAAGGGAGTTGTTTTCGACAGTAATAAGAGCTTTTCCATATTCACGGTGAGAGGCTTCTTCTACTTTCCCGCCAAAATGGTGAGTCATAAGCTGCATGCCGTAGCAAATACCAAGGATAGGGATGCCTAGTTCAAAGATTTCCGCATCACAGCCTGGTGCTCCTTCCACGTAAGCACTATTTGGCCCGCCGGAGAAGATAATTCCAGTCGGCTTCATTTCCTTTACCTTTTCAGCAGATATAGAATTGGGATGAAGCTCACTGTAGACTCCCAAATCCCGAATCCTTCTTGTAATGAGCTGATTGTACTGACCGCCAAAATCTAACACAATGATTTTCTCATGGATGTTTTCCATTTTCTCTCCACCTTTATCTGTATTTCTTTGATATGAATAAGCTCTGTATAAACCGACATATGTTCTTATTATTCTCCACTATCCTAACGAAAAGTGAAGAAAAAGAAAAGTTTTCTTCGAAATTCAGGATACTATTTTCAAAAATAACTCCCCTAAATAGAAAGAAGCCAGAATTACCTAATAAAACAAAGGCAGATTCTAGCTTCTCATGCTTATTCTTCAGCTATTATATCTCTGCCTCCGTAGTCTGGTTATTTACGGTAACCAGGTAGAAACTCTGGGCCCTATCCCCAGGATATACGAAGGTGTATGACGTTGACTTCTCTGCATTAAAACACGAGTTATATTCTATCAACCGCTTTTATTGCGGTCAAGGCTCGATTCGCTTTACCAGGCCTGCCCAGACATCTTTTTCACTGCTCCAATCTGCAGGGCCTGTGGTTTTATTTCCATAATACATTTTTTCATAATAGCTTGTCAGTAAGCTCATTTCCTTTGTCCCATAGGCCTCATCGACTCTGCCAGCAAATTCTCGGAGTGTTTCTCCGTTTTCCCTTTTCATCCCATTAAACCCTAAAAGCCAGAGGAGGGATTCAAAGGCTTTCATGAAAGAGGCCGCCTCGCTTGTTTCAACTTTTTTATATCGAAGGAGAGTCACTTGTTTCATTACCGAATGCCTAAACATAAACGCTGTTAAAGCTAAAACAGCCAGAAGTGCAAAGACCCACCAGGGAATACTCCCCTCTACGGAAGCCGCTCCTGCTTCCTCTTCCTCCTCTTCTTCTGCAGCTCCCTCTTCTTGTTCTTCCTCAACGTCTGCCTCAGATGGATCCGTTTGTTCTGCTTCCCAATCCTCATCCTGGAAGCCTGTTTCTTCAAAAATATAATCAAAGGAAGATGAAAATCCCCGAGTCGGTTCAAAAGGAACCCATCCTACATCCGGAAAATAAACTTCTACCCAGGAATGAGCGTTTGCATTTGTAATCTCATAGAGAGAACCTTCTGCTGTATATTCTACTTCTTCTCCCCTCGTAAACCCTTTGACCCAGCGCGTCGGAATATCAACTGAACGAAGGAGGACAGCCATAGAGGTAGAGAAGTTGTCACAATAACCCTCTTGGGTTTCAAATAAAAATTGATCAACATAATCCTGTCCTTCTTCAGGCACAGCAATATCTTCTGTCTCATAAGTGAACTCTGAACTGTTTAAATAACTTTCTACTGCCCGGGCTTTGTCATATCGATTATCGTGCCCGGAAGTCAATTCTTCAGCTAAATCTGCCACCCGTTCTGGAAGCTCGTCTGGCAATTGTAAATAATAGTGTTCAATATCATCAGGATCACTTGAAGCATTCTCCCTCATTCTCTCGATAGGAAATTGAGGGTAAGAATAAGATACTTCATAGGGGGAAGATTCAAGATGCGATCCTTCTGAGTGGACTTCCGCCTGGCCTGTATGCCGGTCAACTGATGGAGTGACGTCAGCACCGGGAACGTTCACATCTCTAAGCTCCCCTGGATAGAATAGCAAGCCGTAGGATCTTCCTTCCGCAAATTCTATCGTTGTGTCCAGCTCCTCTACAGATATGCCTTCCTCATAGTGCATGCTTTGAGGAACTCTTTTTTCCGGAGTATCAGCATCCCAGCCGTGACCTGTGTAGACATTCTTTGACTCTCCGCGCCAATAGTGGCCTCGTTCTGCCCAGGCTCGAAAGACAGGGGACTCATCCATCTCAAATCCTCCGCCCAACCTTTCATCATTATCTCCGTAGCCAATGCGCTGTGTGCCTTCTACCGTCTCTCCACTCCCTCCTGGGTTCACCCCAGACTGGTTTTGTAAAAACGGCATCGGATCCTCCCATTGAGGTTTCTCTTTAGGAGCAGCGATTCCCACGCTTCCTGCTACGAACAATAGAACCAAAGCCAGAGATGTCCACTTAACCCACAGGCCGGACTTTACCCTGCCAGGAAATTCCCCTGTCACACGGTCCCACTGGAGGACAGCAAGTAAAAGAAACCCTATGAAAAATACTCTTAATATACTAAACGTTCCGTCGTATGGAAGGAAAGTATCCATAACCGCAATATACGTTACTGTCACTACAAAAAAGAAAAAAATACGCCGGACGTAAATCACCCAGAAATAAATCAAATAACTCATAATAGCCATTAAAATAAAAAAGAGAAAACTCCTGAACATTTCCGTTAGGAAAAACCATTCTCCACCTGCTATTAATGAAAGGTTCGCTCCTATATCAGAAAAGAAGAACTGCCACCAGGGACCACTCATAAATGTATACGGAAAAAATATAAGATGGAGCCCGTACATAATAATGATCCCCATTAAAGGGATGAGAGCCCACCAGGGAATTCTAAAAAAAGTCAGCATAAAAAAGAGCGCTGTTGCCCCTACATACAAAGAGATGAAACCTGTATCCGATACAGCAGGAAGAGGCATCAGCCACTCAGTTAACAGTAAAAAACCAAGCATATAAACAAAAAAGTGACGGGGTGTACGCAAGGACCCTACTAATCTCCTCATATTTTCCCACCTGTCCTTACCTAGCATCTATATTAAATTGATAATCTTTCACATGAAACACCTGTGCACCCTGAAGCTTTATATTATCCAGTATCTTTAATTCACCGCTCTTATCATCGAAGGACCGTGTATTTACAAAGATTACGATAACCTCTCTTCTCTGGTATAAAAGCTGCTGTATATGATCTTTTACTTTCTCATTTACATCAGTAACTACATATACAACTCCATCTTTCTTCTCGAGGCTGGGCGGGGAATGGAGCACGGATGAATGTAACTGGGGAGAGGCTTTGGAGAGCTCTTCAAAAACCTCTTTAAAATGAGCTTTACTGCTTGCCTTTTCCAGTTTCTCTTTATCAACCTGCATCAATAAGAAGCCCAATGGTATTCCTTTCTTTAAACAAAAGTCAGCTAATGAAGCTGCAAACTCTATGGCAAGTTCAAATGACGTATGGTCCTTTGTTTTTTGAAATGGATCGAAAAACAACGTGTAGCCTTTTCCCTCTTGAGCCTCAAATTCCTTTGTTACCAGCTTTCCAGCCCGGGCAGAAATTTTCCAGTCAATACTTGTCATTCTGTCCCCAGGTACGTAATCTCTGACCCCTGCTACGGATAAGGCTTCTTCTAAAACTTTTGTTGAAATAGCCTCAGTCTCAGCATCCTTCTCCATGTGAGTCTTCCAACTACGCAAAGGGTGAATAGAAGGATAAACGAGGAGTGTTGTCTTTTCTTCTGCTCTTCTTTGCCTTTTAAAGAAGCCGAACATGTCTCCTGCCTGAAGATCAATTGAAGAGAAAACATATTCACCTCGTTGTACACCCTTTACCTCATAGGAATAGGTGAACGTCTTTCCGATGGGGAAAAAAAAGACCATGCCTGCAGGTTTCCCAGTCCCCTGCAATCCTTCAGGCACATTGTCTTTAACGGCGAAATAAAGAAGGGGAAACGGAGCTTTTTTTGTAACAGTTAAGGTAACCTCACAAATTTCTTCGCTAGGAAGCGTCGTTGTCTCAATACTTCTCTTGACCTCTACCATCCTCCACGGAAATAGAACAAATAGAAGATTTATCCCAATTAAAGAAACAGCACTGTAAAACAAAAACCAGCTTACAAAACCGCCTTGAAACATGGCATAGGCATATAAGCCAGCCAGAAGCAAAAGGAGAAAAAAGATTTTCATGGCCTTTATAGCCTGACGGCCCTTTTCCTCCATTAGCGAACAGCTTCTTTCCGGGTGGCAGGCACCTTTAATTGTGAAAGAATTTCCCTTACGACATCTTCACCAGTCCGATTCGTCATTTGGAGATCTGACCGCAGGATCATACGATGACTCAAAGTATAAGGAGCTAATTCCTTAACATCGTCTGGAATTACATATTCTCTTCCATGAATGTAAGCAAAAGCCTGTGCAGATTTCATTAATGCAATTGATCCCCGTGGGCTCACTCCAAGGTAGACTTCTTTATGTTCTCTTGTTTCATTCACAAGTGAAATAATATAGTGCTTAACAACCTGGTCCACGTATACTTCTTTTACTTCATTCTGCATATCTATGATTTCTTCTATGGTTAACACTGGTTCAATTTCTTCAATGGGATGCCCTTGTTCGATCCTGTTTAACACTTCCAGCTCTTCCTCATAGTCTGGATAACCCATTTTTAATTTGAATAAGAAGCGGTCAAGCTGTGCCTCAGGAAGTGGATAGGTGCCGCCATACTCAATAGGGTTCTGGGTGGCCATCACAAAAAACAATTCCTGAAGCTTTCTCGTTTCTCCATCAACCGTTACACTGCTCTCTTCTAACGCTTCGAGTAAAGCGGCTTGAGTCTTAGGGGATGTTCGGTTGATTTCATCTGCCAGAACCACATTGCCCATTACCGGTCCCGGGCGATATTCAAAGCTCATAGACTTTTGGTTGTATACAGAAACCCCTGTAACATCCGATGGAAGAAGGTCAGGGGTAAATTGAATCCTCTTAAATTCAGAGCCTATTGAACGGGCAATGGCCCGAACCATCATTGTTTTCCCCACCCCAGGAACATCCTCTAGCAGTACATGTCCTTTAGCCAAAAGAGCGGTGAGACTTAATTCTATTTCTTTCCGCTTACCTACAACCACACGCTCTATATTCTCTATCACTGTCTGAAGTGCGGAACGATCTATTTTCACATCTATTCCTCCATTTTTCACTTTACCTGCGAGCACAACTGCTCCACCTTATCATAACATTCTACTCGTTTCTTTGGCTTCTTTTTTACATCCAAAAATTGATAGAATTAAGAAAAACTCCTATTCAATTTCACCCTTGAAGCAGGTTCATAACCTGGAGGAACACTAGTCTACGGAACCGTTTTGGTAAGATTCAGGTAAGATAAACTCTGCTATCAGGTTCTAAGTTTTACTTGGTAGAGAAGCTGATATGGGATGAAAGCAGAACAACTTCAAAGAACGGTAAAAAAGTTCTATAGAAGAAAATATTCCTGAAAAAATATTTGAACATCCTACATTTCGACAGAATTTTTATTCGGCAGCATGTATGATGAGCTATGTGCTTTTGAACAGCTGAGTTTTTTTCAGATATGCCTAGACCAAAAGCAACTACTAGCTGGAGGAAAAGGAAATGAATGAAAGGAAATATTTATTACAGCTTTTGATCAAACTAAAAAGAAAAGAAATGCTCTATACAGCGAAACGTTTCGGTCTGACTCACACCAAAACAGTAACCTGTAGTCAAAAACTTGATGTTCTCTTAAATGAATATCAAGGAATAGACCAAACAAAAGAAAGCTTCAGACCTGTACTTAAAGATTATTAGAGCTTCTCTTATAGAAAGCTCTTATTTTTTTATGTAAAAAAAGCCAATTCCATATAGGAATTGACCTTTGCAGATAAAGTTTGGCCGCTATGCCGCTTAATAATAGAGTTCCAAACCACCACTTCAGAAAGTGGGTGTTTGCAGAAATATTTCCGTCTTCCTTCTTACTTTCATGAAGGCTTGACTTCCATACCTCAATGTAAAACTCCCTATTTTAGCTTAAAGGTTGAAACATATATTAGTCACGCACAAAGCAGCTTGTGAAAATATAATACACCACCTTCATGAGATAATCAATACCATTTTGAATGAAATTTAAAAGCAAAATTGAAGCAGTATCAACGGCTTTTAACTCTTTTCTTATACAACCATTTTGTCTGATTTTTCTTCTTCTTCCCATGCTTCCGTATTTTCAATCCCTAGTTTAGAAGGAGAAAATACAGGATCAAGTCCTTCTCTACGCTGTTCTTCGTAATCCCTTAGAACCTTGAATGCAATGTTACCTAACAGCACAATCCCGACTAAATTGATAATTGTCATCAAGGCCATAAATACATCTGCTAAGTCCCAAACCAGTCCTAGACTGGCTGTGGAACCAAACATTACCAACGCCATAGTTAATAAACGGTAAATGTTCACAAATGCTTTGTTCTTTCTTATAAATTCAATATTTGTTTCACCATAGTAGTAACTTCCAATAATGGAGCTAAACGCAAAGGTAAATATCGCAAAAGCAACAAAGTAACTGGCCCAGCCGCCTATTTGAAGGCTCAGGGAATCTTGCAAAAGGCCAATCCCTTCGGCTCCTGTTCCAGCAAAGTCAGCATTAAGCAAGATAATAAAGGCAGTAGCTGAGCAGACAATCAGCGTATCAACAAATACACCTAAGGTTTGAATAAACCCTTGCTTAGCCGGGTGAGTAACGTTTGCTGTAGCAGCTGCGTTCGGGGCACTTCCCATCCCCGCTTCGTTGGAAAAAAGTCCCCGCCGGACACCCATCATAATTGCTGCGCCAATGCCTCCACCCAATGCCTGCTCAAGGCCGAAAGCACTGCGGACAATCAACCCAAGTACAGCTGGAATCTCACTAAAGTTCATCGCAACAACCACCATAGCAATGGCTACGTATACTACAGCCATGATTGGCACAATAATACTCGAAAACTTTGCAATTCGGTGGACACCGCCAAAGATAATAGCGGCTGTCAGAACTGTCATGACGATCCCCATCACAACAGGTGGGATACCAAACGCATTATCAAAAGCGCCTGCTATGGTATTACTTTGTACAGAGTTAAAGATAAGACCAAACGTAATAGCAATTAATATAGCAAACAAAATACCAAGCCAGCGCATATTTAACCCTTTCTGAATGTAGTACGCAGGCCCTCCGCGATAAGCATCCTTATCCCGAACTTTAAATACCTGGGCAAGAGTACTTTCAATGAAACCTGTTGCCCCGCCGACTAAAGCCACCAGCCACATCCAAAAAATCGCCCCGGGTCCTCCAAGCGTGATCGCCACCGCCACCCCGGCAAGGTTTCCTGTTCCAATTCTCGTTGCTGCTCCTATACAGAAAGACCGGAAGGAGCTGATACTCTTCATCCCTTCAACATCCCTTGTTTTGTCAAACAATACTCTAAACATTTCGCCAAGGTAGCGAAACTGCATAAAGCGGGTACGTACAGTGAACCAAACCCCAGCGCCAAGTAAGCCTGCAATCAGCACATACGTCCATAAAAAATCGTTTAACATATCAATTATTGTCTGCAAAACAAATCCCCTCTCTTTGTGGAATGTGTGAAAAGATACTTTATACTTTACATGGCTGTTGTAAACTTGTACCGTTTATTGTCAGGTAATTTATCGGTTTTTTACAAATTTTACATTTCGACTGTCCCTTTTCACCATAAAAAAATCCCTGAATCACAGGATTCAGGGATTTTTGTGTTTACTCTTTTCCTTTAGGGAGAAGGGTCCGATAGGGTACTGGTGAAGTTAAAACTACAGAGGTATTAATATTGCCATAAGGAATCAGCCGGTCAATCAGAATCCTCATACTGTCCATATCTGTTAACGCCGCTTTAAGAAAATAGCCTACGGTTCCGGTCACACGATGACATTCTATAATATCGGTTTCTTCCTTAATCATTTCCTCAAAATCCTTAGGAGTTATTTTGAGATCACTCACCTGAATAAAGACCATAACTCCTCGTCCAATTGCTGCTGGAGAAACCTTAGCCCCGTACCATTCTATGACACCGTTTTCTTCTAAACGATGCAGCCTTTCTGTCACACTCGGCCTGCTTAACGCTAAACGTTTTGAAAGGTCGCTGATCTTTATACGGCCATCCAATTGCAGAATTTCTAACAATCTAGTATCAATTTCATCCATATGGGACACCCACTTTCCATAATGAAGGATTTTAAAGTTATATTATATTAAATTGAAGACTTTGGGAATGAAATACATTCTTTTTTGTATGTAATTTACCCAAAATATATTCTAACATTAATATATGAGAAAAAACCCAAGGAGGAGAACACAACACATGGTAAGAATAATAAATATTTTGTTTGGTTGTTTACTTACAAGTGTGGGCGTTGTTATTCTTAACCATGCTGAAATTGTGACCGGCGGTACTGCTGGACTTTCCTTAAACGTATCCTACCTTACCTCATTACAGTTTGCTTTGGTTTTCTTTTTAATTAATATTCCCTTTTATGTGTTTTCCGTTCTTCGAATGGGATGGCACTTTACCCTGTCTACAATCTTTGCAGTCACTGTTTTATCAGTAATGACTGGCGGCTCAGCTTTTATTCTCCCGGACTTTTCAATTGAACCCTTCGTAGGGGCAGTTGTAGGCGGAATGAGTATTGGGCTTGGTATTTCCATACTATTTATAAATGGCGCCTCTCTTGGCGGTGCTAACATTCTTGCTCTGTTCCTTCATAAGAAATTTAATTGGAACCCTGGAAAAGTAAATTTTCTTTTTGACTTCTTTGTAGTCCTGACTGGCATGTACGCAATAGGATTAGTAAGCGGATTCGCTTCTGTATTATCAATCATTGTTACGTCGTGTATTATCAGCTACTTTAAAACAAAAATTGCCGAGAAAAACGAAGCAGAAGAGAAAGCTAAGAGCTTTGGAGATAAATCAAAAGAGCTTTCTTACAATAATTGATCAGATCCCACGCCCCCGCTTGTATGGGGGCTTTTTTCATGTTACCTGTTTAGAAAACGTTATGATTGGGAAAATACATGATAATGTGAAACCCCTCTTCTTCGGCTGGAAAACCAGCCGTTTTTTTAATTTATACAATTCAAGAATAGGAGGGAAAAAGAGTGAACAATAGAGCTGATTTAGAAGCCATGTACAAAAGAAGCGACCTTACAGAAAAGGAAGTGACATCCTTTTTTAAAAGGCTGGAATGTGTGGATCGTACTTTTATGCATGGAACCTGGAAAGGAAGGGAACTGAAAACAAATCACCCTCTGAACGGCTCACTGGAAGCAGTTCCCTGGTACGGAAAACGATTTATCAACAATGAAGACGTTCATCCCCTCGTGTTTCAAAAGAAATCCGGCATGCTCTACAATGTGAATCCCGGTCTGCTGCCTTTACAGCTCCCTCTAGAGAAAGTCCCTGAAAAAGTAATGAGGAAATCTTTTCCTTTTTTCTCCCCTCTTCTCCACACCGCAGAAAGCAAAGCAAGACTACGAATGATTGAAAACCATGGGAAGCTGACAGCCGCCATGATTTATGATCAGCATCCTATTCAGGACCTTTTTAAAAAAGTAGATGACAACACCGTCCTGGGAATGATGGACTTTAAAAAAGAACAGAAGCCCTTCTTTTTTATTCTAGAGAGAGTTTCCCATTATTAAAAACGGGACCCACAGTGAGTCCCGTTTAGTTAGTCAGCTGGATAATGTGTAAAATTGTTACCTTCTCCCATTTCTTTATTCCTGACCCTAGCATCACCGATCCTATCGTAAGCAGACAACTGTCTACATTCTCTATTTCCTTCATCAACGCACCCCATCTGGTTACCTATACTCTTTACCATGCATGAAGAGAGAATTGGAGGTCTGCCTTCAAGTGGTCTTTCATTAGAATCTCAGCTTTGTCAGGATCTCTCTTTTTTATTGCATAGTACATCTCTTCATGTTCCTCAATGAGGTTTGGGCGATTATGATAAACAACAGTTTTTCTAAATAAAAAGATTATTGATTGCATTCTCTCAATCGTATCAATTAATATTTGGTTTCTGCTCGATTGTACAATAAGATCATGGAAGCGCTTGTTGGCCGCCATTATCTCATCATTTATACCCTCTCTTGCAACTTTAATACAGTTATATAATTCATCCATTTCAGAAGGCGTCATAAAGGAAGCCGCACTTCTTGCCGCGTAGCTCTCAAGGAGTATCCTTACTTCAAACGTATTTATCAAATCTTTCTCAGTAGGATTAATCACTCGTTTTTTTTGAATCAATCCCTCTTCTTCAAGTTTCCGAATGGCCTCTCTTATCGGAGTGCGGCTGATACCCAGCTCCTTTGCAAGCATTACTTCAGTTAATTTCGTCCCTCGGGGAAATGATCCATTTAAAATTTGATCTCTGATATATACATAAGCAATTGACGAAGCAGATTGTTTTTTTTCCATATCATTCTAGCCACAAGATACCTACCTTGCGCTACCCTCCGATCTATAAAACTGGTTTCTATATTATACCGTTGAAAGTATAAAGTTAAAAGCTTCTTTTGTATACTATTATTTTCAAAATGTATACATTATTAATTAAATAGTATACAATATTACATATCCTTGAAAGCCTTATCATTTGAAAGGGGTAAGAACTATGAAATTAGGATTTATCGGATTAGGAATTATGGGTAAACCTATGACTGAAAACTTATTAAAAGCCGGTTACCAAGTGACTGTTTTTGATATAAACCGGGATGCGGTAGATTATCTACAAAATAAAGGAGCACTACCTGCTAAAAATCCAGGAGACGTGGCAGCTAAAAGTGATGTTATTTTTACTATGCTGCCCAACTCCACTCATGTCGAAGAAGTAGTTACCGGAACCGACGGATTAATTCACAGGCTTCATTCTGACCATATTGTGGTTGACTTAAGCTCAATTTCTCCTGTCATGTCTCGTAAATTGCATGCACGACTTCTGCAAATAGATGCCCAATTTATTGATGCACCCGTAAGCGGCGGAGAACCAAAAGCCATTGACGGAACACTCTCAATCATGGCCGGCGGAGAAGAAGCTGCATTCAATAAAGTTAAGCCTATCTTAGATAGAGTTGCTGGCAGTGTCATTTTAGTAGGCGAAACCGGTGCCGGGACGACAACAAAGCTGGCTAATCAAATTATTGTAAACGCAAACATCGCAGCGATGTCTGAGGCTGTAAATTTAGCATCAGAAGCTGGTATAGATATTGAGAAGATGTTTCAAGCAATTCGAGGCGGGCTAGCAGGAAGTGCAGTATTAGAAGCTAAGATCCCATTAATACTAGAGGAAAATTTTAAAGCTGGTGGCCGCATTGATATTAACGCCAAAGACCTCACTAACGTAGTTGAAACGGGAGAAACACTAAATGTTCCCCTGCCTGTTACGAATCAAGTATTAGATATGTTTAAGGAATTAGTAAATGATGGCAAAGCAGAACTAGACCATGCCGGTCTCCTAAAATATTACGAAAAGCACACCCCTTTACAGAAAGGATAATTCAAATGTCTTCAAAACTAGATGCAACGAAAACACTAGAAGCATTACCCCAACAGCAAAGCAAATCAATTCAACAAGAATGGGATGAACTTTACCGGCAATTCAAACATAAAATTATCGTACTGGATGATGATCCAACTGGCGTACAGACGGTGCACGGAGTCTCTGTTTATACCAACTGGGATCTAACGTCAATAGAGGATGGTTTCAATGAAGAAAACCAAATGTTTTTCATTTTAACTAACTCCCGGTCATTTTCTGTGAAAGAAACAGAAGATGTACATCAAACGATAGCAAAAAGAATTAATCATGTATCTCAAAAACTAGGTATTCCTTTTCTTATTATAAGTCGCGGTGATTCGACTATGAGAGGTCACTATCCTTTAGAGACGGAAACCTTGAGACAATCCTTGGAAGCTTGTTCAAAAGAAACTGCCTTTGATGGTGAAATTATTATACCCTTTTTTGAACAAGGCGGACGCTGGACAATCGATAACGTTCACTATGTAAAGCAGGAAAACACCTTGATACCTGTTGGTGAAACGGAATTTGCCAAGGATCCTTCTTTCGGCTTCTCATCAAGCGATTTAGCGGAATATATTGAAGAAAAAACAAATGGATTATTCAGCAAAGAAGAGGCTATTTCGATTGACCTGCCGCTCATACGAAGCGGTAACACAGAAGCAGTTAAAGAAAAGTTAATGGAAGCGACTTCTTTTCAAAAAATAATAGTGAATGCAGTTAATGAGGAAGACATTCGAGTTTTCAGCATTGGCTTGCTAAAAGCTCTTTTTAAACAAAAACAGTTCTTATTCAGAACTGGGGCTACTTTCACAAAAATCATCGGGAACATCTCTTCGAGACCTCTTTTGAGCAGCCAAGAGCTTAGAGACAGTTCTTCAAAAAACGGGGGATTAGTGGTTGTTGGTTCTCATGTTAGGAAGACAACCGAACAGCTTGAGCAAGTAAAACAGCTAACAAGCCTGGCATTTATTGAGTTCGACTGCCACTTAGTTTTTAATAAAGAGGCATTTTCGGAAGAACAAAACAGAATTAGGAATGAAGCAGAGAAAGCGGTAGAACAAGGCCAAACCGCTGTAATTTATACAAGAAGAGAACTTGTTAATCTTGAACATTCTTCTGCAGATGAAATACTTGCCGTTTCCGTAAGAATTGCAGATGCCCTCACTGATGTAGTAAAGTCATTTGCTGTTCGCCCTTCCTTTATCATTGCTAAGGGTGGAATCACATCCAGTGATATCGGTACAAATGGGTTAGGAGTTACAAAAGCGATTGTAGCCGGTCAAATTTCTCCTGGGGTGCCAGTATGGACAACCGATGAGGGAAGTAAATTTCCTGGCCTGCCATATATTATTTTCCCAGGAAATGTCGGTACAAAGGACACGTTGAAAGATATTATAGAGCACTTAGATATCAATGATAAAAACAGTAAGTGATCCAAATCCTATGAGTGAAGTGGAAGGCCAATAACTACAGTAGGCCCCTTTTCTACTACATGGCATTAAAAAATCTTAACGCACTATCAAAGGTGCAGTCAGTAGTTGAAGCTATACTCTAGTGTTTTACTGGGGCTAACTAGAGGGCATAGGTATATTGGTTAGGCCGCAGGCAAAACCTTGGGCGATTTTGGGTTGCGGGCATTAATTGATGTATTTCTTAACAAGTAATAGGCTTGAAAAAAAGGAATTAATAGAAGCTATTCAGCAAGTTGTTAAATCCTGCAAAAGAGAAAACATTCTAATAGTCCTTTAATAGTCTTTATAGACCCCTATTCTCCCAGGGGTCTTTCCTTATACCTAAAATACTCCATCCATGCGAAGGATCACTATTCAACTCAGTGGCATGTAAATTTGTAAGGTTTTTCAAGAGGGTGGTATTTTGCTTTACTAACGTTTCACTGTACATATGGAAATGTCATTATCTCAGTCCCTTACCAAAGAAAGTAAAGAAAAATACTTCTTATAGAAAATTAGTATTCGTCTGAATGAAGATATCAATGGTTTCAATGTCTTTAATGGAAAATAAAAGCTTCCCACAAGTTCAGTGAACTCATGAGAAGCTTAAATAAAATCTTCCTCAATGTGACCAAAATGTGACCATACGCCTCATTTTGACCTCTCTTAGCAAGAGAATCCCTTGTTACATAAGGGGATGGGAAGCCACATTACATCATGCCGCCCATGCCGCCCATGCCGCCCATGTCAGGCATTCCGCCGCCGCCGGCGCCTTCTTCTTCAGGCTTGTCGGCAATAACAGCTTCAGTAGTCAGGAACATTGCAGATACGGAAGCTGCATGTTGAAGTGCAGAACGAGTAACCTTGGTTGGGTCAACGATACCAGCGTCAATCATGTTTACCCACTCGCCAGTAGCTGCGTTAAATCCAACGCCAACTTTTTCGTTTTTCATGCGCTCAACAATGACAGATCCTTCAAGACCCGCATTTTGAGAGATTTGACGAAGCGGCTCTTCAAGAGCGCGAAGCACGATGTTGATACCTGTAGCCTCATCGCCTTCTGCATCAATAGCTGCTACCGCTTTATAAACGTTCATAAGAGCTGTACCACCACCGGATACAATTCCTTCTTCTACTGCAGCACGAGTAGAGTTCAAGGCATCCTCGATGCGAAGCTTACGCTCTTTCATTTCAGTTTCGGAAGCTGCACCAACTTTAACTACGGCTACGCCGCCTGCAAGCTTAGCAAGACGCTCTTGCAGCTTTTCACGGTCAAAGTCGGAAGTAGTTTCTTCGATTTGAGCCTTCAATTGATTCACGCGAGCAGAAATTTCACTTGGATCTCCTGCACCTTCAACGATGGTTGTGTCGTCTTTTGTGATAACGACTCTTCCAGCGCGTCCAAGCTGAGAAATATCAGCAGATTTAAGGTCAAGGCCAAGGTCCTCAGTGATCACTTCTCCGCCAGTAAGCGCAGCAAGGTCTTCAAGCATTGCTTTACGACGGTCACCAAAGCCAGGAGCTTTGACTGCTACAGCGTTAAATGTACCGCGCAGTTTGTTCACAACAAGTGTAGCAAGAGCTTCGCCTTCTACGTCTTCAGCAACGATAAGGATTGGCTTGTTTTGCTGAACCACTTGCTCAAGTACTGGAAGAACCTCTTGAATGTTAGAGATCTTCTTGTCAGTGATAAGAATGTAAGGGTTATCTAGCTCAGCAACCATTTTGTCTGAGTCAGTAACCATATAAGGAGAAGCGTATCCACGGTCGAACTGCATACCTTCTACTACTTCAAGCTCTGTAGAGAAACCTTTGGATTCTTCTACTGTGATCACTCCATCGTTTCCTACGCGCTCCATTGCTTCAGCAATGATTTGGCCGACTTCTTCGTCAGCTGCAGAAATTGAAGCTACTTGTGCAATAGACTCGCGGCTTTCAATTGGCTTGGAAACTTTAGCAAGCTCAGCTACAGCAAGCTCAGTTGCTTTTTCAATCCCTTTGCGGATTCCCATTGGGTTCGCACCGGAAGTAACGTTTTTCAGTCCTTCTTGAATCATTGCTTGCGCAAGTACGGTTGCAGTTGTCGTACCGTCACCGGCAATGTCGTTTGTTTTGCTGGCTACTTCAGCAACAAGCTGTGCACCCATGTTTTCAAACGCATCTTCAAGTTCTACTTCTTTAGCGATCGTGACACCATCGTTAGTGATAAGGGGAGAACCAAATTTCTTTTCAAGTACTACGTTACGTCCTTTTGGTCCTAGAGTAACTTTTACAGCATTCGCAAGTTCATCTACACCACGAAGCATCGCACGACGAGCATCTTCACGGAACTTAATGTCTTTTGCCATAATAAAGACCTCCTATTAGTAAATTATGTAGGGTAAGCAGTGTTCAAGTCTTACCCAATAACAGCCAATACGTCACTTTCACGAAGGATAAGGTATTCTTTACCTTCATACTTCACTTCTGTCCCAGCGTACTTAGAGAAAATAACAGAGTTGCCTTCACTTACTTCCAGCGCTACTCTTTCACCATTCTCTGTTACACGGCCGCTCCCTACAGCTACAACTTTTCCTTCTTGCGGCTTTTCTTTTGCAGAATCAGGAAGTACGATTCCGCTGGCTGTTTTTTCTTCAGACTCGATTTGTTCAATGATAATGCGGTCACCAAGAGGCTTTAACAAGATAAACACCCTCCTTTAATATTTGTTGCATGAAGGCTGGAAGCCATCACGCATCACTAACATTTTTAATTATTAGCACTCTGGTTTGTCGAGTGCTAATTCCAATTATAATAATAATCACTTGTAAGTTTTTTTGCAAGTACTGAAACTAATTTTTTCACAAATTTCCCTTAAACGTATTATTCATGGTAAAAAAACACACCCCTATATTATTCCTCAAATACATACCATTAAACCTTTAAATGTACTCAAAAATCTTTAGACATTTTCCTCGTCTCCATGACACGGTCAGTTATAAGGTGCTCATTTCTCAAATGCTTTTCTCCCTTTTACGTAGGTTGCTTCTACTTCAAACTCATCATTTAAAACGGTAAAATCAGCATCTTTTCCTTCTTTTATACTGCCTTTGTAACTGTCTGCACCTGCCTGCTTAGCAGGGTTGAGTGATGCCATTTGAATGGCTTCCTCTATGCTGCATCCGCTGAATTCAATCATATTCCGTATTGCTTCATTCATGGGAAGGATACTACCAGCCAGTGTCCCGTCCTCCAGTCTTGCTTCCTTTTCCACGTATACATCTTGCCCGCCTAGCTCATAAATTCCCTTATTCATCCCTTTTGCACGGATGGCATCAGTAATTAAAATAAGCTCATCAGCTTTTTTGACCTGGTAAATAAGTCGAAGCATATAAGGATCAATATGGACACCGTCAGCAATAATTTCAGCGAAAACGCTGGGCTCCAACAGCACAGCACCGGCAGCCCCGATATCTCTGTGATGGATCCCTCTCATTCCATTAAACAAATGGGTCGCATGGCTGATCCCTTTCCCAAAAGAACGTAACGCTTCTTCCCCAGTTGCATTGGAATGGCCGATAGATGCAATCACTCCATTCTTATATAAGTGTTTTGTAAGCTCATCTCTCTTCTCTTCCTCAGGTGCTAATGTGACAATGCTGATCTTTCCGCCAGCTGCCTCTTGGAACTCTTCAAATATTTCTATACTTGGGACAACAATTTTCTGAATAGGCTGAGCTCCTGCTTTTTTCCGAGAAATAAAGGGCCCCTCTAAATGAACGCCCAGCAGCTCTGCTCCGGCAGCTGTTTCAGAGGAAAGATTTATTTGTTGTAATGCTGAGATGACCTTTTCCTTTCTCTGGGTCATGGTGGCCGCAAGAAATGAAGTAGTTCCTTCTGCAGGCAAGTATTCCTGGATCGTTCGTATGGCCTCCTCCGTCCCGTCCATGAAATCAGAGCCGGCTGCACCGTGAACATGAATATCAATAAAACCAGGAACCACTTTTACCGGCTTCTGAAAATGGAGAAGCTCTATGTTGTCCTTAGTAGAGAGATACTCCCTATTCCTTACTATTTCACTAATTCTTCCGTCTCTTACTGTTAAAAGCGGATTCTCAATCTTCTCTTCTTCTGCATATAAAACAGCATTTTGAAATAAGATGTTCTTGTCCATGTTTTTTCTCCCCTCTATTTAGCCATTGCTGATGATTTAGTGACGAACGGGCCGTTTTACTCCTTTTATAAGAGCCATTATGATACAATATTCACTGTATTCATCGAGAAACATCATTTGTATGAAGGGATGACACAAATTTGAATAAACGCTACTGGTGGATTGTTATTACTTATATCCTCATTCATTTGTCAGGTATTATTGGTATCCCTCTTTTAATGGGATTAGGGTTTACAGATATAAACCAAATGGTCGCATGGTGGACGATCATCAGCTTTGTCATCGGGTTACTCATTATTTTATTGCTTCTTCTGCCAGAAAGAGGCTCCTCACCACACCCTAATATGAGAGTAACAAGTAAAGGACATGCGACAAAATGGGCTATCATTGGTGTGTTTCTCGCCTTTATCGCTCAATATATAGCCATTTTAATTGAAACATACGCTTTGGGAATTGACCCGGGTTCAGAAAACACGCAAGAAATTCTTGAGATCGTTCGGATGATGCCTTTCTTTGCCATTATTGTTGCTTTGATTGGTCCGATCCTTGAAGAAATTGTTTTTCGAAAAGTCATTTTTGGGGCACTCTATAAGCGAATGAATTTCTTTTTCTCTGCTTTAATAAGCGCGCTTATTTTCGCTGTTGTACATCTGGACTTTGAACACCTTCTTGTTTATATGGCTGTTGGGTTTGTATTTTCTTACCTTTATGTAAAAACAGGGAGGATTATCGTTCCTATCTTAGCCCACGTCGCAATGAATGCTTATGCGGTGCTGATGCAGGTAGTGCTTGGAGACAGGCTTGAAGATATGCAAAGGCAGTTAGAGCAGATGCAAGGATTTATTGGAGGCTTATTTTTATGAGATTTTCCCCAAGATTTATGGGAACCATGTATATAGTGATTGGCATTATGTTTATCGTGTTAGCTGTGCAAAATGTCCGGGAAAATTCCTGGAATGTGTGGACATGGTTTTTTGCCGCTATTGCGGCTGTAGATATATTAGTGGGACTTCGTTTCTTCGGATTAAAACGTGCCGATAGCAAGGAATGATACAAAAAGCATAGCTCTGTACAGAGCTATGCTTTTTTTCTTTCTTCTTCTTTTTCTATTTCCATTTCTGCTTCTCTTGACTTCTTCCCAAGCATAAAAGCTGCCGGCACCGTCAAAAGAGTAAGAATGCCAATAATCAAAAACCCTTCATTAATCGCCTGCAGGCTTGCTTCTTCAATGGAAAAGCCATTTTCAGCAAAAAGCTGGGATCTCCTCACTTCAAAATAAATGGAGACAAAGACAATTCCGAGGGCATTGCTCATTTGTCTGAATACATTGTTCATCGCCGATCCCCTTGAAACAACCTTTTCCGGGATAGCATTCATTCCGGCTGTAGTCGCAGGAATGCTGGAAAAACCCATTCCAACCCCTCTTACAGCCATCCAAAAGAAAATCCAGAACAAAGCTGTTTCCATAGACATAAATGAAAGAGCAATCGTGCCGCCACCAAGAATGAGGACTCCGGAAGTAACAATCCCCGTCGCTCCCCTGCGATCAAGTATTCTTCCCCCAATACTCATGAAGATTCCACTCAGCAGAGCTGCCGGTAAAAAGACTAAACCAGTGATGATCGCACTTAAACCATATACCTGCTGGATCAGTAAAGGAATTAAAAATATTCCTGCAAACAGACCAACGCTTGTAACCCCTGTTACCCAGATGCTGAGGGAATATGCTTTAATACGCAAAATAGACAGGTCAAGCAATGGAAATTCCGCCCTTTTCTCCACCCTGACGAAAAAATAAATAGAAACCAGGCCCAGGAGAATCAAGGTCACGTTTAACGGATCCTGCAAATGTTCAAGAGAAGAGGTGTTTCCTAACGCAAACAAAATAGCTCCCACACCGAGAGTAACAAAAAGAAATCCCCAGCGGTCAAAGCGAATACCAGGATTAGTCGGAACTTCTTTTAAGTACATAGTTGCTACCACTAAGGCAAGCAAACCAAAGGGAACGTTGACTAAAAAGAGAAAATGCCAGGTTGCCATTTCAACAATTACTCCACCCAGAGTAGGACCTATCGTTGGCGCCATCATTGCAGCTACGCCCCATACTCCTGTAGCCATTCCTCTCTCTTTACGAGGAAATGCCTCAAAGATTAAAGCCATGGACAAGGGCATCATAATTCCGCCGGCAATACCTTGAATAGCACGAAAGAAAATAAGAACCTCCAGGGTCCACGAAAAGCTGCCCAGCAAAGAACCTAGAACAAATAACGAAAGCCCCATTAGATATACTTTTTTCTTCCCGAATTTATCTCCTAAATAGCCAGTAACCGGCATGGTCATTCCCATAGAAACCATAAAGATCGTAATGATCCACCCTGCAGCTACTGCATCTACTTCAAATACTTCCATGAAAAGAGGAATGGCAGGATTCAGCATGCTGTTATTTAAAATCATCGTAAACGTTCCAAACAGCAAGGATACAACAACCATCCATTTTCCAGATAATCTGTTCATAACTATTCCACCGCTTCGCTTCCCTAAATATCAATATTACTATACCACAGTTTCCACCATGTAAGCCTCGAACTTTCTCTCATCCACCATAACCCTGGCAGGTACACTCAATAAAAAAACCACACTCTATACGAGTGTGGTTTCTTATTTTGCTTGTCTTTCTTCATCCTCTTTTGCCCACTGCTCCATTTTTTCCTGTTCTGCTTTCAAGACTTTCTTATAAGAAATTCTGGAAATAATAATGCTTATTTCATAAAGCAAAAACAGCGGCAGTGTCACCATGACGTGTGACAGCAGCTCCGGTGGAGTAATAAAGCCTGCAATGACCAACAGGACAAAGTAAGCAATTTTCCTTATCTTTCTTAGGTAAGCTGGAGTAACAATCCCAAGCCTTGTTAAAAACATGACCACGACTGGCAGCTGAAACAAAAAACCAAATGGGATCGTCAGCTTAAACAAGAAAGTGAAATATTCATTGATCCCATATTGCTCAGTAATATTCAACGTAGTAGCCAGCCTGCTTACAAAATCTATGACAAAAGGAAACAAAATAAAGTAAGCAAATGCAAGTCCGCCAAAAAACAATAAGGTTGAAATCGGTATATAAGAAAGTGTGGCTTTACGCTCTTTTTCTAATAAACCTGGACTGACAAACGCCCATAATTGGTATAAGAGAAATGGAAATATTAGGATGAGTCCTGTTAAGAATGCAAAGTTTACGTAAACCATAATCGGATCCGTCAGCTTAAAAGCATTCATTGGAAAATCTTGGGCCTGAGGGGTGCTCTGCAAATACCCGATTAACACCGGAGCTAGAACAAATCCTCCAATCATCGCCACGAGTAGCAAAACCACAATCATGATCACACGTTTGCGAAGCTCTCCAATGTGATCATAAATGGACATATCGTTCTGTGACATTACTTTCCCATCCTATCTATTACTTTTCCTGATTAGCTTCTTCCTTCTTCTTGCTGTTATCATCATCGTCAACTAACCCTTTTGTAGCGCTCTTAAATTCTCTTAATGTATTACCTGCCGCTCTTCCAAGCTCAGGCAGCTTTTTCGGACCAAAAATCAACAATGCTACTAATACGATTAATGCAATACTTCCCGGACCCAATGGCATAGGGGTCACCTCCGCTTATAGTTGTTCCTCTTTTTCTTCAAGAGGATAGTTTTTTAAAAAATAAATCAAGGACTGTAGTTCTACCGACAAATCAATATGATGAACCCTTATGTGCGGCGGCACAGTTAACCTTGCAGGAGTAAAATTCATGATACCTTTGATGCCCGCTTCCACAATTCTATCGGCTGTTTTTTGAGCGACAGCCACCGGCACAGTTAGAATAGCAACTGTGGCATCCAGCTCCTGAATGGAAGCGATATCTTTCATATCGTCAATTTTCACTCCACTGATTTCATGTCCTATAATATCATCATTTACATCAAATGCGCGAATAATTTTCGTGCTGTCATTCTTAGAAAAGTTGTATCTTAATAGTGCAGTGCCTAAATTTCCCACGCCAATCAAAACGACATTCGTCTGCTCGTCCTGTTCGAGTGTTTTTCGAAAAAATGATAAAAGATAGCTTACATTATAGCCATACCCTTTTTTCCCGAGAGCGCCAAAGTAAGAAAAATCCCTGCGAATCGTAGCAGAATCAACCTTCACTGCCTCACTTAATTCTGTAGATGATACACGCTGCTTTCCTGAAGTATGGAGGTTCTCCAAAAACCGGTAATATAAAGGCAGGCGCTTTGCTGTTGCTTGCGGTATTTTATGTTGATCTATGTTCATAGCAGCCTCCAACGTATCTTTCATTCTTACGAGAGTAAGTAACTCTTGCACCGCCGCTACTTATAAACTGCTAGGCTGGGTTGGACCTGCCGTTCACCTCCCTTATTGTACAACATTTCATTCTTGAATGTAATGGGAACAGAACTCCCAGGCGACATAATTCACGAATATGTAAAAAAGATTGAGCCAGCTCAGGGCCTTTGAATGTATCTCTCTCTTTTTGCAGGGACCTAAATAAGATACACTAAAGAGAAGTGAAACATGATTGCCAATTCTATAGCAAGGATGAAGAGACATGATATTGTTGCAATGCGTGAACCTTACCAAATCGTTTGGAGCGGAAACGCTCCTTGATAACATAAAGCTTGAAGTAAAATCAGGCGAAAGAGTTGCTCTCGTTGGAAGAAACGGAGCCGGAAAGTCGACCCTTTTAAAAATTATCTCAGGACAGACTTCTTATGACACTGGGGAGATTATTACCCCAAAAGGAATTAGAATGGGCTATCTTGCCCAACATACAGGCCTTGAATCACATCGGTCTATCTGGGATGAAATGCTCTCCATTTATACGGAGGTCATTCAAATGGAGAAACAAATCCGCCGCCTGGAAGAAAAGATGGCCAACCCGGCTGTGTACGAAAACAATGCCCAGTATGAAAAGATACTAAAAGAATACGACGAACTCCAGGTAGAGTTCAAAGAAAGAGGCGGGTACCAATACGAAGCCGACATCCGCAGCATTTTGTCAGGTTTAAATTTTGCCTCCTTTGACTACAGCACCCCGATTTCAAGCTTAAGCGGCGGGCAAAAGACCCGCTTAGCATTGGGCAAACTCCTTCTTTCCAAGCCAGAGCTTCTTATTCTTGACGAGCCCACAAACCACCTGGATATCGAAACCCTGACGTGGCTCGAACAATACTTAACCGGCTACAAAGGGGCGATTTTGATTGTCTCCCATGACCGCTACTTTTTGGACAAAATCGTTCATAAGGTATATGAGGTAGCATGGAAGGAAGTCACACTTTTTCAAGGAAATTATAGCTTTTACCTTGATGAAAAAGCAAAACGCTATGAGCTTGAACAAAAGGCTTTTGAAAAAAACCAGGAGGAAAGAGCCCGCTTAGTGGATTTTGTCCAGCGTAATCTTGCCAGAGCCTCCACCTCCAAAAGAGCACAAAGCAAGCGAAAACAGCTTGAAAAAATGGAAAGCCTCAGCCGCCCGCCGGGAGATGAGAAATCAGCCAAATTTTCCTTTGATATCGACAGGCAAAGCGGGAATGAAGTAGTAAAGGTAAATAATTTAACTGTATCCTATGAAGACTGCAAGCCTCTTTTCACTAACCTGAATCTGCAATTAAACCGCAAGGAAAGCGTTGCCCTCATTGGTCCTAACGGTGTGGGAAAAACTACTTTATTAAAAGCAATTATCGATAAAATCAAACCTTCAGATGGTACGATTTCTTTTGGGAGCAAAGTTACAGTCGGCTATTACGACCAGGAGCAGACCCAGCTTACTTCGAATAAAACCGTCTTACAGGAATTATGGGATGAATACCCGTTAACAAATGAAAAAGACATCCGCACTGTTTTGGGTAATTTTTTATTTAGCGGAGATGATGTGCTTAAGCACGTCTCTGAACTAAGCGGCGGTGAGAAAGCTCGTCTTGCCCTTGCAAAGCTGATGATGAAAAAGGCTAACTTTCTTATTTTTGATGAGCCTACAAACCATTTAGACTTAGATAGCAAGGAAGTGTTAGAATCCGCGCTTCTTGACTACCCGGGTACTCTTTTATTTGTGTCTCACGACCGCTACTTCCTGAATCGGATGTCTACGCGAATAGTTGAAATGACAAGCGAAGGGTTAAAAGACTATCTCGGTGATTACGATTACTACCTGATGAAAAAAGAAGAAGAGCGCCAGCGAGAGGAACTGCGCAGTCAAAGAGAAGCATCTTCCTCTTCTCAAGAGGAGCAGAATGGTTCGGATAAAGAATCTTATTTTCTTGATAAAGAAGTAAAGAAACGAGCTAGAAAACGAAAAAGAGACATTGAAACAATCGAAAAAGAAATTGAGGACTTGGAGCAGGAAATTGAAGAGATGGAGAATAAGCTCCTTGACCCTGAAATCTATGAAAGTCATCAAAAAGCACAGGAACTTCAGGAAAAAATAGATACATCCCGACTGAAAGCCGAAGAACTTATGGAAAAATGGGAAGAACTTCAGCTGGAAGAGGACCAATAAAACACTTAATCAAAAAGAAGCGCAGAAGGATCTACGCTTCTTTTTGCAGTTTCCAAATTAATGCTCCGCATATGAGAAAAAACATAGAGGTGGCTGCGGCTGTAACACCAGAATCATTTAACAGCAAAAGAAATATAGAACCAGCAGCTCCCCCTTTAATGACCACTTTGTCTCTGTCATCCCAAAGCTTGAATTTCCCTTTGATTAAGAGCAGCGCGGCTACAACATAACTCGTGACAAACAATGTGGTCCAATTTGAATAACGAAGTATTTTTATATTCATCTCTGCTTTTCTTATCATGATCTCCAGTATATAAGAAAAGTTTCCTGCTTCAAGCTGTTTAAAAGCATCTCCTATGTGAGTGACAGGACCTGCAAGCTGCATAACCTTTAAAAAAGAAAGAGCACCGATCAGCGCTCCTCCTGTCAGGGCCAGCTTCTTTAGCTTTCCTGCTGAAGGAAATAACAGCTGAAAGAAAAGATAGCTAAACATTAATCCAGCTGATAATGTGGCACCTGCGTTTGAGCCAAGAAAGGAAGCTCCCAGGAAAAACAGTGTCAGAATTGCCAGGAAACCTCCTGACTTCCAAAGCTTTTTACGCAGACAATAATGAATGATAAACAAGGCAGAGATGACGTAAAAACCAGCATATTCATTGCCAATTCCGTAATACCTTGCCCCTATTAACGGATCATAACCAAGATAAGATCGTTGCATGAGAGGCGAACCAAGCAGCAAATCAAACGAAACCATGATAAAGAGCAATAAAGATGACAGCCAGACTCCCTTCTCAGACCTCACAGCTAAAAGAAGACCCGTTAAGAAAGAAAGCAGGAATATAAGGCCCACATACCAATAGAAAGAAATGGACTTAAGAAGGACAGGGGTAACTAAAAACCAAAAGGGTGAACTCATTCCTCCAAGTAAAACCCCTGGCAGCAAATACCTTGCTTTAGATGAATCCTCTCTTTTTTTCCACACGTAAAGAAACGAACTAAACAAAAGAAAAGCCAGCAGAATTATATAGGATAAGAGGACTTCAGGCCTTGTTGAATAAATAACAGCCAGCCAGTCAAAATGAGCAAACATGGCTTCCCGGCCATCCTCTTCCCCTTCTATTTTCTTCCTTGTCAAAGGACTGCCTGTAAGCTCTCCTGGAACTTCAATTTGAAAATAAGATAGAATAGTCGGCACAATATCTACATTGGAAGAGATAAAAGCCTGCCTTGTTGTATGAGAATACAATGGCAAGCCATGCTGCTGGCCCTTTTCCCACAAAGCTACCGGTGCTATCCGGTACCCTTTATCATTTAATTCCTTAGGCACGGTAACACCTAGCACCATAAAATTTTGCTCGTTATTCCTTAAGGCAACAAGAAAGGTTTGCAGCTCTTTTCTAAGCTGCTGTTGATAACTTCTTTGCCAGGAGGGATCCATGTTTTCTTTATCCTTATGGAAACGGTAGAATTCTCCCCATTCTATTACGCTAAATGACTTTTCGTTTTCTTGGCGTGCCTTCTCCAGCCACTCGGTTAAAGCCTCACGATCAACCTTCCAGCCTCCAGGAGCGTGAGGGACCTTTACCATTCCTTCATTAAGCTGGCCCCTTGCCTCACCTTTTTCATTCATTGTAAATAAAGAACCATATCTTACTTTTTCCTCTTCATAGTCACTCGTCCCCGCTACATTTGTCTTTATTCCGTTCTCTTCTAAGAGACCTCCTAACAAACCAGGTTTAGAACCAAATGATTCAAGGGTATTCTTGTCAGAAAGACTGTGGATAAGTGGATGAATAATAGGGGAAACAGGGTCAGTCCCTTGAAGCTTTCTATATTGTCCTTCTGCCGAAAGGCTTCCTGTGGATAAAACCTTTTCCCCTCGATTATATGCATTCCACTCAGCCACACCTGTTCCTCTGGATCCAGTACTTAATGTGACAGCTTCATTTATGTATGAAGAAGGTCCGGCTGCTTTTACATTTATACCTGTCATTGAAACTTCGTCCCAAAAACTTTCATTATCAGCTGAAAGAAACTCTATGTCTTCAAGAGACAGTTCCGGAACAACTACGAGAGTGAGATGGTCCCCTGAGATACTTTTGGCAGAAATTGTTGTCGATATAAGGCAGGTGCTCAACCATAGGCACAGAACACTTATGTGGACAAATTTAACTCTCATATTTACAAACAACCTTATCTTTGTTAATTTTCTAACATATCCACACTATCCACACACTTATCAACAACAGTATACCCACATAGCAAGGGTTTTTTTCATTTATACACAAACTTCTCCACTTATCCACAGTTTAATCCGTGCACATCCAAAAGTCCCGTATATAAAGTTATTCACCGATTTATCCACACTATCCACATTTGTTTTTTCAACAGCTTTTGACAAAAAATGACCCTCCCTATGATAAGGGAAGGCCAGGCTCTCCATTCAAATCCAGTGTTGCAAACTTGTTGTTTCTCCATCCTGTATTCGCAGCTGCACCAATCATGGCTGCATTGTCAGTGCATAGCTTTAAAGATGGAATCCTTAACTCTGCCTCACTGTTTTCTAATGCTTTTTCCAATGAATCTCTTAACCCTTTATTAGCAGCCACGCCGCCAGCTACAACAAGCTGCTTTACATTATACTCTTCTGCAGCTCGTTTCGCTTTTGTAACAAGAACTTCCACGACACTGGCCTGAAAACTAGCGGCCAGGTCCTCAGGCCTTACCTCTTCCCCCCGTTGTGATGCGTTATGAAGAACGTTAATCACTGCTGACTTTAACCCGCTGAAACTAAAGTCATATGACCCTGTTTCCAGCCATGCACGGGGCAGGTCAATATTGGCTTCCCCTTTTGATGCAAGCTTGTCTATTTCCGGTCCCCCTGGGTATGGCAGTTTCAAAGTGCGAGCGACCTTATCATATGCCTCTCCCACTGCATCATCCCGAGTTTCTCCAATCACTTCAAAATGCCCGTCTTCTTTCATGTATATAAGTTCTGTGTGCCCTCCCGAAACCACAAGAGAGATAAGCGGAAACTCCAGAGGTTTCTCAAGCTGGTTTGCATAAATATGACCGGCTATGTGATGTACCGGGATTAAAGGCAGACCATGAGCAAAAGCAATCGCTTTTGCAGCATTAACCCCAATGAGCAATGCGCCAACCAACCCTGGTCCTGAAGTCACAGCCAAGGCATCCAAATCACTAAATGTGAGATTGGCTTCACTCAAGGCTTCCTCCACTATAAATGTAATTTGTTCCACATGATGTCTTGATGCAATCTCCGGGACCACTCCTCCAAAGCGCTTATGGCTCTCGATCTGAGAAGACACTACGTTTGAAAGCACCTCTTTGCCTCCCTTAATCACAGCAGCAGCCGTTTCGTCACAGCTGGTTTCAATGGCCAGTATGATTGGAGCATCATTTTTCGCTAATTGATTGTTCATGTAAATTCACCCACATCACTAAAGCATCCTCGAGATTGTCCGTATAATAATTTTTACGGATGCCTCCCGGCTGAAAACCATATTTTTTATATAAAGACTGAGCAACATGGTTTGTTACTCTTACTTCAAGACTCATACGCAGCGCTCCATAGGTCTTTGCCATTTCTAACGCATTAGCTAAGAGGAGTTCCCCGATACTCTTTCCTCTATGGTTGGAATGGACTGCAATATTTGTGATATGAGCATCATCCATTACCACCCAGACACCACAATAACCAACAATCTCATCTTCATTTTCTGCTACAAGATAATGAGCAAATTGATTAGATGTCAGCTCACTTTCAAATGCAGCCCTGCTCCACGGAAGAGTAAATGAATCCTGTTCCACCTCCAGGACCCCATCTATATCCTCTACCGTCATAAACCGCACGGATACCTTCTCACCCATTCGACTTTCCTTTCTGATCAGCAAGCCACTTCTTCTCAGCTTCCGCAAGCTGAATATACTCAGGGACAAATTCATGAACAGATTGACCCGGCTCAGCTTTTTCACCCAACGCTAACAGTTCACCAGGACGGACGGAATTTTCCTGCATGGTACCAAACAGAGCTTTATCCCCAAGAGTGTACTCAATTAATTCACGATGCTTTTCTATATCCTGACTTAAAAACAATACGTCCTTTTCTATCTTTTTGAGTCCCTGCAGCCAATCCTCCATTAAAGTAATCCGGTCTTTTTCCACCATTCTGCACTCTCCATGGCTGCCCTGGTAAAGCCCGGTGTATACCTGTTCCCGGCGAGCATCAATAAATGGGCAGACCACTCCTTGAAAATGCTTCCCATTTTGAGCCAGTATTTTCAAGCTTGATACCCCTACGACCGGGATATGTAAAGCCCAAGCCATCGACTTGGCAGTGGTCACTCCTATACGAACCCCCGTATAGGAACCAGGTCCTTTTGCTACAGCAATTCGGTCCAGTTCGTTTGTCTTTATGGAGGCTTCTTTTAAAAGATAATCTATAGCTGGCATCAGCCTGATAGAATGATTCTTCTTAAGATTCGTTATTACCTCTCCTTTGATTTCTCCCTCAGCAGAAACCCCTACCCCCAAGGTATATGTTGTTGTATCTATAGACAGGATCTTCATTTCCCCTGCAGCTCCTTGCTTAGTTGAATATATCTCTCCCCATAAGGAGTAAAAGTAAACGTCCTTTGTGTATCGCTGTCTCTTCTTATTATAATATCCAGAAAGTGATCAGGGAGCTGTTCTTTAATAATTTCTGCCCATTCAACTACCGTTAGGCCCTCACCTTCAAAATATTCCTCAAAGCCCAAGTCTTCTCCCCCTTGTTCTTCTAAACGATATACGTCCATATGATACAAGGGGAGCCTGCCCTTATACTCCTTAATTATGGTAAAAGTCGGACTGTTTACCACCTTTTTCACTTCCAGCCCTTCAGCAATTCCTTTTGTAAAGTGTGTTTTTCCCGCTCCTAAATCTCCTGACAGGGTAATGAGATCACTTGGCTGTGCAGCACGGCCCAGGCGTTCCCCTAATGAAATGGTTTCCTCAGGCGATCTAGTAATAAACGTAAAGCTTTCAGCCATTACCCTCACCAACTTCCCTTACCTTTATGATTTAAAATGATTGTAGCCTTTTTTATTAAGACGAACCAGTCCGTTCTTCTCTTTTTTAAGCCACACTTCCCCACGGCCTTCTTTCACGGTCCCAATCTTATATAAAGAGAGGCCTTCTTTTTTCATCGCTTCCGATAGCAGCTCCCAATCGTTTTCCCTAACCGTTCCTACAAGCTCAAAATCTTCACCGCCAAACAGCATCCATTCAAGCCGCTTGGCCGTATCTACACTCTGCAGTTCCTGGGCAATAGGGAGACTGCTTTCATCCAGCTCTATGGAAACATTACTCGCTTCAGCAATTTCATGAGCTTCGCTGCCAATTCCATCACTTATGTCATTCAATGCTCCCCTAGTATTCAAAGAATTGATCACCCTTGCTTCTTCCACTTTAGGCCGCGGACGTTGGTGAGCAATCGTCAGCCGTTTTTCTCTTGCTGTAAAGTGCGCGTTTCTTGACCTCTTGAGCAAAAGAGCAAGTCCGGCCGCGGACTTCCCAAGAGAACCTGTGACAAACACTATATCTCCAGGCAGAGCATTTTTTCTTAATAGGCGTTTTCCAGCTTCCACACGGCCGGTAACCGTGACAGAGATCACCAGTTTATCGGTAGTGGAGACCGTATCACCGCCAATTAAGTCCATTTTGTACCCCTCTGCCAAGGATGACATCCCTTTATAAAGCTCTTCCATTTCTTCCTCCGACCAGTCCGAAGGAATAGCAACAGAGACTAAATAAAAGACCGGCCACCCTCCCATCGCAGCTACATCACTGATATTTACGGCCAGTGCCTTGTGCCCTATATCAAACGGAGAGAGAGTAGTCTTCTTGAAATGCACATCCTCTACCAGAGTATCAACACATATAATTTCATCATAAGACGCATCGGTTTTATAAACAGAAGCATCATCGCCGATACCTTCAAGCAAATGGCTTTGATAATGTGATTTTGGCTTAATTTTGTTTATCCAATCAAATTCATCATGAATCATAAGGTCACACTCACTATTTCTTAAGGTTAGATGTCCGCATAACAATCCTAATCTCATTCTTTCCAATATTAGAAGTGTCAACGATAATATTGTTGAATTCATCCATTTTCTTTCTACAGTGTAACGTATTCTTTTGGAAAATTCACTTCTCGATAGCCGTCTGCACAAAAAAAGCAAAACAATACTTTGATTGCTTTGCCGGCTTTGGAATATATGTACCTCATTTTGAAACCAATTAAAAAAAGCCTCTTTCAGCTTATTAATAAATGATTATTTGGTTGTACTCTGACGAGTACTACTGATGTTTTTTACTCAGATGTTGATTCGACGTAGGAGCAAAAACTTATTTTGGTTGCGGGGGGAGGATTTGAACCTCCGACCTCCGGGTTATGAGCCCGACGAGCTACCAGACTGCTCTACCCCGCGATATTATAAAATTAGATAAGGCCTGGCAACGTCCTACTTTCACAGGGAGTTGCCCCCCAATTATCATCGGCGCTGAAGAGCTTAACTTCCGTGTTCGGCATGGGAACGGGTGTGACCTCTTCGCTGTCGCCACCAGACCTTTTATGACGTTCTCAACGTCACGTATATAAATATACCACGGTTCTTAATGCAATGCAAGCACTTATTTATATTTTCATTACAAGTTTGTTTTTTTGCAAAAAGTTACTTGTTTTGATATTATATTAATAAGAATATTTAGAATATTATTATAAAGGAGGGTTTTATCATGGATCTTATCCAATGTGTAAAAGCTGCGATCGGAGCTAACATGGCGTTACTTGCGACCTTTCTTTTCCTGCCTATATTAATATTCAGTGACAATATTTCTGTCTACCAAAATTTTCAGGACTGGATGAATACAAAAGACAGCCGTTTTTAGACGGCTGTCTGTTTTTATTTTTTAGCAGCTTGTAAGGCTCTGTTAAATGCTTCAATAATATCCTTGGACTCTTCTATTCCAACCGAAATTCGTACAATTCCTGCTGTGATACCTAACGACTTTCTTATTTCCTCTGGCACTGTCCGATGTGAGGTTCCAAGTGGATAGGACACAGTTGTTTCCACGCCAGCTAATGTAGGAACAATTTTCACCCAATCTAATGAGGAAAAGAAGGTATGCAAATCAATGTACTCTTCCAGCTCAATACTAACCATTGCCCCGTTCCCTCTTTCAGAGACTGCTTCCGGATAGTAAACTTTCTTAATATCCTCTTGCTCCCTAAACCAGACAGCAAGCTCATTAGCATTGGCGCATTGTCTCTCCATTCTTACACTTAAAGTTTTTAACCCTCTACAGGCAAGCCAAGCTTCAAAGGGGCTCAAACTTCCCCCTAAGTTAATTATCTTTTTCTTTGCTTTTGCTATCAGCTCTTCATTGCCCACTACCACTCCAGCCGTTACATCACTATGACCGCCTATGTATTTTGTAGCACTATGTACCACTATGTCTGCGCCCTGTTTGTATGGCTGTATTAAATAAGGTGTAGCAAACGTGTTATCAATCATTACGGTTAAATTATGAGTTTTACCGAGCGAGACCAGCTCTTGCAAATTTTCGGCTCTAAGCAGGGGGTTGGCAATGGACTCAGAGTAAAGAAGAACAGTATTATCTTTAATCTTCTCTTCAACATTCTTAATACTTGTAAAATCGATAACTGAAATTTCATATCCAAATTCTTTTAATTCCTGTTCAAATAATTGGTACGTCCCTCCGTATAAGTCTTCTGGCACTATAATATGCTCACCCGGATTTGCAGCTGCCATAACGCCTGCAAGAATTGCAGACATCCCTGAAGAACTGGCTGCGCCTGCGGGAGCTCCTTCTAATTGAGCAACGCCTGCACCTAAGTCATCAGGGTTGGGATTGCTGTAACGAGTATAAAGATATTCCTTCTCTCCGCTAAAATAGCTTTCCATGTCTTCTAAGCTCTCAAATGTGAAAGCTGAAGTTTGGTAAATAGGCTTTGTTTTACTTACGTTCTTCTCCCCATCCCCCTTTTGAAAATGTACAGTTTGTGTATTAAAATGCTTAGTCATAACGTTCTCTCCATTCGCCTATGTTTGGTCGTTCTTTTTCATCATGATTCCGAGTTGAGAAATTCAATTTGTGTAAGAGTTTTTTCTTGTTTTTTCATCAAAGAATGGGCAGTCTCTACGCTCACTTTTTCAAATGAGATTTTTTTACCAGGGAGAAGCTGCGCTAATCGAGGAAGGTCCGTGCTTATTACATTGGCAATACGGGTGTATCCGCCTGTAGTCTGTCTGTCAGCCATTAAAATCATAGGCTGTCCGTTCTTAGGCACCTGAATGGTACCGTATGCTACGGCATCCGATAAGATATCAGCTTTGTCTAGATGCTTTATCGGTGTCCCTTCAAGTCTCATACCCATACGGTCGGCTTCCTGAGTGACAATATACTCAGTGTTATAAAAAGCATGAAGTCCATCCTTGGTAAAGTCTTCTTCCTCTGGACCTGGAACGACTCTCAGAGGGGAAAGGTCATCATAGTCAGGAATAAAAGAGTAATGAAGTCCTTTGCCCGGCTTTTCGGTTCTATCCTCCACGTTTTTATAGATCGTATCTCCCTTTACTGCAGACCTTCCTTCAATACCTCCCATTCTTGCTTTCATATAAGTTGACTGACTTCCAAGTGTTTTCTCGCCTGCTATGCCACCCGAAATACATAGATAAGCTCTTACTCCCTTTTTCGCTCCATGAAATATCAGCTCATCTCCTTCTTTTATAGAAAAAGATATCCACCGGGAAACCGGCTGGCCATTTAATTGAGGTTGAAGGTCAGCACCTGTAATGACTGCCACAGCATCACTTTGGGCAAGTAAATGCGGGCCAGCCATGGTTATTTCCAGTGCAGCATCTCCGCGGTTGTTACCAACTAATAAGTTTCCTGCTTGATAAGAAAATTGATCCATCGCCCCAGAAGCCACTACACCAAACTGCTGATAACCCGTTCTCCCTTTATCCTGTATAGTTGTTTGCATTCCTGGCTTTTTCACAAGGAATAGAGGTTTACTCATTTCCATTCACCTATTGGCTGGACAGTAATATTGTTCTCTGAAAAAACCTTTCTGACATGTTTAACAAATTCCAAAGCTTCCGGCTTATCTCCATGAACGCAGATTGTGTCAGCGTCTAAGTCAATAACCGTACCATCTAATGCTTCCGTCTGCTTTTTTGTAATCATTTTAATCACTCGTTCGACTGCCTCTTCAGTGCTATGGATTAATGCCTCAGGATTGCTTCTTGGAGTTAATGTCCCATCAGGCAAGTACGTACGATCAGCAAACACCTCATTTGCGCATCTGAGTCCCAATCGCTTTCCTGCCGTAATTAATTCTCCCCCCGCTAAACCAAATAGTATAAGTGATGGATTTACATCGTACACTGCTTCTGCAATCGCCTCTGCCGTTTTTGTATCCACCGATGCAATGTTAAACAAGGCTCCATGAGGCTTCACGTGCTGAAGAGAAACCTGGTGAACTCGGCAGAAAGCCTCTATAGCTCCAATCTGGTAAGTCACAAGACGATGGACCTCACCAGGTGTCATCTCCATCTTTCTTCGTCCAAATCCCGCAAGATCAGGAAATCCGGGGTGCGCTCCTATACCTGCTCCTTTCTCTTTAGCTAATTTAACCGTCTTGTCCATAACGTTATAATCTCCTGCATGGTATCCACAGGCCACATTTGCTGAGCTTACAAACTCCAGAACCTGTTCATCTTGCCCTATGGTGTAAGCACCAAAGCTCTCTCCTAAATCACTGTTTAAATCCACTTGATAATTCATGTGTCCCCTCCATGACCCTTGTGGTTAACTGGTATACTCTTCTATCGACCTCTATTTTTATTTTTTCATATTCCTCATTTTCTACCGGAACAAAGCGAATATAATTACCACTTTCCACTAAAAAAGGGTGCTCTCTATGTTGATCAAATAATTTTATTGGTGTTCTGCCAATAATGTTCCATCCTCCAGGACTCTCTAATGAATAAATACCAGTTTGCTCTCCTGCTATTCCAACGGATCCCTCTGCTACTTTTCCCCTTGGCTTACTTAAACGAGGAGCAGCTATTTTTTCAGACATCCCCCCTAAGTAGGGAAAACCAGGTGTAAAGCCAATCATGTAAATAAGATAACTTTCACTTGAGTGAATACTGACTACTTCCTCAGGAGATAAGTTGTTTATTTCTGCTACCCTTTTTAAATCAGGGCCACTTTCTCCTCCGTAATAAGTAGGGATATCATAAATAACAGGAGGAGGCAGTTTTACTTTCTGCAAATGAGCAGACAGCTCATATAACCATTCTGCTGCTTTTTCATAGCTTATTAAAAAAGGATCGTAAAAGAAGGTTATCGCTGTGTAACTTGGTACCCATTCATTAATTCCAACCATTTTTGTTTCTTTTAATAAGTATAAGTAGGCTCTAATAAGACTGTTTGTTTCTTTGGATATTGTCTTACCTACTTCCATTCTTATTGCACTGTCCCCTAACGGAAGCATTCTAACTTGGTGTGACACCTCGTTTTCCTCCTTTCTGAACTCTGATTTTCCCTGCCTTCTCTTTCTGTTAATTATATTGTACCAATAACATGTTAAATAGGTTCTAAGTCAAATGTTGGGGTGGGAGCTTTTTGCTCCTGCCCCTTTATCCTACTTGAATGGTCTTTCCTTTTACCTGATGATGTAATAGGACTCTCATACGCAGACGGTCGTAACGCTTAAAACCAAACGCATTTCGTTTGATTACCTTGGTTTGGTTGTTTAATCCTTCGATTGGCCCGTTGGTATACCCAAACGTAAAACTGTTTAGGATTTCCGTTTGCCAATTTTGGAGGGTTTGAACCACCTTTATAAATTCTTTCATGCCAGACGCCTTTACCTCACGGTAAAAAGCATAGAGTCCTTCTTTTATGATCCTCCCATTGGAAGAACCAACAGCTTTCGCTTGATCAAACCAGCCCCGAGACATTTCTTTCAGCCGGTAGGCGCTCCGTAACTCCTCGGATAAACCCAAGTATCTCTCCAAATACCAGTGCTGCTTCTCGCTCAGAGCTTCGTACCGTTTGTTAAACACGTGTTTCATTCGTTTACATTTCTTTCGATCATACTCATGAAAGTCTTTCTGCACTCTTCTTCTCACACGATCCAAAGCCCAAAAGACATACCGGCGAAAGTGAAAACGGTCCGCGATGATCACAGGGTTTCCTAAGGCTTTCTGTACGGCAGATTTGAAGGGATAACTCATATCCATCACCACCATTTCCACCTTGTTTCCTTTTTGGCGTAAATACTATTTCACCGTCTCCACCTTACGGTCAGGAAGAATATCCAAAGGTTCAGCGGTCTTCCCATTGGCAATGATGACCTGAAACTTCCCTTGATCGGTATCTCCTTTATATTCATCGATCGCAATGACTTCAGGAAGTTCTGTGACTTCTCGAAACATGGGAGAAGAAATGGCATCAAATCGCCTCATGGCAGTAGAAGCAGACGTTCGAAACTGTTGCGCTGTATCCTTGAAGTTTTTCCCCTGAATGATGCGCAGCCCAAACGCTTGATTCCATTCCACGCTGTGACGCTGATATCGTTGGACAAAGCGAGTGGACTCGGCAAACCGTTTCCCGCAGGAACAGGCGTAACGACGCTTTCGATAAAATACATACGTGTTTCTCTCAAACATCTTCAAGTGCTGTACTTTTTGAGTGCGGTAAGCATGAACACGTTTCGTCCGCGTTCCACGATCGGGGCAGCGTTGGGCTTTTCGTTCCATCTCTACGTGGAGATGGAACGAATCCCCTATCGTTTCTGTTTTCTTTATGACCATTTCTTCAAACCCGGGCATATTCATGATAAAATGCATGTACACGCAACTCCTATCCTTATTCTTGTTTCTCGACAATTCAAGTGTAAAGGATATCGGAGCTTGCGTGTTTTTTAATAGCTAATTTTTCTAAAACCCCAACAAATAGTGTAGAGCCGTTAAATAGAGGTGCTCTCTTTTTATTCTTTTAGACTTGGTAAAAGATTCAAACAAAAGAAAAGGTAGTTCATTTTACTATTTTAGCTAAGGTATGACTCTAAATAAGATAATTTAATACAAAAAAAGCACCCGTCTTGTGGGTGCTTTCATGATTGGCCTGGCAGCGTCCTACTTTCACAGGGAGTTGCCCCCCAATTATCATCGGCGCTGAAGAGCTTAACTTCCGTGTTCGGCATGGGAACGGGTGTGACCTCTTCGCTATCGCCACCAGACATAGAGAACATCGTTCTCTCAAAACTGAATAACAGAGAAGAAATAGAGTATATCACCGAGGCGCCCACCTATTTGTGTTAGGATAAGCCCTCGACCGATTAGTATCTGTCAGCTTCACGTGTCGCCACGCGTCCACCTCAGACCTATCAACCTTGTCATCTTCAAGGGGTCTTACTAGCTTGGCGCTATGGGAAATCTCATCTTGAGG
>NZ_KZ454936.1:0-2988 GCF_002797315.1 Bacillus sp. FJAT-44742 | reverse complement strand
TTATCCGGTATTAGCCCCGGTTTCCCGGGGTTATCCCAGTCTGTAAGGCAGGTTGCCCACGTGTTACTCACCCGTCCGCCGCTCATTCCACAAGCTTTGCCCCGAAGGGCGCAGCTTGCTTCCTGCGCTCGACTTGCATGTATTAGGCACGCCGCCAGCGTTCGTCCTGAGCCAGGATCAAACTCTCCGATAAAATGAAGATGTTTGAAACTAACTTAACTTACTTTAATAGAAATTAACTGACGTTTGACTTTCATTCGATTTTCAAAGGACAACTTATCCGCCGTTTTTTTGGCGACTTAATCATCATAACACCTTCGCAATATGGTGTCAATAACTTTTTTTGCAACTTTGTGAAATGTTGAACTTTCGCTCACTCATTTTTTTCAAATAATGGAGCGGGTGATGGGAATCGAACCCACGACATCAGCTTGGAAGGCTGAGGTTTTACCACTAAACTACACCCGCAATATAGTATAACACTAGAATAAAATTTAAGCTGTCAAGAAGAATGTAGAATCTATTATAGCATATAACCTTATCCTCTTACAATAAACAATTCTTTCCAAATAATTAAAAAGATGTTTTTGAGGAAATAAAAAAACTATTGCCTTCAATAGTTTTTCAACTACTTTCTTATTTCTGCCTCAAAAACAAAGGCAACAAAAAGAGAACATCGTTCTCTCAAAACTGAATAACAGAGAAGAAATAGAGTGTATCACCGAGGCGCCCACCTATTTGTGTTAGGATAAGCCCTCGACCGATTAGTATCTGTCAGCTTCACGTGTCGCCACGCGTCCACCTCAGACCTATCAACCTTGTCATCTTCAAGGGGTCTTACTAGCTTGGCGCTATGGGAAATCTCATCTTGAGGGGGGCTTCATGCTTAGATGCTTTCAGCACTTATCCCGTCCACACGTAGCTACCCAGCTATGCTCCTGGCGGAACAACTGGTACACCAGCGGTGTGTCCATCCCGGTCCTCTCGTACTAAGGACAGCTCCTCTCAAATTTCCTGCGCCCGCGACGGATAGGGACCGAACTGTCTCACGACGTTCTGAACCCAGCTCGCGTGCCGCTTTAATGGGCGAACAGCCCAACCCTTGGGACCTACTTCAGCCCCAGGATGCGACGAGCCGACATCGAGGTGCCAAACCTCCCCGTCGATGTGAACTCTTGGGAGAGATTAGCCTGTTATCCCCAGGGTAGCTTTTATCCGTTGAGCGACGGCCCTTCCATACGGTACCGCCGGATCACTAAGCCCGACTTTCGTCCCTGCTCGACTTGTAGGTCTCGCAGTCAAGCTCCCTTTTGCCTTTGCACTCTTCGAATGATTTCCAACCATTCTGAGGGAACCTTTGGGCGCCTCCGTTACTGTTTAGGAGGCGACCGCCCCAGTCAAACTGCCCACCTGACACTGTCCCTGAACCGGATCACGGTCCGAGGTTAGAATTTCAGTACAGCCAGGGTAGTATCCCACCAGCGCCTCCACCGAACCTGGCGGTCCGGTTTCCAAGGCTCCTACCTATCCTGTACAAGCTGTACCAAAATCCAATATCAAGCTACAGTAAAGCTCCATGGGGTCTTTCCGTCCTGTCGCGGGTAACCTGCATCTTCACAGGTAATATAATTTCACCGGGTCTCTCGTTGAGACAGTGCCCAAGTCGTTGCACCTTTCGTGCGGGTCGGAACTTACCCGACAAGGAATTTCGCTACCTTAGGACCGTTATAGTTACGGCCGCCGTTTACTGGGGCTTCAATTCGAAGCTTCTCCCCGAAGGGGATAACCTCTCCTCTTAACCTTCCAGCACCGGGCAGGTGTCAGCCCCTATACTTCGCCTTGCGGCTTCGCAGAGACCTGTGTTTTTGATAAACAGTCGCTTGGGCCTTTTCACTGCGGCTCTCCGGGGCTTTAACACCCTAGAGAGCACCCCTTCTCCCGAAGTTACGGGGTCATTTTGCCGAGTTCCTTAACGAGAGTTCTCCCGAGCGTCTTAGAATTCTCATCCCACCTACCTGTGTCGGTTTGCGGTACGGGCACCTCTCACCTCGCTAGAGGCTTTTCTTGGCAGTGTAGGATCAGGAACTTCGGTACTATGATTTCCCTCGCCATCACAGCTCAGCCTTACAAGAAGCGGATTTGCCTGCTTCTCAGCCTACCTGCTTGGACGCGCATATCCAACAGCGCGCTTACCCTACCTTTCTGCGTCCCCCCATTACTCAAATGGTGAGGAGGTGGTACAGGAATTTCAACCTGTTTCCCATCGCCTACGCTTTTCAGCCTCGGCTTAGGACCCGACTAACCCTGAGCGGACGAACCTTCCTCAGGAAACCTTAGGTTTTCGACGGAAGGGATTCTCACCCTTCTTTTCGTTACTCATACCGGCATTCTCACTTCAAAGCGCTCCACTGGTCCTCACGATCCAGCTTCTCAGCCCTTTGAACGCTCCCCTACCACGAACACCTGATGGTGTTCATTCACAGCTTCGGTGATACGTTTAGCCCCGGTACATTTTCGGCGCAGAGTCACTCGACTAGTGAGCTATTACGCACTCTTTCAATGATGGCTGCTTCTAAGCCAACATCCTAGTTGTCTAAGCAACTCCACATCCTTTTCCACTTAACGTATACTTGGGGACCTTAGCTGGTGATCTGGGCTGTTTCCCTCTTGACTACGGATCTTAGCACTCGCAGTCTGACTCCCGAGAAATAAGTCTCTGGCATTCGGAGTTTGACTGAATTCGGTAATCCTGTAGGGACCCCTAGTCCAATCAGTGCTCTACCTCCAGGACTCTAACTCGAGGCTAGCCCTAAAGCTATTTCGGGGAGAACCAGCTATCTCCGAGTTCGATTGGCATTTCACCGCTACCCACACCTCATCCCCGCAATTTTCAACTTGCGTGGGTTCGGGCCTCCAACAGGTGTTACCCTGTCTTCACCCTGGACATGGGTAGATCACACGGTTTCGGGTCTACGACCACGTACTATG